>CAVVOB010000029.1:0-89168 GCA_963749655.1 Nitrospirota bacterium
GCCCGACTTCCGCGGTCCGCGGGGCGGACCGCGGCCTTTTGGCCGGTCTTCGGCGCCCGCCTCAGAGGGAGCCGCACCCGAAAAAGGCTGAAAAGTGAAATGTAGTGACTGAAAATGTTTTGCAACTGCTTGATGTTGTGTTTGACGCATCCATTGTAGCGTCATGTTCATTCGAAAGACAACACGGACCTACAAGGGGCGTAACTACACCAACTACCTCCTGGTCGAGTCGGTGCGTACGCCCAACGGGCCGCGACAGAAAACCCTGTGCTCGCTGGGCAACCTGGATCCGCGGCCGGCGGGAGAGTGGCTGAAGCTGGCGCATCGGGTCGAGCAGGCCCTGGCCGGACAGGGGGATCTGTTCAACTCCGCGGATGCCGAGGTCCGGCAGATCGTCCATCGGGCGCGCTCGGGCCGAGCGGAACCGGAAGCGGGTGGTCTGCCGGCCCCAGGCGGGTGTGACACCAAGGATGAGCGGGTCACCGTGCAGACGGCCGCGGTGCGCACCGAAAAACATCGTGAAGCCGGTCCTGTGCATGTGGGCTTCCGCATGTGGGAACGGCTCGGGCTGGACGGCATCCTCGCCGGTGCCGGCCTTTCGGAGCACTCCCGCAGCCTGAGCTGTGCCATGACAATGAACCGGCTGATCCACCCCGCCAGCGAACACGCCATGCCGGACTGGATACGCCGCACGGCGCTGGACGACATCCTGGGCGCCGACTTTTCCAGTCTGGCCGACGATGCGCTCTACCGCAACCTGGACCGCCTGCATCCGAACCGGGCGAAGATCGAAACCGCGCTGGCGGAAAGGGAGCGAACCCTGTTCAACCTGGAAGCCAGCGTGTTCTTCTACGACCTGACCTCGACCTACTTCGAGGGTCTCGCCGAGCTGAATGCGAAGGCAAAGCGGGGCTACTCGCGGGACAAACGGCCTGACTGCAAGCAGGTGGTCGTCGGCCTGGCGGTGGGCGCGGAGGGCTTTCCGCAGGCTCACGAGGTCTTCGAAGGCAACATGCAGGATCGCCGCTCGCTGGGCCCCATGCTCGACGCCATGGACGCGCGGGTCGGCCTCAGGCCCGGCCAGACGGTGGTCATCGACCGCGGCATGGCATTCGACGAGAACCTGGCCGACATCCGCGCCCGGGGGCTCCACTACCTGGTGGCCACCCGCCAGGGCGAGCGCAACGCGTGGCTGGAAGAGTTCGAGAACATCGACAACTTCGCCGACGTGGTGCGCGAGCCGTCGCCGACCAACCCCGGGCAGAGGAAGTCGCGCGTGCGTGTCTGCCGGCACGAGGCTGACGGGGTAATCTACGTGCTGTGCCTCAGCGATGGCCGCAGCGAAAAGGACCGCGCCATCCGCGAAAAGCAGGAGGCACGGCTGCTGGCCGATCTGCGCAAACTGCAGAAGCGCGTCGCCGCCGGCTCGCCTGACGACCCGGTCAAAATCGGCGAGGCCATCGGACGGCTGAAGGAACGCTACCCGCGCGTGGCGCGGTACTACAACATCGAGGCCGACATGGAAACTGCAACCCTCGTCTTCGCGCGTGACGAAGCGAAATATGCCCGCGCCTGCGAACTCGATGGCGCGTGGATGCTCAAGACCGACCGCGACGACCTTTCTGCCGACGAGGCGTGGCGAACCTACACAACCCTGACCCGCGCCGAGGCCGCCTTTCGGGCCATGAAAAGCCCTCTGGCCGAACGCCCGATCTTCCACCACCTCGAACATCGCGTCGAAACCCATATCTTCCTCTGTGTCCTGGCCTACCATCTTCTGGTCGCCGTGGAGAACACCCTCTGCGAAAAGGGTCTGCACACTTCCTGGGCAACCGTGCGCGACACGCTGGCGACGCACCAGATATGCACCATCGTGCTGCCCGCTACCAACGGCGACGTGCTGCGCATCCGCCGGGCTTCCACCCCGGAACCGGAACACAAACGCATCTACGATCTGCTCGCCATCGATCACGAAGTCATCCAACCCGTGCGAACCTGGACCAGGAAAAAGGGGGCCATGTAGTGACTGAAAACGGCCAATTTGAGCACAAATCCGCACAAAAGTGCGGAAGTTGGGCTAACGCCACGATATGGACCTGATTCGGGGTAGCGATATCGTACCGGCATTCGTGGGTCGTTCCCGCCCTCCCGCGGGGATTGTCTGGGGAAGGGACCCGTCGGTGCCGTTTCACGGGTAATTCATGTGCTCGCGGTAGACGTCGAGCGCAGAAGCGTCGTCGTAGCGGACGTTGGTCGAGAGCGAGTGGTCGCAGCCGAAGACGTAGCGGGCGCCGCGCGTCTTCATGCCCTCGACGAGGCGCGCGACCTCGCGGCGGATGAGCGCGCGGTCGCCGGACTCGAGGATGCGCGCGTCGAGCCCGCCGATGAGGCGCAAGCTCGTCGCCGTACTTCTCGGCGATCCGCAGCGGGTCGTTCCCGGCCTTCACCTCCATCGGGTTCAGCCCGTCGAACCCCGCCGGCGACGATGAGGTCGGCAGCGCCCGGCTCCGTGAAGCCGCAGGTGTGCAGCACGACCGGCAGGTCGTAGGTGTGGAAGAACGCGACCAGCTCCCGGTAGTACGGGAAGATGAGCGGCCCGAGCGACCTCGGGGCGCGCGAAGAGGCGGTGTCTTGTAGCCGAGGTCCTCGTAGATCCAGATGCCGTCGGGCCGGCCGGCCTCCTCGAACGAGGAGCGCGTAAGCAGGTCTTGAAGAAGTCGGTGTAGACGCGGCCGTAGTCGTGGATCCAGTCCGGGTCGGCGAGGAGCGAGGTGTAGAGAGGCAGAGTCGCCCAGGCTCTGCCGCATGTTTTCCCAGATGAAGAGGTGCCCGTAGTGGGTCCAGCGCCCCTGGGCGCGGCGCTCGCGAGCGCCTCGGCGGCGCCCGGCACGTCCACGCGCGCGCGGTCGACCGCGAGCAGGTGCGGGCGGTAGTCGCGCTCCCAGATCTCGCGGCTCGTCATGCGGAAGTCGACGTGCTCGGGCGTGCCGGACTTGTTCTTCCACCACTTGAGCGCGGCGCCCGCGCCGTTGCGCGACACCTTCCACTCGTCGGTCTCCTCGACCATCTCCTCGACGCCGCGCATCGGGAGCGCGTCGAACCACCCGCCGCAGCCGGCCATGTCGAGACCGAAATGCTCGATCGGCATCGACGGCATTGCCCTTCTCGTCCTTCGGGTAACCCTCGTCCTTGACCCGTTCTGCCAGCGTGTCGCCCAGGCGAATCGTACAGGCCGCAGCGCGGCCGCCCGCTGTGCCTGAACAGCGCCTGGACCACTGTGCGTGAATCGGCACCCATGATGACTTCTCTCCTTCTATCAGCCGCCCCGCGCGGCGCTGGTCGGCACGCATGTGCCGCCACGTGGGCGCTCGCGCACCGTCTAGTCAGACATTGCGCCGCGCTAGCGCCAGCGCGAGGCCGGCCACATCCCACTCTACCGTCTCCGTCACCAATTGCACTCACGCCATGGTGCCAGACGAACCCCATAGCGCGGTGCAGCGCGCCCTGACACTGGGGCGCAGGGGTGACGCGACAAGACTTGCCGAGCGGATCGCGCTCCTGCGCCTCCCCGTCGAACGAGGTGCAGCGTCTGGCGACATCCGCCATCGGCGAGCTGGCCGGCGCCTGGCGCCTCGGGGCATGTGCCTCGGGCCATTTGCCGTTTCACCAGCACTAGTTGGCGCTGGCCGGGCCAAAGGTTACAGGCACACCGGCCAAAAGCCGAACATCGCCTTGCGAACAGGTTCGCAAGCCACCCACACTCAGCCCGGGTGGCAACTCTCAAGCGCTTGCTCGTCGACTACTTCGTGCTAGAGTTGGGGGGTGAGGAGGATGAATGCGAGAATGGGGACAGGATCATGACACCTCGCACTCCCACGACCCATCCAACAACCTGTCCGGGCAACTGCGCCGGGCGGACCAGGAGATTCGGATCGAGCGTCTGCGCCGCGAGATTCACGCAGGCCGCCGGCGAGGCGGCCACGTTTGGCGATGCCAAGGAACTCGACCCGGATATCGAGGAGGCCTTTCTTGAGCACGTGCTGGCATTCGAGCGCGCGCCGCAGGGCACCTGGTCGAGGAACTCACCAAGGCTGGGGTGGCCCTTCCCGGACCGGACTCGTTGACGGACGCCGAAATCGCTTCTCTCATCCAAGAGATTGGGAAGAAACTGGCCGAACTGCGCGTGTTTGCTCGAGCACCGATCACCTCAGCGACCGCGAATTGTATGCCCGGCCTGGTAACGAACATCCTTCTCGAGGAGCCGGCGACCATCATGCCGGCGCATCATGACTCGGCCTGTCACTTGGACTTGATCGGCTCGGGCAGCGAAGAAGACACGGGGCTTTGGTTGCGTTACTATGCGGACGAGAAGACGCGGCAGGATTGGCGTGCCCGCTTCCCCGAAGACGTCATTCCGCCCCACGAGGATCCACCGTGGCACCGCGACACCACTCTGCCGCAACGCGGATTACGGCTGATCCGACGGCGGTCCAGTCGCCCTCGTCCGGACTTGCGGACTCCGCACGGCAGTCGCCATGGCGCGGGGCAAGAGCGCTGTCAGATTACGACACTGCGTAGCGTCACTATGACATCATGTCAAGGCGCTTTGAGACGCGCGTCAGACGTAGATCATCTTCTTGGTCATGCCGCCGTCGATGACGAAGTTCTGGCCGGTGACAAAGCCCGCGGCCGGCGAGATCAGGTACGCCACCATCTCGGCCACGTCGGCAGGCACGCCGACCCGGCCGGCAGGATGCTGGGCGTGGTCCGCCGCACGTCAGTACCGGGGTCGTGCGCAGCCGTGCCTTCTTCCAGTCGCCGGTCTCGATCCAGCCGGGACTCACGCAATTGACGCGAATCTCCGGCCCCAGGCTGAGCGCGAGCGCATGGGTCAGCGCCACGATCCCGCCCTTGGACGCGGCATAGGCTTCTGTGTTCCGCTCGGATTGCAGGGCGCGCGTCGAGGCGATGTTGACGATAGCTCCCGCGCGTCTGACGCAGGTGCGGCACAGCATGCTTGGTCATCAGGAAGCAGCCGGTCAGGTTGACGCCAATGACGCGGATTTTAAGCCTCGAGCCGCAGGGACGTAACGGGTGCGCCCCCGGGATTGGCAAGCCCGGCGTTGTTGACGAGCGTTATCCAGTCCGCCGAACGCTTCGATCGCCGCGGCCACCGCGCGGCGCGCCGACGTTTCGTTCTTGGCCACTCGGTAGAACAAACGGAGTCGCCCAAGGGCTGGTATTCAGCGAGTGTTTCGTGGCCGGCCTCCGCGTCAATGTCGGCAATGACCACGCGCATGCCCAGACCGAGAAGTGTCGGGCAAGGCCCTTCCCGATCCCCTGGGCGCCTCCGGTCACGAGTGCCGCTTGTCCTGCAGATCCTTCATACGTCTCCATTCCAGGCTTGTCGTGGCTGGGGGATGGCGTCCTGCAGTCCCCAGACCCCTGCAGGGTGTCCGAAGGACACGGTTTCTGTGAGTTGCGAAACCCGTCGGCGCGTGAGGCGATGCCATGAACCCCTGGCCCAGTCGCGCCGACCGGCTTCGCAACTCCTTAAAAAGTGCCCATCGGGCACTCTCAGGTGGGGTTTGGGGAGGGGCAAGAACGGCCCCGCCCCAAACGCTTTGCGTGACTCAGGCACTCCGGATCAGGTCGCGGAAGCGTTTGAAAAGGTAGGCGGCGTCGTGGGGCCCGGGCGCGGCTTCGGGGTGGTACTGCACGGAGAACATCGGCTCCTCCTGTGGCGCAGGCCCTCGACCGTCTGGTCGTTCAGGTTGACGTGCGTGACCTCGACCTTCGTCGTGTCGAAGCGCTCCGGGTCCACGGCGAAGTTGTGGTTCTGCGAGGTGATCTCGACCCTGCCGGTCGCCAGGTCCTTCACCGGGTGGTTGCAGCCGTGGTGCCCGAACTTGAGCCGGTAGGTGCGGCCGCCCAGCGCCAGGCCGAGGATCTGGTGCCCCAGGCAGATGCCCATGATCGGCACCTTGCCGATCAGCACCCGGATGCTCTCGATGGCGTAGGTCACGGCCGCCGGGTCGGCCGGGCCGTTGGAGGAAGACGCCGTCCGGCTTCAGCGCCAGCACCTCGTGCGCCGGTGTCTTGGCCGGCACCACGGTCACGTCCATGCCCTGCTGGCGCAGGCGGCGCAGGATGTTCCACTTGATGCCGAAGTCGTAGGCGACGACCTTCAGGTCCGTCGGCCGGCAGGCCGCCGCGATGCCCCAGGTCGTCGAGAGCTTGCCGTCCGCGTCCCACGCGAAGGGGCGGTCGCAGGGTGACCTTGGCGGCGTAGTCCTGGCCGTCGAGCCCTTCCCACTGCTTCGCCTTGTCGATGGCCTCGGCCTCGTCCACCGCTGCCGGTGACGGAGATGAATACCTTGCAGCGTGCCCCGGTGCGCAGTTTCGTGGTCAGGCCCGCGTGTCGATGCCCGCGATGGCCGGGAACGCCGGCATCGCGCAGATAGTCCGACAGCGAGCCCGTGGCTGCGCCAGTTGCTGCGGCTCGTTCATCTCGTGCACGATGAAACCGTTGGCAAACACCTGCCGCGATTCCATGTCCTCCGGGTTGATCCCGTTGTTGCCGATCTCGGGGTAGGTCATGGTGACGATCTGGCCGCTGTAGGACGGGTCGGTCAGGATTTCCTGGTAGCCGGTCATGCCGGTGTTGAAGACCACTTCGCCGAGCACGTCCGTAGGCGCGTCAACGACGCGGCGGTCGATCATTACGGCTATACGCGACAGGAATTCCTCTCCCTCACGGTCAATGATCTCTACACTCACGAAGAAACCCCTTCGCTGCTGAACCTCCTGGCGAAACTCGACCAGGGAGCCAGGCAGACCGGCGTCTGGAAGCACCGCCTTAAGAACGGACGGATCATCGAGGTCGAGATCGTATCTCATTGCATCACGATCGACGGAAAGAGGGCCCATTTTGTCCTGGCGAACGATATCAGCGAGCGGAAGGTCATGGAAGAGAACCTCCTGCGGTCTCAGAAGCTCGAGTCCGTCGGCATTCTGGCAGGCGGTCTTGCCCATGACTTCAATAACATGCTGACCGCGATCATCGGCAACATTGCTCTGGCAAAAATGGACGCCCCGGCCGGCAGTGAATTATCTCTCCGTCTCGAGGAAGCTGAAAAAGCAACGTCGCGGGCTCAGCGGCTTACCCAGCAGCTGCTCACGTTCTCGCGCGGCGGAGCGCCCCTGAAGAAAGCCCTGTCCCTCGCTCCGCTCATCGAGGACTCGGCAGGATTCGCACTCCGAGGCTCCAAATCACGCCCTGTCCTGATGCTGCCCCCGGACCTCTGGACCGTCGAGGCCGATGAAGGCCAGCTGACCCAGGTGATCCATCACCTTATCATGAATGCGGACCAGTCGATGCCCGACGGCGGCACGATCACCGTCTCGGGCGAAAACTGCATACTGCCGCCGGGCAATTCCCTGGGGATCAAGGAAGGGGCCTACGTCAAAATAGCCATTGTCGACCAGGGCGTCGGCATCCCCGAAGAATACGTCCAGAAAATTTTCGACCCCTTCTTCACGACAAAACACAAGGGCCGCGGGCTCGGGCTTGCGACGTGCTATTCCATCATCAAGCGTCATCATGGACACATCGCCGTCGATTCCGTGCAGGGACAGGGCGCGACTTTCACGCTCTACCTCCCTTCGCTGGGCCGTGTTGCCCACGACTCCCGCGAGGAAAGCAGGCAGGACCTGCGCGGCACCGGCCGCATTCTCGTCATGGATGATGAAGACATGGTCCGGGACGTAGCGACGAGGATCCTCTCCATGCTGGGTTTCGAGGTCGCGTGCTCGCGTGACGGGGCCGAAACGATCGCGCTCTACACGGAGGCCAGGGCCAGCGGCCGCCCGTTCAAGGCCGTGATCATGGACCTCACCATACCCGGCGGCATGGGCGGCAAGGATACGATAAAACGGCTGGTCGAGATCGATCCCGACGTGAAGGCGATCGTCTCGAGCGGATACTCGAATGACCCCATCATGTCCGAGTATCAGGAATACGGCTTCAGCGGAGTGGTCTCCAAACCCTATTCGATCAAGTCCCTCGGAGAAACGGTCAAGACCGTCCTCACCGGCGTGCACCATCCTTTATGATTCAGGTCATGGTTTTCCCCTGAAGTACTATGGTATCCTTTGCTTGAGACACGACAGAAACGGAGGATGCCATGGAAATACTCGACCTGAAGAAGCTCATCAAATTCAGCCCTGACAGGATCTCTCGGGAAATGCTTTCCGACAAGCCCGAGATGCGGGTCGCGCTCATGTGCCTTGATGCGGGCCAGAAGCTCGATCCCCACAAGGCCCCGCTCAGGCTCATGATGTACTGCGTCCAGGGAAAAGGAACGTTTACCGTGGGCGATGAGAAGATCGAAGCAAACGAGAAGACCTGCATTCTCTGCGATCCCAATGTGCCCCACGGGTTCGCCGCAGACAAGGGCGAAAAACTCGTGGTCATGGCCGTCGTCACGCCGGTGGATTGATCGCGAGAACGTTATCGGAATCGGCATCACGAAGGAGCGCCGAAGACAATAAAAAAGGCCCCTGTCCTCACGGACGGGGCCTTTCGTTTTCATTCGCTGCTTGCCGATCAGATCTGTTTCATTTCCTTGCCGCAGCCGCACTTGCCGGGCTTGTCCGAGATCGCCCCGCATTGACAGCCCGCTCCGCAGGCGCATACATACTTCCCTTTCAGCGAAACCTGCTTGACCGATTTGCCGCAGCCGCACTTGCTCGGGTCCGTCGTGCTCCGTTCGCAGTTGCATTCGGCCCCGCACCGGCAGAACACCGCCGTATCCTTGTCGATCGCCAGCAGGTGCATGGCCGCCAGTTCCTTGCCGCAGGTGCATTTGCCCGGTTCCTTCGAGATGGTGTTGCACTTGCAGTCGTCAGCGCAATTACAGACGTAATAGACCTTGCTCTTGTCCGCAGCCATTGCCAGTCCTATTGCAACGATCACAAAAACCAAAGCCAGTAAAACTACATATGCTTTTTTCATGCTGTTGCTCCTTTCGGAAATGATTTTGATTGAACTATAGCGTGAGACCTGAGAATTGTCAAACTTTCGCAGTGCAACGCGGCCCGCTTTTCTGCATCTTCATGCCCGTTTAAAAGAACAGGCTCTCTTCTCAGAAATCCAGCGGGCTCTTCACCTCTTTCCCGGGTTTGCGCGGGAGGCAGTGCAGATAGATCATCGTGGTCCTGATGTCCGCATGGCCCAGCAGCGTCTGGATCGTGCGGAGGTCGTAGCCCGCCTGAAGCAGGTGCGTGGCGTAACAATGGCGGAAGGTGTGCGACGTGACGCGCTTCGTGAGCTTCGCCTTTCGGACCGCTTCGCCGAAAACTTCCTGCATCCGCGAATCATGCACATGATAACGCCGCGATTCTTTCGTTTGAGCGACGAAGGTCAGTGACTCCTGCGGTAAAAACCATTGCCAGATAAGCTCCTTCGCGGCCCGCGGATACTTCTTCTCAAGTTGATCATCGAGAAAGACCCCGGAGAAACCCGCCGCGAGATCTTCGTCATGCAGTTTTTTCACGCGCTCCAACTGAGCATGCAGTTCCGGGAGGAGTGTCTTCGGCAGCGGCACGGTCCGTACTTTTTTGCCCTTTCCCCGGACCGTAAGGAGACCGGTATCGAAGTCGAAATCCTTGACTCGAAGCGTGCAGCCCTCCGAGATGCGCAGCCCGCACCCGTACTGGAGCTGGGCCACGAGTTTGAAGGGATGCCGGAGATGAGCCAGAACCGAATCTATTTCTTTCCGGCAAAGGACCGTGGGGATATAATTCGACGTCTTCGCGCGGGGGATGTCTTTATGAGTTCCGAAATCCTTGTTCAGCACATGCCGGTAGAGAAACAGCAAGGCATTGAACGCCTGATTCTGACGACTGGAGGAAACGTTGCAGTTGACCGCCAGATAAGTGAGATAAGTCCTTTACGTCCTGCGAGGACAGTTCGCCGGGGTCCTTGTCTTTCAGGTAATTCTGGAACTTACGGCTCCAATCGGCATAATGCCTTGAGCGTTTTCCGGGAGTAATGCCGCACCTTTATTTCGGCGGCAAGTTTTTCGATGACCGTGTCCCATGCAGGAGCTTCGGTCTTTCTGAGACAGCGCCATTCGTCATACCGTCTGCCGCTTCTTTCCGGAGGCGCAAACTGAAAACCGCCCGGCGGCTCGCAAACCATCAGAGGAGCTGTTTTCGCGGAAGCTGAATTTCGATCCGCATGGCCTTTGCCCTCAAACTGCCGCCCGGACAGCGTCGCCGCGGGAGCGCCCCCGGTGACCGACGAAGGATCGATTTTACTTCCCGGACGGGAAGCGAAAAACAGGGAAATCGCGTCCGCAGCCTGTTCAACCTGCCCCGCGGTCTGATTCTTGGAACGCAGTTTATCGGCGAACAGCCTGACTTGATCCGATGGCGAGTCGGGGAGAGGATATTTTGCGCGAAAGTCGAGAAAATAGAGCAGCCACTTCCGGTAATCGGCGAGAAACATGGGAGGGACATTCCGCTGTTTCAGCAGGTCGTTAAAGCCGGCGAGAATATTCTGAGGGATAGGTTTCATGGTAGGCAAACCTCCAGGTGCAGTTGAAGACAGTATAGTGAACATTCGTTCACCTGTCAAGCAAAAAGGCCTCCTCCTGGAGCGCACACCTTAAACATGTCCGGGATTTCGCCGGAGTTGATCCAATGAATCAACAAATATACCTTGACATGTCTGAAGGAATAAAATATAGTTTTTTAGTCGCATCTCCTATTTATAAAAATCTTTTCAAAGATAGCTTGCGCTCATTGCTGTCCAAGATAATCTGATTTCCTGAAGCTCACCCCTACCAATCAAGGCTTTTAGACAGGTAATTCCATCATCTCGGATTCAGGTTCTTTGTTCTGCTGTCCAATTACCGATAGCTCATTACCAGTTGTTCTGCCGACGGTACAATCGGCGGTGTTTCAAACGGATTATCCAGCCATGTCCATAAATCTCGATACGTGAACAGGTTATACCGGAGCATGGCAACCAAATTCGACAACGACCAGCCGAGTGTGGAACGGAACTTCAAGTACTTCAACACCAGGATTGCGATTAATGCTGTCCAAATCTGGGTCAGCAAAGCATTCCGGCTCGTTCCCACAAACGTCTTGATCTTCAGATTCTGCTTGATCGTCTTGAAAAATATCTCAATCTGCCAACGGTCTTTATATATGCTCGCGATGGTCGTAGCGCCAAAAGTGAGATGATTTGTCCACAGAACAATCACCCGCTCATTGTCTGCGTCCCATACTTCTACCCGCCGCAGGATATATGGGCATTTCCTGATTGAGTAATGGCCTGTCAGCTCAATGAGCTGGTCTTTAATGATGTTTCTGTTGTCGGGTACCGCTCTCTTTTCGATCACCTTGAAAGCGGCGTTATCCTTCTCTCTCGTTACAAAAAAAATTCCGGCCTCGGTCCATCGGGCAAACTGCTCATAGTCCACATAACCCCGATCAATTGCCAGGATGGAGCCTTTGGGGAACGTGAGCGTATGCGCGATGTTCACTTCATGCACATTCCCCTCGGTCATACTGCAGAAGACCGGAAGATAGCCGTCGTGGTCCAACAGCAGGTGAAGCTTGATAGCTCCTTTTTTCTGCCGATACTTTGCCCAGTCAAACAAAGTGATGCAAAGTTCTATCAGCGTGGCATCGAGGCTGAACAGCTTGTTCTTGAACCGAAACGGCTTCTTGCCGTGTGCCAGAACCCGGCACTTGGCCAGGAGCTGATAAAAGACCTTCTGGTACAGCTGCCACGGCCGATGCTCGTTGGCATAGGCCAGTGTGGAACGTTTGGGCGCTACATCTATCCCGAGGTGCTTAAGCTTGCCTAGGCATGTCGCCAATCCGCCGCAAATCTCCCGCAGCGAGTGTGCTTGTCCCAACTGACAGAACACCATTGCAACGAACTGACCCCAGCAACTGAACCCTTTTACGCCTCTTTCTGCCCGTGTTTCCCGCACCGCTCTCACAAAATCCTGCTGCGGAAATATATCTAGAATCTGTCCGAAAATGCTGTTAAACTTGTTCACGGGGATGTCCTCCTTCGGATATTTTGGTCTTCGACAAACCTACTTTATCCGATTGAGGCTTCCCCTGCAATTACTCAAATCCTATCTTGGACGGGTCTGGCTTGCGCTTTTCCCCGCACTCTCAGTTTGCATCCGTCTCCTGAGCGCTTGTTTTTTTCTTCCGGGTTTTTTTAAATTTTTAATTCAGAGGTATACAATGACAGCGAGATCAAAACTGCTGCCTGGGCAGAAAGGGACAAAAAGTCTGATCGCCGAATATGGCGACGCGCTCCTCTGCGTTCGCTATAGGTACGACGAACTGAGCCGGACCCGGCTGAAGACAGTTGAACTGATCATTGAAAGAAAACCGTGGACTCCAACTCCGCGCCGGTACATGGACAGCACTCTCGTCCCGGTGCGGATAGGCTTTCGGGATAAGGCTTCGCGGGACCAAGCCAAGTCGGCACAGGGGAAATGGGATCCGGAGGCAAAGGCATGGTACATCGAATACGGTAAAATCAAGGGAACCGAATTGGAAAAGCTTATAATATCAAAAACCCAAGTGAACAAGTCGGGTTTGTAATACTACAAACCATGAAAGTTTATACTATTACAAACCGGCATCTAATATTATAAACTTGTTTGTAATATTACAAACCGAGTTCCTTATAGTCAATAACTGGTTAATCAGGAAATTTAATGGCGTACTACTGTTTTCTATGTAATAAAAATCACGAAGATACATCGACGGAAGAGCACTTCATTCCTAGGTCGATAAATGGTCCCGAAGATCAATGGCTACCTGTATGCAAAATTAGCAATGCACGTTCTAATTCTGTGTTTGATAATGGTGTCAGAGATATTTTGTACATGGCAAGGCATCAAAACACCAACATTTTAAAACGTACTGGAGATGCTCTTCTAACAGATGGCAGTCTAAAACAATATAAATTTTCGTATGACGAGCCCAAAGCCCTCGAGGGAGCCGCTGCCTTTCGCTATTTTTATGATCGAGAATTAAGCACGAAAATAGAAAGTAGCACAGTGTATGCAATCAAGTTCTCTGTCGGATTAAACCAACAAGAACAATTAACATTCTGCAGAGGACTGGCCAAAATGTCAATTGGCGCACTCGCCTACCTTCTATTAAAACAAGGAGTACAAACAGAAACAGTCCGTCATATATATTCACAAACATCAATTGATTCGATTCGACATATTGCCCTCGACTTGCCGTGGGCAGGCAAGTCAGTTGCCCATAGATTCTCGCTAGGACGAACTGACGTATTATCACGCCTTCAGGCTACGTGTAAGAATCCGCAGATAAGCAATCATGTTATCCGAATCACGTTTGAAGAGAGGAAATCAATTCATATTGAGGGGATGCTATATAGCAAATACGGCTGGCTGCTAGAACTTTCAAATGATGTTATCGTTGAGCAGAATGAATTGCGCCTTGAAAACTCGATTGCAGATATACCTGCGCCAGCTATGCTTCGAGACCTAACTTTGTCGCCAGATTCTATTTGCATAATTAACCCGAACTACAAAGGTGAGCAACCGCTTCTTCCTAAACATTGGATCAATGAACGATATGACGATTAACTTGCGGGTCGAGTGAGTCGCGAAAAGCACGCTCCTCACCCGCGTGTTGTACCGGAAAAAAATGAATCACAATACTTACATTTTTACTATAAGCATGCTGCTATTTGCCCCGGCGATATTCGCTCTTTTTGGCTACATTTCGCGATGGACGCTACGTTCCTATTTTTTAGAAATAGAAGATTTATCCAAGCATTTTCCCAGCTCCCGCTCAAATTCTAAAATATTTTTTCCGCAACCTCAATTCGTCGGGGAGTTCTCCGGTTTTAAATTTTCAGTAACATACGCGACAGGCAATAAAGGCATGTCTGTATACGGGCTATCAACGGTTTGTTATTTTACTTCTACAAGCAAGATGAAAATATACGTGTATGATAAAAAACCCGGCCCTGTATTGTTCGCAAAAAAAATTAATACTGGCGACAACGATTTAGAAAAATATTTCATTTACTCAAACAATCCTGAAGAGGCAATGCGATACTTTAGCGTCCCCGCGAGAAGAAAAAGCATTCAACAGATTATAAGCAAGTGGCAAATGCTGAAGATAAGCGGAAAAAAGATTTATACTTATGCCGAAATACGTACCGCACCGGCACTTGATCCTGAATTGATTCGAGCAACCCTACATGATTTGACGGATTTGCGAATTGATCACATATAACAACCAGCGGGTCGAGTGAGTCGCGAAAGGCACGCTCCTCACCCGCGCGTTGATTTTGAAAAGTGCTACTCATTCCACCAAGTAAAGCAAAAGAAAGGTAATGCCCATGTATGTATTCAATGACAGAACTAATCTTGAAGATGCCATTGCGAAACTCAAAGAAAAAGGGGTTACATTACCATGCCCGCGCTGCGGAAAATTAAAATTCAGCATTGTGGGCGAAACGGATATATCTATCCTAACTATTACCCATAAAGAAACTGCTCTACCTGTCATGCCTTCATCTATTCCAACCCTTATTGTTGGCTGTGACAATTGCGGCTTTCTAGCTCATCACGCAAAAGGCCCTCTTGGATTATCAAGTCACAGTCGGAGGTTTTAACATGGCCGACCTTTTAACAGACAAAATAGCAACATACGCCCCACTTGAGGGCGAGAATAAATTTATTGACCAGCACTGTGTAAATACTAAATCAGCCCTCATCGAAATCACGGAGGACAAATTAGAAAATATCCTATTAAAACACCTCCATAAATTAACAATAAAAAGTTCTTGGCTGGCCCCTCTCTCTCTTTTTCTTTCCGTCCTATTAGCAAATCTTACTGCAAAGTTTGTGGCTAAATTTGGATTCCCTGCCGATGTTTGGGCAGCAGTTTATTTAATACTAATTATTGGTAGTGGCGTATGGCTCATCACTGCTTTTATTAAAGCGAATAAGGTTAAGGATGAGTGCACACTTGCTTGGCTTATGTCTTTAATAAAGAATGCAAAACCGCAGTATCTAAGATAATTGCGCGTCTATTTTGGCATGGAGTTCGGCAGTCGTTTTTGTATCTCTATTTATAAAACACATCAAATGTTCTAACTCTGCCATTAGCCTATGCCAGTCACGGACTGATAGTTCTACTGCAATTTTAGGCGAACTCATGAAACCTCCTTCCAACCACCGCGTCGTGTCCGACCGCTACGCGGCGGTACACGCGGGCGTTAGCCGACTAATATATATCTTATGAATACATTTCAATTCCCCAATAAGGGCTGGCGGTTCGATAGCAGTAATTCGTATGGGTCAGATATGCTGTACAACAGCATATCTCAAGTAATTGTGAAAGTATTTCCCCCGGAAGATAAGGCCCTGGCTTATGAAACACATACGTTCCTACTATGGAATGGAATTACATCGGTACGATTAGAAGAAGTCACCCATGTAACCGATAATAAAACCTATTGTTATGTCTTTGCCGAGAAGTCAGAAATGCTAAGCTTTCGCGCTCGCCTTTTCCCTGAGATAGAAATTGCGACACCAATCAAAAATACCTATACACGAATGCTCGCATTCTCATTCATTGGATTCACTGTTTTCTTTGTTGGATCATATTTAGCAATGAAATATTTCGGTGACAATCGCGGGGCTAATAATCCATATGCTGGCGCACCACCTCTGATGACATGCCTGTTTATTGGAGTTATTGGCCTGGTCAGTGGAGCACTGGCAGGATTAATCAGAAGAAACAATTAGCCCAACGAGACGCGTCGAGAGGGTCGCGAAAACCGCGCCCCTCACGCGCGTGTTAGTTTCAAAAGACAGTCAATCGTCATAGCCGCATACGATAGTAACGCGTCCATCGTTGACCATTTTTTTACCAGCGAGTTTTTCCTTGAAAGGAGATATAAAATCCAACTTGTGCGGTTTCTTGCCGACATCGAGGAATGAAATCTTGTATCCGACCTTTTCGAGATGCAATGAAATTTCTTTACCCAACACCGTCTTACCTCTTCCCGAAATCTTGATTTTCAACTCATGCATGTCATCCTCCAATGAAAGGTGGTATTTATTATGAGCCTCACCAACACACGTAAAAAAGAACAAAAGGCAAGAGACATCATCTGCAAAGCACTCACTGATTTAGATGGTGCTAATATTTCTATCCCTAATTTCAGCGAATACAACATCAGAGACGATGAATTCAAAGAAAAGCTTACTCGGCCTAACATAGATGCCGGGCTTCGAGCCTTTACATTGATAACAAATCTTTATAGTTCAGACGGCAGCGATTTTGACTTATGCAGTTTGCTTCACCAATACCTGCTCGATCAAACTAGCCGTGCTCAAATGAATGAGATTATAAAGAGCAAATACCGATGAAACTAACAATCGGGTGGTGTCGGGCGCAAAAACCGCGCCGTACACCCGCGCGTTAATCCGTAAAAAGCATTGGAGGATACATGGTTCGATTTGTCATAATTGGTCTCTTGCTACTTATGCCAATAACAGCACTATCACAACCACCATCCCCAACTCCACTCAAAAAAGGTGACACACCACATCAAAAGACCACTAATAAAAATGAAGCTGCCAAAAAACTCCCAAATGGTACTCAAGATCATCCTATCTTTATCGACATAATAAAAACACAATTGGATAGAAACGATAAAGATGAAGAGCGCCAATACCGCAATGCAGAATCGACGAAGAATTGGTGGATCATGTTTTTCACTGGTGGGATGTTCATCATTGCTGCTGGACAGGCTCTTCTTTTTCTTCACCAATTGAAGTTGATGAGAAAATCCATCGACGACACCGAAACAACGGCCCAAGCTGCCTTGCAAGCCGTCCAAACAAGTCAGCAAACTGGGCGTGCCTATGTAAAAATTACTAGCTGTTCCCCTGGCGTAAGATTCCACAATGGTAGCCCTGCCCTGCCATCGGGATTTTCCTGTGACCTGAAAATTACGAATCATGGAGAAACACCGGCCCAAATAACTGACATTGTGATCCACCATAAGATTTTGGATGGCCTTCAGTTGTTGCCAGATGTTCCTGATTACGGCAGTGCTAAAAAATATCAATTTTCTCATGCTTTCTTGGTTCGAGGTGAAAGCATATCGTATAACTTTGCTGAATTTATCTCTGACGATACTATTATTGATTTGCAAGTGGGTAATAAAATTCTTAGTATCTATGGCTACGTTGATTACATTGACTCTTTCAATAGAAGCCATCGCAGTGGATTCGGGCAAAATTATTATTACTTCAATGACAATCGTAACCATTATGCAGACGATGCCGCGTATATTCATAGAAACAACCTTACCTTTTTGATGCAAGCAAACTATAATTTTGATCGCCCAAGAACAGATACTGAAAGCAATGCGTAATCCCAACCTGGCGCTCGACTGCGACGCGCCAAGGTCGGCGCGTCAGCGCCGCGTTAGACCGTAAATCCACGAAGGATGTGAGGGCCAAATGGCAAAAGAAAAATACACCATATTTATAAGCTCTACGTATGATGATCTGCGCGATGAGCGAGATCAAGCCATAAAGGCCATTCTCGAGATGGGACATATCCCGGTTGGGATGGAAATGTTTAGTGCTGGCGATGAACAACAATGGGAGCTAATTAAACGAAGTATCGACGAGTGCGACTATTATGTTGCAATACTTGCTCACAGATATGGAAGCCTTGACGGTTCTATAAGTTATACAGAAAAGGAATACGATTACGCTACTTTGAAACGCGTTCCTACACTTAGCTTTGTAATTGATGATTCGGCTAAGTGGCCAAAAAACAAGATCGACACAGATCCAAACAGCCTTTCAGCGCTTAACGCATTTAAGGTTAAAGTCAAAAGCAAAATCGTTAATTTCTGGCAGAGCAAAGACGACTTGAATGCCAAGATTACCGTTGCATTATCAAAAGCAATTACAGCTTATCCCCGATCCGGCTGGATCAAGGCTGAAAACGCCATTGGCCCTGTTGCACTTAGCGAGTTAACTCGCCTGAGCAAGGAAAATGCCGAGCTTCGTAAAATTATTGCAGAATCCGAGAAAACAAGTACAACAGAAAAGACTGAAAACGAAAAAAAGGTTATTAATATCTTAAAATCAAATAAAGCAGATGTTTCATTTTATTACGAAGGCGACAAGGACTGGTCAAATGATTCTAAATTTAAATACTCTGATATATTCTTCTTGATGGCCCCCGAATTAATGGTGGAAAAATCAATATTGGCGATAGCTAATTATATAGGAACGATGTGGAACCCTGACAAATCTACCCCAAAAAGGAAGCTTAGGGCTAACTGGTCAACACCCTCGAATACTATTAAAAATGTTTTTGCAGATTTTCACGCATTAGGCATTGCGTGCCCATCTCCCAAGAAACACTCTGTTCATGACAAGGAAGAATATTGGTGTATTACCGAACTTGGCATAGCCATTTATAGCAGAATCCGCCTGTCGAAATTAGAATCCGGCTTAGCAAAACCTTAAATCCAAGAACCACTGAAGGTTCTAACCATTCGGCTCGAGAGGGTCGCGAAAGTCGCGCCCCTCAGCCGAGCCGTTGGAGGTGTGAAATGAAAATGGGTATAACCATTATAATGATTGGAGCTGTTTTAGTCGCGGCAATATGCGTTTATCTCTTCAAAGAGAGATTTCTGCACAACTCGCCTCCCCGGAATCTTGCTATTGGTTATCAAATCGACGAACCGAAGGTTTTTATTCCGTGGGATATAGACGAAAATGGGCTACGCAGCTTACTCGATAAATATGGATTAATCAAGGTTACTGACGGTTACTACTATTTAGCGTGTAAATCACTTGGAGGATTACGACACGAACTAGGCTTCCATTTTCAAATTAACGATGAAAAAGCCACTCAGGATTTTGAAAAACACATGGCGGCCTTGGGTGCGAAAGTCGTGAAGAAAATTGAGCCACGGCGAGACCAGACGCGTGATGGAAAGTTAATCAAACTCGAATTTTTCAGAAAGGGACCACGCGATATTAAGAAATCATTCGATGAGTTTCAGTCTGTTTTTGAAACTGCCTTTGGTAAACCTAACCGCTCCGAGAATTCTACCAGTGCTGAGCCGTCCCATGAGTGGCGATTTCGAGGCATAAAAATCCATCATTTTATTCTTGATAGGTTCGGTCCAGAAGAACATTTAGCTATAGAAAAAATCTAACGAGGCGGGTCGACTGCGACGCGCCATGAGTCGGCGCGTCACCCGCGTCGTTAGTCCGGAGAAAAGAATATGGACGAAGATCAAGAACAACAAGAATCGCGCAAGTCTTATCGGGAAAAGCTAAAAGACCCGCGCTGGCAGAAAATTCGATTGAAAGTGTTTGAGCGGGATATATTTCGATGCCAATATTGTCGCGATACAAAGGAAACATTACATGTGCATCACTTGGAATATACAGCAGGCCTTGATCCGTGGGATTACCCCTTAGAATCACTGATCACAGTATGCGCATCCTGTCACGAAGAAGAAACTATGTATCGCCGAACAGTTGAGGAAAATTTGCTGGCGACACTTCGTGTAGTAGGTTTTTCTGCTGATCATTTGGAACAGCTCAAAACGACCGTCGGCATGGCACACTTTCCATGCACGAAGGGTGAATTCGTCGAGTTTTTTGATTGGTTCATGACGTCATCAACGACCTTTGAAGAAGCCTTACGTGATTACTGGAGTTCGGGCCTGTCAAGCGAGCTCGAGGATAAAGACCATTGAAGTATATTTGAGGAGATCAGTTGCATGGCTTGTCAAAGCTCGGATGCGGTGATGGTAATACATAGATGAAAAATGATTTCAAAGATACGATTCGTACTTTTTGCCTCCATATTAAAGCATTTCGTGCTCACCATTCGAAAGGCGATTACTTGAAGGGTTTGAAATTATATCAGCAAATTATAGCTTCGGGTCATCCCAACATTAACGCCTACTGGGGGCTGGGTTTCTGTAATTGGACGCTTGGTAATAATGAGGCCGCCATAGCAGCAGCGAAAAAGGCACTAGAGATCAAATCAGATTACTTTAGAGCGCTTCAGTTATTGACTAAAATCTATTCTGAACAAAAGCAAGACGATCTAACCTATGAATATGTAGCAAGGGCGTTGTCAAACATTCCACATTGGCCAGCCGATGATGAAGATGACCTGCCATGGATTGCCTGGGCAACTGACTTCAAAAAAGAATATGAAGCACGCAATCCCGAGAAAACTCAAGTTCTAACAATGCGGGTCCACAGCGACGCGCCAGAAGGCGGCGCGTGACCCGCGTCGTTATCTCTTATGAAGATCCTGATAAAAACAATAACAATCTTTTTTCTTTCGCTGGGGATATTGAGCGACTACGGGATAACGTGTGCGACCGAAACTAACAATCATTCCTCCCCCATTGATACCAAAAGAAAGCCTTCCAAATCGATTGAGAATAAACGCAAGTACAAATTCCCATCAATCATGGTTAAACACGATATGCATCATTGTAATAAAGATGGCGACTACAACTGCACGCCGCTTCTCGGGAATTTGGTGGTAAACAGTTGGGACATAATACATGATAAGTATGGTCGTCAGTGCAAATATTCTTCGCCTGCAATTACCTATGCTGAATTAAAGGAATACCTGCATTTCAACGACGATGAGGTAATCTACCTGGAAAATCCGAAACCAGGCGCACCACAGGCGGTCATAAGAACGGAATGGCTCACATGCAACATCACTTTCTTAAATCAAGTTTATGATAGGCAAGATGCGTCAGTTAAGCTGACCGCAGTTTTGATTGACAACGAGGTTATGGCTAATTCTCTAAAAGACGAGGAATATCGCAAAAAAAAAGGAATCATAAGAACATTACTAGATTTCTTTGATGTCGTCCATCAATAGACTTTCTATTCAAAAGGTTTTGAACTACGCGCGCGTCGACAACCTGCCGGTCCACAGCGACGCGCCATAGGCGGCGCGTGACCGGCGTGTTGAGCCTGTAGGAAAAGTCCTGAAAAGGCCTTTTTTGCACTTCCAAGACAGCGACGAATTTTTGCTGATGCTAATAGGAATGGCGATGGCGACGATTCTGAGCCCTAATGACAGGCTCATTCTCACTCGGCCATCATCGAACGACATTGCGGCAGTTTAATCGCGATATGCGAAGACTGGCGCGTTGGGGTTCAAAAAGGGACTTATTCTACAGACTCGTTAGTCTGGAGTTGATAATGAAATTCTCACGCCTTTTAAATGCAGTCTCTCTTCTTTTACTGATCACATCAAATGCAAATGCACAGCTGAACGATGGCAGCAAATTCGCCGATATTTTGTTTCCAGGGACCAACCAGTTGGCGAATCTGAAATCGACACCATTATCTAGCGCAGAAATTATTGCTTTAGATGGCAATATTGACCTACCTATTGACCCACACCGTGAAAAACAGTCATTTGACGAACAGATCAAGTCTTTTGCCATAGCCTCGGTTAAACATTTATTTGAAGGAGCGCGAAAGAAAGACGACAACCCGGAGTGGTATCTGAACCAGTTACAGTTTGATAAATTTGACCTGGGGAAAGGTCGGGTGGGAATAATCTGTTCTTCTTACTTTGGCGCTGAAGACATGTATGACGCAATATGGATGAAGCAAGGAAATTATTACAGGTATTCGGGCCAATTAATAGGCAAAATAGTAAAGATATTTAGGAACACTAATAAACAACCATTTACCATTGTGACGAGAAGTGGGTGGTGTTGCGCATCAGGAATCGGCGAGTTTAATCTATATAGC
Organism: Nitrospirota bacterium; assembly: GCA_963749655.1. Taxonomy (GTDB): domain Bacteria; phylum Nitrospirota; class UBA9217; order UBA9217; family UBA9217; genus JAJYKN01. The sequence goes on from CAVVOB010000029.1 coordinate 21,891, forward strand.
CCAAAAGATGATTCAGGGTTTATTTCCTATGAGTTGACCCAGTCTATTCAAGAACACGCAGCCGTTAAAATGCCTGAAAACCGAATGGATGCAAAAAGGATCCAGGTCGTGGAGCAACGCTATCGTCTCAGAGAATCCCCAGAGATAGATGACAAACCATACATGAATGAGTTTGAAGGTGACGAAGTTATCGGCAATGTACTCGCTGAATTTAAGACAGGCGATAAGGGTACGGCAATTGCTGAGAAAACTGACAATACAGGTAGAATATGGTGGTTTGTGATAATGGAACCAGTTGCTGGACAAACGTATACGCGGTTCAATGATAATAAAAGTCAGTCCACGATGGGCTGGATGAGTTCACGATATCTTAAAGTAATAAAGTGAATGAAGACTAACGATAACGCTCGAGAGGGTCGCTAAAAACCGCGCCCCTCAGCGTCGCGTTGAACCTGTAGGAAAAGTCATTTTATGCTATAATGACGCCATTAAAATGCTGCACGGAAGCATGAATACCCCTCACCCACGGGAGCGCGCATGGCGAAATACAAAGACTACGATTATTCCCAAGGCAAATTTATCCCGATCAACTTCGACAAACAAATCCTCCCCGGCACCTTCGAACACACCCTCCACTATCTCATCGACAACGACCTCGACCTATCCGCTTTTGATCTCCGGTACAGGAACGACGAAACCGGCGCCCCGGCCTACGATCCCCGGATCATGCTCAAGATCGTCCTGTATGCCTACTCCAAAGGGATCACCTCCAGCCGGAAGATCGCCGACTGTTGCAACGAGAATGTCGTGTTCATGGCCCTGTCCGCCGACACCCGGCCGCACTTCACCACGATCGCCGATTTCATCTCATCGAACGACCAGGAGACGGTGAAGCTCTTCCTTGAAGTACTCTTTATCTGCGACCGGATGGGCCTGATCGGCAAAGAGATGTTCGCTATCGATGGCTGCAAGCTCCCTTCGAACGCTTCAAAGGAATGGAGCGGAACTAAAAAGGATCTCGACGTAAGAAAGAAAAGATGGAGAAGGCGATCAAGGCAATGATCGCTCAGCATAAGGAACGGGACAAAACCGAGACCGACCACGCGGTAATCGAGAAGGAAGAGCAGTATATAGCCACCCTCAAGGCGAAGATCAAAAAGATAAAAGACTTCATGAACGATAACGACGACAAGCCCGGCAGCAAGGGGCCGAGGAAGAGCAACATAACCGACAACGAAAGCGCGAATATGATGACTTCGCACGGAGTAGTCCAGGGTTACAACGGTGTAGCCATGGTGGACAGCAAACACCAGGTAGTTGTCCATGCCGATGCGACCGGAGACTCCGAGACTGCAATACTTAAACCCATGGTCGAAGGGACCCGGGGAAACTTCAAGACAATCGGAAAAGAAGAGGACATCTTCAAAAAGACCCAACTGACGACCGATGCCGGTTTTCATTCCGCAATGAACGTGCAGATGGTAATCGAAGAAGGCATCGACGCATACATCGCGGATAACAAGTTCCGTCATCGCGATCCCCGATATGCTACGGCCGACAGGCATAAGGAGAGGTTCAATAAAGAGATCGCAAAGAAATTCGACCGGCCGATCGTCTTCCAGCCGAGAGACTTCACGGTGAGCCCGGATAAAAGCTTCTGCACCTGCCCGGCCGGGAAACGGATGTACAAATGCGGCAACGCGAATCATCATGGACTCCATGCGATCAAGTATCACGGAACAAAACGAGACTGTATCCCGTGCACGCAGCGCGCGCAGTGCCTGAAGAACCCCGAAGTGACCGAAACGCGCCAGTTCTCCCATTTCACAGGCAGGACCAACAAACAAGAAAAGACCTTCACGCAGAAGATGCGAGAGAAGATAGACTCGGTGGCCGGCAAGTTGATCTACGGACGAAGGATGGCGACGGTCGAACCGGTATTTGCTGACATCCGATCGAGTCTCGGTCTCGACCGCTTCAGTCTCAGAGGGAAAAAGAAGGTAAGCACCCAGTGGCGGCTATACTGTGTGGTTCACAACCTGCTCAAAGTGCACCGATACGGGTTCGGGTTCGCGGAAAGTTGAGATAACGGGAAGCAGAAAGAGAAAGAAAATGCAGTAGCGAGATCGACCAGGACCGATTGAATCACGCAAAAGCTCAAATCAAGAACTCACCCTGATAAAAACTTGCTACCGGGGATCAATGATGCTTTTCAAATCGACTTTTTCTACAGACTCGTTATACCAGCTCAAATATTAAGGTTTGGATATCATGACTAGAATAGAACGAAATTGGAAGGACAAGCAGATCCTGTTGCCATATGCTCTTCTCTGGTTAACTTTGACAGCCAACTTCTGGATGAGAACCAGGAATGAGCCGTTTGTCTTTAGTCCGCTAAATATACTTATGCTTGGCTTGTTTCTATTCATGATTTGTCATATCGCGGCAAAAGCTATCTGGCTATTCAGGAATCCGTTTGCCCTCATAGATCAGGACCGCCTTGTTATCAGTGTTGCTCCTTTTCAGAAGGAAGTAATAAAGATTCACGAAATTACAAAGGCACGAGAAATATTGTCTCGCGAGGCAATGACTATATTTGGGTTCAAGTCCGAGTATGACAACTGGGTTCTCATGTTTGACACTTTGAATAATATGACCACAACTATATCACTCAGAGCATATCTCGATAAGCGTGAGCATCTGCTGCGACTGTTAACAGAAAATAACATTCCTATTGAGAAAGATGTATAACATAACCTGAACGCTCGAGAGGGTCGCTAAAAAACGCGACCTTCAGCGTCGCGTTAGTCCTGGCAAGATTTAAGGAACGTGAAGAATATGATGACAAATTTTCTTATAGTCTTATTCTGTTTAGCCGCTGGTCTCTCGCTCGGCAATATCGCAGGTACATCAATGTCGATGGCCCTTGGACTTGATTTACCTGCAGGACCATACATCGGAGCCGTTATGGGCGGTATCCTTGGCTTGCTGTTTTCGCCACTCTTTCTCCTGAAAAAAGTGCGCAACAACATCTTCGAGATACTTGCTTTATGTTTCGCTCTTGCAGTTCCAGTTGCCGTGATTTCTAGTCTTGCTCGGCAGCCGTGGTTCTCAATCGGACTGACTTTGGCTACTGTGATTTCCGTCTACATCTTTGCATTATGGAGGGGCGATGACACGGGCACCTCGTTGTCATCAAAAAAGAAGATTCTGTACGCTCCCTTAGCCGCTGTCGTCCTTGCATCTTTCGCCGCGTATTGGTCAGAGGACAAAAGGCTCCCTAACGACGTTCCCACATTAATAGAAATGATGGGTGATAATGATATGGCAGTACACGTAGACGCCGCACGAAAGCTGATGAAACGAGGAAAAGAACCTTTTCTAACCGCATTACATCATAAAAACCCAAATGTACGTGCGGTGGCAGCTCACTCTTTAGGTCTTCTCCACGACCCATCAGTTCAGGCTGCTTTAATTGAAAGCGCAACTGATCCTGATCAATATGTTCGTATGTGGTCGGCGTTTTCGCTTGGGGTAATAGGTGATGAGAACGCGCTGCCCACTCTAACTGCTCTAACGAAAGATAAAGTGGAAGTTGTTCGAGTTGATGCACAAGAAGCGATAGCCAAACTCGAAAAACGATTGAAACACTAACTAATCGTTCGAGTCCCGCGCTTACTGCGCGGGGCTCAACTCGTCGTTATCGTCTCAATCTGTTGCCGGTCCGTATGGTGGCAAATTATTTTCTTTGAGGTGCTTTTCCCACGCAACCTGATCCCATGGCACATAGCCTGGATACGGCTCAATTTTAAATGCCTGATCCGTCAGGGGATCCGAAGGAAATAATTGTAATTGTTCACCCATGACGATAACCATAATTTCGACAACGACACGCTTCGCGGCGTGTCAAATTGTCGTTAGGCTGTAGATCAGGAAACATAATTGACCTAGACAATTCAAATGCAGAAGGGGGTATTATGTTCAAGATCAGCGCGTTCCCGAAGAAGAATCTGAAATGGTGGTTTCAGCAGGAAGCCACTATCGATTTTGATCCCGATTTCCAGCGAACTTCACGGGTCTGGAAGGATAAGGACAAAGCATTTCTGATTGACTCTATCCTGAACGGTTTTGACATCCCCAAAATTTATGTTGCCGATTTCACAAAACACAATATCCCATCAATGAACCGTCACGGCAAGAGCTATGCTATTATCGACGGCAAACAAAGATTAACAGCTATCTTTGCGTTCCTCCACGATCGTTTACCACTCCACAAGAAATTTCGCCTGGAGTCCCAACCAATGCTGGATATCGGCAACCTGCGCTTCAGCGACCTCAAGAAGCAACAACCGCAAATCGCCAGAATCATCGATAAATATGTCCTCGACGTCAAGGTTATCGAAACAGACGACCGAAAAAAGATCAACGATGTCTTTCTTCGCCTGAATAAGGCCTCTAAAGCTTTAAACGGAGCGGAGGTTCGCAACGCTATGATTGGGCAAGCAGTTGACGCGATACGCGACGTGGCGAAAGATAGTTTCTTCGTTCGTAGGATTCGCTTCTCTACGGATCGCAGCCAAGAACGCAATGCGACCGCGAAGATGCTGCTTCTTGAGTACGAAAGCGGTCCTACAGAGACAAAGAAAAAGAATTTAGACGCATTCGTCACAAGTATAGGCGAGAGTGGTAGTGGCCGGTTTAACCGCACCGTACGCCGGGTCAAGACCAATTTGAAAGTGCTCTCTAGCGTGTTCCGGAATCAGGACCCGTTATTAGGTGCTCAGGGGCATCTGCCCTTGTATTACATGTTCATATCGCGCCTTAGACCCGCGGACCGCCGGGCTGTTCGCGTCTTTCTTGAAACCCTTGAGCGGCAGAGGGTGCGTAATCGCAACAGGACTACTGCCGCCGGTGACCGCGCCTTGGACCAGTATGATCTTGCTAGCCGTAGTATCAACGATAAAATCAGTTTTGAGACACGCCTGCGGATTATCAGGGCTAAATATGTGTCTTGGAAGCGAAGCCATAGAATTTAGGTGTCACACATCAGCCTTGACCTCAGCGGTCATGTAGCAAGCCGTTACCTATCATAATGATCCCAACCACGCCGTCGAGAGGGTCGCAAAAACGCGCCCCTCACGGCGGCGTTGTACGTAAATAATGTTTTATCCTATTGAGGAGATAGCATGCTTCCATCCAAAGACGGAATAGACAAATGGATAAAAGACCAGATATGGAAAATAGCAGCAGCGCCACTGCTATCGTTATTATCTCTTCTGAGTCCGAGTGTGAGAAAATTCCTAATTGACCACATTCTCCCATTGCTATCACAAAAAATACTGCTGATAACCACGCTGCTGTGCTCATACCTATCAGTTCTTTTGTTCCTAGCAATTTGTTCCCTCCGCAAAGAAATAAGAGATATTCAATGTCTAAAAGCCGACTTTGGAATTTATTGGGATAAAAATAAAAAACCATTTTGCCCAAATTGTAAAATTCCACTCTCCGGCTATAGTGAAAATCCCCAGCCCGTTTTCTATTGTCATGGGCATGATAAGCTGGTTTATATACACGACAATAAAGGCGTCCCCATTACCCAATCTGAAGCTCAAAGCAGATTATGATAAAAGAACACGATTACAACCACCGCGTCCACATCGACTCGCCAAAAAGCGGCGAGTGACGCGGACGTTAGTCCTCAAAGGAGAAGTACTTCTATGGCTTATCAAGGTCACAGAAAATTAATCGTAGGCCTCTCGCTGCTGATTATTCTATTAATGCTAGGTTGTGACTTGACCGGTGCCAAAAATTCAAAACAAATAAGTTATTCAAATACGCTTAACACTCCCGAAGAAGTCGTCGCCCTGTTTTGCGACATGGATTATTCTGGCAAGCGGTTATCAGGCTCAACATGGAAAGAAATTCTTCCATACATAACATGGCCGGATGAACCAGGTTGGGATACAGTTCTTGTGGTGTCAAAATACAAACTTGCAGACGTTAAGCGTTCGGACAACACCGCTGACATTACAGTTGAGTACCATGTCGTGGGCAAGTACGGCACAGAATTATTGCAGGTTGACAAGATTGAAAAGGTACCTTTCAAAGTAATCAAAACTGAAAATGGATGGAAAATTAATAGTCCCGACTCGATGTTGCCGCATGTTTCTCCAATGACATTATTGTCGAACTTGGAGGACAGACTTAAGGAAGAACAAGACTCGTCAATATCAAATAGGCTGCGACAAGAAATCGCTATCTTGAAAGCAAATCAAACTACTAAAGTGCAACAAACAATGAAAGACTAATACCCGTCGTTCGACAGCGACGCGCCAAAGGCGGCGCATCAGGCGGGCGTTAGCGCGATAATGATTTCTATTGCCGCAGAGGACCTTACATAATGAATACAAAGAATGGACAGATCATAGCGCATACGGACTATATCAATGCTCGATTTGAATCATCAAAATTACAATATGCAATGATCATATCTATGATTTTTGTCGGGCCACTGGGGCTTCTCTATGGCTTCACTGGCTTACTGGCAAGTCAAGATTTTAAATTTAACGGACCAGTTAAGATAATGTTAGTCATAGTTTGCCTCGCTTTGGTCGGAGTTGCAGCAGTTTTCAAGTCACTAAGGAAATATTGGGTTTTTAAAATATCTACAACTCATACCGGCATCACCTCTGTCGGTCTGTTCAGAACGATTTACGCAAATTGGCATGAAATAATGTCAATTGATGTCATTTCAACCGGAATCTTATTTGGCGGGCAAATGGTTGTTGTTCGGACACGTCCAGGAGATTTTTATTTCCCATTAACCATGAAGGAAAAAGGAAATGAATTCCCTAAATTAGATTTATTGGGGGAAAAGTGGGTGGATTCCACTGGCTTGAAGAGACCGATTGCGCCAGAGAATTGCTCACTTTATTCAGCTGTAAAAAATAATCTAAGCAAACAATGACTATCTTTCCAACATGCCGGTCCACAGCGACGCGCCAAAAGGCGGCGCGTGACCGGCGTGTTATCTGCGAAAAATTATGTCGATAAAACATCTATCACAAGTTGAAGTCGCAATAATAGGAGAATGCTTAAAGGCGGCCTCCTCTGGTCCTTTTTTACGTCAGGGACAATTCTTTGATGAAGAAGTCCTGGGCTTTAATCTTGACGAACTACTTGACGTGTCTTCCAAATGGCCGCAGGTTTTCCTAGATAACAAAATTAATAGTGTCGTTAACAATGTACTCGCCGCGTTTATGCCAGATGGCTATCCATTGTATAAACGAGAGGATTGGGACAAGTGGATATCGGCTTCGCCTGCCGAAGTTGACGAGATTTTAGCAAAATGGCGACGTCGCGATTGTCCGTTGAATGAAAAAGAAGCCGTTGAACTTGCCTCAAAGTACGCATTCAATGACGAAATTAATAACGCTGAATTTAAAATTGAAAAGAAGCCTGTTGCCAATTTCAAAGTCAACATCAGTTATAACAAATCTTGGGGCTGGGTCTTTAGACTAGAACCAGCATCAGATTTTTTAAGGCCAGTAGTGATAGTTAATAAATATGGGTCTTCCGGGTTTAGTGTGGGTCATTTATAGCATCTGGGAGAAAGGAAGTCAGCACCTTCAGCTGAAGATACTCTTTATCCTTTATGCCATAAGCCCGACGTTGAATTACCCGAATCTTGTTGTTTAATCCCTCCATGAACCCGAGGGAGACCTTGTTGTCGGGATGACAGTAACTGATGATTCCATCCCAGTGGCGTTCGATCATTGCAGCAAACTTTTGAAACGGTTCCAAGCGGCTCCAGCGAAGCTGTTCTTTCCAGTTCTCAAAGAACTTCCGTGCCCAGGTCGGATTGTTGTATGACCACAGCTGGCCGAAAGATTCCTTGAGTAAATAAGCCTTGTGAAGGCGGCTATTGGCCTTGAGTAGGAGTTTCAAAGCCCGCTTGCCATTCATATCCAGGTTGTCCCGGTTTGAAAGCAGCGTATAGCGCTGGCCCTTGATGAACCGTCGTTCTTTGTCATTGACACGTTTGTATTCGCTCCGCCTAACCTCATCCAAGGCGAACGACAGGTGCCGGAGTACATGGAACTTGTCGAAGACGAGCTGAGCGTCCGGTGCATGGTGTTTAGTAGCGTTTCTGAAAGGCTTCCACATATCCATGACCGCCAGCTTGATGCCCTTCGATATATCCGGTCCAATTTCATTGAAGAAGAGGTCTAAATCCTCTTCCTTGCGGCCGTTGCCGCCAAGCCATATCGGGCGCTGCTGATCCAGATCGGCAACAACGATTGCATAGGTATGGCCCTTACGGATGGATATTTCATCGATGCCGATCACGCGAAGGTCCTTGGACGGCGGGTGCTTCGCCAGCAAATCACGCATGTAGCTTTTCTCGATGCGCTGGACCTGGTCCCAGCTTAAGCGGTTCATCTCAGCTACTCGCGATATGGACATTTCACGACACTGACGCCCAATGGCCTGTTCGAACCGTCCGGTGAATCTCTTGGATGATGCCAGCCAGGCAAGGGTCTCTCGCTTCACGGCTTGGCACCTCCGGCAGAATATGCGGCGATACTCGAACTCGAGAGGATCCGAATGCCGCCGGAGTCCAGATCTCTGACCCGATGGTTGACGCGATCGTAGAAGCCTCGTCGGCTACTGCCACAGGAACAGGTAGTTTTTTTTGCCGTCGTCGCAGGATGATAATACGACCACCGGGATCGTCCGGGTCATCCTTTAACCGTGACTGGGCTCGAAATCCCGGAAAGCTATAGAGCGAGCTAAGGGTGGTCTTCTTCATAAGGCAAGACGATACCCTTTGCACCGAAACGTGTCAAGTTATCAAAGAGCAATAAATCGTTAAAAGCAGCTTCAAATGGGCCTTATATCCATATATATGCTTCTTAGTGACCCACAGGAAAGTCAGAAGATCCATAAATATAACGGCTTTCATTTTGCTTGTTCGGATAGTGCCGATAACCATGCGGCGAATTATGAAAAAACACTATCGAAGTGGGAACTGAGTTAAACGAACAACAAAAGATAACCTGCGCCTCGACAGCGACGCGCCAAAGGCGGCGCGTCAGCCGCGCGTTGAACCTGTAGGAAAAGTCATTTCATGCTATAATGACGCCATCGAAACGCAGTACGGAAGCATCAAAACCCCTCACCCACGGGAGCGCGCATGGCGAAATACAAACATTACGATTATTCCCAAGGCAAATTCATTCCGATCAACTTCGACAAACAGATCCTCCACGGCACCTTCGAACACACCCTCCATTATCTCATCGACAACGACATCGACCTGTCCGCTTTTGACCTCCGGTACAAGAACGACGAAACCGGCGCTCCGGCCTACGATCCCCGGATTCTCTTAAAGATCGTCCTCTACGCCTATTCCAAAGGAATCACCTCAAGCAGAAAGATCGCCGACTGCTGCAACGATAACGTCGTCTTCATGGCCCTTTCCGCCGACACCCGGCCCCACTTCACGACAATCGCCGACTTCATCTCCTCCCATGACCAGGAAACGATGAACCTCTTCCTCGAAGTCCTCCTGATCTGCGACCAGATGGGCCTGATCGGCAAAGAGATGTTCGCCGTAGACGGCTGCAAACTCCCCTCGAACGCCTCGAAGGAGTGGAGCGGTACCAAGGAAGAACTCGAACATAAGAAAGAGAAGATGGAGAAGGCCATCCGGGAGATGATCGCGCAGCACAAGGAGCGGGACAAAACCGAGACCGACCAGGCGGTCATCGAGAAAGAAGAACAGTACATTTCAACGCTCAAGGCGAAGATCAAGAAGATAAAGACCTGGCTTGCTGAAAACGACGACAAGCCCGGCAGCAAGGGCAAGCCCCGGAAGAGCAACATAACCGATAACGAAAGCGCCAATATGAAGACTTCGCACGGGGTTGTCCAGGGATACAACGGCGTAGCCATGGTGGACAGCAAACACCAGGTAGTGGTCCATGCAGAGGCGACCGGAGACTCCGAATCCGCAATACTGAAACCCATGGTCGAAGGAACCCGGGAGAACTTCGAGACAATCGGCAAAGAAGAGGACATCTTCAAAAAGACCAAACTGACGACCGACGCCGGCTTCCACTCCGAAAAGAACGTGGAGATGGTAATCGAGGACGGCATCGACGCATACATCGCCGACAACAAGTTCCGACACCGCGATCCCCGGTTTGCCGAAGCGGACAGACACAAGGAGAGGTTCAACAAGGAAGTTGCCAAACGATTCGACCGAGCCATCATCTTTCAACCGCGCGACTTCACGGTAAGCCCGGACAAAAGCTTCTGCATCTGCCCGGCCGGGAAACGGATGTACAAATGCGGCAATGCGATCCATAATGGACTACAGGCGATCAAGTACCACGGAACAAAACGAGATTGCATCCCTTGTCAGCTCAGGGCGAAGTGCATGAAGAACCCCGACGTGACCGAAACCCGTCAGTTCGCCCACTTTACCGGAAGGACCGACCAACAAGAACAAGACGTTCACGCAGAAGATGCGGGAGAAGATAGACTCGGTAGCCGGCAAGCTGATCTACGGACGAAGAATGGCGACGGTCGAACCGGTCTTTGCCAATGTCCGGAGCAGCCTCGGCCTCGATCACTTCAGCCTCAGAGGGAAAAAGAAGGTGAGCATTCAGTGGCGGCTCTACTGCGTCGTGCACAATCTATTGAAGGTGCATCGATACGGGTTTGGATTCGCGGGTAGTTGAGGTAAAGGGAAGCCGAAAGGGAAAGAAAATGCAGTAGCGAGATCGACCAGGACCGATTGAATCACGCAAAAGCTCAAATCAAGAACTCACCCTGATAAAAACTTGCTACCGGGGATCAATGATGCTTTTCAAATCGACTTTTTCTACAGACTCGTTGGGGTTCAAAAAGGGACTTATTCTACAGACTCGTTATTCATACCGACGATGGAGGCACTCTCTCCCAATGAGAAAAGGAACCTTTTTAAATTTGTGCGCATGTCTCGTCATATTTACATTTCCACATGATGTTCATGCAGACGATTCCGTTTACAGTGGGGATGGCATTGACGTTTACCCTTTACAAAGCGCGAACATTCAAATGGTCTCCGAAACAATCACCATTTCAGACAAGGGCGGCAGAGAAAGATTCGGCGTTGATGTCGATATGATCTTCAAGAATCACGGGCCTGATACTACGGTACAGATGGGGTTCCCAATTTTGATGGATGAGGTAGACGGCGAACGAGTAGAATTTGATCCGCATTTTCGGACTTGGGTTAATGGAAAGGAAGTTCAAACCACTAGGAAACGCGGCATTCCACATCCAGTAAAGGATTATTATCATTTTTCTGATGCCGTTTATGCTTACGCCGTCTCTTTCAAGAGCGGAGAATCAATAAAAATAAAACATCAATATGCTGTTGGTGGCACTTTTGATTCGATTGGCGGCTGGAACTTCACTTACATTTTACGAACGGGCGCCTTGTGGAAAGGTGTGATTGAAGATTTTTCTATGATTTATAAAACCAACGTCGTGAATGCCCCCAACATTATTGGCTCACTCCCGAAGGAACAGAAGGCATCCTTGGATGGCTCGGAGATAACTCTTTTCTGGCACATAAATAACTTTAAACCGCAAAGTGATTTCAAATTGATAGGGGGCAGCTCAAGTTTCGCGTTAATGAAGCAAACCGTGGATGAAGATTTGAGAGGTGTTAAAAAATTTACGTTGATTATGACTTCTGCAGAGCTGAGATACGCCAAGAATAAGGTCTTCGCATTTTATGGCTATCCTTTCAAAAATGCTTTTGTTAAAAAGCAATTTTATTATCCGGGTTCGCAATACAAGGAAAACTCTTCCTATTCCGAGCAGAAGGTGTCGAAGGAACATTTGAGCTACATTGAGTTGTTGTCAAAGCTCGAAGAAGCTAGGTTGAAATCAGAGAAATTCTAAGCGTATAACATGCCGGTCCACAGCGACGCGCCTTGCGGCGCGTGACCGGCTCGTTAGTTTTCAGGATCACTCGGCAATTCATGCCAATGCGTAAATGCGTTTATATCCTGCGCTCCGGCACGTCCAATGCAAGACCAATATGCGTCTTTCGTCCACATAGACAATGAACCAAGTGCTTTAACGCAACCATGCGGCTCAAATGAAAAATGCCTGTTGATATTAACAAGAGCCACAACGGTATCAGGAGAAGGTAGTTTCTCTTTTATAGAAATCCACATACTGCCTTTCCGCGCCCTGGAAAACTAACCAGAGTGCTCGACACCCGCGCTAAAGTCGCGGGGTTCAGCTTCGCGTTAACTCTAAGAATATGAAAATATCATCTACTGAATTACAGAGGCTGGCCATAGCCGTCCATGACGCCATAATTGAGCAGCCAACAGATCTAAGACGCCTTAGTTCATCGATGGAGGACCTTCTTTCTTTTCTAACAACGACTACAGGGCGTACTGATCAGAACTGCCAAGAAACAGATTCATATTTCTGTTTGCACGAAGACAACGGCTTTAATTGGGGCCATCTTCCGGAAGAGTATCAATTAATCCTTGATGATATCGGAGGCCAACTGCACGATACGGTCATGAGCCCCAATATCGCCTCAAACTTTGAAAGCACCCCAGAACAACTGCTGGAGAGAGTCCGAAAACTAAAGAACAAGTAACGTTAACAACCGCGTCCACAGCGACGCGCCAGAAGGCGGCGCGTGACCCGCGTCGTTATGCACCCTTCTAACCCGAGAGGCCCTAGCTAATGGCAAACCAACTTTTCTTCGCATGTCTCATGCTTGCTACAGGCATAGGTATCCCTGTTATGGCGGCGCTAAGCGCAACGTTGGGCACCAAGTACGGAAGCCCAGCGTTCGCCGCCTCTGTCTTGTTTCTGGTAGCGCTGTCTATTTCGGTTGCTTTCCTTTTCGCTGTTGAGGGCGGCCTGAGGCCATTCCCGAAAACATCGCTGCCGTTCTATTTCTACTCAGGTGGTGTGTTCGTAGCCTTTTACGTCCTCAGCGTCACCTGGGTAGCCCCACAATTCGGTGTCGGAAATGCTGTGGCTTTTGTACTTCTAGGCCAGCTCATATCCATGGCGGCCATAGATCAATTCGGGCTGTTGGGTGCTCCAACGCATGCCATCACTTTTCAGAGGTCTATCGGTCTCATTCTGATGTCGGTCGGCGTTTTTTTGGCCGTACGCCGCTGATAACATGCGCGGGGCGCATAACAATTCGTTAGTCCAGCATCGCGATGACACAGTAGCTTTCATCCGCTCCCACTTCTCCGTTGCATGGTATGAATGTTCAGCACCACTTGTGCCTTTTTAGAGGCTGCAGAAGCATTGCTTATCGCCGCACTCCGTCCTAAATTCAACAAAAATGCCGGGTATAAGACGCCTGCCTCTTTCTTCTCCGAATCCGCAAAGCTCGCTCTTGCATAAATCAGAATATCGTTGTAAAATCATCATAAAAAAGATGAAGGAGGCGACTTTAATGCCAATGAAAGTTAAAGAAATCGAGGAAGAGGCACTTCGGCTTAGCTCGCATGAACGGGCTCTCCTTGTTGAGCACCTAATTGGGAGCTTGGAACCCGATGAAGATCCTGAAGCTGAGCGTTCTTGGATTGAAGAAGCCGAACGCCGCTATCAGGATTACAAGGCAGGAAAAGTAAAAACTATACCGGCTGAACAGGTTTTCAAAGATGCCCGCTTGAAATTAAAATGATGCCAGTCGACTTTCTTCCAGAGGCTGATCAGGAAATGATCGAGGCTGCTCGCTACTATCAGTCTCTGTCTTCGGGCTTAGGTGATGATTATCTCGCCGAGGTCGAACACGCTGTTCAATCCATAGCATCGTCCCCCCAAACATGGCCGGTTCTTGAAGGTAATTTGAGAAGACGGCTTATCAAAAGATTCCCCTTCGGTATTTTATACAGAATTGAGCCTGACAAAATCCTTATAATTGCTGTTGCACATCTGCGCAAGAAACCCGGATATTGGAAGAAAAGAATCAGTCAAAGTGAATAGGCTGTCATTCCAACCTGCGCGTCCACAGCGACGCGCCAGAAGGCGGCGGTCAGGCGCGCGTTAAAAACGTTTTTATCTCTTATCTTATTCCCAGACGGAGGACGAATGTGCTGAAGTCTAAATTTTCCGATATCAAATTCAAGGCTGTACTTGTCGGGGCAGTCGTTGACAACGCAGGGACCCTGCTCCTCATGACGGTCCTGGCGAGCGCTCTGGTGTCGACGGGCCTTACCGAAGACGAAGTCATGGGCCGTATGAAGAGCACGAGCGGACTGCTTCTGGGGCTTATTGTCGGACTGAGCTGCACGATCACGGGCAGCTACTTCGCAGGCAGAATTGCAGGCCGGGCGCAGGTCCTTCACGGAGTGTTGGTAGCGCTGATCGGAATGACCCTTGCGCTGATCTTCCGGGAAAAAGGCTCCCCCCTATGGTTCGACATTGCAGGGTTTGTGGGCATGCTTCCTGCCGGGATTGCCGGGGGATATCTGGCGCAAAAACACCAGCCTGTCCCGAAGTGAACGGACCCCGCGAAAGCCGTCAGGTTGTTCGCAATTATTCACTTTCCCCTCTCCATCTGGTATAATGCAGGCGCTTCCAATCCGATTTCAGCAGGAATGTCGTAATACGGCAAAAAAGGCGCAATGGGGAAAATACTTCTGATTGACGATGATGCGGCATTTCTGAGACTCCTCGAAGGCTATGTCGAGGAGCGGTATCCCGAACTCGAGGTACTGACCTGCAATGATCCTCTCAAGTGCCTCATCAAGATCACCCAGGACCTCGACCTGCTGCTTGTGGACCTGGAGATGCCGGGGCTGGACGGATCAAAGATCCTGTCCTACGCCGTGGCCAAGGGAGTGAGCAAGAACCGCATCATCATCATTTCCGGCAGGGACGCCGATTACCTCCATCAGCGGTTCCCCATGGGCAGCTGCCTCGCGGTCCTGAACAAATACGAGGGCAGACAGCGGGATGTGCTGGACATGATCTTTAGGTCCCTTCAGAAAAAGAGCTCCTACGGGGAGAACCGAGGTACTTCTCGAGGCGGTCAATCCTGAAATACATCAGGAGCCGTACAAAGGCCGGCGTGTGCAGCGGGTCTTCGGTCATGGCGAAAAGATGGCTTTCGCAGCCGCAGTCCGATGAACCGAAGCCGGGAACGCTCCATTCCGCGATCTTGCCGAGCGCCGAGGCGATCGCGCACTCAAGGTCCTCGCTCGCGCGGACAGGCAGGGCTGCATGGTACTCCCCTGCTTCCCGGAGATAATCGATATGCCAGTGAAGATTCTTGATATGCCTCTTGTGCCGCTCGATCCGTTTCGTTAGATTCACCCTCGCCGATCCGACGTAGCAATAATATCCTTTCCTGAACTTGATTTCACCGAGACCTCCGATCGAAAGCCTTCTGTCCCGCTTCAGGCGCAGGATAAAAATGTAGCTGCCGCTGTCATGGGCCTCGCGATCGACCACGTGCCAGGGAATCTCTATTGGATGGGTGCCTGCTATCGAAAGGTCCTCATTCCATTCCACGGCAACTGCCCTGACGGAAACAACATCTTTTACCGCCCTGAGCGTCCGGGAAAATTCCAGATCACTGTGCCACTCGGGAAGGAAATATCGGGCCTCGGGCCAGTGAACAATGAAAATGACATAAGCGGAATAGGTCCCTGATTTTGCGATGTCCGCCAGTTCAAGCAGGTGCTTCGTCCCCCGCGCCGTAACAGCGTCGGGAAACATGGCAATGCTGCTGCCGACGAGGGTGCAGGACTTTACTTCGGCAATGATCCGGACGGCCGTCTTTTTCGAGAAGAAAATCAAAGCGGCTCCGGCCCATGGCTGCTTCCGGCTTGACGATCTGCCGCTCCTTCCAGTCCCGGGACCCTGCCCTCCTCGATGAGACGCCTGGCCACGAGGTTGTTGACATGGGTATGAAGCATGATAGGACGGCCGTCATGCTCGACTGCCACGACTATAAAGTCCGTGCTGCCTTCATAGGACGGGGGATGTTGAACGAGATAGAGGATCGTGCCGGGAAAGAAGAGCTCCCAGAGCCTGCCGGGGTTGGGAAGATAGGCCCTGACCTTTCTCTCCGTCAATGCTGCATGCGACGATAAACCGGTTCGGTCTGCTTATAAAAACGCCTTTTTGAACGCCGCGAAAAAAGCTCACCGATAATCCCTGGATCAATAGATCGATCCCTGCCGCGCAATGATGAAATCATGGACTTCCAGGAAGATGTTGAACCAGACCGCATCGACAACGGTTTCTACGGCGGCCCCGACCCAAAAGGTCGTTCCACTCTGGCGGCAGTGTTTGACGCGGATGCCGAAGGCGATCTCCTTTGAGAGCGAGAGCGATGCCGAGATAACGCATTCCGCGAAGAAATCCTTCTCGAAAGGAACCGGGCTTTCGAACAGGATACCGCCGCGGCTGAAGTTGCCGAGTTCCGCGCGCATAAAGGTTCCGTTCTTTTCTACGCGAAGCTCGATATACTGACGATAAACCGTTGGAATGGTGTAACGCTCTTCCCTCCGTTTATCGTCAACTGCACTTCTTTGGGCCGCGAAAGCGAAAAATGTACTTTCTTGTTCCTGCGCCATGCTCATACCCCGCCAGGACCGATTCCGGACCGGCCCAGACATACAACCCCTGTCATAGTTTTCCCGCGGCGACCATGCGATATATTATACATGAATATATCGGTCGCCCGAGCATAATGCACGCATCGTTCCGCGTTCCCGAATCCGAACTGTGGCAGAAACGGAAAGACCACGCTGCGATTACTGACACTCCTGACCGCCGTATCGCCCAGACTCAACCTGCTTTAAGATATGCTTCATGTGCCTGTCGGACGCACAGATAACAAAAAATTGCAATCAGACCCTCCGTTCCCTCATTCCAACCCCTTGTTTTTCCGCTCCAATCATGTTTGTAAAAAAATTTCTTGACAGAACGGTTATCCATGGTAAGATTAGGACTAAGTTAGTCCTATACTTTCACCTCAGGAGGTTGCAATGAACGATTCAATTACTGTCCTGCGCGTGGGTCAGCAGGTTCCCGATTTCAAACTCGATACTTTCGATCCTGTCAAAGGCGACTTCAGTGAGTTCAGCCTTGCTGCGCAGAAAAGCGCAAAAAAATGGACCATCTTATTCTTCTATCCCGCTGACTTCACATTTGTCTGCGCAACGGAATTCGCCGCCCTGGCGGATCAGTATAACCAGTTCAAGGAACTGGGAGCCGAGGTGGTGACGGTCAGCACGGACACGAAATTCGTTCATCTTGCCTGGCAGCGCGATGAAAAGATGCTCGAACAGGCGAAATATCCCATGGGCTCCGACCGCACGGGCGAGCTTTCCCGCAGGTTCGGCGTCTATGACGAGGCCTCGGGCAACGCGCTCCGGGGCGCCTTCATCATCAGCCCCGACGGCACGCTTCTGAACGCGGAGGTCAACTTTTACAATCTCGGCCGCAATGTCGAAGAACTGCTGCGCAAGCTCAAGGCAAACGTTCATCTTGCGGCGAATCCCGTGGAAGTATGCCCTGCCCAGTGGAAGAAAGAGGGGGACAAGACCCTGAAGCCTTCCGCGAAGATCGTCGGCAAAATTTACCAGGAGTTGAAGTAAATCATGCTGGTGACGCGGGAAACGGATTATGCGGTCCGGTGCATCCTCTATCTGGCCGAGGATAAGGACCAGGTCTCGAACGTGACCGAGGTCTCCCGGAAGATGCATATCCCGAAAACCTTTCTGGCAAAAATCTTTCAGCGCCTCGTGAAAGCGGGTCTGGTGGAATCGATCCGCGGCATGAACGGCGGATTCCGGCTTGCAAAGAAACCCGATGCGATCTCGCTCCTGGACATCATGGTTGCGATCCAGGGCCCTGCGTGCATCAACGTCTGCGCAGTCGACAGCAAAAAATGCAGAAGAAGCTCGATGTGCTCGGTCCACCCTGTCTGGGTGGAACTGCGGAAACAGGTGGACCAGCGGCTGCAGCAGCAGACGATCGCCCAGTTGATCGCCGGAAAATGACCAGACTTTCCTTTTTTTCAGCAAGTATAGGACTAAGATAGTCCTGTTCTTAGATGCCAAGCACCGACCAAGGAGGAATGATTATGGATGTCGTAGCATTAAGCAGGCTGCAGTTCGCGCTCACGAGCATGTTTCACTGGATCTTTGTGCCGCTCACCCTGGGGCTCTCCCTCATGACGGCGTACATGGAAACACGGTACGTCAAGACCGGCGACGAGATGTACCTCAGGATGACGAAATTCTGGGGCAAGCTGTTTCTGATCAACTTCGCCCTCGGCGTGGTGACGGGCATCACCATGGAGTTCCAGTTCGGCATGAACTGGGCTGAGTATTCCAAATATGTGGGGGACATTTTCGGGGCGCCCCTGGCCATCGAAGCGACGATGGCGTTCTTCCTCGAATCGGTCTTCATCGGCGTCTGGATCTTCGGCTGGAACAAGATCTCGAAGAAGGCCCATGCCACGTCCATCTGGCTCGTTTCCCTCGCAACCAATCTGTCCGCGCTCTGGATCCTGCTGGCGAACGGCTGGATGCAGCACCCCGTCGGCTACGTGCTCCGCAACAACCGCGCCGAGATGGTCGACTTCGGGGCGCTGCTCACCAACCCCTACGGCTGGCTCAAGTTCGGCCACACCCTCACCTCGGGGTACGTGGTTGCCGCCTTCTTTGTCATGGGCGTGTCCGCGTACCACCTTCTGAAAAAGAACCAGTCCGAATTCTTCCAGCGGTCGTTCAAGATCGCCGCGGTCTTCGGGCTGGCATCCACCCTCGCCGTGGCCGTGATCGGCGATTTCCATGCCGTCGAGGTCGCCAGAACACAGCCCACGAAATTCGCCGCCATGGAGTCGCTCTGGGACACGCAGAAGAATGTAGGATACAATCTTTTCATCATCCCCGACACCGATAAGGAATGCAACGTGCTCGAGGGCCCCTGCATGCCGAATCTGCTGAGCTACCTCGCCTTCCATACCGCCGACGCCGAGATCAAGGGCCTGAAGGCCTTTCCGCAAGGAAGATCGCCCGCCGGTACAGCCCACGTTCTGGAGCTTCCGGATCATGCTCACGCTCGGCTTTATCATGCTCTTTCTGACGATCATGGCGGTCATCTACGCAAAACGCGGGACCCTCGAAATGCATCCGCTATTCCTGACGATCATGCTCTTCTCCATCCCCCTGCCCTATATTGCCGGCCAGCTCGGCTGGATCGTGGCGGAGGTGGGCAGGCAGCCCTGGATCGTCTACGGGGTCCTGAAGACCACCCATGCCGTATCGCAGTCCATCAGCACGCTGCAGGTGTACGCCTCTCTGCTCGGATTCACCCTGCTCTACGGCGGGCTCGGCGCGGTCGATATCTATCTCCTGTCCAAGTTCGCGAAAAAGGGGCCTGATAACGACACCTCGGGACTGTTCAAACCGGCAAAGGAGGAAGCATAACATGGAATTCCAAGTCACGTGGTTCGTACTCTGGGCGGTCCTGTGGGCCGTCTACTTCATGCTCGACGGCTTCGTGCTCGGCACGGGCATGCTGCACCACTATCTGGGCCGGAACGACCAGGACCGGAAGATCCTGATCAGGTCCGTAGGTCCGGTCTGGGACGGCAATGAGGTCTGGCTCCTGACCGCGGGCGGCGCCACCTTTGCGGCCTTTCCGACAACCTATGCGCTCATGTTCAGCTACCTGTACTCGGCCCTGCTCCTGCTCCTGTTCGCGCTCATCATCCGCGGGGTGTCCCTCGAGTTCCGGGGCAAGATCGGACAGCCCGGGCTGGAAAAAGGGCTGGGATATGGGCATCTTCATCGGAAGCGCCCTTCCGGCGCTTCTCCTGGGCGTCGCCTTCGGCAACATCTTCAGCGGTCTTCCCATGGACGCGGCCGGATATCACGGCTCGCTCCTTTCGCTGCTGAATCCCTACGGCCTGCTGACCGGCGTTCTGTTCGTACTGCTGTTCCTGACCCACGGCAGCCTCTACGTCTGCGTCAAGACCGAGGGGCATCTGTGCGATACGATCCACGGCCCTGGCCGGCAAGCTCTGGTTCGCCGAGCTGGCCGTTGCCGTCCTGTTCCTCGTGGCCACGGCTTTTTCGACAAAGCTCTATGACAACTACATGAGCACTCCGCCGCTCCTGGTCGTGCCTTTTCTGGCGGTTGCGGCCCTGCTCGGGATCAAGATTTTCCTTGCTCAGGGAAATTCCCTGATGGCCTTTGCTGTCGTCGTGCCTGACCATCGTCATGGTCGTGTTCACCGGCGTGATCGGGCCTCTTCCCGAACCTGATCCCGTCGAGCATCGACGCGGCCTACAGCCTCACGATCTTCAATTCTTCTTCCAGCACCTACACCCTGAAGATCATGACCGTCGTGGCGCTCGTCTTCGTTCCGATCGTGATCGGCTACAAGATCTGGGTCTATCGCCTGTTCCGCTCCACGGTGACCGGCAGCTCCGTCGCGGACAGCGAACAGATGTATTGACCGACAAAACAACAAGGTTATTTCGTGAAAGCCTGAGCACCGCGGTGAAATGATTTCCCAACGGCCCGAGCACCACGGATTTACTCATCCATCACCTACGAGCACCGTTGCATTCACGGAGTAAAAGTTCGGCGGCCCGGCGGAGAGCCCCCTCCCTGCCGGGCCGTTCGAACGTTTATAGAACAGAAGCTCGGAACATCAAAGCCGGCGGACCGGTTTTCACGACGAAGGACCGGCGGTATCCGGAAATAAAGGGGCTTGAAAGAAATCATGGCAATAGAGTGGACCGAGGATCTGGCAACGGGAATTACCGAAATCGACGATCAGCACAAGGAACTATTCAGTCGTGTAAACCTGCTTTTCAACGCCTGCAATCAGGGCAAGGGAAGGCTGGAGATCGGAAGGACCATCACCTTTCTTGAAGACTACGTCGTCACGCACTTCAGCACAGAAGAAAAAAATATGATAAAGAGCCAATACCCCGGATACGCTTCCCACCGGGCTCAACACGCTGTTTTCAAGAACAGCCTGAAAGACATCAAGCGCCAACTTGACGCCGAGGGCCCGGGTATTCACATAATCATCCTTACAAACCAGATGGTCATTGACTGGCTCAGAAACCATATTCTCACTCTGGATCGCGCATTGGGTGATTACTTGAAGAATTGGGCTTGATATTTCGCCCCATTCCGTCAATCAACAGGCTGCTCTTACCATGTACGACAATCGTGTCTTTAAACGGAACCTCCGCTGGCTGATCACCCTGCGATGGGTCGGAATCGGGATCGCACTGGTCGTGTCAGCAGCAGCAAAGCGTCTGGGATATATTCCCTCCTCTCTTGCGCCCTTGTACGGCATCCTGTTGTTTCCGATCCTCTGCAATTTATTGTTTACCTGGCAGATACGCCATGGCCGCGCCGGCAGCTATGGGACCATTCTCGCGCAGATCTTCGCTGACCAGTTTACGCTTGCCGGACTCGTTTCAATATCGGGGACCTGTCACAGCCCTTTTCTTTTTTTCTTCCTCTTTCATGTGGTCATCAGCGGCATACTCCTGCCCTATCGCTACACGATCCTGGTCGCGACATGCGCCGCAGCTCTGCCGCTTGCAACAATCGGCATTCGGCATTTCTGGCAGTTTCCTCATTATGATCTCTTCAACCACGCGGCGTCCTCGTACGCTGATTGGGACACGATCGTTACGCATGGCGTCGCATTCTGCATCACGCTGACACTGACAACCTATTTTTCCGTCTATCTGAGCAGGGAGCTCCAGCGCAGCCGCGAGGATCTTGCGGAAAAAAACGAGAAACTTTCCGTGCTCGTCCAGTCCTCCCGCGCGGCTGCCTCGCCGCACGAGCGCAACGTGATCGCCACGGAATCTTTTCGGGCCATCCTGAAGGACGAAAAGGCGCGAGCGGAGATCATTCTGCTGGACGACGCTCCCCCGGGCCCCTCGTGCAGCGATTTCTTCGGCTGCAAGCAGGCGAACTGCCCGGCCTATAAAACGGGAACAAACTGCTGGACGCTGTCGGGAACACACTGCAGGTCCCATGTCGAGATTTCCGAGCCCTTGCCGGGTCGTCCGGTTGCAATCGCAGGCGCCGGGAACGCCGTCCGGAACCGTTCCGACGACTTGTCGGCATGTTTCCACTGCAACTATTTTCTTCAAACAGCCGCGGCGCTTTCATCGAACGACCCGTCTTGCGACGGACCCGGGACGCCGCAGCCGCGGGAAGGCGCCGAGGCTGTCCGGCTTGCGCTGCGAAACGGGCTCCGCGCGCGTCATCACAGCGGCGGGTTTCAGGCGGTATCGAACGCTGCATTTCCGTTGATGATGCATGACAGCCTGTCAGGGCTCCTGTTCATATCCTCTTCCGCAGCAACGATCACCGAGGATATGACCGAGTTCATCACGTTGTTTTCCGAGCTGACGTCATCCGGCCTCATCGGGTCCAACATGATCGATGCAGTCGAGACCTCCTACCTGCAGACGGTCATGGCCCTGGCAAATGCAATAGAAGCAAAAGATCCCTATACCAAAGGACACAGTCAGCGGGTCGCTTATTACAGCATCAGGCTGGCCGATGCTTTGGGGCTCACCAAGCAGGAAAAGGAACATTTGAGCTTCGCCGCCATCCTGCATGATGTGGGCAAAATAGGTGTGAGCGAGGAAGTGCTGCTCAAAACGGCGCGGCTTACGGGCCAGGAACAGGAGATCATGCGGACCCATCCCGAAATCGGGGCGCGCATTCTTGAACCGGTACACTTTCTCAAACCGGCCATCTCCGCCATCAAGCACCATCACGAACAATATGACGGATCAGGATATCCGGGAGGGCTGCAGGGGGCGGAAATACCTTTTAAGGCCAGGATCATCAATGTGGCTGATGCATGGGACGCCATGACCTCCGACCGTGCATACCGCAAGGCGCTTCCCCGGGAAACGGCAATCCGGGAATTGATGCGCCATGCAGGGAAGCAGTTTGACCGGGAGATCACCGAGGTTTTTGTTGAATTGATCGTGGCGGGGCGCTGCGCGTAACCAACCAGAGGACAGTACGTTCGTTCCGCCCGGATCGGGAACGCGCCGCGACTACAGCCAGTATTCTGGATACCGTCTGTGCTTGGCGAGGTTATTGACGAGCAGGGCTATCAGCAGCAGGATGACTGCGCCTGCGCCGGCGGGAACAAAAGCGTACAGGAAGCCGAGGTCATGGATCTTGGGCCCGCCGATGACGGCGATCAGGGCCGTAGCCCCGCCCGGCGGGTGAAGGGTCCTTGTGGCAAGCATGGCCACGATGGCGAGTGAAACGGAAAAAGAGGCAGCGAGCCAGAGCGTGTCGCCGAAGAGTTTATAACACGCCACACCGATGAGACCGGAAAGTACATGGCCGCCGACGAGGTTTCTCGGTTGGGCCAGGGGGCTCTTGATCGCGGCATAGACCAGGACCGCCGAAGCGCCGAAGGATCCGATGAACAGGGAGAGGTCCCGGGGCTCGAAAAAGCGGGACGACAGATATCCGCAGAGCCCGATCCCGATAACGGCGCCCATCCAGGACCATACCAGCTCCTGAACCGGTCCCGCGGGAGGACTCTGGCCCCCGCCTTTCATCTTTACAAGATAGTCGTTGATCGTCATGACGAAGCCCGGCGCATCCCTTTCCTTACGGCTGTTTCTTCCCGATCGCCCTCACAATATCGGCCCGTGAAATAATGCCGATGATCCTTCCTTCGTCGTCCACGACCGGCAGCCGTTTGATCCTTTTCTCATCGAGGATCTTTGCCACGTCCGAAACATCGTCGTCGGCCTTGCTGGTTATGGGCGGGAAACTCATGACGTCCTGAACTTTCTCGCCGCCTTTCCGGGCGGCAAGGGGCTCTCCCAGGATATTGCGCAGAATGTCCCTGAACGTATGCCCCTGCTTCATGCCCGCGAGCACGAGGACGTCCGCCTCGCTGATGACGCCGATGACCCGCTTGTTTTCGTCGACAACGGGCATGCCGCTGATGCGATTTTCGGACAGCAGCCGGGCCGCTTCATGAAGGTCGGTGTCCGGGGTCGTGGTAACGACGTTGACCGTCATGACCTCATCGACGAAAATGCGCGAGGCCGCCCTGTCCCGGGCATGACGGAGCGCGATCTCGAAGATCTTCTTCAGGTCTTCCTCGGTCACGTCCACATAGGTCCGCATTTCCTGCAGCGCGGCCCTGAGATCGTTCTGCGACAGGGAGCATTCATCGTCCTGTCGTTTTTTCATGGTTACCTCCGGCGTGAAAGCAGTATACCAGCAGGGGGAGAGCGGAAGTATGAGCTGGATCATACTCGGACCGCAGCTTTACTTTTCGCGCTCCTCTGCTTTGGCCACGATCCAATACACGAACCCGATGACCAGGATCGCCGCGATAAGGTAGTACACCGACTCCGGCTTCTCGTGCTTGAGCGTGGCGATCATGGTTTCCCTGATCATGGTCACCAGCGCCACGCCCACGAACACGCTGATGTGGAACTTGCCTCCCTTGAGGTGGGAGATCTCCGTGTTCATGAGCTCTATCATGAGCCAGAGCAGCAGCATGGACCCGAGGGCTGAGATGATACCGCGCTCCACGTCGCCCGAGAGCAGGCGCATGACATCTTCGACGAAAAGCCATACCACGCCGATCGTCAACCCGATAAGCGCAAGCACCAGCAGGAGGTTCGTGGTCTGGGAAAAACGCTCGGCAAAGGTAACGAGGGCGCTTTTCACTTTATAGACAGGCGAATAGGTCCTGATCTCCTCCTCGATATAGGAGGTCGTGATGACGTCGAGGCTGATATCCAGGATCTTGCCCACCGTGATGATCCTGTTCGTGATCTCGGCCCTTTCCTCGTCCAGGTTCTGGAGTATGCCGATGCAGGCGTTCTTGACCAGGTTGACGGCCCGGTTCATATAGTGGGCGTCCACCTTGTGCTGCACGTGGGTAGCGCCTATTCTGATCAGCTTCTCGTAATACCGGTTGTCGTAGCTCCCGGAGAAAAGATCGAGGAACCACTCCCGCTGGGCCCCGAAGACATGCTTCTTGCGCGATTCTTCGGTGAAGAACTGGGCCGCCCCCTTCGTGCCCATGATCCAGAGGCTGAGCGTGCCCATGATCTCGTCGGCATGCTCTTCCATGAGAGGACGGAGTCCGGCCAGCCGCTCTTCGTCCTCAATGGTGAAGCGGTAGTCATGCTTGATGTCCCGAAAAGCCCTCATTCGATGGCGCCTCCTTAAGATTTCTCCGGCAGAGACCGCGTACGGAAGACTACCCGCTCCACGAGATCGCCTGGACCGGACAGGTGTCGATGGCCTCCTGGCAGTCGCAGGTTCCACACTTGCCCGGCCCGATGACCTCTGATTTTTCATCCACCAGCTCGAAAACCTCAGGACAGACCTCAGTGCAGTGCCCGCAGCCGATGCAGAGGTCCTGATCCACGACCGGTTTTTTGGCCATGCCGTTCTCCTTACGCCGCAGTTCTGCGGGCGGGCCGCAGGAACAGCAGGTCTACAACCATGATCAGCACCCCGGTAAGAAAGAAGAACCCGAGAACGAACGTGACGAGCAGCCAGAGCCGCATATAGGACTGGGTCGCCATGTAACCGATACCGAGCACACGCTCAAGATACGACTGCACCACGCCGGCAATGCCGAAGGAAAGCCCCATCAGCATCATGGCGGTGGACATGGTCCAGAACGCCGCTTTGCCGCGCGAGGGGTCGTAGACCTCGATCCCCTTGATCTTCGGCATGGCGTAGTAGAACACCATGATGTTCAGGAGCGCATAGGCCCCGAAGAACGCAAGGTGGCCGTGGGAGACCGTCACCTGGGAGCCGTGGGTATAGTAGTTGATCTGCGGCAGCGTATGCATGAAGCCCCATACGCCGGCGCCGATCATATGCATCACCGCACAGCCGATGGCAATGGTCCAGGTAAGCGGATTGACGATCTTTACCTGGCGGTGCTTGACATGGTTCATCGTGTCGATGAGCATCAGCAGGATCGGGACCGGTTCAAGGGCCGAGAATATGCCGCCGATCCAGAGCCAGTAGTGCGGCGCGCCGATCCAGTAGTAGTGATGCCCTGTCCCGGCGATCCCGGTAAAGAGGAAGAGTCCGATCTCCACGTACAGCCACTTCTCCACAACCTGGCGGTCGACGCCCGTAAGCTTCATCAGGACAAAGGCGAAAATAGCGGCGGTTACGAGCTCCCAGGCCCCTTCCACCCAGAGATGGATGACCCACCACCAGTAGTACCAGTCGATCACTTCATTCTTGTAGAACGGTATGCCGAAAAGATACAGGAGCGCGAGAAACAGCAGCCCTCCCAGGAGCGTGCCCTGGATCGCGGTCCAGCGGTTTGCCTTGTACATGGTCATCCCCACGTTGAAAAGAAAAACAAGGGCGCCGACGACGACCACGAGATCGAGGGTCGTCGGGATCTCGAGAAGCGGCCTTCCCTGGGTCCAGCCGAAGAGGAAGCCGACGAGGGCCGCCACGCCGGTCGTCACCAGAGCGATGAGCTGGAACCATGCAAGGTTCGGCGAGTAGATCTCGCTCCGCGTTTCCTCGGGGACGATGTAATAAGTCCCTCCCATGAACCCAAGGAGCATCCAGAGGACGAGGAGGTTGGTATGCATGGCACGCGCCGTGGCAAAGGGGAAGACGTCCACGATGCTCTGCGGCACGGTAAAGCTGTAATTAAAGGCAAGCCACAGCCCCATGACGACCTGGAGAGCGAACAGGAGCAGGGCAACGGCAAAATACCAGTAGGCGATCTTCTGTGAGCGGGGGTATTCCATGCTGACCTCCTATTTTAAATTGGACAGAAAACCGGCGACCTCTTCCCGTTCCTTGTCCGAAAGTTCTTTCTGCGCCGGCATCAGGGCCTTCGGATTCACGGCCTTGGGGTTCGCGATATAGTGCTCGATCTGCTCCTTGCTGAGCTTCCTGCCGATCGTATCCAGGGCCGGACCGAAGGTCCCGCCGGTCCCGTGCAGTGAATGGCAATTCATGCAGCCCCGGCTCTGGAATACCGCAGCGCCCGGAGACACCCCCGCGCTCGCGACCATCCGTTCTTCACCTGCGGGAGAGGCGCTTCTTGCTGTCCTGAGGCGGCCAGTCGCCGTTCTCCACATTGCCGACCCAGGTAAAGAAAGCGATGAGGTTGTCGATCTCGGCGTCGGAAACATGCTCGTTCGGCATCTTGCGCCACGAGGCGGCAAAGGCCTTTTCCGGGCTCTTCACCCGGATGCGGATGCCGTCCTCGCCGACCCGCTGGACGACCTTGGTGAGGTCCGGTGCATAGTATGCGCCGAATCCGAGGATCGTATGACAATCATTGCAGTTGTACTTTTCAAAGGCCCGCTTTCCCGCGACCACCTTGTCCGAAAGATTGTCGACATGAGACAGGGTCTCGACCTGGCGATGGGTGTCCCAGGTCAGGCCGAGAAACAATAAGGCCGAAGAAAGAGTACCCAGAAAAAAAATCCAAAAGGCAGTTTTCTTTGACATCCTGCACCTCCTTCACGATTAAAGATGATCATGCGCGAAAGCCTGCATTACTCCTTTACAAAGGCATCCTTGGTCGCCCCGCAGACCGGGCATACCCACGTGTCGGGGATCTTTTCAAAAGGCGTTCCCGGCGCAATACCTCCGTCAGGATCGCCGACAGCCGGATCGTAGACCCAGTCGCATACGGTGCATCTCCATTTGTCCATGGAATACCTCCTCGGGAATATCGGGAAATATGAAATATATTGAAATTTGCAGTTTGTTACGATTCGGCTGAAGCAGTTTATAAAAATGATGCGTCCGGACGATAGTATCAATATACCATAGGAAAAAGGGGCTTGGGCACAAGGGGCGGAATTTGCAGGTACGGAAACGTTCCGAACCGATCCTATATGGATTTAGTCGTGCAGATGCGCTTCAGCCCTTAGAGCCTGGATTTATCCGAGACGTTTTCTGAACCTGAAGGCACTGAACCAGATGACGGCGACTCCCAGTATGAGCAGCCCGGCCATCTGGGGCCAGAGGATGGAAAGCCCGTTCCCTTTCAGGAAGAGGCCCCTGATGATGACCAAAAAAAAGCGGAGGGGGTTTGCAAATGTCAGGTACTGAAAGAAGTCGGGCATGTTTTCGATGGGAAACATGAATCCCGACAGGAGCACGGCAGGCATATAGAACAGAAAACCCGCCATGAGCGCCTGCTGCTGGGTGCGGGCGATGGTGGAAATAAAAAGGCCGATGCCGAGCACCGAGAGAAGGTAAATAGCTGTGGACAGCGGCAGCAGCACCAACGAGCCCCTTATCGGGATGTTGAATATCAGGACGCCGAAGACGGTAATGAGCGCCATGTCCAGGAAGCCGATGATAGCGAACGGAATGGTCTTGCCGAGGATGAGCTCCAGGGGCGTAAGCGGCGTGACCATAAGCTGTTCCATGGTGCCGACTTCGCGCTCCCGCACGATTGCCATGGACGTGAGCAGGAGCGACGTAAGCATGATCACCATGGCGATGACGCCGGGAACATTGTAATTCTTGCTCTTGAGTTCGGGATTGTACCAGGCCCGCGTCCGTACGTCCAGGGGGAGCGGCCGACCTCCGCCTGCCTTGTCCGCTGCGAATTGCCCGATGATCCTGCTTGCGTAATCCATGGCAACGGTGGCGGTGTTCGAATCCGTCCCGTCGACGATGACCTGAATGGTCGTCGGCTTCCTGCGGCGGAGGTCTGCGGAAAAACCGCGGTTGATCTGGATGGCCATGGTCGCTCTGCCGCGGTCGAGAAGGTCTTGCAGGGCTGCTGCTGAGTCAGGCCGCGAGGTTATGCGAAAATAGCCCGAAGCGGTCATCCGCTGGACAAGCTCCCTGCTTTCCTGGGATCGGTCGAGGTCATAGATCGCCGTGGGAACGTTGTTCACGTCGGTCGTGACCGCGTAGCCGAAAACCAGGGTCTGCAGAAACGGGACCACAAAGACGATGGCCTTCATGCGGCGGTCCCGGAGGATGTGGATGAACTCCTTGATGACCATCTGTTTTATGCGTTCAATGCTTTTGCGCATGCGCTGCTCCGTTTTACTGCTACACGATCTTTTTCTTGAACTTCCTGTTGGCAACGGCGAAAATGAACGCCGCGAAGGCCGTCAGAAAGAGCGCTTCAGTCGTTAGAAACTTGAGCGTGCTTCCCTTTAAAAAGATCCCCTTGACCACGGTCACATAGTAGCGCGCCGGAATGATCCGCGTCATGAACTGCAGGGGCGTGGGCATGTTCGAGATGGCGAACATGAAGCCCGAAAGCAGAAAAGCCGGAAGAAAGGTCGCCACCATCGAGATCTGGCTGGCCACGAGCTGGGACTTGGCGACAACGGAAATGACGATGCCGAGCCCCAGGCCGCCGAAGAGGAAGATGCCCGACAGCAGGGCGAGCAGAAAAAGGTTCCCCCGCAGGGGTACGCCGAAGAGCGTGGTCGCCATCAGGACCGAAACAGCGACATCGATGAATCCGATCAAAAAATAGGGGATCAGCTTCCCGAGGATCAGTTCCGGCGGTTTGACCGGCGTTGCAATGAGCTGCTCCATGGTCCCCCGCTCCCACTCCCGTGCGATCGTGAGCGAGGTGAGCAGCGCGGCGATCACCACCATGATCACGGCGATGAGCCCCGGAATGATGAAGTGCTGCGACTTGAGCTCGGGATTGTACCAGACACGGACCCGGGGATCGATCAGCGGAACAATTTTTACGTTGGCCAGTCTTTCTGCGTAGAGATTGGTAAAAGCCGTCATGTAACCCAGGGCGATCGTCGCCGTGTTCGAGTCGCTTCCGTCCACGATGACCTGACGGGACGCCGTCCTGCTCGTCCTGATGTCGCGGGAGAAATGTTCGGGAATGGAAACCGCTACTCGCGCTTTGCCCGAGTCGAGATAGTCGTCAATCTCGCGCCCGTCTTCGGCAGAGCGGACAACGGTGAAATAACCCGACGCGCTCAGCGCAGCCACGAGTTCCCTGCTGGTGCTGCTCCGGTCGCGGTCGTACACAATGGTCGTGAGCCGGTTCACATCGAGGGTGATGGCGTACCCGAAAATGAACAGCAGCATCGCAGGCATGGCAAAGGCCATGGCCAGGCTCAGCGGATCCCGCCGGATCTGGATCAGCTCTTTTTGTACGATGGCTTTGATGCGAAGTAGTTTCATATTTAATTCAGTGAGGAGTAAGGAGTGAGGTGGAAGGTGAAAAGGAATCAGGGAAGAGACCCTCCTGACTCCTGACTCCTGACTCCTGACTCCTGACTCCTGACTCCCTTCACGATACCTCAATCAACGTCACAAACACATCCTCGAGCGACGGCACGATCTTCTCTATTCTTCTGACATTAATGCCCGCGCCCTCCAGGTGCCGGCGAATCAGGGGCTCGGCTGCTGCGGCGTTTTCCACTGTCGCATGGAGCACGCTCCCGAAAATCGCTGATTCGATATTATTCCTGTTCAACAGGTCCATCGCATCGACGACGCGGTCCGCGTCGATTTCCAGCACGTCCCTGGTCATGTACTTCAATTTGAGCTCGTTCGGTGTGCCTTCGGCAATGATCCTGCCGCGGTAAATGAGCCCCAGCCGGTCACAGTAATCCGCCTCGTCCATATAGTGCGTCGTAACAAAGACCGTGGTCCCTGCCTGGGACATTTCATAGATCATGGTCCAGAAGTTGCGGCGCGAAACCGGGTCCACACCCGAAGTGGGCTCGTCGAGGAACAGGATCGGCGGTTCGTGCAGCACGGCGCAACCCAGGGCCAGCCGCTGTTTGAAGCCGCCGGGAAGCGTCCTCGTAACGGAGCCCCTTTTGTCTTCAAGGCCCGCCATGGACAGGACCCATCTTTTCCGCTCGTCTTTTCTCGAATCGGGCACCGAGTAGATGCCGCTGTAGAAGTTGATGTTCTCGTCGACCGTCAGATCGTCATAGAGCGAAAACTTCTGCGACATGTAGCCGATGGTCTTCTTGATTTCCTCGGATTGCTTGATGATGTCATAACCGCCTACGGTCCCGCTTCCGCCTGAAGGCAAAAGCAGGCCGCAGAGCATCTTGATCGTTGTCGACTTTCCCGCTCCGTTCGGCCCGAGGAAACCGAAGATCTCGCCTTTCCTGACTTCGAGGTCGATCCGGTCCACGGCAATGAAATCACCGAACGTGCGGGTGAGACCCTTAACTGTGACTGCAGATCGCTGTTATGATTTATGGTCATTTGTTCGCCTTAATTCCGCATTCCGCAATCCGCATTCCGCAATGCCTTCCTTCTTCTCCACCATCGATATAAACACGTCTTCAAGCGACGGCTGAATGTCCCGCAGCCCCTTGACTTCGATTCCCATTTTCTTGACTGCTTCGACAACCGACCCTGCAGCCTCCCGTTGCTCCAGGGCGATGTGGAGCCTGTCGCCGTAGATGCTTGCGCTCCTTGTGCCCGGTATCTGCCGCACGACAGGAAGGGCTGACCGGGCATCGCCGGACCAAAGCTCGATCATGGGTAGACCGAGCGATTGTTTGATCGCCGCGGGATTGTCTAGTTTGAGCACCTTTCCGTTGTGCATCAAGGCGATCCTGGTGCAGCGTTCGGCTTCGTCAAGATAGGCTGTCGAGACAAAGATGGTAATGCCTTCCTTTAAGAGATCATAGAGGATCTTCCAGAAGTCCCTGCGCGATACCGGGTCCACGCCGTTCGTCGGTTCGTCGAGAAAGAGCACTTCCGGAGTATGGATAAGCGAGCAGGCGAGGCCCAGCTTCTGCTTCATGCCGCCCGAGAGCTTGCCGGCAAGTCGGTCCTTGAACGGGGTCAGATTGCTGAACCCGAGGAGCCGTTCGATGCGGGGCGGCCGCTCCTTTTTCGGCACTTCATAGAGGTCTGCATAGAACAGGATATTTTCCATGACCGTCAGATCTTCGTACAGCCCGAAGCGCTGCGACATGTATCCGATCTTTTCTTTTATCCTCTCGCCTGCAGTGCGGATGGAAAGACCGGCCACCCATGCATCACCCGAGGTGGGGTCCATGATCGCGGCAAGGAGACGCATGGTCGTGGTCTTTCCAGCGCCGTCAGGCCCCACGAGTCCGAACAGCTCGCCTTTCGGGATCTCGATGTTCAAGCAGTCAACGGCAGTAAGGCTGTTAAACGACTTCGTAAGATTGTCAGTCTTTATTGCAGCGAAATTGTTCACTCCTGACTCCTTGCTCCTGACTCCTTGCTCCTGACTCCTGCCTTCTGACCCTACGGTTTCATCAAGATCCTTACATCCGCCGGCATGCTTGGTTTGAGCTCGTCATTCACGTTCTTCACGCTCACCTTTACGCCGAAGACGAGCTTCACCCGCTCTTCCTTTGTTTGGACATTTTTAGGGGTGAATTCTGCCTCCGATGCAATATAGGTAACCGTGCCGTCATAAACCTTGCCGGGATAGGTATCGGTGGAGACGAAAACCTTCTGTCCCAGTTTTATGAGCCCCAGCTTGTCTTCCTTTACGTAGACCTTGATCCAGGGATTTTCGAGATCGCCTATCGTGAATACGGGAGTTCCTACCGCTACCGTCTCGCCTGCTTCCACGTTCTTTTTGAGCACTACGCCCGATACCGGTGCGTACAGCACTGCGTCCCTCATCCGTACTTCGCTGGTCCTGAGCGCGGCCGTTGATTGCCGGATCTGTGCCTGCGCCACATCGTAGACTGTTTTTGCCGCGTCCATCTGCTGGGCTGAGATCGCTTCTTGCTTAAAAAGCATCTCCGCCCGCGTAAAATCATTCTTTGCCTGTTCGAGCTGCGCATTCGAATGTTCAAGGACGGCTTTGCTTTGTGCAACCTGGGTCGCATACTCCGCGTTGTCGAGCTGGGCGATCTTATCGCCCGCCTTCACGGTTCGGCCTTCATCGGTGAGCAGCGTTGTAACCCTGCCGGGAATCTTGAACGCAACGTCGACTTCCGTTACCTCCACGTTGCCCGAAAGTGTCATATTTCCCTGGTCGCGGTTATTCCCGAATCGATATACCAGCGCCGTTGCTACGACGGCCGCCAGCAGAATTCCCGCTATGATCAATCTTTTCTTCATCCAACATCCTCCTGATTGGAAAATCCTTTATGCAGACCGCAAAGAGTACCGAGCTCCGTCGGACAAACCGGCCTCCGATGGCTCAGATTCGACGTCATTATTCCACGGCGACGCATTTTTCAAAATTCCTCCAGAGTTTCCGCGCTTCCGCTGCCAGGGAAAAGGAAAAATTGCTCAACGACCATCGGAACATGAGGCCCTGGATCATGCCGATGTACATCAAGGCAGTTGTTTTCGGGTCCAGATCGCTCCGGAACCGGCCTGACTTCTGGGCATCCCTGATGAACGTTGCCAGGGTAGCGGAAAAGGCATACATCGTCTGGAGCAGTATCCCCCGGAGTTTTTCGGAAATGTGCAGCTCATCGGAAAACATGAACCGCGGGATCCCGCTGTTTGCCTCCATAAGTTCGATCTGGAGATCGTAAAAACGTTTGAGCTTTTTTACCGGCGCCGCTTCACCGGCAAGGGATGCCCCGATGTTCCCGGCGATACGCTCCTTAACATAGCCGACGGCGGCGAAGAAGATGTCTTCCTTGCCTTTGAAATGCCGGTATAAGTTTGCCTCCGAAATGCCCGCCTCAGCCGCAAGAGCGGACGTTGTCAGGCCGCCCACGCCTTTCTTCGATATGATCGCAAGCGCCGCCTGAATAACCTGGTCCCGCCGGACCTCTCCCCTCATTTTCAAACCGGACTTTCCACCGGACGCCATGGCTGCTCTCCTTATGTGAGTGAACATTCACTTACATTATACCGCAGAATCCGTACCTGTCAAGGATCGCTTTTTTGGCTTGTTCTTGCGGAAAAACACGCTATAATCGCATCGTATGCCGTCCCTCTTCAAACCTGGAACCTGTGCAAAGAAGCTCCTCATTATTCTCACGCTCCTGATCGCCTTTTTTCCGGCTCTTTTGCAGGGCCATGCCGCAGCGGCCCCTTCCCTGCACCAGGCAAAGGTCACTGCAGTCAATGACGGCGACACGGTGACGATTTTTCTGGAGGGCAAGGAGCATCGCTGCCGCCTCATCGGTTTCGATGCACCGGAAATGGGACAAGAACCATGGGGCCGGCGCTCGCGGGAGCATCTGCGCGGTTTGCTCAAGGCTTCCCGTTGGAAAATAACGGTCGAAACCGATCTGGAGAAATATGACAAATACAACCGGCTCCTCGTCTATCTTCGGACCCCGGACAATGTTATGATCAACGAACGGATGCTGACCGACGGATACGCCGTGCTCTTCACGATTCAGCCGAACAGCAGGTACGTTGAACGTTTTAAAAAAGCGCAGCATCAGGCACGACAGGAAAAACGGGGGATCTGGGGACCCAACGGGTTGAAAGAACGGCCCCTGGACTACAAAAAAGCCCATCCGCGGACTGAATCAAGGAAGGCATTATGAGACGATACTGCATCGCAGTCATGGCAGTGCTCCTGCTGATCACGGTAGTTCATTCAAAAATCGGCTGCTGTGAGGAGCAGAAAGCGGACCGTTCCTGGTACCGCATGGAAATTCAGACGGGCGACACCACCTACCAGTGCATGGGCAGTTCACCCCTTGACGAGAAAGCGTTTGCGAAGCGGCTCGAAACCGGGGAATTCATAGTGCTCGACGATGCCTCGTACCTTGATGCAACGGGCAGAGCAAAAGACTGGCATGAATGGGATCCCAAGACGCATCCGAGGCTGTATATCAATCCCCAATATGTCATCTTCTTTAATCCCCTGAAAGGAGACCTGCGGAAAACTTCATCAACGAAATCACCGGGAAAATGATACAATCAGAAAACAGCATGCGGGAATGCGCTCTACGGCATTTCATGCTCTGCTCGCCCCACTGATCCAAGAGACGGGGTAGTGCCGACATCCGCTATCGAGTCAGGACAGGAGCCGAATCATGAAACGATTTCTCAGTGAGCAGGAGCGTCAAGAGGTGGACATCCGCGTAGCTGAAGCGGAAAAAAAGACCGGCGCGCAGATCGTATGCGCCGTCGTCGAACGATGCGATGCCTATGCAGAGCTTCCCTGGAAAGCTTTTGCCCTCGGAGCATCCATGGCGGGTCTGGCAATCGTCCTCCTGGGGCTGATGCGACCGGGTTGGACCGCCCCTTCCGACCCGCTGCCCGCTGTTATGACGACCCTTGCAGGAGGGGCAAGCCTCGCCCTGTTGTCAATCTGGACTCCCGGGTTCGGCCGTCTCCTGCTTGACGGTCACCGCGTCGAGGCCGAGGTGCGGCAATACGCCGAGTCCCTGTTTCTCACCCGGGAGCTCTTTGCCACCCGCGGCCGGACCGGCGTCCTGCTCCTCGTCAGCCTTTTCGAGAGACGCGTCGTGGTGCTGCCGGACACCGGGCTCGCATCATGTCTTTCCCGGGACAATCTGCACAAGGTCATCACAGGGATGTCTGGACCACTTGCGTCGGGTCAGGTCAGCCGGGCGCTCGAGGGGGGGCTTGGAGCGCTGGAGCAGGACCTGTCTGCCTCATCAACAGACAGGTCGCGCGCAAACGAGATCCCCACTACCATCATCGAGGAGAAAGGCCAATGAAAACGAGCATCCGTCTCTCCTGTTTCGCATTTTTGTTCTTTTCGGCCTTTCAGGCCTTTGGCGCGGACATCCCTTACCTCACCGGACGGATAACCGACAACGCGCAGATACTCTCCGACGGCGCACGCCGGGCCCTGACGAATAGTCTCAAAGCCCACGAGGAGCAGACCGGCAACCAGGTCGCAGTGCTCACCACGCCTTCGCTCGGCGATGAAAGCATCGAGGACTACGCCGTCGCGGTATTTCAGGCATGGAAACTCGGACAAAAAGGCAAGGACAACGGAGTGCTGGTCATCATCGCGCCGAAAGACCGGCGCATGCGTATTGAAGTTGGCTACGGACTTGAGGGAACGCTGACCGACTCCATTGCCGGCAGCATAATCCGGAACAGCATGACGCCGCGGTTTAAGGCCGAAGATTATGACGGCGGCGTTGCCGCAGGAGTGCAGGCCATATTGACCGTGCTGGAAGGAGGTCAGGCGCCGCAGGACACCGGCGTCACCGCGGGTGCAGAAGAGTCCTCATCGGGCTTCCACATCGATGCGCCTGACATGCCGCTTACCGAACGCATCCTCTTCGGCGCGTTCATCTTCGGAATCATCGGGCTGTTCACCGTGATCGGCGTACTGACGCCGGGTGTGGGCTGGTTCCTTTACTTTTTTCTGATACCCTTTTGGGCCATGTTCCCCATCGTTGTAGTAGGAAGCACCGGCGCCCTTTACCTGCTCATTACGTACCTGGTGGTGTTCCCCATTGCCAAGCTTATGCTCAGGAAAACGAGCTGGTATGCGAAGGCAAAGGAAGATCTTCGTACCAAAGGCAAGGCCTCTATCGGCGGCTTTGCGATTTCATCGGGAAGCTCCTGGAGCTCCGGCGGTTCCGGAAGTTCGGGAAGCTCGGGATTTTCAGGAGGGGGCGGTTCATCAGGGGGCGGTGGCGCATCAGGGAGCTGGTGACGGAGCATTTCGGACAGGTATTATACCTGCGTCTCCTGTTCGAACATCCTCTAACAATCGGAAAAGCACTTTGCCACAGAGGACGCCGAGAACACAGAGGGAAACATAACAGGGGTCAAAACAATTCACGCTGTTTGTTTCTTTTCTCTGTGCCCTCTGTGACCTCTGTGGCAAAATAATCTTCGAGACATTGATTCGTAACCGACTACCCCTTTACGCAGGCGATGGGCTTCACCCGGACCACTTTCCGGGCAAGATTCGCCTGATGGGCCGACTCAACGACCTCAGATACGTCTTTATATGATTCAGGCGCTTCCTCGGCAATGCCTGAATAGGAATGGCCCCGGACCAATACCCCCTGCTCCTCCAGCATTTTGACCACGTCCCGCCCGTGCCATTTGTGCTTTGCCTGGGTGCGGGACATGGCCCTGCCTGCTCCGTGACAGGCCGATCCGAATGCCTGCTGCATTCCGGCGACCGTTCCCACGAGAATGTACGATGAGGTCCCCATGGTTCCGCCGATCAGCACGGGCTGGCCCACGTGACGGTATTCCAACGGCAGATCGATCTCCTGGGGCCCGAAAGCCCGGGTCGCTCCCTTGCGGTGGACATACAGTTTTTTCTTCTTTCCATCGACGATATGCGTCTCCACTTTGCAGGTATTATGGCTTATATCGTAGAGCATCTTGATACTGCCCTGGGGAAATACGTCGGTGAATACTTCCCGCACAATATGGGTTATGATCTGACGATTGGCGAGCGCGCAGTTGATTCCCGCGCACATGGCGCCGAAATACTTCCTGCCTTCGGGAGAGTTGATGGGTGCTGACGCAAGTTCGCGGTCCCTGATCGGCAGTTTGAACCTTGTTGCCGCAAAGGCAAGGCTTCTGAGATAATCCGTGCCGATCTGATGCCCCAGCCCGCGCGAGCCGCAATGCAGCGATAGTACGACATCGTCCTTCCGGAGCCCCATCGCCTGGGCCGCCTGCTCGTCGTAGATGTCTGCCACGACCTGGACTTCGAGGTAATGGTTTCCCGACCCGAGGGTG
The DNA here is from genome assembly GCA_963749655.1 of Nitrospirota bacterium. GTDB lineage: Bacteria > Nitrospirota > UBA9217 > UBA9217 > UBA9217 > JAJYKN01. The sequence goes on from CAVVOB010000029.1 coordinate 59,577, forward strand.
CCCATCTCGCTGTGCTGCCGCTTCTTGGCCGTGTCGGAGACATGCTGCGGCTCCGCGCCTTCGACGCGGCCGCGCTCCTCGCTGTACTCGAGGTCCTCTTTAATCCCATAGCCCTTCTTGACCGCCCACACCGCGCCTCCGAAGAGCATCTCGTCGACCTGGCCGGCAGACAGCCTGATAAGCCCTTCCGAACCCACGCCCGCGGGAACGCGGCTGAAAAGCCGGTCTACCAACGTCTGAAGCCTCGGCATGACTTCGTCCCGCGTCATGCCGGTCTTGAGAGTGCGGACCCCGCAGGAGATGTCGAACCCCACGCCCCCCATGGAAATGATGCCGCCTTCGTCCGGATCAAAAGCGGCGACCCCGCCGATGGGGAAGCCGTAGCCCCAGTGCGCGTCGGGCATGGCCATGGAGGCGATCTGGATGCCCGGCAGCATGGCCACGTTCGTCACCTGCTCGCGCACCTTCTCGTCCATCTCCTGGATCAGCTTTTCACTGGCAAAGATCCTGCCGGGCACGCGCATCTCACCGTGGCGCGGGATCTCCCAGGCATAGTCGTTTATCTTCGTTAATGTTTTCGGATCCATAAGCTGATGATCTCGTAAAAAATCGGATTTAACCGCAAAGCCGCGGAGGACGCGGAGAAACTCTTCAACGTTTATGGTCTTTTCTCGGCGTCTCAGCGCCTCGGCGGTGAATTCTGACCTTATTCGAATTCATCATAATTACAAGTCACAATCTTCTGTTCAAACGTTCGGCTATGCATTCCGCAATTCGTAATCCGCAATTTCAAACGTCCACGACGCACTGCGCAACATACCGGCCGCCTTCGTTCTTCACTGCCAGCATGTGGTACGTTGCGCCTTTTGCCTCCACCTTCGGCTCATGCCGTACGCGGTCCAGGGCCTCTCCCCAGGCAGAACCACGGAGAGCCGCCCCCTCCACCTTCACGTGGAACCGAGAGAACACCATGCGTTCGACGTCGGACAGGGAAAGCAAGGCATTCAGCCATTCCACAAATAGCAGCTCGATGTCGGGAGCTGAAACCGAAATGTCCCGCCGCGTTATTGCCTTGACGGCATCAACATTGACCACCACGGAGTAGAGCGCGACAGCGGCGTTTTCGAACGCCTCTTCGACCGTGTTCCCGAATCCCCGGATGCCGATGTCCGCTTCATGGTCGAAGGTCTCATAGTTCTTCATGCCTTGTCTGAACTCCGTCCTCCCGCACCGATACTCGTTCCTTCTCCCCACACGCCGGCGATCGGTGCGCCGCAGAAACCGCACTTTCCTTCTGCCAGGTTGTATGCTTCAACGCTGAAGCCGACGCGCTCGATCAGGGTCTCTCCGCATTTCCAGCAGAAGGTGTCCTCTCCCTCCCCCGGCACATTGCCTTCATACACATACCGAAGGCCGGCGTCCAGTCCGATCTTTCGTGCGCGGCTGAGCGTTTCCACCGGCGTTCGCGGCCGGTCCGCAAGTTTGTAGGTGGGATGGAACCTCGAAACGTGCCAGGGGATGTCCTCGCTCACGGACCTGATGAAGCCTGCGAGCTCGGCGAGTTCCTTGTCCGAATCGTTCAGGCCCGGGATGACGAGGGTCGTGATCTCGATCCAGATCCCGTACTCCCGATACAATCTGATCGCATCAAGCACCGGCTGGAGCCGCGCGCCGCACACTTCGCGGTAAAACTCGTCCCGAAAGCCCTTGAGATCGATGTTTGCCGCGTGCAGGTAAGGCCGGATCGTCTCAAGCGCCTCGGGCGTGATATAACCGTTCGTCACGAACACGTTCCTGAGCCCGGCTTCCGCTGCAAGCCTCGCAGTATCGAGTGCCAGTTCGAAATAGATTGTGGGTTCGGTATAGGTGTAGGAAATGCTGGCGCAGCGGTGGTTGCGGGCGCTGGTGACGATTTCATGGGGCGTGATCTCTTCTCCCATGATCAGCCCCCCACGGTCATGAGGGAGCTGTGAAATATCGGCGTTCTGGCAGTGTTTGCAGCGGAAATTGCATCCCGGCGTGGCGATGGAATAGGAACCGCTGCCGGGTAGGAAATGGAAAAGCGGTTTTTTCTCGATCGGATCGATGTTCCGGGCGATGACCTTATCGTAGACGAGCGTGTAGAGGGTGCCCTCGCGGTTCTCGCGCACTGCGCAGATGCCGCGTCTGCCCGGAGGGATAAGACAGCGGTGACTGCACAGTCCGCAGCGGACGCCTTTGTTCTCTCGTGGCTCCTGGAACAATGCGGACTTCATGGGATGGACCTCCCGGCGCGGATCCGGCCGATGCAGGCAGTGAACGTCCGGCGGGCCCCCGGAGCTACAGCGAATCAGGACGCCGGAGCTTTTCCCCTTCGAGCTTGTGCTGCACCGCCTCTGCCTGGATCCTGGTTCTGCAGTTCGTGCAGATGAGGTCCGGAGAGGGAGTGCCGCAGACGAGGCATTTCCGGTCGAGACCCGGCTTCACGCCCTCCGCCTGAAAGATCATCTCGAGAAATTCGCTCTCCGTCACATGCCCTTCCATGCGGAGGTTTTCACCGAAGAGCGTCACCGGAAGCGTGGTGACCCGGTGTTTCCTGACGAGTTCCGGGAAATCGCCGGCAGCGATGATATCGGTGTAAATCAACGGGCTCTCGAAGGCAAGCCCGATGGCCGTTTCAGAAACGGGGTTGCACAGAGCGCAGTCGCTTTCCACGAACACGCGGATCGAAACGTCATTCGAAAGATGCGACAGCGTCCGGCGGACTTTTTCCGGGAACCAGATTACTCCGTCGGTTACGGCTGCTATGGTGTCCAGGAGAACGTCGAGAAGAAGGCCTTCGATCATGCCGTAGAACGTGACCGCCCGGCCTTCGCCGTCCTGCACCACCAGGGCCGGCACGGCTTTCACACCGTATTGTTCCGTCTTGTCCCGGTCCATTACGAGGTCGTACGTCTCCAGGGCGATCTTGTTTGAGCGCGCCTTGATGGTCCGGGAGAGCTCCAGCATATCGGGACAGGCAGGGCATCCCACATCCAAAGTGAAGAGGACAAGCCGAACAGGCTTGAGAAACCGGGCCTGCATGTTCCCGATTCTTGACGAGGATTGTTGCGAAAGCATTATAAAGGCCGCTCCTTCTGCACGGTGATTCGTGCTGGCTACAATTATATCAGAATTCGGCCCGAATCATCAAGAATCCGGAAGGAAAGAACGAAGAAAATAGCTTGAACAACCCATCAGGTATTGTTATAATGATTTCCAAGTTTATAATACGTTGTACTTGCTATGTATGAGACAAGGGGGGGGCGGGTATGAAGAAGCTGTTGATCGTTGTAAGTGTCGTCGTCTGGATGATGGTCCCGGTTGGAGCTTTCGCCCAGAAAGTAGGCGGAGGAGATCTGACCTTTGCGCCCAAGAATGCTGCGCCCGTCGTATTCAGCCATGACAAGCATGTCAATGGAAAAGGCCTGAAGTGTACCGGCTGCCACTACCAGATTTTCCAGATGGCCCAGGGTTCCTACAAAATGGAGATGAGCAAGATCAACAAGGGTGACTTCTGCGGCAAATGTCATAACGGACAAAAAGGGTTCGACGTGAAGGATCCCAAGAATTGCACACGCTGCCATAAATAGCGGAGTGACCCATGCGCATGTTGCTTACGGTTTTCATCTCACTGTTCGTACTTCTGCAGGGGCATGCTTATGCAACCGGCGGGGGCGACATCACCTTTAAACCGTCAAACGTCGAGCCCGTGCACTTCAGTCACGACTACCACATGAAAGCCAGGGGCCTCAAATGCGCTGCCTGCCACTATTCGTTGTTTTCCGACAACGGCGGCGGTTATCTGATGAAAAAAGAAAAAATGAACAAACAGGAATTCTGCGGACACTGCCACAACGGGATGAAGGCCTTCGATCTCAAATCCGACAAGAACTGCAAGCGCTGTCACCGCAAATAACATCCACCGCTGTTATCCGGTCCGGCAGGCCCGGCCGGAATTGCCTGTCAACGAGCATCGTCCGTCGCTAAAAAGGACTGGTCGTCTTCCCGTCCTTTCGCTCCGCCTGTTTCTTGCGATATGCTTCTTCTTCCTGCGCCATTTTTTTCGACTCAACCAGGCCGTACGCCCCGTATTTCCAGTTGCCCGTCTTAAAACCCGTGGCGATGGTGAGCAGTTTGTCCCTCCATGCGCACTGCACGCCGTCATAGATCACGATCGAATCCTTGCACGAGGGTTTTGTCCCGTACTTGTTCGAAAAAATGCTTTTCAGCACCTGGTGGTCGTTCATGACCTGTTCTTCGAGGTATTGCTCCTTCATCGCCGTAAGCATGGAGAAGCCGGAAAACCGCTTCTCGTGGTTGAAGCCGAACACCACATCGACTTTCAGCGGTCCCAGGTCGAACTGCTTGAGCGTCAGGGAATCGGGTGCGCTGACGGCAAGGCTGTTGTTCGGGAAGGTCTGCTTGAGAAACTGTACGGTTTCCTCATAGGTCGCGCCGAACGGCAGGGTCTTGAAGCCGAAAATGACAACCTCTTCCGCCGCTTGTGCCGGAGAAGCTGCCAATCCGGCGGTAAACCACAACAGGAGCGCAACAGTCAGAACCACGGGGATCATACGCTTCATCTCGTTCCTCCTTGTCCTTTTTACGTATTATCAAAATTCAACCGCAGGCACCTGGAAAACTTTTTGAGTGGGAAAAAGAAGCTCCTGGGGTTCCATAGCGGCCTCTCATGGTTTCATAAAACTTTTGGCGCTATCTCTTCTTATTCATACCCGGTCCTTCGGCAGACTGAATCCGGTACTTTTGTATCTTGTACCGAAGAACGCGTTCACTGACGCCGAGTTTTCCCGCGGCGCGGGTCTGAACGCCCCCGGTTTCCCTGAGCGCTTCAAGGATCAGACCTCGCTCCACTGTTTCCAGGGTCTCATTCAACGATCCCGCGGGTATCTGCTCCGGCGTCCGGCCCTCATTTGAAGTGTTCTGTACGTGTATCGGGAGATCGGCTGACGTTATCACGCCTTTCTTCGACAGCACGACTGCCCGTTCAATGATGTTCTCCAGTTCGCGCACATTCCCCGGATAGTTGTAGCGCATGAGCAGGTCGCGGGTCTCCGCCGAAATGCCGGTAATGGCTTTCCGGTTCTCGTCGCTGTATTTTTTAATGAAGAAATCGAGAAGCCCGGGGATGTCCTCTTTTCGCTCGCGGAGGGGCGGAATGACGACGGACACGACGTTCAGACGGTAATACAGGTCTTCACGAAAAGCCGACTTTTTCACCTCTGCCTCAAGGTCGCGGTTCGTTGCCGCAATCACGCGCACGTCAACCTTGATGGTCTGGTTGCCGCCGACCCGCTCGAATTCCCTCTCCTGGAGGACGCGCAGCAGTTTGACCTGCATGGCGGGGGCCAGTTCGCCGATCTCATCCAGGAACAGCGTACCTTTGTCCGCCGCCTCGAACCGGCCGATCCTGCGCGACGCCGCACCGGTAAACGCGCCCTTCTCGTGTCCGAAGAGCTCGCTTTCCAGCAGGGTCTCGGGCAGGGCCGCGCAGTTGACCTTGATGAGCGGACCGCTTGAGCGGGGACTCTGATAATGAATGGCTTTAGCGATCAGCTCTTTGCCCGTACCGCTTTCACCCCGGAGCAACACCGTGGCGTTGCTGGCGGCCACGCGGCCGGCCATGTTCAGGACCTCCTCCATGGCATGGCTGGTGCTCACGATCTCCTCGAACTTGTACCGTTCGATCAGCATTTCCTTCAGCTCTGTGTTCTCCCGGATCAGATCGCGGCGCTCGGAGACGCGTTCAATCAGGACGACCAGCTGATCGAGATCGATGGGCTTGGCGAGGTAATCGTAGGCGCCTGCCTTGATTGCCTTGACGGCGGTCTCTATGGTCCCGAAGGCGGTCATGATGATGACGGCCATATCCGGATTGATCTTGCGCGTCTCGTCCGACGTTCTCAGGGCGTCAACGCCGGGAATGTTGCAGTCCGTGAGAAACACATCGAACCGGTCGCGCCTGACGGCGCTGAGGGCATCGTCAACCGATCCCACGGCCAGAACATCGTATCCCTTTCGAACGAGAAACTGCTCGATCCTCCCGCGCTCCTGCGCCTCGTCGTCCATGATCAGAATCTTCGCTTCCTGCATAGTTTCCTTTTTCACTCCTCACCCGGTGCGGCGATCCCCTGAGGTCCCGAGAACCGGTCATGGAGGTCAAGCACGATGCCCTCCCGCAGCCCCCAATCGCTGACCAGCATCGATGTGTAACCAAAGCGCCTCATGACTTCCTGCACAACGACCGCACCCGCCAGAACAATATCCTCACGGCCCGGATCGAGGCCCCTGATCATTCTCCGCTCTTGCAGCGTCATGCCGCCCAGCTTCGGGACGAGGTCGTCGATAAAATCGCGACTGAGGATGTGCCCGTTGATTTTTTCCGGGTCATAATGATCGAGCCCCTGATCAACAGCGGCAAGAGTTGTGATCGTACCTGCCGTGCCTATAAACAGCGCATCTCTGGGTGTTCTGCAGACTGCCTGTATGGTCGGCCAGTTCCGACCGGACCGCTGCTCTCAAACGCACGATTTCTTCCGCGGACGGAGGGTCATTGGCGAGAAATCGTTCGGTCAGGTACACGGCGCCGAGCCCGAGACTTGTTGCGCGGGGTTCGCCGGCGCGATCACTCATGACGATCTCGGTGCTGCCGCCCCCGACGTCCACGACGAGGACCGTTCCTGACTGTTTCCAACGCCTTCCGTCGCTCTTCTGAATCGAGTGGGTCACTCCTCGAAGAGTCAGCCGCGCCTCGTCCTCTCCCGATATCACGACGATGGACAGCCCCGTCATCCTCAGCGCTTCCGTGATAAAGGCACAGGCATTGGACGCCTTGCGAAGAGCGCTGGTGCCGACCGCAGCGACATGCTCCACGGCAAACTGACGGATGGCTGTTGAAAAATCGCAAAGGGTCTTCAGCGTACGGTCTTCTGCTTCCCGTGCCAACTCTCCGGTGCGGTCGATATTCTGTCCAAGGCGGGTTATTCGTCGGTCGGAATGGATTTCACGGAAGGAACCGTTGCCGATTTCGGCTATCAGCAGTCGCAATGTATTAGTGCCGATATCGATCCCGGCGAGGATCATGAGAGGAGGAAATCCTTGAGCCTTTCACTGTTGGCCTTGACGCGCATGGCCAGCAATTTCGAGATCGTCATAAGGACCCGCGCCGCAATGCGGGGATCCAGATCGAGAAGCGTATGAAAATCCTTCCGGGTGAGCAGCAAAAGGTCGGCGGCCGTCTCGGCCCTGGCATTCACCAGCCGGACGTCCTCGTGCACGAGCGCAAGCTCTCCGAAAAAATCACCGGGGCCGAGGAGCAGGAGGCCGACTTCTTCTCCCTCCCCGGCCATCATCGTTATCCTGACCGAACCGCTTTTTATGATGTAGAGGGCTTCCGCCGGCATCTTTTCCGAAAATATTGCGGCATTCGCCTTGATCTGACGCTCCTGAAAGAGTCCCAGCACCATGCCGAGCTCTTCGCTGGTGCTCCCCTTGAAGAGGACGGTTCTCTGCAACAGATCCAAATTGGTCATGATTGTCCCGCTGTTCCGTATTCCCGAATACGAATAAAATCTGCTGCTTAGCATTATAGGTTCGCAAATATTATTTGTCAAGAAACATTGAAAAAATTGCCTCCAGCAGCGTCCCGGTGCATGTTGAGGACCGTCCTCAGGGAAGACCGAGTTTGTTGCTTGAGTATAAACCGGGAATTCATCGCTCCGCGGGAGCAGGGGCTACCGGGTTACAAAGGGCCAGTTGTTGATAAAGCATCTTCTAGCGGGGCTCGTCGCCGACGCGGCTCCACCGCGCAGAGGTGACTTTCCAGGAGTCGTCTTCTTTCCTGAAGGTAACCTCAAAGGAGTACAGCCCGAGAGATCCGGGCAGGACATCGGCGACGGTCCCGGTTCCATCGCCGCCGGTGAGAACGGCCTGGAATGCAGCGCTTCCGGCATTCAGTTCCGCAGCCGCTTCGAGATTCGTGATATAGACATGGACGGTCTGGTGCCTGAAAAAATATCCGAGCAGGTATCCTTTGATCGTGTCATAGGTAAAGCCCTGCGGATCGCTGTAGGTTTTTGAGAGGCTGCTGGTAATCTTCTTGATGTTTTTTTCCTCGGCCGCTTTTTGGACGTCGACAACGACCTGTTTGATCCGGTCCTGGTCCGTAGTCCGATGGCATCCCGCAAGAAAAAACAGGACCATAACGAACAGGACGGTCATTGAAGCCCTCTGGTGCACATTCATCCATGTTCGCATGTGTTTTCCCCTCCCGGGAATCTCCGTCGATCAACGAAATGAGGGCTGGCCGGCCCCTATCACGCCTCTATTCTAGCATAGCGGCGGATTCCTTTTCGACGACATTTGACAAGTACCTGGTTTAAGGTTACCATTACGTTGACATTGTGCAGAAAGCCCGAAAGCGGCCCTTACTGAAATGCAAAAAAAAATCTTCAGCGCAGGAATCCTCATTTTCTGGGTCGTGATGCTCGGACTCCTGATCGAGCGCGTCTATATCCGCCCCACATCGGTCATCGCGCTCGACGTCGTGACGGAGGAAGGCGTCCGCGCGAACGACGAATGGTTCGGCATCTACCAGCAGGGCCGGAAGATCGGCTATGCGCACACGACGGTCATTCCTGAAACGGAAACCTACCGGCTCTCAGAAGAATCGGAACTGGACATCCTGGCGCTCGGAACGGTCCAGCGGATCAAAACGACCATCAACAGCTATACGACCAGGAACTTTCTGCTCAAATATTTCGATTTTACGATGCAGTCGGAGTCTACCACTCTCAAGATCACCGGAGCGGTGGTGAAAAACACCATGGTCCTCGACATCACCACGGGCGGCCGGCAGCGGACCGAGCGGATACCCCTCACCTCCCCCCCCTATCTGTCGCCGAACATAAAGCCGGCGATCCTTCTTGCGGGACTGGAGACCGGCAGACGATACCGGTTTCGGCTGTTCAACCCCGCTACCCTGAGCATGGAGGACGCCGAAATATCCGTCGAATCGAAGGAACTTATAAAGATCGGCAATGGCGAGCAGACCGTCTACAAACTCAAGGAGTCTTTTCAGGGAATGGATGCCTTTTCCTGGATAAATCAGGACGGGGAAACGGTCAAGGAAGAGAGCCCCCTCGGTTATGTTCTGCTGAAGGAAAGCATGGCCGAGGCAAAAAAAAGAGATGCACGAGGGCCGGTCGTGGATGTCATCTCGCTGACCATGATCCCTTCGGATGCAGTCAAGGACGCAGCAAACGTCGCCTATCTGCGCGTCCGGCTTACGGGGGTCCCGCTCCGGGGTTTTCAGCTCGAAGGAGACCGACAGACGCTTGCCGGGGACATCGTCGAGGTGCGAAGGGAGGATGTTCCAGATGCCTACCGCCTCCCCTACACCGGCAAGGACCTGGCCGGCGATCTCGCTCCGGACGCCCTGGTCCAGAGCGATGATCAGAAGATCATCGGCCAAGCAGCACGCATACTGTCAAAAGAGAACAACGCGCGCACGGCAGCGAAAAAGCTGAACGACTGGGTCTTTTCAACGCTCAAGAAAAAACCGGTCGTAAGCGTGCCCAGCGCCGTTGAGGTCCTGGAACAGCTCGAGGGTGACTGCAATGAACACACGACGCTTTTCACCGCCCTTGCCCGCTCCGCCGGCATCCCCGCGCGCATGGCTGCCGGCATCGTCTATATGAAGAACGGGTTCTATTATCACGCCTGGCCCGAGGTCTGGCTGGGAAAATGGATTGCTGTTGATCCGACCTTCGGCCAGTTCCCGGCCGACGCCACCCACATCCGGTTTCTCACCGGCAACCTGGGTCGCCAGTCCGACATTCTCAAACTGGTCGGCAAGCTGAAGGTCGAGGTGTTGGAGTACAAGTGAATTTCGGAATGATGATTGCGGATCGTGGAATTCGATGTTCGGCTCTTCGCTTGGCGCTTCCGTCAAAGCGAAAATCCTCCAGCCTCGCAGGAATACCGATATCAGTGCGGCCCGACAAACCATGATAAAACTCATCAACCTCTCCAAGACCTACGGCAAACTGACGGCCGTCAACGGCATAAGCCTGGAAGTCGGCAGCGGCGAAATCTTCGGATTCCTCGGCCCGAACGGCGCCGGCAAAACCACCACCATCCGGATAATGGCCGGGCTGCTGCAGCCGACGGCCGGAAGCGCGCTCATCGGAGGCTACGACGTGCAGCGGGACCCGCTCAAGGCAAAATCCATTACCGGATTCATTCCCGACAGGCCATACCTTTATGAAAAGCTCACGGCGCGGGAATTCATGAATTTTATCGCCCGGCTTTATGCGATGGACGACCCCCATCAGAGTATCGGCGAACGGCTGGAACTCTTCGGCCTTGCCGAGTGGCAAGATGAACTGGTTGAAAATTTCTCCCATGGCATGAAACAGCGCCTCGTCATGGCCTCGGCGCTCCTCCATCGGCCGCGGGTCCTCGTGGTGGACGAGCCCATGGTAGGGTTGGATCCGCGCGGCGCCCGGCTGGTGAAGGACATCTTCAGCGATCTCGCGTCGCAGGGCGTAACGATCTTCATGTCCACCCATACGCTTGAGATCGTCGAGCAGATGTGCACCCGCGTCGCCATCATCAACAAGGGCGACATCATCGCCGAGGGCAGCGTAGATGAGCTCGGCCGCCTGGCCCGCATGCCCGACAGCCACCTGGAACCGATCTTCCTGCGGCTCACGGGCGGAGATGAGTCTCCCGAACCAGAACGGATCCGAGGCTGATAACGACCGTTTGAACGGCGGCAGCGCCACCGACGGGTCCCTGTTCTGATCCCGAAGAGGGCGCGTCTGCGGCCGACATTCTATTTACGACGGAGTCATTGCCATATCCATGCTTCTCCTCCTCTCACCGCGGTTTCATGCAGTGCGGAACAGATACAAGCGGCTCGCGCCGGGCGACGGGCTCAAGACCGCTGTCCTCGCGCTCCTCGGCCTCGCCTTTTGGGCGTTCCTGTTCGTCGTTTCCTACCGCGTGCTCGGCTACTTCCGGACTATTGAAGGCCTCGGCGACCTGCTCGCGCTCAGGCTTCTTTCCATGGTCCTGCTGACCTTCTTTTCCATCCTGGTGTTCAGCAATATCGTCACGTCGCTGTCAACCTATTACCTTTCCGGCGAACTGGATATCCTGTTATCCGCACCGGTCACGATCGAAAATATTTTTCGAGCCAAGTTCACAGAAACGCTGATCGATTCATCGTGGATGACGCTGATCTACGGGTTGCCGGTGTTTATTGCCTACGGGACGGTGTTCAACGCGTCCCTGTCCTATTATATCGGGTTGGTCCTGACGCTCATTCCCTTTCTCCTCATACCCGCATCCGCCGGCATTGTAGTCACCATGCTGCTGGTCAACGCCTTTCCCGCCCGCCGGGCAAAGGACATCATCGTTCTCCTCGGTCTTTTGTTCTTCGTGGTCATGTACATCCTGTTTCGCATGCTCCGGCCGGAAAAGCTCGTCGATCCCGATGCATTCCCGTCGATCGTCCAGTACCTTACCGCACTCCGTGCTCCCGTGTCGCCCCTGCTGCCCAGTTCCTGGGCCACGGAAGTCCTGTCGCCGCTGCTGCGCCGGACGGGCGGCGATTCCCTCTTCTATCTCCTCATGCTCTGGAGCACCGGCCTGGCAGGCATTGTCATCGGCGAATGGCTGTGTCTGAAGATCTACTATGCAGGCTGGTCACGGTCGCAGGAAGGCAGAAAAGCGCCCATTTCACGTTCCCGCGTTGCCGATGCGGTCTTCACTGCCGTCGCCTGTCCTTTTCGCGGAAAATTACGCGCCATCGTCCTCAAAGACATCAAACTCTTTTTTCGCGACACGTCCCAGTGGTCCCAGCTTTTTCTTCTCCTCGCGCTCATGATCGTATACATTTACAGCTTCCGCCTGCTGCCCCTCGAGCGGGCACAGATGCCGAGCTTCTTCCTGCAGAACCTCATATCATTTCTGAACCTCGGGATGGTGGGATTCGTGACCGCGTCCGTCGCCGTGCGCTTCGTATTTCCTGCGATCAGCCTGGAAGGCTCATCCTTCTGGATCATCAGGTCCGCGCCCCTGTCCATCAAGGACTTTCTCTGGGCGAAGTTCTGGAGCAGCTTCCTCCCCCTGCTCGTGCTGTCCGAGTTGCTGATCATTCTGTCGAACATACTGCTTAAGGTGACCCCCTTCATGATGGTTATCGGTGTCGTTACGGTCTTCATGATGACCTTCGGCATCACGTCCCTGGGCATAGGTTTGGGCGCTCTTTTCCCCAAGTTCAAACATGACAATGTCGCTCAGATCCCGACTGGATTCGGCGGCATCGTATACATGCTTCTAGCTATGCTTTTCATCGGCATCGTCATAATCTTCGAAGCATGGCCCGTTTACAAGATATTCATGACCCAGACAACAGGGAGAGGAATATCCCTTTCCGGATGGCTGTGGATTGCAGGTTCCTTTGCAATCGTCCTTATCGTCAATATTTTGGCGCTAATAATCCCCTTAAAAAGGGGATATGAGCATCTATTACACATTGATGCATAATTTCAACCCCACCACAATATATAGTACTGCCATTTTATGAAGATACTTTAGATTGTTATTTTTCCCTTTACAAACAACCCCGCATGTGATATAAATCGACCTATCAACAAGCGTTATATTAATCCTTCCGCTTTCTATTTGCTCTTAACCAACTCAGATGTCGCACAGGGAGGCCTATGCAGCTCAAGACCCTCGAAATGATCGGTTTCAAATCCTTTTCCGATAAAACGATAGTCACCTTTCAGCCCGGAGTCACAGCCATCGTAGGACCGAACGGCTGCGGCAAAAGCAACATCTCGGATGCGATCCGGTGGGTTCTCGGGGAACAGAGCGCCAAGCACCTCCGCGGCGACAAAATGGAAGACGTCATTTTCAACGGCAGCGAGAACCGCAAACCGCTCGGCATGGCGGAGGTGACCCTGCGGCTGAACAACAAGGACGGCAATCTTTCCTCTGAGTTCGGGCACTATGAAGAGCTCGAGATCACGCGCAGACTCTACCGGTCCGGAGAAAGCGAATATCTCATCAACAAGATCCCCTGCCGGCTGAAGGACATCAGGGATCTCATGATGGACGCCGGCGTCGGCGCCCGGATCCATGCCATCATCGAGCAGGAAAAAGTCGATACTATCCTTTCCTCCAAACCCCAGGACCGGCGCTTCCTGTTCGAAGAAGTGGCCGGCGTGATGAAATACAAGGCGCGCCGCCAGGAGGCCCTGTCCAAACTCGAGTCCACCCAGCAGAACCAGCTCCGCGTGAACGACATCATCATCGAGGTGAAGCGCCAGGTGAATTCCCTCGATCGTCAGGCCAAAAAGGCCGAACGGTATCAGAAACTGCGCGGTGAGATGAAAGACTTCGATTTCCGCCTGGCGTCGGTGGAATATTCGAACCTGGGCCTTGAATGGACCGCTACGACGGAAGATTTCAAGAAAGCGGAAAACGAGGTCACGGAGCTCCACGCGACCCTCGGCAGGGTCGAAGCGGCCATCGAGGAAACGCGCGTCGACGCCCTTGCCTCCGAGCAGGAGCTTTCCGCGCTGCGGCTCAAGATCCACGAGACCGAGGCGGCGCTCAGCAGATCGGAACACCGTGTCGAAATGTCCAAAAGCCAGATAACGTCGCTCACTGAACAGCGCGGTCGCGATCTTGCCGACATCGAATTTCTGAGGCAGGAGCTGTCCAGGGTCGGTGAGCAGAAAACGGTGCATGAGGAGGAAGCGGTCACCCTCGTCCGCTCCATCGAGGAGCAGAACGCCATTCTGGCCGGCCGGTCGGAGCTTCTGGAGTCCCTGGCCCGCGCGCTCAGGGAAAAAGAAGCTTCTCTTGAAGAGACCCGGGCCGGGATACTGAACGCCATGACGGCGACGGCGAACGAAAAGACGAAAATAGCAAACCTGCAGACACGCATCACACAGATCGACGAGCAGGGCGCCAAGGCGGAGAAGGACAAACAGGACCTGACCGAAAAGCTCCGGGAGCTCGCCGGCCTGCTCGCGACTCGGGAGCGTGAGCTCGAGGAGATCGTCGCCCGGAAGAACGCGGCCCAGGAAGAGCGTGCCCAGGTTGCCGAGCGCCTGGAAGCCGCCGTAGCCAGAAAAAAATCGGTCGAGACGGCGCTCAATGAAACGAAAAACAGGCTGGCCGGACAGAACTCGCGCCTCCGCTCCCTGATCGAACTCGAGCAAAGCTTGGAAGGCTACCAGAAGGGAGTGCGGACCGTCATGTCGGCCCGCAAGGAAGCCTCGGCGAGTGAGCGCCTCGGCACCATTCACGGCATCGTTGCGGACATGATCGAAACCGATCCTCAGTACGAGGTGGCCATCGAGGCCGTACTCGGTGACCGTCTGCAGTACGTGGTCGTCGACTCCCAGAATGATTCGCTGAAGGCCATCGAGTATCTCAAGGCCGGAAGCGGCGGCAGAAGCACGTTCGTCCCGAAAGCAACGCGGGAGATCAAGTCCGAACCCTTCGTGAAGAACGGCCACGCCGGCGTCATCGGATCGGCGCTTGGCATCGTGCGGTACGACGAACGCTACGGCAGCGTTGCCCAGTATCTGCTGAACGACGTGGTTGTCGTGGACACCATGGACACGGCCCTCTACCTCTGGGGCAAAAACGGCATGCATAAGACCATTGTCACTCTTACGGGAGAGATCGTGGACCCCTGGGGCGCCGTTACCGGCGGCACCGTGGAAGCTGCGGGCGCGGGCATGCTCACGAAACGGCGGGAGATCAAGGATCTGGAGCATGAGATCGCGACCTTGACCGTGAATGCCGCGAAGCTGGACAACGAGCTCCAGTCCGTTGACTCTGCCATCGACTCGGACAAAAAGATCGAGGCCGATCTGGCCCAGCAGATCCACAGCACCGACCTTGAATTCGTAAACAGGGAAAAGGATCGGCTCGGCGTTCTCGATGAGATCGGCCGGGGTGAGGAACGCATCAGGGCGATCGACGCGGAAGCAGCTGGGCTGTCTGCTCAGCGGCAGGAGCTGAGCGGTGAAGTTGCGCGCGCGGAGGAAGTCCTCCGCGGCCTCGAGGCCGGTCATGCAGACGCGCAGGCCAGCGCCGAGCTGATCCAGACGGAGTTGTCGCTCCGGAAGGAGGAGCTGGAGGCCGCGCGTGCCGCAATCACCGAGATCAGGATGGCGGTCGCCGCCCTCGGGGAAAAGCAGGCCGCCGCGGTCCGGAACCTCGAAGCGCTCAGAAAATCGGAAACGGAACTGTCCGACCGGCTCGTTCGGCGGGAGGCTGAAATCAGCGGGATCGAAACCAAATTGGCCGAACTTGCCTCGTCCATCACCGAAGCCGAGGCCGAGATCAAGGGCCATATCGAGATCCTGGAGTCCGAACGCCGGGTCCTCCTGGAGAAGCAGGAAGTCCACGGGGAAAAGACCCGCGCGCTCCAGGCTTCCGAAGAGCAGGCCCGTCAGGCGCGCCACGACATCGAAGCGGCGCAGAAGCGTCTTTCCTCTTCCGAGGTCAAACGCACCGAACTACGCATGAAGATCGAACATCTGAAGGACAGGATCTGGAGCACCTATCACACGGAACTCGAAACCGTGGTCCGGGAGCTCGGCCAGTTCGAGATCAATATGGACGAGTCGCGGATGCGCCTCGATGAACTGCGCGAGAAGATCGACCAGATGGGCCCGATCAACGTGGATGCGCTCCAGGAGTACAACGAGCTGAAGGAGCGCTATGACCTCCTCTCGGCGCAGCAGAACGACATCAATGAATCCATCAACAACCTCAAGGCCACGATCGCCAAGCTCGACGGCGAGACCAACGAGCTCTTTACCGAGGCGTTCAATTCGATCCAGGAAAAATTCAAGGAGGTTTTCTCCCTGCTTTTCGAGGGCGGCAAGGCCGAGCTCGTGCTGCTGGACCCGACAAACATTCTTGAATCAGGCATCGAGATCATCGCCCAGCCGCGCGGCAAGAAGTTCCAGAGCATCACGCTCCTGTCGGGCGGAGAGCGGGCACTCACGGCCATTGCGCTCCTGTTCTCGGCGTTCCTCGTGAAGCCGAGCCCCTTCTGCATGCTCGACGAAGTCGACGCGCCGCTCGACGAAGCCAACGTCACGCGGTTCACCCGCCTGATCCGCGAAATGAGCAGCCGTTCCCAGTTCATCACGATCACGCACAACAAGCGGACCATGGAAATGGCGGACGCGCTCTACGGTATCACCATGGAAGAGCCCGGCTGCTCGCGCGTGATCTCGGCCCGGCTGCGGGACCAGACGCCGGCAATGGCGTAGCAGACTTTTAAAGAAGACCCTCCACTCCCCTTCGATCCGATCAGGACGAAGGGGAGTTTGATTGAAACCCTTTTTTTTTCACTAGGTACCGGACCGGTCGCACCGACGCTCTAACTGGTCAACTCTAGCTCTTCTGCCGGATGACGTCGAAAAACGGTACCGGATCAGCATGCAATAAGTTGCACTTTCCCTCTTCCCAGGCAGTTCTGTCTGTGATATTCTCACGTCATGCTTTCACCACCCACGGCAGGCAGAAAAATGAGGGTTGCATCCCTTCTTCTCTTTATTCTTGTCTCCACTGCTCTCTCCCCCCGGCTCGCTTTAGCTGAAGAACCGGCCGGGTCTCCCGCTGAACAACAGGCATCCGCGTCTTCGCCGAATGAATACCGTCTTTTCAAAATCGTCTTTGAGCCGGACGCCTACTACACCGACGTCGACCTTATCATTGCTCTCACCAAAGCTCCCATCCCCAGTCTCGGGGAGATGTCGGAACAGGAGATCTACGGCACCCTCCTGACGCGCGCAGCAGTCCTGCCGCAGTTCCTCGTTCTCGAGGCCAGCGTCAATCCCCTTCCGTGGTTCGGAACGTATTTGAAAAAGAACGAGCGCGATTTTTACGACCGGGCCCAGGTATCGGGCAGCTTCAACTGGGTCAAGGCGGTTACGACCGGATTCGAGGAGCCCTATGCCTTCTCCGTGCTGGCGGGCAATGTCGCAAATTTCTATCTTCCCGGAAGCGCGGACACGAAGGGGCTGGGATACAGCGGCTACCTGTTCAGCACGGGAAACTACTACATCAAGGACAATGAGCTGGTCCCGGACACGTGGAGGGAGTTCGAATGGAAGATGAAGGGGGATCGCAAGTCGCCGGTTAAAAAATTGAGCTGGAGCTTTCGTATCGGCGCCAAACTGCACAGCAACCCCAATATCACGGAAACCATTTACCTGACGGTCCGGAGGAGCAAGATCGATTATAAACCGGAGGGATCGTCGCTGTTCAACAACAGCGGATTCGAATATACCTATGACATGGACCGGCGCACCTTCAGCGCGATCAGGCACTACTTCTTCGTGGACAAGAAATGGCCGCTGACGGACCGCCGCATGGCGTTATCTCTTGCCCTGGGTTTTGTGTGGGAATCAGCAAGGAAGTATACGGGAGAGCTTGCCACGGGACGGGGGAACGATCTGCAGGTCCTGCTGCGTCCGAACATCGAATTTTAAGGAGATACCGGAGTTTCTGCCGCCGATATCGGCTGGATGATCTGTTCCCGGGTGATCGAAAGGGGCGCTGCAGTTCCAATCTCATAATTTCCCGAGGCGAAGCCCAGGGATTCGAGGCGTGACCGCACCTCCTCTTCCTTGTCGTCCGCGCAAAGGATCGCCCGGACCATACCGCCCTGACTGACGACAAGGACCTTGCCGCCGTTCTCACCCTTTTCCGGACGCGCCTCTGACCACTGCCGCAGGCTGTCCTGCAGTGTTTTGTCCAGGGTCGTCCCGATCGTCATGCCGCTGCGGTACACCGCGTGTTCGCCATAGAGCTCGACGAGGATCTTCTCCAGCACATGCTGATAGCAGGGCCTGCCGTTCGCATTGCCCAGGGCGCCGAAATCGAACCTGCCGCTGCCCTCTTTCCGCAGCATGACAGACGCTGCGAGGGCCGCTCCATACTCGTCCTGGGAGATGAGCTTTGCCTGCTGCATGTTGAAGAGCACTTGTTCCTGCCGGTGCCGGGCCTTGTCCATCCGTTTGAAGGGATTATAGTATCGCGGATTGGGAAGCATGCCCGCCAGAAGGGCCGACTCGGCAACGGACAGGTCCGCGGCATGCTTGTCCAGATAATACCGGCCGGCAGCTTCGATGCCGTAGATATTCTCGCCCCATTCGACTTCGTTCAGGTAGATCTCGAGGATCTTCCTTTTCGAGAGTATCTCCTCGGCCTTCGTGGCCAGCACATACTCGCGCACTTTGCGCGTTATGGTCTTCTCCTTGGACAACAGCACGTTCTTGATCATCTGCTGCGTGATCGTGCTGCCGCCCCGCGCGAACCTGCGCTTCTGGACATCAAGCACGAGCGCGTCCCAGGTGGCCTTGTAGTTGACTCCCCGGTGCGCAAAAAAAGTGTCGTCCTCGGCCGTCACGACCGCCTCGACCACGACATCAGAAAGCGCCGAGATAGGCGTCCAGATCCGGAACTTGCGGTCATAGTAATGAGTAAGGATGGTCCCGTCCTTGTCGAGCACTTCCGCGGCCGCGGCCGGCCGGTAGTGTTTGAGTACGGAAACATCGGGCAGTTTGGACAGGGCCAGGAAAAACCAGATCACTACGGCAAGGACTGAAACGGCTAGAACACCGAGGCCGATGAATAACGTTTTTTTCATGGTGCGATGCTATTTCCGCCCTTCAGGGGGATTGTCGTCCTGCGTCTCATCCCTTCTACAGAAGGAACCGGGGGCGTCCCCTCAGCCGAAACCCTGTCTTTTCCCGAACCGGGAAATGACGAGCACCGCGAGGGCGATGATGATTATGGTTGTTGTCATGTCGGACATGGAAAACTCCCTAAGGCCTGATTGGAAAGGCCGGCTGCCGGCTTCTTCGCGCGAGGCCGTGCGAATCACCGGGATTATTTCGACGCTATGAACTCCTGAAGGGTCCTGACCGCGGCAGGGTCGGTCCAGTTCCCGGGACCGATGACCTTGAACCGGACGGTCCCCTGCCGGTCAAGAATATAGGTTTCGGGAAATTTAAAGGTCCCGTAAAGAGCTGCAGTGGACCGGTCAGGATCGAGCAGCACCGGCAGGTTGATGCCCTTCTTCTGCATAAAGGGGGCGACCGCTCCTGCGCCTCCGTCGTCCACGCTCACCAACAGCATCTCGAAATCGCCGCTGCCGAGTTCTCCGGGGAGCTTCGCAAGGTTTGGAATTTCCTCCACGCAGGGAGGGCACCAGGTGGCCCAGAAATGGACCATCACGACCTTGCCCCGAAGGTCCGCAAGACGAATCTGCCTGCCGTCGAGCGAGGACAATCGGAAATCTGGCGCTTGGTCGCCGGTTTGAATGACCTTGGTGTGGCCTGCTTTTCTGCCTTTGGCGATAAAACCCGCTGCCGCAACAGCCACGATGAGAACAATGACGACGAGGAATATAATCTGCTTCGTCTTGCCGCTGTTTGCTGCTTCTGCCATGGCACCTCATATTCAAGTTGATCGATATATACAATTACACGTTGACGGTAATGCGGTCGGTATTATACGATTTATCGAAAGGCGTATCAAGAGGAAATCATGAGTGCCTGCGGTGCCCCCGTGACATGGGGAAAGGCACCGACGCTTCTCAGGTTGTATTAAACGGGCCGGGAAAGCCCTCACGACGGTAGAATCCGGATTGAGAACCGCTCGATTCACGAGAGACGACGTAAAAAACTCACCCGGTCGCTTTATCAACGTCCGCACTGTCCATCAATGATCGGCCTGCGTCCTTGCGATGGCAGTATCGTCTTTCTCCCGTGTCTGACAGCGACCCTACCACTGAAAACGTCCAAGGACCGAAATGCCGAACAGAAACATCGTTATCCAAACGGCCGTGTCCACGACGATAGCCTCGACATCGTGACGCGCGAATCTTTGTTCGCCCTCCCATGCCGGGACTTTCGGCGGCTTCAACGCCATGATCGTGGAAGCGACAAGAAGCCCAACAAAAAGGCCTATCATCAGGAACGGCATCCAGGCCGGCACCGCACCGAAGTCTTTCGCAGCGACAAACCAGAGGCCGAAGAAAAGGACGATGCTGTACTCGGTGAATCGGTCTCCTGCCTTTTCCTGGAGACGCGCTCCGGACAGGGACAGGATGACCATTGACAGGGTCAGGGTAAAAAGCAAAATCAGGAGTATCATAGACAAACCTCCGGTAATTGCTACTTTTGGACACAGAATCACCGGCTTTGCGATGATCGTATCTGTTATAGTAATTATAACACCCGTTCCCGTTTGCGCAGTTTTGCTTCAACCTTCCCCTGCGTTTCGCTGCATTTTTACTTTTGAAAAATCAAGGCTCTCTGCTATAATAATCATCGTCATGATACTCGAGATCAAACTCCACGGAAAAGCCAACGACAAGCTCGACTATTACGTCACCATTACGGGTGCCGACCTGAGCAGCAGGTACTGCTACGAGTCGCTTCCCGAGGGCGACCGCTTCTTTTCCGGCAGGAACGAGTTCATCATCTCCCCCGACGGCATCAGCTATACCGGCACGGGCGGCAACCTCTGCGAGTACATGTTCGGCGTGGACCTGCCGCTCAAGGATCTGCTGCGGAAGGACGTTTCGAACCGCATGGTGATGTTCGGCGCCTTCTACGACAAGACCGACAACATCACGTTCACCAACAGCACCATCGGCAGGGAGTCCTTCGACCACGTCTTCCTGACCGGCAACGCCGTCTCCAACTACTATTTCTTCATCCACACTTCGCAGCGGACGGAGATCAGGGACATCCAGCGCGACATCCTGAAGTACATCGGCAAACAGCTCAAGCGAAGCACGACGGTGGGCGCTGCCGACGATTCGCGCCTCTGCCGCGAGATCTTCGACACCCTGGGCGATGAGAAGTCGCTGGTGTTCCTCTTCCGCCTGCTCAACCGGCATAACCAGGAATACTACAACACCTTCAATAAATTTTACGCAGAGCAGAAATCGCTCACGGTGCAGGCGCAGAAGAAGCTGGATGAGCTGGCAAAGAAGTACAACATCATCCCCTACCAGCAGGAACGCATCAAGATCGACGGCATGTACAAGCAGTCCGAGAACAAGAAAATCGTGGATGAATACAAGGACATCCTCATCTCCGTTTCTGAAAAAGGCGAGGTGAGCCCCTCGGAACTGGCGAAGCTGTCCCGCCTGCGGACGCTTGCTCTGCGCCTCAACATCCCCCACAACCTCTTCGACACCCTCGACGAGCTTCTCCTGAAGGACACAAGCATCGTCGAAGTCGAGGAGCCCGACTACGTCCGGGACACGCGGGCCATCTTCGAAGGCCTCTTCTTCGAGGCCGACAGGATCAAGGGCCATATCTCGCAGGAGGACCTCGTCAAGCTCCTCATGGCCAAGCAGAAGTCGACGCTCGTCCGGGACCAGGCCTTCGAGGGCCTGCTCCTCGACACGGTCCGCGCCTGCGACGAGCACGCCCGCGACAACGAACGACATGTCCGTGCTGGAATCCATGAGCTCCATCCTCACCTATTTCGACCGGTACGACAGCACGGCGACGACGATCAACAACCTCGCCTTCATGGAGAAATCCACGCTCAGCGAAGACAATATCAGGAGCATCTTCGGCAACAAGGCGGTCTTCGACCAGATCAGTTCCGACCTGTTCCGCGCAGCTGTTCATCGATGCCCTGCGGGACAACCGCTACCTGACCCGGTACGGCCGCAAGAAGGTCGACACCCTGTTCCTCGGCCTGCAGCAGATCAAAACGGGAGACACTACGTACCGGGACCTCGCGGCCTCCATCTCCGGGATCAACAACGACGACACGATGTACACGTCCATTCACCGCTACATCAAGGAACGGTTCAGGAGCATCTACGCAGAATTGAACTCCAAGGAGGACCAGGAGATCTTCATCCAGGACCTCAACCGGGAGATCCAGTCCAAAGGCATCGTGCAGGGACCCGTTCCGCACAGCGTGTTCGAGGAGATCATTCTCGACATCAGGAAGGAATCCTTTTACCTCAACAACCTTCTGCCGCACATTATCGTGTCGCGCGATCACCGGGTGCGCGAGGATTTCCTGATGAACAGCGGGCTCGACCGCTTCTACGTTGAGGAACTGGAAAAAGACTACTTCGATATGAACCAGATCGAAATGAACATCCTCGAAGAGATCCGGAAATAATACTGAGGGAAATCACCCAAAAGCCGGATATAACCGCAGAAGCCGCGGAAGGGCGGAAGAACCTTCCCTAGGGTCTGCGTCTCAGCGTCTCGGCGCTGGATTTTGTTTAACGGATGCATCTGTTCCGGTCGGCAGGATACCCGGCGGCTCGCCGCGGCGGCAGCATTTTTTTCAAGAAAGGAACGATCAGAACCTACCGTGTTCAAGACCCTGGACCGATACATATTCCGTGAAATGGTGCCGCCGTTCTTCATCAGCACGGCGGCGCTTCTCCTGGTGCTGGTGCTCCAGCAGCTTTTCCGGCTGACGGACATCATCGTGTCGAAGGGCGCCACCATTGCGTCTACGGTGACGGTGATCATCTACGTTCTTCCGGGATTTCTGGTCATCACCATCCCCATGGCCCTTGTCGTCGCGGCGCTTACGGCCTTCAGCCAGATGAGCGCTGACTCCGAGGTGACCGCCATGAAGGCCTCGCGCATCAGTGTCTACCGGATGATCCGTCCGGTCTTTTTTTTCGCCGTACTCGCGTTTCTCCTCACGGCCTTCACCTCGCTCTACCTCGTGCCCCTGTCGAACGTGGCGCTCAAATCCTACCTTTTCAACATGATCAAATCACGGGCGATGGTCGGCCTCGAGCCGGGCGTCTTCAGCAGCACCTTCGACGGCATGGTCATCTATGTCGACAAACTCGATGAACGAAATAACATGGAGGGAGTGTTTATATCCGACGAACGCTCGGTCAAGGACCCGTACATCATCGCTGCCAAGCGCGGAAAACTCACTGCCGACCCCGAGGCGCTTTCCGTCACACTGGCCCTGCAGGATGGTTCCATCCACACGCAGCCCCGGGACGATGAGTCCTATACCCTGATGGGCTTCAATACGGCCAGAATATACCTTGATATCAGAAATTCACTCGCTTCCCAGGGAGACTGGGGAAAGAACTACGAGGACATGTCCACCGGAGAGCTCATCAAGTACATCCGCCAAGCGCGCAGCGAGGGGAAGCCCGTCTACCTCCAAGAAACGGAGCTGCACAAGCGGCTGTCGATCCCCTTCGCCTGTCTCATCTTCGGCCTCATCGGCGCGCCCCTCGGAATACGCCAGACGCGCTCGGGGAAATCTGCGGGCATTGCAATCGCCCTTTTCGTATTCCTCGTCTATTACATCGTTCTGGCGACAGCGACCAATCTCGCGCACACGGGGACTGTTCCCGCCCTGAGGGCTTACTGGATTCCGAACGGCCTCCTCGTCGCGGCAGCCTGCCTGTTTGTTTATAAAAGAGGCCATGAAGTGGATTTCATGATCGGAAACATGTTCTCGGGCCTGTACTACCGGGCGAAAGCGCGAATCGTGCAGGCATTCAAACGGCGGAAGTTTTAAGGAGCACATGAAGCTTTTAAGCAGACATATTCTTCGTGAATTCATGTCCCTCTTCTTCGGGGTGCTGCTGGTCATCCTCGTCGTGTACCTCTGCATCGAGTTTCTGCAAAAGGCCGACAGGCTGATCAAGTTCCATGCCACTCTCTCCCAGGTCGTCCGGTACTTTTTGTATATCATTCCCGGCATGATCTCCATGTCCCTGCCCATGGCCGCCCTGATCGCCTCGCTCCTTTCTCTCGGCAATCTGTCGCGGCACAACGAAATCATCGCCATGCGCGCGAGCGGCGTAAGCCTGACCCAGATCGTCCTGCCGATGATCCTCGGCGGACTGCTGATCTCGGCCTTCGGATTCTTCAATAATGAGTATCTCATGCCGGAATACGCGTCGAAAGCGAACTACATCCGCAAGATCGAGATCGAAAAAAAGCAGCAGCGGGTCGTGTTCCAGCAGCGCAAGCTGTGGCTGCGGGGCCCCGACAACAGCATCGCGAACATCGAGCTGGTTTCTCCGAACCGCAATGAGATGATCGGCCTCAACATCTACAAGCTGAATCCCGACTTCTCCATCCGTGAGCGGACCAAGGCCGCCAGTCTGCTCTGGGAAAACGGCACCTGGCGCCTCCAGCACAGCCGCACGTATTCGACCACGGGCGATCTGGTGACCTCCCGCTCGTCCGACGGGGAGGAGTACAACATTGTCGAAAGTCCCGATGACCTTGGCATGATCGTGAAGAACTCAGAAGAGATGAGCTTTTCAGAGCTCTGGGAATACATCAAGCGGCTCAGGACCGGCGGATACAAATCCGTCACCTATGAAGTGGACCTGTACAACAAGATATCCTTTCCCCTTTCGAGCCTGCTCATGGTGGTGATCTCGATCCCCTTTTCGTTCCATAAGGTGCGGAGCGGCGGAGCGGCAAAAGGTTTTGCTTTCGCCCTGGTGATCGCTTTTGCTTACTGGACGCTGCTGAGCGTCGGTACGTCGCTGGGCCATTCCGGCTTCCTCGCCCCCATGGCCGCAGCATGGTTCGCCAACTGCACGTTCGGCGTTGCGGCGATCATCGTGCTGTTCCGCATGCAGCGCGCGGTGTGACCGCGAGCCTGGTCACGTGCGAGGAACAAGCAGGGGAAAGACATCTTGCCACAGAGAGCAGAGAGAAAGATTTTCGGAAATCACAGAAGCTCAATTGCGGTCTTTGTTCCCCGCTGTGTTTTCGGCGATCTCAGTGGCTGCGGTTTTGGTTTGTCCTGATCAGGGGAAAATGAGCCGGGCCTGAATTACGCTCTCGTATGATAAAACGCATTGTCAAAATCCTGATCGGTCTCGCCCTGGTGCCGTTCTGCATCGGATTTACGTGGGAGTTCGGCGCGACGGTATTTTCCGTCGCCTACCGGCCCGGAGTTCCCTATATTTTTACCGGCGGCGCGATAGCCTATCTGACCCTCCACCTCCTTTTTCGAAAACCGATCTTTTCCTACGTCATGGGGCATGAACTGACCCACGCCCTCTTCGCCGTGCTCTCGGGCGGTTCCGTCAAATCACTGCAGGCGAGCGAACGGGGCGGACGGGTGACGGTCACAAAATCGAATTTTCTGATCACCCTGGCGCCCTATTTTTTCCCGCTCTACACCGTTCTTGCCCTCCTGGGCTACGGTTCGGCGCGCGCAGCTGAAGCCGGAACGGCGATCATCGGCGGCATTGTCTTTCTGCTCGGGGCCACATTCTCTTTCCACCTCGTTTTGACCTTCATCTTTCTGCGCACGGACCAGAGCGACATCAGCGAGCAGGGAGCCCTCTTCTCGTACCCCCTGATCTATCTCTTTAATATTTCTTTTGCCGCACTTCTGCTCCGGGCCTGCCTTGCCGAGAACATGGACTTCCTCGCTTTTTTCAGCGGTGGTATAATGAAAAGCACGGGTATGATCGCGCTGCTTGCAGGAAAAGCATACGCACTGATAGGACGCTAGAGTGTAATCGGAGGGATGGTTCATACCATGCTGCTGGTGGGATTGACAGGCGGGATCGCAAGCGGAAAAAGCCTCGTGGCAAGGGTGTTCAGGGACCTGGGCGCGCACCTGATCGATGCCGACCGCATCGTTCACGAGCTTCTGGAGCCGGAGCAGCAGGGGTGGGAGGAGGTCGTGCGGCATTTCGGAGGAGAGATCCAGCTGCCCGACGGCCGCATTGACCGCCGAAAACTGGGCGAGATCGTCTTCAACGATCAGGAAAAGAGGCAGTGGCTCAACGGATGCCTGCATCCCAAGGTCTTTGACGTGTTCCTGTCGCAGACACGGCATATGCGGAACCGCCAGCAGGACACGATCATCGTGCTCGATGCCGCACTCCTCATTGAAACGGGATACCACCAGAAAATGGACTGCACCATCGTTGTCTACGCCGACCTCGAACAGCAGATCGAGCGCCTCTGCAGGCGCGACAGCTTCACCCGGGAGCAGGCCCTCGCGAGAATCGGGAGCCAGATGCCCCTTTCGGAAAAACGCGCCTGCGCAGATTACGTGATCGACAACACCGGGACCCGGGAACAGACCGAACAGCAGGCGCGGTCGATCTTCGAATGCCTGAAGCAGGAGGCACAGAAGACACCATGAGGGCAGCCGCGGTCAGGATCGTTCACCTGAATAGGTCCCACATCCGCGCCTGTGAAGCCATTGCCGCGGGTTCGGAGCCGTGGCGGACGCTCGGGGAAAAAATGGAATTCTCCCGGCACGTCGCTGCCAAAGAGGCTTTCGTATGCCTGGTCGGCGGCGAAACCGCCGGGTTCGTGGTCTTTTCAGCCGTTCCCGTGTTTGCGCGGGGCGGATACCTCCGGGCAATCGGCGTTTCCCCTTCGATGCGGAGACGGGGCATCGGGAACCTGCTTCTCTCCTACGCGGAAAAGACAACCGCGGT
Source organism: Nitrospirota bacterium (assembly GCA_963749655.1). Taxonomy (GTDB): domain Bacteria; phylum Nitrospirota; class UBA9217; order UBA9217; family UBA9217; genus JAJYKN01. Next base: position 86,131 of record CAVVOB010000029.1, read on the forward strand.
CCATTCCGCAAATCTGTACCTCTGCGTTTCCTCCTTCAACAGGGTTGCCCTGGCTTTCTACCGGAGCCGCGGCTACAGGAAGATCGGGGCGATTCCCGGCCTTATCATCGAAGGGGCATCAGAATACATCTTCTGGAAACCGCTGCTACGCGACGCAAAAAGAATCAAGCGCAAAGGAGGGCAATGAAAAATCTCAAGAAGATCGACTTGTTCAAGGACCTCTCTGACGACGAGCTGCATGAGCTCGAACCCTACCTGGCCACGTCTTCCTATAAAAAGAAGGAGGACATCTTTTCGGAGGGAGACCAGCCGGAATGGTTCTATATCGTGGCAAAGGGAAAGATCAAGATCACGAAGCTTTCCCACGAAGGCAAGGAGATCATCCTCGAGATCATATCGCCGACCGATATCTTCGGGGGCGTCGCGGTCCTGCGAAACTTCCCCTACCCCGCCAACGCCATCGCCATGGAGGACAGTGAGGTCGTGAAGATATCTCGCAAGAACCTCATGCGCCTCGTGGACCGATTCCCGAACCTCATGTACTGCATCGCCCTCCAGCTCGGGGACCGCATGAAAAGCTCCTATGACTCGCTGAAAAACATCGCCCTGGAACGGGTCGAGGCCAGGATCGCGGCGCTCCTGCTCAAGCTTGCGAACAAGGTGGGAACGAAGACTGGAGAAGGCACGATGATCGATATGCGGCTCACCAAACAGGATGTTGCCGACATGGTGGGTACGACGGTGGAGACTTCCATCCGTACCTTCAGCAAGTTCAAGAAGATGGGCTTTCTGTCCGATGCAGACGGCAGGATCGTCATCAAGGACAAGGAAGGACTGACGGAGCTGGCGTCGTGATAAAACCGCAGAGGGGACAGCGCAGAGAGCATGGGGCATAGGGTCGAGGCGTTTCTCGTTTTTACCCCATGCCCTTTGCACTATGCGCTCTGCTCATCATTATGCGCTATGCCCGGTCAATGCGGCTGCTCCTGCTTTGTCAGCAGGGTCATGAGCATATTGTAGAAAAAGAGAAAAACGGCCAGGGCCTGCACTGCGCCGAACAGCACAGTCACGGTGCGGTACGTGCCTCCGGGGTTGTAGACGTTCAGGGTGTAAAAAAGAAGCATACCGACGAGCGAAATATTGGCAAGGTAAAACTGGGCCTCCCCGATCTTGTTGCTGTAAAGCGGCAGGCCCATGAACCGGGGCAGGATGTGATACCCCACTCCGTAGATCATCATGGATACCCAGCCCAGCATGTTCAGATGGGAATGAACGAATTTGAGGGCCATGACGTTCTGGTTCCAGAGCATGACGATGCCGAGGACCGCGGCGATACCGAGGTAAACGATGCTCATGACGATGAATCCTTTTACGAATCTGTCCATGTTTTTACGACCTCCCAGAGTATGATTGATTATTGCTGCACCCAGTGTATCACCCGGAGCGGCGCAGGGTTATGATCCAACTCATAGTGTACCATATTACGGGAGTATGATGCAGGTCATAGGTATCGGGACCCCGTTCCGGTATAGTGTATTCACCTAAAGAAAAGGAGGCTGCCATGATCACGGAAAAAAAGAAAGTTACGAAGGATACCATAATCGGGGACGTCATAAAAATGAGCCCGGGGGCAAAAGCGGTGATCCAGAAGCATTTCGGCAACGGCTGCTTTACCTGCCCCGGCATCAACATGGAATCCATCTCCTTCGGCTCCATGATGCACAATATGGACCCGAATAAGATTGTCGACGAAATCAACGCCCTGGAGGAATAAATGCCGAGCAAAGAGATCAAATGTTTCGTATGCGGCGCGGACGATAAGACCCGCGTATACCTGCCCTGCTTTCACGAAGGCAAGGAAAAGGTCGTCTGCACCCGCTGTCTGCCCATGCTCATCCATGGGGCCCACTAATCCCCGAAACGGCCTCTGACGGAGAGCACCGATTTCGCTCCGTCAGGGGTTTCCCCTTCCGGGCTTCACCCTCGCTGCATAACCTTAAATGAAGCAGTTCCTGTTGCCTTGCCCTGATCCGATCACAAAGTAGGATTGGCTTTTTGGGCTGTCATGCTTTACAATACCGGCATTCCCGGATGGATACGGGGAAATACGTTCTCGAACGGAATAAAGCACACTCATGAACAAAGAGCTTGCAATCGTACTGGTGAGCGGCGGCATGGACAGCTGCGTCACCGCAGCCCTGGCAGCCCGCGACTACCGGCTGGCTTTCCTGCATGTGAATTACGGGCAGCGGACCGAGGCCCGCGAGCTGAAGGCTTTCAACGACGTCGCCGGGTTCTACGGCGCCGAAAAACGGCTCGCGGTCAGCATCGAACACCTGAAGATCATCGGCGGCTCGGCCCTGACGGACGAAAGCATCCCCGTACCGGACGCCGTAAATTCTCATTCCGCATTCCGAATTCCGAATTCCGAAATTCCTCCGACTTACGTTCCCTTCAGGAACGCCCATCTTCTCTCCATCGCCGTTTCCTGGGCAGAAGTCATCGGCGCAACCAAGATCTTCATCGGCGCCGTGGAGGAGGACAGCTCGGGATATCCTGACTGCAGGGAAGTTTTTTACCAGGCTTTCAACAAGGCGATCGAGACAGGGACGAAGCCGGAAACGCGGATCGAGGCAGTGACGCCCCTCATCCATATGAGAAAGTCGCAGATCGTGAAGCTCGGCACGGAACTCGGCGCACCCCTGCACCTGACCTGGAGCTGCTATCAGAACAGCGAACGGGCCTGCGGCAGGTGCGACAGCTGCATGCTGAGATTGAAAGGCTTCGAAAAGGCGGGTGTCAAGGACCCGATTCCCTATCAACCGGCAGGGGACCGGAGCTAAAAGAAGCTCGTCACGACCAGGACCAGCGTCAGCGCGACCATGATGATGACGGTCGCCCATGCGATACTATTAAATATTTTCGAGTTCGTATAGTCACCCATCAGGTCCTTGTCGTTTATCAGGAGAAGCATAAAGATGAGGACGAAGGGCAGCATGATGCCGTTCACGACCTGCGAGATGTCGTCGAAGCGCCCG
>CAVVOB010000030.1:0-353797 GCA_963749655.1 Nitrospirota bacterium
TGCAGTTCATCGTACCCTCTTTATATTGAAAGGAGTCAACATATGCCGTCCACCCGCAGTACACTATTTCTGCCGCTCGCTATTTCCATTCTCGTTCTCCTCATCGCTTCAGGAACGATATCGGCCCAGGTCCCGCTGCGGTCGTACGATACGACACTTAAGAACATGTTCGACGCAATTCAGTCGAAATCGTACGACAAGTTCATGGTTGATGCCGATGAGCGGTTCAAGTCCGGTTTCACCCCCAAGATGTTCGAAGAACTGGCCCGGCAGCTCGGGCCGAAGCTGAAAAAGGGCTATGCCGTGGCGTTCCTGACGACGTTGTACCAGCAGGAATATATCGTCTACGTCTGGAAGCTTACCTTCAAGGACGTTAAAGATGATCTGCTTGTCACCCTGTTTATCAAGGACGGAAACGTCAGCGGCCTGGTGACCCGCTGATTCCATACTCGAGACGAGGAAGGCGTCCATGTCTGCTCTGATACGCATCTTCAAGGCATTGCTGGTCCTTGCGGTCCTGTTAGTGGTCGTGGCCGGGTTCATGATCGCTTTTTCCTGGGCGCCGGACAAAGCAGCTGAAGAGCTCATCGGCCGGTGGGCGCCGCCGCCCTCGACCTTTGTGGACGTGAAGGGCCTGAAGGTGCATATGCGGGACGAGGGGCCCCGCAACGACCCGGCGCCGCTCGTTCTGATCCATGGGACTTCGGCCAGCCTGCATACCTGGGAAGGGTGGGTCGATGCGCTGAAAACAAGGCGGCGGGTGATCACCATGGACCTGCCGGACTTCGGCCTGACCGGTCCGAACGCCCGGAACGACTACAGCAGCGATGCCTACAGGCAGTTCATTCTTGACCTGCTCGACACCCTGGGCGTGCAGCGCTGCGTTTTGGGAGGAAATTCGCTCGGCGGAGACATCGCCTGGCACGTTGCCGTCGCATCGCCGTCGCGGGTGGAGAGGCTGATCCTCGTTGATTCCGGCGGCTATCCCCTGATCTCCCAGTCTATCCCGATCGTTTTTACGATTGCGAACACGCCGGTGCTGAACCAATTGATCCTCTATACACAGCCTCGCGGCATGGTCGCGTCGAGCCTGCGCGCGGTGTACGGAGATCCCTCCCGCGTGACGCCGCAGCTCGTGGACCGGTACGACCAGCTGACGCTGCGCCAGGGCAATCGGCGGGCGCTGCTGCGCCGGTTCCAGCAAATGGACTTCGGCGCCCAGGCCGGCCTCATCAGAACGATCAGACAGCCGACGCTCATTCTCTGGGGCGGCCGGGACAAGCTGATCCCCCCCGACGACGCCCGCAGGTTTCAAAGCGACATTGCGAACAGCCGGCTGGTGATATTCGACGGCCTGGGACACGTGCCCCAGGAGGAAGATCCGGGCCGGACCGCGGCCGAGGTGATCTCATTTTTAGAGCAGTAAGAGCGTGAAATACGCAAAAAGGCAGGACAGGAACCGACTGCCCGACGGGGTTACCGGATAACATCAGGATAAAAACCTGCAAGTCGATCCTGTGAGCCCTGTTGTCTTGACAATATATCCGCCTCCCGCGCAGGACTCCGGAATGATGATGGTATGAAACGGTGATGCCTGGACCGGGAGGCAACGAAACGCCTGCAGGACGACAGGCGGACGCGCGTTCCTTCACTGGACCTCGTATGGAAGGCGGCCGGGGAAAAAGCCCGCGCCTTGAACATGAGCGACTACGGCGTGCTGGTCGTCAGGGATCGGGAGGGCGATTTCCTCGTTTTCGTCGAGGAGCAGAGCCCCGAGAAGATGTATACGCAGTGGGAGTGCCGGTAGTGAAGGGATAAAACCGGGAGATGCGGTGAATCACGGATTCATCGGAACTTGACCGTGAAGACATTCCCGGTTCAGATCGTCCATCTCCTGTTGAAAGGCGCCATCTCTTTCAGCAGGGGGAGCACGAAAAGGTAAAGCAGCATGCCGACGACATCAGCTGCCAGGTCCAAGAGGGAAGACGAGCGGTAGACCAGGAAATGCTGCACGATCTCGATTGCACAGCCGTAGGCGAAGAGGGTAACAAGCTTCGGCGCGCGGAATCCGGTCTTCGGCCACGAAAAGTCGACAAGAAAGGCCAGCGTGAAAAACGCAGAGATATGTTCGATCTTGTCGTTCACATTCCGGACACCCGGAATGGACCTGCTGGTTACGGCGAGATAGGATATGGCGACCAGGGCTGCTGCCAGCAGCAGGCGATACCAGCGGGTGTCGTGTTGTGTCTGCATGCACTGCTCCTTCACCCGGACGAGCCGGGATCCAAATACGGTTATCGTTTACAAATGCCTGCGTATAAACGCAAGTATTTCAAGGTCCGACTCCACGAGAGGGGGAAGAGTTCAAGTCGGGGACATGGATTATAATGCAGGGACAGGGTAACCTTTTCTGAGATCAATTCCGCAAAGCTCGCCAATGCATGTGAGAACGGGAGAGGGCCACGAGCTGCCTGCGGGATACTCTCTCCTCCCTGTCCTGTGCAATTTGCCGCGGGGAGTTTTTTCCAACACAGCTCCTGCCGGCCCATGATAAGCGAAGGGCGCTGCCGCAGTCAAGGGGTTCCTCATTTGCGCAGGATTTTCCGGCTTTTCAGTTCCGGACATTTATGATAAGATAGAACCGCTCGGAGGACCTATGATAAACGCCATTGCCGCAAGCGCAGTAAAAAGGGGAAGCCGGTTCGGAATGATCGCCGGACTGGCCTTTATGCTGCTCGCCCCTGCAGCCCGCGCCCAGTCCGTGCAGGACGTGGTCACGGGCATCGAGAACCACTACAAGAACGTATCGGACCTGACCGCCAAGGTGGATCAGAAAAACAACCTCAAAGCTATCGGGAAGACACAGACCTTCGCCGGCACGCTGTCCATCAAGAAACCGGGAAAGCTGCGGTTGGACTATACGAACGGCCAGATCATCCTCATCAACGGAAAGTCGGCGCTGTTCTACTCAAAAAAAAGCAATCAAGTCGTGAAGAAGGTTTTTACGGATTTTGAACACATGAATATCCCCGTGCTGTTCCTGCTCGGCGCCGCCCATATCCGCGATGATTTCGACGTGCTCCAGGCCGATCCCACGACGCCCCGCTCCCTTGAGCTGCTTCCCTTGAAATCAGGGGCCGCCATGAAAAAGCTGCTCCTCCGGTCCGACGAAGCGGGGCGGATCACGGCACTCGAGATCTTCGACCGGTCGGGGAACACGTCCGAGGTCCTCTTCTCGGACATCAGCGAGAACACCGGCCCAGACGACAAGGTCTTTCTCTTCACGCCCCCCAAGGGGACGGAGATCATAGAATAACAGTCCCGGTTACGCCTGTCCTCGCAGGGCGGGCATTTTTCGTGATTCGATACTTGCAGCTTGAGTTTTTCTTCATGGAGGATTCCCATGGCCGCTGAAAATTCATTCGATATCGTTTCAAAAATCAACATGTCCGAAGTCACGAACGCCGTGACGCAGGCGCTGAAGGAGATCGGTCAGCGCTTCGATTTCAAGGGCAGCAAGTCGAGCATCACCGAGGAAAAGGACGGGCTCGTCATCGTCTCCGACGACGAGTACAAGCTGAAAAGCGTTATCGACATTCTGCAGGGCAAGCTCGTGAAACGCGGAGTGCCGGTCAAGAATTTATCCTACGGCAAGATGGAAGCGGCCCTGGCCGGCACAGTCCGCCAGCGTCTGACGCTTCAACAGGGGATCCCCACGGAGAAGGCCAAGGAGATCGTAAAGGCGATCAAGGATTCCAAGATCAAGGTCCAGGCGTCGATCCAGGCGGACCAGGTGCGCGTATCGGGCAAGAACCGGGACGACCTCCAGACCGTGATCCAGCTGCTCAAGGGGAAGGACTTCGGCATCGAACTTCAATTCGACAATTACCGGAGCAATTGAGTGAATTGCGGAAGAGCGGCCGGTCTTATGGATCGTGCTGCCATTGCCGCGCTGTCTGTCCCCCTCACTTGCGGGAGCCCCCCTTCTCTAACTTCCGATGCCCCCGTTCGCCTAACCAATGAATTAACCTTGCATTTATCGCCCAAACTGATATAATTTCGTCGATTATGCTCAGTAGGGAGATTGCATGAGTCTTGTCGGCAGACTGGAAGATCTCGCGCTACCCGATATCTTCCAGATCATCAGTTTGAGTAAAAAAACAGGCACTCTCGTGGTGCGAAGCCGTAAAGGCACGGGCATGGTCGTTTTCAAGAACGGCCAGGTGATCCAGGCCGCGAGCGACAACATCCGCGACTCCCTCGGCAATATCCTCGTATCTCAGGGCATGCTTGACGAAGCAGTTCTGTCGCGCGCGCTGGCGCTCCAAAAGAGGCAGCCCGACACGCCGCTCGGCATGATCCTGGTCGAGATGGGCTCGGTATCAACCCAGACCATCGAAACCGTCATCCGCAAGCAGATCGAGGAGATCATCTACGATCTCCTGGCCTGGGAGGAGGGCTTCTTCAACTTCGAGCTCGGCGAGATCGCTCCCAAGGACAAGATCGAGATCGACACGCAGGAGTTCCTCCTGAAGTCGGGTATCAGCGCCGAATACCTGCTCATGGAGGGGACCAGGATCCTCGATGAAAAACGCAGCAAGGACGGCAAGCGTGCGCCTGCGCCGCCCCGGCACGCCCCGGCCCCGCCCGCGGCGGCCCCCGCGCCCCCGTCGAAGCCGCCGGCCGCCCAGCATGTCAGCTATGAGCCGGCCAAGGAAGAGTTCCGCACCCGCATCGAGAAGGAGGAGCCGCGGCGCGAGATCACGGCACTCAAATCGATGTTCGACGAGCTTCGCTTCCCGACCGCCACGGCGGAGGTGACGCTGCTCATCCTGCGGTATGCCAGCGAAGTCGTGAACCGCGCCGTGCTGTTCATGGTGAAAAAAGACGAAGTCCGCGGTTTGGGGCAGTTCGGCATCGAGCTGAAGGGAAAATCGGCGGACCAGGTGGTGAGAAACATCAAGCTCCCGCTGGACAAGCAGTCGGTGTTCCTCACGGTGGTCGAGACCCGCCGCACCTATATCGGGCCGCTCGAAACGAATGAATGCAACACCTATCTTGCGACCGAGCTCGGCGGCGCCGTGCCCGGACAGGTGATGGCGATCCCGCTCATCGTGGACGGCAAGCTCGCGCTCGTGGTATACGGCGACAACCTCCCCGAGCAGAAATCGATTACCGGCATCGACACCCTAAGATATCTTCATGAACCAGGCAGGCATGGCACTGGAAAAGGCCCTCCTTGAAAAACGCATCGCCGAACTGCAGAAGGAGAGAAAATGAAAAATGTCCTTGTCGTCGAGGATTCCAAGGCCATCCGGTCCATGATCAGGGTGGCGCTCGAGGAGATCGGCGGGTTTTTTGTAGTGGAGGCCGGCAACGGGTTCGAGGCCCTCAAGACGCTGCCGAGCAGGCCCTTTGAACTCATCATCACCGACATCAATATGCCCGACATCAACGGCCTGGAGCTCATCGGGTACGTCAAGTCCAATCCCACCTATCGCGGCACGCCGCTCATCATCGTCAGCACGGAAAAATCGGAGGAAGACAAGAAGCGCGGGCTGGCGCTCGGCGCCGCGGGGTACATCATCAAACCCTTTAAGAAGGAAGACCTCGTGGCCATGGTCATGCAGGTCGTGGGGGGGAAGTAACGGTATTGCGGATTGTAGATTTCGAATTGCGGAATGAAAATCGGGGTCAGTGTGCCGGTATTTAAGCGGTTTCACAAATCCGAAATCCGCAATTCACAATTCGAAATTTTATTATGGCTAAATCCGACCGCTCCATAAAAGATTTTCTCGCAGAGGCCGAGGACATCCTGGAAGCCGCGAACCAGTCGCTGCTTGCGCTCGATGCGGCCGAGGCCGAGGGCAGGAGCGACCCGGACCAGGTGAATACCCTGTTCCGCGCCGTGCATTCCTTCAAGGGCCTGGCGGGCATGTTCGACCTGAAGGAGCCCCAGGAGCTTTCCCACAAGCTTGAATTTCTGCTCGACGAACTCCGCTTGGGCAAAGTGGCCCTGGGCCGCGACGTTCTCAACGTTCTCGGAGAAACGGTGGACCAGCTGGGCCTGCAGGTGCAGCAGGCGGGCAAGGGCAGGCCTTTCGACGACGTCTCGGCGGCCGTCGTGCGCATCGAGAACGTGCTCAAGGCGGCGCCGGCTGCGGCGTCGGGCAGGGACCTCGCCGAACAGATCAATCTCGACCGAGGCATCCTGCAGGTCCTGACGGAATACGAGGAGCATCGGCTCCGCGAGTGCGTCCGTGCGCGGAAGAACCTTTTCCTCCTCAAGGTCGAGTTCGACCTCGCATCGTTCGAGCCGGGCATCAAGGAGCTCAACGCGGCGCTGAAGAAGATCGGCGAGATCATCTGTACCCTGCCGACCGCCGGCGGCGGGGCGGGGATCAGTTTTTCCATCGTCCTCGGTACGACCGAGAGCCGGGAAGCGGTTGCGTCAACGGTCACGACTCCTCACGCGACGATCGAGCCTGTCGAATATGCCGACGGTCGGCGGTCGGAGGAGTCGAGAGCGGAGGCCGGCGCTCTCAAATCCGTGAGCAACACGGTGCGGGTGGACATCTTCCGCCTCGACAGCCTCATGAACATCGTGGGCGAAATGCACATGATCAAAAACGTCGTAGGAAGGATCGTGAGGGAGCTGCGGTCCATCGAGGGGGTCGGCGCCCTGTCCTCTGACCTGCACAAGGCCCAGCGTGCCATGGAGAGAAGGCTCAATGATCTTCAGGAAGGCATTCTCGATGTGAGGATGGTACCCGTGGGCCAGATTTTCACCCGTCTTTCCCAGGTCGTCCGGAGATACGTCCGGGAGGCGGGCAAGGAAATCGACCTTGAACTGCGGGGCGAAGAGACGGAGCTCGACAAGCTGATGATCGAAGACCTTGCAGACCCGCTCATGCACCTCATCAGGAACGCAATCGACCACGGGATCGAACCTCCCGAAATCCGCAAGGAGCGCGGCAAGCCCGAGCAGGGGCGAGTGGTCCTGAGCGCCTTTCCCAAGGGCAACCATGTGGTCATCACCGTCGAGGACGACGGCGCGGGCATCGATGCGGCCGACGTCCTTGCCAAGGCAGTCGAGAAGGGGCTGGTCCGGCCCGACCACGGACTGGACCTCCGGAACGACCGGAGGGAGATCCTGGAGCTGATATACCTGCCGGGATTTACGACCCGGGAAACCGTGACCGAAATTTCCGGCCGCGGGGTGGGCATGGATGTCGTAAAGCGAAACGTTTCCAAGCTCTCCGGTATGATCGACATCCAGACCGAGCCCGGAGCCGGCACGGTCTTTACGCTGACGATCCCCATCACGCTCGCCATCATCAAGGCGCTGATCGTGGAAGCCGGCGGGCAGATCTTTGCGATACCGCTCAGCTCAGTGCTGGAGATCCAGCAGGCCGCCTCCGGGGACATTGAGACGGTCGAGGGCCGGGAGGTGAAGTCGGTCCGCGACGAGACCGTGCCGCTGCTGCGGATCACCCGGGTCTTTCATCTGGCCGAGCAGCGCGAGCGCGCCAGTTTCTACGTCATTCTCGTCGGCCTGGCCGAGCGCCGCGTCGGCATCATAGTCGACAGCCTGCGGGACCAGCAGGAGATCGTGATCAAGCCTCTGGGCAAGCGGCTTTCCGACGTTCCGGGCATAGCCGGCGCAACCGAGCTCGGCGACCGCAGGGGCGTGGTGCTGGTCCTCGATGTGGAATCGCTCATCGAAGGGATGCTAAAGAAAACGGTCTTGTCGTCGATAAGATAGGGGTACGACCGGGGCGCCCGCAGGGGGGGCACGGTGACTCGGGGGGGGTTGTGTACGAGGAATTCTACAGCCTGACGGAAAAACCATTCAACAAGACGCCTGACCCGCGATTCCTCTACCAGAGCCGGAAGCATGCTGAAGCGCTTGCACGGATCCAGCATGCCGTCGAAGAGCAGGACATCGTGCTGCTGACCGGCGAGATCGGGTCGGGGAAAACAACGCTCTCCCGGGCATTCATCGATTCTCTTGACAACAGCTATCATCCTGCGCTGATCATCAACCCCCGTTTTTCGCCGGCGCAGCTCCTGCATACGGTCGCGCTGCGTCTCGGTATGGACCATACGCCGCGGCATCGGCACGAGCTCCTGGAAGGGATCAATGCCAAGCTCTTTGAACTTTACGAAGCCTCGCGTCGCCCGGTGATCATCATCGACGAGGCCCAGCTCATTCCCGGCAAGTCGACCTTCGAAGAGCTGAGGCTGCTCACCAATTTCCAGCTGGACGACAGAAATCTCCTGGCGATCGTGCTGATCGGCCAGACTGAGCTGCGCGAGCGCCTGAACCGCAAACCGTACCGTGCCCTCCGGCAGCGCATCGGGATGCAGTATCACCTGGGCGCGCTCGATCGCGACGATACGGAGTCCTATGTCGTTCACCGGCTCCGGGTGGCGGGAAGGATGGCACCTCTGTTCGACGCAGCCGCCCTTTCGCTCATCTATGAGCATTCCGGCGGCATTCCGCGCCGCATCAACATTATCGCGGGAAATGCTCTGGTCGAAGGGTTCGGGAGAGGGGTTTCGACCATAGGACCGGAGATCATCGAAAGCGTGGTCAACGACTCATAGGCAGAGAGCAGAGAGCAGAGAGCAGAGAGCAGAGAGCAGAGAGCAGAGAATCCTCCCCTCTGCGCCATGCCTTATGCGCTTTGCATGTTTTTGTAACAGGAGTCAATGCGATATGGATATTCTGGCAGCCCGAAAAAAGGCGGCTGAAAAAGCGCGTTCTCAGAAAAGCCCGGAAACCGCGGCGACTGAGGCGACCGTCTCCGCTCCGGACACGGGCGCTCCGACGCTTCGGGCTGACGAGCAGGTTCCGGCTCCGCCTGCAGCAGGGACGTCCGCGGACAACGCGCCGGAGGAGGCCGATGGGCTCGGGACCGGAGATACTGCGGCTGAGCAGGCGCCGCTTGAAGAGGTTGAGCTGTTGTCCTTCCGCCTCGGCGACGAGCACTATGCCGTGATGGTCGACGATGTGCGGGAGGTCCTCAAGCCCCGCGATCTCACGCCGGTGCCGAATACGCCGGATTATGTGCTGGGCGTCACATCGCTCCGGGGCACGATGCTGCCGGTCGTCGATCTGTGCATTCGCCTCGGTCTGGCGCCGGGCGTCCGTGACGAGAAATCACGGATCATTGTGATCAGTCCCGACGAGGAGGATGTAGGACTTCTGGCTGACCGGGTAACCGGGGTGTTCCGGGTGTCGCCCGATGCCGTCAAGCCGGCTCCGGAAAACATCGAGCAGGGCGCCGAGTTTCTGCGGGGCATCGTGCGCAAGGACGACAGGCTGTTTATCCTGCTCGACGTAGGGAAAATAACGGGGGTATAAATTGCAGATTGCGGATTGCGAATTGCGGACCACGCACCGGAGGCGTACAATCGTTCGCGGCCGACATTTGCAGCCCGAAATCTACAATTGAGAAGGAGGTATAAGACAATGAAGGAGAACATGAGACGCCGTATTCCCGCTGTTCTGCTGGCGGTGCTCGTGGCGATGACCGTGCTGGGCGCATGCGGCAATCCCAACAAAAAGTCGACATCGCCCGCGACTGCGCCGGGATTGTCATCGGCAACTGCGGTCGGCCTTGACCGGTGCACCGCATGCCATGCGACCCAGACCGCTGACTGGCTCACCACGAAGCACGCGAACCTCGACCCCGACGGCACCCTGGACAGCACGGGCAATCCGACCCTGACTGAGATTACCGGGTGCACCACGCGCTGTCACGATCCGCTCCGTGACAGCGGCAGGCTTGTTGCCGGATATACCGGCAATGTAGCCCGGCCGGTGATCGGCTGCGAATCCTGTCATGGAGGGGGCAGCCTTCACATGGACGGCGGCGGCGGCACGGGAAACATGGGCTTTGCGGCCCTGCCGGCGGGTAAGGTCGGCCCGACCGCAGTCTCGGCCCAATTCAACACCTGTACCTCCTGCCATCAGCTTCTGGACAGCGCCGGTACGGGCGTGGCGACTGCCGAGCATGCGACGACGGCGCCCACGGGCGCGGCTAATGTCATCACCGACACGCACTTTGCCACTCCGCTTACCTATGTTACCGGCGTATACCAGGACGTCACGGGCTATGTCATGGATTTCTCGAGCGAGAGCGTGTGCTCTGATTGCCACAACCCGCACGGCACCGCCGAGGTGAACAAGCAGTGGGCCCAATCCGCCCATGCCGACACGACCGGGTCCGCAGCCTGGGCGCACTACAACTGGTCGACAAGGCAGAATTGCCAGCGGTGCCATACCACGACAGGATATATCGCCTATAACACGGCGATCGGGAAAAAAGATGCGTCGCAGGCGTCTCTTATCAACACCGGAACGCTTGCCTCGTCGCCGGTGACATCGTCCTACACCTGGGCGCCGGAGATGCTCGAGTGCAGAGGTTGCCATGTCGACAACAAGGGAACGCTGCGCAATCCCGGCGTCTCCTATACGGCCCCTTATGATAACTATACCGTGTCCGGCACCACGGTCACGACCTATTCACGCGCGTCATTCGCCTATCCCGACGTGTCGGGTTCGAATGTCTGCCTGCTCTGTCATACCGGGCGTGCGAATGGAGACACGATCAAGAATCTGAACCAGGCCGGCGTGACGAGCGCGGACATGGGTAACTTCAGCTTTATCAACGACCATCACTTCACCGCCGCTGCCACGGTATTCGGGGCCGGCGGATATGAATACAGCAGCCGGTCCTATGAGGACCCCTCCTATTATGTGCACAAGAAGATCGGGACAGCCGATGTGCCGAACACAGGCAGCAACGGCCCCTGCGCCGGCTGTCATATGTCGACTGCGGAAAAACACCTGTTCTTGCCCGTGGGAACGACTACCGGCGACGTGTTCGGAACGATCACCGCGGTAACCTCGACAATATGCGCAAACTGCCACACCTGGTCAGGGGGCGAGGCCCTGCCCATGTCCGCGGAAATGCTGGAGCGCCAGAAGAGCTACCTTGCCGATGCCTTGAGCGCAGTCGACAAGGTGATGGAGAGGGGAGACCTGTACAAGAGGCCCGCATCAACCAGCATCTACCGCGTACGGAGCCTGTCGTTGATCTCGGCAGGCACGGCAACGGTTACGAACGGGAGTGCGGTCGTTACCGGGCAGACGACGAACTGGGCGGAGACCGGCCTGGAGCCGGGAGACCAGTTCCGCATGAGCAGCGGCGGCACGTGGTACGACATCCTGTCCGTGGATGCGGCAAACCAGATCACGCTCACTGCCGCCTACGCAGGCACAACCGTCGCGACCGGCGCTGCTTATGAAATCAGAAAGGCCGAGTCCGTCACGGTACAGAATGGAAACAATGTCGTCACCGGCATTGGGACCAACTGGGACTTCACAACCTCTGATGGAACGGCTGCGATCTTCCCCGGCGACCAGTTCCGCGTTGATTCAGAAGGTACGTGGTACACGATCTCAACTGTGGATGCGCCCACGCAGATCACCCTGACGACAGCTTATCTGGGGTCATCAGCCACCGTGTCGGCCTTCTCTATCCGCAATGCCGCCGGTCTGGTGTCGGTGAACAATGCAAGCACGGCGGTAACGGCGGTTGACGTGAACTGGACCGCCCTCGATGTTGCCAAGGGCGATTTCTTCCGCGTCGACACTGACGGGACCTGGTATACGCTCGCCAGCACGCCGACAGTCAGCACGTTGACGCTGACCGCGTCGTACACCGGGTCAACGGTCGCAGGCGGATCCTACACCATCATCAGGAGCACGGCCACCAGGAATTGGCTCAACCGGGGAGATGGGGACCTGACGGGGAACACGACGGGCAAGAACAACATGGGCGCCTGTCTCAACCGCGTCATGCTCGATCCCTCCCAGGAGCCGGGCGCGTTTGCCCACAACCGCTACTATGTGAAGCGGCTGCTCTACGACGCCATTGACTGGATGGATGACGGCGTCCTGAACTACTCCACGGGCGCGACGCTGACGGCGATCAAGAACGGGTCAAATCCGGTCTGGATCAACGGGGCAATCTCTTATCTGCTGCCCTTTGGGACCTTTACCAATTCTTCTCTCGAGCGGCCTTAGGGGCCGATGACGCAGCGTACGGCGGTTCTCGGCAGCATCAGCCGTACGACAGAACACTATCCGATTACTGACGGGAGGTAGTCATGGACAACGAAGTGCAATGGAAAAAATGGATAGCGATGGCGGTCCTCGGCCTGTTCTTTGCGGTCGGGTGCGCGACGCTCAAGGAATCGCGGGCGATCCTGCCGATCAAGGAATACGAAAAATTGATCGCCGGACGTCTCGACGCCGACTATATCGGCACGGATGCATGCCTCAAGGCCTGCCACAATCACGATAAGACCCGGCGCGATTTCGATCTTTCCACCATGGGCGCCCAGCTCTCGAGGGAATCGGGGCTGCCCCTGGTGAACTGCGAGAGCTGCCATGGAGCAGGAAGCCTGGCGATCGAGAACCTTACCCCGGACAAGATAGCGGCCGATGCCCGGGCCGGAAGGAAGACCGCCTGCGACTTCAAAACATTTGTAGACATCAAAAACCTGCCTGCGCAGGCGAAGTCGCTGATCTGCCTCAAGTGTCATTCCGCGAATGCGACCTTCAACCTGCACAACTGGAACTCGAGCGTCCACAGCCTCGCCGACGTTTCGTGCTCCGACTGCCATCCCATCCACGGGACCCACAACCTGAAGGTCCGGGCGCGGGACATGGCGGACATGTGCGACAAATGCCATCCCGACGTGCAGGCCGCGTTCAGGCTGCCCAACCACCATCCGGTGCCGGAGAAGAAGGTGTTCTGCAACGACTGCCACGACCCCCACGGCGGAACCAACGAAAAGAGCCTGAGGCGGGACACGGTCAAGGCCACCTGCACGCAGTGCCATGCGGAAAAAGAGGGCCCGTTCCTGTATGAGCATGCCGACGTCACTGAGGACTGCAGGACCTGCCATACGCCGCACGGCTCGGTCAACAACAGGCTGCTCAAGATGCGCGAACCGTTCCTGTGCCTGCAGTGCCACGCCTCGCACCGCGTCGGCAGTTCGACGAGCACGGAGACCAAGACGGCCTACTACACACGCTGCACCGACTGTCATTCACAAATCCACGGAACGGACCTGCCGTCGACGAGCGGCAAGGGCAACTTTACGCAATAAGGAGGCTCGACCATGAAAAAGCACACATTCATTGTACTGATTATTCTGCTTTGGGCCTCGATTGCGGCGGCCCAGCAGGCTCCGGAGACCAAGACGCAGGAACCGAAGGGTGAGGTGTTCGAGGGGAACATAGGGCCGACCTACAACTGGGTGAACCTCGACGGCAGCAGCCGGGCCTCGGAGTATGAATACCTCAAAAACAGGGACAGCATCGGCACGGACCTTCACATCGAGTACGATCCGCTCCCGAATCGTTTTTCCATAGAGACGCACTACCTGAACAGCAAGGACTACTTCGGAGAGATGGACTATGCGTACCGCGACGTGGTGCTCTTTAATTTTCTGGCCCGCGGCGTGTACCACAACCTCGATCACGTTTCTCTGGGCGTCGATGATCCCGCCACGACTTCGCCGAGCTTTACGGACCTGAACCCCGGCGACACCTATGCCATCGAGAACACCCTCCGCAAGGGATTTATCCGGTTCAAAACCCCGGACTTCCCCTTCCATCTGTACGCGGACATGACGACCATCGACCGCACCGGCACGATACAGCAGCGCTTCCTGCGGAGCTTCACCAGCAGCCTGGACAAAGTATCGGAGTCCCGGGACATCGACTGGAGCTCGGAGGAGATCCGGACAGGCCTGAACAGTCACCTGGGGCCCGTTGAAGTCGATTACAGCCATACGGAGAAGAAATTCTCATCCAGCGGCACGGACCGGGTCCTCTCGGACATGATCGGCTCGACGACGCTCTACCACAACCTGGTGCCGGACCTGAAATCGTCCGTTGATACGATCAAGATCCATACGTCGCTCACCGGCCGGATCGTAGCCTCGGCGAGCTATGCAGACGGCACGAAAAAGAACAGCGACAGCAATGCAAAGACCGAATACCAGAACTCGGCCGGCGACCTGACGCTCACGCCCCTGCCAGGTCTGGTGATTTCTGCAAAATACCGGCATTACGATACCGACAACAGCCACCCAGACACGATAACCATGACGAACCTTTCGAGCCTGGTGAGCAACAACACCTTCAGTATCCGCGACTCCATTTCCTCGAAGCGCGACGTGGTGTCCGGCCTCGTCCGGTACCGCGTAACTCCGCGCCTGACGGTCAAGGGAGAATATGTGGTCGACGCGATCAGCCGGGACCTCGGGAGCGATCCGAGCCAGTGGGACGTTGCCCAGCGCACGTCCAAGTTCACGGGCAAGCTCGGCCTCACGTACCGGATGATGAGCAAGCTGTTTCTGACTGCGGACTACAGCGCCACTCAGGTGGAAAATCCGGCTTACGCCGACGATCCCGATCACACAACCAATGCCAAGGCCACGGTAACCTGGTCGCCTCTTCAGCAGGTCATCGCGCTGGTGAGTTATGGCGATATCCAGGAGAAGCGAAGCGACCTGACCGCGCCGACCGGCGGCGGGAACAGGAAGGTGGACCGGACCCAGACCCTCGGGAGCCTCACGTTCCTCGTGGGGAAAGGCTCTTCGATCACGGCAAGCTACATGTACTATCAGAACAAGACGAAGGAGACGCTCACCTGGACCGATGAATCGGGTAACTTCATTCTCGAGGACGGCGTCCCTTACAGCGATAAAGCCCAGGTCCTTTCCTTGTCCGGCAGCCAGGCCCTGTCCGAGGGCATTGTGGCGACAATCGACGCGAGCAAATGCTTCTCCAAGGGCAATTTCAGGGTGGACGGGTCTGTGGCCGGAACGTCGGGCATCGACACCCTCTCGGACCTGAATGTGGTGGAGGACATTTACACGGCGGGACTGGAAGTGCAATTCAACAGGAATACGGGCAGCGATCTGCGCTACCAGTACCGGCAGTACGACGACCGGATCGACAACACCCAGGACGGCAGGGTGAATACGGCCATGGCCACATTTTACGTGAAGTGGTAGCGGGAGGGACGGATGAATCGATCAATTCGGATGTTGATTATCGCGCTGATTCTGTTCGCTGCTCCGGCGCTCGCGGCTGACAAGACGGTGGGTGTGATCATGTCGGGGAACGTATCATACTACCAGGAGGTTCACCGGTCCTTCGTCAGCACTCTGGTAAAGGAGGGATACGACCACCGCAAGGTGGACACCCTGCTCCAGATGCCCTCGCCCGACCCGCTTTCATGGACAAACGCAGCGCGAAAGCTCGTGGTGGCCGATGTCAATGTGCTGGTCACCTACGGCGCCCCCGCGTCGCTGGCGGCGATCAGGGAGACGAAGAGCATCCCCCTCGCGTTCGCCGCGGTCTATGACCCGGCTGCGATCGGCGTCGCCGCGAAGAACGTAACGGGCATAAGCTCCAAGGTGCCGATGACAAGCCTGCTCAAGTATCTGAAGAAGCTGGTGCCCTTCACCAGGCTTGCCATTGTCTACAACGAACTGGAGCCCGACTCGGTCAGGCAGGCCGAAGAGCTGCTCCAGCTCGAAAACCAGTATGGTTTTCAGACGGTCAAGATGAGCATCAAGAAGGCGGACGAAGCTAGGAAGCTGGTGTTCACCGGCAAGGCCGACGCGGTCTTTTTGTCCGTCAGCGCGGCGGTCAATGAAGCGCTCGAAGCGATAATCAAGAACGCCCATGCCGCCAAGGTCCCCACGATCAGCCAGATCGGCGGCACGGCCGACCAGGGCGTCATCCTGAGCCTGTCGCCCAGCGCGGCGGAGCAGGGCGAGGCGGCCGGCCGTCTTGCTGCGCGCCTGCTGCGGGGCGAGAACCCCGCCGGGATCCCCGTCGAGGTGCCCAAGATGGTCGAGCTGGTACTGAACCTGAAGGAAGCCGGGACGATCGGCGTCAAGGTCCCTTTTGATCTCATAACCGATGCGACCAGGGTGATCAAATGAAGCTGTTGGAAACCATGAGCCTGAAGACGCGGGCGGTCCTCGTCACGGGCGGCATCATCCTGCTGGTGATGCTTGTCAATACAATGGTGAACGTCTATATCGTCAAGAGCCGGTACCAGGAGGCGCTTATCGGGCGGGCGGCCGCCCTGGCCGAAGGGCTCCGGAAGGACATCAACAGGGCCGTCGGATTCGGCCTCCCGCTCAACGCGCTGGAAGGCATGGGAGACAAGCTGCGCAGCCTGGTCGAGGAGGACCCGGATTTTTCCTATGCCATGATTATGGACACGGACGCCCGGGTGCTCTACGCCAGCGACCGGACCAAGGAAAACGAAATTCTCAAGGACAAGGCGAGCCTGACTGCGCTCTCGGCGGCGACGACAATGGTCCAGTCCTATTCCGACAGCACGGGGGGGCACTATGAACAGGCTATGCCCCTCCTGAGCGCCGATCGGAAAAAGATCGGCGTGTTCCGGATATCGATCAAGGACGCTGCGGTCAACATGCCGGTACAGCGCCTTCTGCTGTGGTCGCTGCTGATCGGCCTCATGAGTTTTGCGGTCGCCACCATGCTGGTCTACCTGTTCATGCACCGCGGCATCACCCAGCCCATCACTCATATGTCCCAGGCTGCGGCCGTCATGGCCTCGGGCGACCTGACCCGCGAGATCACGGTGCAGGGTCAGACCGAGATCGACAACCTGAGCGGCGCCATCAACACGTTGTCGGCCAACCTGCGTGAAATGCTCGGTAAGATACGGACCACCGGCTCCGGCCTGTCGGAAGCAATGAAGCTCATGAGCGGAGCCGCTATCAAGATGAGCGAGGGCGCCAGGGTGCAGCAGGAATCGACGGAGCAGACCGCCATGGTCGTCAACGAAATGGTTGCCTCCATCCGGGGCGTCGACGAGAACGCGCGGGACATGTCCCGCGCCGCTACGGATGCCTCTTCGTCGGCTTCGGAAATGGCCTCGTCCGTCGAGGAAGTGGCCAGGAACACGGGGGCGCTTGCATCGGCTGTCGAGGACACGGCTTCTTCCATTGAACAGATGATCGCGTCCATCAAGCAGGTGGCGGAAAACACCGACGCGCTCTCCGCGTCGGCGGAGCAGACCTCGGCGTCCATCACCGAGATGAGCGCCTCAGTCAAGGAAGTGGAGCAGCGTGCCGTGGAATCGGCCCGTCTGGCGGAGCGGGTCTCCCGGGAAGCCTCGGAGCGGGGAATGAACGCCGTGGGCGAGGCGATCAAGGGCATGCAGAACATCAAGAACGCCGTCGAGGCTACCTCCGCGGTGGTGAACCGCCTCGGGAAGCGGTCTCAGGAGATCGGACAGATCCTCAAGGTCATCGATGAAGTCACGGACCAGACCAGCCTGCTGGCCCTGAACGCGGCCATCCTGGCCGCCCAGGCGGGCGAGCACGGTAAGGGGTTCGCCGTGGTTGCCGACGAGATCAAGGATCTGGCGGAACGGACCGCCGCATCGACGCAGGAAATTTCCGGCCTCATCGCCTCGGTGCAGGAGGAGACCGCTGAAAGCGTGAAGGCCATGGCGAGGGGCATGGAGGCCGTGGAGACCGGAGAGTCCCTGGTGAACGTGGCCAGCGATGTTCTGGAGCAGGTCGCCGCAAGCTCGCGGCAGTCGGCCGAGATGGCGCGGGCCATCGAGAAAACCACGGCTGAGCAGGCCAAGGGCGTGTCGCAGATCACGGAAGCGTCGGTCAGCGTGGCAGACCAGGTAGAACAGATCGCAGGGGCGATGCAGGAGCAGCAAAGGGGCAGCAAACGGATCGCAACGGCCGCCGAGCGCATGCGTGATATCACGCGGCAGGTAAAGACCGCGACGCAGGAGCAGACCACCGGGAGCAGGCAGATCGCAAACGCCGTCGTGTCCGTCACCGAACAGGCCGGCCAGGTCGCCAAGTCGACCTCCGAGCAGCGGCTCGGCATGCAGCAGATCAGCGAGGCCATCGCCCGCATCCAGAAAATCACCCAGGACACGGTCGATGTTTCCATCGAAATGGACATGGCGGTGCAGACGCTCAAGTCAAAGGCCGATTCCCTCCAGGCGGAGCTCGACGGCTTCAGGTTCTAAGAGGCACTGCCTGCAGACCGATGAATCAAAATCAAGACCCGTAAACCTGTCTCACACAAAGCCACAAAGACAGGGAGCATGAAAAAATGCACAATTCCATTCCGCTTCGTGTGCTCCACGCCTTTGTGTGAGCATCGGTTTTGTTTTTGACTCAAAAAATTTACTCAAAAATCAGGTTCTTGTTTGCAAAGCACTCTGAGGCAGAAGCAAGTGGTACATGACGGAACCGGGAAGATAAGCGAGGGAGACACTGTGATTATCGGCGTACGACAACGGCTCATCATCCTGATTTTTACGGGCATCTTCCTGACTATGGGGGCGACCGGGGTCTATCGCTATTTCGCGGAGGAACGGGGCATCGAGGCCTACGCCCGCAGCCAGGGCGAGCAGTCCTGCAAGCTCATGGCCGAGCTTGCGGTTCCGTATCTGATAACATCAGATTACAGCGGGCTGCATGCAATGGTCCAGAACTTCATTCATACGCCCGATGCCCAGGAAGTCACCATCACTGACTACGAAGGACGCAAACTGGTGCAGAGCGCAAAATCGTCCCTGTCCGAGCAGCGTATCGGGATCGGCCCCCTGCCGATCGCCTCGGACGCTACGCGGCTCGGCGAGATCCGGATTTCCGTCTACCCGGCCGACATGAAGAGCAGACTTCGGTCATTCGCAGCAGCGGCCGTTTTTGAAAACATCCTTACTTTTCTCATTCTGTCCATCATCCTCTATTTATCATTGACCCGGACGATTACGGCACCGATCAAGGAGCTGGGGAGCACGCTGAAGAACGTTATCGACCGGAAGGATTTCACGCTCCGCGTCTCGGAACACCGCGGCGACGAGGTAGGCGAGCTCGCTTCGGGGGTGAACTACCTCATCGAGCGCCTGGAGCAGTTCGTCGTGGAAATGGGCGCCATTTCTTCACGGATCAGCGAGTTGAACCCGGCGATCGCCGCGGACACGTCGGTGGTCAGGCACAACGCCGAAACGGAGGCGGAAGCCGTTGCGAACGTGTCGGCGTCGGTGACCCAGATGTCGACGTCCATCCAGTCCATTGCAGAAAGCGCGGAAAGCCTGACGGTCTCGGCAGAAGAGACCTCGTCGGCCATTTTGGAAATGAATGCATCAAACCAGGAAGTGGCCCGGCACACCGCCGAGCTGACCTCCTCGGTCGAGGACGTGACCACGTCGGTCACCGAGATGATCGCTTCTATCCGCGAAGTTGCCGGACACGTGGACAGTCTCTCTTCCGCTGCCGAAGAGACTTCGGCATCGGCAATCGAGATCGAGGCGACAGTGCGGGAAGTCGAGAAGGCGGCGATCGAGTCGAGCAAACTTTCGCTGAAGGTATCGGCCGAGGCAAGGGACAGCGGCGTCCGGTCGATCCACGAGACCGCCAAGGCCATCACGACGATCAAGGAAGCGGTGGAGCGGTACTCCGATCTCGTCACGAGGCTCGGGAAGCGTTCGGAGGAGATCGGCAAGATCCTCGGCGTGATCGTCGAGGTGACGGAGCGGACGAACCTTCTCGCGCTGAACGCGTCGATCCTTGCGGCCCAGGCGGGCGAGCACGGCAGGGGATTCGCCGTGGTGGCGGAAGAGATCAAGGCGCTGGCCGACCGGACCTCGGGATCGGCGCAGGACATCGCGAAGCTGATCACCGCGGTCCAGAAGGAGGCCAAGGACGCCGTCGCGGCGCTGGCCGGAAGCATCACGGCCGTTGACGAGGGCGTGCTCCGTTCCCAGCAGGCCAATGCCGCACTCGACAAGATCCTGGAGAGTTCGGCGCGCTCGGCGGAGATGGCCTCCATGATCGAGCGGGCCATGACCGAGCAGGCCCGGGGGATCAGGCAGGTCAGCGAGGCCGTTGTGAACGTGAAGCAGATGACCGGCGAGATCGCCCAGGCGACCGAGGCCCAGAGCAAGGGCACCGAAATGATCCTTCGCGCCGCGGAGGACATGCGCGATATATCGCGGCGCGTCAAGATCGCCATGGCCGAGCAGGGGCGGGGAGGACAGCAGATCGCCGTCGCCGCCGACAACGTCACGATGCGGGCGGGTAGAATCGCCTCGGCCACAAAGGAGCAGCGCCTGGCGATCCAGAGGATCCTCGAGACGCTGCAGCGCATAGAGGACTTCCCGCGGCAGAACGAGAAGCGCATGGAAAGCATGGGGCTGGCGGTCAAAACGCTCGGGGAACAGTCCGACCTGCTCAGCCAGGAAATCGTCACGATGACGGTCGGCAAGGGACGCCGAGCCCGAACCAGCGGCACCTTGCGCATGGGCGTTGTCCCGCTCGATTCACCGGCCGAAATGCACCGCCGGTTTTCCCCGCTGGCCGATTATCTCGGCCGGTCGCTGGGCAAGCGGGTGGAGCTTTCGATCGCTGTTGATTTTGAACAGACCATCAAAGAGCTCGCGGACGGAGCCACGGACCTGGCTTTCCTGACCCCGACCACCTACGTCGCTGCACGACAAAAATGCGGAGCACTACTCCTGGTCAAAGCTCTCCGGAACGGAGTTCCCTATACCCATGCCGCCGTGGTCACCAGGACGGGCAGTGGAATAACGCGGCTCGAAGACCTGAAGGGAAAACGGTTTGCTTTCGGAGACCGGATGTCCACGTCCAGCCACCTGATCCCGCGTTACCTGCTGGCTCAGGCGGGGATCGGACTCCCTGAGCTGAAGACCTATGTCTATCTGGGCCATCACGACGATGTAGCGAAGGCCGTTCTGGCGGGCGAGTATGATGCCGGCGGCATGCGCGAGTCGACGGCGAAGTCCTTTGCCGATCGCGGACTTGTCGTGCTTAAATCTTCCATGGAAATCCCTGAGTTCAATATCTGCGCGTCCCGGGACCTGGACCCGCTCACAGCGGAGAACCTGAAGCGGGCGCTCCTGGCCGCAGACCGGAAGGACCGGGAACAGGCCCGTATGCTGGAATTGCTCGATCCTGATTATACAGGCTTCACCGCCGCCGTTGACGGAGATTATGACGGGATCAGGGGCGTCATGGAAACAGTGGGCAAGGCGGAGACCGCAGGATAGCAGGTGCGGCGTCGCACCTTATTCACGGGGGAGACGAAGGTCATGCAAGTGCGAGAGATGATGAAGCGGAAGATCGGCGACCGGATCGATGCCAGCATGGGCATGAAATTTATGATCGCCATGACCGGCGTCATCGCGGTCATTATGGTGCTCGGTACGGCTTTTGTCAGCCGGATGCTCCTGCAGTACCAGTACTCCATCATCGAGGCCCGGGGGCGCGAGACCGGGACGGTCCTCGGCAAGGCGATCGTCGACCGTCTCATCGCGAACGACCAGATCGGCCTGAACATGCTCGTCGCGGATGTGGTGAAGTCCCCGGAGATCCTGTCGGTCGTGATCATGAATACGGAGGGCCGCCCCATTACCTCGGCGCGGGCCAGCTTCAACCGGGGCAATGAAGTCGTCAACGGGATCCTGAGCGGGGAAAAAACAGAGAGTGTGGCCCAGCTCGCGGAGTCCCTCCGGAAGGCGGCTTCTCCCGTCGAAGTGTCGGTGGACATTTCGTTCGAGGGCACGAAGCTCGGCGAAGTGCGGATGGCCTTTTCCCGCGCCCAGGTGCAGGCCAACGCGCGGCAGGTCGTCCTGACGCTGCTCGGGACGAGCGTCCTGATCATCGCGATTCTTGCGGCGATGATCTATTACATGGTGCGAAGGATGATCGTGCTGCCGACCAGGGCCGTGGAGGCCGTGGCCTCGAAGGTCGCCGGCGGAGATCTTTCGCAGAGCGTTCGCGTTCGGTCCATGGACGAGGTCGGCATGCTCGGAAGGGGCCTGAACCGCATGGCCATCGGGCTCAAGGGCATGATCGAGAGTGTCCGCGACGCCGCCGGCAAGACCGACGCAGTCTGGAAGGAAGTCAAGCGAATGTCGGCGGAAATATCGGACGGGAGCACCGTGCAGGCCGAATCCGTCGAGGAGGCCTCGTCGTCCGTCAACGAAATGCATTTTTCGCTCAAAGAAATCGCGGGAAACGTCGAGGACCTGTATAAGACGTCCGAACAGACCTCCTCGTCCGTCATCGAGATGTCCGCGTCGATCCACGAGGTGGCCCGGACGATGTCGGACCTTTCGATCTCCATCGAGGAGACGTCGACGTCCATCACCCAGATGTCCGCCGCGGTCCGGCAGATCGCCGAGAACGTCGAGGTACTGTCCTCGGCGGCTGAGGACACGGCCGCGTCGGCGACAGAGATCAGCGCTTCCGTGAAGGAAGTGGAAGTCAACGCAAAGGAATCGGCCTCGCTTGCCGAGGCCGTGGCGTCCGATGCCGAGCAGCTCGGCATGCGGTCCATCGAAAAAACCATCGACGGCATGAACCGCATCCAGGAGACGTCTCACCGGACCGCCGGCGTGGTGAACCGGCTGGGAGAAAAGGCGGAGAATATCGGGGCCATCCTGACGGTCATCGAGGATATAACGGACCAGACGTCGCTTCTGGCGTTGAACGCATCCATCCTTGCGGCGCAGGCGGGCGAGCACGGCAAGGGCTTCGCCGTCGTCGCCAGCGAGGTCCGGGAGCTGGCGAACCGCACCGCAAAGTCGACCAAGGAGATTGCAGAGCTGATCGGTTCGGTCCAGGAGGGATCGCGGGAGGCAGTCGGCGCCATGCAGGAAGGCGCGACGTTCGTGGAAGAAGGCGTGCGCCTCGCCCTGGACACGCGGGACGCGCTGCGGAAGATTCTGGAACGCGCCGATCTTTCACGCGACATGAGCAGGAGCATCAACAAGGCGGCCAGCGAGCAGGCTAAGGGGATCAGGCAGGTGAGCGACGCCGTGGCCAAGATCAACGAGATGTCCCACCAGATCTCGCGCGCTGCAGCCGAGCAGAAGGCCGGCAGCGAGCAGATCGCGAGGGCAACGGACCGGATGCGGGAGCTTACGCACTTCGTCAAGAACTCCACCGGCGAGCAGGCAAAGGGCAGCAAGGACATCACGGCGACCGTCGAAAACATGAGCTCCAAGATCGGTCTGGTCAACCGCGCAGCAGTGGAAGTCCAGGCAGGCAGCGATCTGATCGTCAAGGCGATTGAGCGGATCAAGGAGATTGCCAAGGCGAATGCCGACCTCGCCGGCGGCCTGCATGTCGCCATGGACGTCATGGCCACCCAGTCGGACATGCTCAAAAAGGAAATCGAGAAATTCAGGACCTGACGGGCGGCGAATAAAGGTCATGAGTCACGCAGCAAGGAAGACAGAAGCGACCTCCTTGCCCCGGCTACTTGACCCTTGCCCCTGTCCGGCAAATTCCTGCAGAACGGAAGGGGTGGACGCGGTCCCCGGGCTATCCGGAATCTGCATCTGATATTCGCAAGGAGCGGCATGAAGGCGTCGAAGGACAAGAAAGCGGTTGTCGTTGAGGACACGGTGCAGCTGGTGACGTTCCATGTCGGCGCGGAGGAATACGGGCTGGACATCGGCTGCATCACCGAGGCCATCCGTCCGCTCAGAGTCACACCGCTTCCGCATATGCCCGAGTTCATCGAGGGCGTGATCAATCTTCGGGGCGCCATCATCCCCGTCGTCGACCTCCGGAAGCGGTTTGTGCTTGCACAGGTCCGGAACGACCCCCGGAAGCTGCGCATGTTGATCACGCGGGGCGCGGTCGCGACGCCGCAGCGGGGCAGGGACCTCCTCGGACTTGTCGTCGACAGCGTGCAGGAGGTCCTGCACGTGCCGAAAAAGGACATCGACCCGGCGCCGCAGGCTGCAACCGGCGAGGCGGCGGGATTCATCGCCGGCATGGGCAAGGTGGGCGACCGGCTCATCATCCTTCTGGACATCACCAAAATCCTGAGCCAGCAGGAACGATCGGCGCTGGCGGAGGCGGGAAATGTCTGACCTGGAATCGTTGGAGAAGAGGCTCGGGAGCGCCGATGCCGAAGACCGGCGCGAGGCTGTCGTGGACCTGGGCCGCCGCGGCGGTGAAGCCGTGCCGCTGCTGCTTCGCGCCCTGGGCGATCTCGACTGGCGCGTGCGAAAGACCGCAGTGGAGGCGCTGGTCTCGATCAGCGGGACCGTGGTCATCGAAGGGCTGATCCAGGCGCTCAATGCCGGTGACAACGCCGGCGCCCGGAATTCAGCCATTGAGGCGCTTGTTCAGATCGGCGAGCCGTCGGCAGACGCCCTGCTCGGCATCATTGAAACGCCCGATCCGGATGTCCGGAAGTCCGTAGTCGACATTTTCGGCGACATGAGGGACCGGTACGCCGTGCCCGCCCTGATCGCACGCCTCGGAGATGAAGACGAAAATGTCCGCGTCGCGGCAGCAGAAGCCCTCGGCAAGATACGCGATCCCCGGGCCGTCGACGCCCTGCTGTCGTGCCTCTCGCGCTACGATCAGGGATGGCTGGACTACGCCGCCGCGGAGGCGCTGGGAGAAATCGGCGACGAACGGGCGCTCGTCCCGCTCCTGTCCGCGCTCGGCAGAAGCAGCCTGCGGGAGCCGGTCCTGGAGTCCCTCGGCAAGATCGGCAATGCTTCGGCCCTCGCGCCTCTGATTGCCAGCCTTTCGGACCCTCTCCGGATCGTCCGCGAAGTGTCGGTTGTTGCGATCGCGGCGATCTACCGCAAAAGCGCGGCGCTGGCCAGACAGAAGATCATCGCCACGGTTCGCATGGGGATGACCGATCGCGCTGTTGCTTTTCTCGAAGAGATCCTCGTCACCAGCTCCGGCGAGTTGCAGAAGGCGGCGATCACGCTTCTCGGATGGAGCGGCAAGGAAGGTTCGATCAGGAAACTGCTCGCGTTCATCCGGGAGGAAGACCTCGCGGAAGCGGTCGCCCAGTCACTGACGTTCCTCAACCGGTCCACTGCCGGATTCCTGCTGGAGTACCTCTCGAACGATAATGCCCTCGTCCGCAGGGCGGTTGCTCTGGTTCTGGGCGAACTGGGCCTGCCGGAGTCGGAGGATTCCCTGATCATGCTGCTGAAGGATGAGAACGGCCATGTGCGGAGCAGCGCAGCCGATGCCCTCGGCCGCATGCGGAGCAGGAGGGCCGCTGCGCCGCTGACTGCGCTGCTGACCGATGAGTACCAGAGCGTCCAGGAATCCGCCATTCATGCCCTGGCGGAGATCGGCGACGAGTCCGTCATCGAGGGGCTGGTGCAGGAATTTTCCTCCCACCAGGCCTTCCTTCGCCGCAACATCGCCCTGCTCCTGGGAAAGTTTAAGAGTGAACGGTCCGCCGAGGCGCTCTCCTTTGCGCTCAAGGACGAGGAGCCCGACGTGAGGAAGGCGGTTGTTGCGGCGCTCGGCAACACGCCCGGCGACAAAGCGCTGCGGCCGCTTCTGCTCGCTGCCGCCGACGACGATCCCGAGGTCAGGATGCTCGCTGCGGAGGCGATCGGCAAGATCGAGACTCCTGAGGCGCGCGAGGCCCTGATCCTGCTGCTCGAGGACGCGGACCTCTGGGTCAGGGCCGCCGCCGCCCGCGGCCTGGGGCGGTTCGGCGGCGAGGCCCTTGCCGGGATACTCATCGCCCATATCAGAAACGCCACCGACATCTTTCTTCTTGCGATCGTCGAGGTGCTTGGCAGGATGAAGCACCCGAACGCGGCCGCGACGCTCGTTGCGCTCGCCGGACACGACGATCCCGAAGTGCGCAAGACCGTGCTCACTGCCCTGGCCGGCTATGAAGAGCCGTTCGTGGAGCAGACCGTCATCGCCCGTCTTGCCGATCCTCACTGGAGCGTTCGGAAAGCGGCGGTCGAAGTCCTGAGCCGGAAGCGCACATCCGACGGAGAAGCTTTCCTGGCGAACATGGTCGAGGGAGATCCCGATCCAGCGGTGCGCCAGGCGGCCAGAGAGGCGCTGAAAAAATAATGTTCGAAGAGCAGATCATTCCGCTGCCCGATGACGTTTTCCGGCTGCTCAGGGACTTCATCCACGGCTACTGCGGAATCTATTTTGACAACGGGTCGCAGTTCCTGCTCCAGCGCCGCCTGTCCCGCCGGCTCGAGCAGCACCGCCTCAAGAGCTTCGAAGAGTACTATCACTTCCTCCGGTACGACCGCAAGCGGGAGGAAGAGCTCGTCATTCTCATCGACAACCTGACCACCAATGAAACGTATTTTTTCAGGGAGAGCCCGCAGCTCAAGGCTTTTTCCGACGAGATCCTGCCCGAGCTGCGCAGCCGGCTGGCGGACCGGAAGGTGCTGAGGATCTGGAGCGCGGGCTGCTCCACCGGCGAGGAGCCCTATACCATCGCCATCCTGCTGCTCGAGTCCGGGGACTGGTGGCGCGACTGGCAGATAGAGATCCACGGAAGCGATATCAACCAGCGCGTGCTCCACACCGCACGCAAAGGCGTGTACAAGAAAAGCGCTCACCGGGCAACAAGCCCTGAAATGCTGACCAAGTATTTCGTCGCCGACGAAAAGGGCGACTACCGGATCATCGACCGGGTCAAGGAGCTGGTTTCGTTCAGCTCCGTGAACCTTCTCGACCCCTTCAAAACCAGCCTCATTACCAACATGGATGTCATCTTCTGCCGTAACGTAATCATCTACTTCGACCGGGAAGCAAAGAAGAAGGTCATCGAGAGTTTTCACAACAAGCTCCGCGACGGGGGGTATCTTCTTCTGGGCCATTCCGAGTCCCTGATCAACATATCGAACGCCTTCATGCTTCGTACGCTCAAGAACGACATGGTCTACCAGAAGCCGCTAAGGGGAAAAGTTGAAATTGCCGAGTACAAATAACCGGTCCCGGCGTCACGGCAGGGGGCACGGAGGCACGGCGCCGGGAGACCGGGATTCTGGCCGGGAGCGCAGCCGATGAAAAAGGTCAAGGCTCTGGTCGTCGACGACTCAGCTTACAATCGCACGACGATCGCCGACATGCTCTCGACTGCGGGGATCGGCGTGGTCGGGAGCGCGACTGACGGCGTCGATGCCATAGCGAAGACGCTCCGCCTTCAGCCGGACGTGATCACGCTGGATCTCGAGATGCCGAACATGGACGGCTTTACCTTCCTTCGGTGGCTCATGAAGGAGCGGCCCACGCCGGTCATCGTGCTTTCCTCACGTTCCGACAGCCGCAGCGTTTTCCGGGCACTCGAGCTCGGCGCCGTGGAATTCGTTGCAAAACCGGAGTCCCGTATTTCGCGCAGCCTCGAGACGATACGGGAAGAACTGATACGGAAAGTGGCAGCCGTGCTTGACCTTGAAATGGAAAAGGTCAAGTCGACGATCGACCTCCTGAACCGCGAACAAGCCCCTCCTGTGGCACGGAAGGAGGATGAGGCGCAGCGGGAACCGGGTCCCATCGAGGTCGTTGCCATCGCCTCGTCCACCGGCGGCCCTCCCGCGCTGCAGGCGATTCTGATGAATCTTCCCGCGGATCTCGGCGCAGCCATCGTGATAGCACAGCACATGCCCGCAGGGTTTACCCGGAGCTTTGCCGAGCGGTTGAACAAGCTTTCAGCGCTCGTCATCCGGGAGGCTGCAGCGGGCGATCGCGTGGAACGCGGGACGGTGCTGATCGCGCCTGGAGGATATCATCTCCTCGTCAGGCGAAACCGCTCCACCCTTGCGGCAGAGGTGGTCCGGCACAGCCCTTCGGACATGTATGTACCCTCTGCGGACCGCATGATGGCGTCTGTTGCCGAGGCATGCGGGCCCGCCACGCTTGGGATCGTCCTGACCGGCATGGGCAACGACGGCTCACGGGGCGTAGTCGAAATCAAGCAACGCCATGGGCGGTGTCTCGCCGAAAGCCGGGAAAGTGCAGTCGTATTCGGCATGCCGCAGGAGGCCATCCGGACCGGCGCTGTCGAAATGGCGCTTCCGCTCGGGAAAATGGCCGAAGAGATCGCCAAACGGTGCGCTCCGCACGCAGCCGGCAGGTGAAAAGGCGCGCCGGGGCCCAAATCGCGCTTGATAATTTATCGTGACTCGACTATAATTGTTGCTATTGCACTGTTCGCAGGGTCGAGAGTGCCGTAGTGCGGGCAGCAGGGACCATTGTCGTCCCGGACCATGGTCCGGACGGCGGAGCGAAGGCATCCTGATCGGCTGCAACGGGAGGGCATCAATGGAAAAAGAACCCGCATCGATTTCGAAAAAGGTGGAGGAATTTCTCCAGGTCTTCAAGAAAGGCGAGGAATTCACGCAGGAGCTGCTGAAGGAAAACGAAAAGCTCCGTTACCGGCTCGCCCAGCTCGAGGAAGTAACCAAATTTTCCGACCGGGAAGGAACGTTCAAGGTCCATTCCCTTGAGGAGCGCATCAAGTTTCTGGAGGATGAAAACAAAAGCCTCATCGAACGCTATCGCGTCGTCGAGGAGGAGAACAAGGACTTCGCCAACCGCTATATCGAGGTCGAGGCGGAAAACAACAACCTGGCCAACCTCTACGTGGCAAGCTACCAGCTGCACTCCACCCTCGATTTCAGCGAGAGCCTCAAGATCATTCTCGAAATCGTCATGAACCTCATCGGCGCAGAGGAATTTTCGATCATGATGCTCGATGAAAAGACCAACGAACTGACCATTGTGGCCCAGGAGGGCATGGGGCCCGAGGCCCGCGCCAGCGTCAAACTGGGAGAGGGAATCATCGGCGGGTCAGCCAAGTCGGGCGAGGCGTTCTATCGTGAGGGCGATCCGAAGAACCTGCAGGGAGTGGATTACCTCCACCCGCTCGTCGTCATTCCGCTCAAGATCAAGGAGCATGTGATCGGCGTCATCGTGATCTACAAGCTTCTGGTGCAGAAGGAGCAGTTCACCAACGTGGATTACGAACTCTTCACCATGCTTGCCGGCCATGCGGCCACAGCGC
Organism: Nitrospirota bacterium; assembly: GCA_963749655.1. GTDB lineage: Bacteria > Nitrospirota > UBA9217 > UBA9217 > UBA9217 > JAJYKN01. The sequence goes on from CAVVOB010000030.1 coordinate 28,961, forward strand.
TCTTTTCCTCAAAGCTCTACTCGCAGTCGGAGCGGAAGCTCACCACGATCCAGAGCTTTCTTGATCTGCTGAAGGAAAAATAACCGGAGGTTAGCACATGCCCGAGTACAATTTTCTGGTGGTTGAAGACTCCCCGACGATGCGTCAATTGATCTCTTTTGCCCTGAAGCGCATCCCCGGAAGCAGGATCGTCGAGGCGAACGACGGCATCGACGCCCTCAAGAAGCTTTCAACCCAGAAGTTCGACATCATCCTAACCGACATCAACATGCCCATCATGGACGGCCTGAAGCTGGTTTCCATGGTGCGGAACGACCCGGCGCACAAAACCATCCCGATCGTCATCATCACCACGGAAGGCGCCGAGGAGGACCGCAAGCGCGGGCTTGCACTCGGCGCCAACGCATACATCCCGAAGCCGATCCAGACAGCGGACCTTTTGAATGTGGTGAACGGGATACTGGGGAACAAGTGACCACAGCAGGATAAACAACGAATACGCGAAGGACGGGGAGATGGTCTGGTTTCCCGTCCTTTTTTACCGCTGGTCGTCTGTCCTGCCTTTGCCGTAGTCGCTACAGAAGACTTCCTGAAAAGATCGTAAGAGGGAATCATTGCTGCGCTTGAGAGATCCCGGAAGATGACCTCTCATCCGATTGTAGTGCTCTTACTCGCGTTTCATTTCCTTATTCATCTTGGCTTCCAGTAATTCGTACAACTTCGTTTCAAGAGCATCCAAAACCACTCGATAATCGACGCTTTCTGTCTCCGATACTACACTGCCTTTTAAGAGCGACTTCCACAGTATTTTGCCAGTGCTCACCGAGACGGCCTTTATATCGATATCCTCATAACATGTTCTTAACGGGTGATGCACCCCCATTGCTGGGATCTCAGCTATAACCACCGCGTCGGCGCTTACCAACTTTCCGACATACTGAGCTCTCTCCTTGGTCAAGCCGGTTAGCGATAACTTTTGCTCATTCAGTATCGCATCAAGTTTCGCCCTCTCGATGCAATCATATCCCAGTCGCAGCAACATAAGCTCAAGCTTGTCGCTATTCCTTTTCGCAACACCCTGCCCCTCGTGCGACCGCTCGTTCAGCCACTGGATGTGATGTTCAACAGGCAGCACGACATATGCCTGGACCCGATCCTTGCTCATTTGCGGGTCCATATACGTGCTCTCTTTCAAATCGTAATTGAAGCTGGAAATGTCCGGTCGTGCAAAACGTCCAACGAGCGACTTGTCATTGGGATTGTAATAGCGGATCCTTTCATAGTCTGCAAGCGCCTTGTCCTTCTGGCCGGTTTTTTCATAACAACCGGCCCGTTGCTTCAACCATTCGATACGATCGCCGAACTTTAATGCCGCTGAATACGATGCAATCGCTGCCGAATACTCGCCACCACGAAAATGGTCCTCAGCCCGGAAAGCATCAGCCTCTCCCTGCAAGGTCCACAATAGCGGGTTAACGCTAGCATAGGTCATTTCTTGTCTTGCGAACCCCGACATGGCTTCATAAGAACCTCCCCATTTAGGCTGCAAGGAGGCAATATATTCGTGCCTTACCTGGAGTGTCCGTTTATCGTTCTCCACCGCCTTTTGAAGCATCTGTTTTGCCGTAAAAGGCATCTTCGACGCTGCGGCAATCCTCACCAGCCAAGCATAGGCAGGTGTGAGCGACGGATTTTTGCTGATTGCGGTTTCAAGGTCCTTGGCAGCGTCATTGTAGCGCTGCTGCTGGGCGACAAGCTTTTCCGCAGGGACCCCGCTTACATATGTGCCGTCGCGCGCTATGTATCCATCGGGTATTTTGAAAATTCCTCTCGCAGCATAGGCGATATATGAACCTGTCTTCTCTACCCATAAATCCATGTCTGACGGTAAAAAGAATTTTTTGTCCGCAAAGTTGTCAAATCCTTGCTGCAGAACGGACTCATACTGTGCATCCTTCTTATATAGATCCAGCGCATTTTCAAACCATTTTTCAAGTGCTGTATAATCATGAGTTGAAACTTGCTGTACGATATTGTATCCGGGAGCGCCCTTAAATTCTGACATGTGCTTCAGGGCCATATTATTCATTTCGACCTGCTGCCATCCGGTCTTACCCTGCGAACCGCTGCTCTGGTCAAGGGCATTGGCAATTGCACTATGGACACCCCAGGCAAGAAGACTGCCGTTTACGTCGGGCGAACCAAAAGTGCCAGCCACTGCAAATGCCTTCATATTGATCGCATCGATCTGAAAAAAGGGCAGGTAATCTTGGGCTTTCTTGAAACGAAAATGAAAGTTTCCAATTCCGACGCGCTTTATTTCCCAGTCGGTGTGCGATATAACTTCATCGCCATCGACGACGATAGTGCATGTATTTCCGTCTTGTTCATATTTCAGGAGTGCTTTTTTGAGCTCCAGGCGGATCCAAGGCGGCGCCGAAGAAGGTTGAGATGGATTATAATCAGGCGTAAAATGAGTGACGGTAACCTGACCGATCGGTATTTTAGTCCGGCTTCGGTCCCCAAAGGATCCTCTCCGCACACAAAAAGCTGTTTTCTCATTTGCATCAATTTCCCAGAAGATATTATTCCAGGCCTTATTCCGGACGTGGTAGATATCGCGACCGACTTGTTTCACCTCGAAGCTCGTGAGAGGCGTATAAGGTCCCGGCTGACCTTTGCCGAACGACAAGGCGAAAACAACTTGCTCTTGATCGGGAGAAATGACTATTACAGCGCTGTTAATATCAACTGTTATTCGTCCGTAAACCGCCTCTCCCGAAGCTATTTGAGTCAGGAACGTCAATACTAACACCACTACCAGATTGCATAATTGTATCCGGAGCATCACAATGTCCTCCCCCCAACCGGCAAGTTTGCTTTCGTTGATAGCATGCCTTATGGTGCCTGGCATCGCAGTGCCTTGATTCGTCAGTGATTCATTTCCTTCAGTAGTGTTTCTTCCAGTTTTTTAAACAATTTAGCTTCTTCGGTGTCGAATATTAATTCATGAAAATTCACAAGGGACTGGTCAATTACTACGCTGCCTTTTAAAAGTGACTTCCAGAGAACTTTACCGGTACTCACCGACACCGCCTTGATATCGATGTCTTTAACATATGTCCTCGTTGAATGATACACACGTTGAGAATTTGTTGCGATTATTACTGCGTCCGCCCTCATCACCCGCCCCACTGTCTGCGCACTTTCATGAGTAAGACTCGCTGGAGATATTGCCCGTTCCTCTAAAATCGAATTCAAAGAGCCCCTGTCGACGCACTCGCTCCCCAACCTCATGAGTGTGAGCTCAATCCTGTCCGTAATTCTTCTTGCAGCTCTCTGGTCTATATCCGTGTACGAAAAATCAGAGCTTGGATTTAGCCGTTCGACCGGTAACACAAGATATGATCGGATCTTGCTCTTGCCAATCTTGGGGTCTACATAACTCTTGTCGCTGATCTCGAAGTTCAAATCTATCGTGTCAGCCAGCGAACCCGGTACGTAGCTCTTTGTATCCCGTAAGGCGTATGTTCGAAATTTTTCCATATCGGTACGCGCCAGCTCATTCTGGCCTAACGAAGAATGAACAAACGATCTCCATCTGAACAGCCGTGGAATATCGCCGTATCTGAGTGCTGAAGAGTATAGTTCCACGGCAAGTGCATTATTTTTGGTTCGGGATGCATTGGCGGCACGTATCGCGTCTGTTTCTCCCTGCAATGACCACAACCGCGGATTTAGGTCAGCTAGAGGAGCAACCTGCGCGGCAAAACTTTCCATTTCTTCAAGAGAACCTCCCCATCGAGGCTGCAGCGATTCCATGTAAGCGCTTCGCACGGAGAACGATCGTTTATCCTTCTCTTCAGCTTTTTGAACTATCTGTTTTGCGGAATACGGCATATGTGTTGCTTTGGCCAGCTTAATAAGCCAAGTGTACGCCGGCATCAATGATGGACTCTTGTTCGCCGCAGTCTGCAGATCCTTGGCAGCCTCGTCAAAGTGCAGTTGCATTTCGTTTTTTTGAGCTTGTAATGCTTCACTCTTGAACATGTACCCCTTTGCATCAAAACCTTGATTCGCCCTGTACATGCCGCGTGCCGCATAGGCAGTAGACGATTTTGTCGCAGCAACCCATGCATCCAGGTCCTTTAATGCAAAATTTCTTTGATTGAACGTTTCAAATGATTCGTCAAGGTAGCATTCATATTGCGCATCCTGCTCATACTGCTGCAGCATCGTGTCGAACAATTTTTCTAATCCCTGATAATCACGACGGAAAAGCAAAGATGCTATTTTGTACGTCGACGGCGCTCCGTAATCCAGGCACTTGTTCAAAGCCTCGTTATGTTTTCGCGCCCGCTCCGTTATCTGTCTTGCGTCTTCAACCTTTACCTTTTTTACTTCTGCATTTTTTTCTACCCGATAAAACCGGAAATCGACCGTCGACGTCGAGGTCTGTCCCGGGATCATTAGCGGGGTAAAGACCTGCAGAACACTGGTATCCGGCACCGTAACAGCCTTTTCAAGAGTTATCGTGCCGCTACCCTTCGTGATTGTTTGCATCGTATTCCCGATGAGAGACATTGTGCTGCCTGAAGAATCGTCTTTCTGGATCAAAAGATTGATAAGCGCCGAATCTGCAGCAATGCTGTACTCGATCTTCACCTTGATCCGCACTTCACTGCCCGATTTAAGTGGAATTGAGGGATCAGGAGACAGTTCGAGTATCTTGATGAAATTTCTTTCGTTGCTTGTGTCGGCGTAACTCGGTGAGAACAGCAATAAGATAAGGACTGATGAATACCAAAGAGCTCTATTCATTGATTCCCTCCGCAAGCGAATGAGTCTGCAGTGTAGGCGCATCATGCTCAACTACTGATCCATGCTGATCTGGTTCTAATAAAGTTGATCCAAAAGCGGCTGTAGGTGGTGTGGTAATGAAGAAAACGTGAAGCCGTTGACGCGTTCGTGCACACGATGACGTGATGAAGTATCGGAAAATCTGCTTTTGCGGGAAAGAGGGACCCCGCAAAGAGAGTATAATAAATTTTTCGATTATGGCAAGAAAATTATCGGGGGATTTTAAGGGTACACACCGCCAACAGCGCATCGTTTACGCGTAGCAAAGGGGAAGCAGGGGCCTGTACAGGAAGGAAGTGTGGTAATACCAATTGCCACAGAGATGTTAGAAGGTCCGTAAATAGAATTATGGTTCTGCCCTGGTTTGATCGCTATCCTTCTGGCACTTATCGAGGATAGGCATCATTCTCGCGACCTGCCCCTTTTTCCCGCAGCTGCCCGCAGGCCGCGGAGATGTCTCTTCCGCGCGACTCGCGCACCGGCGCGGTATAGTTGCTCCTTACCAAAATGTCCTGGAAGCGGCGGACCGCCGCCTCATCGGGCCTTTTGAACTCGCTCCCGGGAAAGGGATTGAAGGGGATGAGGTTGATTTTGCACTTCATGCCCCGCAGCATCTTCGCAAGCCTTTCCGCGTCTTCTGCAGCATCATTCACCCCTTTCAACAGCACATATTCAAAGGTGATCCTGCGTCTCGGGTCAAGAGGAAAACGCCTGCAGGCAGCCAGCAGCTCCCTGATGGGATAGCGCCGGTTCACCGGCATGATGGCGTCGCGGACAGCATCGGTCGTTGCGTTCAGCGAGACCGCCAGGTTCACCTTCACGCCGGACGCCCCCAGTTTTCCGATTTCGGGCACCAGACCGTCCGTGGACACGGTCACCCTGCGCGGCGAAAACCCCAGGCCTTTTTCCGACGTGATGATCCGGAGCGCCCTGATTACTTCGTCGAAATTTGCGAGCGGTTCGCCCATACCCATGAGAACGATATTCGTTATGCTCCGGGCCCCTTCCCGTTTCAGAAGGCGGGAGATTTCCAGCACCTGGTCGGAGATTTCCCAGAACCGGAGGTTTCGGATAAAACCTCCGCGGCCCGTCAGGCAGAAACGGCACGCCTGCATGCAGCCGACCTGGGATGAAATGCAGAGCGTCAATCTGTCCTTATCGGGGATCAAAACGGACTCGCAGGTGTGCCGGTCCTGGAGCGCAAACAGAAATTTTCTGGTACCATCGGCCGACGATTCGGTCCTGGCGATAACGGGCAGGGAGACGAAAAAACGCGACGTCAGCACCTCCCGCTCCGCCTTCGAGATGTTGGTCATCTCCTCAAAGGACCGGGCGTGATGTGAATAGATCCAGGCCCAGATCTGGCCCGCCCTGTATTTTTTCATGCCTTGTTCGATGAGGGCGGTTTGGAGCGCCTCAAAGTCCAATGATTTAATATTGATCATTATCCGGTCCGTAATTCCGTAATGTTGAAGCTCCTGTCAGGAAGCTGCGGGAAAGCTCCATTCTTAACGTAGAGAATGGAGCTTATCCGTTCTCTAATCCCGCGATAAGCTGCCGGGAATGCGCTCCCTCGGGAATTCATTCGTGAGCAGAATCTAACATCTTTAACCCTCAAAATCAAGCTGACAAAAAAAGGCATACCGGGAATCGACGGTGTAGCGTTTTCGGGCATGCTTTGCAGTAGTGTTGTTGAGTATCGTATTGTTTATTAAGGAATTCATACGGCAGCAGCAGAAAAAGGGCGAGTATGACAATTGCAGTATCTCTACCGGGTGTGTACTTCCCCACAAGGAGCGGCAAGATGCCGATAAAATCCATGACAAGAAGGATTCTCATAGTCGATGATGAGCCGACCATCCTGCTGACGCTTTCCTATGCACTGCGGTCCGACGATGTGGAGGTCATTACCGCCAGCAGACTTGAGCCCGCAGAGGAAGCCCTCAGCCGCTATCGTTTCGACCTGGTTATCGTCGATATCCGCATGTCGGGGGTGCTCGGCGTGGAGGGACTGGAACTGCTGAGCTACATCAAACGCCAGTGGCCCGATACGGAGGTGATCATCATGACCGCCTATGGGTCGGACGAGATGAAGCGGGATGCCTACGAGCGGGGGGCCAAGCATTACTACAACAAGCCGATCGACATCGACGATCTTTTCCAGCGCATACGCGAAATGGGGATTCCCGTCAAGCAATAGAAGTTAGTTCGGGGTGGGGTTGTGCCGGAACGCGGCACAGGAGCGCGATCCAAAGGGGGACGAAAGTAATGCTGAAAAAAGTTCTGGTAATAGATGATTCTGCATTGATCCACCAGATGTATAAGATGGTCCTGATGCGATACAAGTGCAGCATCATAAATGCCATGAACGGCCAGGATGGGATCGACAAGCTTGCAAAGAATCCCGATGCCAATCTGATCCTGCTCGACATCAATATGCCGATGATGAACGGGCTGGAATTCATCAGGAAGGTGAAGGAACTCGGCAAGTACGATCACATCCCCATCGTCATTGTCAGCACCGAAGGCAAGGAGGAAGATACGATGCGCGGCCTGGCACTTGGTGCAAAAGGATACGTAAAGAAGCCCTTCCAGCCGAGCGACCTCCATGCGTTGATCGAGAAGCTTTATCCGTCGGGCAAATGATAAACAGAGAAAGGCGTGGATTCGAAGGCCCTGCCTGCGCCGCCAGAAAGGGTTGCGGCAGGAGCATGCCGAGATTCATCATAACGTCAGCCCCCTGTCTCGCGGCCCTCTGCATGCCAGCAAGCTTTGTACGGGCCGGGATCAGGATGGGCATCCTGCCTCGGCAGAACGCACTTGAGCTTTACACCATGTACAGCTAGCTGGAACCGGGGCTTTCCGGTGCGGGCTGATTCTTCTGCTGCTGATGGTAGAGAATGAGGTACTCTTTTTCCAGGTCATCGAATTTCGCCTGAAGCTGCAAGAGCAGGCGGGACTTTTTCTTCAACTGATCCTCGGCTTCCCAGTTTGGTCCTCAGATCGTCCAGTTCTCCCTCTTCCCCGTGGTGCGAAGACTTTGACACCCGCGAACCCGGCGTGTCGACCGCTGCCCGAGCGGCATCCCGGCTGACGGCTGCAAACTTCTGCTTCAGTTCTTCCGCTGTCTGACGAACTCCGACAAGGTCCGAAACCGCATCCCGGTACCTCCGAGTCAATGTTCTGAGCTCCCGGAAGCCTTTTTGCACTGCATCGTATACGTTTGCCGCCGTCCCTTCCGCGGCGATTCTTTCAATTGCGTTGAACAAAGCCGGCCGGTTTTGTTCGATGTTCTGCGTCAGGGAAATCTGTTCCGTTGCTTCCCTGCGGAAGCTGATGATCCCGACGCGGTCGTCAACTTCGAGCAAGGAAATAAAAAGCTTCAGAGCCCCTTTCCAGTAGGCCGACGGGTCCGCCCTCGCCATGGCCTCGGAGCCGTCAACAAGAAGAACGATGTCGCATCCCCGGTCCAGCGCTTCGGGGAAATCCAGGGTGCTCGTCGAAGGCAGCGAAACAAGGGCGATCGGATCGGGATTCACCAGCGCCGCCGGTCCCTCTGCAGCCGAAGAAACAGCATGCGATGACGTCGGCGGCTCACCCCGGACGGTCTCAGGTCTGCTTTCGGCATGGCATGTGTCCACACAGAAAGGGAGCGCCCGGGCTGAGCATCAGAACGACGAGTCCGACTGCAACATATGTCAATTGTGTGCTGGACATGCCTCTAGAGATTTTATCGGCAAAATGTCGGATATCTTTAATGAAATCAGATCATGCCTGTGCAGCTGTTCGTAAAGAAAACAGTAAAATCACGTGACAAATCATGGATCTCTGACGAAAACGGCGGTCCGCGGAAAAACAGAAAAACCTTGACACTTTCAACGCGGAGATGTTATTTTGTTCTACTATTTTGAGGAGATCGGCTTGAAAATCGCAATTACCGGCAAGGGTGGCGTGGGCAAAACCACGCTGGCCGGACTCCTGGCGCGATTGTACGCTTCGGAGGGGAAAAAGGTTCTGGCTGTTGATGCTGACCCTGATGCCAATCTGGCGTCGGCGCTGGGGATCGAGCCGGAGGCAGCGGCCCGTGCGCTGCCGCTTGCGGAACAGTCGGACATGATCGAGGAGCGCACCGGCTCCCGTCCCGGCGCTCCCGGGGGCATGTTCAGCATCAATCCAAAGGTAGACGATATCCCGGAAGCGTATGGTGTCGAGTATCAAGGCGTACGGCTTCTGGTCATGGGGAAATCGAAGGAGGCTGCGGCGGGGTGCTACTGTCCCGAGCATGTTCTCCTGCGCCGCCTTGTCAGTCATCTGATCCTGCGGCGTAATGAAGTGGTCATTCTCGATATGGAGGCCGGCATCGAGCACCTTACCCGCGGCACCGCAAGCGGCGTGAATGCCTTCATCGTCGTGGTCGAGCCCGGCCAGCGGAGCCTCCAGACCGCGCGGCACGTGGAGAACCTGGCGAAAGGTCTCGGCATCAAGAACGTCTTCGTCGTCGGGAACAAGATCAAGCAGGAGAGCGACAAGACGTTCATTGCCGGGCACCTCGAGGGCATGAAGGTCCTGGGCTTCATGAGCTATGCCGACGAAACGGTCAAGGCTGACCTGGACGGCAGGTCGCCTTATGATGCATCGCCGCGCGCTGTTGACGAGGCCCGGGTCATCAAAACCGCGCTCGACCGGTTGATGCAGCCGTAACCACATCGTGAAACAGGCGATCAGAAAACAGGCTCTGGCAGCGCGCGACAGCATGCCGACGGAACAGCGGAGAAAGAAGAGCCGGGAGATTGAAGAACGGCTCTTTGCCCTTCCTGAATTTCAATCGGCGCGGGTCGTCATGTTCTTCGCTTCATTCCGCAGTGAAGTCGAAACTGAGCCGATGATCCTCCGGGCGCTCCGGGCCGGCAAACGGGTGGTCCTGCCGAAAGTAACAGGCAAGGAACTTGCCTTATACGAGATCGGGGATTTCGGCGCCGATATGGAAAGAGGCGCATGGGGAATCCCGGAACCGAAGACGTTCGCTCCCGCGAAGCTGGATGAGATCGATCTCATCATCATGCCGGGCGCGGCTTTCGACGAGCAGGGAAACCGGCTTGGGTACGGCGCGGGTTTTTATGACAAGCTGCTGTCCGCATTCAAGCGAACAGCCGTCGCACTTGCTTTTGAAGCGCAGATCGTATCGAATGTTCCCGTTGCTCCCCATGATATTCCGGTCGGAAAGATCGTGACCGAGAAAAGGGTAATAACAACGCAGAGGGCAGAGGGCAAAGGGCAGAGAGCATAGCGCGTGGGGCAAAAGCAGTTACGCTAGGCCCCCTCCGCACTCTGCAGTTCCTGCAGGTTCATCCATGGACATAAAAAAAATCGAAAAAGGCGTCTTGCTCATTCTGGAAGGAATCGGCGAAGATCCGTCCCGACCTGGTCTTAAGGACACTCCGACCCGGGTCGCCGAGATGTACGGCGAGATCTTTTCGGGCATCAAGGCCGACACTGCGGAACTCATGAAACCCATGGCCGGCGAGAGCCACGACGAGATGGTGATGATCCGCGACATTCCGTTCCACTCCATGTGCGAGCATCATCTTCTGCCGTTCTCGGGCAAGGCGCACATCGCCTACATCCCGGGGGCGGGAAAGATCGTGGGCATCAGCAGCCTTGCAAAGGCGCTCGAAGTGTTTGCCAAGAGGCCGCAGGTACAGGAGCGGCTGACCGCGCAGTTCATCGATCTGATCGTCGAGCGGCTCAAGCCCAAGGGCGCCATGGTCGTGATCGACGCCGAACACCTGTGTATGAGCATGCGCGGCGTGAAGAAGCCCGGCGCCCGTGTTGTCACGTCGGCGGTGCGCGGCAGCTTCCGCAGCAAGGAATCGACGCGCATGGAGATGCTCGAGCTGCTGACGAAGCAGGAAAAGTAGGACTAATCACAAAGCATCAGATCAATACGGTTCAAGCCTTCGAGCACTTTATTTTTCTTTCAATTTCGCATTCAACGTCCGATAATACAGAGTTGATCAACGTCAGGAACCTCAGGAGTAATATATATGGCATCGAACGATATCTGTACCCTTGAACCATATCGTCCCTACGGCGCCGATATCAAGGAAACAAGGCCCTACTCGCCGTGCCGCGCGGCCTGTCCCGCGCATACCGACGTCCAGGCCTACGTGGGCCTGATCGCCCAGGGCCGCTACACCGAAGCCTTCGAGGTCATCACGTCGGTGAACCCCATCGCGTCGGTCTGCTCCATGATCTGCCATCATCCCTGCGAGCAGTCCTGCAGGCGCTGCGGCGTCGACGAGCCGCTGGCCGTCAGGCACCTCAAACGCTTCGCCATCGAGCAGTCGCGGGATTACCGCCGCGCAAAACGGAAGCTCACCGCCAAGACAAGAGGCAAGAGCGTGGGCATCATCGGCTCCGGCCCCTCGGGCCTCACTGCGGCGCGCGACCTTGCAGATATGGGTTACAACGTCACGATCTACGAAAAGCATCCCGTACTCGGCGGCATGCTCGCTGCCGCGATCCCTCCGTACCGTCTGCCGAGAGAAGTGCTGAAAGAAGATATCGATGACGTTGTTTCCAGGGGCGTCGAGGTCAGGACGAACTTCGAGATCGGCAAGGACGCGAAGCTCGATGACCTTGCAAAGCAGCACGATGCGGTCCTGGTCGCCATCGGCCTGTCCCAGAGCCGGTCGCTCAACATCCCGGGCGTCGACGGGCCCGGCGTCCTGCTCGCCATTCCCTATCTCGAAGACGTTGCCTTCGGGCGCAAGCCCGACCTGGGCAAAAGCGTGCTTGTCATCGGCGGCGGAAACGTGGCCATGGACGTGGCGCGCTCTGCCCGCAGGCTCGGCGTCGAGAAGGTCGAGATGGTCTGCCTGGAGAACGAGCAGGAGATCCCGGCCTGGAAATGGGAAGTGGACGAAGCCGTTGAAGAGGCGGTCAAGATCAACTACCGCTGGGGGCCGAAGGCGGTGGTGCGCGAGAACGGCAAGGTCGCGGGCCTGGAAGTGACCAAGGTGCTGTCCGTGTTCGACGCAAACAAGCGCTTTGCTCCGACCTTCGATACGAACACTACGACGGTGCTCAGGGCCGAAACGATCATCATTACCATCGGCCAGATGTCGAAGAACGATCTGTTCAACGACAGCCCGGTGAAGATGGACAAGGGCCGGGTCACCTGGAACCAGGCGACCCATATGAGTACGGGCAAGAACATCTTCGTGGCAGGCGAGGTCGTGACCGGCCCGGGATCAGCCATCGCTGCGGTCGCGAACGGCCGACGCGCGGCCCTCGCGATGCACCTCTTCCTCCAGGGTGAGACCATTGAAGGCAGACTGCCGGTCCAGGAGAAGGAAAAGATCGGTCAGATGCCGTCGGAGGTCGTTGAGCTGGTGGCAAAGGCGCCGCGGATGAAGATCAAGCACCTGGCCCCCGAGGTCCGCGTCAAGACGATGACGCATTTCGAGGAAGGTTTTACCGAGCAGGAAGCGCTCGAAGAGGCCGGCAGGTGCCGCGGCTGCGGCGGCGGAGCCGTGGTCGACCAGAAAAAGTGCATGGCCTGTCTCACCTGCCTGCGCGTGTGCCCCTACGGGGCCCCGGTCGTCGAAGCCTATTCCACAATCCGGCCCGAGTACTGCCAGGCCTGCGGCCTCTGCGCGCCTGAATGTCCTGCCCAGGCCATCAGCATGGTAAGCTACGATGTGCGTGAAATCAGGAACACCATCCCGGCCCTCGTCGGAAAAAGTGAAGCCAAAAGGCAGGAACCCCTGATCGTCGCCCTGATGTGCAACCACCATGCAAAGGTCATGGGGGTGCCGGCGAATGTAAAGGCTGTTCCGGTCCACTGCACCAGCAGGATCGATACCCTCGATCTGCTCAAGGCCTTTGAAGCAGGGGCAGACGGCGTCGCCGTTGTGCGCTGTGAAAGCGGCACCTGCAAGTACCGCGACATCGAGCCGCGGGTGAATGCCCGGGTCAAGCGCGTTCAGGACCTGATCGGCAGCCTGGGCATCGACAAGGCCAGGATAGAGATCCTTTCAGTCGCCCCCGGGAACGGGAGCAACACCTATGCAGCAGCCTGCGCGGAATTTTCCGAGCGGATGAAAAAACTGGCGCCAGCCGGAAAATAAAAGCTTGGAACAATGAGCATGATGATAAAGGAGCATTGACCATGATCGTAGGATCGCAAAAACCAATTGAAGAAATCTGGAACATGGTAAAGGACTTCAAGAAGGTCCTGGTGTTCGGATGCAACACCTGCGTGGCCATCTGCCATGCGGGCGGCGAGAAGGAAGCCGAGACCATCGCGTCGCTGATCAGGATGAAGGCATCGCAGGAAGGCAGGCAGATGACCGTGGATCACCTGGGCGTGATGCGCCACTGCGAGCCCGAGTACTTCGAGCCAGTCATCGACAAGGTCAAGTCCTACGACCTCGTCCTCTCGACCGCCTGCGGCGTGGGCGTGAACTTCCTGTCCGACCGGACCGGCACGGTGCCGGTCTATCCCGGCATCAACACCTCCTTCTACGGCGCCGTGGAAGCGCCCGGCGTGTTCAAAGAGCTCTGCGCCGGATGCGGCAACTGCATTCTCCACCTGACCGGCGGCCTCTGCCCCATTGCCCGCTGCTCCAAGACGCTCATGAACGGTCCCTGCGGCGGCACGAACAAGGGCAAGTGCGAGGTCTCGAACGAGATCGACTGCGTGTGGTATCTCATCGTCGAGCGGATGAAGAAGCTCGGCACGCTCGACAAGCTCACCGAGATCCAGCCGCCGAGGAACTGGTCCACGTCCCGTGACGGCGGACCGCGGCGCGTGTCGCTGGAGCATATCCGCGAGTACGAGGAAAAGGAAGCGGCAAAGGCAGGGAAATAGCAGCAAAAGATCATTTTAGCCACAGAGAACACAGAGAACACAGAGGACACAGAAGTAATGAAAAAGTTCAGGCTTCGCTGTAAATTTATATTTTTTCCCTCTGTGACCTCTGTGGCAATAAATAGGTTTTATTCCTGGAGGTATTGATAGATGAAGAGCGGAAGCACACTGGAAAAAGTACTTGCCAGCGGCAAGCCTGCGGTCACGGCGGAACTGGGACCGCCCATGAGCGCGGACGGCCACGAGGTCGTGAAGAAGGCGCAGCTTCTGAAAGGATTCTGCGACGCGGCGAACATCACCGACTGCCAGACGGCGGTCGTGCGTATCTCGAGCATCGCGGCTGCGGCCATCGCCTATCAGAACGGCCTCGAGCCGGTCATGCAGATGACCTGCCGGGACCGGAACCGCATCGCCATCCAGGCGGATCTCCTCGGCGCCGCGGCCCTGGGCCTCAAGAACTGTCTCTGCCTCGCTGGCGACCACCAGAAGTTCAGCGCCGCGGGCAAGCTCAAGGGCCATCCCGGCGCCAAGAACGTCTACGACGTTGATACGTGCCAGCTCGTCGGCATCCTTAAAAAGATGCGCGATGAAGGCAAGCAGGAAGGCGGCGATCCATTGGAAGTCGCCCCCAAATTCTTCGTCGGCGCATCGTGGACCCCCATGGGCGATCCCATCGATTTCCGGCCGATCAATCTTCTCAAGAAGGTGAATGCGGGAGCGGATTTCATCCAGACCCAGGGCATCTACGATATGTCGCTTTTCCGCGAGCAGATGGCGAAGATCAGGAACATGGGCCTTCATGAGCGAACGGCGATCCTTGCCGGCATCATCGTACCGAAGAGCGCCATGATGCTGAAGTACATGGACTCCTCGGTGGCCGGCGTGTCTGTCCCGAAGGAGATGATCGACCGGATGAACAAGGCAAAGGCCGCGGCAGGCGACGACAAGAAGAAGATGAAGGAGCTGCAGGAGCAGGAAGGCCTCAAGATCACGGTGGAGCTTATCCATCAGGCGCTCGAGACGCCGGGCGTAAAAGGCGTTCATATCCAGGCGATCGAATGGGAGAGCGCCATCGAAGGGATCGTGAAGGCTGCGGGACTGTATCCGAGGCCGCAGGTGTAGCGGATCCGTGAGGAGTGAGGAGTTAGGCGTAAGGGGAATAATTCAAAATGCCGAAAATAACCGTTCTCGACATATATAAGAAGAAGGCCGAAGGCAGAAAGATCACCATGCTGACGGCCTATGATTTCCCCACGGCCCAGATCGTGGACCAGGCCGGGATCGATATGATCCTCGTGGGCGACTCGCTTGGCATGGTGGTCCAGGGCGTGACCAGTACGCTTCCGGTCACTATGGACGAGATGATCTATCACACGAAGATGGTGTCGCGCGCAGCCCAGTCGGCCATGGTGGTGGGCGACATGCCGTTTCTGTCCTACCAGACCCACAAGGCGGAAGCTGTCCGGAATGCCGGGCGGTTCCTCAAAGAAGCCGGGGCGGAGGCGGTCAAGCTCGAGGGCGGAAGCCAGATGGCCGAGGCGATCAGGGCGATCGTTGATGCAGGCATTCCCGTCGTGGCCCATATCGGGCTCACCCCTCAGTATGTCCACATGCTCGGAGGGTTTAAAGTCCAGGGCAAGGACGATGCGGCCCGCGAAAAGATCCTTGCCGACGCCCGGGCTGTTCAGGATGCCGGCGCTTTTTCCGTTGTCCTTGAAGCCATGCCCGCGTCCCTGGCAAAGGAAATCCACGGAATGCTCCATATACCAACTATTGGAATCGGGGCAGGCCCGGAGTGCGACGGCCAGGTGCTGGTCATCCATGACATCCTGGGGCTCTTCGACCGGTTCACGCCCAAGTTTGTAAAAAAATATGCGAACCTGAAGGAACAGGCGCTCAAAGCGGTCCGGGAGTACAAACAGGATGTTGAGACCGGAAAATTTCCCGGAGAAGAGCATAGTTTCAAGTAATTTCAAGAGGAAATAAGAGTGGACTTTGGTAACAGAGACAGGGCTACCTTTCGTAGCGTCGTCTATTTTTATCAATGAAATTTATACGTTAATTAAAAAAAATTGTCCGTACCTGTTTCATTTTTCTTGACTCACCAGATGGGTGCTCGCTATAATGTCCTTCCCCTGTCATCCGATTTTCCCCTTTCTCATGAGTCCGGGGTGTCCAGGGGCGCACTCGACGAGGAGGGGATACCATGCCTGAAGCAACATTGAACGTAGTTCTCCTCCGGCATACGCCGGAGCCCGAAGAGGTCGTGGCAATGGCCGCAAAGCTGTGCTACAGTCCCTCGGGAGTTGAAGAGCTGAAAGAAAAGATCGAGGCCAAGGACCAGGCGGCCTTTGTGGAGAAGCTGGCGTCGGTCGGGCACCTGTCTCCGATCGAGCATGTGTCTTTTTCCTTCGGCATCGAAGGCATCTCGCGGGCCTGCTCGCACCAGCTGGTGCGCCACCGGGTGGCGTCGTACTCGCAGCAGAGCCAGCGCTACGTCAGGGAAGAGCAGTTCGACTACGTCATTCCGCCGAGCATCAAGCAGGACCCCGCGCTCGTTCAGGAATTCGAACGGTGCATGGCAGAGGCGCAGGACAATTACACGAAGGTCCTGAAGCGCCTCGAAGAGCTCGGCTACAAAGGCGAAGCGGGACAGCAGGACGCGCGCTATCTTCTGCCGAATGCGGCGGAGACGAAAATAGTAGTCACGATGAACGCCAGGGAACTCCTGCACTTCTTCCGCGTGCGCACCTGCAACCGGGCGCAGTGGGAGATTCGGGAAATGGCGGAGCGGATGCTTGCGCAGGTGAAAAAGGCGGCGCCCACGATCTTTGCGAAATCAGGGCCGGCATGCCTCTATGCGCCCTGCCCCGAAGGCAAGATGACCTGCGGCAAGGTTGAAGAAGTAAGGAAGAAGTTCGGAGTGAAGAAATAATATTTGGAGGGGCAAGGGGCCAAGTAGCAAGGGGCCAGGGAACAGTGAACGACGTTTCCGGACCCCGTGCCACCTGGTCCTTGGACCCTGAAGTCAAGGTCCCATGGGTTTCACCATAGCAGTTGCAGGCAAGGGCGGCACGGGCAAGACCAGCCTCTGCGGCCTGACCATTCGATATTTGACAGAGAAGAAAAAGGGGGCCGTGCTCGCCGTCGACGCCGACGCGAACGCAAACCTCCACGACGTGCTCGGGGCTGAATGTCCACGCCACGGTCGGCCGGCTGCGGGAAACCTCTCTCGAAGCCATCAAGTCCACTGCTCCGCGTCCGGGCGGCATGAGCATGGAGCAGCTCTTCGATTACCAGATCCAGCAGGCGCTCGTCGAGGCAAGAGGCTTCGACCTGCTCGTCATGGGCAGGCCCGAGGGCGCGGGCTGCTACTGCGCGGCAAACAACATCATCCGCAAATACATGGACAAGCTGGCCGACACCTATCCCTACACGGTGATGGACAACGAGGCCGGTCTTGAGCATCTTTCCCGCCGCACGACGCAGGACACGGACCTGCTCATGATCATCAGCGATTCTTCGGTGCGCGGCATCATGACCGCGGGCCGGATCGGCGGACTGGTCAAAGAGCTGAATCTGAACGTCAAGCGAACGGTGCTGATCGTGAACCGCGTGCAGGACGGCACCAGAGAAGACAAGGCGCTTCTCCAGGCGATCGGACAGCAGGGCGTGGAATTCGCGGGCTTTGTTCCCGCAGACGAGATGATCTTTGAATACGACTTGAACGGCAGGCCGCTTGTCCAGCTTCCTGCAGATTCGAAGGCGCTGAAGAGTTTTTTCACCATCATGGACAAGCTCGTGCCGTGAAGCGTGAAAAGTAAGAGGTGAAACGTGAAACGCACGCCGCAGCCGGCTTTTTACATTTTCCTTTTCACGTTTAACGTTTCACGCCGCTCATGAACAAAACCGTCGCCATCATAGGCGCAGGCCGTGTCGGCAGCTCAATCGGTTTTCTGCTGAAACAGGCAGGATACCCGATAGCGGCGGTGACGGCCCGTTCGACGGCATCCGCGGAAAAAGCAGCGGCTGTTGTAAGCGGGGCAGAGCCCCTGACGGATGTGGTAAAGGCGGCGTCGCGGGCCGACATCGTTCTTATCACAACGCCGGACCGCGCGATCAAAGAGGTGTGCGACACGATCGCAGCGGGCGGAGGGTTCAAAAGAGGCTCCCTGGTCGCGCATACCTCGGGGGCCCATACGCTGGACCTTCTTGAGGCGGCTTTAACGCGCGGCGCGAAGCGGGCGGTTATTCATCCGCTTCAATCCGTGCCGAGCGCGGAGCAGGGCATTCGGACGCTCCCGGGATCGTATTTTCGCATCGAAGCCGATTCCGAGGCGCTGGCAACGGCGCGCAGCATCGTCGGGGCGCTGGGCGGAATCGAACTGGAGATGCCGAAGTGGAGCTCCGACCAGGACTCCGCAGCCCTCTACCATGCGGGCGCAGTTGCGGTATCCAATTATTTCGTAGCCCTTGTTGATTACGGATTGAAGTTTTACGAGGCGCTGGGAGCGGACAGGAAAGAGGCGCTCAAGGCTGTTCTGCCGCTCATCAAGGGGACGCTTCATAACATGGAAACCCTGGGCGTCCCCGGGGCACTGACGGGGCCGATCATGCGGGGCGACGGCGAAACGGTGAAGCGTCATCTGGACGCCATGGAGCGGCGTACTCCGGAGCTTATGCGTCTCTACCGGGAACTGGCAATCCAGACGGTCAGGTCAGCCAAGGATAAGGGCAGTATAACGGCGCAGACGGCGGAAGAACTGCTTAGGTTACTTCGGTGAGGAGTCAGGCGTAAGGAGTGAGGAGATTTTTCTCTGTTTTTCCCCTTACTCCTAACATTTCACTCCTCACTGTTTTACTTTGAAAGGAGAAGTATCGAACATGCTAATTATCGGAGAAAAAATCAGTGTAATCGCGAAGAAGGTCCGGGAGGCCCTGGGCAAGATGGACCCCAAGCCGCTGCAGGAGCTCGCCGTGGCGCAGGACAAGGCAGGCGCGCACTTTATCGATATTTCGATCGGCCCGGCCGAGGAGAACGGCCCCCAGCTCATGGATTGGGCGGTGAAGGTCCTGCAGGAAGCAGTGCAGAAGCCGCTCTGTCTCGATACAACGAATATAAAGGCGATGGAAGCCGGCCTCAAGGCCCACAACAACACCTGGGGCGCGCCGATCATCAACTCCACTTCCAACGAGCCCGAGCGGTTCCCGATGATGGAGCTTGCCGGAAAGTACAACGCCAAGATCATCGCGCTCACGCTCGGCAAGGGCAGCATCCCGGCTGACGCCGAGGACCGCTGCGTCATCGCGTCCGAGATCATGGCCCGCGGCATGGAGTACGGCGTGCCCATGGAGAACCTGTTCCTGGACCCGCTCATTCTCCAGATCTGCACCATGCAGGACCAGGGCAGGCAGGCCATCCGCGCCATCAAGATGTTCCAGGAGCTGAATGATCCGCCGATGCAGACCGTGGTCGGCCTGTCGAACATTTCGAACGGCGCGCCCAAGCATGTCCGGCCGATCATCAACCGGAACTTCCTGACCATGCTGATCTACGAGGGGCTGACCGCCGCCATCATCGATCCGCTCGACAAGGACATGATGGACACGGTCAAAACGATCGAAATGATCATGTGCAAGAAGATGTACGCGCATTCGTACCTCGATATGTAAGAACCGGTTGAGATGCGGGAACGGTCGCGGAATACCTGTTGTTCCTGATTGGCAAATCTGTTAATATGCGTGATATTTTACCGAGGAGGCTTGCATGGCACTCGTAATACCTAAGGAAACATACAGCGGAAAGATCTACAATGTACAACTCGGCAGCGGCGCAAAGACCGTGACGATCGGCGGGGCCAGCGCGCTCCCCTTTCTTGGGTTCGAAGGCGCGTTCCCGAACAAGCCCGCCGTCGCGCTCGAAGATCATGGACATCGCGCCGGACGACTGGCCCGAGACGGTGAAGAAGGCCGTTCGGCGGAGCGTCGTCCAATCCCGTATCGTGGGCCAAGTTCTGCCAGCAGAGCGGCGCGGACATGGTCGCGCTCAGGCTCATGGGCACCCATCCCGACCAGAAGAACAAAAGCGCCGAAGAAGCGGCCAAGGTGGCGGCGGAAGTCGCGGCTGCGATCGATATCCCGCTCGTGATCCTGGGCTGCGGTCATGTGGAAAAGGACACCCAGGTGCTCCAGGCCGTCGCAGCTGCCACACGCGGCAAGAACTGCGCCATCGGCAAGGCCGTGGAAGAAAACTACAAGACCATCGCGGCAGCAGCAATGGCGAACGACCACAAGCTGATCGCCATGAGCCAGCTCGACGTGAACCTGGCAAAGCAGCTCAACATCCTGCTCTCCCAGATGGGCTTCGACAAGGAGCGGATCATCATGGACCCCATGTCGTCCGCCCTGGGCTACGGCCTCGAATACACCTACAGCGTGATGGAGCGCATCCGCCTCGCCGCGCTCCTGCAGAACGATCCCATGATGCAGACGCCGATCGTGTGCGACATCGGCCTGAACGTCTGGAAGGTGAAAGAGACGATGGCGCCCGAGGTTGAAATGCCGGAATGGGGCGGCCTCGAAGACCGCGCCCTGGCCTGGGAAGCGGTCACCGCCTCCGCCATGGTCACTGCCGGCGCTGACATGCTGATCATGCGGCATCCCGGCGCAGCGGCAAAGGCAAAGGAAGTCATCGCGGAACTGATGTAAGGACCGTAAAGAGCATAGTGCAGAGCGCATAGTGCAGAGCGCAAAGCGTAAGTGTTCTACGCCATGCTCCATGCCCTCTGCGAAATCATAAATTATTGATTCTTCTGTAAAGGAGTAAATAACATGGCACTCTCCGGTGTTGAAATATTCAAGCATCTCCCGAAAACCAACTGCAAAAAATGCGGTCATCCGACCTGCCTTGCCTTTGCCATGAAGCTTGCGGCGAAACAGGCGAGCCTCGATGCCTGCCCTGACGCGTCCGAGGATGCAAAGAAGATCCTGGGCGAATCCGCAGCGCCTCCCATCCGGGACATCACGCTCGGCACGGGCGGCAAGGCCGTCAAGGTGGGCGGCGAGATCTGCATGTTCCGCCATGAGAAGAAATTCTTCAATCCCAACGTGTTCGCCGTCGCCATCAAGGCCTCCGAGGCCGGCGACGCCGCGGCAAAGAAGATCGAGGCGGTCAAGGCCTCCGAGATCGACCGCGTGGGCCAGAAGCTCCGCGTCGATGCCATCGCCGTGACCGACGAGGGCGGCGACGCGGCGAAGTTCGCCGCAGTCGTGAAGCAGGTGGTCGACGGCGCGCCCGGCGTGCCGGTCATCCTCGTCTCCAAGACGCCGGCGACGATCGAAGCGGGCATCGCGCACTGCGCGGACAAGAAGCCCCTGATCTATGCCGCGACCGCCGAGAACGCCGAAGCCATGGCAAAGATCGCGAAAGAGAAAAAGGCCTCCCTGGCCGTGGCTGCCGACGGTCTGGACGCCCTCACGGCGCTGTCCGAGAAGGTGAAGGCCCTCGGCGTGGACGACCTGGTCCTCGACTCCGGAGCGCGCAAGGCCAAGGACATGATCGAGCACTTCACCATCATGCGCCGGGCGGCGATCAAGAAGAACTTCAAGCCCCTGGGCTATCCCATCATCACCTTCGCGACCCGCGACAATTCCGTGTCCGAGGCCATTGCCGCCGCGATCGGGACCATGAAGTACGCCTCCATCATCATCCTGAGCAGCGTGGAAAAGTGGAAGATGCTCGCGCTCCTGTCGCTCCGGCAGAACATCTACACCGACCCGCAGGTGCCGATGCAGGTCGCGCAGAACATCTACAAGGTCGGCGACGCGAAGGAAAACTCGCCGCTCATGATCACGACCAATTTCTCCCTCTCCTACTTCATCGTCCGCGGCGAAGTGGAGAACAGCAAGGTGCCGTCGTGGCTCGCGGTCATGGACAATGAAGGCCTGTCGGTGCTCACGGCCTGGGCCGCGGGAAAGTTCACGGCAAGCAAGATCGCGCAGTTCGTGACCGAGAGCGGCGTGGAGAAGAACATCAGCCACAAGGAGCTCATCATTCCCGGGTACGTGGCGGTGCTTTCCGGCGCGCTCGAGGAAAAGCTGCCGGGCTGGAAGATCACCGTGGGACCGCGCGAAGCGAACCAGCTCCCGACGTTCCTGAAAGCAAGAGCATAAAACGCCCGTGAGGCGTGAGGAGTGAGGAGTGAGGGGTTGCTTATTCCCCTTACGCCTAACCCCTTACTCCTTCCGGCATTTCTAAAGGAGTCGTTCCATGTCGAAATTAATTGCCACCGGGGCCATTCTGGGCTCCCACTACTATGTCAAGCAGGCCGAGGCCCTCGTGGAGAAGGCCATTTCCGAGAAAGGCGCGGATTTCAAGTTCGAATTCCCCGACACGGCCTATTTCCTGCCGCAGATGTTCGCCATGACGGGATTCGAGGTCCATACCCTCGGGGACATGAAGACGGCGCTCGAAAAAAACGTGAAGCCCCTTCTCACGGAAGCCCCTGACGACCATCTGTACAAGCCCTACCTGGGCGAGGCGCTGGACGCCGGCATGGCGGCGCTCTTTGCCCAGGAAATGATCATGGCCATCCGGTATATCTACGGCCAGGAACCGGTGAAGGACGATTCGCTCGGACTGACCTACAACGGGTTCATCTCCGACACGATCCTCCGAAACCTGGGCGTGCAGCTCGTGGACGGCTCCATGCCGGGCTACGTCGTCATCATCGGCGCGGCGGACAGCGACGAGCAGGCCTTCGAGATCGCCCGAGATCTCCAGCAGAAAAATATTCTCACGTTCCTGTGCGGCAACGTGAACGGGGAAAGCTGCACCAAGCAGCTCCTCCGCAAAGGCGTGCAGCTCGGCTGGGACACGCGCCTGGTGCCGCTCGGACCGGAAGTCGAGCATGCCATCTACGCCCTGAACTGGGCCGCCCGCGCGGGCATCACCTTCGGCGGTATGAAGGGCGGGGACTTCAAGCGTATCCTCAAGTACTCCAAGGACAAGGTGTTCGCCTTTGCCATGGTGCTGGGCCCCCTGAACGACCGGATCTGGACCACGGGCGCAGGCGCGATCAACATGGGATTCCCGGCCATCGCGAACACGGACATTCCGACCATCCATCCCACGGGCGTCACGATCTACGAAGAAGTTGCCAAGGAGCTCGACCCGAAGAACCTGGTGCAAAAGTGCATCGAGGTGCGCGGTCTCAAGATCACCGTTTCCAAACCTCCGATTCCGGTGGCCTACGGCCCGGCCTTCGAGGGAGAGCGCATCCGCAAGGAAGACATGCACATCGAGATGGGCGGTCAGCGGACGCCGGCCTTCGAATGGCTCCATACCGTCGACCTGTCCGCAGTCGAGGACGGCAAGGTGACGATCGTGGGCACGGATGCCGAAGCCCGCTACAAGAAGGGCGGCCAGATGCCTCTCGGCGTCTATGTCGAGGTTGCCGGCCGCAAGATGCAGAAGGACTTCGAGCCGGTGCTGGAGCGCAAGATCCACCACTTCATCAACGAGGCGCAGGGCATCTGGCACATGGGCCAGCGCGACCAGAACTGGTTCCGCGTCAGCAAGGCGGCCCTGGGCGAGGGATTCGAGCTCCGGCACTTCGGCGACATCCTGGCGACCCAGCTCAAGCACAAGTTCAATAACATCGTGGACAAAGTCCAGGTCGTCCTGTACGTCGATGATGCCGATGTGAAGGCAAAGCTCGATGAGGCGCGCAAGGCCTATCTCGAGCGCGACGTGCGCCTTGCTTCGATGACCGACGAATCGGTGGACACGTTCTATTCCTGCATCCTCTGCCAGAGCTTCGCACCGAACCACGTCTGCGTGGTCTCGCCCGAGCGGCTCGGGTTGTGCGGCGCTTACAACTGGCTCGATGCCAAGGCCGCCTACGAGATCGATCCGAACGGCGCGAACCAGCCGGTGGCCAAGGGCGAAGTCCTCGACACGGTCAAGGGCCGCTGGAAAGGCGTCGACGAGTACGTGTACACGAACTCGCACCAGGCGCTCGAATACTTCAACGCCTATTCCATCATGGACGCGCCGATGACCTCCTGCGGCTGCTTCGAATGCATCGTGGCCATCGTGCCCGAGGCGAACGGCGTGATGATCGTGAACCGCGGCTTTACGGGCATGACCCCCATCGGCATGAAGTTCTCCACCCTTGCGGGCACCGTGGGCGGCGGCGCGCAGACCCCGGGCTTCATGGGCATCGGGCGGTTCTTCCTTACCAGTAAAAAATTCCTTTCCGCCGAAGGCGGGTTCAAGCGCATTGTCTGGATGACCAAGAACCTGAAGGAGTCCTTTGCCGAGGCCTTCAAGCAGCGGGCCGAGGAAGAGGGCATTCCCGATCTTATCGACAAGATCGCCGACGAGACGGTGGCGGAAGATTCGGACAAGCTGATGGCGTTTCTCACCGAGAAGGGGCATCCGGCCCTCACCATGGACCCGATGTTCTAGAAACAGCGGAAGCGGCAGGAAGTACGCACCGGGCGGAGGGAACAGCCTGTCGGCTGAAGCGGACAGGATTTCCCGCACCGCCCGGCGCAACGATCTTTTGAAAGAGATGAAGCAATGCTGAGCACCGGCATGGTAATCATGCAATGATATTGTCGCGCAGGCCGAGAGCGTGCCGAGAGGCACACACCAGACCCACGACCAGGAAGGTTTCAAGACCGGGCTGCCGAAAAAACTGAGGCGGCCTTTCCTGTCTTAAGAGGACGGAGCAATGGAAGATAAACTGGAAGGAATCATCACGCGGTATCAGGAGAACGAAGGCAATCTGATCTCGATCCTTCAGGACATCGAGAGCGAGTTCGGCTATCTGCGCGAGGACGCCATCAACTGGGTCTCGGAGCGGCTCGATGTTCCGCCGGCGAAGTTTTTCGGCATCGCCACGTTTTACGCCCAGTTCCACCTGAAGCCCAAGGGCAAGAACGTGATCACCGCATGCTGCGGCACCGCGTGCCACGTCAAGGGCTCCGAACGGCTGATCAACAGCCTGGTCAAGGAGCTGGCCATTCCCAACGGCGAGGACACGTCGGAAGACCTCAACTTCACCGTGGAAAAGGTCAACTGCGTGGGCGCCTGCAGCATCGCGCCGGTCATCATCATCAATAAAACCGTGCACGGCAAGATGACGCCGGACAAGCTTATGAAAGAGACGAAGACCCTCAAGGAGGGGAAGAAGGAGTATACGGATTACATTTAAGGCGTGAAACGGGCAACGTAAAACGTAAAACGTGAAACGGGTAACGTCAAGCGTGAGATGTAAGATCTTGTACCTTTCCCCTTTCACGTTTTGTCTAACCTTTCACGTCTGACGTTTCACGCATTTTTGGGGTGACCATGAGTAAGGACGTTTCAATAAAAATCTGCATGGGAACAGGCGGCATTGCCGCGGGCGGCGAAGCGGTGATGTCCTTGTTTACCAAGACGCTTGCCTCCGCCGGCGTCAAGGCATCGGTGGAGAGAAACTGCTCGGTCCACAAAGTGGGGTGCCGCGGCTTCTGCGCCCGCGACGTGCTCGTGGACGTAATTGTCGACGGCGTCAAGTCGACCTATCAATACATCAAGCCGGACATGGTCGAGCGGATCGTGCAGGAGCACATCCTCGGGGAAACGCCCGTGGGCGATTGGCTCGTCAAGGACGATTATCATACGTTTCATGACAAGCAGATCAAGGTCGTTCTGTCCGACTGCGGTGAGGTGGACCCCGAGGACATCAACTCCTATATCGGCCGCGGCGGGTATGAGGCGGCAAAGACGGTGCTCACCTCGATGGCCCCCCAGGGCGTCATCGACATCATCAAGGCGTCGGGTCTTCGCGGCCGCGGCGGCGCCGGTTTCCCCACGGGGACCAAATGGGACATGGCGATCAAGGCTCCGGGGCCCGCCAAATATCTGATCTGCAATGCCGACGAAGGCGACCCGGGCGCCTTCATGGACCGCTCTGTCGTCGAGGGCAATCCGCACGCTGTGCTCGAAGGCATGATCATCGGCGCCTACGCCATCGGAGCGCCCTACGGCTACGTGTACATCCGGGCGGAGTACCCCCTTGCCGTTGAACGCCTCCACCTCGCGATCAAGCAGGCAAAGGAGCAGGGGTACCTCGGCAAGAACATCCTCGGCAAGGGCTTCGATTTCAATATCAAAGTGAAACTCGGCGCAGGCGCCTTCGTGTGCGGCGAAGAAACCGCGCTGATCGCCTCCATCGAAGGCAAACGGGGACAGCCGCGCGCCAAGCCGCCCTTCCCGGTCCAGAAGGGGCTGTGGGGCAAGCCGACCATCATCAACAACGTCGAGACCCTCGCCAACGTACCGTACATCATCCGCAGGGGCGCGGAGTGGTATGCAGGCATGGGCACCGAGAAGAGCAAGGGGACCAAAGTTTTCGCGCTGACAGGCAAGATACAGAACTCGGGCCTGATCGAAGTGCCGATGGGCATCCCGCTCAAAGAGGTCATCTACGATATCGGCGGCGGCATCGAAGGCGGAAGGAAACTCAAGGCCGTCCAGACCGGCGGTCCTTCCGGCGGATGCATTCCTGCGAGCATCGTGGAAACCACGCTCGACTATGAGTCCCTGGGCAAGGTCGGTTCGATCATGGGCTCCGGCGGCATGGTGGTCCTGGATGAGACGGACTGCATGGTAAACGTCGCCAAGTACTTCCTCCAGTTCACGCAGTCGGAGTCCTGCGGGAAGTGCGTGCCCTGCCGCGTGGGCACCAAGCGGCTTCTCGAGATCCTGACCCGGATCACCGAGGGCAGGGGCAGGGAGGACGATATCGAGCTCCTGGAGAGTCTGAGCAGCGACGTGAAGACGTCGTCCCTCTGCGGCCTCGGCCAGAGCGCGCCCAACCCGGTCCTCTCCACGATCAAGTATTATCGCGACGAGTACGAGGCACATATTTTCGAGAAGCGCTGTCCCGCAGGCGTGTGCAAGGACCTCCTCTCCTACAGCATCGTCGAGCAGTTCTGCAAAGGCTGCACCGCCTGCACCCGGGTCTGTCCGGCCGGCGCGATCATCGGCGAGAAGAAGAAGCCGCACAAGATCGTCCAGGACATCTGCATCAAGTGCGGGGCCTGCTTTGAGACCTGCAAGTTCAAGGCGATTAAAAAAGGCTGATCGAACCGTCAGGAGTCAGGAGTGAGGAGTCAGGAGTCAGGTGAAAAGGAATGGACAAGCCACACAAAAAATTGAATGTGTGGAAGTCGGCCATTGAGCTTGTACTCGAAATATACCAGCTTACTCAGTTGTTTCCGGGAGAAGAAAAATATGGTCTCGCCAGCCAGATGAAACGGGCCGCCGTCAGCGTGGCTAGCAACATAGCGGAGGGCGCAGCGAGAAAGACAAAGAAGGAATTTATTCAATATCTGCACATGGCACAAGGTTCAATCAGTGAATTGGATACGCAGCTTGAAATAACAAAACAACTTAAGTACGTACCAGTAGACAGGGTGTCTGCGGTAGATGTGTTGATGGAGAAAACAGACAAAATGCTGAGCGGATTAATTAAACATCAGCAATCTCCTCACTCCTGACACCTTACTCCTTACTAAACGAACGAATGCGGAGTAAAGATGGCTAACCTCACTATAAATGGAAAACAAATAACGGTACCTGACGGCACCACGGTACTCGACGCCGCGCGCCGGAACGACATTTACATCCCGACGCTCTGCGACGACCCGCGGCTCGAGCCCTACGGCGGCTGCAGGCTCTGCCTCGTTCAGATCAAGGGCATGCCCCGTCCGGTCACGGCCTGCACCACGCCGGTCACCGAGGCCATGGAAGTGGAGACCTCGAACGCGCAGATCGAGCGGCAACGGCGCACGATCGTGGAGCTTCTGCTCTCCGACCACCCGAACGACTGCATGGTGTGCGAGCGGGCCGGCGACTGCACGCTCCAGGAGCTTGCTTACTTCCACGAAATCCGCACGAACCGCTTTGCCGGTGAGCGCCGGACCTATGCCAAAAAGGACGCGAATCCCTTCATCGAACGGGACATGGAAAAATGCATCCTCTGCGGCAAGTGCGTGCGGGTGTGCGAGGAGATCCAGGGCGTTGCCGCAATCGACATCGCGAACCGCGGATTTACGGCAAAAGTTGCCACGGCCTTCGAGAAGGACCTGAACTGCGAGTTCTGCGGCCAGTGCGTTTCCGTCTGCCCCACCGGCGCGCTGATGGGCAAGGAGTCGCTGGGCAAGGGCAGGCAGAAGGACGTGAAGCAGGTGGAGACCGTGTGCTCCTACTGCGGCTGCGGCTGCAACCTGACGCTCCACGTGAGCAGGAACGAAGTGGTGCGCGTCACGTCGCGCCCCGACACGGTGAACGAGGGCTGGCTCTGCGTCAAGGGCCGCTTCGGATTCAGTTTCATCAACAGCCCCGACAGGCTCACGACGCCGCTCATCAGGAAGGACGGCAAGCTCGTTCCCGCCTCGTGGGACGAGGCGTTCGGGTACATCGTCGACAAACTCACCGCCATCAAGGCGAAGCACGGCCCCGACGCCATTGGCGGCCTCTCCTCGGCCCGGTGCACGAACGAGGAAAACTACCTGTTCCAGAAATTCATCCGCGCGGGGATCGGCACGAACAACGTCGATCACTGCGCGCGCCTCTGACACAGCTCGACTGTGGCCGGTCTGGCCACCGTATTCGGCTCCGGGGCAATGACGAACTCGATCGCCGAGATCGAGAACAATGACGCGCTGTTCGTCATCGGCTCGAACACCAAGGAAAGCCATCCCATCATCGCGCTCCGCATGATCAAGGCAAAGCGCAAGGGCGCCAGGATCATCGTTGCCGATCCGCGGCGGGTGCCGATGGTGCGCTTCGCCGACATCTGGCTGCAGCACCGCCCGGGCACCGACGTCGCGCTCCTGAACGGCATGATGCACGTGATCGTGAAGGAAGGCCTTGTCAAGAAAGACTTCATCGAAGCCATGACCGAAGGATTCGACGACGCATTCCGAAAGAACCTCGAAACCTACACGCCCGAGGCAGCGTCGAAGATCACCGGCGTTCCAGCGGACCTGATCGTGAAGGCGGCCCGCATGTACGGCAGTGCCGAGCGGGCGGGCATCTATTACACCATGGGCATCACCCAGCACGCCCACGGCACGGAGAACGTGTTTTCCATCGCCAACCTGGCCCTCATGACCGGAAACCTCGGCAAGGAGAGCGCAGGCGTCAACCCGCTTCGCGGACAGAACAATGTCCAGGGCTCGACGGACATGGGCTGCGTGCCGAACAACTATCCCGGCTATCAGCGCGTCACCATCCCGGCGATCCGGGAGAAGTTCGAGGCCCTCTGGAAGGTGAAACTCTCGGACAAGGAAGGCATGACCGCTACGGAGATGATCCCGGCCGCGGAGAAGGGCTCTCTGAAGGCGCTGTATATCATGGGTGAGAACCCCGTGGTCTCGGACCCCAACTGCGCTCACACCGTGAAGGCGCTCAAAACGCTCGAGCTTCTGGTGGTCCAGGACATCTTCATGACCGAAACGGCGGAGCTGGCGCACGTTGTCCTGCCCGGCTCATCCTTCGCCGAGAAGGTCGGAACGTTCACGAACACCGAGCGCCGCGTCCAGCGGGTGAGAAGGGCGGTCAACTCGCCCGGGCTTGCCATGAAAGACTCGCTCATTATCATGGAGCTGTCGAAGCGCATGGGCTATGAAATGAACTACTCGCACACCGTCGAGGTCTTCCGCGAGATCGGCCAGGCCTGGCCTGCTCTTGCCGGCATGAGCTACGCGCGGCTCGAGGACGGGGGGCTGCAGTGGCCCTGCCCCACGCACGATCATCCGGGCACGCAGTTCCTGTTCAAGGGCGGGTTCCCGCGCGGGAAGGGGCGTTTCTCGCTCGTTACGTTCAAACCGTCCCATGAGGAGACGGACAGCGAGTATCCGTTCCTCCTGACCACCGGACGGACGCTCTTCCAGTATCACACCGGCACCATGACCAGGCGCGTCAAGGCGATCAACACGATATCGCCCGAGGCCTTCATCGAGATCAATCCCGAGGACGCAAAGGCCCTTGCCGTCCGGGAGGGCTCGAGCGTGAAGGTCAGCTCGCGGCGCGGTGCGATCACGCTCAAGGTCATGGTGTCCAAGCGGCCCGCGAAAGGCGTCGTGTTCATCCCCTTCCATTTCAAGGAAGCGGCGGCCAATGCGCTCACGAGCGCCAAGGCCCTTGATCCGATCGCAAAAATTCCGGCCTTTAAAGTATCGGCAGTAAGAATCGAACAGGCATGACCCGGGAGACGTGAGACGTTAAACGTGAAACGGGAGACGGGAGAAACAATGCCCGTTGAACTAAAGATGAGTAAGAGGTTCATTTTCGTTTCACCTCTCACCTTGCACACCGAGGAGGACCGCATGGCCGACAAGTTGGAACTCAAGCAGCAGATTCTCTTCAGCGAACTGACGGACGCAGAGCTTGGCATGATCGCTCAGAAGGTCGTAGTCGAGAACTACCGCAAGGGGCAGCCGATCTTCAGGGAAGGCGAACCCACAAAGGGAATCTATTTGCTCAAGGCCGGCAAGGTCGAGATCTCGAAGAACACCGCAGACGGATGGAAGCAGACCCTCGCGATCCTCGTGGAAAATCATATCTTCGGCGAGCTTTCGGTCATCGAAGACAAGCCGAAGCACGGCGCAGACGCCACGGCCATTGAAAACACCGATGTGTACCGCATCAAGACCGAGGACTTCAAGGCCTTCGAAAAAAGCGACGCGGCCATGATGTACAAGATCATGAAGACCATCGCCCGCATTGCCAGCAAGAACGTGCACTCCATGAACGAAAAGCTGATGAAGCTCCTGATCAGCTACTGAGAAGCCGTGAAATGTGAGGAGTAAGGCGAGAGGTCGTTTTAATCTCCTTACTCCTAACACCTTACTACTACTGAATTTTACTTTTCGAAAAGGGAGGTAGACGAATGGCACTCGATCCAACGAAGCATGCAGACTGGGAAATTGCGGAAGATTCAGAAACACGAATGAAGCCGATCACCGAGATCGCGAAGAAGATGGGGCTCAACGACGACGAGCTTCTGCTGCACGGTCACTACATCGCCAAGGTGGATTTCAAGAAGGTGCTGAAGCGCTTCGAGGGCAAGCCCGACGGCAAATACATCGACGTCACGGCCATCACCCCGACGCCGCTCGGCGAAGGCAAGTCCACCTCCACCATCGGCCTCACCCAGGGCCTGGGCAAGCGCGGCAAGAACGTGATCGCCGCGATCCGCCAGCCTTCGGGCGGCCCGACCATGAACATCAAGGGCTCGGCGGCCGGCGGCGGCCTTTCGCAGGTCATCCCGCTCACGCCGTTCTCCCTCGGCCTCACCGGCGACATCAACGCCATCATGAACGCCCACAACCTCGCCATGGTCGCGCTCACGTCGCGGATGCAGCACGAGTTCAACTACAACGACGAGCAGCTTGCGAAGACGGAAACTGAAGCGCCTCAACATCGACCCGCACAACGTGGAGATGAAGTGGATCATGGACTTCTGCGCCCAGTCGCTGCGCGAGATCGTCATCGGCATGGGCGGCAAGACGAACGGCTTCATGATGAAGTCCGGCTTCGCCATCGCCGTGTCGTCGGAAGTGATGGCCATCCTCGCCGTCGCCAGGGACCTGAAGGACATGCGCGAGCGCATGGGCCGGATCGTCGTGGCCTACAGCAAGGACGGCTCCCCGGTGACGACCGAAGACCTCGACGTCGCCGGCGCCATGACCGCCTGGATGGTCGAGGCCCTGAACCCGAACCTGCTCCAGACCATCGAAGGCCAGCCCGTGTTCGTGCACGCCGGCCCCTTCGCCAATATCGCCATCGGCCAGTCCTCGATCATCGCCGACCGCATCGGCCTGAAGCTCGGCGACTACGTCGTGACCGAGTCCGGCTTTGCCGCCGACATCGGCTTCGAGAAGTTCTGGAACCTGAAGTGCCGCATCTCGGGCCTGAAGCCCCATGCCGCCGTGGTCGTCGCCACGATCCGCGCGCTCAAGTGCCACGGCGGCGCGCCCATCCCGGTGCCGGGCAAGCCCATGCCCGCGGAATACAAGGGCGAGAACGTCGGCTGGGTCGAGAAGGGCTGCGAGAACCTCATCCACCACATCAAGACCGTGAAGAAGGCGGGCATCAATCCCGTGGTCTGCATCAACGCCTTCTACACCGACACGGACAACGAGATCAAGGCCGTGCGGCAGGCTCGCCGAGGCAGCAGGCGCCCGCGTGGCCCTTTCCCGTCACTGGGAAAAGGGCGGCGACGGCGCCCTGGAATTCGCCGACGCCGTCGTCGACGCCTGCAACGAGAAGAACGACTTCAAGCTTCCTCTATGAGCTCGATACCCCGCTCCGGAAGCGCATCGAGCTGATCGCCAAGGAAGTGTACGGCGCCGACGGCGTGGACTATACCCCTGAGGCCGAGGCAAAGGCGAAGAAGATGGAAGCGGACCCCGAGACCGCCAAGCTCGGCACCTGCATGGTGAAGACCCACCTGTCGCTCACGGACAACCCGATCCATCAAGGGCGTGCCCAAGGGCTGGAGGCTCCGCATCCGCGACATCCTGACCTACAAGGGCGCGGGCTTCGTCGTCCCGGTGGCAGGCACGATCACGCTCATGCCCGGCACGTCGTCCGACCCGGCCTATCGCCGCGTGGATGTGGATGTGGAGACGGGGAAGGTGAAAGGCGTGTTCTAATAAAACAGTGAGAAGTAAAAAGTGAGAAGTCAGGTGATGTTAAAAGCCCCTGCCGGATACCGCCGGCAGGGGCTTTTTGTTCGGCATCAACGATGATGGAGAAGGAGCATCAATGCCATTTCGGCAGCTGCTTCTTCAGGTCCGCGCTGTACTGTGCCAGCACATGAACGCGGTCCATCAGCAGTTCCTTGGCCTTTTCGTAGAACGGCTTGACCTCTTCGACATGAATTTTCCGGTCCTTGAACGTGGCGCCGTTAAAACAGTTGACAGCCCGGTATGCATCCACGTCCAGGGACATTTCGATGTAGCCTGAACCCCTCGGATGACGGAGCAGATCCATCAGAATTTCTACCGCCTGGACCTCTCCGATTTGTGCAAAAAAGTCCTTCAGCCGGTCTTCTGTAACATCCTTCGGCAGGTTCTCAATGTAGATTTTTGTTGCCATACAACGTGCCTCCCTGGTAATTCTCCGACTTAATAATGATTTTTCCCGTCTCCGGAAAAGCGAGTCAACAAAAATAGTATAGCAGAAAAAAGGCGCCCCGATGACCTGATCGTGAAATAAACGCGGCGGCATTCCGGAAGTGCTTTTCGCCGCTTGCCCATTTCCCGCATTCTCCCGCAAGCCATAAAAAAAGCCGCCGGAGCGGCGGCTTGATCGAATACGATGTCAGGGGAGACTACTGACGAAAGAGCACACGGTCCATGTCTATGTTTCTGCCGCCGATGCTTTTTTGATTATGGGCCCCCGAAAGCTTCTTTCCGTCGTCCGACATCGTGAGGTCGTAGGTCTCGGTCTTCCAGTATCCGACCACGGACCTCATTTTCCAGCGCATCTGCAGTTTCAGGTTCTTGTCGCTTATCTCGAATTGGGTGACTGCTGCGTAGCTGTCCGCGGCCCTCTTCGGCGGCGTGACCACAAGGTCCCCGGCAGCGTTCTTTTCTATCGCGAATGCCTCGATGGTGAGTTCCTCGCCGCGCAAAACGTCCTTGAAGTACCAGGTGCCGATGAAGCTCGGAATCCTCGATTTCTTCTCGGGCGGCGGCATCTTGATGATCTTCAGCTCCGTGTCCGCGGACTCGATGGCGAGTGACGGTTTGCCTGCGAGGGCCAGGGCTTTGCTCCCCGGGGCAGCGGGCGCGGCAGCAGGCGCCGGTTCCGGGGCAGGAGCGTTCTTCCCTGCTTTGAGGTCTTCAGCGTCGACTTCGAGGGAGTAGATCTTGTTCTTTACTTCGCGCGCGTTTTTGGCGTCGGGAGCTGCCAGCAGATAGAACTTCAGGCTCTGCAGCGCTTCAGCGTAGAGCCCCGCGCGCTCCTGGGCTATGCCCAGATTGTAATAGGCAATAGCCATCCACGGCGCGCTGTTGGCGGCAGCCCCGAATTCGGCGATGGCCTTCTGATAGCCGTTCCCGTCCGTGGCTTTCGCGAAAAAAGCCGTTCCCCGTACGAAGTTTCTTTCGGCATCTTCCGGAATGGGCGGCGCGGGCTTGATGCTTAACGCGAGATTGATGATCTTTTCGCGCAGGGCATTATCAGACGGATTCTTCCTCAGCTCTGCAGCATACTGTTTCAGCGTATCCAGAGAACCACCACCGCTTGGCTTTTTCGCCGCCGATGCGATGTTGGGCGATATGAGCAAAGCCGCCGTCAGAATGGTCGTGAGAATCTGTTTCCTTACAAACATAATTCGCTCCTTCATTTCGACAAATGCAAAATTATTACACTATCTGCCGAAACCCGCGTATGCAAGTCATTGTTTTTTCAAATAAATGGAATCAGCATTGTTAAATATTATACGAAAGCAAGTTGAGAGTCAAGACTAGTTTCTATGAATAACGTTTTCTCCGAAATGGGGGATTTGGTGCCCTATGCACCGGATGACAGAAGTTTTACGGGAGCCGGGCAATTGACTGATTCATAAGCATCAGGAATTAAGATATAGTATAATTGTTGATATTGGAAATTGTAAGGATGTGTGCGATGAGACTGCCATTCAGTTTCAACATGTTGCAAATAGTCGTCCTACTGATGAGTCTTTTCGCCATATTGCCTTCCGGCTGCTCCAACGACACCCCCACCCAGGTCCGTCTTGAAAAAAAAGAGCCTGTAAAAAAGCTTTCAGAAAAACAGCCGCGCTTGGAGAATACGCTGCGGATCGCGGTCGGCGGCATGATAACGCCGAAAGCCGGTTTTGGCTATTATCGCCAGTTCCTTGACTATCTGGGCGAAAAGATGGGCATGAACGTGGAGTTCGTGGACCGCGACGATTATGCGGCCATCAACAGGCTTGTGAAGACCGGCGCCGTAGACGCTGCATTCGTCTGCGGGGGGCCGTACGTCGATGGTCACGACTCTTTTGGGATGGAGCTTCTTGCAGCACCGAAGGCGTATGGGAAGACCGTGTACTATTCCTACATCATCGTTCGGCACGACAGTGCGGCTGCGGGGCTTTCCGATCTGCGGGGAAAGAAATTCGCGTTCACCGATCCGCTTTCGAACTCAGGCGCCCTTGTGCCGACGTACATGCTGGCAAAGATGAACGAAACCCCGGCGTCCTTTTTCGGCTCCCTGGTGTACACGCATTCCCACGACGGCTCCATCAAAGCCGTGGCCGAGGGAATCGTCGACGGCGCTGCTGTCGACAGCCTGATCTGGCATTACCTGGAAAGAACGAACCCGGAGTTCACGTCTCTGGCCAAAGTTATTCAGAAGTCCCCGCCCTACGGCATTCCGCCGGTGGTTGTTCCCAAAGAACTCGATCCTCAGCTCAAAGAGAGACTGCGCGCAGTGCTGTTGAATGCCCACCGTGACGACAAAGGCCGGGCCATTCTCCACGGCATGATGATCGACCGGTTCGTGCCCATCAACGATTCCGCCTACGATTCCATCAGGACCATGAAGGTCTGGGTGGCCCAGCATAGTAAGAAAACGGCGGGCAAATAGCCCATGGGCAAGGCCGGGCTTACCATAAAGATCTTCATGGCCACGATCGCGATCGTCCTGTTCTTCGCGCTGGTCATGATCGTGTTCGCCAGGACCGTCCTCACCAGCACCCTCTACCGCACCCTCCAGAAGCGGGGCGTCAGCATCGCGAAAAACATCGCCCAGAACAGCCTGAACCTGCTCCTCACCGAACGCTACGTCGAGCTCGAGCTGTTGGTCCGGGAACAGCAGGAATCGTCAGAAGACATCGAGTACATCTATCTTCTGAATGCGCGGGGAGACGTTGCCGCGGACACGTTTCATGGCGGATTTCCAGCAGACCTGAGAGACGTGAACCGGCCCAGGCCGGGACAGCAGGTGAGCATCCTGCGGCTCGACAGCGAGAAGGGGGTATTGTTCGACATCGCCGTCCCCCTTCTCAACGGCTCCGCCGGCGTGGCGCATGTGGGCATGTCCGAGTTTCCGGTGAAAAGGGACGTGGAGCATGTCATCCGGCTCATCATCGGGATCGTCGTCATCGTGCTGGTCATCGGGATGGCCGTTGCCGCGGCCCTTTCCGCGAGAATAACCAGGCCCCTCCGCGAGCTTGCGTCCGCCACGGTCGCCGTGCGCCACGGCAATCTGGCGGCGCGGGTCAAGGTCCGCTCAGAGGACGAGCTCGGCAACCTGGGGCAGGCGTTCAACGAAATGCTTGATGCGCGCCAGCAGGCCGAAGAAGGACTGAAAAAAAGCGAGCGCAAGCTGCGCGACATCACGGCCAGTCTGGGAGAGGGCGTCGTCGTGCTCGACGAAAAGGGGACCCTCGTATTCATGAACCCGGAAGCGGAGCAGCTGCTGGGGTGGAGCGAAGCGGACCTTGCGGGCAGGGATGTTCATGGGCTCGTACATCCTCATAAGACGGACGGAACTCCCCTGACGAGGGAAGAGTGTCCCTGTTTCAGGGCGCTCGCCATGGGCCAGACGATAGTGATCGATGACGACATCTTCATCCGCAAGGACGGGTCGCGCATTCCCGTTGCCTATATTTCCGCGCCGATCATGGAGAACGGCAAGGCGACGGCGATCGTGATCGCCTTTCGCGACATCACCCGGCAAAAGCAATATACGGCCGACCGGGAGCAGCTCATTCTTGCCTATGAGGACGCGCTCGCGAACATCAAGACCCTCAAGGGCATGATGCCGATCTGCGCGTCCTGCAAAAGGATCCGCGACGATAAAGGCTACTGGAACCAGATAGAAAGCTATATCCGGGAGCACTCGGACGCCGAGTTCAGCCACGGCCTCTGCCCCGAATGCGCGCAGAGGATCTATCCCCAGTATTACAAAAAGGACGAAACTTGACAGCCCGCAGATGCCGGAGGGATAATTTCTTCATGAAACGAGCGCTGCTGTCTATAATCGCCCTGGTTGTCCTTGCCGCCTGCGCGCCTGTCCTGGACCAACAGCTGATGAGGGCGGGGACGCGCGAAGTGCCTTTTAACAGGCTCGAGGCAGCGCCAACGGAGTACAAGGGAAGGCTGTACATTCTCGGCGGGATGATTGTAGGCACCCGTTTGACGGAAGCAGGGTCCCAGATCGAGGCGCTCTACGCGCCGGTGGACAGCCGGGGGTATCTCGAGGAAGGTGGGCAGCTCAGGGGCAGGTTCTTCGCGATCTATCCGCGGTCAAAGGGCATGCTCGATCCCGAGATCTACCGGAAGGGGAGGCAGATCACCCTTGCAGGCGAGTTCGTTGATGTAAAAAAGGGGAAGATCGATGAGATGGAATACCTTTATCCCGTGTTCGAGATAAAACAGATCTACCTCTGGTCAGAGTATCGGCATTACGATTATCCGCCCTATCCCTACTATTACTCCCCGCCCTTCCTGTACGATCCCTGGGGGAGGCCCTATCCGAATCCGTACTGGCCGCCGCCGTGGTAGCGGCTTCATGGCGACAGGTGCTGCCATTCGAGCGATGCTTCGTCGTAGCGGATGCGGTGTTGGATTCCGTCACTGCCTTTGACCTCGAAATAGCGCATCAGGACCCGGTCTTCCAGACTTTCTTCGAGCCAATGATCGAGGACCTCCACAACATCGATGCGGAGCCCGCGAAGAGCGAAGGTCACGGGCCGTTCGTTGCCGATGCGGCCTGAGTAGCTTATGACATCGATCCGTTCGATATGCATGGGCGCCTTTCCGGCTTTGCCTGTAATTTGGTGTAAAGCGCAACTATCATCAGAAACAAGCTGTTGAGACAATCATAGAACAAAAATAGGATTGTTGCAGACTATCGAAGCGCGAGGGATTTCCGGACTACTAACTTAAAACTAAAAACTCAGAACTCAAAACGCTTTTTTGCTGAGCGGGAGGATGAAATGATCTCACCTGAAACGATATATGACACCGTTGCCAAACTTGGCAAGACGCCGTGCTATCTCCTCCGTCACCCCTGGAACCAGAACAAATCAGTGGTCGAAGGCGTTGAATGGGTTGATACGTGGAGCGAATTAACAAAAAGACTCTTGGCAAGAGTTGATACCAAATAACGGCACATTAGGGGGGAGGCACAGGCAATGGGGTTTTGAATCGGATGATATTACTTCAAAAGCTCAGGACACCAAGGGGACATACTATGTCGCTCCTGTCAAGTGTAGCTGTCAGCGGGTCAGACATCAGAAATTAAGTTATTGTTATAACCGTTGAACCTACCTTCCTACTTCTTCAACACCGTCCTCTTCTCCTCCAGTTCTTCCCCTTCGAAGGAAGGATTAGCGGGTCAGACATCAGAAATTAAGTTATCGTTATAAGAGTTGGACCTATCTTCCTACTTCTTCAACATCGTCCTCTTCCTCCAGTTTTTCCCCTTCGCGGGAAAGTCCATCCTATAATGCGCGCCGACGCTGCCTTCGCGGAGCAGGGCCGAGCGGGTGATGAGCGTCGAAGCAAGGATCATATTCTTGAGCTCGAAAATAGTGCGATCGCAGCACAGGTTTTTGGTCATGCGGTCCCACTTCCGCAGTTGCTTGAGCGCGACAGTCAGGTCCTTCTTGTTCCGCACGATCCCTGCTTTTTCCCACATAAGCTTCTTGAGTGCAGCGCGAATATTGGCGATGTCCCGCGTTGTCGCGGAAGAACTGGATTCTTTTTCAGACAACAGGGAGAGTTTTGACAGGTCTTTCCGGTCAGGATGCTTCCGCGCATACCGCGCGGCAGCCAGCCCCGCACGCTCGCCGTAGACCAGGCCTTCCAATAATGAGTTGCTGGCAAGACGGTTTGCTCCGTGCACGCCGGTGCAGGCTGTTTCGCCTGCCGCGTACAGACCCGGGATGGTAGTGGCTCCCCAGAGGTCGGTTCTCACACCGCCCATCATGTAGTGGGCCGCGGGGGACACGGGAATGGGCTCTGAAGTGATGTCGATGCCGAGGTCTTTGCAGGTCCGGTAAATGCGCGGAAAGCGCTTCATTATATAATCAGCGTTCAAATGGGTCATGTCCAGATATACGTGGCTTGATCCAGTTGCATGCATCTCGGAATGAATGGCGCGGGTGACCACGTCGCGCGGGGCAAGCTCCCGCGCGGGATGGTAGCTGTCCATGAAGCGGAGCCCCTGGACGTTCCTGAGCATGCCGCCTTCGCCCCGCATGGCCTCGGAGAGCAGGAACTGCGGAGCGCCTTTGCGATACAATGCGGTCGGGTGGAACTGGACGAACTCCATATCCACGAGCTCGGCGCCGGCGCGGAAGGCCATGGCCATGCCGTCGCCCGTGGCAACGGCGGGATTCGTCGTTCTTTCGTAGAGCTGTCCCGATCCGCCGGTGGCGAGCAGCACGGCCCGGGCTGAAATAACGAGCACCTTTTTCAGCTTCTGCTGGCAGACCACGGCGCCGACGCAGCGTCCATCCCGGATGATCAGGTCCCGTGTAAAGGCGAAGTCGATCTTGGATACGGTCTGCGTTGCACGCACCTTGTCGATCAAAACGCGCATGATCTCCTTGCCCGTCGAGTCGCCCTGGGCATGGAGAATCCTCCGTTTGGAGTGGGCCGCTTCCTGCGTGAAGGCGAGCCTGGTGCCTTCCTTGTCGAATTCCGCGCCCCAGAAGATGAGCTCGCGGATGCGCGTAGGGCCTTCTTCCACGAGGGTGCCCACGGCCTTGCGGATGCAGAGGCCGTCGCCGGCCTTTATCGTGTCGTCGAAATGGATCGAGATCTCGTCTTCATCGGAAAGCGCCACGGCAACGCCGCCCTGGGCATATTCGCTGCTGCTCTCCGTGGGCGCGTCCTTGGTCACGACGAGCACGTCGCCGTTCTGCGCAAGCTCGAGCGCCGCCCGGAGCCCGGCCACGCCGCCGCCGATGATCAGGAAATCGGTTGATATGTGTTCGGTCGCGTAGTTCATTTCGAATGCGGAATGCATGGGGCAGAGTGCAGAGGGCATGAGGGGAAATACCGACGTTACCCTGTGCTCGTTGCTCTCTGCGCTATGCCGGTCATTTTCCCGGAGTCTGCCCCGGCTGAGGGACAAAGGGGTTCTTGCCGTCGATCGAGACGAGCTTGTAGTCCTTCGGTTCGAACACAAGGGTCACCCGCGCGCCGTCTTTCTGGCTCGCACCGTCCGCAGCCACCCACTCCGCCTCGCAGGTGAAGGTCGGTTTGATCTGTCCCGCCTGATCCATTAGGATGATCATCTTGGAGTAATTGATGGAGAGATGGACGGTCTTATACCGGGTGAACACCGCGCCCAGCGACTTGGAAAAAGCATCGCGGCCCTTGTAGGCGCCGGACACATCGTCCATGAAGGCGTTGAGATTCTTTGCATCGTAGGACTTGTTCAGCGATCGGAGAACGGAAAGGACATCCCTGCTTTTGGCCAGCTCCTGGCCGGGAGCTTTCTTGTCGCTGCAGGAGGAAAAAAGAACGAGTACGACAATGAGTGCTGCGAGGGAGAGCATGCGTTTCATGGGGCCTCCGGAAGGTTCAAAACTCAGTTTCGAGTTTCGGGGTTGGTTCTGGTTGTCGGGTTCGGGTTCTGGTTCTGGATTCGGGAGTTTGAGTTTTTAGTTTTGAGTTTCAAGCTTCAGGTTTCACGTTTAGAACGATAGATATCATTCCACATTGGTCTGGAGGCTTCTGATTCGCCACTATAGTATCTTTTTCAGAAACTGTCCAGTATGGGATTTCGGCGCGCGGGCCACTTCCTCGGGAGTTCCCTGGGCCACGATCTGGCCGCCGCCGTCCCCGCCCTCGGGGCCGAGGTCTATGATCCAGTCCGCGGTCTTGATCACGTCGAGGTTGTGCTCGATCACCACGACCGTATTTCCGGCGTTGACGAGCTGGT
The DNA here is from genome assembly GCA_963749655.1 of Nitrospirota bacterium. GTDB lineage: Bacteria > Nitrospirota > UBA9217 > UBA9217 > UBA9217 > JAJYKN01. The sequence continues at coordinate 69,676 of CAVVOB010000030.1, forward strand.
TCAGCATGTCGAGCAGCTTCTGCGTGTCCGCGAAGTGAAGGCCCGTCGTCGGCTCGTCGAGGATGTAGAGCGTGCGCCCCGTGGCGCGGCGCGAGAGCTCCTTCGACAGCTTGACGCGCTGCGATTCACCGCCCGAAAGCGTCGTGGCCGACTGTCCCAGCGTGATGTATCCGAGGCCGACCTCCATGAGCGTCTGGAGCTTCGACCGGACGGGCGGGACGTTCTGGAAGAACTCGAGGGCCTGCTCCACGGTCATGGCGAGCACGTCGGCGATGTTCTTGCCCTTGTACCGGATGTCGAGGGTCTCGCGGTTGTAGCGGCTGCCCTGGCATACGTCGCAGGTCACGTACACGTCGGGCAGGAAGTGCATCTCGATCTTGATGAGGCCGTCTCCCTCGCAGGCTTCGCACCGGCCGCCCTTGACGTTGAAACTGTAGCGGCCCGCCTTGTAGCCGCGCACCCGCGACTCCGGGAGCTGGGCGAAGAGCTCGCGGACCGGGCTGAAGACGCCGGTGTAGGTGGCCGGGTTCGAGCGCGGCGTCCGGCCGATGGGCGACTGGTCGATGTCGATGACCTTGTCGATGTGCTCCAGTCCCTTGATGTCCTTGTGCTTGCCCGCCCGCTCCGTGGAGCGGTAGAGGCGCTGCGCCAGGGCGCGGTACAGGATGTCGACGACCAGGGTGCTCTTGCCGGAGCCCGACACGCCGGTCACGCAGGTGAAGATGCCGAGGGGAAAGGGGACGGTGATGCTCCGGAGATTGTTCTCCGTTGCGCCTACGATGCTGATCGACTTGTTGGACGTCCGGCGGGAGGGCGGTACGTCGATGTAAGCCTTCCCCGAAAGATACTGGCCGGTGAGCGACTCCGGCACCCGCTGCACTTCCTGCGGGGTCCCCTGGGCCACGATCTCGCCGCCGTGCACGCCCGCGCCCGGCCCCATGTCGATCACGTGGTCCGCCGAGCGGATGGTCTCCTCGTCGTGCTCCACCACGAGGACGGTGTTGCCGAGATCGCGCAGCCGGAACAGCGTGTCCAGGAGTCGCCGGTTGTCCCGCTGGTGCAGGCCGATGGACGGCTCGTCGAGAATGTACAGAACGCCGACGAGAGAGGAGCCGATCTGGGTGGCCAGCCGGATGCGCTGTCCCTCGCCGCCGGACAGCGTGGCTGCGCCCCGCTCCAGGGTCAGGTAGTCGAGGCCCACGTGCACCATGAAGCCGAGGCGCTCGCGGATCTCTTTCAGGATCCGCTGGGCAATGGCCCGCTCCTTGTCCGTGAGCTTCAGCTCCCCGAAAAAGGCCAGCGCCTGCCTGATGCTCATGCGGGTGATCTCGTGAATGTTCAAGCCGGCGACCTTGATGGAAAGGGACTCTTTCCGCAGCCTGCTTCCCTCGCAATCCGGACAGGTCTGGTAGTTCATGTACTGCTCCAGCTCCCATTGGATGGCGTAGGAATCGGTCTCGTCGTAGCGGTGCTTCAGGTTCTCGATGACCCCTTCGAAGGGCTTGCAGGCCGCTCCCCGCCGCCCCGCCGAGGCTCCGGCCCCCGTTCTCGCCGGTGCCGTGAAGGAGCATCTTCTGCTGCGCGGCCGACAGATTCCGGAAGGGGGTATTGACGTCGAAGCCGCACCCGTCGGCAATGGAGTGGAGCATGTCGTAGTGATAGACCGAGGTGCGCTTGGCCCACGGCTTTATCGCCCCTTCCCGGAGCGAAAGGTTCGGGTTCGGGACGATGAGGTCCGGATCGAATTCGAGGAGCCCTCCCAGGCCGTCGCAGGTGGGGCAGGCGCCCTGGGGGCTGTTGAAGGAGAAGCTGTTGGGCGCGATGTCGGGATAGCTGATGTTGTCGACGATGCAGGCCAGCTTCTCGCTGTAGAGAAGGTCCTTCTTCTGGTCCACAAGGTTGATGAGGACGATGCCCTCGGCCTGCCGGAGGGCCGTCTCGATGCTTTCTGCAAGCCGCCGCTCCACGCCGGGCTTGATCACGAGCCGGTCGATCACGATCTCGATGTCGTGCTTCTTCTTCTTGTCCATCGGGACCGGCTCGGAGAGGTCCTTGATCACGCCGTCGATCCGGGCCCGCACGTACCCCGACGCGCCCGCGGCCATCAGCTCCTTCTTATACTCGCCCTTCCGGCCGCGCACGATCGGCGCCAGCACCTGGATGCGCTGGTTTCCCGCGGCAGGGCCATGACCGCATCGGTGATCTGCTGGACCGTCTGGGCGGCGATCTCGCGGCCGCATTTGTAGCAGAAGGGCTTGCCGATGCGGGCGTAGAGGAGGCGCAGGTAGTCGTAGACCTCGGTAACGGTGCCGACGGTCGAACGGGGGTTCTTGCTCGTGGTTTTCTGCTCGATGGCGATGGCGGGCGACAGGCCGTCGATGGAGTCCACGTCCGGCTTGTCCATCTGGCCCAGGAACTGCCGGGCGTAAGCCGAAAGGCTTTCGACATAGCGCCGCTGGCCCTCGGCGTAGATCGTGTCGAAGGCGAGCGATGATTTGCCCGAACCCGACAAACCGGTGATGACGACCAGCTTGTCCCGCGGGATCTCGAGGTCGATGTTTTTAAGATTGTGCTGGCGGCAGCCCTTAAGAATGATCTTGTTCATAGGAATAGCGGAATCACGAAGCGAAAGATAATTGTACCACCGGGCATGGGTGGAGTAAAGAAATTTATAGCGCACAGGCCTTCGCGGGGAACGGCGCAGGGGGCGGTTTACGCGGCGGAAAAGCAGGGCGGCGAGGTCCTTCAGAGAGGGGATGAACGCTTGTCGGCACCGCCTCCGCCGGCGCCGATGCGCCGGAGGTTGCAGCGTTGCTTGCCTATTCTATAATCAAAAACATTGCGCTCATTTATATTATTTATAGGCAAAATTCTTGACAATGATTTTTCGTTGTGTTAACTTTTTTCACACTTTAAAAGGCCAAACAAGCGTTTCTCTGTCTGAGAGGAAACTGCATTATGATAGATATCAACTTCAACACTTCTTATCCAGCTCGTCAACTTCCTTGTTCTGCTCGTCGTCCTCCATATCATTCTTTTCAAGCCCATCCGGCAGGTCATGCAGGAGCGCGAGCAGGGGATCAGCTCCGCGCTGGGCGATGCCAGGAATGCGTCGGAGCGCATGCAGAGCCTCCTCGACGGTTATAATACCTCGCTGGCCGAGGCCAAGCAGAAGGCGACAACCGTCTACAATACCGGCTACCAGCAGGGCCTTGATGCGCAGCGCGAGATGATCTCCGCCGAGCGCGCCAAAGCCTCGGAGATGCTCGATAAGGCCCGCGCCGAGGTCTCTTCGGCATCCGCCGCCGCGAGGGCGGATCTCAAGAAAGAGGCGGAGCGGCTGTCCCAGGAGATCACCTCCAAGCTGCTCGGAAGGGCGGTGTAGCCGTGGGGAATACCATGCTGAAGAAATCCATATCATATGTCCTTGCTCGCAGCCTGTGTTCTGGCCGCGGGATTTGCCTTTGCATCGGAAGCAGCCGAGGGCGGCCATGAAACCATGACGTTCATGGGGGACTGGTTCCCGAGGCTCGTCAATTTCGGCATCATCGCCTTCGTCGTGGTCTACTTCATGAGAAAGCCTGTCCGCGATTTCTTCGCGAACCGGACCGCCGAGATCGCAAAGGCCATGCAGGAATCCAGGGAAGCCCGCGACCGCGCCGTTTCGGCCCTGGCCGAGATGGAGCGGAAGATCAAAGACCTCGAGGCGGAGACGGCGCGCCTGGTGGCTGATGCGCAGGTCCGCGGCGAGAAGGACCGCCAGGCGCTTATCGAGGAAGGCAAGCGGGTCGCCCAGGAAGTACAGGCGCAGGTCAAGGACGGCATCGACATCGAAGTGCAGAAAGCCAAGTCCGCCCTTGCCATGGAGGCCTCGCTCCTTTCCATCGAGCTGGCCGAGGGCAAGATCAAAGAAAAGATCAGCAGCCAGGACCATGAGCGCATTGTGAAGGAATACGTCGCCAAAGTGGGAGGCAAGGGTTGATCCGGATCATCGCAAAAAGATACGCCAAAGCCCTCGTGCAGCTTGCCGAGGAGAAGAAAACCATCGAAAAGACCAGGGCGGATATCGCCGCTTTTGTTGCCGCCGTGAACGAGCATCCGGCCCTGCAGAAGCTGTTTGCCAGCCCGGTCTTCACCCCCGAGAACAAGAAGGCCGTCATCAGGGAGCTGGCCGGCAAGCTCGGCATGCAGCCGTCGTCCCAGCGGTTCGTGGAGCACCTCGCCGAAACGGGCAGGATCCGGTACGTCCGCGAGGTCTTCGAGGCGTTCCAGGAGATCCTGGCCGAACGCACCAACCGCGCCATGGCGCGGCTCACTACGGCGGTCGCCATCGGTCCGGCCGACCTGGCGGACATCAAGAAGAAGCTCGAAGTTCTCACCGGCAAGCAGGTGGATATCGATGCAAAGGTGGACGCGGCTCTTATCGGCGGCGCAAAGGCGCAGATCGGGAGCACGGTCTACGACGGGACCATCAAGAACCAGCTGAACAAGATGCGCAGTCAATTGACGAACTAAACAGATAAACCTCTGGCACAGAAGGAGCGCTGCAATGCAGATCAAGGCACAGGAAATCAGCGAGATCATTAAAAAGAAGATATCCGATTTCGAAAAGACCGTCGAGGTAGCCGAAGTCGGCACCGTGATCACCGTCGGTGACGGTATCGCCAAGGTCTTCGGGCTCGACAACGTCATGTCCGGCGAACTCCTCGAGTTCCCGGGCGGCGTCATGGGCATGGCGCTCAACCTCGAAGAAGAGAACGTGGGCGCGGTGCTCATGGGAGACGATTCAAAGATCCGCGAAGGCGACATCGTGAAGCGGACCAAGAGGATCGCCGAAGTCCCCGTGGGCGACGCCATCGTCGGCCGCGTGGTGGACGGCATCGGCCAGCCCATCGACGGCAAGGGCCCCATCGCCTCGAAAGAGTTCCGCCACATCGAAGTGATCGCCCCGGGCATCGTGAAACGCCAGTCCGTGCGCGAGCCTCTCCAGACCGGACTCAAGGCGGTCGACGCCATGATCCCGATCGGCCGCGGCCAGCGCGAACTGATCATCGGCGACCGCGGCACGGGCAAGACGGCCGTCGCCCTGGATACCATCATCAACCAGAAGGGCCAGAACGTCATCTGTATCTATGTCGCCATCGGTCAGAAGCGTTCGACCGTGGCTCAGGTCGTAAAGACCCTTTCCGAGCACGGCGCCATGGACTACACCATCATTGTGTCGGCAACGGCATCGGATCCCGCGCCGCTCCAGTTCATCGCCCCCTACACGGGCGCGACCATCGGCGAGTATTTCCGCGACAAAGGCGGCCACGCCCTTATCGTATATGACGATCTTTCCAAGCAGGCGACCGCATACCGCCAGCTCTCGCTGCTCCTCCGCCGTCCTCCGGGACGCGAGGCATACCCCGGCGATGTGTTCTATCTCCATTCCCGTCTGCTCGAGCGCGCGGCCAAGCTGTCCGACAAGATGGGCGGCGGATCGCTGACGGCGCTGCCGATCATCGAGACCCAGGCGGGCGACGTGTCTGCCTACATTCCTACGAACGTGATCTCCATTACGGACGGCCAGATCTTCCTCGAGTCCGATCTGTTCTATTCCGGCCAGCGGCCGGCAATCAACGTCGGTATTTCCGTGTCCCGCGTGGGCGGCAGCGCCCAGATCAAGGCCATGAAGCAGGTGGCCGGCACGCTCCGCCTCGACCTGGCCCAGTACCGCGAGCTCGCGGCCTTCGCCCAGTTCGGCAGCGACCTGGACAAGGCGACCCTGGCCCAGTTGAACCGCGGTCAGCGCATGTATGAGCTTTTGAAGCAGGACCAGTATGTGCCGATGCCCGTGGAACAGCAGATCCTCGTCATCTTTGCGGGCGCCAACGGCTATGTCGACGAGGTCCCGGTGAATGCCGTGAAGAAGTTCGAGCAGGAGCTTCTGCGGTTCGCCGCGAGCAAGCACCAGGCGCTCCTGAACGACATCAAGACCAAGAAGCAGATCGACGACGACATCAAGGCGCGCGCGAAGGCGGCCATCGAGGAATTCAAGAAGACGTTTACGGCTTAAGACAGTTTAGTGTTTCGTGTTTAGCGTTTCGAGTGACTTCAAACCCGAAACCCAGAACGCGGAACTCGGAACCAGGACGAAAACATGCCCAGCTTAAGAGATATTAAAAGAAAGATCACGAGCGTCAAGAAGACCCAGCAGATCACGAAGGCCATGAAGATGGTGGCCGCGGCGAAGCTTCGCCGCTCCCAGGAGCGGGTCATCGCGGCGCGGCCGTATGCGCGCAAGATGCTCGCCGTGATCGCGAACCTTGCCGGCCGTGTCGAGCGGGCGCAGCATCCGCTGCTCGCCAAGCGGGAACCGAAGCAGGTGAAGCTCCTCGTGCTCACGTCCGACCGCGGCCTCTGCGGCGCTTACAACACCAACATCCTGCGCAAAGCGGTCGAGGCGGTCAAGACGTTCAAGGCCGAAGGCAAGGATGTCAAGGTGAATATCGTGGGCAGAAAAGGGCGCGACTTCTTCCGCAAGCGCCCGGCCTATACGCTCGGCAAGGTGTGGTCCGACCTCGGCATGGTGGACTACGAGAAGGCCGCCGACGTGGGCAAGAACATCGTCGACCGTTTCATTGCCGGCGATACCGATGAAGTATACCTGCTCTATAACGAGTTCAAGAGCGTGATCCAGCAGAAAGTCACCCTGGAGAAGCTCCTTCCGGTGGAACCGCCTGCGGAAGCCGATCCCTTCATGGCTGCCGTGGACTATCTGTACGAGCCCAATCCGGAAGCGATCCTGGGTTCCATCCTGCCGAAGCACATCGAGGTTCAGGTATACCGTTCGATGCTGGAAAGCCAGGCCAGCGAGATGGGCGCGCGCATGACGGCTATGGACTCCGCGACCCGAAATGCCAGGGACATGATAGACCGGCTTACGCTGAAGTACAACAAACAGCGTCAGGCCGCTATCACCAAGGAGATATCGGAGATCGTCGGCGGGGCGGAAGCATTGAAGTAAATCGTGTGAAAAGTAAAACGTGAAAGGTTAAACGGAAAGCGTAAAACGTAAGAGGCTTCGCAGTTCTTTTCACTCCTCACGTTTCACGTCTCACGGCATTATATACAGGGGGTTATCAATGAGCACAGGGAAAATAGTACAGGTCATGGGCGCCGTGGTGGACTGCGAGTTCCCCGTCGGCGGTCTGCCCCAACTGATGAACGCGCTCAGGATCGATCAGGCGGCGGACAAGAACTTCGGGACGCCTGAGACGCACTTGACGCTCGAGGTCGCCCAGCATCTCGGCGAGAACCGGGTGCGCACGGTCGCCATGTCGTCGACGGACGGTCTTATGCGCGGCATGAAGGTCAACGACACTGGGAAGCCGATCTCGATGCCCGTGGGCAAGGAAGTTCTCGGCCGCATCATGAACGTGATCGGCGAGCCGGTGGACGAGATGGGGCCGATCCAGACCAAGGATACGCTTCCCATCCATCGCCTGGCCCCTCTGCTCGAGGAACTCGATCCTACGAAGCAGCTCTTCGAAACAGGCATCAAGGTCATCGACCTCCTTGCGCCGTACACCAAGGGCGGCAAGACAGGCCTCTTCGGCGGCGCGGGCGTGGGCAAGACCGTGCTCATCATGGAGCTGATCAATAACGTGGCCAAGCAGCACGGCGGCTACTCGGTGTTTGCCGGCGTGGGCGAGCGTACCCGTGAAGGGAACGATCTCTGGACGGAGATGAAGGAGTCGGGCGTTATCAACAGGACCGCCCTGGTCTACGGCCAGATGAACGAGCCGCCGGGAGCCAGATTGCGGGTCGGCCTCTCCGCCTTGACCGTGGCCGAGTATTTCCGCGACACCATGGGCCAGGACGTGCTGCTCTTCGTCGACAACATATTCCGTTTCACCCAGGCGGGATCGGAAGTTTCGGCCCTTCTCGGCCGTATGCCGTCGGCCGTGGGTTACCAGCCCACGCTGGGAACGGAAATGGGCATGCTGCAGGAGCGCATCACCTCGACCAAAAAAGGGTCCATCACCTCGGTGCAGGCCATCTACGTGCCCGCCGACGACTTGACCGACCCCGCTCCGGCAACGGCGTTTGCGCACCTCGATGCCACCACCGTGCTTTCGCGCCAGATCTCGGAACTGGGCATTTACCCGGCCGTGGACCCGCTCGATTCCACATCCCGCATCATGGACCCCCATATCATCGGCGAAGAACACTATGCTGTCGCGCGCAGGGTACAGCTGGTACTGCAGCGCTATAAGGAACTCCAGGACATCATCGCGATCCTGGGTATGGACGAACTCTCGGACGACGACAAACTTGCCGTGTCCCGGGCCAGAAAGATCCAGCGCTTCCTGTCCCAGCCCTTCCAGGTCGCCGAGGCTTTCACCGGCACCCCGGGCAAGTACGTGCCGCTCAAGGAGACCATCAAGGGCTTCAAGGAAGTGGTGGACGGCAAAATGGACGATATTCCCGAGCAGGCGTTCTACATGGTAGGCCCGATCGAGGAAGTCTTCGAAAAGGCGGAGAAGCTCGGCTACAAGCGTTAAAAATTGAGCGCTGAGGATTGGAAAAAGAACATGGTCGCTGAAAAAGGGAAAATGCTTCTCGAAATAGTTGCGCCGAGCCGACAGGTCGTCCGGTCCGAGCATGTGGATGAAGTCATTGCGCCCGGAAGCGAGGGTGAATTCGGAGTCCTGCCGGGGCACACGCCGTACCTGACCACGCTCAAGGTCGGCATGCTTTCCTACCGCGAAGGCACGACATGGCACCATCTCGCCGTGGACTGGGGATATGCCGAAGTCGGGCCCGACCGGGTCGTTATCCTGGCCGAAGGCGCGGACCGGGCCACGGAAATCGACATTTCCGAAGCCAGACTTGCCAAGGAACGGGCGGAAAAGGCCCTCAGCGAAAAACTGGATCACGCGGATTACGAGAAAAACCGCATAGAGCTGCTCCGCGCCATGATCAGGATCCAGGTGGCCGAAAAGCACGGACAAAAATAAGAAGCCGAAAGCTACTCCTGTTCATCAAAAAAAGGCAGCCTCCACCGGGGCTGTCTTTTTTTTTGAGTTCAGGACCGATTGCCGGAGGATGGGAAACCGCTTGACACCTCGCCCGGTTAAATTTATAATTATTCCAAAGTAGAAAAAACATGGACATAAACAACGATCAGCAGAAGGAACCGAATGTCCGCCTGAAACGGACGCCGCAACGACTCGCGATCCTCGAGTACCTGGATGGCAACACATCGCATCCCTCGGCCGAGGATATTTACCGGGCGGTGTCCAAGAAGTATCGTTCGATGTCTTTTGCGACCGTATACAACACTCTTCATACCCTGACGCGCGCCGGGGTGCTCCGGGAGCTCACCATTGATCCGGAGCGAAAACGCTATGATCCCGATACGAGCCATCACCACCATCTGATCTGCATCAGCTGCGGAAAAGTGTTCGATGTTCCCGAAGAGATCCGCGTCGATCCGCCGAAGACGATGCAGGAAGACTTCACGGTCGTCGGGAACCATGTCGAGTTTTACGGATATTGCGGTGTCTGCAGAAAAAAGCGAAACCGGTACCTGACCGCTGCGCGTCCGGCGCAGCAAACAACCAGGGAAAGAGTGAGTCGACAGGAGGCCGCCATGCGCGCTGTTGAAATTAAACCGAAAATCTACTGGGTAGGAGCGATCGATTGGGCGGTCCGCGATTTTCACGGCTATATTACGCCGAACGGCACTTCCTACAATAATTATCTGATCGTGGACAAGCAGGTCACGCTCGTCGACACGGTCAAGCACGATTTCTCCGAATATACCCTCGACAACATCCGCAGCCTCGTCGATCCCGCTGCAATCGAGAATGTCATCATCAATCACATCGAAAACGACCACATGTCGAGCATCGACAGGATCATGGAGCTCGCTCCGAAGGCGACGATCTACATTACCGCCCGCGGCAAAAAGGGGCTTGACCGCTTCTTCGACACGTCCCGCTGGAACTTCAAGATCGTCAAGACCGGGGACACGCTCAGTACGGGCACTAAAACGATCACCTTCCTGGAAACGCCCATGCTTCACTGGCCCGACTCCATGATGAGCTATGTGGCGGAGGACAAGCTCCTGATCAGCCAGGATGCCTTCGGCCAGCACCTTGCTTCATCGGCCCGGTTCGACGACGAGTACTGCGATCAATATTCCGTGACCGGCCTCGAACACGCGGTGCGCGACTATTATGCCAACATCCTTATGCCCTTCGGTTCGCTGGTCAAGGCCAAGATTGCCGAGGTCCGGAAGCTGGGGCTGGAGATTTCGATGATCGCGCCCGACCACGGGATCATCTGGCGGCGGGACCCTGAAAAGATCCTTCAGATGTACCTCGACATGGCGAACGACAAAGCGGACCTCCGGGTCGTGATCGTGTACGACACGATGTGGCACAGCACGGAACACATGACCATTCCCCTCATGCAGGGGATCAGGGCCGCCGGCGTCGACGTCGATGTTCTGAAGCTCAGGGCAACGCCGATGAGCAAGGCGATCAAGGGCATATGGGAATCGCGGGCCATGCTCGTGGGTACGCCGACCTTGAACAACATCATGTTCCCGAGCGTTGCCGAGTTTCTTACCCACCTGAGGGGCCTCCGCCCCAAGAACAGGCTGGCCGCCGCCTTCGGCAGTTACGGGTGGGGCGGCGGCGCAGTCAAGGAGGCTTACGAAACTTTCAAGAAAATGGGGCTCGAAGTCGTCGAGCCGGGGGTTGAAGTGCTCTATCGGCCGAGTCCCGAGGACGATAAAAAGTGCTACGAGTTCGGCAAGATGTTTGCCGAAAAGACGAAAGAGTACCATAAGAAGTTCGACGGCCTGGGAGAGGGGCAGTGCCAGCCGGCGAAATAGCAGCATGATTTCACACGACAATCAAAGACGGACAAAACAGGTCGTCACTCAGGTTTCGGCTTCGTTGCGGCACGCTGACAGCAGTATCAATTTTTTCAACCGGGAGGCTCTGATGTGGAGATGCACCATCTGCGGATATGTGTATGATGAAGCGAAAGAAGGAACGAAGTTCGAGGAGCTCCCTGATGATTGGGCGTGCCCGGTGTGCAATGCACCCAAGGATGCGTTTGTGAGGATGTAGAAAAGAGTAATGAATGAACCATAAAAAAGCGAGCCTCAAACAGGCTCGCTTTTCTTGTTATATGAGAATCCGACATGAGGAGTTCATCGGCTGCTTCTTCCTGAACAATGCGGGTTGTCATTCCTCACAACACTCATAGTTACCTTCCGAAGTTGATACCGCATACCCCGAAAATACCCCGCTGGAATACCCCGCTGGAATCGTTGACATTGTTTCGCATCAAGCATATATTCGTCTGGGAAAGAGAAGCCTGTTGACATGGTCATTGCTAAACTCGATATTAACGGATTTCCGTGGATATTGAGTTGGCCCCAACTAGACAAATGTTAGTTAAACAGTAAATGAAAATGAGCCATTAATATCAGGTGGAAACATTTCTCAGCATCTCCAAAAAAGGAGACATTATAATGTATCGCTTTCTAGCCGGATGGATCGTAATCGTCCTTTTTTCTGGCCTGGTTTTTCTTTCGGAAGTGAAGAAAGCAGACCAGAAAACGAGCCGGCGAAGATTCAGGATCAAAGTGGAGAAACTGAACAGGTTAAAAAAATAGGCCCATATGTAATAGAAGGAAAACGTATTGCTATCATAGCTCATATTAGAGAGCGTGAAGGGTATGTACTTCCAAGTAGTTACTTTGAGATACAAGATGAAGCTGGAGTATCCCATTGTAAACAAGGATTGGGATTTATTCCCGGATTATCTACCAATATAGAAGGGGCATTTAAACTCGAAGGCAAAAGTGGGGAAGGTCTGATAATTTATTTCGATTCCGGACCAACTGCCCCGTCCGCAGGAAAATCTTTTCAAATTTTTGGACTAGAGAAAGGGAATATAAAGCCTTTATCACTTCCAATCACTGTTTACGGAAATTTTGAGCAATTACCAAAAAAAAAATCTGATCAAGTACTTAAGCTCTTGGACGGTGATCTCATAAAGGCAAAAGTGTGGAAGGGGCTGATTGGAGTAGTGGTCCCCCTCTTGGTAGATTTGAAGAGATTGACGATTGTGCCGCTAAATAACAACGGCATTTTTGATATTTACCTTGGGTCAGACCCAGATAAACCTTATAAATTACCACGCTCTTTTTATCGAGACCATAATTTAAATGCGAAGATAGAAAAAATTGATATATTAAAAGGCACGGATGTCCATTTTTTAAAAGCTTTTGCCGATGTCCGGCTGAAACAAGACTGGGCACCTGTTCTAGATGTCGATGTTTCAAATCTGTGGCTCAAGGTAAAAATCAACGGTCAGGAAGGATGGCTTAATGATCTTGATGATTTTATTAACCTTGGGTTGAGTCCGAGTGGCTAACAAGGTAGGTTTGCTAGAACGAAGTGAAAACTGACGATTCTAACCATTCGGCTAGAGGGTCGCGAAAACCGCGCACCTCAGCCGAGCCGTTCATTTGCAAGTTAAAACCGGTAATACACAGGATCTCTGATGGTCACAGTTTGCGCAGTAGTTATATATGGATAAAGCAAAATTTATTTCTTCCTGAACTGTTGAAGCTGCAAGTCCTGCCATCTTTCAATCTTTCACTTCGGTAAGCATCAGCTGATATCCCGAGTAAACCCGTCATTCAAACATTGACAACATTTTGTATAAGGCATAATATTCGTTAAAATAATGAATTTGGTTTTACCTATATGAAAAATCTCTTAGAAGTTCCAATTACATCAGTAACCGCGCTTACCGCCTGAACGCGCCGTGGTTGTCATGCGTGCCATTCTTCGATCTGAATGCGCATACGCCAAGCTGAGTCCAGCTGTATTGACGATCTCTTCTCGACTCACGATCGCGGACGGCGGCATTGACGCGGAAATCAATGTCCCGACCGGGATTACGGTGCCGCACAGATTGCATCTTTCAGCTCGGGCTCACTGGATTCCAGATCAAGTCTGGAACAGCATTCAAGCCCTGGACATCGAGCGCGATCCGTGGCGAACTGCTTGACAGCCACGGGGAACTGTCCTCCGAGGTGGAGCGACTTGTACGCCGTCGTGGTCGCTATACACTGCTTTGCACGGGCCATGACCTAACCCCGGAACAGCGTAATGATTCTCGGCACCAGATTGCTGTAGTACTGTCGGAAATGGGAGTCGATGGATACGATGACCTGATCGAAGTTTCGGCGCGAGTCAGATTGCGGAATTTGCGGAGCGCTATCCGGGAACAGCATCCCTTCTGACAGTCGATCCGATTCAGGAAGCCTGGGTCTTTGAGGAATGGCGACAGGATGCTCATTTGGCAAATGCTTTCGAGGCTTCTCCGGATCAGGATGAAATAATTGCCCGGATTCGGGCAGGTCTGCAGGGCGACATCAAACATATTCGCGTTCTCGGAGAGCCCGGCCTGGGGAAGACACGCATTGTTCTGGAGTCCGTTAAAGACGAAAATATCGCACCATACGTGCTTTACATACCGCACGGCTCACAGTTCGGGCAGACAAAACTCTTTCGCCAGCTGCTGAAAAGCGGCTATAGCAAGCCGCTCGATACTTGTCATCGACGAGCTGCCAGAGTCTGAGATGGCAGATATTTGGAGGCATTTGAAACCTCGTTGCGGTAGCCTGAAGATAGTGTCACTGGATCATGGAAGAGATGAAACCCGCGATGAGGAAATTGAACGACTCCACGCCCCGCTTCTGCCGGACGAGACCATTAAAGAGATACTGATCAGACCGAGTCGGCGAATCACGAGAGATCGATCGATGGGTCGCGATTTGCGAAGGGTCTCCGCGTGTTGCGTTGGCCGTCGGAGACAATCTGCGGGCAAATCCAGACGACATCCTGAAACCACCATCCACGGTGCCAATTTGGGCGAGGTTCCTGCATGGCTACGGTCGCCGGGAGGAAGGGTTCGCAAGGCAGATCGATTGTGTCGCCCAGCATCTGGCCCTGTTCAGCCGATTTGGTTATGAAGCTCCTGTAGGAGAAGAAGCGGTATACATCGCCGAACAGATTCGCAAGGTCGATCCGACGATAGGATGGGCGCGGTTTCAGGAAATCATTCAAAGTCTTCGTTCGAGAAGAGTACTCCAGGGAAGCAGGACGCTCTTCTTCGTGCCAAAAGCCCTCCACATTTATCTGTGGAAACAAGAAAGACATTGGGGACGTTGTGTCCGGAGTGTCATTATGCTTGACAACCATCACCTCTTCACATAGACTTGCTCCATGCCACGTCAGGCGAGATTAGATGTCCCCGGCGCGCTCCATCACATCATGGTGCGGGGGAATGACAAAACGAAAATATTCAGAGACGACGAAGACAAGGCGCGTTTTCTCGAACGTCTTGGTCAAAACATTGAGGAGGGAAAGAGCGCTGTTTATGCTTGGGTGCTCATGGACAACCACATTCATATCCTCTTCAAAAGCGGGGAAGACGGCATCTCGACCGTCATGAGAAAACTCCTCACTTGGTATGCCCAGTATTTCAATCGCAGGCACGGCCGAACCGGCCATTTGTTTGAAAATCGCTATAAATCTATCCTCTGCGATGAAGACAACTATCTGCTTGCCCTTATTCGATATATTCATCTTAACCCTGTCCGCGCGAAGCTTGTAGCGAACCTTGAGCAATTGGACCGCTATCGTTGGACCGGCCACAGAGCGATCATCGGAAAGATGAGTCATGCATGGATGGACGTTGATCGAGTTCTGGCCGAGTTTGGATCGACCCGGCGTAAGGCACTGCATGAGTATCGTCGTTTCATGCAGGAGGGCTTTGGTCAGGGGCGGCTGCCGGAACTTACCGGGGGCGGTTTGATAAGAAGCAAGGGCGGCTGGTCGCAAGTTCTCTCGTCGCGGCGAAGCGGACAAAGGGATGAATACGATGAGCGTATATTGGGCAGTGGCGACTTCGTGAATAGCATCCTGAAAGAAACAGAAGAAAAAACGAAGCATCAATTGAAACTCCGGCGAAGCGGCAGGACGCTCGCCTCAATCGTCGAGGAAGAATGTAAAAAAGGGGTGATAAGTCCGAACGAACTCAAAGGCGGCGGGCGTCGCAGAAAGATAAGCGAACTCAGAACAACGATAGCCAAAAGAGGAAGGGATGAGCTTGGTTTATCGCTTGCAGAAATTGCGCGGCATGTGGGAGTGAATACGTCGAGCATCCGCAAGGCAATTTTAAAAAGGGAAGGGACGAAATAGAAGGTATGGCCATCAATGACACTCGGGACACAACGTCCCCGAAGTTGCGCTATTCCGAAAGGATCATTGATAAGTGAGATCGATGTCCTCATTGAAACAGATATTGCTGCTCGTCCCCATCGGCTTGTTCTTGAATGCTTGCGGGCCAAGTAATCTTCATATTGCTGCGTACAGAGGCAATAATCAGGATGTTTTATCACTTATAGCCACTGGTAAAGATATTAACGAAAAAGGGGACAATGGTTGGACCCCGCTTATAATTGCGGCCATTAAGGGGCATACTGACACTGTAAAAATATTATTAGAAAAGGGAGCTGATATTGATGCACGAGATATCGATGGGAGAACAGCATTGATGTATGCCGTAATTTTTGGACGTGAAAAGGCAACCAAATTGCTTCTGGAAAAGGGGGCTAATCCAAACGTAAAAGGTAAAGGATTTACCCCCCTGATTCTTTCAATAAATGCAGGACAATCGGATATTGCTTTAATTCTTCTTTTTCACGGCGCAGACCCTAACTTAAAATACTCGATCGATAATATGAATCTTACAGCTCTCATGATAGCGGCCAATAAAGGTGATGTTAAGGTCGCACGCGAACTAATTAAGAAGGGCGTAGATATAAATGTCAGAACAATTATGGGGCTTTCCGCTTTAGACTATGCGAAAAATAAGGGTAATGCCGAAATGATTAAGATGCCACATTCAACTTTGAAGTGCAACGATTGAGCGAGCAACTTCCAGGGGTGTTTTGAACCCCAGACATTTTCTCGCCGATTGTTAATCAGCCGCTCGATTCTTTTTATCTGATCTTTGTCAATCTTACTGAAGTCAGTGCCCTTTGGCAAGTAGCGACGAATGAGACCATTGATCTGCTCATTTGACCCACGCTGCCAGGACGCATAGGGATCAGCGAAGTAGCATTTAAGACCAAGTGCGGCTGTCAGCTTTGCGTGATCGGCATTCTCGGTGCCATTATCCAGCGTGAGCGTTCGCCTTCCCTCTGCAGGCAGTTTACGAAGCGCACGGGTAACTGCCTTATTCGTTTCGGCAGCAGTCTTGCCTTTGAGCTTCGAGAGTCGAAGGAGTCGAGTCGTCCGTTCGGTCAGGCTATGCAAGGCTGCTTTACTGCTGCGGGAGATTAGAGTATCCCCCTCCCAATGACCAGCTTGTTTCCGGTGGTCAGCAGCCTTCGGCCTGGCATCAATGGAAATCCTACAGGGAATCTTGGTTTTTCTCACTTTTCTCCCTTTGCCCTTAATGCGGCGTTTCCGATGGGCGCGACAGAGTTGGGAGATAAGTTGCTCACGATCGGGAGTGTCCTGATGGTAAATGAACTGGTAGATCGCCTCATGGCTGATCGACTGACCGGTTTTCTTTAAACGACCAGCGATGATCTCCGGTGACCAACCCAGCTTCAGCTTTCGCCTGACGTATTGCTGAATCTTCTTGCTCTTCAGCAAGGGCCTGCTATGACGTGCTGTTAGCTTTCTCTCAGCAGACCGCTTGTGAGCCTGACACGGCGTATAGCAGCAGTACTCAGTCGAAGCGTTTCGACTCAGCTCCCGAGAGATCGTTCCCTTATCGCGGTCGATCATCCGGGCAATTTCGGAGGGGCCTTTGCCCTCCCAATGCATTGATGCTATGAGCTCTCGCTCAGCTTCGGTAAGTTGAACATAGGTTTTTGACATGGCCACTTAGGATAGCAGATTCCTTCCTGCCCTCCCAAGTGTTGCACTTCACAATTGAACTTGCGGATGTTACTAGAGGCTGGCGCGCTCGAATTTAACAAGCGTGTTGAGTAATTTCGATGAATTTTCTCCTCCACCAGACAGGTCGGTAGGCCTAAACAAAATAGGGGCCATTGATAGGTGACGTGTTTTCATCTTCCTTGCTGGTATTGACATGTCAGCTCTCTTTGCTCGCTTATTTTAACGGTAATTGGTAGTTTTTCTACTCTTGCATATCACCCCCATAGCAGCATGTGTAACCACAAGATTGCTGTTTGTCCGCCGCATAACCCTGATTCCGTTTGACACCCTTTCCGCAAACTTCTATAATCTTACGAATCTTGACAGTACATGCGCGGAGGATTCCCCATGCCTGAGAACCGCAGAAAAAGCGTCAAGGAATGGCCCGAAGACGAACGTCCGAGGGAGCGGCTCCTGAAGCACGGACCGGCCGCTCTTTCCGATGCGCAGCTGCTTGCCATCATCATCCGGAACGGCAGGGGCGGCCGGTCCGCAGTCGATCTGGGCATGGAGCTTCTGGAAAAGTTCGGCGGCCTGGACGGCATCGCGCAGGCGGGCATCAACGAGATCTGCGGCAAGGACGGCGTCAAGGGCATCGGACCGGCCAAGGCCGCGGAGATCAGGGCCGCAATCGAGCTCGGACGGCGGTATCAGAAGCCGAACCTGGCAGGCGCTTCCTTCTGCTCCAGCGAAGACGTGGCCTCTTACTATCGCCCGCGCATGAAGGACCTCAAAAAAGAAGTCTTCAGATGCGCGCTCCTTGACGTCAAGAACAGGATCATCCGCGACGAGATAGTCTCGATCGGCAGCCTCACTGCGTCCATCGTCCATCCCCGCGACACGTTCAAGACCGCCATCCGAGAGTCGGCAGCCGCCGTCATCTTCATTCATAATCATCCCAGCGGCGACATCCGGCCGAGCCAGGAAGACATCCTGCTGACCCGGCGCCTTACCCAGGCCGGGGAAGTGATCGGCATCCAGGTGCTCGACCATATCATCGTGGGCGATCAGAATTATTTCAGTTTCCGCGACAACGGATTGATCAACAAGACCGGTCCCTGATCAAAGGAAACATGCGGTTTTTCCGCGGCAGAACAGGCGGATTTTTGATACAATTAATTCAATACACACCAATTGGACGGCAGTACATCACAGACCGTTGTCCTCTATCCCCCCTTTACAGGAGGTTGTCGTGAAAGCGTGCTTTGGATTGATGGTTTTCATGCTGTGTCTGGCCTGGTCCATGCCTGTTTTTGCCGAACAGGTCTCCCACCACGGGACCACGGCGGAAGTCAACGGCAAGGCCGTGATATGCATCTCCTGCCATGACGGCTCCCTGGCGCACGTCGTATCATACTGCACGGTAAAGTGCGATTTCAGCACATCCCATGCCATTTTAAAACGCTATCCTCCCCCCGGAAAGGAGCGTGACTATGCACCGGCCGGCGTACTGGCAGCGGAAGGCATCAAGCTCGAGAGGGACCAGGTCACCTGCATCTCCTGCCACGATCTGAAAAATCCGGGGGAAAATCACCTCGTCAGGGCTAAAAGCGGAAAGAACCTCTGCAGGATCTGTCATGTCAGACAGTGAAGAGTGCCGCTCCGGCATGCTTTTCGCAAATGACCGCAAGAGGTCCCCAGTTTTTTTCTGATGAAAACAATCCCCCGTTGTTCGCTATGCATCCGAAACGGAGCGAGACGAGTGCCCGGTCGTGCGGCCTGCCGGATGTCGCTGCCGGGAGCGTGAAATTGCCGATGTCCGCCTGAACGCCTATTATGCACAACGATCTGATGATCATTATAATTGTTTCGATAATAGCTTCCCTGGTGTGCTGCATTGTTTTGTTCCTCGGCGCGAGCGTTGTGCGCAGGATATGGAACGACCGCAGGTACGAAGAACTTGACACCCTTCGGCGGGAGTTCCGGCTCCGTATCGCCCCTCTGCTCGATGAGAGGGGCAAGGGGGGGGGCGCGGGTCTGTGTGCCCCGAGAGGCTCGCTTGCGTGGCAGGCGCTCGAAGAAGTGCTTTTGGAGGCGGCAGATCGCGAGACCCGCGGCAATTCCCTTGCAGGATTATTCATCCGGCTCGGATACGTCGCCTTTTATGAAGACCGTCTTCGCAGCAGAAATGTCCTGATCCGGGCATCAGCCATCGACAAGCTCGGCAGAATGCGGTCCCCGTCATCTACACCGAAGCTCCTGCCTTTTCTCGATACGGCAAATCCCGAACTCCTGTCGGTAACAGTCCGTGCACTCAGCAGAATAGGCGCGCAGGAGGGGCTCGCCTCTATCGTGCAGCGCCTGCCGGACCTGCTCACGAAATCACTCGTGACGCGCAAGACCATGGAGACCGCGCTCCTCAACTTCGGCGCAGCGGCAATTGCGCCTCTTATCGCCGGCAACCTTGAACAGGCGGACCCCTGGGTCGCATCCTGCGTGCTGGAGACGCTGTCCCATCTTCAGCCGGACAGCCGGTCGGTGCAGATGGCGATCACGCACCTCCAAAGCCCGAATCCCGAGGTGAGGAGCAAAGCGCTGAAAGTTCTCGGGCGTTCCGGTCAGATCCTGCCGGCGAACGCTGCTGATTACATCCTTCCGCTTCTCGACGACCCGGTCTGGTTCGTCCGGCTCCAGGCGATCAAGTCCGCGGGCGCTGTGGGCGGCGCGGCGGTCGCAGTACCGCTGGGCAAGCTCCTGTTCGACACAAACTGGCACGTGCGGAGCGAGGCCGTGCTTGTTCTGGCGCGGTTCGGCGACAGTGTCGTTGATGTGTTCCTTGACGCGCTGAGGACCGATGATGTCTATGCCAAAGAAAGCATCTGCGAGGAGATCGAGATCACCGGGTTCGCGGACAGGCTCATCGAACACCTTGACGGCCGGGGCCGCATGCGGACGACGTCCGGTGAAATTCTGCGGATCATGCATTCCCGCCGCTTCTCCTCCCCTTTGACGACGTATCTGGAAACCGGGCAAAACGAGCGGATCAAGACTGAAGTGAGAACCTTGCTGGCTGAAGGCGCGAGGTCATGAAAAGCGCGGCAATAACGTTCATTATCTGGTTCAATTACTTCGTCGGAGCATATTTCGGCGTGGTGAATACGATCTACGCCTGTCTTCTGGCGCTGGCGCTGGTCGCCATTCTGCGCCATATCCGGCGCATCAAATATTCGCCCCACAGAGATTTTCATTCCTCCCCGGAAACGCCGCCAGTCTCGATCCTGATACCGCTCCATAACGAAGAGAAGATCGTCGTCAGGAGCATCCGTGCGGCGCTTGCCGGCACCTACCCGTCCTTCGAAGTGATCGCGATCAATGACGGATCCCAGGACGGGACCCTGCAGGCCGTTATCCGGGAATTCCGCCTCAGGAAGGTCGACCGGGTGTACCGGAGCTTTCTCCGGACCGAGGCGGTCAAGGACTTCTATGCCAGTAATGAGACTCCCCACCTCCTGGTCATCGACAAGGAACAGGGAGGAAAGGCCGACGCGCTCAATTGCGGCATCAATGTGTCCCGTTCTCCCTACTTCTGTTCGGTTGATGCGGATTCCCTGCTGGAGAAAGACGCCCTTATCAGGCTCATGACGCCTGTCCTGGAAAGTCACGTGCCGGTGGTCGCCTGCGGAGGAGTTGTCCGCGTTTTGAACGGCGTTCAGCTTAAGGACGAGATCTCCATCGGGGAGATCGAGCTTCCCGACCGGCCGATAGCCCTCTTCCAGATCGTCGAATATCTTCGCGGATTCCTGTTCGGCCGGGTGGGGTGGGACGCCCTGAACTCCCTGCTGATCATCTCGGGAACGTTCTCGTTGTTTATGAAACAGGCCATCATCGAGGCGGGAGGGTTCAGAATCGGGAATGTATCGGAGGACATGGAGATCATCGTGCGGCTCCACCGGCTGCGGATGCAGCAGGGCAGACCGTACAGGATCCGCTTCATATCCGATCCGATCTGCTGGACCGAAGCGCCGGAAAAGCTCGGGATGCTGGCCCGGCAGCGCAGACGCTGGCACCTCGGGCTGATGCAGAGCCTGTGGCAGCACCGCGGCATGTTCCTGAATCCGCGGTACGGGCGCATCGGCATGATCGTGATGCCTTATTACCTCCTCTTCGAAGTCCTCGGTCCCGTTATCGAAGTGGTCGGGTACATCGCGGTATTCCTGTCCTATCTTCTGGGTATGCTCGACACCCGGTTTCTCATGCTCTTCTTCACCCTGGCCATCTTCTACGGCGTATTCCTCTCGACGGCCGGAATATTCCTCGAAGAGCTTACCTACCGCAGGTATCCCGCATGGAGGCACATGTTCCGCCTCCTGCTGTACGGCGTGTTCGAGAATTTCGGCTACCGGCAGATCAATTCCTTCTGGAGACTCCAGGCGGCATTCAATTATGTGACCGGCAGGACCAGCTGGGAATATGTCCAGCACAAAGGAAGCGCTTCTGCGAAACCCGATCGAATTGCGTCCGGGACGGTTCCTCAGACCCGCTGAGGCGGACGGCTCCGGCGGGACGAGAACCACAGCGCGGCCATCGGAGAGCTGTAGCGGGCAGGCAATCATTTCCCACACGAGGGAGCAATCTCCGCTATGATGATCCTTCTTGCAATAAGCCTCGTCGCTGCAATCGCGGACGGCGACGCCGCCATGACGAAAGGCGATTATGAGACTGCCGCGCACTCTTATCGCGCGGAGGCTGACGCCCATCCGGAATCCTATGACGTAAAGTTCAAGCTGGCGCGGGCCCTTTCGTTCTCGAACCACCGCGAGGAGGCAGTGAAGATATATACGGAACTGCTTGCGGAGAGTCCGGAGAATTCCGATCTGCTCCTTGCACGCGGCCGAACGTATGCGTGGGATGGCCGCTGGGCCGAGGCGGAAAAAGATTTGAGGGCGGTCACAACGCGGCTGCCGGCTTACGGCGATGCCTGGTCCGCCCTGGGAGATGTCTATCTCTGGAGCGATCGCCCAGCCGACGCTGTGAGCGCATACGGGAAATGGATAGCGGCAAGCCCCGATGATCCCCGGGCCTCTATTGCCCGGGCCCGGGCCCGGCGTGCGGCCGGAGACACGGCCCTGGCCCGCGCGGATTTTGAAGCGGCGCGGACCCACGGGGCGCCCGACAGCGAGATCGACGAATATCTTTCCACACTTCAGCGGCGGGTCGAGCCCGAAGCTGCGTCGCCCGCTCAGTACCAATGGCTGCTGAACCTGTCGGCGGGTACGAGCAGGTTCTCGCCGGTTACCGGCGAATGGAACTATTATGACGCTTCGCTCCGCCGTTACTGGAAAACCGCGTCCCTGGCCTTCGAATACCTTGAATCCCAGCGGTTCCAGACCGAAGATCACGCCTTTGCGCTCGATGCCTATGTTGACGTCTGGCCGCGCGCCTATGCGAACCTGCGGATGCAGTATGGACCCCGCGCCGTGCTTTTCCCGAATGACGCCTACCGCGCCGAATTGTTTCAGGGGGTCGGCAAGGGGTGGGAGCTTTCCGCGAGCTACGACCACATGGACTTCGGGGAAACGAATGTGGACATGTACGGAGCAGGCCTGGGGAAATACATCGGAGACTGGTATCTCCGGTGGAAGGTCCTTCTGATCCCCGCGCCGGCGAACACGCTGGCAGTATCTCACCGGTATCTCGTCCGGTATTACTATGCCGGCAACGGCGACGACTACATCGAGGCGAACGGCGGTTACGGCGAGGGCGGCGAGTATTTCCAGGGCACGGGGATCATCGAGACGGCAAGGAACCACGGCTACGGAGCGGCCTTCCAGAAATATGTTACCCCGCAGTGGGGCTTCAAGGTGACGGCCGGCTACGGGGAGAACAATGTCTATCCCTTTACGGAACGGTATGTTTCGGCCAATCTTTTGAGGCGTTGGTGAAAAACCTGTGATATGATGAGTCTCGTGCGGAGAGTTTCTATCTGCCGGGCACACCCCTTGAGCGACATGCCCCAACAATCATCTGAAAAAACTCTTATCGAAAAGCTGAAGAACGGCGCGGCCCTCTTCTGCAGCCTGTCCCTGGCGCTGCTCGTCTCCGGCGCCGCACTGCGCGTCCTGGAGCTCCTGTATTTCTTCGGGACCCACCGGATACCTGCCGATGTCCTGGCCGTTGTTTTCCAGGCGCTCCTTTTCGACGCCCTGTCGTTCGCGGAACTGCTTCCCCTTCTGTTCGTTCCGTTCTTCCTGGTCTACCTCGGGTCAAGGAACGCTGCCTGCCGATACCGCGTCTACGACGCTCTGGGCACGATCGTCCTGGTCCTCTCCGCCCTGCTGGTCAAGTATTTCAATACAACGCTCGTTCCCCTGGGGTCCGACCTTTTCGGCTATACGCCGAAGGAAATAGCGGAAACCGCGGGGGGCGGCGCCACGATCGACGTGATGACAATTCTCCTTTTGATCGTGCCTCCGGTACTGTTCTGGAGGACGCTCACGTTCGTGGCGAGACGGAGGCCGCTCCCGCACGCCGCCTCTCTGGCCGTTCTCGGGGCAGGCGTCATCCTGCTTGCTTCGGTGTCCGTGCTGCCTGCCAGGTCCGTCTTTACCTCGCAACTGTCCTACGATCTGGCGTTGAACAAGCCGGCCTATTTCATAAAGGACTCTGTTTCCTATCTTTCAAGATCCCTGAAGGACAATTCTTCCTCCGATTCCCCCTCCGTCTTCCGCAGCACGACAAAGCAGCAGGCGATCAGGCCGACGAACAACCAGCAAAAAACTACGGGCTTCACCTATGTCGATCCCGAGTATCCCTTCCTCCGGAAAGATGAGACTCCCGATGTCCTGGGGAAATTTTTTACGATCAATTCCAAGAGGCCGCCGAATATCGTCTTCGTGCTCGTGGAGGGGCTGGGCGCGGCCTTCAGCGGCCCCCGGGCATACCTCGGCAGCTTTACGCCGTTCCTCGACGAACTGGCGAAAAAGAGCCTCTTCTGGGAGAATTTTCTGGCGACCCAGGGCCGCACCTTTGCCGCGCTCCCGTCGATTCTGGCCTCCCTGCCCTATGCAAGCCAGGGGTTCAGCGATCTGAAGCAAAAAATGCCGAGGCATCTGTCGCTCATGAGCATCCTGAAGCACAACGGGTACCGTCTGAGGTTCTCTATCGGCAGCGACCCCGATTTTGACGACGAGCGGCTGTTTCTGCAGAAGCAGGGAGTGGACGTCATCGTCGGCAAAGACGACTACGACGGCACCTATGTTGTCGCGCCGGGCACAAGCTGGGGATATCCCGACCGGGAGGTCATGCGGAAGGCCCTGGAAGGGGAGCGCCGGGACTCGCGTCAGCCCTATGTCTCGTTCGTCCAGACGATGAGCATGCATACTTCCTATTCCATCCCCGATCAGGACCTCTACCGCAGACGTTTCGAGGAGCGGATGACGGCGCTCGGTTTTGACGAGGCAAAAAAGGAGCGGCACCGCGAGTACCGGGACATTTACGCGACCATCCTGTATGCAGATGATGCCCTGCGCTTTTTCTTCGAGGGCTACAAAAAGCTTTCCGCCTACGAGAACACGATCTTCATCGTTACGGGAGACCACCGCCTGCCGGAGATCGAGATGTCCACCAAGATAGACCGCTTCCATGTGCCGCTGATCATCTTTTCACCCCTGCTCAAGCGCCCGCTGCAGATCGAATCGATCTCCTCGCAGCTTGATATTACGCCGTCCCTGCTGGCATTTCTCCGCAAGAACTATGGGCTCGACACTCCGTCCCTGGTCACCTGGGTAGGTGCGGGTCTGGACACGGACCCGTCCTTCAGAAACCTTCATTCCTATCCGCTCAAGCATACGAAGACCAACTTGATAGATTACATTTCGGGGATGTATTTTTTGGACCAGGACGTCCTGTTCTCGATCGGCAAGGACATGGACCTGGAGCCTGTTGCGGACGAGAAGAAAAAGAAGGAGCTGATCGCGGAATTCGACCGATACAAATCCATGAACGACAGGTTCATCCGGGAATTAAAACTGATGCCGGACAGCCTGTATGAACGCTATCATCCCTGACATGACCGTATGATAAGCGAAGGAGCACACCTGTGACCGCGGCGAGGAACGACCAAACGGGTACCGGTCAGGAACCCCGATTCGTTGACGCTCATGTGCACATCAGGGCTGTCCGGGGTCTGGCAGACCTCAGGAGCGCCCGTGTCGCGGCCGCGCGGGATGCAGGCACGCGGGCAGGAACGGGCCTGGCTGTCGCCGCATCATCTCGGGGTCAGGGAACACCGCTTATTAGTTCAGCAGGAAAGGCGCTTTATAAAAAAGGGGGATACGGCTCGGCCTTCGGCATTCCCGTGGAGAGCATCGAAGACATCCGGCGCGAAATAGTCGTGCTCAAATTGGCGGGAGCTGGTATAATCAAGGCCATGGCATCAGGGCTGGTCAGCCTCGTTGCGAGGGACACCGTCACGCCGGGCGGATTCACGCATCAGGAACTTGCCGCGCTGGTGCAGGAAGCGAACGCGCTGGGCCTTCCGGTCATGGCGCATGCCAACGGAGAGGACGCCATTATTGCCGCTGCAGAGACCGGCGTGCGGTCCATCGAGCACGGTTTTTTCATGTCGCCGCGGGCGCTCGACGCCATGGCGAAACGGGGCGTCTTCTGGGTGCCCACGGTCGGAGCGCTGGTGCGGGCCCTGGAGTCCGGGAACGTCTCACCGGACATGAAAGTCCATATCCGGGAGCTGATCCGCAGCCACCTCGCGATGATCGCACAGGCTCACGCGAGGGGCGTCTCGATGGCCATCGGCACTGATTGTGTCCTGCCGGATCCGGGCTACGGGAAGGCTTATCAAGAAGAGCTTGCGTACTTCGAAGAGGCCGGTCTTTCCTCCTCTGCGGTCCTGGAGATCGCCTGCAGCAGCGGTGCGAAGCTGTTGGGAGTATAAACAAGGGGCCGGGTCCAAGGGCCGAGTCCACAGTCGTACGCCTCGGACCGGACCCCGCGTCTCAGGCTCCTCCATCTCTGTCGCTTTCGAAAAAATCAAATTTTACCGCAGAGCCAGCAGAGAACGCAGAGTATATTTTATAAATAATAACGAATTTCTCTGCGACCTCGGCGTTCTCCGCGGTTGAAAAGCTTTTTACGAATTTGTCAATCTTGTCTTCGGAGGTTCTCATGCGAATCGGAGTTCTGTCAGGCGGAGGCGATGCCCCCGGACTCAATGCGGTCATCAGGGCCGTCACCAAGACCGCGATCTTCAAGTACGGGTGGGAAGTGATCGGCATCATTGACGGGTTCGAGGGACTGCTCACTCCGACGAAGTCGCGTCAGCTCACGTCGTGGAATACACGGGGCATTATCTTTGTGGGCGGCACCATCCTCGGCACCACCAACCGGGGCAATCCGTTCGCGCACAAAACCGTGGTCAACAACCGGGAGATCGTGGAGGACATGTCCGCTGTTGTTCTGAACAACATCAGGGAGCTGGGGCTCGATGTGCTGGTGGTTATCGGCGGCGACGGCTCCCTCAAGATCGGCTCGGGCCTGCAGAAGCTGGGCGTCCCGGTCATCGGCGTGCCCAAGACCATCGACAATGACCTCATGGCGACCCACGTCACCTTCGGCTTCCAGACAGCGGTGGACACGGCGACGGAAGCGCTCGACAAGCTCCATACGACCGCGGAAAGCCACCAGCGGGTCATCGTGCTCGAAGTGATGGGGCGCTACGCCGGATGGATCGCCCTTGAAGCCGGCATGGCGGGGAGCGCCGATGTCATACTCATCCCGGAAATTCCTTTCAGCTTCGAGAAAGTCACGGAAAAGCTGCTCGAGCGGAAAAAAGGCGGCAGCAAGTCCAGCATCGTGGTCGTGGCCGAGGGCGCAAAGCCCGCGGGCGGCGAAATGGCTGTACGGGAAAAAGCGGCCGACGGGTACGTGCTGAGGCTGGGCGGCATGGGCGAGATCGTGGCCAGCGAGATCACGAAGCGCGCCTGCATCGAAACGCGGGTGACCGTGCTCGGCCACCTGCAGCGCGGCGGCAGCCCCTGTTCCTTCGACCGCCTGCTGGCGACCCGCTACGGCGCGGCGGCGGTCGAGCTCATTGCGCGGAAAAAATTCGGCGAGATGGTCTCCTACCAGCCGCCGGTCATAACCTCGGTGCCGCTCGAGAGCGCCATCAGCCAGCTCAAGCTCGTCGATCCGGACGGAGAACTCGTCAAACTCGCCGAGGGCATGGGAGTGAGCTTCGGACGATGAACCTCTTCTTTCTCATGATCTTCGCCGTCTACGGCGGCATGCATGTCTATGCGTTCCTGCGCGCGCGAAGCGTCCTGCACTTCAGCCTGCCGGCGGGCATCGCGATCGCTGCATTCATGCTGGTCATGATCGCCTCCCTTTTCATCATCAGGCAGCTCGAGTACCTCGGCTACGAGGTTTCCGCCCGCCTGTTTGCCTATTGTTCCTATTTCTGGCTGGCGGGATTGTTCCTCTTTGTCTGCGGCTCGCTTGTCCTGGACGGCGCCAACGGGCTTCTGCGGGCCGCGGGCTGGGCCTTCCGCTTCGAGCACGCCGCCCTCCTTATCTCCCCGCGACCCTCCTTTTTTACGGCCCTCGGGCTTTCCGTTGTCATCTGCGCGTACGGATATTTCGAAGCCCGTCATATCGGCGTGGAGAAGGTCGTGATCGAGACGTCCAAGCTGCCCGCGGGAACGGAGCGGCTCACCATCGCCCAGATCAGCGACGTTCACCTCGGCCTCATAATCCGCTGCTCCCGTCTCGGCGCCATGCTGGAAGCAGTCAAGGCCGCGAAACCCGATATTTTCATTTCCAGCGGCGATCTCGTCGATGCGCAGCTCAACCACCTGCCGGGCCTTGCCGAACTCCTGCGGGAGATCAAGCCCCGGTACGGCAGCTACGCCATCACCGGAAACCATGAATACTACGCCGGCATCGATAAAGCGCTGGCGTTCACCCGCGAAGCCGGTTTCCGGGTGCTGCGGAACGAAGCGGTCCAGGCAGGGCCGATCACGATCGCCGGTGTCGACGATCACACGGCCGTTCAGCTCCGGCTCGAAAACCCCGTGGCGGAAGACAGTCTGCTGAAGACGCTCCCGAAGGACCGGTTCACCCTGTTTCTGAAGCACCAGCCCCATATCCTGCCTTCCACGATTGGTTTATTCGACCTCCAGATGTCCGGCCACACACACAAGGGGCAGATATTTCCCTTTTCCCTTCTCGTGCGCCTAAGCTTCCCGTTGCTTGCGGGTGATTATGACCTGGGCAAGGGGTCCCGCCTTCATGTCAGCCGCGGGACCGGCACCTGGGGCCCTCCGATCCGGTTTCTTTCTCCGCCGGAAGTGACGGTGTACGAAATTGTGAGAAAGTTCGGACAATGAGCGATTAAAATTGCGAATTGCGGATTGCTGAAATCAGGACAACGAGTCGGCAGGGTGGAAAGCTTTTCGGCTTGAACAACATCAATAAGCAACAGTCCTTCTCCGCGCAGACCTGTGACACCTCGCTTCATTATTGGATTTGCGCCTGATTGGACCGGGGTATGGTGCGTTCAGCAGAGGCCGGCTCATGCGTATATCAAGGTGTGTACTTCGGCGTCCGTGAACGGCCGCCGGGGATGACGAACCGGTCGCGAATGATCCGCCGGAGGCGGGGCGAATAAATCAGATCGAACGCTTCTTCCTTGCCGGGAAACAGGCTGAGCGCCGCGCGCTTTGTGTTTTTCATGATCTCGAAGGCCTCATGCAGGGTGAGATCCGCCTGCTGCATGAGAACGGCCTGGTTCAGGTCCACGATCCACCTCAACATCCGCAGCCTTCGCTCTTCTTCCCGAAGGGCTTCGTTCATCGTTTTGTCCCTTTCCTTTTGAAATGATCCTGCCGGAAACATGATACTGCTGCGGAAATAATTTTTCAAGAGCCTGCGAAGCGGCGGTTGCGTCGTGTCCGGGCGAAAACCTGCGGCAGCCGATCGGGAGCGAATGGCGGGCAACGGGGAGGCTACTGGGCAGGCGTCGACTTTTTCTGGGGAAGCCGGTCGGTTCCCGTGGGAAGCTCTATCGTGAACGATGCGCCTCCGTCCTCGGCGGCGTCGAGGCGGATTGCGCCGCCGTGTTCGGTGACGATACCGTGGGCGATGGAAAGACCGAGGCCGGTGCCGATGCCGACCGGTTTTGTCGTGAAGAAGGGATCGAAGATCTTTGCCGCCACCTTCTGCGGTATGCCGGGTCCGTTGTCGCTCACCTTGATCACGACCCGCCGGCTTGCCTTGTCGAAGCGGGTGACGAACCGGATCCTGCCTTTGGTCTGGCCGCCGTCCACGATCGCCTGCTCGGCGTTCAAGAGCAGGTTCAGGACGACCTGCTGGATTTGCTGGGCGTCCACGAAAACCGTAGAAACGGGATCGTATTCCCGCACGATCTGGATGTTGTTGGACTTGAGCCAGTAGCTTCTGAGGTCGATGGCGCGGTCGATGATGTCGTTGATGGTCTCCAGGCTCTTCGAGGGCGTGCGCTGCCGCGAGAAGGTCAGGAGGTTGTCGACGATCTTCTTGCACCGCTCGGCGCTGTCCAGGATCTTCTTGAGCTCGGCCTTCACGGCCTCGTCGGTCACTTTCATGCTGAGGAGTTCGGTGTACGCGATGGTGCCCGTGAGGGGGTTGTTGATCTCGTGGGCGACGCCCGATACGAGCAGGCCGATCGACGCAAGCTTGTCTGCGTGGTACAGCTGGTCTTTCAGCCGCCTGACCTCGGTGATGTTCTTCATGACATGGATCGTCAGGGGGCGGCTGTCCTCGCGGAGCGGGAAGATGCTGATCTGGAAGATTTCGTCGCCGATCTTTTTCTCGTAGATCCGGGGAGCGCCGCTGTCCAGTACGTCCTTCATCGTCGCGGCGCTGGGAAGCTCGAGGTCGAAGACGTCGCTCAGCCGGTTGCCGACGATTTCCCGCGGATGCTTCCCGATGGAAGCGGCAAAGGAATGGTTCACCTTGATCAGGATCTGGTCGTGGTCCAGAACGAAGATATAGTCCGTGATGGCGTCGATGATGGACATCCACTGTTTCTGGCTGTGCAGGATCGCCCGGGACCGCTCGGCGTTCTCGTGGGCGGCCTCGAACCGCGTTATGACCTGCTCGGCAACAAGCGGGTAGATGTCGACCGCGTCGGAGGAGATGCATTCGAACGCCCCGTCGCGGAGCGCCTGGAGCACGATGTCACTGCGTATCTGCTCGGTCATCATGACCACCGGAGCCGAATGCTGGGCAGATTCGAGGCGCGCCATGATCTCAAAGGCATCCATGCCGCAGCGCGCATGATCGAAGAACACCGCATCCACGGTCTCCTGCTTGACGACCTCGATGCCAGCTTCGGGAGTGGACGCAAACAGCAGCCGGGTTCCTGCTGCGGACCGCGCAAAGGCCGCGCTGATCCGCGCGCGCCGATCGTCGCCGGAAGCGATGAAAAGGATCCTATGTTCAATCCTTCTTGGCGACAAAAAGAATATCTATCCTCCTGTTTGAGGTCCACCGAGCCGCTCCCGAAAAAAAACCGTCGCCCAGGGACGTCACTACGCCCCGCTGGTCGCGGCTGATGGCGTTCCCTTTCAGTATAGCAAATTTCGTGAAAGCCCCCCTGACTTCCTTCTCCGGCGCAACACCGGCATAATCGGGCGTCGTCGGTCCGACGATGACCGGCATGGCGAAGGAGTCCGTTTTCGCCGCCTTAACGCCGTGTTCACGGTCCGAAGAAGCGTTCGAGCTTCCCCAGGTCCACGCTCCCGTTGCGCTAAATAGTCATGCCCAAAAATTCAGCCCGCCGTCTTATGCTATAATGGAAGAGTTTGAACAAATTTCGCCGTGATTGCGGGGCAATCGCGGTCGCGGCAATTCAGCTGTCAGCTGAAAACCGTGCCGGGCAATTCGAGGCCAGCTTCATGAACGCCATTCCCATCAGACAGACCGGGCAGCTGCTGTCGCTGTTCACGAACGGCACGGAGACGCTGCCGCTCGCAGCGGGCGAGATCGTGACCGCCGAAGTGCTGGGAACGGGCGCGGGCAATGTCGCCACGGTCAGGCTGAAGAACGCGGTGCTCGACGTGCAGACCGACGTTTCCCTCCGGAAGGGCGACCTTCTCACGCTGCGCGTCGAGAAGCAGGAGAACGCGGTCTACCTGCGGCTTACCGGCAGCGCGGACCAGTCCGCTTCGGTCAGGAATGCGGCGCTCTCGGCGCTTGCCGGGTTCGAGAAGCTCAAGCCTGCGACAGAGTCGATTACGGAGCTCGTCAGCCTTCTCTCCCGGCTTCCCGAGGGGCTCAGGGAGAACCTTCCCGAAATCGACGTCATCAGCTCGTTCCTGCTGCAGATCGACCGTCTCTCGGGCAAGACCTTGAAGGGCATGGTCGAGAACGGCGGCGTATTTTTCGAGAGCAAGCTCCGCATCCTGGCCTATGGGCTTGAGGCCGACGGCATGACCGCTGATATCGAGGCAGGCCGCATCATTGCCGGCGACCTCAAGGCCGCGCTCCTGCGTCTCAAGGACACGCTGCTCTCGCCGTCGGTGCTCGAGAGCCTCTCGACGCGGGTCAGCACCGGCGATCTCCTGTCCGCGCTGAACGCCGTCCTGCGGAACATCGAATATTGCCAGCTCCAGTCGAAACTCACCGATTCCCTCCATTTTTTCCTGCCGCTCGTCTGGCAGCAGCTGAAGGACGGTGAAATCATCATGCGGGAGTACGATCACGGCAAGCAGGGTGAGCGGTCCTATGCCTGCACGGTTTCACTCGATCTCGAACGCGCCGGCAAGGTCCGCGTGGACATGCTTTTCCAGGGCGGCTACATTCACGTGACCTGCGCGGCCGAGAACAGTGGTTTTTCGCAGATCCTTCAGGACGGCGCACAAGCGCTCGAAGGGCAGTTTAAGGCGTCGGGGATCAGGCTTGGCCATCTCTCCGTTCGGCACGAGCCGGGACTGGACCTTCGCAAGGAATATAAGGGTGGGGGATTAAGCATCAGGGCGTGAAAAGCATGCAGCCACGGATGAAGAGCATGTAACCACGGATGAACACTGATAAACACGGATGACTCAAGGTTAAAGAAAACGCCTGAATCTTCGGCTGGTGGTCATGATAAGAGAGTTTGTAACCACGGATGAACACTGATGAACACGGATGACTCAAGGGTTAAGGAAAAACACCAGGTGAAGTTTTCATGCAGACCCGGATGTTGATTTGGCGTTTTAACCGTGTTCATCCGTGGTTATAATAAAAGAGTTTGAATCTGCCGTAACCAGGACGAGGGAATGAAGTGAAGGACAACCGGGAAAAAGCAGCGGCGCTGAAATACCGGAAAGGCGTCGATTCCGCGCCCTCCGTCGTTGCCAAGGGCAGGGGGCTCGTGGCCAAGAAGATCATCGACCTTGCCCGGAAGAACGGCGTGCCGGTCCATGAAGACCGCAACCTGATCGAGCTCCTCTCGACGATCGAGCTGTACGAGGAGATCCCGACGGAGCTGTACAAGGCCGTTGCAGAGGTCCTTGCCTATATCTACCGGATGAGCAACCAGCTCTGATCCGTTTCCGCGGGAAGCCGCGTTTCCGGCTCATCAGAAGGGAACAGCGTGCTTTGATTTCGCGTCGAGGATCCGCCTCACCACGGACAGCAGGTTGTAGGATTCGAAAGGCTTCTGCAGAAATCCGTCGATGTCCTTGATGTCCTCTTTTTCCGCCACATACTTCGTGTAGCCCGAAACTGCAAGCACCTTTACTTCCGGATGGATCGCCTTCACCTGTCGGATCAGCTCCTTCCCGTCCAGGCGCGGCATGACGATGTCCGTGATGAGCAGCGCCGTTTCGTGGAAAATCCTCCGGTAGATGTCCAGGGCCACGGTGGGATCGCTGGTCGCGAACACCTTGTAGCCGTGGCTTTCCAGCGCCTCCCGCATGATGTCCAGAATGTCTTCCTCGTCGTCGACCACCAGGAGCGTTTCCTTTCCCATGGTCGGCGCGATGCGGGCTTCCGCCATGATCGCTGCGGAGGGTGAGGCCGGAAGGTAGACCGTGAAGATGCTTCCGGTGCCGACCGTGCTCTGGACGGCGAGAAATCCCTGGTGGTCCTTGACGGCTCCGTAGACCATGGAAAGTCCGAGCCCCGTGCCCTTCCCCTGTTCCTTGGTCGTGAAGAACGGCTCGAAGATCTTGCTCACGATCTCCTGGGGTATTCCCGCAGCCGGTGTCCGTGACGCTCAGTATCACGTATTCTCCCGGCGGCACATAGGGCGGAACGTTCGGCATCTTTCTGACGACCGTCTTCGCCTCGGTCTTGATGGAGATGCGGCCGCCGGTGGGCATGGCGTCGCGGGAGTTGACGATGAAGTTCATGATGACCTGCTCCATCTGGTTCGCATCGCCCTGGATCAGCGGGAGGCGGTTGTCCAGCTCGACGGTCATGCTGATCTTCTTGTCGATGACCTGTTCCAGCAGCTTCACCGTGTCGTAAACCACGTCGTTCAGATTGAGCGGAGTCAGCTCGTATTTGCTCTTTCGGGAGAAGCCCAGCAGCTTGGAGATCATCCGTCCGGCCCTTCGGGACGCGTCCTCGATGACGCCGATGCTGCGCAGGGAGCGGTCGTCGAGCGTCGAGGATTTCCGTACGATGGCCGCGTGCCCGAGGATGGCGGTGAGGATGTTGTTGAAGTCGTGGGCGATGCCGCCGGCCAGGACGCCGATGGACTCCATTTTCTGGGACTGGAACAGGTGCTCCTGGAACTTCTTCTTTTCCGTGATATCGCGGTAGAACGACTGGATATAGGTCGCATCGCCGATGGTGACGGCCTTGGCGCTGATTTCGAAGTGAACGGAGGACCCGTCGCGTTTGTTGTGGCGGGCTTCAAACACCAGCGATTCGCCGTCCAGGATCCGGCGCATCCGTTCGGCCATCTTGTCCCGGTCGCCGGCGTCCTCCAGCAGCCTGATGTGGGTGCCGATGAGCGTTTCCCGCGTGAAGCCGTGCATCTCGCAGGCCCGCTCATTTGCGTTCACGATGATGCTGCTCCTGTCGAGGACGATGATGCCGTCGGTCGCGTTCTCGAACAGCGCCCGGTGCCACTGCTCCGACTCGTGCAGCTCCTTCGTCCGCTCCTCGACCATGCTTTTGAGCTGCGAGGAGTAGGCCTCGAGCTGCAGCTTGTCCTGGGAGAGGTCGTACTCCAGGGAGAGGTTCTGCACGTACAGTTTATAATTCACGTACCGCCACAGGAGGCCTCCGCCTATGGTGGCCGCGAGAAATACGCTGTTATTGATGAAAATGCTCGGATTGGTGATCGTATCGAGCGCCAAAATGGGAATTACGTAAATGGCATAGATTATTCCCGCCAGCACAAGCGACAACCGCAGGGAAATGGGGAGCAGCCCGAAGAGAAAGACATACACGATCATCAAACCCGCATAGTAGGGGGACTGATGGCCGCCGAAGGAGAGAATCATCAATTCGACCATCGTTGAGATCGCTATCGTGGCCGCAACAATAATGACGTTGAAAACGGGGATTTTCTTGTAGAGAAAATACAAGCCGATGTAAACTGCGGAGGTGGCCACCCGATAGAGAATGAACCGCTTGAAATTTTCGGGCGTGACGAAGTAATCCAGGAAGCCGAGCATCAAGATGCCCAGCGTGGCGAAGAGCAGGAGCTTTTCAAAGAAAAGACGCGACGCATCCTGCAGATGCTGCTGGATATAGCGTTCTTTATCGGAGCTCATCGTAGCGCTACTTTAGCCTACTTTTTCCCTTTAATCAAGATCATCTTTGCCGTACCGTAGCCGACGTATGCGGTACCGGAAATCCCGAGGCCCAGGGTTGTCCAGTGCCCGGCCAGGTACAGCCCGCCGATGAAAAGCGGTTTGCGCATGCTGGGCACGGCCAGCTGCTCCGGCATAGCTGCCCATCCCAGCGAAGCGCCTTCATAATTCAGCGTGTATCGGAACAGGGTCTGCGGAGTGGCTGCATCGCGGCAGACGATATGCTTCGATAAGCCGGGGACCGCGCGCTTTTCGATGACGTCGATGAACGCTTCCCGCCAGGCGGCCTTGTTCTCTTTCCAGAAAGCCGCGTTCTTAAAAGGCGCGAGGATAAGGGCCGTCAGTGTCGAGGCATCGCGGCCGATCCGCAGCGCGATCCCGCTGAAACTCCCCTGGTCCCGGGTCCGCATATCGTGAAACATTTTTTCGATGTCGTAATGCTCGGAGAAAAAGAAAAACGTCCCCGGCGTGCAGGGGGGCGTAAAAGCCTCATCGAGGCCCAGGTATACGATGAAATTGGACATCGAAGGCGTCATGCCTTCCAGTCCGGCGCGGAAATCCCGGTCGACGCAGGCGCCGTCCAGGAGCTCGAGAAAGGTCTGCCTGGCATCGCAGTCCGATATCACCTGTCGCGCCTGCACGAAGCCGGCGGTGTCGAGCGTGACGCCGCTGACAGCCGCGTCACGCACGGTGATTTTTGTCGCGGTTGTCGACAGCCGCAGGTCTCCGCCCAGTTCCCTGAACCGTTCCGCAAGAACGTCGGACAGGGCCTGCATTCCGCCTTCCGGGTAATAGCCGCCGTCGAAGAGGAATTCGGAATACAATTTGGCGCCGACAAATGCGGATATCATGGACGGCGGGAGCGCCCCGATTCCCAGGAAAGGCAGGGACAGGAGCGCCTTCAACTTCTCATCGTTGAAATACAGGTCCAGCAATGCCTTGAAGGTCAGGCGTCTTAATTTGGCGAAGGAGGAGGGGTGGGAATCCCTCAAGAGGTTGAAAAAATCCCCGAGCCGCGTTCTCTCGGAAGGAAATGCCGCCTGAAATTCATCGACCGTCCTCGCATAATCGTTCCAGAATGAAACCGAGTAATCCGGGGTGTTGATCACGTCCGAGGGATCCGGTCGTGTAATCCGCAACCGCCGGTCGACGCCGATTTCCTGAAGGATCTTCCTCATCATTCCTTCCTGCCGGTAGGACCCGAAGCAGTGAGGGGCGGCATCGAAAAGGAATCCGTTTCTTCTGAAGGAAGTGCAATAGCCGCCCGGTTTATGATGCCGTTCCGCGATCATCACCTTCATCCCGGCTTTTGCGAGAAAGCAGCCGCAGACCAGGCCGCCGATGCCGGCGCCGATGACGACGGCATCGTAGGGGGGCTGGTCAGTTTTTCCCATGAGCGGACCTTTCGGTCAGCAGCCTGTTGACCAGCGTGACCGCCTGGTTCACGGTCGTTATTTTCGGAACATCCTCATCCCTGACCGAGAGTTTGAACTTCTTTTCGAGCGCTACCGTGATTTCGATGGCCTTGATGGAATCTATTTCCAGGTCCTCGAAAAAATGAGTGTCCGGTTTTATCTCGGCTTCGTCGAATCCCGAGATGTCCGCAATGATGGAAATGATCTGCTGCTCAATGGGGTCAGACATGGTTCTCCGCAATCCTTTCTTAATCGGGGATGAACTTTTTTATGGCCAGCGAGGCATTGTTGCCGCCGAAGGCGTAGGAATTGTTGAGTGCGCAGTCGACCGTATGGCTTCGCGACGCGTTCGGCACGCAGTCGATATCGCATTCCGGGTCGGGCGTCTCGAAGTTCATGGTCGGCGGCACGACATCGTGCGTGACCGCGAGGGCGCAGGCGATCGCTTCAAGCGCCGAAGCCGCTCCCATGGCATGGCCGAGCATGGACTTGATCGAACTGACGGGGATCGCGCGCAGCCGGTCGCCGAACACGATCCGCATGGCAGCGCACTCGGCGCGGTCGTTCGTTGCCGTACCCGTGCCGTGGGCGCTGATATAATCTACGTCGTCCCCGCTGATTCCCGATTCCTTCATCGCCTTTCGCATGCACCCGGCTATTCCCTCGACAGAGGCGTTCGTCATATGGTGGGCGTCGCAGCTCAGGCCGTAACCCGCTATTTCAGCGTAGATCGGAGCTCCCCGTTCGAGCGCGCTCCCGAGAGATTCCAGGACGAGGAAACCGGCCCCCTCGGCCACCATCATACCTTTTCTGTTCTTGTCAAAAGGCCGGCATTTTTCCGGCGCCACGGCGGAGAACTGGTTGAAACCCGTGAAGGAGATGCGGGAAAAGGCATCCGATGCGCCGGCCAGCACGATATCCGCCCTGCCGAGCCGGATAAGATCATAACCGTATCCGATGGCGTAGTTGCCTGCAGCGCAGGCCGTGGAAAACATGACGTTCGGGCCGGTGAGCCGCAGCTCCCGGGCGATGATTGCCGGCGTTGTGTGCGTAGGCAGCTGGCCGATCAGCTCACGAGCCACGCGGCCTTTGTTCAGAAGGATATCGTCGATCCTCTCTATTGACTGGATCGAGCCGGTCGTGGTGCCGCAGCAGGTTCCCGCTGTTGCTCCGGCGAGCTCTTCCGGCGACAAGGAGGCATCCTTTACCGCAAGAACAGCCGCTGCAAGGGCCATCTGGGTCGCCCGGCTGAGCGAAGCCAGGCGGTCGCGGGCAATGAAGTCCTCGGGTCTGAAATCCTTCACTTCACCGCCGAAATGGGTGAAGTAGGCGGAGGTATCGAACGACGATACCTCGCTGATGCCGGATTTTCCCCGGAGGAGGCCGGTCCAGAATTCATCCTTGCCGATGCCGAGGGAGGAAATGACCCCGAGGCCGGTAATGACCACGCGCTGGTTATGTGGCGCCGTCTCTTTCATCGTTCCTGTGCCGTGACCGTCCTGCGAGCGACGCCGTGACATGCCGGTTGAACCGTCGTCAGCGTTTTTTGCATAAAAACCGTGCGTACTTGAGAAAGTCGTAATGGGTTTCGATCATGACCCTGAAGTAGCGGAGCGATTTGCTGAAATACTCTTCAGGCGCCGCCTTCAGATAAACGCGGGACATCTGCAGTTCCCGCAGGCGGGCGCGGAGACCGCGGTCGACGATGTCGGTCGTATCTTCTGCGAGCAGGACGTCGAAACCCGCCTCTTCCAGGAGCGCCCGGGTCTCGGCAATCGTATTCTGGAACCAGACCCCGTCGGCATAGGTGCCGGGAAAGTCGCCTCCCGCCCTGGTGAGGTCGCCTTTATCGCCCCGCGTCCAGTCGTGGAAACCCATGATGCCGTTCTTTTTCAGCACCCTCCGGAGCCCTGCAAGCGCGGTCTTCTTGTCGCTCCAGTGGCAGATGGTTTCATTGTGAAATATCCGGTCGAACGATTCATCGGAAAAGTCGACGCCATGAACGTCCTTCACGAGCCGTTCCGTCAGGCCGTCCACCCCTTCGAGGCGGTCGCAGGCTTTCGCTTTTTCTATCTGCACAGGGTTGATGTCGAAACCGACGATCCTGCACCGGAACATTTTTGCGATCAACCGTGTGGGGGCGCCGTTGCCGCATCCCGCGTCCAGGACGACGTGCTGCGGCGATATCTCCATCATCCGGAGCAGCTTCTCCACCTCATGCTGCAAGTGGTGGGACATGCTTTCCGTGTCGAAGATCCTCCTGTCCAGACTTCCGGGGTCGACGCCGAAGGCCTGATACAGCCGGCGCAGTTCTTCCGCCGAATACACCGGGAACCCGATGTTATGGGAGTAGCTTCGGATGATGTTCCCTACTACCTTGTCTTCAATCCCCATCAGCGCGCTCCGGCCCCTCGTGTTCCTTGACGCTGAACACCAGCTCCGCCTCCGCAATTTTTTCCCCGTCGACGAAAGCCTCGCCCGAGACAAAGGCGCCCGTCGGAAGGGTCTTTACGTTTTCGATCCGGATCCTCAGCTGATCTCCCGGCACTGCCGGTTGGAGAAACCGCGCCTTGACCGAGCCGAAGTAATAGAGCGGTTTGGGTCCGCTGCGCGTCTGGGCCACGGCAAAAAGGACGATCGCCGTCTGCGCCATGGCCTCCAGAATGAGCGCCCCCGGCAGGATGGCCTTCCCGGGAAAGTGTCCCTGGAAGACCATGTCGTTGCCCGAAACGTTCTTTATTGCCACCGCGAACTTTCCCGGCTCGACCTCGAGCACCCGGTCGATCATGATAAAGGGAAAGCGCTGCGGTATGAGTTTCTGGATCTCTTCGAAATCAAGCTGCATCGCCACCCGTCCTATCGGCCCACGATCACGGCCGAATTCTGGCCGTAGGGATCCGCAGAGGTCACCAGCACGTTTCTGATTTTTTTCTCCCGTGCAGGGCCGGACACGACGTCGAGGTCGCACAGGGAGTCTTGTTCACGATAGTTCGCAACCGGCGGGACCACTCCCTCGTGGACCATACCCGCAGCCGCAGCCAGCGCGAGGGCGCCCGAAGCGGAGAAGGATTCTCCGATCATGGACTTGATCGCCGTTGCAGGTATCCCGGAAGCGCGGTCGCCGAAGAGGTCCCTGAGAACGGCCGCTTCCATGCGGTCGAGCCCGGGCGTCGAATTGGCAGAGCAGCAAAGGCAGTCGATGTCCGCGGGGCCGAGCGCGGCTTCACGGAGCGCCTGGGAGACGGCCCGGTGCAGGCCCTCCCCCTTGTGGCTGAAGTCGGCCTCTGCGGAAGGGTCGAAGGAATTGCCGCAGCCCAGGACGCGGGCGAGAATGTCGGCTCCCCTGCGGAGGGCGTACGCTTCTCTTTCGAGCACCAGGACGGCGGCGCCCTCGGACAGGACCATCCCGTTCCTCCTCGCGTCGAAGGGGCAGCAGAGCGGCGCGGTCCCGTCCAGGCCCGACAGCCACCGGAGCTCGTGAAAAAGCCGGAAGGTGTCCTCGCAGAGCTCTTCGACTCCTCCAGCGAGCACCACGTCGGCCCTGCCGAGGTTTATGAAATCCGACGCATACGCCACCGCGTCCAGGCCGGCGCAGAAACCCGTGGAGACGGTGCTGCTGAAGCCCCTGATCTTGAACCGGATCGATACCTGGCTGGCCGGTGAGTTGATGACCGTATTGGGAAAGTGCGAGGGATTGACGAATCGCGGCCCGTCCACGAGGCTGGAGCGGTCGAACCGGGCGATGCTGTCGAGGCTTCCGAAGGTTGTCCCGATGGAGACCCCTATTGAGCCGGTGTTGTCTTCCGTGATTGCGACCCGGCTGTCGTCCACAGCGAGCCGGGCGGCCGAGCAGAGCAGCCGGGTGCTCCGGTCGAGGTCGCGGAGCCCCTTTTTCCCCAGAAGCGGCAGCGGATCAAAATCCGTGATCTCGCCGGCCGTGCTCACGCGAAAGGCCCCGGTGTCGAACAGGGTAATGGGCCGGAACCCTGTTTTCCCCCGGAACAGGCCGTCCCAGTAGGCTGTTCTGCCTGCTGCAATGGGGGAGAGGACCCCGACGCCGGTTATGGCAATCCCCGTTCTCATGGCCGAATTATATTCCCATTCCCCCGTCGAGCTGCACGGTCTGGCCG
This sequence comes from Nitrospirota bacterium, assembly GCA_963749655.1. Lineage (GTDB taxonomy): Bacteria > Nitrospirota > UBA9217 > UBA9217 > UBA9217 > JAJYKN01. The sequence continues at coordinate 110,007 of CAVVOB010000030.1, forward strand.
GTTATATACCCTGCGTCGTCGCTCAGCAGAAAAAGCACTGCCTGCGCCACTTCTTCGGCAGTGCCGAACCTTCGGAGCGGGATCATGTCCAGGAACTTTTCCCTGCTCTTCCCGCCGAGCTCGTGCGTCATCTCGGTCTCGACAAAACCGGGCGCGACCGCGTTTACCCGGACATTATAAGGGGCCGCTTCGCGCGCCAGCGCTTTGGTGAAGCCGATCACGCCGGCCTTGGCCGCGGCGTAATTGACCTGCCCGGGCAGGGGGTGAATGCCGCTTACCGAGGCGATGTTCACGATGCTTCCGCTCTTTTGCTTGAGCAGGGTAATGATGCACGCCCGCGTGGTGTTGAAGACCCCCGTGAGGTTCGTATCGATCACGTCGGACCATTCTTCCGCAGTCATCATCATGAGCGACCGGTCGCGCGTGATCCCGGCATTGTTGACCAGGGCGTCGAGTCTGCCGAACCTGCTTTTCACGTCTTCGACAAGGGCCTTTGCGCCCTCGAGGTCCCGCACATCAAGCTGAAAAGGGAGCGCTTGTCTGCCGGTCCCGGCGATCTCCTGTGACAACGCAGCCGCCGAGGCGCTGTCCCGGACATAGGTGAAGGCGCAGTCGGCGCCGGCACCGCAGATCGCGCGCACAACGGCGCGCCCGATGCCCCGCGTCCCGCCGGTCACGAGCGCAACCTTGTTGGAAAGTGTCTTGTGCTCCAGGATCGCCTCCTCGCCCTCGGCGGGCTCCCCGCTCTATGAAGCAGCGAATCTCACTATATCATTATCCGCTTTCCGTTACAAGACGAAGGATGAGCGTCGCCGCGCTTCACTTCTTCGTCGCGGTGTAGAAGACGATCGAGCCGGAATCGACGCGGCTCATGGACAGCGCAGAGTCCGGAATGCCCGCCTGGCGAAGCAGCCTGACGAAATCCTTTTCCTTGCGCTGAAGGAAGCCGTCCCAGTCCACGAGCCAGTGGAATATCTCGGCGCGGTAACGGTCCGCATCCTTGAACGCGGCGATGAGCTTGCCGCCGTCGTTCAGCATCCCGTAGAGCGAGGACAGCAGTTTTACGAGAAAATCGTCGGGCAGATAGTCGAAAAAGCCGATGCTGTATATGACGTCCTGTTTGCCGAATTCCGCCTGCGCCGTCTCGTGGTCGAACATCCGGAGCGCGTTGTACTGCCGCACATCAGCCTGGTCCGCGGTGAGTCCGGCGTAGGTCAGCCGGTCGAGGGAAAAATCGAGGGCCTCGGGGTCCAGGTCCACGCAGGTGAACTTTGCGCCCGAGGTTTTGATGTCCTGGGCCAGCTCGAAGACTTCCCTGCACGAGCCGCAGGCGATGTCGAGCACCTTCAGATCGCGGCGCCCGAGCAGCTCGTTTTTCAGGAGGTCGCGCAGTGTGGCGACGCGTTCCCGCACACCCACGCCCAGGGCCGTGGTGAGCAGATACTTATCGAGATAGTAGCCGATGCCGCTGGACATCGGCATGTTCTTGTACGCCAACTCCAGGGTCATGAAGTCCCCCTGCTGTCCGTTGGGCCAGGTCCTGGTCCGGTTGATGCAGTAGCTTTTGGAAAGCATCGGGTGCGTTCTGTCGCGAAAGGAGACCTGGGCGTTCTTCACGCTCAGCGGGTCGTCCATTTCCCGTTCTACCTGCGCGCACGCTTCAAGCATGGAATCGGTGAGGACCGTCACTTCGTCGAGGATTGCCTCGCGGTCGGTTCCGGGCCGCAAACACCGTGATTCGCAGTCCTTCAGTTGTTCCAGATACTGATCGATCTTCTCGTTAAACCGCTCCACATACGTCGCCGGCCTGTCCTGAACCAGGCCGGAATGCTCCAGAACTGCCTCTCTGTGATAGGTTAATACGTTCTGCATTGTGTTGCCTCCTCGTTATGGGTTGTTTTTAATTGCACGGTTGTTTGGGTATAAGATGAAAGTAGCGGGCGCGATGAGTTGAAAGGGGGATGACGCAGAAATTCGGCAAGGATTGTCCGGCCATGAGGCGCGTGAGAAAGGACGCGTGACACTACACTGTGCAAGCGGCCGCCTGCTCCGCTTACGTTCGCATAAATCACCATGCATGAAAGTTCCCCCCCGGGAAAAAACCAGAACTGATCCTGGAGCCCGACAGCGGGGAGCCCTGAAAGGATTCGCAAGGATCGAACCCCGGGTTTCCGCAGATAAAGGCCGCCAGGAAAACAAAAATATTTTGCGTGCATATTATACATAAGTACTGTTTGTTGTAAAGAACGTATTGAATGATACTGCGGATTTTTATTCAGGGAGGTGATTTGGATTGCAAAACTAAAACTTTATGATTATTGCTAATTGTGCCTTTTTGTTCACTAATAAGCGACTCGCGGTGCCAAAATTCTTGGTCAGCATCGTCGGCAGGGCAACGAGGGGTCCTTTGGGGGGGGGGGCGAAATCAGGACAGATCGGGTTCGCGGGACCGGGGAGGGTTCCCGGGGTTTGCGCATCAAAGGCATATGCTGATCCGGAGTCTATTTTCTTTTGTAGAGGCCCATCAGCTCTGCCTGCGCCAGGATGTGGCCCTTCATCGCCTTTTCGAGGGCCGCCTTCGAAGCTCCCTGATCGAGCGACGGCGCAGCATCGAGTGCGTAGAGCTTGAAGAAGTACCGGTGCGTGCCCGACGGAGGGCAGGGGCCGCCATAGGCTTTTCTCCTGAAGTCGGTCATGCCCTGCAATGCGCCTGCCGGGGCCGAGTTCTCCCCGATCTCCTTCGTGGCGGGGCTGATGTTCCAGACCACCCAGTGCACCCACGTCCCTGCAGGAGCGTCGGGATCGTCGACGATCAGGGCGAGGGATTTTGTTCCAGCCGGTACGTCTCCGATCGTGAGCGGCGGATTTATATCCGAACCGTCGCAGGTATATTTTGCAGGGATGCTGCCGCCGGGAGTAAATGCCGGGCTTGATAACGTCAGCGTGCTCATAGGACCAGCCTCCATGTTCGCGAAGGAAAGAGCAATGGCTGCAACAATGAACAGGACCGAGTCTTTTTGTCCGCTACCCATGCTGTCATCCTTCCGTATTCACATTCGCAGAGAACACCATTATTCCTAAAGGATAGCACAACGGGCATGAGGAAAAAATAGAGGGCAGGCCTGGTCTTCAGACCTGCCCTGCAGCGGAAGGACGGTCCTTACGCCGCTTTGGTGACATGTGTTGCCTTGAGCCCTTTCGGGCTTTCTACAACCTCGAAAGAAACCTCCTCGCCTTCCGCGAGGGTCTTGTACCCGTCGATCTCGATTTCGCTGTAATGCACAAAGACGTCGCCGCCGCCGTCTTTTTCTATGAATCCAAAGCCCTTGGACTCATTGAACCATTTTACTTTGCCATGTGTTGCCATATACCGCGCCTCCTTACTGTCGTGAAGTCCGGATTGCGAAAACACAAAAGCCGCGAAGCTAAAAGTCTTCGCGGCCTTTCGTACTGCAAAAAACTTCCGAACCTCTGTATATATGTTGACTCTCAGGAGGAGAGATGTCAAGAGAGAAGAGAATATTTGCCACAGAGTGCAGAGAGGGCACAGAGAAAACGACCATGGACACGATCTTCCCCAGGAGGTCCGGCGTGGTCGATTTGAACTAAAAACTAAGAACTCAAAACTAAGAACTGCCTTAAGGTCTATCCGCAGATGACGAAGAAAATATGATCTCTTGACAAGTGAACATGTGTTCACCTATAATAGGGCCATCGGATGGATGCTTGTGTTCGTCCGGCAGGAAAGAAGGTCTTATGCATACTAGTACGCCCACCGCCTTGAAGGTATTCCATCGCCTTGAAGATCTCGCCAATAAATCCCGCAACGAAGAAAAGAGAAGATTGGACCCCGTTGCCGTGCCGCACGAATACCGGGTCCTGGGCCTCGTGGAAGCGGGGTGGCCGAGCCCGGCAGAGGAGGAGCTCCGGGACACGCTCTCGCTCGACGAATTCCTGGTCCAGAACCCCGACGCCTCGTTCCTGCTCAAGGTCTCCGGAGATTCCATGACCGGCGCAGGGATCATGCCCGGCGACCTGGTGATCGTGGACCGCGGCCAGACCGCGAAGAGCGGCGACATCGTGATCGCCGAGGTGGACGGCGAGTGGACCATGAAGTTCCTGAAAAAGAGCGGCGACGCGGTGTACCTGGTGCCCGCGAACCCCAAGTATAAACCCATCAAACCGCAGCGCGAACTCAAGATCACCGGCGTGGTCACGGCGGTGGTGCGGAAGTACCAGCGGGGTTCGAGCGACAGGGGCAGGGGAGGCGGGACAAAGGTTTCGGGACAGACGGACGGAGAATAGCGGCGGGGACTGATGTCACATCAAGGCGGTCCGGAAAAACACATTTCTGTTTGCCTTCGTCCGGAATTCGTGATTTAATGGGGTGCGCGGTGAAGACGCGGCTGATCATCAAAGCGGGAAAACCGGGGACCAAACGGCTCGTAGAAAAATATGGCGACGCTCTGCTGTGCGTCCGCTTCAGGTATGATTCGTCGTCGCATCAGCGGTTGAAGACAGTCGAGCTGGTCGTGGAAAAGACCGAATGGACCCCTGCTCCGCAGCGCTATGCAGGAGACACTCTGGTTCCTCTGCGCATCGGGGTCGCCGACATGTCCGCACGGTCACAGGCCAAGGCAGCGGGAGGTCGATGGGACCCGGAGAAGAGGCTGTGGTTCGTAAGATACGATAAGGTCGCGGGAAGCACGCTGGAAAATTATATATATGTGATCAGTACTGTCCGGTTGTTACGTAAATAGATTCAATTGGTTATCGTCATGCTGCTCCATTTCACGATCTATGGTTTCCTGAACCACTTGAGAAATAGACTTTTTCTCAAACAGGTTCACCTCCAAAATCTGTAGAATTGTGTGGAGACTTCCAGGAAGGTTCAAACGCTTCTTGACAATCGCCACGAGAAGATAAACGCTGACGGCTGTCCAGATTCTGAATTTTGACCGCGTTGGGCGATGTGCCAAAGAACGATTTGATCCTCAGGTGTTGCTTGATCCACTTGAAGAATAGCTCCACTTGCCATCGCGACCGATAGATGTCCGCTACAGTCTTCGCTGGCAGAAGGAAGTTGTTTGTAAGAAACACGAGGCGCTTGTCCCGTTCGATATCGTAATAGCGAACCCGGCGCATGGGATCGGGATAGGCCAATCGAGAATTGAACCCGACGAGCACAACGGTTTGATCGGCTTGGACTCCGATGGTTTTGTCGACCGGTGCAGAATATATACGACGAAGCCTTTGATTGTGCTTCGTCCGGATCACGAAGTAGGCCGAGAGCTGATTGATACGATAAAGCCGTTCGAAATCGAGATAGGCGCGGTCCATGGTATAGACCGAATCGGCTTTTATAGGAACGGCATCCATCATATTGACGTCGTGAACGCTTGCGGGAGTGACGAAAATAAAGGTCGGAATCGACCCCTGGACATTGAGCAGCGTATGGATCTTGACAGCTGCCTTCTTCTTGCGAAACGTGGCCCATGGGAATGTCGAGAGACACAGATCGATAACCGTTGAGTCCAGGGCATAGATCGCGAGTTTTAGGTCCAGGCCAAGTTCCTCGTTTCGGTAGAGGGAGCTGGCCTCGTTGATGAGCATGTACCCGAAGTCTTGATAGATTCGAAAGTCGCGAAGCTCGTTGGCATCCGCCAAGGTAGATTTGGCAATCTTGCCTCGGAATGCCCATGTGATAGAGCTTCTGGCGATGTGAGTTCAGACACGTTACGATATCGCGCAGGCTTTCTCGATAGGTCAATTGCGCGAATGCCATGCAGAGCAACTGATCGAGACATGAAAAGCTCCTGACCTTGTGAGTTGCCCTGATAGCGATTCACGCATTGATTGAACTCGTACCGTCGGCAGATGTTGAATCAGTTGAGCAAAGACCGTTTTCCCGGAATTCATCCCTGTCCCTCCTCAGGCAGTGTTGAGGGTGGATTATAAGATGAATTCAGAGAAACGAAGTTCAAATCGAAAAGTTGCATTTTGGCCATTATCTTTTTGTATTACTGTAGGTTATCGCGTTTCAGAAAAACGATAACCGGACACTACTGATATGTGATGAACTCGTAAGAAGTCACGCAGCATGAAGAGCCGCATGCCGTATCTCAGCCCCTCGCAAGCAGTCGAAAGGCCTGATCGTACGGAAAACACGCTGCAATCGCTCTTTGACAGCACAAGACAACATGGTAAAAACGGATGTGGGGGCTGATTCTCCTCCGGTTTCTCGTTTCTGGAACGCTGCTGCCCGGATGATATTGATTCCAGCGGCTTTCAGGTATGCGGCGAAGCTCACAGCAGACATGCCTCAGACGCGAAGATTCTTAAGTCCGGTCAAGCGATCAAGCTGGGACATCGTCCCTTCAATACCCGCTCGGAAGCGGTACCGGTCCCGAAATTCGGGGGATGCTTCGTACACACGTCGCTGGGCAAGACGGATCGCGTTATCGTCATACCTGAGAGAGCGTCCTTTTTTGACGGGCTTCGTCGGACACGTTTTCTTGCGGGAACAGCCTCGACAGGTCCTTTTTGAAAAGAACGCGATGTGCCTATCATCGAGGCATTGGGTATGTTCCGGCACACGTCCTGCCGGGCATAAGGTGACTTCGCGCTCGCTGTTCATGGTGAATTCTGTGAGCGAAAAGGCCGTAGGTCCTGCACCCTTGACCGGTGAAACAATTTCAACACCCAGAGTCTCTGCCTTCCGGCAGTTTTCGACACCGCCGTAAAGGGTATCGGCAAGGGCTTCCTTCGGCTTCAGGCCAAGCTTCGCAGTGGTTTCGATGAGTGGGATCAAGGCATGTGCGTCGCGCTTGTGTGCAGGTTCGGCGATCACCGCAGTAATCAAATTCAGGGTGTCGGCGTCTTCGGAAGTGTCATAGCTTTCGGCCACCTGCATCTGATAGCCTTGGCCCTTATAGCCGTTATATCCGGCATCAGGGTCGGAAGGGTTCTGCAACGAGTCGGACGGCACTTCTTTGTTCGCTTTGACCGAAACCTGAGTTGTATGAGTGTCAACTCGTTCCAAGATGCATTGTTCCTGAAGCAGACGGACAAGCAGCTGATAACTGGTCATGGTGACAACCGGCTCGTTACCCGTGAATCGCTCAACGAGGGTGAATAGATCCGCAGCCAGGTCGGCGAGTGTCTTCATCGATTCTGAAGGCTTGACCATCGAGAAGACGGCCTCTCCCTGTTTGGTCATGTACCGGTCGGATAGGGCCTTATCCAAAGCTGCGGAGAGATCTTTATGATGGCGCTTGAGGTTTACGAGGAACTTCTTGATGGTCTTGACGAACAGCCCGATCCGGCCTAGATGACGCATGTTGGAAAAGATATGGACCGAGTCGAAGCGCTGCTTCGAGACATCGACTTTGAACACATCAGCAAGCTTCTTCGTAACTTCGTCGAAGATGTCCTGGTACAAGTTCCGCTCGGTCAGGACATTCCGCATGGTCCAGAGGGTTTTGGGACTGACATAGGCGTCGGCATCGGCAGTACTGGTGATGTTCAAGGCGTAATGCCACTGCAGGTTATAGGCGAACTGGTCTACTGCTTCCTCGTCGGTCAGATCGTGCATCTGCTGGATCACCATGAGGCCGAGCATGGCGTAAAGCTCCTTGGTCGGGGCTCCCATGAGCGGATCATACGTGGAGAACACCTTCTCGACTGGAAGTGTGGGAAGGATGTGCCCCCGGAAAATATTTGCCCAAGACGCCTCGATGCGTTGCTTCCGCTTGGGTCCTAAGAAGGGAAACGGGTCGAACATGTCGGGGGTTTTGTGATCCTTGATATGGATCATGTCGGCTCCTTAGGTGCAATGAGTGATACTGTTGTGTATCACAAAACCCCTTGTGCTGCAAAGGAAATATGATGATTCGCGTAACGTTTGTTTGGATGAGTCATCTCAATTCTGTTTTTACGAGACCATCATGTGTAGATGATCGAGGCCGTAGAGATAATAACTTGTTAGTTTTCAAATACGAGAAGTCAATTCCTATTCAATTGCTTTTTGGAGATGCAGATGGATTTTGCCGAAATTAACAAGTTCGCACGCCTAGCTTTTTCTACAAAAGAAATGGCAAAATCATGCGTAGAGACTTTTGCCCGTAGCGCAATAGAAGAGGAAAAAAAGAAAATTAAGGGCGGTGATAATTGGATAGATTCGTGGCTTGAATACTATTCTGTTCGCGTAAAAGATTATTCGTCAAGTGCCGTTGACATCATTTTTAAACATGCCGAATCTGAAATAGAAACATTATTTCTTGGTACGCTCTTGTTAGCATACCTTCGTTCAAATCCCATGGGCCTTATATTTAAAGGACCATTGAAAAATGTGAACAAAGATTTGAAAGGATTAAGAGACGATATAAATAATTCGCTAGCCTACTGGAATATGTTCGCAAGTTCAATTGTGAAGTGCAACACCTGGGATAGCAACAAGGAATCTGCTATCCTAGATGACTATGTCAAAAACCTATGTTCATCTTACCGAAGCTGAGCGTGAGATCATAGCAAGTATGCACTGGGAGGGCAAAGGCCCCTCCGAAATTGCCCGGACGATCGGCCGCGACAAGGGAACGATCTCCCGCGAGCTTAGACGTAACGCCTCTCAGGGATATAGCTGTTACACCCCCTGTCAGGCGCAAAAACGATCGGTTCAGAGAAAACTGACAGCACGTCATAGCCGGCCGTTGCTTAAGAGCAAGAAGATCCAGCGCTACGTCAGGCAAAAGCTGAAACTAGGCTGGTCCCCGGAGATCATCGCCGGTCGCTTAAAGAAAAACGGTCAGTCGATAAGCCATGAAGCGATCTATCAGTTTATTTACCATCGGGACACTCCCGATGGTAATCAACTTATCTCCCAACTCTGTCGCGCCCATCGGAAACGGCGCATTAAGGGAAAAGGGAGAAAAGTACGAAAAACCAAGATTCCCAATAGGGTTCCGATTGCTGCTAGGCCAAAGGCCGTTGACCAGCGTAAGCAAGTCGGTCATTGGGAGAGCGATACAATAATCTCTCGCAAAAGCAAGGTAGCGCTTCACAGCATGACCGAACGTGTAACCCGGCTACTTCGGCTGACGAAGATAAAAAGTAAGTCAGCCGCCGAAACGAATAAGGCGGTCACAAAAGTACTCAAGAAGCTTCCGCCTAAGGCGAAAAGAACGCTCACCATGGACAATGGCACGGAGAACGCCAGTCACGAAGTGCTGACAGAAACACTTGGCATCAAGTGCTACTTCGCATATCCCTATGCTGCATGGCAACGTGGTTCGAATGAGCAGGTAAATGGCCTCATCCGCCGCTACTTGCCAAAGGGAACCGACTTCAGTAAGATTGACAAAGATCAGATCAAAAAGATCGAGAAGCTAATTAACAATCGACCCAGAAAATGTCTGGGATTTAAAACACCAGTAGAAGTTGCTAGCTCATTTGTTGCACTTCAAAGTTGAATGTGGCGTTTGAAAAGGAGTGTGGCGAAGGTAAATCGTTTGATGATTTTAGTTCCTGGTTATCATCATTAGAAAAGAAAGTTGGCCGTAAGATACCGTTTAAAGAACAACTAATTGAAACGGTGTCGCTTGATCAAATTCAAATATTTGATACTTTTCATTTGGCTGTTCAAGCCACTTTCCCGGATATCAAGGTTAATGGCAAGCACATCAGAACGGATATTCTAATTTGGATTCCCAAAATGGAAAACGTTCAGATTGTCATTGAATGTGATGGTTTCCAGACTCACGGAGAAAAGGATAAATTCATATCTGATCGCAAAAGAGACAGAGCTTTAAAAACAAATGGTTTCGAGGTTCTAAGGTATTCAGGTAGTGAAATTTACAATGATCCCATAAAAAGCAGCTACGACTTGTTTGATTTTATTCAAGGCAAATGGAAGGCGATCAAAGAAAATCAACAGCAAAAGCGTAACTGAACCAAACTACGCTGCTCATATATATTATTGCGAAGCTGATATTCCAACCAGCCGGTCCACAGCGACGCGCCAGAAGGCGGCGCGTGACCGGCGCGTTGAGCCTGTAGGAAAAGTCCTGAAAAGGCCTTTTTTGCACTTCCAAGACAGCGACGAATTTTTGCTGATGCTAATAGGAATGGCGATGGCGACGATTCTGAGCCCTAATGACAGGCTCATTCTCACTCGGCCATCATCGAACGACATTGCGGCAGTTTAATCGCGATATGCGAAGACTGGCGCGTTGGGGTTCAAAAAGGGACTTATTCTACAGACTCGTTGAGTCTGTGCTTATCCAACGTATCTCGCTCTCTATGGTATGGAGTTTGTGTTGCCCCCGGCAAGAAAAAAGAGCGTAAGTTATTCGGCTTTAATCTTCCAAAATCTGGTATGTCTCGTTATGCGGCTCATTTCTTCGGTACCTTTGTCACCCTGCTCTTGCTTTTACCGATGGGCTGGGCATTTTATGAGGCTGTTGTTTCCCCAGGAAAACAGGTGCAGTTTATCGATAATATAATGTACAGTAGAATTCTTCCGCCTATACTGACGAGGCGACGGGCGCAGAACCCTTACGCCGCTCGTCGCAAAGCGGCCTTCAGCGCCTTGCGCTTGTCCTTTAGCCGCCACAAATCATAGGTCGTTTGCATATTGAGCCATGTCTGTGCCGTGGAGCCAAAGACCAATTCAAGACGGAGGGCCATTTCAGGAGTAACAGCGCCCTTTCCATTGAGGATCTTATACAATGTCTTTCGCGAAACACCAAGCAGGTCTGCCGCATCAGCGACGGACAGGCCTTTCGGCTCCAAACAGAGCCCTTTTATTAATTCTCCCGGATGGGCCGGATTGTGCATTGTAGCCATGAGATTCTCCTTAATGATAATCTTCGTAATTTACAACGTGCGCGTTGCCGTTTTCAAACCGGAACGTTACCCGCCAGTTTGCCTGAACGGTCACGGCCCAAGAATCGTTCCGTGTTCCCTTTAGTTTGTGCAGTTTTAACGCCGGCAACCTCATACCCTCCACCGTTGGTGCGGCGTCAAGGAGACTTAGAATTAACCGGAGCTTAGCGGCGTGAATCGCCTGAATCCCCGAAACGCTTCCCGTGCGATAGAAGCGTTCGAGGCCTTTATGAGTAAAGGAAGCGATCACGGATAAATTGTAACCTAAAGGGTAACAAGAGTCAAGCTTTTTTCTGTCAAGCTTTTTTCAAGCATGCGGTTTAGTGCTTTAAATAAACGATGATTCCAACTAGCGGCTCGACAGCGACGCGTTGAAGGTGTAGGAAAAGTCGTTTTGTGCTATACTGGCGCCGTCGAAACGCACTTCTGAGTCATAAAAACCCCTCACCCATGGGAGATGCATGGCGGAGTACAAACACTATGACTATTCGCAAGGCAAGTTTATCCGATTGATGAAGAGTATGCCATGGGCGAAGGAGTGGCATTAAAGATTAAGATAGATGAAAGTTCATGATGTAATTAATAACCATGACAGGCGACACAACAATCGGCTCGATTCTGTCCGCTTCGCCAGCGGGTTCATCTTCGCGGTTAACCGAAGAAAAGTAGAGTGATCGGCCAGGAACCGAAATTTGTGCAGCAGAGGTACTGAGTTTAATTCGAGGGACAACTATGCTCAAAGCGCTTTGGACAGCCATGCTTGTTTTCATTCCATTCGGAGTATTCGTTCTAATCACTTCTTTCATCCTGAATATCCCTTCCATCTATCGTTTCTTGCACGCGAAGAGTTACGTTCTTTATTCTCTCGCTTGCGGGCATTGCACTGACATGCCTGTATTTCTATACTCTCAATCGCACGCTGGTTCAGAAAGTCGAGGTGATCGCTCAGTGGCAGCCCCTGGTTCGCTGGATCGCCGTCATCGTGATCGGGACCGGGGCGGCAGTGATCGTCAGCGTTGTTTTTTTGGTCGTTGTCCTTCTCATTGCGTATATAGCCACGTATGGAAAACGCATGACGTAGGCATTTCTCAACTGTTCTGAGTATCATGTAGCTTTGGGGATGGCCCGTGAATTCCGCCTCCTGCGGCATTGAACATGACAGAAACTTATGAACCAAGAGGGATGATGCTTATCAGATGTCACGCTTATAGTTTTTGTTACGCGCCGGCCGATACGCGGCGTGTGAACTTCGCTTTATCCGTAGAAAAATTTTATATAACAGGAGGCGAAGATTGAGAACCGTTAAGTGTATTCTGATGCTGGCATTCGCGGGTTTTTTGACCGCCTGTGCAACAACTCACTCAACAAATTCTGCACAGCAGGCAAGGCCGCCGTTGAGCGACAATTCCCTCGACTCCCAGCTGGATGAGCTCAGTCGGAAGATCAGCGGCAATTTATCCCAGCAGACAAAGCCCAAGATCGCGGTGATCGAATTTACCGATCTGAGTGGGAACGTCACCGATCTGGGGAAATTTCTTGCCGAGGAATTGACCACGAAACTGTTTACTGCGGGAAAATTTCAGGTAATCGAACGACGCCTCATTGAAAAAATACTGAAAGAGCAACAGCTGAGCATGACCGGGGTGGTGGACGAGAAGACGGCCATGAAAGTCGGATCGCTTCTGGGCGTCGACGTCATCGCGACCGGGACGACCGCCGATCTTGGAGCAAGCGTCAAGGTCAATGCCAGGACTATTTCCGTCGGAAAGGGGACCGTTTTCTCCGTTGCTTCGGTCATGATTGCAAAGAACGATCAGGTAAAGATGCTAATGGGAAAATACGTCGGGCCCGCGACAGTTGTCAGCGCCTTGCGGGAGCGCGATATCAGCGGCACTTGGAAATTTGTCTGCTGCAGCGGCAAGTACTGGGGAGAAATCGATCTGACCCTGGACGAGAACAACAAGATAAAAGGCCAGTTCTACGACATGGCCAACAAGTCAGGCGGTACGATCGACGGGACCGTCAAGGGCGACGACGTCCTCTTTACCCGAAATAAAGGCGAACAGGACTACAAACTTACGCTCAGCGCCGACGGGAAAACCATGTCGGGATTTTTTGTGGGCATTCACGACGGCTCCGTGGGGACCGAGGTAGCGATGACCAGAAAGAGCCCGCCGGACGCGCCATCGGGAGAAAAAGCATTTACCCAGTGGAGGGGAGCTGACGAGTTCGGCAGGGAAATGGACCGGTACTGGAAGGACGGCTATTACCCGGCCGTTGTGGAGGGACGCAACCATGAAGGGCGGAACGAGTTCAGAGCTACTGTACAGCCCTTTCCTAAAAGGGCCTGGTGGTTCTACTGGTGGTATGACCAAACAGGAAGCTCTTACGAGGAGCACAGGAAAAGGCTGACAGCGGAAGGCTTCCGGGAAATTCATGTGCAAATATTCACGGACCGTGAGGGCATGCGGAAATATCAGACTTGCTGGATTAAATACGGATCATAAGTCCCCTGTTGTCGAAAAGGAGAGGCAATTGAAAATTCTCTATGGGTTGCCAAGCGAGGGCATGGGGCATGCCACTCGCAGCAATGTAATCGTATCACACCTTATAAAGAAACACGATGTGAGGATCGCAACGAGCGACAGGGCATACGTGTTCATGAAAGAACGCTTTCCCGACAGGGTTTATGAAATAAAAGGCTTTCATCTTGCTTACAGCAACGGAGGTGTTTCAAAATACCGCACGGCATCGATGCTGCTGAAAAACGGGCCGAAGGACCTGGTTGCCAATCTCCGGAAGTATCGACTGGTTCACAAAGAGTTCAAGCCGGACCTGGTGATCTCCGATTTCGACTCGTTTACGTTTTTCTTTGCCAAGCTCAACAAGATACCCCTCATCAGCATTGATAATATACAGGCGGTAAACCGCTGCACGCTTGATTTCCCGATCCCCGGATCAGAGAGGCAAAGTTATCAAATTGCCAGAAATATTGTTAAGGCGAAAGTGCCCAATGCCGATTACTATTTGATCACCTCGTTTTTTAAAGCGCAGACAAAGAAAAAGAACACTTCACTCGTGCCGCCTATTCTCAGAGAGAAAATACTCAATACAACCGGAAAACCAGGAGAGCACATACTTGTTTATCAGACTTCATCGAGCCAGAATAATATCATTCAGGTGCTGAACCGGATTTCGAATATGCCTTTTATCGTTTATGGATTCAATAAGAGCGAAATCCGCAACAATGTCACCTTAAAGAAATTCAGCGAGGACGGTTTTATCGAGGACCTTGCTTCAGCAAAGGCGGTAATCTCCAATGGAGGCTTTTCCCTTCTGAGCGAGGCGGTTTATTTAAAAAAGCCCGTATGCAGCGTGCCGATAAAGGGACAATTCGAGCAATACGTCAATGCGGCGTATATCGAAAAATGTGGCTATGGAAGACATCTGCAGGAGTTTTCCGTTGACGGGATAAAATCATTCCTGTTTGATGTTGATACGTTTCAGAACAACGTCAGCCGGTATGCACAGAACGGCAATAATGAAACGTTCCAAAAGCTCGATGAGATCATGACTCTGGTTACGAAGTAGGACATGATGGAAATAAAGCAAAAACCACGGTACCTTGAGCCGGCGCTTCTTCTTTCGTGGGTCGCGCTGACGGCATTTTTCTTCTCGGAAGTCGAGATCCAGATTGAAGGCGCCGCAGGCTGGGCTTCCAGCCTCCCCACCTGGAGGATAGAGAATCACTGGCTGCTCGATATATTCTGGGGCGGCAGGCCGATGACCGGGTATCATGCGTGGGTGTTCAGCTTTATGTTCCTCGTATTTCATCTCGGCGTGTTCATCAATCTCAAGTGGTCGCTGAGGATAGAAGCCAGAATAGTCGCAGCCCTCATGCTCTTCTGGATCATAGAGGACTTTCTCTGGTTTGTACTGAACCCGGCTTTTGGAATCGATAATTTCTCCCGGAATAAGATCCCTGGCATAAACAATGGTTCTTGAGTATGCCTGTTGATTACTGGACGTTTACCGTTGTGTCGGCGCTTTTGATGTGGTTGTCTTACGCAAAATTCACGGGCAAAAGAAACAGCGTCAAATCGGGCAATAAACGTGCGGCGCCTGACAACAAATAATAGAAGGAGACGACGTGGACTCGAACTTCGATCTTGAGGCGAAACCTCTGGCCAGGGCGCTGATTTCATCTGCAGTGAAAGCGATAGTTCCCGCAGCAGAGCCGGATACGGTTCGTGCGCCGATAACACACAGGGACCTGCTGCAGCTCGGAATAACGCAGTTTGCACAGGCCATCTCAGACAAGGCGCTCCTGGTGCTGGGACGAAGCAGTATCTCTTCGAGCAACGTTCTGCCTGGAGACGCCCCTGTTATAATCGGCTTCAGTCTGTTCGTGATGCTGGGGATAGTACAAGCGCTGAGCAAGGAGGGCATTCCTGTTGACGTAAAGGAGCTGACGGAACGGTTGATCGAGCAGCAGCTGTATCAAAAGATCGGGACAACGGACAACGATCCAGCCGCAAAAAAGGAAATTCTTGAAATTTCCCGGATAGCGACGCAGATACCGGGCCAGATCGTCGAAACCGCAAAAGGGGAAGTGGAAGAGCTTTTCAGCAAATGCTATTCGGTGCTTCCCGGATTTGTGCAGGGCGATGATGAAACCAGGGGGCAGCTCATGCCGATATTCGGAACCGCACTGCATGTGCTTTTACAGGCGAAGGTCGAGCCGAATCGTTAAAGTACTTTACGAACCAACATCTTGAATTTTAAGTCAAGTTTTGCAACCACAGGTCCGGCTTCGCCGGACACACAGATGAACACAGGTGAAAAGTTTTAAGCAAGTTTAATAAATTTGTTTCTATCCGTGTTTATCCGTGTTCATCTGTGGTTACAAATTTCATTGGTCTGAGGCTTGCCTCGTTAAACTTTGATAGCCTGGTAAAAATTCGTCATTTCCGCTTGTCGGGAATCCTGTTGCCGCAAAATACACTGATAAGATACGATTCCGGACAAGCTCCGACTGGTCGGGGCAGGCCGGCAGTTGGTAGGTTGGGCACCGGGGCCGTGCCCAACAAATCAAGCAGAAACTGATCACGGAAGCTGACGGATGCGTTATAAACGATCAAATGCTTCAGGTGCCACATATTTCTTTACGGTTGTTACACACGAGCGCCGAAGACTATTATGCGACGGCGAAAACCCCCATCTGTTGAAGGCTGCATTTGAAACCGTGAGGGAGAGACATCCATTTACGATAGACGCAATCGTATTGCTTCCTGACCATATTCATTGTCTTTGGACCCTGCCTCGGAACGATGACGATTTTTCAAATCGATGGATGTTGATTAAAGGCATTTTTACCCGAACATGCAATGATCCGCTGCAAAGCGCGCCGAGTCCGAGCAGAACCATGAAAAGAGAACGAAATATCTGGCAGCGGCGCTTCTGGGAACACCAGATACGGGATGATGACGATCGTAAACGTCACACAGACTACATTCACTACAACCCGGTGAAGCATGGTCTGGCCGCGTCTCCTTTTGCCTGGTGTTTTTCGAGCTTTCATCGACTTGTAAAGGAAGGTGTCTACCATCCGGAGTGGGGCGCAAAGGATCAGATAGATTTTGATAAAACTATCGGACGTGAATGAGAAAATGTTGGGCTTCACTTTGTTCAGCCCAACCTACAACTCTTGCGTGATTTTCGACTCTTTATGAACCATCAAGATTAAGGCTGACTGCAGCTATGGCAGCATAAGAGGATACCGGTGAAGGAAACAGCACACGTTCATAAGGTCTTCGAGAAGGTCGCTTATTCGGAAACCGGATTATCCGGCGGGGAATTCGAAGATTGCACGTTCATAAACTGCAATTTCTCTGATGCCGACCTGTCCCACAGTCGTTTTGTTGACTGTCAGTTGATTGACTGCAATCTGAGCATGGCAAAGGTCACGCATGCCGGAATGAGCACAGTAGCTTTTCTGAACTGCAAGGTTGTGGGCGTCGATTTCAGCCGTTGCCTGCCCCTCCTGTTTGCGGTGAGCTTTGAGAAGTGCAGTCTGGACTATTCCATTTTCATCAAGAACAGGTTGAAGAAAACGAAGTTCAAGGAATGCAGTATCAGGGAGGCGGACTTCACCGAAGCGGACCTGACAGGCGCATCCTTTGACAATTGCGACCTGTCGAATACCCTCTTTTGCCGTACAAATCTGAGCCAGGCGGATTTCAGAACGTCGCGCAATTACTCGATCAACCCTGAGCTGAACACGGTTCGGAAGGCGAAGTTCTCCTTTTCCGGAATAGCCGGGTTGCTGCGCCAATACGATATAATAATAGAGTGAAGGGCAGGCGCCTAAATCGGTTCAGCCGGCAGGTCGGGTAGAGAGCAACGAAACCCGACATGAGTAGAGAAGCTGTCGGGTCACAAAGCGCGCCACTGCCCAAGCGTCCTGTTCAAAGGAGATTTGTTATGCGTTGGCACGAAGCGTTCAACCAATCGGGTTTCTCAAAATTCCTCAACAGGCCGGCGGGCCGCATCTTTCGTTTGGTCGCCGGCACAGGCTTCCTCGTGGTAGGTTCCGTGTATCGGGACCATGCACTCGGCGTGCTGTCCATGGCATGGAGCGTTCTCCCCTTGAGCGCGGGAGCGTTTGACATCTGCTTCATCAGCGCTGCGCTGGGTGGTCCGCTAGCCGGCGTAAAGATCCGCGGTAGGTACCGGTAAGTCGCCAGGTCGGGTAGAGCAGGGTGGTAGAACCAATGTGAAACCAGCAGGCATTGTCTGAAATACCGAAGGGCAGCATCTCCGGCGATCCCGGCTAAATCCAGCGTCGGAACTGATTGGTGGGAAAAAAGTCTGATGAAAATCACGTAAAGGAGATGCCACATGAGTGCCGCGAACGCAATGCAGATAGTGCAGGAAGCCATAGAAGCGCAGGGCGGGATGGATTACTGGAACAGCCTTGGCGCGCTCGACGTGGAAATCACAGCCCGCGGATTCCTTTTCACTGCAAAGGGCCGGCCGATTCTGGACCGCGTCCGCATGCGGGCCTACACGAGCGAGCCGCGATTCGCCTTCTTTGATTTTCCGAAGCCCGGACAGACCGCCGAGCTCATGGGGAATAACGAGGTCCGCATCCTTGACAGCGAAGGCAAGATCGTCGCGCAGCGGATGAACCCGCGGGCGGCGTTCAGCGGGGTCCGGCGGCTGTTCTTCTGGGACGACCTGGATTTCATCTATTTCGGCGGCTATGCCACCTGGAACTACCTGACAACGCCCTTCATGCTTGCGCGCAAGGGCTTTCAGATCGAGGCCCTCGGACCCCTGCAGGGTGAGCTTGGGAAATACACCCGTTTGCGGGCGACCTTTCCCGACGACGTTCCGACGCACTCCCGGCAGCAGATCTTCTATTTCGACGAACGCCGCCTGCTGCGGCGCCTCGATTACACGGCCGAGGTCGTCGGCGGCTGGGCGCATGCAGCCCACCTGTGCGATGAATACCGGACCTTTGACAGGCTCATTGCCCCGACGCGGAGGAAAGTGCTGCCGCTCTTCTTCGGACGCGGGCCGCTGCCCGGGCCGACGCTGGTCGAGCTGGACGTGCATGTTATCCGGCCGGTTCCGGCTTCCGATGTTCGCAGTTCGGGCAACGCTCCTTTTAAATAATAGAGGTATCGGCGTTCTGAACGCGGATTTCCATCCGGCTTGTGACATCTGCCGGACAAAGCGAACAAAGGTTTTACAGAATGGAGGATGCAATGCCCAAGGCGAACCAAGGCGGTTGGAAAACCTGCTCGCGCGGGCATAAGTACCGAAGCCTGCATTTTTGTCCGGTATGATGGCCGGGCCGCGTTCAGCAGGCAGCTGAACCAGGAAAATCCAGACGCTCCAGCGCAAAGAAGAGAAGAGGGCATGATTGAACTGAAGCCCGGTGTTCACGAAGTGCAGAAACATGGAGTGCGCCCGCCAATCAGTCATCGTATAAAGTATTCGCATCGCAAATAAAAACGTCATTCCAGCGAAGGCTGGAATCCAGTGTTCGTTTCTTCGGTTCAATACGTTCACAGGAACTTTTTCACATGAAGAACTTTAATGTCTATATTCTTTGCAGCAAGCGAAACGGCACATTGTACACAGGTGTTACCTCCAATCTTATCCAGCGCATCTTTGAGCACAAAAATGATTTGGCCGACGGTTTTACAAAGACCTACCAGGTTCATCTTCTCGTCTGGTATGAAGTACACCAGACGGCGGAAAGTGCCATCACCCGGGAAAAGCAGATCAAGTCATGGAAGCGATCCTGGAAATTACGCTTGATTGAGGAAGGCAATCCGCAATGGGCGGATCTGTACGAAACCATTTGCAGCTAATAACTGGATTCCAGCCTTCGCTGGAATGACGAAGCGGTAAACGTCAAATCCCATGGACAACCAATTCATCTCCCTTTCCTCCTGGCCCAAGGCCATCCTCCACCTCGACGCCGACGCCTTCTTCGCGTCCTGCGAACAGGCGGTCCATCCCGAGCTGCGCGGCCGCCCGGTAGTCACGGGCAAGGAGCGCGGCATCGTTGCCGCCGCCTCCTACGAGGCAAAGGCGCGGGGCGTGCAGCGCGGGGTGCGGCTGTGGGACGTGAAGAAGCTCTGCCCCGACGCCGTGATCCTGCCGTCGGACTACGAGACCTACAGCCTGTTCTCGGTCAGGATGTTCGAGATCCTCAGGCGGTTCTCGCCCGACGTGGAGGAGTATTCCATCGACGAGGCCTTTGTGGACCTTACGGGCCTGCGACGCAGCTTTCACGGCTCCTACGAGTCCATCGCCCGGAAGATGCAGGACACGATCCAGCAGGAGCTGGGGCTGTCCGTCTCGGTCGGCGTCTCCCTCTCGAAGGTGCTGGCCAAGATCGGGTCGAAGCACAAGAAGCCGCACGGCATCACCATGATCCCGGGCCGGGAGGTCCATCTCTTTCTCGAAAAGCTTCCCATAGAAAAGGTCTGGGGCATCGGGCCGAACACCGCGGCCTTTCTGAACAAGTGCGGCATCACGACGGCGCTCCAGTTCGCGCGCAAAGACGAGGCCTTTGTCACAAAGCACCTGTCCAAGCCCTATCAGGAGATCTGGCACGAGCTGAACGGCAGAAGCGTCTACCCTGTTACGACGGAGACGAAGAACAGCTACCAGTCCATCAGCAAGGCAAAGACCTTCACGCCGGCGTCGGTTGACGAATCGTTCGTTTTTGCTCAGCTTGCGAAAAATCTGGAGAACGCCTGCATCAAGGCGCGGCGCTACAAGCTCGCGGCGACGAAGGTCGTCATCTTTCTCCGGAAGCAGGACTTCACGAGCACCGGTGTCGAGCTCAAGCTCACCCGCCCCACGGCCTATCCTGCCGAGCTCTTCGAGCTCCTGCGCGCCGGGTTCCGCCGGCTCTATCAGCCGAAAACGTCCTATCGCCAGACCGGCGCGGTGCTGGGCGGCCTGGTCGCCGAGAGCGGGGTCCAATACTCGCTGTTCGACGATACGACGAAGATCGAAAAGATGGCAAGAATCTACGCGAGCATTGACGAGATCTCCCGGAAGTACGGAAAGCACACGATCCAGCACGCTGCGAGCCTGCCCACGAAGCTTCAGGCCCAGCACGAGGGCGCGCGGGGCGATATTCCGCTGCGGCGCGCGATCCTGTTTAAAGGCGAGAACAAGCGGCAGCGTCTGCGGCTGCCCATGCTGCATGTGAAGGTGTAGCACGGAGAAAAAAGGCATTATCCACCGCGGAGGCGCTGAGACGCCGAGAAAAGATTTTACGGTAAGAACTGAAAAGCTTCCTCCGCGCCTCTGCGACTCAGCGGTTCAACAAGTTCAGCGTTTCGAGCATTATACCTGTCACGGAGGGCCTTATCAGGCTTTATCAGTGTCGATTGTTTTTGGTATATTTAATTTGAGCTAGTACGGGCCAGGGCGACAAGAAACCATGAATAAGGAACAAGCACTCAAGAAGATCGCGGCAGAAATCAGCCGCTGTCCTCTCTGTAAAAAAGGCGGCACGGGCAAGCCCGTTCCCGGTGAAGGAAGCCCCGATGCGCGTGTCATGTTCATCGGCGAGGCCCCGGGCAAGGAGGAGGCCAAGGTCGGCCGCCCCTTTATCGGCAGGTCGGGTAAGTTCCTGCGCCAGGCGTTACAAACCATCGGGCTCGTTGAGGGAGATATCTTCATCACGAGTCCGGGACACTATCTCCCGCTCCGCGGCAAACCGTCAGAGGAAACGGTGATCCACGGGAGACTTCACCTGTTCAAGCAGATCGACGTCATAAATCCTGCTGTCATCGTGCTTCTCGGGGCAACTGCCTGTTTCGCAGTGCTCGACAGAAAAGCCGAGGTCTCACGTGAGCATGGCGCCTTGATCCGCATGAACAACAGGACGCATCTCATTACCTTCCATCCGGCCTATGCAATGCGCTTCTCTCCGGGCAAGGAGCAGTTCATCGCGGATCTTCAAAAGCTGAAGCGACTGCTTTCCCGCGCAAAGAAATGACCATCACGCTTTCCCTGAGCCATACCCTTTTCATCTAATAACCGCCGCCCCAGTCCGGATCGATGATGCTCGTGTCCTCAAGCTCGGCAATGTAGTTCCTGATCCTCTGCGCGTTCGTCCCAATATCACCCTCGCCTACGCGTGAAACAGAGCGGATATCTACTCTGCTGCCGCCTGGGGCCGGAGCAATCCTGACGACCACATCGTCGGTGAATCCGAACCAGAAGGTCGTGGCCATTGCTTCGATGCGGCCTTGAGCAGGATCAGCCGCGATGATTTTCCACCCCATATTCTTCGCAGAAATGAGCGCCCGCTCGAAGGCCACGGGTGCAGCGATCGGCAGAACAAGCGGCCTGATGTCAGGATAGGCGGCTTCCTGCACGGCGGCCACCTTGGCTCCGGGATACGTTGCCGGGGTCGGGGCATCCTTCCTGAGCGGCATGATCGATACGAATTGCGGCGGATTCGAAATGTCGGTTGTTATATCATTGATAGTAGGCATGCGTTCGGCGGTGCGCAGCCAGGACAACGGGATTCCCGATGCAACGAGCCCGATGATGATTCCTGCTGCGGCAACGAAGAACAAGGCCGGTCGATGTTCATGCCTCACTGAAAGACCGCCGACCAGCGATACGATGGCAGCTAAAGCGCCGGCAACAGCGGACCACTGAAGAATTACGAACCCGTGCGTAAAGCTCCACCAGCCCCATTTGCTTCCCAGGCCTGCGAAAGCATCCCCGAGAGCGGAAAGCACGGCGATCGTCAGTCCCGCCTGCGCAAGATGGGCGATGAATGCTCCGTGCGCTATGTATGTGTGTTTCATGGTTTCCTGCTGTGTATTCATGGAATTATCCTCCTTGATAACAGAACCGCAAGCTTCCGTCCGCTGCGAGCGGACGCAGAAGCTTCTACGCAGCCAGTGCAGCGAGCTGGACACGGTTTCTGAGCTCGATGGTCTCTCCCCGCACCTGCGACGAAAGCGGCGATGCCAGATAAGCAATGTAATGTCCGACTTCATCGGCCGTAAGCCACGCGGGATTGGCGTGGATCCGCGACCGGGTGCGCAGCGGCGCGTTTATCACGACGGTGTTGATGCGAACACCGGACTTCCGGTGCTCGACTACCAGGGCATTCTTCAGCATCAGCTGCGCCGATGCGGTTACTGACAACGGACCCGCACCCGGAACGGGATTCACTGCAGCCGGTCCGTTGATGAAGGTATAACTGCTGCCGTGCCCCCGGGCCAGGAGAGGCAGAAACGTCCGGGCAACGATGAAGTGTGACGTCAGGCTGTCCGCGAGTGCCTGCTGCCACTCCTCCTGCGTCACCTGAACGAGGGCCGGACCGGCGTGCAGGCCGCCAAGCGAGGCCACGACGGCATCGATCCTGCCGGCATCGTGTTGAATCCGGTCGCGGATCTCTTCGGCGCCGCCAGCGGAGCCAATGTCGTCTTCAAAGGTAATCAGCCGGTCCGGGGACGTCACGCGCTTTCGCAGCAGTTGAATACGGTCTTTCGATCGGGAAGGGACGACAACGGTCGCTCCCTCTTCGAGGAATGCCTCGACAATGCCCTCGCCTATCTCTCCGGTACCGCCGGCTATCAATGCGATTTTATTTTCCAGAATGCCCATTTATTTTCCTCCGTTTATTCCTGCGCCGGAAGCGAATTGTCCGTCGCGGGAGGGTGACTCGCAACCTATTCGAAAAAAGACTTATGTCGTCCTCTTTATATATTCATTCTAGCACGCCTGCCTGAAGCAACGGCGGGAAAGGGCTTCGCAGAGGATAAGCTCATATGCGACCTTTGTCGTATCCTTCGGAAGAGGTCAAGGGATTGATGTATACTAGTACAGGTACAGAGCCTGGAGACGCGTCTCCTGCAGAGAGGAAAACCGTAATGATTGTTTATCCCAGAATCGATCCCGAAATCGTCCGCATCGGACCGCTCGCCCTGAGATGGTATGGTCTCATGTATGCCCTGGGATTTGCATCGTCCTATGTGCTGGTGAGGCATCAATTGAAGAAAGGCGCCGTACCTGTCTCCGCCGGGAAGCGGGAAATCAAGGACAAAACGGCACCCATCGTACCGGACGTCTTTCTTGATGCCCTGTACACCTATTTGGTAGTCGGTCTTGTTCTCGGCGCACGGTTGGGCTACGTTCTCTTCTATGACTTTTCAGTCTATCTCCATGATCCCCTCGAGATCATGCGGGTCTGGCACGGCGGGATGTCGTTTCACGGAGGGATGATCGGGACCCTTGCGGCGGGGTACTGGTGCTGCTGCAGATATGGCGTGGAATTCTGGCGCGCTGCAGATCTCGTGATCGTGACTGCGCCGGTCGGCCTCGGGCTCGGCAGGCTCGGCAATTTCATAAACGGCGAGCTGTTCGGGAGGGTAGCCACGGTGCCCTGGGCCATGGTTTTTCCCGCAGGGGGGCCGCTGCCGCGCCATCCGTCGCAGCTCTACGAATTTCTGCTGGAAGGAGTGCTGCTTTTCACCATACTCTGGAAAGCGAAGGACCTGCCGCACAAGCCGGGCGCGATGACGGCGGCCTTTCTCGTGCTCTACGGCCTCTTCCGTTTTTTCGTGGAATTTTTCCGTGAGCCCGATGCGCAGCTCGGCTTCATCGCCGGTCCGTTCACCATGGGCCAGATCCTGAGCGTGCTTACGTCGATTGCAGGCGTCGCACTGTTTCTCCATCGGAGAAGGACCTCACGTACCTGATCGACAGCGCCGATGACTGCGCATCGCTCCTTTGGTATAATAGAAGACATGGCGCGAACAACGACGAATGACGGAGGTTGATAGAATGACGACGGAAGGGATCATTACAGCGGAAGACCTGAAGAAGCGCCTGGACAGGGGCGAGGTGGGCTTTCTGTTCGATCTGAGGAACGAGGACGAGTTCAAGTCATGGAGGATCGAGGGCAGAAAAGACGTCGAGACCCTGAACATTCCCCAGCCTGATTTCGTGGGAGAAGAGGAGCGTCATCTCTCGAAGTTTCCGAAAGACAAAAAGATCGTAGCCGTCTGCGCCCACGGAGACGCTGCAAAATATTCCGCTGATCTGTTGAGCGGCCATGGGTTCAATATCCTGAGCCTCAAGGGCGGCATGGACGCCTGGAGCGAATTCTACGAAACGCACAAGGTAAGCGACGAACCTGCGATTTATCAGGTCTATCGCATGGCGCGGGGCTGCATCGCCTATCTGATCGCATCCAAGGGGACCGCCGTGGTGATCGATTCCGCGCGGCATGTCGACCGCATGCTGGACCTGGCAAAAACGCTCCAGGTGCGGATCACCCAGGTGCTCGACACGCATCTGCACGCCGACCATATTTCCGGCGGCCGGGAACTCGCTGAAAAATGCGGCGCGGCCTACTACCTCCATTCGGCCGACGCTGAAGGGGCGATGATCAATTATACGCCCCTGGCTGACGGGAACAGGATTTCGTTCGGATCGAGCACGATCGAGGTCGTTCATTCGCCCGGTCACACGCCGGGCAGTACCTCTTTCCTGCTTGATAAAAGATATCTATTCACCGGCGATACGATCATGAAAGCGAGCCTCGGCAGGCCCGACTTGGGGGGCAAGGCCGAAGCCTGGTCGGCGCTGCTCTATGACACGCTCTTCAGGCGCTATGCCGGCCTCGACGACTCGATAGTCGTCCTGCCGAGCCACGCCTCGTCGGTCCGGGAGCAGGACGAGCAGGGTATCATCAGTACGACCCTGGGCCAGGCGCGCAGGGAACGGGACCTGTTCCAGATCCGCGACAAGAACGCCTTTGCCGCACATATCAAGAAAAACTTGCTCGAGAACCCCGAGCGCTATCAGGTCATCAGGAACGTGAATCTCGGGATGCCGGCCGACGAGGCCAAGCAGAAAGAGCTGGAGATCGGGAAAAATCTTTGCGGTATGGCGAAGCAGAACGCTGCTGCATAGATGGTAACTTGTTGCGGGCATGACATTGCCCGCACGAAGCCGCAAAGGCATTGAAAAGGACCTTAACCTCCGGGCCTGTGCTTGCACAGGCCCTTTTCATTTCGGGTTGTCGGGAGGTGTCGGTCAGCGCAGCGCATTCGGCATGGGCGGAAGGGAAACGGCCGTCAGTGCGGCCAGCGGGCCGGCTGCCCTCAGCCGCTCGAGCTGTCCGCTGTTTCTGACGAAGAGCGAGCCTGCAAAGGCCAGAGAGTTCAGGGAGATGTCTTCGTAAAACTCCACGGAGCGCGGCACCACAAGCATCCACTCACGGGTCATGAGAAAGCAATAGGGAAGGGACTGGCGCACCAGGCTGTCCCCGGATGGGGTGCTGATGCCTGTTTCTGCAAGCAGCGCCCGGTAAAGGGCGAAGGACTCCTTCGCCGCCTCGACAGGACTGCGTACGAGGCCGGGAGGTAGGCGGACGAAAGCGTGGCGGAAGGGAAATCCCGGTACGGTCCCGATCCCGGCGGAAGGCGCCCGGCCCAGAAGGGGCGCGACGGGAACGGGCGGGCCCGAAGGAGCAAGGGGAAGGGGAACCAGCTGGAGATGCTTGTGCTGCTGGCTCGCACCGGCATCGCGACCGCCGTTGTAGAAGCCGAGGGAGTCGTACTCGGCCATGCAGAGCCAGAGCGCCTCGAAATCCCGCAGGGTCAGGAGCATGTCCTGGTCTTCGAAGTGCCGCGTGATGATCAGCAGGTGGTTTTCCACAACGTTGAACTTGTTCAGGACGGCCAGGTGCGTGTCAGTGATGTCGGCAACGACAAGGTCCTTCTCCGGCGGCAGGAAGGGGTTGACGGGCTTCCCCGCTCCGACAGCGGCTTCCTGCTGTTTTCTTGCCTCATCCTTCCGCGAAAGGGTCGAGAGCACGCGGACGAAATAACCCGCTCCCCCGTCTTCCAAAAAGGTGTAGTCCGTCGGCACAGGCACGAGCGCGCCGAGCGCGAGGGCGCGTTCCGTTGTTTCCCTTACCGCATTCCACAGGGTGCCCTGCTTAAAGGTCATTGTTCCTTCTTTAGCCATACAATATCCGTTCTGTAAATAAAACCGGCCGCGTGCGGAAAAATGATTGCCGCAAATTATGCCTGGATGTTCATTCTGACAGGCAAGCAGATGAGCTCTTGAATGGGATTCCGGGAAGGATTATAGCATGATGTAGTCGTAAGAAGTCAAGATTTGCCACAAGGCACAAAAAGCACAAAGAGAGTCTTTGGAAAATTTTAAACCTTTGTGACTTGCTAAAAAGACTTTTTACGAGATCATCAGAGCATAGACGCGTGAAAAAACGAATAGTTCGCCGTTTCCCCGGCAAAGGATCGGCTGGCAGCGGGGGTTATGCAGCCTTGTGTCCCCGGAAAGTGATCCTGCCTCGCGTAAGATCGTAGGGCGACAGCTCGACGGTGACGCTGTCGCCGGAAAGGATCTTGATATAGTGGATGCGCATCTTTCCGGCGAGGTGGGCGAGCACGATATGTCCCCCCTCGATCTCGATGCGGAACATCGCGTTGGGGAGCGCTTCAATGACCTTGCCCTGCACTCTTATGATATCTTCCTTGGGCATGGGACGCCCTCTTTCTGCTTCTGTATCCGGTCGGTCGGTTCTAAAAGGACGTATGGCCGACCGTGCAGCCGGATCAATAATATTATAGCTCGGATTTTTGTCTCGATCGACAGCTCGCTGATGAGCCCGATCACGGGGATGACGCTGAAATAGCTGTCCTGCTACAGGTCCTTCAGGACCCGGCGGATGGCAGGGCCAGGCACGGACAAATCGATGACCATGACGTCGCGAGGATCGGCATAGACGAAACCGATTTGCAGGAGTTTCATGACAAGCGCCCGGCCGGATAAGGGGGGACGCCTGGGCGCCTCAGCTTCGCCCTACTTCACTGCGAATCTGCGACGCCCAGTCGTCGGGGGGGGTAATGGTGGCAGGGCTATCCCTGCGGCGAACAACCTGTTTCGGGAAAAAAGAGCGTTTTGGAAAGTATCGTCAACTCTTGTCCTTATATATAGCAAGTTGCCTGCCAAAATAATATATGAACAATATCTGGTGCTTTCCCAGGAGAGTGGTCAAAGGGACTGCCGTATTCTGAACACTTGACTGTCGGATTGACACCGTTTCCGACTGTCGTACGATGACCGGCATTGGACTTGGGGGGGAAGTGCTGGGCGTAGGAACGGGGCAGGGGCGGCAGGGCCCGATGTTTAAAAGTTTCTTCCGATGTTACAGAAGTTCGATGACCGATGCGGCAAAAAGGGGAAACATGATCTCATGATGTCCGGTAAGCGCAAAGCCCCGGCCGCCGCCCTGAGTCGGACGGCGTACCACGTTGGTGTTCGGCCGGTAATGCTGGACAAAGTCCATGTTTACGGTGGTGAAGTGCTGCAGGGGCGTGCCGAGGTTCCGCACAAGAGTTACGGCTTTGAGGAATATTTCGGGCAGGAGCACGGCAGAGCCGAGGTTGATGTAAACGCCGCCTTCGAGGCCGGACACGAGAGAGCAGAAGGCGGAATAGTCGCGGTGCGCGGCGGCTCCCGTCGCCCTGCCGTCGAAGGAAGGGTGCATGTGTATGATATCAGTACCGAGCGCGACGTGGACCGTCACGGGAACGCCCAGCCTGCGGCCGGCAGCAAGAAGGCTTTTGTCCTTGTAGGGAAATGCGCTTTCCTCGACCATTTTTCCGACAGCCGCGCCGATGCCCTCGTCAGGTCCGGCGGTATTGATCGCCTGGTTGATCATGGTGCCGGTTTCCTCGGCCATGCCGAAGGCGCCCGACAGGATCTCCCGGTCGACGTCCTCGGAGGTCTGGCCGATGAAGGCGAGCTCGAAGTCGTGGATAATGCCCGCGCCGTTGAGGGAAAGGCTCGTTACGATCCCGCGCTCCATCAGATCGATGATCACGGGGCTCAAGCCGACCTTGATGGCATGAGCTCCCATGCCGAGCATGACCGGCCGCCCGTCCCTCCGCGCCTGGACCACGGCGGCAACGACGTCCTTGAAGTGCTTTGACGCGAGAATGCCGGGCAGGGATGCGAAGAAATCGGCGAAGCTTCCGCCCTTTTTGTGGGGCCGCGCGAAATCATTGATCCGCACCTTGCTTTCGCGGCCCTTGATGGAGTAGGTTTTTATCCGGGTCAGGTCAAGTTTTTTCATTGCGGTCAGCGCACCCCGCCGAACAGTTCCTCGTCCACGAGCTGGCAGATGGTGTGGCCGAGCGTGATATGGGTTTCCTGGATGCGCGGCGTGGATTTGGTCGGGACCACGAAGGTGAAGTCAGCGAGGTTTGCCATCTTGCCGCCCGTTCCGCCTGTGAGCACGACCGTCCGCATGCCGTTCTTTTTCGCCACTTCGATCGCCTTCAGCACGTTCGGAGAGTTGCCGCTCGTACTGAAGCCGATCACTACATCGCCTTCATGGCCCAGCGCGGTCAACTGTTTCGAGAACACCTGGGAATAGTCGTAGTCGTTGCTGATGCTCGTGAGAACGGCGGTGTCGGTGTTCAGCGCGATGGCCGGCAGCGGCGGACGTTCCATGAGAAAGCGGTTCACGAACTCGGCCGCGATGTGCGACGCATCCATGGCGCTGCCCCCGTTGCCGAAAAGGATGACTTTCTTTCCTTCCCGGAACGCCTGGGCGATCAGCTGGACCACTTCAGCGATCTTGTCTGCATTTTCCTTCGCGAACCTTACTTTTACCTGGGCGCTGTCTTCGAATACTGAAATGATCGTCTGTTTCATGGGTTGCTCCTGGGAACGCACGGCGGAATGAGGGCTTTATTATATGGCAAGGTGCATAAATGTCAAGACGAAAAGAATTGCCTGCGGCAAGCGGGGAAAAGCAGGGCCCCGGCGCTGCCGTTCGGCACCGGGGCTTGTGGAGGGGAAAATCCGCTGCTGTCCGGAAGGCGACATCCGGGTGCGCCGGGCAGCGGCAGATCGACAGGTGTCGTTGGTTTACATATAACATGTTTTTATGGTTTTGTCAAGATTAAATGTTCTAAGGGCGGGCGGCGTCTGCGGCTTCTTCTGGAAAGAGGGCAGCGGCGAGCCTGCCGAACTCTTCGAGCGACAGGGTTTCGGCCCGGCGTCCGAGGTCGATGCCCGCGGCCGCCTGAACGTTGTCCATTCTTTCCCGGGGAGCATCGAGCTGTTTGAGGGAGTTTCTGAGGGTTTTTCGGCGCTGGGAAAAAGCGGCCTTCACCACGCGGAACATAACTTCCTCGCTGCACTGCGGTAGCGGGGGGGTGTCGCGCATCATGAGCGTGACCACGGTCGAGTCCACTTCGGGCTGGGGAGTGAAGCAGCCCGGCGGCACGTTGAACTCTATCCGGGGAACGGCGTAGTACTGCACAAGCACGGAGAAATATCCGTAGTCCTTGCCTCCCGGCGGCGCGGCTATCCGCTCGGCCACTTCTTTCTGGAGCATGAGCGTCAGGCTGATGAAGGTCCGGCGGTTCTGGACGAGGCGCTGGATTATGGGCGTGGAAATATAATAGGGCAGGTTTGCGACGACCTTCCACCGTCCTTGCAGCGAGGCGTAGTCGAACTCGAGGGCATCGGCATGGAGCAACTCGAAACCGTCCCGTGCGGCGAATTCGCGCCTCAGGCCGTCAATGAGGCGGTCGTCCACCTCGATGGCGAGAACCCGTCGCGCCCGCTCCGCAAGCACGTGCGTAAGATGGCCGAGACCCGGTCCGATCTCGAGGACCTGGTCGTCGGAGCAGATCTGCGCCGCGTCGGCAATCCGTTTGAGATAGTGGGGGTCCCTGAGAAAGTTCTGTCCCAGCGATTTTTTTGCGCGGATATTGTCAAGCACGGACGTATAGTAACACCAAAGCGGTTGTTTGAAAACCGATATTATGGGTTGCAGCGCTTCCGGGGAAGCCAATCCCGCGCCTTGGCATCCCCCGGCTCCTGCCGGGGGTGGAAGCGCTCGCGCGTGACACGAACGTGTCATGCATGCGTGAGTTCGCAGTTCCACCTGGCACTCCGTGCATACGCTCGTAGCGGCAGGCGGCGCGGTACTCCGGCTCCTGCCGGAGGGGGCTCCACTTTCCAGCCTCCAGGGTTTTTGCCCCGGTCTCGTTGCACCGATATAGCGGTCGGTTTTTAACTTGACATTGTCTATATACTTAGTATACTTATACCCAGGAAACGTGCGCGGGGCCTTTGATTTAACGATTTGCACAGTCGGAAAGGAGACAGTATGGGCAGGATCGGGGTACAGGAAACGGTCGAAGCGGCAAAGGATTTTAAAGAGGAAATACTCGAAATCATACCGGATATCCCCCGCGGGAAACTTTCCGAAATGGTGGACCGCTACGTCCATTATCAGCAGGCGGAAGTCGGGAAGGATGAAGCGCACCGGACAGGTGAGGAAACGTGCACAAAGAAATGGCGTTGAAAGTAGCGCGATTCCCCGGTCCGGGGAAAATACGGCGTCCGCCTGGAAAGGCTCAGAGGCTGCTTCTCTGAGCCTTTCGATTGTTGCGTGGCAGCTGCGCAGCCGATCGTCCGAAAGCGAAGGTCATGAGACCCGGGAGACTGCGTAATCGTAAAAAGCAGGCAATGTTCCAGCCTGCTTTTCGTACCAACGAAATGCTTCCAGCCCTGTCAGGGGAACACCGCCCCCTGTGCGGCGCCGTGGCTTGTCGCGGCATCGTAGGAATCTTGTGCTTTGAGCAACGCATCCATTCTCGACTTGCTCAGGGAATGCACTGCCCGGTCCAGCTCTTCGCAGGAGCGGGTCGGGGGCAGTTCGGCGACAGCGCGAGTCAGGTCGTCGGCCGCCTGCACTGCCTGGTCACGGTGCCCCTTTTCATGAAGCATGAGCTTCTCCACGTAGTCGGTCCATTTTTTTTCAAGCGATCGTGAAGCATCGGCTGTCCGGACCCACTTAGGCACATGAAAGACGACATCAACGGTCACGCGAAAAGACCCGGTGGTACAAGTCCCGGGCCTGCGGTTGTAATCATAATTCCATTTCACTTTCCAATTGGTCACGGAATCGTACTTCTTCCCGTCCGTCCAGGCGATGCATTTTTTCTTCAAATCGCCCTGGACGTCCTTTTCGCAGCCGCCGCAGACCTCGTAGTACTCGTATTTTTCGTTCACCTGCGGTTGAAGCACGCTGTTTTTCAGATCGCCGGCAGCAGCGTCGGGGACGTCCGCGGAAAAGGACTTCCCGTCGACTGCTCCCGCGGCAGCGGTTACGACCGTGCATAAACAGAACGCAAATATTCCACTGACTATCAGCCGGTCTCTTATCATACCTGGTTGCTCCGAACACTATTTGATATTACGACTGCGGGATGCCGTATTCAACAGGGAAAAGCGGTGATTGAGAAATTCGGGAGGCGACGATCAGACCGGGACCGCTTCGGGAATGCCGGTGAGGAAAAAAATCGGACTAGTGTGAAGTGGAGCCTCCTCCGGCAGGAGCCGGGGGATGCAAGGCGCGGGATTGCCGAGGGTCTACACCTGCATCCGCGGATCGAGCTTGTCACGGAGGAAATCCCCGAGGATGTTGAAGCTGATCACGGTAATGCTGATGGCGAGGCCGGGGAAGATGACCATCCAGGGAGCGGAGTTGATGTAGGCGCGGTTCAGGCTGATCATGGAGCCCCAGGTCGGCGTTGGCGGCTGCACGCCGAGTCCGAGGAAGGACAGAGCGGCCTCCAGGAGAATGAACCCGCCCACGCGCAGACTGCCCGCCACAAGGATGAGCGGAAGTGCGTTCGGCAGGATGTGGCGGTACAGGATGCGGCCGGTTGAAGCGCCGAGCGCCCGCGATGCTTCCACATAAGTCTGCTCCTTCAGCGAAAGCGTGATGCCCCGGACGAGCCTGGCGAACCCCGCCCAGCCCACGAGGGTGATGGCGAGCATGGCCGAAAGAAGGCCCGGCGGCATCACGGCGCTGATGCCGATGGCGAGAAGCAGGCTGGGAAAGGCCAGAAAAACATCGAAGACCTGCGAGAGCAGCGTGTCGGTCCTGCCGCCAAAGTAACCGGCGATCAGGCCGAAGAAGATGCCGATGCCTAGGGACAGCCCCGAGGCCGCAATGCCGACGGTGAGGGAAATGCGGCTGCCGTAGACCATGCGGGCGAGAATGTCCCTGCCCTTGCTGTCGGTGCCGAGAAGATGGTCCCCGCCCGGCGGCTGCTTCAGATTGTCCAGGTCCATTGCCAGCGGATCATGGGAAACAATAAAGGGTCCGGCCATGGCCGTGGCGACGAGCAGGACCAGAACCATCACTGCAATGGCCGCAGGGACATTGCCGGTCAGAATCTTTTAAGGAGAGGTCATCGAGCATGGTATTGTGTGCTCATCATCAGGCAGCTTCCAGGAGAAAGCTGACCGCTGAACGCCTTGGCTGAATGCTGACAGTTGATCGCTGAGAGCATTTTCTTTCACTCCTGCTTCACCCTTACCCGGGGATCGAGAAAATGGTAGGAAATATCCACGAGAAGGTTCATGGCAACGAATACCGTCGCTCCGAAGAGCACTACTCCCATGATCACGGGGTAGTCCCTCTTGATGATGCCGTCCAGGGCATAGCGGCCCAGGCCGTCCCATCCGAAGATGGTCTCGGTCAAAACAGCGCCGTTCAAATAAGAGCCGAGGTCCAGGCCGATGAGCGTGACAACGGGAATGAGCGAATTTTTGAGCGCGTGCTTGAGAACCACGTCTTTTTCCGGCAGTCCCTTTGCGCGGGCGGCTGCAACATAGGGCTGGGACAGCGTTTCAAGCATGGATGAGCGCGTCACCCGGACAATGTAGGACAGGGAGAACGTGCCGAGCGTCGCCGCGGGAAGGATAAGGTAAATAAGGCTGCCGTTGCCCATGCCCGAGGGCGGCAGCCACTGCAGGTAGAGTGCGAATATGAGCATAAGCGCGAGGCCGAGCCAGAACACGGGAATGGAAATTCCGCCCACGGAAAAAAGGGTCACGGCGCGGTCCCAGAAGGTGCCGTACTTGACCGCCGACAGGACCCCCAGGCTGATGCCGAAAATCGATGCGAAGAGCATCGCCGCAAGAGCGAGCTTCATAGTGTTCGGAAATTTCTGGAGCAGGTCTTCGCTGATCTTTCTGTTCGTGTAGATCGACCGTCCCAGCTCGCCGGTGGTGATGTCCCGGAGGTAGTTCAGGTATTGAAGAGCGGCTGGCTTGTCCTGGCCGAGCACGGCGCGAATGCGCGCGATGGTCTCGGCGGACGCCCGTTCGCCGGCCATGCTCGTGACGGGGTCGCCGGGCAGCGATTTCATCAGAATGAACGTTATCAGTGATATGCCGAGCAGGGTGGGGATGAAGAGAAGAATTCTTTTGATGATGTACCGGGTCATGTGAGTGCAATCTTACACAATTCGTTCCGAATCCGCAACGGGAAAAGGAAAACAGGCAGCGCCGACTTCTCCTTCGGTCGTTACTTTACCTTCACCTTCTTGTTCAGGGTCCCTATCTTTTCGATGATTTTCCCCGTTTCCGGAAGGTCCGATTTCGCATTTCCCGGCGCGTCGATGCCTTCGAAAAAGGTCGCTCCCCAGAGGTTGTAGTACTCGAGAATGTCCAGGCAGTCATTGCCCACAGCGGACCCGTACCGGATATGATAAATATCGCCGTTCTGGAAATAGATCCGCACCAGGTCCTCGCTCGTTTCCACAATGCTCACATAGAGCGCGCCGGACTTTTTTCCGTCATGCAGCTCCTGCAGTACCTCAGCAAACAATCGTTCCTGGGCCATGGCGATCTCCTGCTGCGTTATGGTTGTTTTGTGGACACCGGTCTGTCGCTCCGGGGACGGATGAATTTTTCGAGACCGTCCCGGAACGTTATCGGCTCAATGCCGAAGGCGTCGCGGATATCGCGAAGGCTGCAGATGTTGTCTTCCTGAAGCATGATCAGCTGGTCCGTGGTGACCGGGGGCGCGGGAAGAACGGTTTCGAACATGCGGGCCATGGTCTTCACGAGCAGCAGGGGCAGGTGGACCGGGGGCCGTTTCACCCCCATGGCTTCGGCAATGGCATGGAAGACCTCTTCATAGGTGAGCTGTTCCGGGCCGCCGATCTCGTAAATCTCGTTCAAACAGCAGTCGCCCGCCACGGCCGTCGCAATGCATTCGGTGACGTCATCGATATAAATGGGTTGGATCTTTGATGTTCCGCTGCCGATGACGGGCAGAACGGGCGAGAGCTTCAGCATGTCCGAAAGTCTGATCGTGAACTGATCGCCGGGTCCGTAGATGAGCGAGGGCCGCAGGATGGTGAAGGGGATGGTGCTTGCCCGGACGAGTTCCTCGGCTTCCCACTTGGTCTTGTGGTACGCGCTCTTCGCCCCCGGTCTGGTGCCGAGGGCGCTCTGGTACAGGAACTGGCGGACGCCCGCTTTCCTGGAAGCCCCGAGAAGATTGCGCGTGCCGTCCACGTGGACACCCCGGAACGTCGCGCCGGTCGTTTCCTGAATGATGCCCACCAGATGGACCACGCGCTCGCATCCGGCAGCGGCCTGCTCGAGCGAAGCAGCATCAGCCATGTCTCCCTGAACGACGTCCACACCCAGGTCTTTGAGCGGCTGGGCCTTGAACGGGTTTCTGACAACGACCCGCACGGCAATATCGTCTTTGCGCAGACGACGGAT
The DNA here is from genome assembly GCA_963749655.1 of Nitrospirota bacterium. Classification (GTDB taxonomy): domain Bacteria; phylum Nitrospirota; class UBA9217; order UBA9217; family UBA9217; genus JAJYKN01. Next base: position 145,041 of record CAVVOB010000030.1, read on the forward strand.
CAGATGGGTGCCGACAAATCCCGTCCCGCCGGTTACGAGTATCATGTGTACCTCCTGATACCGATCGAAGCATCATCAAAGTGCAGACGCAACAAATTCACGTTACCGCAGAGATCACAAGAGCGAGGAGCTTTTAAAAAGTCATATTACAACAATGTCGGCAGCCAGAGGGAAATATACGTTACCATCTCTCCCCGGTCGTCCAATCCCTTGGCGACCACGAGCCGGAAGGTGATCGGCACATAATAGGAGAGCGTAGTATCCAGCCTCAGCTCTCCGCCCACGGCGCGCTTGAAGTCCGAGCTTCGGAACGATCCGTCCCAGGCATTGCCCGCTTCGGCAAAGACGGCGCCGTGGAGACGGCGCAGAAAGATCGGCGCAGTGTTGAAGCCCGACTCGAGGTTCCTGATGGGAAACCGGTATTCGAGGCTGGCAAGCGCCGCTTTCATGCCCCGGAAGGCATTGACGGGATAGCCCCTGAGATAGACGATCTCGTCGTCCACGGGGATAGTGGTGTTGCCGGGATTGTCGCCGCCGAGCTGGAACGCGCGCTGGGGGATCACATCACCGTGGGACGTTCCGCCGAATACCCTGGCCTGGAGCACATGGTGCTTCCAGGGAAAGGTAATGTACTCGTGCCAGTCCGCGGTGTACTTGCTTACGTCGAAGTCGCTGCCCAGCGACCGGTCGAGCTGCTCGTATCCGAGTTCGATGGTCCTGCCGCCCTCGGGGCTGATCGAAAAAGGGTACTCATGGGCATTGTTGAAAAGATAGGTCACGCGGCCTGAAGCAAGGACGCCTTCCACGGGGACCGGTCCGCTGTAGCCGGGCCAGGGACGGAGGCTGGTAAGCGCGGACACCTCTTTACGCCGATAGCCGATCGTCAGGACGTGCTGGCTCGGAATCTTGAGCAGGGGAAAGACGAGCGCGGCATCGAGCGTGCGTTCCCGCTGGACATAATCGGCGGTCCCGGTCGGATCGGTAAACAGGGAGGCAAAGGTTTTGTCAAGGTCCGACGCCCCGACTTGTATCGTGGGATAGAAACCGTCGTAGGCATAGGCAAAGGAATACCATGTGCGCTCGGTGGTCGGGCTGTAGAGCCCGCTGAGGACATAGGTATGCCGCTGCACGGCGTCCTGGCCGAAGGTGAGGAAGCCCCAGAGATCATGGCTCGCCTCGCTGTAGCCGTACCAGGGCAGCCAGAAGCGGGGCGCAAGCGTGGGCAGAGGATTGTAGGGCCGCGTCTTCATTTCATCAACCGGCTTGTTCACATAAGCCACGGCCGGGTAGGGGTCCGTGAACGGCCCGGCCTGTTTCCACGACGAGCGGTCTGACGGCTGTTGACTGAGGTCATAGCCCCTGGCGCTGTAGGAGGAGAAGAGGATGGTTTTGCCGTCAGGCGAGACTGCGGGCGTAAAGGCACCGCCCACAACGTTCGTAACGCGGAGCAGCTCTTTAGTAGAGCGATCAAAAGCATAGAGGTTGAAAACACCGGACCGGTCCGATGCGAAATAGATGGTTGTGCCGTCGGCGCTCCACACCGCTCCGAGGTCCAGGGCCCGGTCGTGCATCAGCTCCTCTGTTTTCCGTCCCGCGCTGTCGAGGATCCAGATGTCCCTGAACCCGCCGGGCTGCCACACGCCGACGACGATCATGCCGCCGTCGGGGCTGTAGCGCGGCGTTTCGTACTGGATATCGCTGTCCTCGGTGAGCCATACAACGTCCTGCTCCCGGGCAGGGCCGCGCTGCGGTCTTCGGAGCTCGAGCGTCGCAAGACGCGTCCCGCCCAGACGGTTCACCACGAACAGAAGCCGTGTCCCGTCAGGCGAGGGAAACGGATCTCGTGCGCGCAGGCCGCGGGTCACGCGCACCTCCCGGTCCTTCTTCAGGTTGTAAAAGTATATGTCGTTGTACAGGTCCGTGTTCCTGACTATTTCGAGCTTGGTGTAATAGATGCCGCTCCCGTCGGGGCTCCAGGCAATGCTGTCGCCGGATGATGTCGACGAAGTGGTGTTCTCCACGAGTTTGCGGCTGTGCGTTCCGTCCGCGTCCATGAGGTAGATTCCCGGGAACTCGTCGGCGTTCGAAACAGCATAGGCTATCCGGCTTCCGTCGGGTGAAAAGGCGGGAGCCACGGTGTAATAGCCCTTGTTCGTCAGCGCCGTCGATTGCGTCAGGCCCTGCGCGCTTATCTCCTGTTCCTGTTTCCGATACCGCGCCCTGAGGTCAGCCTCCCACTCGAACCAGAGGCCCGCGTACGAGTTATAGAGAACCTTGTTCGCTGTGGATTCCACGAGAAAGGGCACTGCCCTGCCGCTGTAGACCGTGCTGATCTCGGCGAGTTTGTCCCTGCCGTACCGGTCGGCGATATAGCGCGAGAAGGACGCGCCGAACAGGTACGGCACCTGTCCCGAGGGCCAGGAGTCGGGAAACACCGACATCTTGTCCAGGGTGGGGAAGGGCCCTTCGAGGGCCGCCATGCGCAGGACCATGTCCGAGCCCGGCGAACGGCCGCGGCCGCCCGAAGTCTGCTCCGTCTCCTCGTAGACCGCAAGCCCCTCGATCATCCAGATCGGCTCGAAGAGATTGGGAAAATACAGCCTGCCGAAGACGTACTGGAGATAGTCAGGCAGGTCATGTACCATGTCGAGATGGAGGATGTGGGTGTATTCGTGAGTGATCAGGAGCCGCATCCAGTCATCGTAGGCAGTCGTCCCGAACCCCGGCCCGCCCGCAGGAGCGGTGATATAGAGCGTTATATGCCGGTAGGGAAAGGGCGTGGTCAGGCCGTTGGAATCGTCCGTGGCATCCACGAGCACGATATGGGTGGGCCCCGTCGGGTCCCATTTGATGCGCGGAACGAGCCTGTCATGCACGTCCTCGGCGATCACTGCGGCGCGCTTCGCGAGCTCCTCTTCCCCCTGGTGATAATGAATGAGGAAGTGCGGCGTTTCGAGTGTGGTCCATGTGAAGGCCGGATCGAATTTGGCTAAAGCGGAAGAAGCGGGGAGCAGCAGAACCAGAACGAGGTAGAGGATCTTCTTCAAGGGAGCCTCCCGGGGATGAAAAAATCCAAGGCTATCGGGTCACATCATATCAGACGGACCCTTGAAGTCAAGGCAATAGTTGGCCGGGGAAAAGCCCGGCTCAAAAGGCGGGAGTTTTTACCGCACGACGCGAGGGGCGCAAGGAAAAGCGAACGTGCGGCAGTAAACCGAAAGAAGGTCTTGTTTTCCTCGCGACCTTTGCGCCCTCGCTTCATCTTCCGCTCCGGCTTGTCCGGTCAGAAAGAATTATGAGGGTCTACGAGAGATGGGGAGTGCGGGCCGTTATTTTCAACTGGTGATAGAGGTCTTCGAATTCTGTCTTTCTCTGCTGCCACGACAGGAGCGATTGGTACGTCGCAAGCCATTGCGTACGGTCCCGGCTGTCGACGGAAGCGGACGAGCCGTTCCCCTTCACAACCTCATCCGAGGCAAGGCTGTATTGTTTTTCAAAACGCTCAAGGGTGTTTTTCAGCGAGCGGATGGCGCCGCTGCAGACGCCGACTTCCCGCAAGAGAGAGATCTCGTATTCATCGGTATGCATTCAAAAGGACCTTTCATCGGCAAGAGATTGAACTTCGGAGAACATGTTGAAAAAGGGCGGCAGGCTTTAACCTGCCGCCCTGAATGCAGTGTTTTCTAATGTCCTGCGGGAAAGAACGTATAGCTCACCCAGACAAGGATGCCGAGCGAGACGATGCCGATCCCGATGCTCCACCCGATGAGCTTCTTCTCCACGGGAAGGAGGGGCTCCCATTCCATCTTTTTCAACTCTTCAGCAAGTTTCGGTTGTTCAGCCATGAATATATATTCCTCCTGACGTATGACTTTTAACTCCTCACTCCTGACTGCTCCATCACCCGGCCAGCGGCGGCTTCACGCCATGGAAGAATATCCATGAGATGATGAGTCCGATCCAGATGATGAACCCGAAGAGCGAGATCACGTAAACGGCGGCCAGTCTGCCGATGCCTTCTTCCCAAAGCTTCTTGAAGTTCGACACCAGACCGATCGTGAAGAACGTCATGACGAAGAAGATGCCCCGGAACACGTTGGCCTCGCCGGTCGCGGCCTTGGCCGCGTTCATCGTGGCCTTCGGCGCCTTGAGCTGTTCGTTCAGGGGCGCGAGCTGCGCCTTGTCCTTTCCGACCTTGTCTGCCAGCGCAGCCGCGGCGGTTTTGTCGTTCGCGATCTGGGTTTTCAGGGCTGCGATCGCTTTCTTGTCCTTTTTCTTCAGCGTGGAAAGTTTGCCCTCTTCGTCGGCTATCTGCTTGTTGAGAGCGGTCAGCTGGGAGTCTCCGGCGGTTATCTGTTTTGTCAGCGGACCGACCTGGCCGCTCATGGCCGTCAGGCTTTTTGACGCGGGCAGGCATACCAGCAGGATGATGAGAAAGGTCACCACGTATCCGATGACAAACTTGGGGAACCGCTCCCAGATCTGCCCGGGCCGCACTTTCTCCCCGGGCTTGCACTCAATGACCGAACACCAGATAATTGCCAGGACGAAGGCCCACACGCCGATGAAGACGTCGATGAACACCTTCACCACGGCCGCGGTGTTCTTGATCCATTCGGGCTGGTATATGATTCCCTCGGCGGCATTCTTGCCGAGGATCAACCCTTCGGCCACGGCTCCGGCGGCCACGGCCGCGCCGTCGGTCTTTACCGCGAGGCCCATCCAGGCGCCGGCGACCATCGGCTCTTTATACAGGAATGTTTCGGCAAAGAACGGAAGGACAATGAGCTCGACCACGGCAAAGATCACGACGAGCGAGGAAACCATGATCGGCACAACGGGCCGGGCCTTGATGGCGCCGCCTGTCGCGATGGCGGCCGACACGCCGCAGATCGAAATGCCCGAGGCCAGAGGAGCGGCCCATTCCCGGCTGAACTTGAAGTATTTGCGGGCGATGTAGTAGACGAGCGCCCAGTAGATGAGGTAGGCTTCGACAATGGCGCAGAGGCCGCGGAACATGATCGCGGAGGCCAGTCCGAGTTTCTCCGCGGCCATCATGCCGAGAGAGCCGCCGAGGATGACGATGGCGGTCTTGATGTACAGCTCCGGCCGGACCGCTTCCTTGATCGCGTTCGCGAAGGACGGCACGAAATTGCCGAAGATCAAACCCACGGCGAGCGCCACGATGAAGCCCGCTTCCTGGGTGAGTTTGAGCGACCAGGTGATCCCGAACTTTTTCAGGTCTGGAGCCGTGGTTACCGCGATGTTGGCCCAGCTCCCGATGATCCAGCAGACATAGCTTATCCAGAAAACGACGGTAAAACCGATGATGAAGTTTTTGATGTCGGCCTTGAGCGCCGCGGCGCCAATGGTCATGACGATGAGCAGAATAACGTAGGTTAAGACAAGAGATCCGAATCCCCCGATCCAGGTTGCCGAGATCGGCTTTAATGCCTTCGAGATGTCGGTCCAGACTCCGGTGGTCACTCCCCACTTCAGGACGTCCGCGCCGACAAAGGCCCCGAGGGAAACGATGAAGATGAACAATCCGATCCATACTGCCAACCAGTCTTCGCTGATGCCTTTTGCTTTTTCTTCCATGCTGATGAGGTCCCCCTTTCCAACATTTTTCATCACGAAATTTTGCTGCTCCATGCTGAAAACTTGTCAGGCAAGTGGCGGATCCGCCGTCGTACATCACCTCCTTAAAATATTTTTTTCATCAATTGTTGCACTGTTGCACTATGGCGAAGATTATAACATTATTATATTTTCAAATCCAACAGATATTTTATTGCTTAACTGAACAGTGTAATAATAGCGCGCTCTAGCCGGCCGCGTAGAAAATTTGTTGAGATATCAATAAATTGCATTTCTTGATTATTATGAATTGACTAATGGAGGGCTCTCGAAAGGAATTACCTGCAAGGAATTGAGGGACGAGCGGTGGTTATCAGGCGTGCACAGATGAATTCCGGGGAGGAGTTCTTGGCCGAAGGATGCTGATCCCTTTTCCAGAGACTGCGATCGTGCCAACCGAATCCAAGGGGGCATTTAAGGCGTAAAAAAGTTCTTCGGCTTGCAGTCACTTCCGGTAGTGCAGTTCGCATCGGATCGGGAGGCCCCCGGCCAGTCGTTTTGCCTCATCATTTATCCGTTCCTGTTCCTTTGGCGTGTGAGTGATCCCGCGCAGAACAAGTCCGTCGCCGTCGGGAAGGACGTCGAAAACAGGAATGAAGATGCGCGGGTTCGTTGCGATGCCTGCCCGGACCCGTGCCGCAGCCGACAGCATCCGCAGGGCCTGCTGCGCGGGCTCGGTGCAGGCCCGCTCCCGGTCCATAAGGGCGGACTTGACTTCAGACGCCTCGTTGTCAACGGACTGGCCCGTAACGCGGAAGACCTTGTCGTATTCCGCCGGGTCGTCCCACCTTCCGCCGTAAATCGCGTGAAGAAAGCCGGCCCGCTCTTTGTCCGTCTTGTCGCACAACCAGCGTGCCGTGTCCCGGTCCACGGACTCCCGCCTGATGATCCGCTCGATGCGAACATCCTGCGGCGCTGTTACCCGGATCCGGAAGGCATGAGGCACGCCTTTGAGCGCGAAGTTTCCGCCCCGCCCCACGATCACGACCCCGCCGTGGCAGGCGTGCTCGAGAATGTGCCACTGCATCAGCGCAGCGAAACCGCGATAGGACCAGTCGTATTTTTCCCAGACCGTGGGGTAATGCTCATCCAGATTTTCAGCCCATTGCTCCCACTTCGCGCCGTCCTTCCTGATGTCGGCGAGGAGCGTTTCGCGGTCCACGTAGCGGAAGCCCAGGTCCCGGGCCACTGCCTGGCCGATCTCCCTCCCCCCACTGCCGAATTCCCTTGAAATCGTAAGAATCGCCTTTCGCCCCTCAGCTGCGCCTGGTTCCGGCACGTTGCCCACGATCGCCTCCTTCCCCCCCTCTTCTTTGACCGCCAGTCGCATCCAGGCCTTGCCGGAGATAATGACGCCGGCTGCGAAGAGCGCTTCGATCGAATACAAGAGGAGCGGGATCGGCGCGGCCGCGTCGGTTTTGACAAGGCTCGCGGGAAGCAGCTTGACCGTGAACGGGTCGGTGAGCATCATTTCGCCGCCCACTTTGCCGAGGATAGCTGCGCCGATGTAAATGATGATGGGGTACTTGTCCATGAGCATGGACAGCAGGTTGCTGGTAAAGACGATGAAGGGGATCGAAAGTCCGAGTCCGAATAGAAGGAGAAAGAGGTTTCCGTGGGAAGCTCCGCCCACGGCCAGCATGTTGTCGAGGGACATGGTGATGTCTGCGATGACGATGATTTTGATGGCCTGCCAGATGGTCGCGGCTTTGCGTTCCTGCCCGTCTTCAGGAGCGCCCTCCACAAAGAGCTTGACCGCGATCCAAAGGATCAGGAGACCGCCGACAAGTTTTACATAGCTGATGTTCAGGAGCTGGGCCACGAAAAAAGTGATTATGACGCGCAGCAGCACGGCCGCGCCCGCGCCGAAGATGATGCCTTTCTTGCGCTGCTCCTGGGGCAGGGACCGCACGGCCATGGCAATGACCACGGCATTGTCGCCGGCAAGGATAAGGTCGATGATGACGATGCTGAAGAGCGCGGTCAGAAATTTCAGGTCAAAGCTGATGGTGCCGAAGAAGCCGAGGTCTATCATGGAGCGGGGTAACCTCCAGTCAGGTAGTGTGACGGCAACCGTGGTCACGGACGAGCACGCGACTTCTTCTGTCCGGAAAACCCTCGTTTACAACAGGGCGATTATGAAATGGACACTGCTGCTTGTCAAGCGGATTCTCCGCCGCCTCTCCGTTGTGCGAGAAATCCGTCCAGCGTAAGGAGCGATCCCCCGGCACGATAGAGGTACAGGCACATCGCGGCGAAGATCAGGTCTCTTATCACAGCCTTGTAGTCCGCCATGTCGGGAAGAGGCAGGAAGTCTGCAAGCAGACCGAAGCAGCCGCAATCGATCGTGATCCCCCGCGCGATGACCGAGACAATTGCCGCAGTGAATGCCACATTCAGTCCGGCCAGGAGCAAGGCGCTGGTCCTGAGGAATAGACCGACAAGAACGAGCGTACCGAGGACCGTTTCAAGCCAGGGCAGGCAGAGCGCAAGAAAGGGTTCAATGAATCCGGGCAGCAGTCTGAACCCGCGCAGGGTGAACAGGAACCGCACCGGATCAAGGATCTTGGCCGCGCCCGATGCCAGGAAAAGCCCTCCGAGGACGATCCGGACCGCGATCGTGAATGCGCCGCTCATGCGGTTCCCCTCACTGCCGGAGTCGCCGCATCCATTGCCGCGGCGGTCTTTATGCCCAGTCCTTTTTTGAGCAGGATGCGGGCATCCGGCGACAGGGCGCAGTAGACGACGGTCAGCAGCAAAGTGATGAGGGCGATGATGAGCGCTTCGCGGATCGTTTTTTTCATGGATTTGAAGAGCGGCGCAATCTGATCAAAAGAAATCCCGTGCAGAGCCTGTTGCCCTGCACGGGACCGGATTCCCTTATTTGCCTTCGGCAGTGGGATAGCCCTTCTTGATCCACTCCGGAAGCCCGCCGCGGAGCCAGTTGATGTTCTTGTAGCCCAGGTCCTGCAGCATCACCGACACCGCCGGCGACCGCCAGCATTTTTCGCCGTTGCAGTAGTTGATGATCACGTCGTCCTTCTTGAGCCCTGCGGCCTCGGCCAGCGCCGATTTTTCCAGCAGGTCGTCAGAGTTGAGCCGTACCGAGCCGGGGACGTGCTCTTTTTCGAATTCATCCGCAGGCCGGTTGTCCAGGATCACGATCTTTTTCTTCTGGTCGACCATCGCCTTGAGCTCGTCGGCCGTCGTATTCTTGATGCCGGCAAGGGAAGCGGGCATTTCCTTTTTGTCCCGCTTCAGGAGCTTGAACTCATCGATCTGTTTGGCCGCCTTTGCCGAATATTTTGCGTCTACGGCAAAGGCGGGGGAGGCCGCCACACATGCCGCTGTTACGGCAGCAATCAGAACAACTGCGATCTTCTTCATCGATATCTCCTTTCAAGTTTTGGGTCTCGCGCCGGAGGAATCCGGCGGTATGGTTATAGTCGCAACACTACCGGATGTCCGGCACCGGGAAGATGATCCCGCCGAACAGCAGGTACGCCAGGATGAGCGTCCAGACGACATTGAACGCCTGCGCCGCGATGAACGCTATGGCAGGGCGGCCGCCTTCCATCTTTGCCATGTCGAGGAAGCGGGTCTCGAGGCCGATGGATACGAAGGCCAGGGCGAACCACCAGGTCCGGAGCTCGGAGAGCGCCTTCTTCGTGCCGTCCACCGTGTCCAGAGACAGGACAAAGGAGAAGAAGACCGAAGCGACGATAAAGCCGAGCACGAACTTCGGGAAGCGGTCCCAGATGACGCGGGCTGTGGGACGCTGGCCCGCGGCAGCGCCTGCCTTGAAGGTCCACCAGATCGAGAGCATGAAGGCCGCGACGCCGATCAGCGCGTTCTGGGAGAACTTGACGATGACGCCGGTCTTCATGGCGGCCTCGCTGATGAGCGCGCCGGCCGCAACGACCGAGCCGCTCGTGTCGAGCGTGCCGCCGAGCCACGCGCCGCCCACGATCTCGGGAATGCCGAACGCCTTCACGGCCCAGGGCATGAGGACCATCATGGGCACGGCGACGATCAGGACGAGCGAGGTCACATAGGACAGCTTCTTCTTGTCCCCTTCGATCGCGCCGCAGGTGGCGATGGCCGCGGATACGCCGCAGATCGAGACTGCGCTCGACAGCATGACCGCGAACTCGTCGTCCACTTTCAGCTTTCTCGAAAGCCAGAAGCAGCTGTACCATACCACGAAGATGACGAGGACGGCCTGGATGATGCCGAGCGCCCCCGCCTGCACAATCTCGAAGAACAGGAGACCCGCGCCCAGGACCACGAGGCCGGTCTTGATGTAGTACTCGGTCTGGACCGCTTCTCTCAGCCAGCCGGGGAGCTCCATGGTGTTGCTGACTGCGAGGCCCGACGATCAGCGCGAAGATGACGTACTCGATGCCCCAGTCGGACGGCAGGGCGTTGCCGGCGAGGAACCGCGACAGCCAGGCAAGGGCAAAGACGATCGGGAAGCCGATAATGAATTTCCGGATGTCCTTGCCGAGGAGAACGATGCCCACAGATGAGATGATCAGGAACACGACGGCGATCTTCACGACCGCGATGATGTTGGCCTGCGTGAACACCTTATCTGCAGTGGCCTTGGTGCGGGAGGCGATCTCCTTGCCGACCTCGCCGGGGATGCCGCCGATGCCTTCCACTTTGCCCGCGGCCTTCAGAATTTCCTGGCGATCGCCTTTCGTGAGCGCCTCTTGCAGCGCCTTGAGGCGGGCAACGGTGCCCGCTTCGCCCTTTGTCTCTGCTTCCTTGATGCGCGGCTCCACCGCGCCCTTCCATTTGTCGAGCCGGGAGGCGACCTGACTGTCGGTCGTCCACTTGAAATTCGTCGTTACTGCCGAAAGGCTGAACAGCTTGAATTGAAATGCCGCGATGATCGCACAGATGATGAAGAAGCCGAGCCATACAGCAAGCCAGTCTTCGTTTTTCCAGAGGGAGGAAATACCCTCCTTCGGCGGAACGTCACAGACTTTTTTTTCTTCTGCCATGCGTAGCCCTCCTTGGTCTTTAATCAGCTCATGCAGTACTGCACAAACAGTAAATCGAGACTTCGGTCAACCGGCAGTTCGTAACCCTCCCCTCCCTTCTGTAAGAATTACAGGCGAAGCCGTGAAACCTTGCGGCTCATTCGTAAGAAAGTTAAAGAGCGGTAAACGTCGTTTAAGGCAGAGAGAGTAATAAAAAGAATTATGAAAGGTACAGCTGATAGCTGTTTCAGGATGAAACGTATTTCGACATTATTTACGAATCGAAGAAGAGATGTCAGGATGGATTTGCTTTAATTTCAGCGTATTATGTTCTGACCAGAATGCATTGTCAAGCAATTTTTTGTCTTCTCTTGACAAGCTTTTCTATCTCAACGGCAGTAAAAACCACGGCGGAAAGGGCAAGGACGATCGATAACTCTGTGATGGAGAGGGGCTGTGTTTTGAACAAAGAATGGAGGGGAGGAACGTAGACGGTGGCCAGCTGGAGACCTACGGTGATGACTACGGTAAGGAAAAGCGGTTTGTTCGACATGACTCCCCGGGTAAAGAGCGATTCACGCTCCGAGCGGATTGCCAGTACATGGCCCAGCTGGGTAAGGCACAGGACGGTGAAGACCATGGTCTGCCAATGCGCGTCGCCGACATGAATGGCCCAGGCCTGGAGCGACAGCGTGACCGCTCCCATGAGCAGGCCGACCCAGATTGCGTGGACGCCCAGTCCGCGGGCAAAGAGGCTCTCCCGGGGACTGCGCGGCGGCCTCTGCATGACGTTTCCTTCCTGCGGCTCCAGGGAAAGCGCCAGGGCCGGCAGGCCGTCGGTCACCAGGTTGATCCAGAGGATGTGGATCGGCTGCAGCGGAATCGGTAAACCAAGGAAGGGAGCGAGAAAGAGGGTCCAGATCTCACCTGAGTTGGTCGTGAGCAGGTACTTGATGAACTTCCTGATGTTGTCGTAGATCTTTCGGCCTTCCTGGACCGCGCGGACGATGGTGGCGAAGTTGTCGTCGAGCAGGATCATGGACGAGGCTTCTTTCGCTACATCGGTGCCGGTGATGCCCATGGAAACGCCGATGTCGGCGCGCTTGAGCGCCGGTGCGTCGTTCACGCCGTCGCCGGTCATGGCTACGAAGTGGCCCTTGTTCTGGAGCGCCTTGACGATGGTGAGCTTCTGTTCGGGGGCGACGCGGGCATAGACCCGGATATGCTCGACGCGCTTTTCGAATTCTTCCAGGGAGAGTGCCCCGAGTTCAGTGCCGGTGATGATCGCGTCAGGATCGTCGCTCTCCAGAATGCCGACCCGCTTCGCAATGGTCCGCGCGGTCAAGGGATGGTCGCCGGTGATCATGACCGGGATGATCCCGGCGCTTTTGCAGAGGGCCACCGACCGCCCCGCTTCCTCCCGGGGCGGATCCATCATCCCGGTGAGACCCAGAAGGATGAGATCATGCTCAACGGCCTCTGCTGAAAGATCGTGCGGCTCCGAGTCCCAGGACCGCATAGCGACGGCCATGACGCGGAGACCTGCTGCGGCCATGGCATCACTCTCTCGTGCGACCGCATTCCTGTCCAGCGGTCCGATCCCCGTGCCCGTCAACACCGTTGTTGCCTGTTCGAGCAGCACTTCCGCGGCTCCTTTGGTGAACGAGATGAAGCCACTCTCTTTTTCCGGCATTTTGTGTATCGTGGTCATGAGCTTCCTGTCCGAGTCAAAGGGCAGCTCCGCCACACGCGGGTAAAGAGCTTCGAGCTCGTCTTTTTTGAAACCGCGGTCTTTCGCAGCAACGTAAAGCGCCGCTTCGGTGGGATCGCCGATAATCGCATCCCCGGGACCGGTCCGCGCGTCGTTCGAGAGGGCGAGGGCGGTGAGGAACAGCGAGTGCGGAGTGCGGAATGCGGAATGCGGAATAAAGTCTTCTCCTTTCTAGGAGGGTTGTACACTCCGCATTCCGCACTCCGCATTCCGAATTGTTTTGCCGTCCACCCACACCTGCTCCACCGTCATCCGGTTCTCGGTGAGCGTGCCGGTCTTGTCCGTGCAGATATAGGTGACCGAGCCCAGGGTCTCGACCGCGGGGAGCTTGCGGATGAGGGCGTTTCGCTTCACCATCTGCCGCGCGCCCAGGGCAAGGGCGATGGTTACGACTGCGGGAAGGGCCTCGGGAATGGCGGCAACGGCAAGGCTGACGGCCACGAGAAACATCCGGACCGGCTCCTCTCCCCGCAGGAGACCGGCGATGAAAATGACGGCGCAGATCGCCAGGACGGCAATTGCGAGTTTTCTGCCGAAAGCGGCAAGCCGCTTCTGGAGCGGAGTCTTCCCCTCCTCTTCCTCCTGGATCAGGGACGCGATCCTGCCGAGTTCCGTGTTCATGCCCGTTGCTGCGACGACGCCGAGGCCCCGGCCGTAGGTTACGATCGTCCCCTTGTAGGCCATGTTCCTCCGGTCTCCCAGCGGGAGCGTCTCCGCTTCGAGCCGTTCCGTCGATTTTTCCACGGCAAGAGATTCGCCGGTCAGCGCGGCCTCTTCGATCCTGAGCTGCGCCGTCTCGATCATCCGCATGTCCGCAGGAACGATCCTGCCGGCTTCGAGCACCGCGATATCTCCGGGCACCAGTTCCGTTGCTGCGATGGTCTGGTGCTCGCCCCCGCGGATGACAACGGCAAGGGAGGCCGCCATTTTCCTGAGCGCCTCTATGGCCTTTTCTGCGCGGTATTCCTGGCTGAAGCCGAGCGCGGCGTTGAGCACCACGATCACGACGATCGCCGCGGTGTCCTCGGGCTCGCCGATGATCCCGGAGATCGCCGCCGCCGCGATCAGCACCAGGATCATGAAGTCCCTGAACTGGTCGAGGAACATCATGAATGCGGTCTTCTTCGCCTTTTCAGCGAGCTCATTCGGGCCGTAGTGTTGAAGCCGTTTTTGCGCCTCTTCCGCCTGAAGACCCGTCCGGAGCGTCTTCATTTCAGCGAGGGCCTCGTGGACCTGTAGTTGATGCGGTTTCATCCTGTCCTCGATCAGTCGGCGGCGATCCCGCGACTTAACATCCCCCGGCTCCTGCCGGGGGTGGAAAGCGCTCACTCGCGCGTGGCTCAAAGCCACGCAGCGCGAGTTCGCAGTCCCACCTGGCACTCCGTGCATCCGCACTCGTAAACGCCGGGTGCAGGCGGGAGGTCGCGTCAATTTTAGTCCCGACAAGTCGGGATGCCGGAGGGGATTCACTGAAAGATTTTTCAGGAGCAAAAAAAAACCTTTGCCTGCTGAATTATCCGTCGATATTCATACAGGTAAAGGTCTCGCTAATCAGGGTCTCCTGACCAGGGGCGCCGGCTCCGCTGCGCGGAACGTGCTGACGACGCCCTTGTTTCAGCTACTCCCCCTTACTCCTGAGACAAGCCTATCAAACATAAGACTCGCTTGTCAAGACCTGTTTGAACGCACGGGGAATGAGGCCGGACTTTCATATCTGATATACTGATAGAATGCATGGTTTACCGCCCCCATCGCCTCCAGAGGGGCCGACGTTCCTATGATGAAGACGATTATTTTTTTACTGGTGTTCTTTCCAGCGCTCTTCGCCTGCGTTCCGGTGGTCCAGGGGCCGGAGGTCCTCGATAGGGGGGTCCGGTTCTCCTACCGCGACCCTGCAGCGACGAGCGTGGCGATAGCCGGCGACTTCAATCACTGGGACCCCGGCAAAACATTCCTGCTCGGACCGGCGAACCGGGGCCGCTGGAGCATAACATTGCCGCTTGCCGACGGCCGCTACGAGTATCGCTTTGTCGTGAACAACGGGGAATGGGTCCTGGACCCGGCAGCGCCCTCTGTCGATGACGGCCTGGGCGGGAGGAACTCGGTGGTTGTCGTGACGCATTAGCGGCGTGAGTTGGAAATTCGGATTGGAATTGCGGATGCGGAAAAACAACGAAACACAGCGGTGTTCGCCTGTAACCTTTTCTCGTTTCAGTCGTCTTATGAGTACGATCATGATTACTGACCAGCAACCAGATGACGAGGCGATCATTAAACAGTGCCTGGCGGGAAATCGCGAGGCCTATTCCGGACTCGTGGAGCGGTATAAGACAATGGTATATACCATCGCCTACCGGATGACGGGAGACGGCGATATTGCCAAGGACCTTGCCCAGGACAGCTTTATCGCGGCTTATTCCGGCCTTGACCGGTTCAGGTTCGGATCGAAGTTTTCCTCATGGCTGTACAGCATCGCGCTGAACAAGTGCCGTGACCACCTGCGTCAGACCAGGGAAACCGTATCGACCGATGATATCGTTGCTGTGCGGCCCGACGGAAAAGCGTCGCCGGAGCAGTCGGTTGCGACAGCGCAAAATCGCGACCTGCTCCAGCAGGCGCTGAACGGGCTTCCGCCAGATTACCGCGAGGTGCTCATCCTGAAACATATCGAGGAGCTCGATTACCAGGAAATAGCGGCGATTACTGGAGCGGGCATCGCGGCGCTCAAAGTGAGGGCGCACCGGGGGCGCGAGATGCTCCGGAAAGTGCTGGAAGATGCGGGGGTGACCCATGGATAAGGACAGGGAGATTCTTCAGAAGATCATCGACAAAGAAGCCGATGAAAAAGAACGTGAGGAAGCGGCGGCCCGCATGAAGACCGACCCCCTTTTTCAGGAGGAGCTGGCGGGCCTTACAAACGCCGTGCAGATGCTGCGGGACCACGGCCCGCAGGAAGCGCCGGCGATGTTCACCGCCGAGGTCATGCGAAAGCTGCCTCTGAAATCGAAGGCGCCTTCGCTGTCCGAGCGGATCAGGGAATTCCTCCTTGCCGGACGGGTGCTCCGCTGGAACATGGCCACGGCAATGGCAGCTGCGGCGGTTCTGATTCTTGCGACTGTTGTCGCCGTTCCCCGCTTCTATCGGGGAACAACGATGAACGGAGGCCCGGCTGAGTCGGTTGTCACCGTCCGCCTCACCTTCCGGGCGCCCCAGGCGCAGCGCGTGGCGGTCGCGGGCGACTTCAACAAGTGGCGGACCAATGCCGACGAGATGAAGAAGGTCGGCGGCGAATGGAGCATCGATCTCAAGCTGAAACCGGGCGAATATTCGTACAGTTTCATTGTCGACGGGAAGTCGTGGGTCCCGGACCCCGGCGCGGAGATGTACCGGGACGACGGCTACGGCTCAAGAAACGCGGTTCTGAGGGTAAACATATGAAGAAGACAGCCTGCTTTCTGACATCGACAGGTGTGCTGCTCCTGCTGCTCCTGTGCGGTCCGACGCCGGTCATTGCGGCCGAGGACAGGCATTCCGAAGCCATCGACCGGGCGCTCAAGGCATCGCAGCTTTCGAAAACGGAACAGGCCGACGTGCACACGAAAGCCGAGGCAACGATCAGCGCCGGGGTCCCGGCTGAGGACGTGGAGATCATCGTGACGCGGGCAACAGGTCGCGGTCTGGATGCAGGTTCGATCACCCGGTTGCTTGATATCGGCGCGTCGGCAAAAAGGGAAGGGCTTCCTGCCGGCCCTGTGCTGGACCGCATCGAGCAGGGTTTGTCGAAGGCCGTCCCGGCAGAGCGTATCCAGGCGGCATCGGACAGGCTGGTGCAGAAACTTCAAGAGGCCAAACCCGCGCGTGGACGGGCTGATCCGGGCCGGTGCGAAGGCCGGGAAGCAGCGCAGAACGGGAGGCAGCCGTCACGTCTGCGGCCAGAGCGCTCGAACAAAACATGACCAAACATGACATCGAGAGCGTGGGCGCGGCCGTGCTGGGAAAGAAAGGATCGCTCGCGGTCTTTACCGGAGTCGTTGATACCGCGGCCTATTTCACGGGGGCCGGCATGTCTTCCGGTACAGCGGCTCATCTCGTGGCAAATGCGGTACAGAAGGGCTACTCCAAGCGGGACCTGGACTCCCTGGTAAAACGGATGGACAGTGAGATGAAGCGCGGCTCCAGGGCCGACGATGTCGCAGCGAAGATGGAACGGGAAGGCATGCAGGCCGAACGGGACATGGATCGCCAGGAAATGCAGCAGGAGATGAAAGGCGGTCATGGACCGGGAGGCGGCGGCTCAGGCATGGGCGGTATGGGCGGGCCCAGGCGCTAGCTCCGGCAGCAAACTGTTCCGGCATCACAGATAACAGGTCGAACATGTCAAGGCGGTGCAAGAGTACTCTCCTCGGCCGAGGGACCGCCATGAACATGCCGCCTGGCTGCAGACAGTCGGAGCAGAGCATACTACACACCACGAAAAGGAGAAACTAACCATGTTTACGAAACATTTATCCATACCGATCGCTGCAGGCATCCTGCTTCTCGGGATCGCAGCGGGCGCACAGGCTGAAGAGCAGGGAACGACCGTCAGGTCGCAGGAGCAGGTGCAAGGACCACGGAGCAAAGCCGGGTCCAACCCAATGCAGGCATGATGGCGAAAAACGAGGCCGGCGATCAGACCATGACGCAGGACCGGACGCAGACACAGGACCGGCTGAAGGACGGGACCGGCGACCAGACGGCGGACCGGCTTCAGAACCATGATCAGGTCCGCGATCAACTCTATGACCAGAGCCATGACATGCTCCGCGATCACCAGGGAAGCGGTTCCGGAGGAATGGGCGGCGGAAGTGGAATGGGCGGGCAGCGGAGATAGTAGGAGATGTCGGCCGGAGCATCTGCGATCTGATGCTCCGGCATTGTTAACGGACGCAAAGAAGGAGGCGATTTCAATGAAACGGTTCATAAATGTCATCATGAGTGTTCTCGTATTATTCTTTGCCGTGACGACTGCGGTATGGGCGGCGGAGACAAAAGAAGAAACAACGCTCAGGAAGGAAGCAGCGGCAATCAGCAAGACAGCAAACAGCAGCCAGGGCGAGAAGATCGTGACTGCGCGGCTTGATAAGGAATTCAACGTGACTGATGCGCAGATCCAGGCCTTGCGCGACAAGAAGCTCGGATACGGCGAGATCGCCATCGTATATTCGCTGGCCCAGAAGATGCCGGGCGGCATCACCGATGCGAATATCAGCGAGGTCATGACTATGCGGCAGGGACCGCCCGTCATGGGCTGGGGTCAGATCGCCAACAAGCTCGGCACGAAACTCGGCCCCGCTGTCTCTCAGGTAAAGAATGTGAACAGGGAAACCAGCAGGGAGATGCATCGGGAGGCCAAGGGAGGCGGCAGCGGTTCGGGCGCGATGGAGCAGAGTCAGGAGCGCGACATGGATCGGCATGGCGAGATGGGAGGCCATGGCGGAAGCGGCGCGGGAGGATCGGGCTCCTCTCATGGAAAGAGCGCAAAGTGATTATCGTATGACCTGAATGAGCGGACCGTTCCTCTTCTCCGGGAGATGCTATCCTGAAGAAAGAGGGGCGGTCCTTTTTGTATCCAAAAACTCTTCTGAAACGGGGCAACTCTCATGAAAACAACACAGGCAAAAAATTTATCGCGTCATATTATTCTGTCCGGCATGGTGCTCATCGGCGCAGTTCTTCTCTGTTCCATCTCTCCTGCAAAAGCCTTCGCCGGTCTGATCCTCGATGCGGAGCTCCGGTTTACTTACGAGGACAACGTCGTCGGTCTGCTGTCAGACCAGCAGCGAGGGCAGAGCGCTTCATCAGGCTCGGGGATGCCTGTTCAGAACAAGGCGTCCAGCATGGGCCGTGGACCGAATATGGGGAACGGGTACCCTTCGTCGGCTCCAGGCTCGACAGCGTCGACTGCGGATTTTTATACTACGCTTTCCGCCGAGGCAGGCGCCTACACGGATTTAGGAACGGAAATGTCGGTTTATGCAAAGGGATTCGCTAACCATTCCTCATACGACAGCAATACCTACCTTGATGCCACGATCTACGGCGCGAGCACGGGCGCTGTCGTGAGTCTGGGCAACGGGGTGACCGCTCTCGCTTCGGTACTCGGCAAGATCAAGGAATTTGACGACAGCCAGCGAAACAGCACGGCCTACGGGGGGACGCTCAGCCTGAAGGAAAAGATCACGGGGGATTATTGGCTCCGCCAGTTCGGCGAATACGAATTGAACAGCGCCAGTTCAAACTCGTTCTCGTATACGGGAACGAAGATAGGCGTCAGTGCAGGCCATGATTTTACGAAGGCAACCTCGGCTGCGATCGGATACAGCTATCTTGTCCAGAAATACGACGAGCCGGCCGGCACTGTGTGGAGGACCCATACCGGGTTCGTGAGCGCGGAGCAGAAATTCGGGAAATCGTGGTCAGTAGGGGCGGAATACGATCTTCAGTTGAGCAGGGACAATATGACGAACGCTGGCATCACGGACAACATTTTCTCGCTGGCACTTCGGTACAGCTACTGATGCGGCAAGCACTCGTACCAGGCTTATTGATCGAGCAGGTTTCTCACCTTGTGCAGCAGCTCGGCGGGAACAACCGGTTTTGACAGGAAGACCGAATCCTGGTCGGTGAGCGCACCGTTGCCGACCATGTCGGCAGTGTAACCGCTCGTGAAGATCGCGTCCAGCGTCGGGCCGGATCTTTTTCATTTCTTCGTAGACCGCGGTCCCCACCTTTTTGGGCATAATGACGTCGAGGATGACCAGGCCGATCTCGTCCTTATGTCCTGCGAACAGCTCCAGCGCTTCCTGGCCGTCCGAGGCCTCCAGAACGGAGTAGCCGAAGTTCTCCAGCACCAGCCGTGTCATGTTCCTGACGTCCGGATCGTCCTCTGCGAGCAGGATGGTCTCGGTCCCGCGCATCGGGGCGAGGGGCAATGCAGTCGCCTGTTTGGCGGCAACGGAACCTGCGGCGAGCAGGAATATCTTGAAGGTCGTCCCTATTCCCGGTTCGGTGTACACCGTGATATGGCCGCCCAGCTGCTGGATGATGCCGTAGACGACCGCAAGTCCCAGCCCCGTACCCTTGCCGACCTCTTTGGTCGTAAAGAAAGGGTCGAAGATTTTTTCCTTCGTATTTGCGTCCATGCCGGTCCCGGTGTCGGAAACAGTGACGATGACATACTCCCCGGGCGCGCCGAAGCCCAGTGTGCGGACATATTCCGCGGTCAACTCGACGCGCCGCGTCTCGATGGTGAATGAGCCCCCCTCGGGCATGGCGTCCCGCGCGTTGGTCGCAAGGTTCATGAGGACCTGTTCGATCTGGCCGGGATCCGCCATGATCGTCAGCGCACCCTCACCGACGGCCGTCCTGAGCTCGATGCGCTCGCCGATCAGCCGGCGCAGCAGGTCCGCCACGTTCCGGATGACGTCGTTGAGATCGAGCGGTCGAGTCCTTATGACCTGTTTTCTGCTGAACGCGAGGAGCCCCTGGGTCAGGAGAGCGGCGCGGTCCGCCGCGGCAATGAGCTGCACCGCATGGCGCCTCAGCGGATCGTCCTCCTTCATGTCCATGAGCAGGAGCTCTCCGTATCCGATGATGACGGAGAGAATGTTGTTGAAATCGTGGGCGATGCCTCCCGCAAGCTGTCCCACGGACTCCAGCCGCTGCGCGCGGTGGAGCTGGTCTTCGAGCCGCTTGCGTTCGAGCTCGCTTTTCCGTATGGCCCGGAGCGGCAGATTTCTGAGGATCACAAACGCGCCGATGGCCAGGGGCAGCATGGCGAGCGCGATCAGGCCGCTCCGCATCAGGACGGGACGGAGCGAGCGGGATATTTCCAGTCTGCCGACCATGACTCCCGCATCATACAACTCGACGGAGCGCTTGAGGACCGGGGATTGAAGGTCGACTGCGGTTTCCGCGATCAATTCGTTCTCAATGTTCACCACGCGCCGCGTTTCGGGATCGCCCCTGTCCGGGCGATGCGACAGGTACTCCTTGATCCGCACCTGTTCGAACTCCCACATCCGGGGGTTCGTGCTGATGATCTGGGTGATGATCCGTGCGTTGATCTCAGCCTCGGTCTCGACGCTTCCCGCCATGTAGAGGTAGGTCAGAAAAAAATAGCCGGCCGGGAACACGATCACGACCGTTCCGATCACGCTCGCCGAAAGCCAGCTCAGCAGTCTTGTAATGTTGGACACTGTAGGCATCGTTTACCGCATCAGGACTTCGGAACCGGCAAGTTGCCCGCGGCTCGAAGCACTTTTCCCCCCTCGGGGGAAAGAATGAAATCTATGAACCTGCGCACCGCCGCCGACGGGGACCGGTCTCGTCACCAGGGAAAGTGTTTTCGCATAGGGATAGGCTCCCGACGCAAGCGCGTCCGTGCTCGGAACAACGCCGTCCAGTGCAAGGATTTTCGCGCCGTGCTTTTCGGCAGTTACCTGAGCCAGCGTGGAAAAGCCGAGAGCACCGGGGGTTTTCTCGATGGTTTCAAGACAATCCTGGTCGGTGAGCGCCACGATCATGCCCGGCCGCAAGCGCGCTGCATCCATGGCCGCCCGCATTCCCGGGGACAGGTTTTTGGCAAGCTCGGTATCGGTTTCGGTCTCCGGTCGGAGCACGGGTCGGATGCGTTCGCCCTTCGGCCAGTGGAGTTGCTCGCCCCGGAAGATGCGCGCGAGTTCATCCAGCTGCAGTTCGTCCACAGGGACTTTGCGGCCTGCTGCCAGTATAAACGGGGTTTTTGCATAGGCGATGACCGACAGGTTCAAGCCTGTCTCGTCATTCTGGAGAGGCCTGCTGACGAGTCCGATGTCCAGGGCGCCCTTTGACACTGCCCTGATCGCTCCGCTGCTGCCCATGCTCGGCTGCACGTGGACCTTGACTCCCGGGTTGATCTTCTCGAAAGCGGCGCCGAGCAGGCGCATCGTGCCGAGCGCGCTGCCCGTGCCGCCGACTTCCAGGACTTCTGCTGCCGAAGCAGAAAAGCAGAAGATAAGACCTGCCGTCAGGACCAGGATCGCGGCTGCACCGGTGCGGAGCCTTTGGACGTGCGAATACATGTCGTACCCTCTTTATTGCCGTCAACAGCGGGGAAGATTGCGCTCTGGATCGGACCGGAGCGTCTGCGATATATAATAGCATAAGTGCGCAATAACCATTGGACTTCTTCTGAGGACCGTACCGTCATGCGAATGCCCTTGCGGGAGCGAAATTATTACGGTTCCAGTCGTTCGAAAAAAAATTTCACACCAAACTGTCTGCGTCTCACTGTACAGGCGGGTGCCCCATTTCCTTTA
This sequence comes from Nitrospirota bacterium, assembly GCA_963749655.1. Taxonomy (GTDB): domain Bacteria; phylum Nitrospirota; class UBA9217; order UBA9217; family UBA9217; genus JAJYKN01. Next base: position 166,781 of record CAVVOB010000030.1, read on the forward strand.
ATCAGGTTGAGGTGGGACACGACGGCGAAGTGGCGGTCATTGAAGGCGCATCCCTCCCTCCGAATGAAGGACCGGGAGTATTCGCTTCCGTGAAACTGATCAAAGGCGAAGAGTCCCAGAAATCCGGACGCGTCCTGCTGGAGACAGGAGCCGTAATACTCGATCTCCACCCAGGCGTGATCAATGACTGATCCGGAGTAATCCACTTCCCGGTCACGATGCGGACATCCTGGGCGGGAATCCCATTGCCCGGTACAGGCTGCAAAGCAGAATGGCCTTGCCCAGGCAGCTGGCACGGCGTTCGGTTATGACTTCGCCGGCGGCAACGCGGGGAGGGAAGGATCGTAGATAATGCGGTCGCGGACATAGGCGAAGGCGTTCTCGGGCGTTTCGAGGTCGACTGCAAGGGTGCGAAGCGTCTTGTCGTTGGGCGTGACGAGCGACTGGAGATCGCGGGGATAGTTCACGATCATATCGTGGAACGCCCGGCAGCCGGCTTCTTGAGGCGGCTGCACAAAGCCGCACAGAAAAGCGACTGCGGCAATGACCAGCACCGTGACGACCCTGCGCATGCAATGCTCCTTTCGGAAGGACGGCGGGGCTTACGTCTGAAGGGGAACCACAAGATGGGACGAGCAGGATGTACGGCTATGACTGTAGCATGATTCTGCGGCAACTTCAACGAAAATTAGCAACGGGCAGGGTGGCCGGAGCTTGCAGCCGCGCATGCAGCGACGCTCACCGGGGGCGCGCCGCCGGCTCCAGTGCGCCTGCGGCGTTTTGATAGAACCACTGCACGGCTTTTTCAATGTTTCGCACAAGGCTGTCTTTTGCGTTTATGATGAAAATCCGGTTGCGGACCTGGAACAGCTCCCGCTCCATACGCTGCACCGGCTGCGCCTGGCGACGCCGGTCGAGCTCCTTCTCGAACATGGGCACGAGCTTGTCCTTCATGCGGAGCTCCGTATCCATCAGAAAAACGGAGATGGCCGGCGCCAGGTCGGAAACGCGGTCGAGGAATGCCGCGATCTCGCCGTCGTAGATCTGTTTGGGCGGCGAGGATTTTACTTCAACGTACACGAGCGCGTTGTCGAGACGCGCGATCACATCATAGTCTCCCCCGATGTCCGGCCTCCTGAACTTCACGCCCCAGACGGTCTCGGCAAGGAATTCCCTCCGGAACACTTCAGCGATGTACCATTCCAGCGTCGGTCCGAAGCTCGTGACAGCGGCTCGTGACAGCACGAAGCCCTGCGGCCCTTTCTTGACGAGCTTCAGGGTCCGGAGGTAGTCGAGATAGTCACGAGTCACGGCGGGAGTAGCGTACCGGGTGACGTCCTTCAGAGTGAAGCCGTCCTGGTGCTTGATCACATCGCGGAGGAAGAGGCGGAAGGAATATTTGTGAAGCATCCGGTAGTAGCGGGTCTGGTGCTTTTTCGAAGGGATCAGGAGGCCGGCAGGGGGCTCCTTTTTGTACGGCCGGAATCCGCGGCGTTTCAGGAGGACGTCAAGGGACGGAGACTGCCGGTTGAGCTCCCTGCGAAGCCGCTTTATCTCCGTCCGCAGATAGGCAAGCTCGTCACGTGTCTTGTCGTCAGGAGTGCGGCTCATGGTCATACTCCGATGCCCGGCATGGGGTCCGGATCGACTGCCTCGCCGGGATATTGGTAAAAGCCCCCCGGTTATTTATGTTCGTCATTCCGGGCGTGACCCGGAATCCAGTGTCTTTTCGTGAGTCCTGGATTCCTGCCTTCGCAGGAATGACGTATTATGCGGCATTCTGAGTATTCTCTCGCAGCCTTCAATAGGGTCGTGTCGATGCGGTCTTGTGCCGAAGGCTGGTCACTTCAGGATCACCCTCACATCCAGCGCGGCCGCGCTTCTGGCGTAGACGCGAACGGGGTTCATGTCGATCTCTTTGATATCGGGAAGGTCATTCAGGAGCTTCGAGAGGTTGGTGATGATCAGGTGGACCGCCTCTTCGTCCAGCGCCGATGCGCCGCGAAATCCCTTCAGGAGCATGCCCGCCCTCGTCCGGGAGATCATGTCGGTCATCTCCTCGTGGCTGAGCGGAAGAATGCCGAAGACCGTGTCTTTCAGCGCTTCGACCCAGACGCCGCCCAGTCCGAAGGAAACAGCAGGGCCGAACTGGGGATCGCGCAGTCCGCCGATCAAGAGCTCGAGCCCCTGGGGCATCATCTTCTCGACCAGGAAGGAACGGATCACGGCGCCGGGCGAACGCGAGGCGATCATGTTCTTCATGGTCGTGACCGAAGCGGCCAGCCCCGCGCTGGTCGTGATGTTCAGGATCACGGCGCCGGCGTCCGTTTTATGGAGGATGTCGGAGGACACGGCTTTCAGCACCACGGGAAAGCCGAGCTTCTCGCCCGCGGCGACGACAGCTTCACGGTCGGCGGAGCCGGCCAGCTCGTGCCGTGGAACAATGATGCCGTAGGCGCGCACCAGCTCCTTGGCCTCGTGCTCGAAGAGGACGGTACGGCCGTCCTTTCGTACTGTCTGTATGATCTCTTCGGGAGTGGGCATACGTTCGACCGGACCTCAACCGGGGCAGCATTACAGCAAACGGATAAAAATACAGACAGGATACACTCTGATTTCGGGGATTTGAAAATCCTGTTAATCCTAACCCGGACAAGCCGGAACCAAGAACGAAATGCACTTTCACCACGGATGAACACGGATGCACACGGATAAATAACAGCTTGTTTGGTTTGATCCGTGGCCATCAGTGCCAATCCGTGGTAATAAATGTTTAAGATTTTGTCGATATTTTGAGAAGAGTTCCACTCATAACTGACTGCTATTCCGTCAAAAGAGCCGTCTCTTCCCGGGGTCTATTTACATCCTTCCCTGTTTTTCGTCGCGCTTCTGAGCGCCGCAAGGGCGCGCACGGCGCGTTCAGGCGAGGGATATACGGGAATGCCGAGCTTCAGCAAGGCATTCATGGCCTCCCGTGTATAGCCCAGGCCCTGGAGAATGCAGCAGGTCACCGGTTTCTTTGCCTCATGGCACGCCCGGGCGATCTCTTCGGTGGCCTCTTCCGTTACCGTGGTTGCTCCCATGAGCACGATGACGATGGCGGCGTCATAATAGGGCAGCGCTTCCCTGAGGGCCGTTCGGTAGTCCCCGTTGGCGCCGCTGCCGGTGATGTCGATGGGATTGTTCTTTACGAAATAAGGAGGAAAAGCGCTGTCCAGCTTTGCCCGCGCTTCCTCGGGCATGCGGGGCATGGTAAAGCCTTCCCGCTCCGCCTGGTCCGACGCGGCGACGGCCATGCCGCCGCCGTTCGTGACTACGAGCAGCCGGTTCCCTACGCAGGGATAGTCCATGAGCGCGACGGCCTTTGCCGCATCGATCATGTGGTCGAACCCGAAGGCCTCCACGGCGCCCGCCTGGCGGAAGGCCGCTTCGTAGAGCCCGTAGGTCCCGGCGAGCGTTGCCGTGTGGGACGCCACAGCTGCTGCGCCCATCGAATGCTTTCCCGCCTTCCAGACGACGAGAGGTTTTTTGGACGCGAACGCCTTTGCCGCGTTCAGGAATTTTCTGCCGTCGGCCACCGATTCCATGTACATCGCGACCGCGCCGGTCAGGGGGTCTTCGGCAAGATAGTCGAGCGCATCGGCGTCATCGATGTCCAGCCGGTTCCCGTAGTTGATCGCCTTGGCAATGCCCAGGCCGTCTCGGGCGAGGGCTTCCATGAGGATGACGGTGATCGCGCCGCTCTGGGAGATGATGGACAGCCGTCCCTGCGTGGGGCGCGAAACCCGTTCGCGGGACACGAAAAAGCTGTCGAGGCCGTTGTCCGTGTTGTAGATGCCCAGCGCATTCGGCCCGATGACGCGGATCCCGTATTGTTTCGTCAGGTCCGCGATGCGCTGCTGCAGCCTCGTTCCCTCGTCTCCGGCCTCGGCATAGCCCGAACTGATGAGGATGATCCTACGGATGCCTTTGTCGCGCACCGCCTCGAGCTCCTGTTCCACGAGCCGCGCCGGCAGGGCGATGATGGCAAGGTCTATCTCGTCGGGGACATCCCTGAGCGCGGGATAGCAGTGATGGCCCAGGAGCGTCCGGTGCTTCGGATTCACGGGGTAAACCGCACCCTTGAAATGGGCGAGGTTTTCGAGAATGGCAGTGCCGGGCTTGGACGGGTTGTCCGTCGCACCGATCAAAGCAACGGTCCGGGGATAGAAAAAACCTTGGAGATCATGGGCCATAGTAAAAAAATAGCATCTTATCCTATGAATGTAAAGCATTGTTGAAGAAAACCTGCGGCCGGGAGGGCGATACGGACAGGGGGAATTCGTCCTTCTTCCGGAGGTTTCAGAAAGGAATTGCGGGATGCCGAAAGAGCGCCTTTTTGCTGCTTCCGGACGATGATTTTATAAATAAAAATGTAAACCCTATTGTAAAAAAAAATTTGACAACAGGCAGGCCTGCGCCGTATAGTATGCATCCAAAAATCGTCCTGCCGGACCGGTTCCGACAGTCCGATCAATCCGTTATTTTTTGTGAGGTGTCGTTTTCATGAAGCTGGAAGATATTGCGATGAAGAGTCAGGGAATTGGAAGAAAAAACTGCTGGGAGCACAAGAACTGCGGCCGCTACCCCGGCGGCCCCCGGGCGCAGGAGCTGGGTATCTGCCCCGTTACCACGCACGAGGAACTTCACGGCGCGCACGGCGGCCGGAATGCGGGCAGGGCCTGTTGGGTGATAGCCGGGTCGCTTTGCGGCGGCAAGATCCAGGGGACCTATGCGCAGAAGCTGTCGAACTGCTGGCGCTGCGATTTTTTCAACGCCGTCAAGCAGGAAGAAGACCCCACGCAGCACGGCTTCTCCGCGACCCGCCTCGGAATGGAGCGGGTCATTGAGAAGGTGAAGGGGTAAGGAAGCGGTAAACGGTCAGCACTCGGCCGTCAGTTTGAGGCTGTGTCTTTCGAATGCTGCACAATGACTGGATTCCTGCTTTCGCACGAATGACGCCCCTGTTCACAAGCAGCGTAGAGGCGTAGAGATGCTCCTCATGATGTACGGAACAGCTCCCTCAAGCCCGGCACCAAGTCATTTACCATCTGACTGCTGCCTCATATGATCAGCATCATAGCGCGAAATTCCTGCGCGGTGTAGTATGGTATCGTGAAATCAAGCAGAACATACCTGCGCCCGCTTCGCTACCTGGTGCAGGCCGGATTCCTCCTCCTCACGCTGTTCATCGGCTACCGATTCTACCAGTTCGTCCAGTATTACGAGGCGCCGGGCCATGCTTTTGTGGAGCGTCCGTCCTCGGTGGACGCCTTCCTGCCCATCGGCGGGCTCATGGCCTTCAAGTACTTCTTCCTGACCGGCACCGTGGACCCGGTCCATCCCTCTGGCTTCATCATGTTCGTCGCCATCCTCGGCGTTTCCCTTGTCATGAAGAAGGGCTTCTGCGGCTGGATCTGCCCCATCGGGACCGTGTCGCAGTACGTCTGGATGGCGGGGGAAAGGATCTTCGGCCGAAACTTCAGGATCGCCGGGTTCACGGATATCTCGCTCCGTTCGTTCAAGTACGTGCTCATGGGCCTGTTCCTTCTCTTCATCGGCGTCATGCCGATGTGGTCCATGGCCATGTTCTTCATCGGCGACTACTATAAGACTGTGGACGTGCGCATGATGAAGTTCTTTACCGAGATGACCACGGTCACGATGTGGGTGCTGATCGCGCTTGGCGGGCTTTCTCTTCTGTACAAGAACTTCTGGTGCCGGTACCTCTGCCCCTACGGCGCGCTGGCCGGCCTCTTGAGCAAGCTGAGCCCCGTCAAGATCCGGCGCAACGAGGAAAAATGCGCCCACTGCCATGCCTGCACGACCCACTGCCCCACCAATATCGACGTGGAGAAGGAGACGGTCGTTGCGTCGGCGGAGTGCTTCGGCTGCCTCACCTGCGTGAGCCGATGCAAAGCAGCAGGCGCGCTCGATCTCACCGTGACCGCCGGGAAAAAGACCTCCGTCGTCAAACCCTGGCTCTTTCCGATTGCACTGCTCGCGCTGTTCTATCTCGTGGTCGGCCTGGGCATGGCGACCGGCAAGTGGCACTCGAAAGTTCCTGAAGAGGACTACAAACAGTTGATCCCGGAAGTGCAGAAGGAATATTCACAGCAATGAGTTCAATCCTGACGTTTTGATTCTTTGATGCGCCATTTCCGCAACGCACTGCGCATTTTTCGGCTCGACATCTCCAGGCGCAATTCTTTCTCTGCCGGCTTCCTTCCCTTTTTCTATATTGCGGACCATCACCGGACAACGGACAATCGCCAGGTAGGAGAAGCGCGTCCAAATCTCTCTTGCATTTTCTCATGATCTATAATATTCTTGTTTATCAAAGGAAAAGGACGCCATCGATGACAGAGAAGGACGCAGAAATAGCGCGGGAGCTCAAACAGAGGCTGTCGGCGGAGGTCGGGTTGATAGACTTCAAAGTTTTCGGCTCGCGCGCGCGGGGCGACGCAGACGAATATTCGGACATGGATGTTTTTGTCGAGTTGGAATCACTGGACGGCGCTCTGAAGGCAAAAATCTCCGACATCGTGTGGGAAGTGGGTTTCCGACACGACATGGTCATTGTGCCCCTGATTTTCACTCGTTACGAGATTGAAGATTCACCTCTTCGCTCCTCCGCCATTGTAAAAAACATTGCAGAAGAAGGGGTCGCTGTATGACGGACAGCGAGGCGCTTCTCGCATTCCGGATGCGCGAGGCCGAGGAAACCCTCAGGGACGCCGAGAGAATGCTGGAAAGCGGCCTCAGTCCCCGCTCGATCGCGAACCGGGCCTATTATGCTATGTTTTATTCCGTGCTGGCGCTCTTTCTGAAGGCGAACGTCGCAATTAAAACCTCTAAACATGCGGGAGTCATATCAGTATTCGACAAGGAGTTCGTCCATACCGGGATGATTGACGCGCATTTCTCGAAAATCCTCCACAAAACCTTTGAAGCACGCCAAACCATCGACTATAAAGAACTTGTTGAAGTCACCGTTGAAGAAGCCGCAGTCCACGTCAAGGGAGCGCGGGAATTCCAGTCCGCCGTGAGGAAGTTTATCGCGGCATCCAGGTGACGCGCTCCCATTGCAGGCACGGGGAACCCGGGTGATTTATGCATGATAATGTGATCGAACATTATTTAAACGACCTGTCGGAGGTCCGGGGCACTCATGCCAATGCTCCCGAGACTTCCTTTTATCCCGCCCTGGAACAACTCCTCACCTCAATTGGAAAAGGCCTGAACCCGAAAGTCAGATGCGTCATTAATCTCGCAAACCGGGGCGCGGGCTTGCCCGATGGCGGATTGTTTACCGCTGACCAGTTCGGACGGAAGGCGCGAACTGCCGAGGACAAGGACAATCCCTTTCTTGCTCAAAATCCGTCGCGCGGCGTGATAGAGGCAAAGCCGCCGAGCGCCGATGTCAACAAAATTGCTGGCTCGGAGCAAGTTGGACGCTACTGGAAACGGTACGGGATGGTGCTCGTTACGAACTTCCGGTCCTTCGCGCTCATTGGAAAAAGCGCAACAGGGCAGCCTGCCGTTCTGGAAGCCTTCTCCCTGGCGGATTCTGAAAAAGAGTTCTGGCAGCTGGCTGCCCAGCCGCGAAGGACGGCGACTGAACGGGGCGAGCGCATGCTGGAATATCTGCGGCGCGTGCTTCTCCACAACGCGCCCCTGACCGAGCCGAAAGACGTGGCCACGATCCTTGCCTCCTATGCCCATGACGCGCGGCTGCGGATCGAACATGCCGAGCTGCCTGCCCTGGAGAACCTGCGCAAAGCGCTCGAAGATTCTCTCGGCTTGCATTTCGAAGGTGAAAAGGGCGAGCACTTCTTCCGATCTACCCTCGTGCAGACGCTCTTCTACGGCGTCTTCTCGGCCTGGGTCCTCTGGGCCCGAAAGAAGGACGCCGGACCTCCGAAGAAGACGACCTTTGCCGATAAAATTCACGAGACGCAGGCGCCCTACGCGGTTTCCGGTCCCTTTGACTGGAAGTCGGCCCACTGGCTTCTTCGCGTGCCGATGCTCCGTGCGTTGTTCGTGCAGGTGGCGGACCCCGCCCGCCTCGGTTCCCTCGGCCTCATCGAGGTCCTCGATTGGTCTGCTGCGGCTCTGAACCGCGTGGATCGCGCGGCCTTCTTCCGTTCCTTTGACGAAGGCCATGCAGTGCAATACTTCTATGAGCCCTTCCTGCACGCCTTTGATCCTGAACTGCGCAAGGAACTCGGCGTCTGGTACACTCCCGAGGAAATCGTCAAGTACCAGGTCGAGCGCGTAGACGCCGTTCTCCGGTCGGAGCTTAAACTGGCCGACGGTCTCGCTGATCCGGACGTCGTTGTTCTCGATCCATGCTGCGGCACCGGCGCATACCTCCGTGCTGTTCTTCGCCGCATTGCTGTCACGCTGCATGAAAAGGGCGGTGATGCCCTTGTTGCGAACGACCTCAAAAAGGCGGCAATGGAACGGGTCTTCGGCTTCGAGATCCTTCCGGCCCCTTTCGTAATCGCCCATCTTCAACTCGGCCTGGAACTTGAAACCCTTGGCGCGCCGTTGAGCGACGTCGGCGATCCTCCCGAGCGCGCAGGGGTCTTTCTTACCAACGCCCTCACCGGTTGGGAACCGCCCAAGGAAAAGCCGAAACAGATAGCCTTCCCCGGTTTCGATGCCGAGCGCGATGCTGCGGGCAAAGTGAAGCAGGAGAAAACGATCCTCGTTATAATCGGCAATCCGCCTTATAACGCATTCTCCGGTGTCAGTCCGGAGGAAGAGAACGGTCTTGTCGAGCTTTACAAAAAAGGGTTGACCTCCGAATGGGGTATTAAGAAATACAATCTTGACGATCTCTACATCCGTTTTTTCCGCCTTGCCGAAAAGCGCATCGCCGAGTTCAGTGGCCGAGGAGTAGTTTCATTTATTTCGAATTTTTCGTACCTTGGCGACTCTTCGTTCGTCGTCGCGCGTCGCAGGTTCCTCGATGAATTCGATACGCTCTGGCTTGACTGCATGAACGGTGATAGCCGTGAAACGGGCAAACAGACGCCCGAAGGCAAGCCTGACCCATCGGTATTTTCGACGGAATGGAACCGCGAAGGCATCCGCGTTGGCACTGCCATTAGTTTACTCGTGAAACGAGGCCGCGCCCATGAAGCGGACGCATTGGTTCGTTTTCGCAACTTTTGGGGGGTAGCGAAACGCGCCGATCTCGTCGCCAGTCTTGATGCAGGGGATTTCAATTCGCAATACGAGACGTCCAATCCGCAGAAAGATAACCGCTGGTCCTTCCGACCCTCGGACATAACGTCCGCATATCTAGCATGGCCGAGGTTGACCGATCTTTGCGCGGTAGCCCCGAGTAATGGATTAATGGAAAAGCGCGGCGGCGCGCTCATGGACGATGACCGTCATGCGCTCGAAGTACGCATGAAGCGCTACTTCGACAAGAGCATCTCTTTCGACGAACTGAAGAGTGAGGGGCATCCGCTAACGCACGATGCCGCACGGTATGACGCAAGGAGTGCTCGCGCTAAGATTGTTGAGATTGAGGGATTCAATACCGGACGACTATGGCGATATGCTCTGCGCCCCTATGATAGAACGTGGTGCTATTTCACACCAGTTCGTCCGATTTGGAATGAGCCTCGTCCAGCGCTCTGGCCGCAGTGTTGGGCGGGTAACGGATTTTTGCTGTCGCGTTTCAACCGCTCCAAGGATTCTGAGGGGGTGCCGTTCTATTTCGTCGGGGGACTTAGCGACGATCATCTGCTCGCGCCCGACGCGGCGGCTTTCGCATTTCGGCTTAAAGATAGGTCCACGCAGCAGGTTGGTATTGATGGGCATGAAAAGCTGGCCCTCCCTGGGATGGAACATGACCCAGAAAAAATCACTGCAAACTTGTCTCCCTCTGCCCGCGCTTATCTCACGTCACTCGGCTTGCCTGACCCAGACGCAGGCCAAGCAACCGCAGAGCTGGTCTGGTATCACTCGCTTGCTATAGGCTATTCAGTCGTCTATCTTGCCGAGAATGTAGACGGTATAGGGCAGGACTGGCCGCGAATTCCGCTTCCGAAGGCGAAGGACTCATTGCTCGCCTCGGCAACTTTAGGGCAGCAAATTGCGGCTTTGTTAGACACGGAGGCACCGGTTCCCGGCGTTACAACCGGGAAGATTCGAGATGAGTTGAAAAGCATCGCGGTCTTTCAGCGCGTGGACGGCAAACCCGCAAACCCTGACACTGCCGATTTGGATTTGACCGCGGGGTGGGGTCACGGCGGGAAGGGCGGCGTTACCATGCCCGGCAAAGGGAAAGTTATTAGTCGGAGCGACGGGGCATACGATATCTACCTCAACGACGACGCATGCTGGCGCAACGTGCCCGAGGCGGTGTGGGACTACACCATCGGCGGTTATCAGGTCATCAAGAAGTGGCTGTCGTACCGCGAAAAGCCGCTTCTTGGCCGTGGCCTGACCTCTGAGGAAGTTCGCTACGTGACGGAGATGGCGCGGCGGATAACGGCGTTGATTGCTTTGCAGACATCCTTGGACGACAACTACCGGAATGTGATCAAGGCGACTTATTCTTGGAAAAACCAGTAGGAGTGGAAATCTTGCATATTGATTAGTAAGCAGGCTCCATTTTACTTCATCGGCGAAGCCTATGCGTCACGTGGCCACACAAAAAGATGAACAATCTTATCGATAATGCTCTTACTGCTGAAAGAGAATCAAAGCGTATTGACTTTAAATCCAAAGTCGATTTATCAGAGCCGGGCGTGTGGTGTGAGTTTATCAAAGATATTGTAGCAATGGCAAATAGTGGAGGCGGGTCTCTTGTCATCGGTTGCGATAACAAGGGGAATCCTATAGGTTCGGATATATCCAGCGTTTTATCACTCGATCCAGCCTCGATTACGGACCAGGTGTATAAATACACAGGTGTGCAATTTAGCAAAGTTGAGATTGTCGAAAAAATAAAGCAGCGCCACCGTGTGGCAATTATTCTTATCCAACCCGTTAATGTGCCAATCGTTTTTACAAAGCCGGGCACATACCGCATCGATGACAAAAATCAGAAGACGGCTTTTGCAGCTGGTACTGTGTACTTTCGCCACGGGGCAAAAAGTGAGCCGGGCAATACAGAAGACTTACGAGGTGTGCTTGAGAAGCAAATTGAGGACGTTCGAAAATCATGGCTGAAAGGCCTACGCAAAGTTGTTTCCGCACCTCCCGGCAGCAATGTCTACACTTTCCCTCCTTCTGTTGAGGTTAAAGAAACATTATCTCCGGATGCTAAGGCGATCAGAATTGTAGATGATCCCGATGTGCCTGCCTATAGAAAGATAAGTCCTGACATATCACATCCAAAACGACAAAAGGACGTAATCGAGCAGGTAAATAAAGCGTTGCCTGAGTCAGATAAAATTAATCTATACGACATTCAATGCATAAAAAGACTTTATAACATTGAATCGAACTATGCCTATTGCCACAGGAGTAAGTTTGCAGGTTTTCCACAATATTCAGAGTTATTTATCAAGTGGATAATTTCAGAGTACAATAAAGATAAACATTTTTTTCGCAGTAGTCGGGAGAAGGCCCTGCAAATTAACAAATAGAATCATGTTTTTGGAAAGTACGGCCACGGAATAGAGGGCAGTTCGACTTTCCCACCGCGCGGTTGTGCCAAGAGGAATAGTGTCAGAACTTCAAATCTGCAACTTTTGCGAATTGTTTGGATTTAATTCGAGAATGAATCCTGTAGGAAGGCTACAATTAAAGATTGATTCCAATATTTATCCGCAAGGGTTTGAATTTATAGTTGGCAATCGATACGGCAACATAGAAATCGCAAAGCATATTGACGATTTAGCCCTCGTTTATTACAATGACGCGGGCACTTTGGTTCTTCACATGTTTGTGCCTAAGGGAACCGCAAAGAAGACCCTTGTAAATTGTATTCCAGAAAAAAATCTCTACAGGTACAGCAAGTTTGAATACTTGACTGATGCCCGCAACAATGGCCATTTCTTCATTTTCCCGGCGCTTGAATACATTAAGAAGGAATATGACGCTGCTAGAAGAGACAATGAATTGGTGCATGAAAAGAAGGTGGCGCCAGAGACTGTAACCATAACAACGAAAAACGGGATTCCAATTATCCCAAAGGGCGATGTCACCTTCTCGGACATTTTTCTCGCTATAGATTCATATATACTGTGCTTTGCATACGACTATGATGAAGGACTCTATGAAGAATTCAAAGATTCCGATGCTTGTCTTGTGATTCATGATGTGAAAGAATTTACTGCTAGGGTTCATACTGCCTTCACAAAGGCGATGCCATCGCATGTTGGTGCGGACGGAAGAGTGACATATGGCAAGCATCGAAGTAATCTTGGGGTTCTTTTCTCAAAACCCAAAAGTCATATTTATCAGCGAGAGTATCGGTTTTCCTGGATACCAATGGCTCCTGCGCGTCTACTTGATCCAATGGCCCTTATTGACAAAAATCTAGGTGAAATACGAGCCATTATCCCACCGCCTGTTGAGATCTATGCGGGCTCACTCACCGATATTACGAGTCTTATAATCCGTAGGTAAAGTGTGCGTAGCTGAACCCACAACCTGGATAATCTTGTGTGGCTTCGCAAATTTATTATTGGTGGCCACTAATCGTGGCCAATGAATTATAAATTGACTTTTACCATTCAATATGGTTTAGTAATCATGGGCTTCGCGGAGTCCTGACCGCTCGCAGGCGTTTATAGCCAAGGTAAAGCACAAAGCAACCGCACCTCATATCGAAAACTCCATCAGCTACACTTCCTATTTAATGGGGCTGTTCGAGTCGTCAACGCGAGCACGCGAAAATACGGACAGCAAAATTACAATAGGAGGGATAGCCATGTCCAAACAAGCACCTGAAAGCCAACTCGTAGCTGAAGCTAAAGAAAAAGCAAAACATCTTCATTCAATTTTAAAAAGTCGTATACCTGACATCAAACTCGGAGAATGTCTCAATTTTTATGCGAGACTGAATGGTGCGAAGGACTGGAATATATTGAGCGCCAAATTGAGGCGGGAAAACCTTTTGCGAAACAACCGATTTGGAAATCCGGAAAAGATTTCATCAAACATCGTTAAACTAGAACTTATGGGAGGAGATCGGGAAAACAGTATTAATTTAAGTGATCTGGAGCATATCCACTTAGAAATAAAAAATATGAACGTTCACGTCGTCCCGTCAGGCTCGAATTACGTTTCCGAATATCAAGTAGATATTTGTATGCGTTATGACGAAGGGGAAAAGGTGAGAATAGGATATGCAACTGCCTTCATTGTAAGGCTTGGGCACGCGATAGATGCTGGGGAAAATATCGTTGAAGTTCTAGATGCTCATAGTTCCACTCTCGAGAGCCTATATTCGGTATTTATAGACGATGAGGGCATTATGCATGATCTTAATGAGGGCATAGGGCAAGATGTAATGCTTCTTCATGAGTTGTATCTGGAAAAAGGGATGAGAGGATATGGACTTGGTAAAATGATAACAGTAGGAATCATTAATGAGCTCATGCAAGGTGGTATTGTTGTATTAGAACCGTCTCCGTTTGTTGAAGATGCTAATGGGGGAAAAATGACTGAGACAGAAATAGAAGTTGGCGAGAAAAAGCTTAGATCTTATTTTATGACATTAGGTTTTGACGAACTAGAAGAAGGATCTGATCACTTGTTTTTTTCTATGGCTTCGGTTCTGCCTAAATCGGATAGTCTGTTTAAGGAGGTCGAAATGAATATTAAGAATAAACTAAAATCGAATACAACTTTGGTTGATTTCCCTCTTATGCCTGAAGATATATCGTAGTGGCTGGAAGCAACAGGGCAGATATATGTGGTGCTTAAAGATGAAGAAGGCTGGAGAGAAATAACAAAGGAAGGGAACCCCTAGATGGAAGCAAAAGACAAATTGGAGCTTGCGGAAAAAATACTTGGAATCGCCACAAAATTGTGTGTTTTTGTCGGATCCATCGTTTTACTTTCATACTGTTGGTCGATAAAATATTTTCCCAAAGACATAAGCGTAGGGGATGGCCTGCTATTCATTTTTGTCGCTGTCGGATTCGGAGCGGTTTATTTAATTTTCGCCATAAGCATTACCAGCTTTGGAATATTACTTCGCCCCGTATGGCATCTTTTCCAGAAAATTGGCATCTGGATCGGCCGAATATTTTGCAAGGTTCAGAGAAAGACGTTCACGTACTCTCCATTTGAAATGAGGCCAGGGGGTATTGAATATTTTGCACTCGCCTTATTTGGCTTATTAATTGTTATCGATCTTTCTATAAAAAACGTATACTCACTTCCACCCCTTCTTTTGGCATCATTTGGATGCGCATTGCTTTGGAACAGCAGTCAGAGTAACGATAGGATAATAGATGAGCTTTCTCGCATCTCGTCTCCGTCAGAGGAAGAAAAAAATAAACTTCAAAAACTACGAAAGACACAGCCGTATCTTCCTATCTTTGTTGTGGCTATTGCATTAATGGTTGGCGGAGTGTACGGAGATTTAGCGGTGAGGGCGATGAAGGTATTGCACATTCGAAAAGATGTTGCGACAGTGCACATAAAAAAACCATATTCAACTTTGGCCAGTGAAAGTGGCGCAAATGGACTGAATAGCAATTTTGGTGAAGAGTATCTGCGGTATCCAGATTCCGCGGTCCTTCTCGATGGCTTTGGGTCAAAAGTGGTGGTATCCTTGAAAATGAGTAATGGGAAGACTGCGCAAATTTCCATACCATCGGATCATATAATGATCATTGATCGCTAATCGGGTAGTTCATAGGTCGAGTAGGGAAACCCGACACAACTTAACAGGCTTAAGGCTTTCGCTGACGAAAACAAAGATCAAAGACGAACAGAGGTCATTATGAGAATAAAGCTCACCAAAGCGCAACAGATCCGGGTGCTCAACTCAGTCGACGTTTACGAGGTCATGCAACGCATTCTGCTTCGCGAGAACAAAATCGATCTCAGCAAGGAACACTTCTGGGTCGTCTGCCTGTCGCAGGCCAACAAGATAGTCGGTAGATCGGGTAGAGCAACGCGAAACCCGGCATGTTTCTGTATGTTATAATCGAGCGGCATTATGAGCCTCTTTACAGGGGCTTTTGGATATGGTATGTTTTCACAGCACGCAGCACGGCGGTTGCAGTTGCAATGTCCGCTCAGAAGTCTCAGGAGGGAAAATGGGAACTGCTGTAAAAAAAATAGATCCCGAGGATTTCATTCTTTCGGCGCTACCGGCAAACGAACGGCTTGAGGCGGCCATGAAGATCGCAGGGGAGGTGTTCAAGAAAACAGCTCTCACGCTTCGCGACGTTGAAGCAGCGGTAAAAACCGTCCGGAGGAAGGCGTACGCGAAGAAAAAGTAAGGTCGTAATCGATACCGGCGTTCTTGTTTCGGCCTTTGCATTCGGCGGCGTTCCGGCGCGGGCGGTAAGAAAAGCTTTCGCGGAAGCGCTCCTGTATGTTTCCCCGGAACTCCTGCGCGAATACCGGGATGTCCCGCATGAGCTCTTTACCGCCGGCAAAATCAATGCCGGGCAGTTCGAAATCCTCATCGCTGGAATCGCCACAGTCGTCTCCGCCGCAACAGTCGTAATACCCCGCAAAAAACTTAAAATCAGCAGGGACCCGGAAGACAATATGGTCCTTGAGTGCTGCCTGGCCGCGCGCGCCGATTGCGTCATAAGCGGCGATAAGGATTTGCTCACTATTGCGGCGCTTCCCTTTCCGCTCGCGATCATGACCCCGGCTGATTTTCTTGCAAACTGACAACAACATCCTATGTAGTGTCGGCCGCACAACTTCTGGGGCCAGGTCCATCTCAGCGCTGTTCGGAGACGAAAACGGATCTTTAGCGTCGCGTCTTTCTCCGTGCCTAAACAAAGGTAGCTACGGAAATCCACCTGTGGTATTTTAAACATGCAAAAGTGATTGAGCAGGTATAAATAAGGAATGAAGAAAAGAATTCGAAAGAAGAATCATCTTGGCGAGTTCACTGAATGGGGACGGCAACTTGTGATTACTCGAAATCGCAAGGACGGTTTCGACGAATTTCTTGACGCTTTCATTGATAGTATCGAAGCGAACGGCTGCTATTGCGGCGGAGCGGGCAAGGAAGACACTTTCGACGTGATCGTCGAGCTTGGTCTCTTGTCCGATGATCGCGATGGGAGAATGAAAAGCATCATCGCATGGCTGGAGGGCCGTTCTGATGTGCAATCGTGGAAAGTTGGCGACGAGTTCGACCTTTGGCACGGAAACTTCGAAGAAACGGAGACGAGGCCTGAACCGATAAAATAGCAGGATTGATGTGTGCGATAACATGACGGAAAAAGAACCTCTCATCCCGAAGCACGGCGGGTACCGCAATCTGAAGAGCTTCCAGCTTGCGCAGCTCGTCTATGACGTGACGGTCCGGTTTTGCGATCTTTACATCAACAAGCGCAGCCGCACCCACGATCAGATGGTGCAGGCGGCCAGGAGCGGGGTGCAGAATATCGCCGAGGGCAGCCAGGCGTCGGCTACCTCCAAGAAAACCGAACTCAAGCTGACCAACGTGGCCCGGGCAAGCCTGGAGGAACTGCGACTCGACTACGAGGATTTTCTGCGGCAGCGCGAGCTGCCCATGTGGGAGCCGGACCATCCGGCTCTCAAGCGCTTTAAGGCGAAGCGTTGTTCCTCTCTGCAGGATGTGCGGACATGGGTGGAGGAGGAGAAAAGGGCGCAGACAGGAAAGAGCACACGGACGGACAAAAGCACACGGACAAACAGGGACGGACAAGGACTTACACAGAGCAGAACACGGAACAAACAGTCCGTGCCTGTCAGTGCTGGTCCTTGTCGGTCCGTGTCCGATTCTACGCTCGTGGCGAATGCCGCTCTTTCGCTCTTGAACCTGTGCTGTTTCTTGCTCGATCGCCAGCTTGCTGCCCAGGCAAAGGCTTTCGAAACTGAGGGCGGTTTTACGGAGAGATTGTTCCGGGTACGGAGCGCTAAAAGGAAAGGAAGTCCTTACCCTTCTTAAAGACCGAAAACGACGGAAATAGAAAAGGCGGGAAACGAAACGTTTCACGCCTTTTTGGTTGTCCTCGTAGCGACAGCCTGCTGCTGGTTCAATCATGCTGATTGAACCGAATAATTAACTATCGGAATGTGCTCAAGGCGACTTATCGGTGGAAGAGCCAGTAGGAAGGAAGCAGCTGACGGTAACAAGGCAAATATTGCGAATTGCAGATGACTTGATTATGGAATCAGAGCTCAGGTTGAATGTATCCGCTTATCACCGGGAGGCGCTGTTATGACGAAAACCGCCGAGAAACTAGCCAAGGAGATCCATTCCTTATCGGACATAGAAAAACTTCAGATTGTGGACTCGATCCTCACTGATCTTGACAAGCCGGACCCGGCGATAGACCGCATCTGGGCGGAAGAAGCCCGAAAACGATGGGCCGCCTACAAGGAAGGCCGTATTCTCACCGTATCCTATCAGGAAGTCATGGATAAGCATCGCCGCTCATGAATGTCCGCTTTCTCGCCCCGGCCCGACAGGAGCTTGACGATGGGAAAAGAGTTCCTTGATGAATTGGACCGGCAGCTTGAGGTCCAGGCAAAGGCCTTATCCCTCGACGCCGGCGACTATCATCTGCCGGCGCGCGTTACAGGTGCGATCATCGCCGTTTTGCATCCATCAGCGTCAGGATCTCCGCGAAGCGATAGGGCTTGAACAGGAAGTCATCCGCTCCGGCAGCGAGGAATTCCTCCTTCTTGTCGGCCGAGCTCACCCCGATAATTACCGAAGCGGGAAACCGGGTGCGCAGGCGCTTTGTTGCATCAACGCCGTTCATGTTCGGCATGTTGAAGTCGGTAATAATGACATGAAAATCGCCTTCCGCCGCGGCTTCCAGGGCCGCGGCCCCGTCATCGCATCCGCGCACGTTGAATCCGCTGGTTTCCAGCAATTGGCATAACAGCTCCCTGACAGGCGTCGTATCTTCGATTACAAGGATGTTCCTCCTGCCCTCCATGCTTCACCTCCGAGGCGTGATTTGGCTGCAATTCGCGATAATTTTAACCGGGAGCAGTTCGTGCCGTATCGACGTCCCCCTTGCGTCTCGAAACCCCGCCGAATGAGGCAAAAAGGGAACGGATCTCAGCCGCCGCGTTGCAAAATGTTTCATTTTGTTTGGCAGCGGCTTCAAGATGAGTTATTATACCACTTTAGGTTGTAAATTGTAAATAGAAATTACAACCCGCGGTTGATAGACATTCGCTGTGTTATTTCTTAAAGTAGCGGCATGAAGAACGAAAACAAACGGATCGGCCAACTCATCAAAGAGATCAGGATTGCCCGGGGCATGACCCAGATGAAATTATCGGAGTTTATCGGGGTGTCCTATCAACAGGTGCAGAAATACGAGAAGGGCAGCGACAACATCAGCGTGGAAAGGCTCAAGCAAATAGCGAAGGCCGTCAACGTGCCGGTAATATTTTTTTTACCCCTTGCGGCTGAGGCCGTCGCGGAACCGGCGGCTTTCTACGGAAAGACCGCCGACGACGAGGCGCTTCTTCTCCGGTTCTATCGCCGGATAAAGTCCAGGAAAGCCAAGAAAGCGGTGATCGAACTTCTGAGGACGTTTACCGCCAATTGAGGGCGGTGCCGTGCGCGGGCGAAAGGAAATCCGTCTCACGGCAGTCCTGCAAAGCAGCAAAAAAAACCGTAATTGGTCAAATACGAAAGGCGGAGCGCCGGTCGCTCCGCCTTTTTTGTTGCCCGCTTGTTTTCCGCTGCTACGCCAGATCTCCCGCCGCGAAAGTGAGCTCGTCACGGAAGGTCTTGATCAGATAGACCGCCTTCATGATCTCCCCGTCGTTCACGTTCACCATCGCCGCGGAGAGTCCTGCGCCGGCGAGATAGGAAAGGTAGGTCGAGGCAACGCCGGATTTCAGATTCTTCGGCAGGCCCGTGGTAACGTTCGATATCCAGACCGCGGTGTTGAGCGGCGGGTCGACCATCTCGTTCAGTACGACAATGCTCTCATGGGCGTTCAGGAGGTGCTCCTGGCCGTTGCCCTTGCTGATGTGCACCACCGAGGGGTCGGCGAAGATCCGCTCATTCGGCACGTCCGCGGCGTTTGCTTTTTCGATAAGCTCCTCGAGGATCATGAGCTTGGCCTCGAGCGTCGAGGGCACCGTACCCTTAAGCGCCCGGAGGATAATGTTCGACTTCGATTCCCGGACCAGCGACAGGATCTCGTCGGCATTCTTCTCGTCCGCCGAGAGGTAATTGATGATGGGCGGCTCGGTGCAGAACGGCACTGCTTTGCGGAGGGCACTCACGTTCCGCGAATCCAGGCAGAGCGGCAGCCCGCCGCCCTGCTGGACGGCCTCTGCCGCCAGGGGCAGGAGCTCCTCGTCGACGCTGCCGTCGGTCGAGACCTGCACGTTGATCAGCTCCGCGCCCTTTGCCGCAAGCTCCGCTGCCATGGCTCCGATGGCCTTTTTGTCCTTCTTCTTGAGAGCGTCCATATAAGCCTTGTTCCGCACACTGAGATTATCCGCGATTACGAGCATACCTACCTCCTCGGCAACGGTGTATAGTAAAATTTTTTAATACAGAAAACGCTGAGAGCATCGTGAGGAAATCAGCGCAGGCGTTTGACCTTTCCTCTTAAACGTTCTGGTGTCGGATCGCATATTCCTGATTTCAGTATACCATAAAACCGTAGTCGTACCCCTCGCCGTCGTGCATCGCCCGGGTCTTGACAAATCCGCCGCATCCATTATAGTTACCCCATGAGAACAGAACGGCTGGACATCGGGCACAAGGACATTCTCGGGGCAAGGCTTAGAGGCCTGAACGTCATGCTCTCGGAATATACGTTTGCGAACCTCTATCTATTCCGCAAGAACCACGATTACGAGGTCCTATTCGATGACGAGATCTTTATCCGCGGCCGCTCCTACGACGGCCGCACCTACCTCATGCCGACCCGGGACGTCCGGCAGCTGGAACCTGCATACCTGAAAAACCTGCTGGGCGATGCGGACTTTTTCTTTCCCGTGCCCGAGCCGTGGCTGACGGCATTTCCAGCCGGGATCTTTTCCGCGACCTTTGCCGAAGGCGACGCGGATTATATCTATACCGTGGAGAAGATGAGCACCCTCAAGGGGCGCAATCTCAGCAAGAAAAGGAACCTGCTGAAGCAGTTCCTCTCCCTCTACGACCATGATGCCAGACCGCTTACGAACGACCGGCTCGACGACGCGCGCTCTGTTCTGAAGGACTGGCTGGTCACGACGGAGATGAAGGCCGAGGATACGGACTACGCCCCGTGCCTGGAGGCCCTTGACCGGTATGAGGAGCTTGTCTTGTGCGGCGGCATCTACTATGCGGAGGGAGAGCCGGCCGGGTTCGTGCTGGGTGAGGAGCTGGACCCTGCGACCTTTGTGCTGCACTTTGCCAAGGCCCGGACGAAATTCAAGGGCGTCTATCAATACCTCTTCAACAACTTCGCAACAATCCTGCCTCCGAAGTACAAATACCTGAACCTCGAACAGGACCTCAACAAGGAGAACCTGCGCGTCTTCAAAGGGTCCTATTCTCCCGACGCAATGCTGAAAAAAGCGCGGGTGAGCGTTGTGCGGTGATGCCTGAAGAATGCTGGACCGCGGCAGGCAGAGCCGGAGCTGATAACGGACGGCTGGAGAGAGGCACGAACAGGTTCATGTTCCGGGCGAGCTGCATTGGAAACAGCTTTGACAGGTCGGCATTGCGTAGACGATGAGAAATAAGAACAGGGCAAGAAAAGACGAGGACGGGGAAAAACCGAGTGGCGGCGCGTTTATCGCTACCATGCTCGTTTCCCTGTCGCTTGTCCTCCTCATCGCTCTTCTCTATTTCAGGGTCGGCGGCTACGAGTTCATCGAGCTCGACGACAATCAATATGTCGCGAATAACGCCCAGGTCAGGCAAGGTGTGACGTGGGAAGGGCTGTCCTGGGCTTTGTCGTCCCTTTCCCGGAGCAACTGGCATCCCGTAACGTGGCTGTCGCACATGCTCGACGTAGATCTCTTCGGCATGGATGCAGGCCGGCATCACCTGGTGAATGTCCTGCTCCACGCCTTCTCCGCAGTCCTGCTGTTCCTCGTGCTTCGCGCAATGACGACTGCAACGTGGCGGAGCGGTTTTGTCGCGGCCCTCTTCGCTGTTCATCCCCTCCATGTCGAGTCCGTGGCCTGGATCGCGGAGCGCAAAGATGTGCTCTCGGGCCTCTTTTTCATGCTTACACTGCTTGCCTACGCAAGATACGTGCGTCGGCCGGCAGTGTCGAGCTACCTTGTTCTTGCCGCGTTGTTCCTGCTGGGACTCATGTCCAAGCCGATGCTGGTGACGATGCCGTTTCTCTTGCTGCTTTTGGATATCTGGCCTCTGCAGAGAACGGCCGTGTCCGGCGGCAGCCTCAATTCCGGAGTCAGGGCGCTCTCGTGGAGACGTCTTGCGGCTGAAAAGATACCCCTCCTTGTTCTCTCGATCGCGTCTGCAGTGATAACCCTCATCGCCCAGCAGAAAGCGATGGGCTTGTTCGATGTCCTTCCTCTTTCTACAAGGGCGGCCAATGCGGCAATTTCTTATGTCCGGTACCTCGTGAAAATGGTCTGGCCTGCGAATCTGGCGATCCCCTATCCCTATGCCGCCGACCGCGAGCCCTGGTGGGTGATAGCAGCGGCAGTCGTCATACTGGTATCGGTTTCCCTGCTGGTCGTGCGACAGATCAAATCGCGACCATATCTGGCGACAGGCTGGCTCTGGTATCTGATCATGCTGGCGCCCGTCTCAGGACTGATCCAGGTCGGTCGTCAGGCGATGGCGGACCGCTACACCTACCTGCCGCTGATCGGTCCGTTCATTGCGATCACGTGGTTCATGGCTGAAACCGGACACGAAAGAACCCTTGTTCGGAAAGGTGTTCTTCCCCTTATGGCAATCGGTGTTCTTGCCGCCTTCTTTGCGGTATCTTTTGTTCAGCTGAGCTACTGGCAAAACGGCGTAAGCCTGTTTTCCCATACCCTTGCCGTAACGTCCGGGAATGCAGATGCTCATAAGTTTTTTGCAATCGCCTTGAGCAGGAGGGGGCAGTATGAGGATGCGATCAGACATTTCTCTTCTGCCTTGAACCTCAGACCTGATGATGCAGAGACCCAGAGGAATATGGGGCTGACCCTTGTTGCGATGGGCAGGCGGACGGATGCGGTCGCCCATTTCCGCGAAGCTGTCCGAATAGCACCGGACGACAAACTCGCCCGTTCTTTTCTTCAGGTATACGGACAAGAAAAACAGCAGGGCGAGGAAAAGCCAAATGCGGAATAGGACGCTTTGTCGAAAGGACGAGAACGAGGCGGTTCGGCCGCCTGATCGGACGGAACCGCGTGCAACAGGATTTCCAGGCGCTCGCGGACCCCTGGAAAGGTCGCCCCGGCGAGACGCTGAGAAAAGAGGCCTCAGCGATCAGCTGATTTCCGGAGAAGAGCGACCATTTTCCTCGCGAAATCGGCATCGCGGGTGTAGGGCCTGCGCTCGATGATCAGCAGGAATTCCCGCTCGGCCTCGACAGACATGCCGAGAGAGTAGTACGTAAGTGCCAGGTTGTTCCAGGCGTCCGTGAATTGCGGGTCGAGGGCAAGGGTGCGCTTCAACAGAGCAAGGGCTTCCGGGTGTCTTCCGGCGGACATGAGGGCAAAGGAGAGATTGTTCAGCAGGCGCACCTTGTCCGGGGACTTGAGTGCGGTGTCGGTCAGAAGGGAGATCTCGTCCCGATAGATCTCCGACCTCGCGAAACTCATCGCGCCGAACGTCGCAATGAGCAGTGCTGCGCTTATCCACCGCAGTCGGTCGAGCATGGCGGTACAGTACCATGACGCGGGGCGGGATGCAACATGATCGTGCGCGGTCCTGAGGGCCGCCGGACCTGTGAAGAAAATGCGGCGGAATTCATCCCGTGTTGCAATTGTATTATTCAGCGGTTAAAATAGATGATCATGGGCAAGACCGGGTTCCTCTATGACGACATATTCCTTCTCCATAAGCCGCCTTCCTGGCACCCTGACTCTCCGGACCGCCTGCTTTCCATAATTACCGCGCTGAAAGCCTCTGGGCTTTGGCAAAGATTGATCGCCATTCCGCCGCGCAGGGCCTCGTTCGGCGACCTCCTGCGCGTGCACACCGCCGAGTACGTGGAGCACATAAAAAGCTTCGGAGCCGGCGAACTGGATCCCGACACGTTCCTGTCGGAAGGAAGCCTCGAGGCCGCGCTCCACGCCGCCGGCGCCGTCATGGAGGCGGCCGCCCGGTGCAAGGCCGGGGAGATCGACCGCGCGTTCTGCGCAATCCGTCCGCCGGGGCACCACGCCGAAGCCGGCCAGGGAATGGGCTTCTGTATTTTCAACAACGTGGCCGTGGGCGCGCGGTATGCGCAGACCATCGGCTTTGAGCGCGTTTTCATCATCGATTTCGACGCACACCACGGCAACGGGACCCAGCATATCTTTGAAGAAGACGACCGGGTCTTTTATTTCAGCACCCACCAGTACCCCTACTATCCCGAGACAGGAAAGGACATGGAGCGCGGCAGGGGCAGGGGCGAAGGGTACACCTACAATGTGCCGATCCTCGCAGGGTCGGGCAACAAGGATTACCTTGCGGTGTACCAGGACATTCTGCCCGGGCTGATCAGCCGGTTCAGGCCGGACCTGGTTCTCGTGTCCGCGGGCTATGACATTCACATGCACGATCCCCACGCGAACATCCGCATTACCGGCGAAGGCATCGAGGCTATCGTTCAGAGCATCCTGCGGTCCTGTCAGGCGATACCGGCTGTGTTCGTTCTTGAGGGCGGCTACGACCTGCCGTCGCTCGCTGATTCCGTGAAGATCACGATCGACGCGATGCTGCGGTTTTGAGCATTCAGGCGGCATTCGCCGTGAGTAATCACGCGCCCCGGCGTCCCCGGCTCTTGCCGGAGGGGCTCCGCAAAGTGCGATAAGTCGAAACTGACGGCGCTCCGGCGCAAGATCTTGACGAGGAAAACTGTTTACAGAACACCGTCGGCCGTGTTATATTTCCCCTCACCTTATGATAAAACCGGGCCGTAAAATCAGGCTGTATACGCTCAGCACCTGCTCGCACTGCAATCGGACAAAGCGTTTCTTCCGCGAGAACGGGATCGACATGGAATTTATTGATGTCGACCTTCTTACCGGCGAGGAGCGCGAGCAGATCATGAACGAAGTGCGCAAACTGAACCCGGACTGCAGTTTCCCGACCATCTGCATCGACGACGTCATTATCGTCGGCTTCAACGAGGACAAGCTCAAGAAGGCGCTGGAGATGCCATGACGGCGGAGAAACTGTATGACATCCTGTCGAAGTACGCGGCATCTCAGGGCATCCGCCTGAATAAGGACAAGCCCTTTGTCATGGATATCCTCGAGGGGCTCCTCACGAACGAAACGCGGTACGGCTACCGCTCCTGCCCCTGCCGCCTTGCATGGGGCGTGAAGGATAAGGACGCGGACATCGTCTGTCCCTGTGTGTACCGCGATCCTGACATCAGGGAATTCGGCAGCTGTTTTTGCGGCCTCTATGTGTCGATGGACTGGAACGAGGAACGGACCGCACACCGCCAGGTGCCTGAACGAAGACCGAAAGAGAAACGGGTGATGTAGCGTTGACGGAAGCAAAGCCTGCGGTCGAGTGCGCAGAGGAAGAGGCGGAAAATTCTTGAGAAGGATAGAATGATGAAAAAGAAAGCACA
Source organism: Nitrospirota bacterium (assembly GCA_963749655.1). Taxonomy (GTDB): domain Bacteria; phylum Nitrospirota; class UBA9217; order UBA9217; family UBA9217; genus JAJYKN01. The sequence continues at coordinate 191,698 of CAVVOB010000030.1, forward strand.
TGCCGGGAAAAAGAAGCCGGCCATGCCTGAATTCGAGTTTAAGGAGTTCACCGCCGAGGAAAACCGGGTCTACGAAGAGTCGGTGAACAGGCTCCGCGAACAGATGGCAGCCGGAAAGACCCTCCGCCAGGCTTATGAAAGCGTCGTGATCGAGAACAAGGATCTGGAGAAGCTGATCCAGGCGGATTTTCTGAAGATCATGATCGCGGAACGGCATTACGGCCAGCGCCAGGCGCTGGAGGATGTCGCCCGCGCCCTCGATGTTCCCCTTGATCTCCTCAAGGACACCAATGCGCGGATGCTGCAAGAGGCCGGTGTAGCAGCTGCAAATGATTTCGGGCGCGAGTTCGGCGATTTGACGTCGGATGCGAAGACGAACGACTGACCACGTTGCGGCTCCTGCCTGAAGCATGCTTCGCCTTTCGAAACTCGATGTATCCCGCAGACGGTCGTCCTTTTTTTGTCCTTCAAGCCCCTGCAGAGCACAGTACAGGCCGCGTGGATAGAAGCGCTTTTCATCGGATCCTATGACAAGCTTTTTAATCGGTTTTTTAGCGGGAATATTCGGCGGTCTCGTCGGCCTCGGAGGCGGGGTCATCATGATCCCGCTCATGGTCGGAGTCCTCAAGCTGGACCAGCACAAGGCGCACGGCACCAGCCTCGTGGCGCTGGTCTTTACGGGAATTTCCGGCGCTGTTGCCTACGGAGTGAAGGGGACTGTCGACGTCACGGCCGCCGTGCTGATGGCGGCGACCGCCATTATCACCGCGCGCGCAGGCGCCCATTTCGCCCACTCGCTTCCGGAATGGAAGCTCAAGAGGTCTTTCGGCGGATTTCTTATTGCCGTCTCGACGCTGCTGCTGTGCAAGCCTTTTCTTCCCCATGTCGCGGCGACGGGGGCGGGTTTTCTGAAGATCACAGTCCTTCTTCTGACCGGCGTCTTTACGGGCTTTTTGTCCGGGATGATGGGCGTCGGAGGGGGCACCATCATGGTTCCCGCCATGGTGCTGCTCGCCGGTTTTGAGCAGCATCTGGCCCAGGGAAGCTCGCTGCTGGCCATGGTCCCTGCGGGTGCGGTTGGGGCCTTTACGCACTGGAAACTGGGCAATGTCAGGACGTCCCTGCTCACGGGCATGATCCCCGGGATCCTGATCGGCACCTATCTGGGCGGCACCCTCGCCCATGGTCTGTCGGAGGGGACCTTGCGGATCGTGTTTGCCGCGGTCCTGATCTGGACCGGCGCCCGGTACCTCAGGACCCGGAAACCCGCGGACACTGCATAACGCATCCGCTGACAGGCCGCGCTCCTCAACCCTTCTTCGTGCATCCCGCCATCGAAGCTCTTTCATCTTGTCATGATCGGGACAATACGCTATTATTAATTACCGTGAAAGCGTGTCATGCGTGCCATAAGGAGCTGTCGCTCGGCAGGAGCATCGGCAGGCGGGACGTCTGTCCCTCCTGCGGAGCCGATCTGCACTGCTGCCTCAACTGTTCCTTCTACGATCGGTCCGTCTCCAAACAGTGCCGCGAACCTGCGGCGGAGCTTGTAAAAGAGAAGTCCTGCGCCAATTTCTGCGATTTTTCCCGGTTTGCGGAAAGGGGCGAGGCGACGGGGGCCGGTTCCCCGGCGGAGCAGGCGCGAAAGGCGCTCGACGATCTTTTCAAAAGATAGCGTTGTCCCGTTTATCCGGCATGATAAAAATCGATAAAAAAATAGTGGCAGGCTTCGTGGTAGCCGGCGCTGTTCTGGGCGGCATCTTTTACCTGATGTACGTTCACGGCTACATCGCCTATTTTACAGACCGGCGCCGCCTGCTGCAGGTCATCAACGAGCACCGCGCCTATGCGGCCCTGATCTTTATCGGACTTCAGGTACTGCAGGTAATTGCCGCGCCGGTTCCCGGAGAAGTGACGGGTTTTGTGGGAGGGATGGTATTCGGCACTGCATGGGGGGTGCTGTACTCGACCGTGGGCCTGACGCTGGGCTCCTGGATCGCCTTCCTTCTTGCCAGGATAGCCGGCCGCCCCGTGGTCGAGATGGTGGTGAAGCCTGAGACGATCAGGCGGTACGACTACGTGATGAAGCACAAGGGGATGTTCCTTGCTTTTCTCATGTTTCTGATCCCCGGCTTCCCCAAGGACATCCTCTGCTACGTCCTCGGGCTGGGGCATATGAGGAATCGTGATTTCCTCGTCGTGTCCACCACCGGACGGCTCTTCGGCACCACGCTCCTGACTCTCGGCGGAGCATTCTTCCGTGAAAAGCACTATGGAGCGCTCTTCACCCTGGTAGGCATCAGCCTCATTCTTATTCTGCTCACCATGATCTACCGCGAGTCAATCGAACGCTGGTTCCGGAGAATGCGCGTAGCCCAGCGGCTCAAGGACCGCTCCGTACGCCGCCGGGAGAACAAGAACGGAGGATAGGGATCAGACGCCTTTTCTGGTCCTGTCCCGACGGTCCTGCTGCACTCCTCCGCTCACGCGGTCCTTGTATTTCTTGTTGATGATGGCGCAGACCTCTTCAGGCTCGTCCACGACATGCATGAGGTCAAGGTCCTCAGGGTTGATGTTGCGCTCCGCAAGCATCGTTTTCCTCAGCCACTCCAGCATGCCCGCCCAGTACTCCCTGCCGACGAGCACCACCGGAAAGCTCCGGATCTTCTTGGTCTGAATGAGCGTCAGGGCCTCGAACAGCTCATCCATCGTGCCGAAGCCGCCCGGAAAGATCACATAGGCCACGGCGTACTTTACGAACATCAGCTTGCGGACAAAGAAGTATCTGAACTCGACGCGGATGTCCTGGAACGTATTCGGTTCCTGTTCCATGGGCAGGGCGATGTTCAATCCGACGGACACGCCGTTCGCGTTCTGCGCACCCTTGTTAGCGGCCTCCATGATGCCGGGGCCTCCGCCTGAGATCACGGCGAAGCCGTCCCTCGCCAGGCTTTCGGCGACTTTCAGACATTTGTTGTAGTAGGGGGAGCCCGGCTGAAGTCTCGCGCTTCCGAAGATGGTTACTGCCGGTCCGATGTTGTTCAGCGCTTCAAATCCTTCGACCAGTTCCGCCATGATGCGGAACACGCGCCAGGTGTCGGACTTTGCAAGATCTTCCATTCAGTCATTCTCCTTCTTTGACAGGATATGATGCCGTTTCATTATTATGGTTGCTGCGGGGTGGCGCAGGTCGCGTGAAGCAGCCGAGGCGCCGGTCCGATGCTGCCGGCCGTTATTTGGCCGAGTATTCATCGCGGTAGATCTGGACAAAGACCGAGAGCAGCGTTATTACGAGGGGGCCGAAGAGGATGCCCAGAAAGCCGTAAACCTGGAGGCCGCCGAGGATCGAGATGAACAGCGCGAATGAAGAAATCCGGGCCTTTCTTCCGATGATCATCGGTTTCAGTATATTGTCGGGCAGGCTTACGAGGGCCAATCCCCAGATGAACAGAAAGAGGGCTTTGAGCGCCGTTCCCGAGAGGTAGAGGTAGACGGCGCCGGGCAGCCAGACGAGCGCAGCGCCGCCGACGGGCAGGAGCGCGAGGACCGCGGCCACGACCCCCCAGAACACGGAAAAAGGAACGCCGAAGAGGGCAAACCCCAGGCCGCACATGAATCCCTGCAGCAGGGCTATCAGGAAGATACCGTTCACGACGGCGGTGAACGTGTCCTGGAACTTCTGCATGATGGACCGCTTGTGGTCCGGTGAAAAAGGCAGGAGGTCCATGGCCGTGTGATAGTATGCTTCGCCGTTCCTGAAGAAGAAATAGAGGGAAACGAGCATGATGAAGAGGTTCATGCTGACGAGCAGCATGTTCTTCAGCATGTCTCCGAATCCCGTGGCCATCTTCGAGGAGAACTGTGTCAGTCCATTGATGACGGCGCCCTTCAAATCGAAGTCCGCCAGGAACGGAAACCTGTCGATTACGGGACCGCTCAACCGGATCCACTCTTCAGCCAGCTTTCCGGACTTCGCGAGACCGGACACCCACTCGTAGAAGTCAACGGCCTGGGCAGCGAGGACCGACAGCAGCACTATGGCAGGACCGATCACGACCAGCACCGTCGTCACCGTCATGAGCCCGGCAGCAAGGGCAGAGCGGCCCTTCAGCCGCCGAACGAGCTTCTTGTACAGGGGGTACAGGGCGAGGGTCAGGATCATGGCCCACAAGAACGCTGAGGAATAGGGCGAGATGATGCGGGCCAGCTGATAGAGGAGAAAGAAAAGGACGGCGAAGAAAGCAACCGCAAAAAGGCGCGAACGGGTCACGAACTGCGGCATCTGATCCGGACTCATGCGTTCCCCCCCCGCGCGGCCTTCGAAAATCCGGCCATCTTCGCAGCGAGCTTCACTGCTTCGAACAGGCTTGCCGGGTCGGCGCAGCCCTTGCCCGCGATGTCGTAGGCGGTACCGTGGTCGACGGAGGTCCGGATGATGGGGAGACCGACGGTGACGTTCACGGCATTGCCGAAGGCCAGCATCTTGAGCGGCGCCAGGCCCTGGTCGTGGTACATGGCTACGACGATGTCGTAATGGCTGTTCCGGGCCTTGTAGAAGAGGGTATCGGCCGGCAGGGGGTCGCTTGCGTGAATACCTTCCTGCCGCGCTTTGATCACCGCGGGAAGGATGATGTCCCATTCTTCGGATCCGAAGAGCCTGCCCTCTCCTGCATGGGGATTCAGGGCAGCGACGCCTATCCTCGGCTGGTCGAAGCCGAACAGCCGCATGGCACGATGGGCGAGGCGCAACGTCTTCAGGATCCCGGGGATCGTGATATGAGACGGGACGTCCTTGAGCGCCATATGAATGGTGGCCAGGATCACCCGCAGACCGCCACCCACGAACAGCATGCCGTATTCCTTTGATCCGGTCAGCTCTGCGAGCAGTTCCGTGTGGCCGGCGTAGTGGTGCCCTGCCGCATTCATCATTTCCTTGCTGATCGGAGCGGTCACGATAGCGGCCGCTTCGCCTTTCACGGCGGCGTCGACCGCTTTGCGGATATATTCTACGACGGATTTTCCCGAGGCCGCGCCGGGCTTGCCCCAATTGTGGCTCGCGGGGTCCACCTGCTTGAGGTCGAGGACGTCCAGTTTTCCGGGAGCGGGATCGGCCTCGGCCAGCGCTGAAATTGCGCGCACGGTGATGGAGAAGCGCATTTCTTCGATCAGTTTCTTCATTACTACGGCGTCGCCGATTACAACCGGTCTGCACAGAGGGAGCAACTCGCCGCTGTCGATGACTTTGGCGATGATCTCAGGCCCGATGCCTACAGGGTCGCCCATGGTTATGACTATGAGGGGTCTTTGTTCCATACGATATCTTCCTGTTGTATTGCTGCTTCCGATGTGACGCGGTAAAGGTCGTCGGACGGCCTTCCCTTGCCGGCGGGCACCTTCAGGACTTCCAGAGTAATGCTGCGCCGGGTGAATTTCAGGGTTATCGAATCGCCCTGCTTGAGCTCCTTCGCAGGCTTTGCTTCCCGTTCATTGACGAGAACCCTGCCGCTGTCGCACATCTCACGGGCAATGGAGCGCCGTTTTACGAGCCTGCTGGTCTTCAGGAAGAGATCAAGACGCACGTTTCAATTGTATCGGAAACCAGGCGGTTTTACAACCTGAATTCAGACGGCCGAATGCCGCGCTCCCCGTTTGCATCAACGGGTGTCAGAACGGTTGCGAGAGGCTTTCCACGAGGCGGTCCGCCTCTGCTGTGATTATCCGGTGGTCGCGGAGAATGCGGGTTTTGGCCTCGAAAATATAGGCATGCAGGTCAGGGGCGAGGTCCGGAGGCAGCTCATCCTCATCGAGAATGTGAACGGATCCCTTCCCGTCGGTCAGGATATCGATTGCGAGGTCCCGCCAGGAGAAAAGGTCCGTTCGCAGCACTATTCCGTCAGCGACATTGAAATAGTACAGGATCTGTCCTATTCGCGGGAGACGCCAGAGGTAGAGCGTGTAGGGTCGATTCGTCCAGTAGAAGGCATGGGTTGTGTCGCCGGGAGCCAGGTGATAACCGTCTATGTCATATGCCTGGTCTATGACATAACGGAGGGCGCCGAAATCACCGTCAAGTTTTACGAGTTCGCAGGAGTACTCGTGCACGTCGCCGGAGAGGAGATGTTTTTGTTCTATGCAGGTCGTCATAGGGTGAAGGGCTGCGGAAAACGTGCCGATCCGACCGGGGTACGGTCACAAAATCCAGTGACGAAGGCATTCCTCCAGCGTCAGCGGATTCCCTTGTCATTCAGGAAGGGTCCGTATTTCCGATCAACCTCGAGGATATGCACGTTCAGCCAGTTGCTGAGAAACAGCATGGCGTCCCTGGTGATCGCTGGACTGCCTCCCTCGTATTCATTCTTGAGCTGACGCACCTTTTCGGCCAAATAATCATGCATCTGTTTGTGCTCTTCGAAGTCGGGGTATGCGTACTTCTGGAAAAGACGCTCTTCGGCGTTGAAATGATAGATCGTGTAATCGAGCAGATCGGCCAGAACCCTGCCGAGCGCCGCCTTCCCATTGCCGCGACGCATGGCGTCATACAAGTCATTAATAAGGGCAATGAGCTTTTTGTGCTGGTCGTCGATTTCAGCAATACCTACCGAATAATTTGTGTTCCAGTTAATGAGCGTCATAGTAACTCTCCGTTCTTTCAGCATCTCACCCAGCGCTTGAGAGCACGGAAACAGCCGTCTACCCTTTATCGTATGCGTTTTTGGAAAAGGAAAGCGGAAGGATCCTGATTTGTCCTGCAGGCGGCTTTGCGCCCGTGTCCGGTTATGTATATCATGATGGAATCGTAAGAAGTCAAGATTTGCCACAAGTAAGGTTCGTAAAGGTAGGCACACAGAAAGCACGGAGGTAAGGCTTTAATAAAGCGGTAATTCTCTCGGAGTCCTCCGCGACCTCTGTGGTAAAAAGACTCTTTACAATCGTGCAGCAAGGCCGGGTTCCCGGATTTCTGGTGCGAAATTTTTCCGGCGGTCCCTGCAAACCATCCAGTCTTTACTGCACCATCTTTACGGCTTCCTCGATCCTCCTGGTCGTCCTGGCTTTACCCATGACCTCTATAACGTCGAAGATGCCGGGGCTGACTGTACCCCCGGTCAGGGCCACACGCACCGGCTGGGCCAGCTTGCCGAGCTTTATGCCTTTTTCCGCGACGATGCCATTGAACACTTTTTCGATTTCATCGTGCGTGAACGGCTCGACCGACTTCAGACGGGCCGCCAGGTCGGTGAGAAGCGGTGCCACGTCCGCGGTCAGGTGCTTGGCTTTTGCCTTTTCGTCCATCGTGATTGTTTCAGCGATAAAGGGTATGGCGGCGGTTTTCATTTCGACCAGCGTGTGACTCCGTTCCGTCAGGATCTTCACAAGCTTCTTGAGCCACTCGAGATCCGGTTCTTTTCCGGAGGCAACGGTGCCATCCTTCTTGAGGAGGTCGAGGAGCAGTCCCGCAGTTCTTCCGGGATCGGCTTGCTGGATATAATGGTGGTTCAGCCAGAGGCACTTTTCCTGATTAAAGACCGATGGCGCCTTGCCCACGCTTTCGAGAGAGAACTTTTCGATGAGCTCCCTGGCCGAGAAGATTTCCTGATCGCCGTACGACCACCCGAGTCGGGCCACGTAATTCACCAGTGCCTCGGGAAGATAGCCGAGGTCCACGTACTCAGTTACTGCGGTCGCACCGTGGCGCTTCGACAGTTTCGTCTTGTCCGATCCCAGGATCATGGGCAGATGGGCGAAGGCGGGCACATCGAAACCCAGGGCCTGGTAGATTTGGATCTGGCGCGGCGTGTTATTCAGATGGTCGTCCCCGCGAATCACGTGGGAGATCTTCATGGTCACGTCGTCCACGACCACGGCGAAATTGTAGGTCGGGAATCCGTCGGAACGCATGATGATGAGGTCGTCGAGCTGCCGATTCTCGAACGTAACGGCGCCGCGGATCAGGTCGCGCACCACGGTCTCGCCTTCGTCCGTGGAGTGGAAGCGGAGCACCGGGGTCCGGCCGGGTATTGGCTCCTTCCGGCCGAGACAGGTACGGTCGTACTTGGGCGGCTTGCCTGCCGCCATGGCGGCCTTTCGCCGCGTTTCGAGCTCCTCGGGCGAGCAGTAGCAGTAGTAGGCTTTGCCCTCTTTCAGGAGACGATCTGCGTACTCGCGGTAGATCTCCATACGCTCGGTCTGCCGATAGCCCTTTACCGTCCCGTCCGGCAGAACGGACGGCCCCTCGTCCCAGTCCATGCCGAGCCATTTCATGCCGTCGATGATGATGCGGATGGACTCGTCAGTGGAACGCGCCCGGTCCGTGTCCTCGATCCTCAGAATGAAGGTTCCCTGGTGATGACGGGCGAACAGCCAGTTGAACAGGGCTGTACGAACGCCGCCGATATGCAATGCCCCGGTGGGGCTCGGAGCGAAACGGACGCGAACGGGGGGCTGTGTGCTCATGGCGCGGTAAACTCCTTGGATAGAAGGTCGTAGTTTCGAAACAAGACGGCATTATAACAAATTCCGGTTCTGATCGAAAGCAAATTCACGGGAATAGTATCCCTTTGCGAGCGTCCGAATAGACGGCCTAAGTCGGCAATTTTTCGGTCAAACCGGGCATGCCGGACCGCTTTGTGCCGGTATCGGTCCCGGAATAGTTATAAAATGGGCCATTTGACAAAGAGCAGTCTCTCGGCTATGCTTTAAATAGTCTATAGCTGCAGTTTGAGCTCTGTCGTCAACGGTCGTCTGTCGTCGGGCAGGTGGTCGTTTCTTACATGACAAATCAATTTCGGTTTTTGGGAGGTGCTCCATGGATATCAGAGTACTGACGACTGCGCCGGTTGTCGAGATCGACGGCATCAAATATCATCACCATCCGAACGGCGGAGGCATGGTGGCCGAAACTGCACAGGTTGCCGATTCTGTGTACGTGGGCCCCTTTGCCAAGATCTGCGGCCGATGCAAGCTGAGCGGCGAGGCGTTCGTCTTCGGAAACGCATGGATCTTCGATAAGGCCGAGATCTCAGGCAGGGCGGAGATTTTCGGAAATTCGAGGGTGTTCGGCAACGCACAGGTGACGGGAGATGCAAAGGTATTCGGCTTCTCGAGCGTATACGGCGATGCCGTGATCGGCGGCTTCTGCGAGGTGTCTGAAAAGGCTGAGGTCGGCGGCAATGCCCATCTCTTAGGCAATGCCCGGATTGCCGGAGAAACAAAGGTGCTGGGCGAGACCGCTGCAACGAAAAAGGTTGCCTAGGAGGCAAGCTATTGCGGGACTTTCAGTCCGGTCGGGAGTAGTGGGCCTGTAATAGTAATCAGGAGAATAAAAAAAGGGACGGTTCATTGAACCGTCCCTTTTTTATTGAACTGTGCGAACGCTTCGGGTGATTAGACGCCGAAGGGCTTCGCGTAGAGCAGGATGAGCACGACAACGAGGGTGTAGATGGCCAGCGACTCGATGAGCGCCAGACCGACGATCATGGTGGTCATGATCTTGCCCGATGCTTCGGGGTTGCGGGCGATACCTTCGACCGCCCTGCCGATGCCGAGGCCCATGCCGATGCCGGTTCCGAGTGCCGCGATGCCGATGCCGATTGCCGAAGCCGCAGCAACGGTGCCGAAGAACGCGTACTTGCCGGCCTCAGGGGCCGCCGCCGTCGTTTCTGCAAACGCTGCAGTCGCCATAAGGACCACGCCGAGAACCAGGATGATGATTGCGGAGATCTTTTTCATGATTTGCCTCCTTTCTTCAAAATTGAAATAAAGTCCGGAATCGTGCCGGGGTGCTACCTCCCAGGGACTCCCTCCATCCGGAAGGAATTGCCGTCCAAGGGGTCATGGAATTAATTAGTGATGATCGCCGCCGCCGATGTGCGCTGCCTCGATCGAGCCCGACAAATAGAGCATCGTCAGGAGCATGAACACGCCGGCCTGTACGAAGGAGACCAGGAGGCCGAGTCCGAGGATCGGAACGGGCGCAATATACGGCGCCAGGAGCGCCAGAACGAGCAGCAGCTTGTGTTTCGCCACCATGTTGCCGAAGAGACGAAAGGTGAGCGACATGACGCGGGCGAAGTGACTGATGACTTCAATGGGGAACATGAGCGGCGCAAGGCCCCACATGGGTCCCATGAAATGCTTGATGTAGCCCACGCCGTGCCGGCGAACGCCGATATAATGAGTGGCCGCGAACGATACGAGCGCGAGGGCCAGAGTAGTGTTGATGTTCGCAGTGGGCGAATCGAACCCCGGGAACAGACCCTGGAGGTTGCACACCAGAATGAAGAGGAAAAGCGTGCCAATGAGGGACAGATAATGCCTGCCTTCGGGCCCCATGATCTCCACGATGAAGTTTTCCAGACCGCCGACTACTGTTTCGAGCAGATTTTGTACGCCCGTGGGCGCCTCTTTTTTGAGTGAGAAGCGGGCGGCGAGCGCAAGGCCGATCAGGATCGCCATCGCAAGCCAGGAATAGGAGACTTGCACGGGGATGCTGGGTGCAAGTGATTCCAGTATCATCGGTCCTTCTTTCATGGGTATGCTCCTTTTGGTACGGTTAGAAACACAAAAAATCTACAGGAACCCCTGTTTTTTGTCAAGGAAAAACCCGGAACGATCTCATAAAATTTCTTAATAATCATATATATGATTGTTTATAAAATAGAGCAAAGGTTTATCGCGGACGAAGGTTGTGCGGCCTTGCAATGACAGGACAATTGGTCTATCTTTCATGGCAGGGGCGGCCTCGGAGCGTCGAATCCGGTCCCGTGAGCGGCAACGAGTGCGGCATAATGAGGGGATGATCTGGAATGTCACAGTCCTGTTTCATCGGTGTGGATCAGGGGAGCAGTGCAACCAAGGCACTGGTACTGACCAATGAGGGCCAAATTCTGTATCAGACGCGCAGGAACCTCACCGACGCCATGCGCGAGGGGGCACGTATCGAGCAGGATCCGCAGGAGATACTGAGATCCATACGGTCGGTTTTGGACGATGCCGTCGACGAAATGCAGAGGAATGGGATCGTTGTGCGGGGAATCGGCCTGTCGTGTCAGCGGTCATCCTGCCTCGCCTGGAACGAACCGACAGGCGATCCGATCTCCCCGGTCATCAGCTGGCGTGACAGGCGCGGCATGGACTTCGTAGACCGGCTTGGCCGTCACTCAGATATGATCTTCGCACGGTCAGGACTGCCGCTTACCCCGTATTACTCAGCATCCAAGTTCCGCTGGCTTCGCAACACGATCGAAGACCCGGAGGCAATCTATGGTACCCTCAGCAGTTTCCTCATTCAACAGCTGACCGGAAATAAGGTCGCAGTGGCGGACCATACCAGTGCCGCCAGGACGCAGCTCATGAACATCCGGACCCTTACATGGGATTCCGGATTGTGCGAGGTTTTCGAGCTCCCGGGAATCAGGCTGCCCCGCATCGCTCCTACCCTCCACAACTTCGGTCGCGTCGCAACGCCGGCCGGACCGGTGCCGATCCTTGCCAGTATCGGGGACCAGCAGGCTGCTCTGGTCGGACTCGGAGTGGTCGAAAAGGGAGACGGCGGAATCAATTATGGAACCGGCGGATTTCTCATGGTGAATACGGGCACCGACCTTGTCCCTGCGCGCAGACTGATGGCATCGATTCACTATTCGACCGACAGGGAGCAACGGTACCTACTCGAAGGAAGCGTGAATGCAGTGGGCGACGCCCTGGAATGGGCACGGACCGGCCTCTCGCTGTTCGCCGAACCGGCGGACGTTGATGCCCTGTGCTGGAGGGCCGCGACTGATGTGACTGCGTTTTGCGGTTTGAACGGGACCGGGGCGCCTCATTGGGAGCGGGAAATTTCGAGTTCATTCCACGGCCTGTCTTCAGAAAGTACGAATGCCGACATGCTCCGTGCCATCGTGGAAGGAATAGTCTTTTTCATGAAGGACATTGCAGATGAACTGGCTGCGAGCTTCATTGAACCGTCGTCGTATGCGCTTTCAGGGGGTCTGTCTGCGGTCACGTATCTTGCCCGGGCGCAGGCAGATATTCTGGGGAAGGACATCCGGGTCAGCTCATCGACGGAAGCTTCGGCCCTTGGGGCGGCAATGCTTGCCGGCATGCAATACGGGGCCTGGACGGCCGCTGATATAAAAACGATGTCGCTGCCCGGTGAGATCGTTCGGGGAACGGCAAATCCCGGCCTCGAACGACGGTACCGCCGGTGGAAGGAACTCCACAGGATGACGAAGGCGCTCGATGAGCTGTAAACTGTACCGCGTTGGTCGGTGAGTGAAGGTGCTGTTCCGGAATAGACGCCGGCCTTATCCCGTGCGGGTATTTTCCCTTTCCCGGATGGAGAGCCAACAATGCAAAAAGCTGCACCATGTAACATCCTTCCGTGCTGGTAAGGATTTCTTTCAGCATTTTTTTTCAATAGTTGCCTTTGCGCGCTTCTGCTCTCCGTAACAAAGTACTTGCCTTCTCAGCGTTGATGTAGTATTTTCCCCGAGAAAATGCACTTATGATGAAGCGTTCTTATTTGTTCGTTCCGTTCAGGAGGATGTTGCCGTGAAACGAATCACCTGTCTTGCAGTGATGCTTTGTATCGTTGTTCTTGCCGGATGCGCGTCAATCGTCGGTCCCTCTAGCGACGATCCGGCGGTGAAGCTGAAATGGGCGTCGGAACTGTTCAACAGCAAAGACGAACCGGCCGAGGCGGAGGAGCTGATTCGCGAGGCGATCAGGATCTACAAAAAAGAAAATAACCAGCTCGGTCTCGCCGAAGCATACCGGCAATATGGACTCTTTTATCGGTCGAATGCCGTTGTTAAATTCGAGTTCTATTTCCGCGAGAAGGGTTTCGAAGAACATACCGTCAAATACGACCAGCGATATGAGAAGGCGATCGAGTGTTTCAGCAAAGCCAGAGACCTCTTCGCGGACTACGGACACATCGACAAGGTGTCCAACCTCTACATCAGCCTTGCCAAAACATACGATATGATGAATCGCCAGAAGGAAGCCTGCGACGCGTACAACAAGGGGCTTGAGAATTTTACCGCCTACAAGCAGCAGAATCCCGAGGCGCTTGAGTTGCGCTCCGAAGAGATGCAGAGGTATACGGAGTACATCGGCATCATGAAAAAGCAGTCCGGTTGTCCGGAAGAGGCTGCCACCGGTGGCGGCACGGGTAGTGAGCGCGGAGAGCAGGGCAGGGACAGGAAGGCGACGTAGAACAGCAAAGGGTAAATAAAAGGCCCTGTCGACGCACATGCGGGGGGCCTGGGTAATACACGGAATAGGCGCGGCTTCTAAACAGTCATGATCTCTTTTTCCTTGAGCGCCAGGAACTCATCGATCTTCTTGATGTATGCATCAGTCGTCCTCTGGATTTCATCCTGCAGCTTCTTGATTTCGTCCTCGGACACATGGGCATCCTTGTCTTTACTCTTCTTCTTGATCTCGTCATTGACATCCCTGCGCGTATTCCGCACTGCAACGCGCGCATCTTCGGCGAGTTTCTTTGCATGTTTGACGATCTGCTGCCTGCGTTCTTCGGTAAGAGCGGGAATGCTTAATCGGATGATCTTGCCGTCGTTCGAGGGCGTGAGCCCAACGTCCGACTTCAGGATCGCTTTTTCAATCTCGCCGAGCATCTTTGCTTCCCACGGTTGAATCGTGATCTGCCGGGGATCGGGCACGGCCATATTCGCCACCTGGTTCAAAGCGGTCGGCGTGCCGTAGTAATCTACCATAATGCCGTCGAGCATGCCGAGCGAGGCACGTCCCGTCCGGAGTGTGGCAAATTCCTTCCGGAGCACTTCGAGCGCCTTGCTCATTTTTTCGTCAGCTTTTTTCCTGTGCTCGTTAAGCATTGATCCTCCCGGTGACGAGCGTCCCGATCGATTCCCCTGAGACGATTTTTTTGATATTTCCCGGGACGGTCAGGTTGAATACAAGAATAGGAAGGTTGTTGTCCATGCAGAGGGAGATCGCCGTAGCATCCATGACACGAAGGTCTTTCCTGAGCACGTCGATGTAGGTCAGACTCTCGAACTTGGTAGCAGTCTTGTCTTTCATGGGGTCGGCGCTGTATACGCCGTCTACCTTGGTGGCCTTCATGATGACTTCAGCGCCGATCTCCATGGCTCGCAGAGCTGCCGCGGTGTCTGTTGTGAAGTAGGGGTTGCCGGTTCCGGCAGCAAAGATCACGACCCGGCCTTTTTCCAGATGCCTCACCGCGCGTCGGCGGATGTAGGTTTCGGCGAGTTCCCGCATTTCAATGGCGGACTGTACGCGAGTGACGACACCCTTGTTTTCCAGGATGTTCTGGAGCGCCAGTGCATTCAGGACTGTGGCAAGCATGCCCATGTAATCGGCACTTGCCCTTTCCATCCCCTTGGCGGCTGCGGACAGGCCGCGGAAGATGTTGCCGCCGCCGATGACAATGGCGACCTCGACTCCCAGATTCACGACGTCCTTCACTTCCGACGTAATCGTGTCGAGCACGGCATGGTCGATCCCATACCCCTGCTCGCCCATCAATGCCTCGCCCGAAAGCTTGAGCAGTATTCGTTTATATCGCGAAGACGTCATGGACATCGCTCCTCTGGTGCCGAAGAAACGTTTAAGGTGCAGCAGAATGTGAGGTGTGGAGCAGATGCTTTAACAAGACCGGGGCAGCTGCCTGCCCCGGTCGCAACGAAACATGGTTCCCGGTGGCTATTTGAGCTGTGCCGCCACTTCGTCGGCGAAGTTTTCCTTCTTCTTTTCAATGCCCTCGCCGAGCTGGAATCGGACAAATCGGTTTATAACGGTGTTGTCACCCGACTTCTTCAGGACGTCCCTGACCTTCAGCTTTCCGTCGGGGTCCTTGATGTAGATCTGATCCATCAGGCAGGAGTCGGAGTAGAATTTTTCAAGTTTCCCTTCGACGATTTTGCCGATGACGGCCGCAGGCTTGCCCGATTCCTTGGCCTGTCCTTCGTAGACCGAGCGTTCGCGGGCGAGAATATCAGCCGGGACCGTCTCACGGTTCAGAAATTGCGGGTTCGCGGCAGCGATGTGCATGGCGATGTCTTTGCCCAGCTGTTCGTTCCCGCCGGAATAATCCACCATGACCCCGATACGGTTGCCGTGAAGATACACTGCGATCTGGCCCGAGGTCTCATAGCTCTGGAAGCGCCGGATAGCGATATTTTCACCGATTTTCTGGACCAGGGCGTTTCTGCGTGCTTCAATGTTGTCACCGTCGATGGTCAGCAATGAAAGTGCCGCGACGTCCGCGGGCTTTTTTGCAGCTACGAGTTCGGCCAGCCCCTTGGCGAATTTCTGGAACTCTTCGTTCTTCGCAACGAAATCGGTTTCGCTGTTTACCTCGATCAGAACCCCTGTCTTGCCGCTGTTCTGGATTGAAGATGCGATCATGCCTTCTGCCGCCACGCGCGATGCCTTTTTCGCTGCCGCAGACAGCCCTTTTTTCCTCAGGATGTCGACGGCCTTTTCAAATTCGCCGCCGGCCTCTTCCAGGGCCTTCTTGGCCTCCATCATGCCGACACCGGTTTTTTCTCTCAGATCCTTGACTGCGCTTGCTGATATTGTTGCCATTTTTGCATAAACCCCTTTCTTCACTGCCTGCTCCGTCGCTAGGCAGGGTCTAAGCCACATCCTCGTCGGCGTCCGTATCTGCCTCTTCTGCCGCGGGCTCTGCTGCGATCGGTTCGGTTGCACCGGCAGCCTTGGCCGCTTCCATGGCCTCGCCCTGTTCTTTGACGATGGCTTGCCTGCCCTCGATGACGGCATCTGCAATTTTTGACGCCATCAAACGAATGGCACGAATCGCGTCGTCGTTGCCGGGGATGACATAGTCGATGTTATCGGGATCGCAGTTCGTATCGACAACGGAGACAACGGGGATGTTCAGTTTGTTCGCTTCCTGGACCGCAATGGTTTCCTTGCGGGGATCGATAACGAAGATCAAGGACGGCGGCTGCGTCATTGATTTAATACCGGACAGGATTCTTTCCAGCTTGGTGCGTTCCTTTTCGAGGCCAGCGACTTCCTTCTTCGTCAGCTTGTCGTAGGTGCCGTCTTCCTTCATTTTCTCTATTTTTTTGAGCCGGTCGATACTTTTTCTGATGGTGGCGAAATTGGTCAGCATGCCGCCAAGCCAGCGATTGGAGACATAGTACATGCCGCATCGTTTGGCTTCTTCAGTGATGGCATCCTGAGCCTGTTTCTTGGTTCCGACAAAAAGGACGTCTTTGCCTTCGGAAGCCGATGTGCGGACAAATTCATAAGCTTCTTTGAAGAGTTTGAGCGTCTTCTGCAGGTCGATAATGTATATGCCGTTTCGCTCGCCAAAAATATACTTCTTCATCTTGGGGTTCCAGCGTTTGGCCTGATGGCCGAAATGAACCCCTGCTTCCAACAACTCCTTCATGGTGATCGTGGACATGATGTCCCTCCTTCGGTTTTACCTCCGCACAGATCCACCCTTCTGCAGACCCTCTTTTTTAGGGGGCACCCTGCTTAAGGTCCCTGGCGTGTGTAATGTGATATAGCCTTTCAAAAAGGCGATCCATAAAATACCATAGAGTCAGGTTTATTTCAAGGAAAATGTATGCTCATAAGCCGATTTAATTTAAGGTTTATGCCGGGCTTTTTTCGCATTTTTTATTCTGTTTATCCGGTTTTCTCACAGATGCAAAAGAATATAATCGTAATACTGTTGAAAAAACAACAGGTTTTGTTCTGGCACGTCTGATGCAGTTATAGGGGTAAAAGAAGGCAAAGGAGGATACGACCATGAAAACAAACATCTCAAGAAAAGCAGCTTACATCGGTGCAGGAGCGGGTCTGGTCCTGTTTGCTTTGTTCGGTCTTATGCCAGGGAGCCTGTTGGGAGGCGCGGCCGGCATTAATATAGCCGGGTGGTTGTTCGGACTTCCGCTTCAGCCCGGACTTGTATCAAGGGCTATTGTCCTTTTGTCCATGCTTACCGGCGTTCTGGTTGCCGGTATTGTGATCGTGACGGCAACATCAACAGTTGGCTGGCTTGTCGGAAAGGTTCTTGAATCCGGGATGCAGGCCAAAGAGACGGGCGAAGAAAAAGAATTATCCAAGGCAACCAAAGTTGACGAAAGGAGATAGCTATGAAAAACGAAACAGTAAAGACGGGGATGAAGATAGGCGCAGTGGCGGGCGGACTTGTGTTTCTGGTTTTCGGAATCATGCCGGGGTTCTACTTTGGAAGTTATGGTACTCTTATCCTGCTTCAGAAGTTGATGGGCGGAACTGTTGAGCCTACGCTGATTGTTCGTGCAGTGGTGGTTATGGGAATCGTGGTCGGAATCGCCTGCGCAGCTGCAGTGAGCATCGTCGTCGGGGGACTTCTCGGTACGGCTTTGGGGTTTATCGTGTCCGCGCCAAGCGCAGTCCGCGAAAAACAGGCGGCTTCAGAGAAAGGATAATGGATTCTATTCCCTGAATGCAGGATTTTTGTACGGCTTGCGCTATTGGTGCAGCAAACAGGCTCTTCTAAAGAGCAAAAAGCGTTAAAACTAGACAGCAATGGCGGTGATCACTCACCGCCATTGCTGTTTTTAAAGGCAGACTTGTCCATTTTGCTGGGGAAGGGGAAGCGTTGATGATGAATATAACATTTTGATATAATGATATTTTATAGCACCTGCTCCTAGGTCCGCACCCTTCAGGATGCGTAGCCATAACGAGCATACAAAAAGGCTTGACAAAAAAGACAAAATTGTTTATATTCGCGTTTCTTGATAATTACTAATATTTCATCAACAAGGTGGTTAAGTATGGGAACGTTCTCAGCAAAAAAAGAAGATGTCAAGAGGAGCTGGCATATCGTCGATGCGAACGGCAAGACTCTCGGCAGGCTTGCAACGGTTGTGGCCTCGGTACTAAAAGGCAAGACCAAGCCTATTTATACGCGGCATGTGGATACTGGCGATTTTGTGATTGTTGTGAACGCCGAGAAAATACATTTGACCGGTAAAAAGCTTGAGCAAAAAAATTATTACAGCCATTCCGGCTTCCCCGGAGGGCTTAAGACTATCACCGCGGGCAAACTTCTCAAGACCAAGCCCGAACAGGTTCTGGTGAAAGCTGTAGAAGGAATGCTCCCGAAAACCCAGTTGGGCAAGCAAATGCTCTCCAAGCTGAAGGTATATGCCGGGGAAAAACACCCGCATATCGCGCAGCAGCCGGCGGAGTTGAAGATTAAATAACGATTCGGAACGCGTCAGGAGGATGTTAATGTCAGCGGCAACAGTATCGAGATATTATGCAACAGGCAGACGAAAAAATTCCATCGCTCGTGTATGGATGATGCCGGGATCCGGGAAGGTCACCATCAACGACCGGCCCATGGACCAGTACTTCGGCAGGGACGTGCTGAAAATGATCATTCGACAGCCTTTTGAAGTAACCGGTACTGTCGATAAATTCGATGTCCTCGTAAGCGTGCTCGGAGGGGGTAATTCCGGCCAGGCAGGCGCCATCAGGCACGGCATTTCCAAGGCGCTGCTTGCCGTCGACGCAGAATCACGCGTCAAACTCCGTAAAGAAGGGCTTCTGACCCGCGATCCTCGCGCCAAGGAGCGCAAGAAGTATGGTCAGAAGGGAGCCCGTGCGCGGTTCCAGTTCTCCAAGAGATAAGGGATCATATACCTAAATCTGTGTTCTTGCAAGTTGCAGATCCTGTTCAGTTCAAGGGAAGGTAGAGATGCCTTCCCTTTTTTTGTTGTCTTGTGAGCGGTAGCCATGAGCCGGCCCTGATCTTCGTGACGCAGTTCCGCGTCTCCCGGCTGCGGGAGCTGCAGGAGATGGGAAGGCGCATCGTTTTGAGCTGAAGGGGGTCAGGGGGGCTTTTTGATTTAGCTGGCTGCAGGATGGACGTTACCATGAGTGAGTCGAGAATAAGAGTGGCAATCGTGGGGTCGAGCGGATATACGGGCGGCGAGCTGTATCGGCTGCTGCTTCATCACGGCCGTGTCGCCGTCGCCGCAGTCACATCGGAAAAGTCCGCAGGCAAGCCGATAACGACGATATTTCCGCACCTCGCTGGTCTTACGGACCTGGTTTGCGAATCCCTTGATCCGGAAGTCATCGCCCGCAAAGCAGATGTTGTTTTTCTCGCCCTGCCTCATGTCACGGCACAGGAAGCCGCATTTCGCTTCCACCAAGCCGGAAAGAAGGTTGTGGATCTCTCCGCCGACTATCGAATCGCGGACCCGGCAGTGTACGAAAAGTGGTACGAGCATCGTCACCAGTACCCGGACCTTCTCAAAAGCGCCGTCTATGGGCTGCCCGAACTGCACCGGGCGAACATCAGGAAGGCCTCACTCATTGCAAATCCGGGATGTTACCCGACCAGCGCCATCTTAGGACTGGCGCCGCTTGTGGCCGGGTCGGTCATCGACAACTCGACGATCATCATCGACTCCAAATCAGGAGTGTCGGGTGCCGGTCGCAGCCCGTCGCTTGCCTTCCATTTTCCCGAGGCAAACGAAGGTCTGATGGCATACAAGATCGGTACTCACCGGCACACGCCTGAGATTGAGCAGGAACTTGCTGGACTCGCGGGGAAGCCGGTCACCGTTTCCTTCACGCCTCACCTGATCCCTATGAATCGGGGGATTCTGACAACGATCTATGCCGCTTTGACCGCGACAACCGATACAGGCATGTTGCATGCCAGGTACCGTGAGTTTTATCGGAGCGAGCCGTTCGTCCGCGTGCTGCCTCTTGGACAGCTCCCGAATGTACGGAACGTGCAGGGCTCGAATTTTTGTGATATCGGCGTTACGGTCGACTCCCGCACAAACCGCGCCGTGGTCGTATCGGCCATTGATAACCTCGTCAAGGGCGCCTCGGGACAGGCGATTCAAAATATGAACCTGATGCTGGGGTTTGAGGAAACGGAAGGGCTTAAGTTCGCCGGTCTGTTTCCGTGAACTGCGATGCCCAGGGTTTTTCCGCCAACCGCATTTTTCGGAAAGGCCTCGCAGCGATATCATACGTACAAACAGGGGTAGATCATGAGAATTCTGGATGCAAAAAATTTCTCCATTCCCGGTTATAAAGTTTGGGGCATCTCCTGCGGTATCAAGAAAGTCGAGAAAAAAGATCTGGCGATTATTTATTCTGACCGCGAGGCGGCCGTCGCCGGTGTATTCACAAAGAACAAGGTCAAGGCCGCCCCTGTTCTGCTGGACGCCGTGAAGGTAAAGTCCGGCAAAGGGCAGGTGATTATTGCAAACAGCGGCTGCGCCAATGCCTGTACGGGAAAACGCGGGCTTGCTGATGCACGGGCTACGGCGGAGATTGCAGCGCGCGAACTAGGGCTGAAACCCGACGCGGTGTATGTGGCTTCGACCGGCGTGATTGGCGAGTTCCTGCCGATGACAAAAGTACACAATGGCATCGCGACAGCCGTGGGTTTGTTGTCCTCCATGGGGTGGGAGCAGGCAGCAGAGGCCATCATGACAACTGACATCTATCCGAAGCTTTCGATAGTCCAGGAGGAAATCAGCGGGAAAACCGTGACCGTCGCCGGCATCGCCAAGGGATCTGGCATGATTCATCCGAATATGGCAACCATGCTCTGTTTTATCGTTACCGACGCCGTAATATCGGCCCCTTTGCTCAAGAAGACGCTGGTGACCTCAGCAGAGAGATCATTTAACATGATCACCGTCGACGGTGATATGAGCACGAATGACACCGTTCTGTGCATGGCGAACGGCGCCGCCGGTAATAGACGGATAGCCGCGGCCAGCAAGGAACATAAAAAATTTCAGGCCTGCCTTGACGCGGTTGCGCGCTCGCTGGCCAAACAGGTTGTTCGGGACGGCGAAGGGGCCACAAAGTTTGTGGAAATTGAAGTGAGGAACGCCAAAACCCCCGACGAAGCCAGGCGCGCAGGCGACACAGTAGCTAAGTCCAGTCTTGTCAAGACCGCCCTTTTCGGAGAGGACGCCAATTGGGGGAGAATCATGGCCGCACTCGGGTACTCCGGAGTGGACATGGACGAGTCGCGAACCGACATTTATATCGGCAAAACGAAGCTCGTGGAAAAAGGGATAGGTGCAGGGAAGTCGGCGGAACGCGAAGCGTCCCTTGCACTTAAGCAGCGTGAGGTTCAGATCGTCATTGATCTCCACAAGGGCAAGGGAAGCGCAACAGTCTGGACCTGCGATCTTTCGTATGAATATGTCAAAATAAATGCTGCCTATCGCAGTTGATTTCTTCAGTGGGGTAAAGCCCCGTTTCACGAGTGTCCAGCTATGAAACTAGCTGAAAATTCGAAGATAAATTTCCTTGACATTCGCCTATCAAGCTGTTAATTATAGTGATTACGTCTTATTGCTATTGGGCGATTCCGTCACTATCGCATTTTCCATCTATAAACATTGATTGATAAACAAGTAAATTATTTATTTTACAAAGACTTACCAGGAGGGGGGTGTAGCAAGAGTGCCGAGTATCAGATTGCGGGAGAACGAGCCCTTTGAGGCCGCACTCCGTAGGTTCAAAAAAAGCATAGAAAAAGAAGGCGTGCTCTCGGAGGTCAAAAAAAGGGAGCATTATGAAAAACCGAGCGTGAAGAAGAAGAAAAAGGCGTTGGCTGCTCGCAAGAAGGCAGCCAAGACCGCGCGGATGTACCGACATAATTAGCAGGTTCACTAGAGGTCTAACCGGGCTGTAGCGGCTACCACCAGCAGGAGTCAAGGGAGAGCATGCAATTACGCGAGCAAATAGAGACTGATACAAAAAACGCCCTCAAGTCCGGAGCGAAAGATAAGGTGTCGACGCTGCGGATGCTGAATGCCGCCCTGAAAAACAAGCAGATCGAAAAGCGCCGGCCGCTCTCCGAGGAGGAAGTGGTCGAAACCGTGCGGACCCTCATCAAACAGCGTAAAGATTCCATTGAACAGTTTGCTAAGGGAGGCAGGCAGGATCTCGTAGACAAGGAAAGCGCAGAAGTGATCGTGCTCGAAGTCTACCTGCCGCAGCAGTTGACCCGCGAAGAACTCGCCGGAATGGTGCAGACTGCTATCAACCAGACCGGCGCGCAGGGAGCAAAAGACATGGGCAAGGTTATGAAAGCGCTCATTCCCCTGGTGGGCGCCCGTGCTGACGGGAAGCTGATAAGTGAACTGGTAAAAAATGCGCTGGGATAACGCTCAGATGTGCACGGCCGACGTGCCATTCTCTTACAACGGTGCTGAACAGGGGGCCGGGTAGACCGAGGCCCCCTGATTTTTTTTCTGACGTTTTGGACTGCCGACGCGTCAGCTTCTCTGCACCGCTTCGATGTCCCGGCTCTTTCTGCAACGAGATCAGCATGTGTGGTAGGGACCCTATTTAATTTTTCTGGCCGCGTGGTTGCGGTTTGTCCCGTAGGTCGCGGGGTTCTGTACCGGCCCCTTGTGTTTCGTGCCTACGCTGCTGCTTTCATAGTGCACACATGATTGAGACGTATGTAATGAATGAGCACACCCTCCGCATTCTGGAATTCGACAAGGTTCTTGATATCATTTCCGGGTATGCCGCGTCGGATGCAGGCAAGGATTTCGTCCGAACAGTGATTCCCATCTCCGACCGGCAGACCGTAGAGCTTCGGCTCAGGGAGACGGCGGAGTTCATCGGGATTTTGGAGAGGGGAGACCCCCCCCCCTTCGATGGGATCTTTGATATACGTCGTGCTCTCGAAAAACTTTCCGTCGCAGGAAGCATGTTCTATCCGGACGAGCTCCTGCAGACGGCGGCAACACTTCGCGCCGGAAGGCGAATAAATCAGTTCTTCCGGAAGATGGAAGGCCGGGGAAGTGATTTTTCGCCGGAGGCCAGCCTGTTGTGTTCCCGCGCTGCTTCCATCACGCCGCTCAAGCACCTCGAGGATGCGGTATTTTCCGCAATCGATGAGCGGTCCGAGGTCAGAGATTCGGCGAGCCCGGAGCTTAAGAGAATCCGGAAGCTGATAGCACGAATGAGGGATGAAGTTCTCGACCGACTGTCCCGCATCCTGCAGAACAGCGCGTTTCACAAAGTTATACAGGAACCGGTCGTTACCGTCCGCGAGGACCGATATGTCCTTCCTCTTAAGCCAAACTTCAGGCAGAGCTTGAACGGCGTCGTGCACGGCCAATCGGGGTCACGGGCGACGCTTTTTGTAGAGCCCCTCGATGTTCTGGAACAAAACAACCGGCTGGCAGAACTCCGGATGGAGGAGCGGGAAGAAGTTGATCGGATCCTTCGAGAGCTTACTGCGCGTTTGGCCGGAGAAGCGGACGCGATTCAGGGCACGGTCGACGCCCTTGCCGCGCTCGATGCAATTTGCGCCCGTGCACGGTTCGGTGTAGATTGCAGGGGTACTATTCCGGAGATTTCTCCGGAAAGAACCATCCGGCTGCGCAGGGCGTGTCATCCGCTGTTGATTTGGAAACAGAAGACAACGGGAGGTGCTCCCGTTACGCCGAATGATCTGGAACTGGGGCTCAACGAACATGCAGTGATTCTCAGCGGTCCGAACGCCGGCGGCAAGACCGTGGTCCTTAAAATGATCGGTCTGCTCTCGCTCATGGCGCAGGCAGGATTGCCAGTGACTGCCGGCAGCGGGAGCGTACTTCCGTGTTTTAGATCAATCTTCGCTGATATCGGGGATGAGCAGAGTCTTGAGCAGGATCTGAGCACGTTTTCTTCCCACATGGCTCAGGTAGCAGCCATTCTTCAGCAGGCAGGCAAGGACTCGCTGGTTCTGCTTGATGAGCTGGGTTCGGGCACCGACCCGGGAGAAGGAGCGGGACTTGGCGCCGCGATCCTCGGAAGTCTGATCGATATCGGGAGCGTGACGATCGTCACGACGCACCACAATGCGCTCAAGCTTTTCGGTTCCCAGACGGCCGGTGCGGTGAATGCGGCTATGGATTTCGATCCGCAAACGTTGAAACCAACGTATCGGCTGCTGCCCGGCAGGCCCGGCAGAAGCTACGGGCTGGACATGGCGGCCAGGATCGGCGTGCCCGAGCCGGTCATCCGCAAGGCGCGTGAACTGATTGGCAAGGAAGACGCGACGCTGGAGAATCTCCTCAGGAAGGTCGAGGACGAATCGCGGGCGCTGGCAGCGGAACGGGAATCGCTGGAGCGGGAGCTTGCTGCAGCAAAGCAGCAGAGGAGCACGGCGGAGGAATCGGTCCAGGCAGCCTTGAAGGATGCACGTGAAATCCAGGCAAAAGCCAGGATTGAAGCAAAGGAAATTCTATCATCGCTCCGGCAAAAGCTTCGCGAATTATCCCAGGTCACGGCGTCGGACCGGGAAATGATCAAGATTGCGGCAGTGGAAGTGGAAACAGTCGGCCGACAACTTGCTGCTGCACGGGTTACGGCCGACGGTTATGGTCGGACATCTCACGATCTACATCCCGGCGACCGAATTCGCATACCGCGCTTGAATAGAACTGCAACCGTGCTTGCTTCCCAGTCGGGCCGTATCGAACTGGATATAGGCGGGAAGAAAATCAAGATCGCGGAAGAGGAAATATTCCCGTTCGAGCAGATGCAGCACCAGCGGGAAAGAGTTGCGGCGCCCGGGTGGGGCGCTGAGCTGCAGGAGCGAGAAAGCGCGCCAGACCGGCTGAATATCATCGGGCTTCGCGTGGCAGAAGGCCTTGCCGAGCTCGAGCGTTTTCTGGACCATGCAGCTATGAGCGGCCTGTCGATCGTTACTGTCATTCACGGGCTCGGGACCGGGGCGCTCAAGCAGGCAGTGACGGAATATCTTAAGAACCATCCTCTGGTTTCTGCCCTACGGAACGGGGGGCCGGCCGAAGGCGGAGCAGGGGTGACCGTGGCGGAGCTGAAAAAATAACGTGTTCTCAGACGACACCATAAGCCGGGTCAGAGACAGTGTCGACATTGTTGATCTCGTCTCCGGGTATGTTTCGCTGAAAAAAACGGGAAAGAACTGGCAGGGACTTTGTCCCTTCCACTCGGAAAAAACACCGTCCTTCAACGTGAACCCGGAAAAACAAATCTTTCACTGTTTCGGGTGCGGAGCCGGTGGAGATGCATTCAAATTCGTCGAGCTTCAGGAAGGGTTGAACTTTCCCGAAGCAATCCGGAAGCTGGCCTCGCGGGCAGGTATTCAGCTGCCGCAGGACATGCAGGGGAGCAGACAGGACGCTCAATCGCAGAATGAACGTGCGGCGCTTTTAGCCGTAGTCGCAGCCGCCGCTGCGTATTTTTCCGGCGAGCTCGACGGCGGCGCCGGCGGCGCAGCCCGGGCCTATCTTAAAAAACGGGGCGTGAGCGACCAGATGACCCGGGATTTCGGGCTTGGTTATGCCAGACCCGAGTGGGACGGCCTGTTCAAGCATTTAAAGCAGAAGGGTTACTCCCCCGGCCGGATGGAAAAGGCCGGACTGATCGTCAAGCGAAGCGAGGGCGACGGTCATTATGACCGGTTCCGGGGCAGGATCATTTTTCCGATCAGGGACATTTCTGGCAATGTCATCGCCTTCGGCGGCAGGGTCATGGATGACTCATTGCCGAAATACCTGAACTCGCCCGAAACACCGCTGTACAGCAAAAGCAATGTGCTGTATTGTTTTGACCGGGCAAAGGAACAGGCCCGCAAACTCGGGTATTTCGTCATTGTCGAGGGCTATCTGGACGCACTTGCCTGCCATCAGTATGGGGCAAGAAATGCAGTGGCGACGCTGGGCACGGCGCTGACAGAGGGGCACGTGAGGTTGATGCGCCGTTTTGCGCACAATATCGTGCTCATCTTCGATCCTGATCCGGCGGGGGTGAAGGCGACCCTGCGGGGCATCGACCTTTTCGCATCGAGCGGGATGAAGGTGAATGTAGTTTCGCTTCCTGACGGCGATGACCCTGATACGTTTCTGAGCAAGAACGGCTACGAGGCTTTTGCCGCGTGCCTTAAAAAATCCGTCAAGTTCATGGATTTCGTGCTGGGCCACATTGTGGCGGGCAGTACGGCTTTTTCGATCGATGAAAAGGTGGAGCGTGCCGGAGAAATGCTCGGCATTATTGCCAAACTGCCGAGCGGCATCGAACGTGATCACTACCTGAAGAAAACCGCAGAGGCCCTGGACCTCGATGAATCTGTCCTGAGACAGGAGATGCCGCAGGGCGTGAAACGGACGGCAACCGCAGAAACGGGACAGGCCGCGTCCCGGCCGAAGCATACCCACCGGCCCCGGGCCGAGGAGATCCTGATTCACCTGATGCTGAAGGACGATGGAATCCTGCGAAGGCTGGCGGAGCAGATAAAGCCGCAAGATTTCACCGATCCCCTGTACCGGCGGGCAGTTGAGAGAATTTTTGAGGTCCTGCGGACAAAAGGCTCAGTCGATCCTCTTGCACTCCACCTACGGGGGATGAGGAGCTGAATGCATTAGTGTCTCATTACACTGTTCTCGACATGGTGCATCTTGATCCGGATAAATCCTGCCAGGACTGTGTCGATATCATCAAGCAGCAAGACCCGGAAAAGAAGATGAAGCTGTTGGCTAAAGCCATTCAGGAGGCGGAGGCGCAAGGCGACGCGGGGGTGCTGGCGCGGCTCATGGATGAGCAGAATGAGCTGAGTAAGAGACCGGACAGGAAGCTCGGGAAACGGGTCCCGGGAATGTAGGGTATCGGGAGACCGACCGGGAAACCGGTCAGGCACAGACTTGTGATGGCGGGGACAGAACAACGCACATCACCAAAAGGAGCACCAGGGTATGTCGAAGAAGGGCAAGGCAGACGGCTCGAAAAAGACGGGCCCGGCGGGCAAGGAGAGGAACTACGTTCCGTTCGAAGAGCAGAGCGATGCGCTCCCGCATGAAGACGTTTCTTCGGAACAGCTCGACAGCATTATCTCACTGTTCGGCGATGGTGAAATGGATCTGGACATCACGGACTCCCGACACGACGGCAAGGTCCGTGCATCCGGTGAAGACGAGCTCGAGGAAGGCGCCGAGCCTGAAGAGGTTGGCCTTGACGAAACAGCCGAAGAGGAGATCGAGGAAGAGGACGTGGAGGTCGGCGTCGGCAAGACCGATGACCCCGTTCGTCTCTATCTGAAAGAAATGGGCACAGTGCCGCTCCTGTCCAAGGAAGGCGAGGTGTCCATCGCGAAACGGATCGAGGAGGGGAAACGCGATGCGGCCCAGGTCCTCTACAGTCTTCCGTTTTCGCTCCGGGACGTACGCAACCTCGGAGACAAGCTGAAGAAAGGCAAGATCAGCATCCATGAAGTGGTCCATGCCGGCGACGATGATTTTGAGGACCTTCAGACCCAGAACGAAGAGGAGCTGCAGGCCCGGGTGCTCAAGCTGATCAGCGAGATCGATCGGCACAGCAAGGAAATCAACACCCTTTCGACGCATGTCAACAGCAGCAGGACCAGCGAGGCCAGAAAAAAAACGCTGCGGGAAAAGCTGCAGACGACGCGATATGCCCTCTTTGACAAGCTCGAAGCGCTGAACATTCACTGCCGCCAGACGGACCGTCTGGTGATGAAGCTCAGGGAGATGGTGAGCGAAGTGTTGTTGTCCGAGCGCGAGATCCACGGGCTGGAGCGCAAAACCGGCCTTGCACTCTCCGAGATAAAAGACGTATTTAAAAAAATGCGTCTCGGCGAGCGCGAACTCAAGAACGCCGCACGCAGGCTCGAAATGAAGCCGGAGGCGCTTCTCGGACTTGAGAAGACCTACCGAAACGCGATCAAACGCGTAAAAAAAATCGAGATGGATTGCGGAGTCGCGGCAGAAGACCTCAAGAAGACGCTCCGCGCCTACGAGCGGTCCGAGGAACGGGCCAAGGTCGCCAAGAGCGAACTGGTGGAAGCCAACCTGAGGCTGGTCGTATCCATCGCCAAGAAATATACAAACCGAGGCTTGCAGTTCCTCGATCTGATCCAGGAAGGCAACATCGGCCTCATGAAGGCCGTTGACAAGTTTGAGTGGCAGCGCGGCTACAAGTTCAGCACCTATGCCACGTGGTGGATCCGTCAGGCCATCACGCGGGCCATAGCAGACCAGGCGCGAACGATCCGGATCCCCGTGCACATGATCGAAACGATGAACAAGCTCATCAGGACGTCGCGCGGTCTCGTACAGGATCTCGGCCGCGAACCCACAACCGAGGAAATCGCCGCGTCCATGAAGCTGCCGGTCGAGAAGGTCCGCAAGATCATGAAGATCGCGAAAGAGCCCATTTCTCTTGAAACGCCGATCGGCGAGGAAGAGGACAGTCATCTGGGCGATTTCATCGAGGACAAAAAGGTGGCGTCGCCGCTCGAATCGGCCATCCGCAAGAACCTCCATCAGCAGGTTCAGGAAGGTGCTGAATACGCTGACCGAGCGCGAGGAAAAGGTGCTGCGCTGGCGCTTTGGTATCGGCGAGCACACGGACCATACCCTGGAGGAAGTCGGCCAGGAATTTGATGTCACGCGCGAACGCATCCGGCAGATCGAGGCAAAGGCGTTGAGGAAACTGCGCCACCCGAGCCGGAGCAAACAGCTTAAGAGCTTCATGGAGTAAGTACGGTCATCCGTGCAGCGGCAATTCCTTGACATTTTGCAGATGGTGTGCGATTATAGGCCCCTGCGGAAACGCAGCGGCTGGGTGCATGGCGGACGCAACAGATACGAATTACGAACAATAAATGACAGCGGGCAGGCTCGTGCAAGGCCGCGTTCGGCCATTTACAGAAAATCGGCATTCGGAAACTGCAGCAGCAGGGCCCATAGCTCAGTTGGTAGAGCTACCGGCTCATAACCGGTTGGTCCCAGGTTCGAGCCCTGGTGGGCCCACCAATTTGGACAGGAGTGGAGAATGCGGAATACAAAATATTTTTATAACGTGAAAAAGTCATTTGAGAAATGCGCCGCGAGGCGCATTTTTCATTTTGTGGAGGAGTAATGGATCGACAGCTCAACCTGCTCATTCAGCTTCAGGAAATTGATGGAAAGATTCGGAGCCTCACGGACCAGAAAAAACGCCTGCCCGAGTTCCTCGCCGATATCGAACGGAGGCGAGAGCTGAACAAAGCGGACTTGGAGAAGGCAAAGGAAGCTCTCCAGGCCGCGCAGAAGAACAAGCGCGACCGGGACGCGGATCTTGAGGTCGGGGTGCAGAAGGTCGAAAAGCAGAAAGCGCACTCCTCAGAGATCAAGAACAATAAAGAGTACCAGGCCCTGCTCAAAGAGATTGAGACCAGCGAGCAGGAGAACAAAAAGATCGAGGACGAGATCCTCGTGCTTATGGAAAAGATCGACGCCGCAGCCGCCGGGATCACAGCGGCCGAACAGCGTACCCGCGATGAAGAGGTGGCGTTCCAGTCCGAACAGAAACAGCACGAAGCTGACTTCGCAAAGCTCGAACAGGAACTGAAAATCGTCGAACAGGGCAAAAAGGAAGTGGTCGCCCTCATTCAGCCGGCGGTCCTCCACCAGTACCGGAATCTCCTTAATACCAAGGGAGGCATCGCCATTGCCGAGGCGCGCGGGGAATCCTGTTCGGGTTGCTATATGAGCATTCCCCCCCAGGTGTTCGTCAATGTCAAAAAGAACGAAAGCATCATCACCTGTCCCAACTGCCATCGGATCCTTTACTTCAAGGAAGCGATCGCGTCAAAATAGTTGCTGATCGATCGAACGAAAGGGAAGCTGTGGAATACACCATTTTTTCAGACGGCGCGTCGCGAAACAACCCGGGGGAGGCAGGCGCGGGGGTCTACATTCTCCAGGACGGAAAACCGGTCGGCCAGATATCACGCTACCTGGGCAAGACCACAAATAACATCGCCGAATACACTGCCGCTATCATCGGCTTCGAACAGGTTTTGAAACTGGGAGCAACGAAGGTCAGGTTTTTTGCCGATTCCGAGCTGCTCGTGAAGCAGCTGAACGGCCAGTACAAGGTTAAAAACGAAGGCCTGAAGCCGCTCCATGCCAGGATCAAAGAGCTGATTGCGAAGATCGGCGCCGTCGAGGTACAATACATACCACGGGAGAGGAACAAGGAAGCGGACGCCCTGGCGAACAAGGCGATTGATGAAAAAATAATGTAAGGAGACAGAATGCAGAAATCAGTAGTCAAAAGAGGACGACTTTCTTAGGATGCGTTCTTCCTCTACTGAATTCTGGCTTTCTGTCTTCTGTCAGCTGTTCTTTGAATTCAGAGCGGGTGAGGTGATCGCTCTCCGGCAACGGGGGGAGGAAAGTCCGAGCTCCGCAGGGCAAGGCGGTCCCGAAACGGGACAGGGGGCGACCCCATGGACAGTGCCACAGAAAAGAAGACCGCCCCGCACAGGGGTAAGGGTGAAACGGTGGGGTAAGAGCCCACCAGGCTCCCGGGCGACCGGGAGTGCTTGGAAAACCCCGCCTGGAGCAAGACCACATAGGGAAGCGTCCTCCGCAAGGAGGTAAGGACGGCCCGTCCGAGACTTCCGGGTAGGTCGCTCGTGCCGATGGGCAACCATCGGCCCAGACAAATGATCATCACCCTGAGCGATCAGGGAACAGAACTCGGCTTACGACCCGCTCTGATCTTTTTATAAAATCGCTCAACCATGGTCCCATTGCGCCGCCTCACTCCCGTGAGGAAGCTTCAGGTGTATCCATGAGCAAGAAAGATTTTACCATCCGTCCCTTTGAGAAGCTCAGGAAGAAGATCGAGAGCAAAAAGCCCGTTCCTCCACCCCGACGCCAGAAAAAAAAGGAAGAATATACCGACGAAGAGCTTTTCACCCGGGAGATGGGCAGCGTATTGGCCATCGATGAATTCCGTTCACTGGCCTGTGCGCATCGCCCCCGTAAGACGGAGCCCGGTCACGCGCAGCAGGACTGCGGCAGGGATGCACAGGTGATCCTCGGGCAGATCGTAGGTGGCGACTTGCCGATCCATCTGCCGCACACCCAGGAGTACGTAGAATGGATCGATTCCGACTGCCGCGACGATATCGCGCGCACCCTTCATGAAGGAAGGTTCTCGGTCCAGGCCTTTCTCGATCTGCACGGGTGCACGGTCCCTGAAGCGGAAGACGAGCTGGACGACTTCCTGCTGGAGTCCCTGAAAGCAGGAAGAAGTTGTGTTAAGATTATCGTGGGCAGGGGCCTTCGGTCAGTCAGGGGACCGCGGGTCAAGGACGCGGTCATACGGCGGCTGTCCGGCCATTTTCGAAAAAATATCATTGCTTTTGTCACTGCACGGCAGTGCGACGGCGGGCTGGGCGCGCTGTATGTCCTGCTCCGGAAAAAATGGATCCGCGACTGCTCTGCATCTCAAACTCAGACATGAGATCAGCGACGATATCCTCTTTGCATAACGCAAAAAACATCAAGTTAACTCCCGCAGCAGGTCCGAACATTTCAGAAAAAGGTCTACAACTGGTTTGATGCCCGAGGTCGGAACCTGCCTTGGCGCAAAAACGTGACGCCCTATCGGGTGCTTATTTCCGAAATAATGCTTCAGCAGACGCAGGTAGAGAGGGTCATTGAAAAATACCGAGAATTTCTCTCCGCGTTTCCGAGTTTTCCCATCCTCGCCCAGGCGCCACTCCCGAAGCTTCTTAAGATCTGGTCAGGTATGGGTTACAATCGAAGGGCGCTTGCGCTCAAAGCACTCGCTCAGAAAGTCATGTCAGATCACCGGGGGAGGCTGCCGCGGGATCAGGAGAGTCTCCTGGCGCTGCCGGGCATCGGTAAATACACGGCAGGCGCGGTGCTGGCCTTTGCCTTCAACGAACCTGTCGTCTTTATGGACACGAACATCAGGCGTGTTTTCATCTACGAATTTTTTCATGACCAAAACAGCGTTCACGACGATGAGCTGCTGCCCTTAGTGGCACTGACTGTGGATCATGAAAATCCGCGGAAATGGTACAACGCCCTGATGGACTACGGAACCATGTTGAAGCAGGAGTATGCCAATCCCAACCGCAGGAGCGTTCATTACACCCGTCAGAGCCCCTTCGAGAATTCAAACCGGCAGGTGCGGGGCATGATTTTGAAGACGCTTGTAGCCGAAGCGCCCCTTACCGCTGCGCAGATCACAACGAGGACGGGCATGGATCCCGAGCGAGTGAAAAGAAACCTCGTTCAACTGGAAAAAGAAGGGTTTATCCGGAAGCGTGGGCGAGTATATTCCGTTTAAGCATCATATGAAGACGAATGTGCGTGTCAGCCGAAGACGCCGGATACCCGCATTTGCGGAAATGACAGACTGTAATCCGCATTCCGCAATCCGAATTCCGCATTATGATTTCCGGTCCTGACTACATACAGTGGTATCCCACGCTCCGGTGCAATCGGGCCTGCGATTTCTGTTTCAACCGCTCCCTGTCTCCGCTTCCGGACATGACGGCTGCGGATTTCACGGCGATGCTTTGCACGCTCGACCGGGCCGGTGTCCGGACCCTCGACATCATGGGCGGTGAGCCGACACTGCATGTGGATATCGTCGCTTTTGTGCGCGAGGCTGCCTCGTCGGGCTTCAGCATTAATATCAGTTCGAACGGTTCGAATCCCGGTGTTCTTTCGGAACTCATGGACGCGGGGGAGGCGGTGACGGTCGGCATTTCGATCAATGATGGGGAAACACTTGTCCGGCTCAGGGATTTCATCCAAGAGCATAGACCGGTGGTCAAATCCCTGTTCAGCCGGAACACAGACCATGACATGATCGGGGACATTCTTTCGCTCCAGCCGAAGAAATTCTATTTGATCTACCGCGATGCGCTTCATCAACGGGAGCTTGGAGACACCGTCCCGTTCCCCGAGTTTGCGACGACGATAGAAAACAGCTTTCCTTCAGCTCAGGTCGGCACGGTCTTCTGCTCAGGTTTTCTTCCCGATAGGTCGAGCTTGCCCGAGCTTGCGGCTGTCCGGTGCCCCGCAGGTACGACCAAACTGGGCGTGCTGCCTGATGGGTCAGTTTATCCCTGCAACCTCTTTTTCGGCATGAAGGACTTTTTTCTCGGCAACCTGCTTCGCAGTCCCTTTGAACATATCCTGCAGCACCAGGCGCTTGCCTGTTTCCGCAGTTTTGCCGGAAACCCCTGCACACAGGCGGTCTGCCGGTTCCATGCGCAATGCCACGGCGGTTGCCCGGCCCAAAGCCTTTTACTCGCCGGCAATCTGAGCGCGCCGGATCCGCGATGCAATCCCTGTTGACCGCTGGACAGGGCAAATCCGATATTCCTGCAGTGTGATGGTGCGCTTCTGATATAATAATGAAAACTTGAACAGAGGAGGCTTGTTTATGGTTACAGCCCTGGTACTGTTGACTGTGGCGCGAGACAAGGTAAACAAGGTCGCAGAGACGCTGGCGGACATGGACGGCATCACCGAAGTTTATTCAGTGGCAGGACGCTTCGATCTGGCCGTGATCATCCGCGTCAAGGATAACGACCAGATGGCGGAGATGGTGACGAATCACATGCTGAAGGTGGATGGGATTCTTACTTCGGAGACGCTTATAGCCTTCCGTGTCCACTCCCGCCACGATCTGGAAAGTATGTTCTCCATCGGCCTGTAAGAGACATACAAGCATCAGGACCCGACCTACCCACCCTTCCTCAGGATATTCATGTCCGCTATCATGCATTTGCGGAACCGGAGGAATGCCGCTTTGCGCCTGAGCGAGCCGCAAAATATCGTTGTGTGCGTTCTCGAAATAGTATAAAATGACTGCACTTTTTGTTGCAGTTCTCCATTTCCCAAATTCGTTCAGGAGGTAACATGAGACAGACGAA
Source organism: Nitrospirota bacterium (assembly GCA_963749655.1). Classification (GTDB taxonomy): domain Bacteria; phylum Nitrospirota; class UBA9217; order UBA9217; family UBA9217; genus JAJYKN01. The sequence continues at coordinate 225,479 of CAVVOB010000030.1, forward strand.
GATCACCCTTTCAGACAAGGAAATTCCGACCAAATGGTACAATATCATGGCCGATATGCCGAATCTGCCCAAGCCGCCGCTCCATCCGGCGACCAAGCAGCCTGTGGGACCCGATGACCTCAAGCCGATTTTCCCCATGGACCTGATCCTTCAGGAAGTGAGCCGGGACCGCTGGATCGATATCCCAGAGGAAGTGCTCGACATCTATACTCTCTGGAGGCCGTCGCCGCTCTTTCGCGCCCACCGGCTCGAAAAGGCCCTCGGCACGCCTGCCAAGATCTATTACAAGTACGAAGGCGTGAGCCCTGCCGGCAGCCACAAGCCGAATACCTCCATTCCGCAGGCCTTCTACAACAAGAAGGCGGGCATCAAGCGCATCGCCACCGAGACGGGAGCGGGCCAGTGGGGCTCGTCCATGGCGCTCGCCGGCAAGCTCTTCGGCCTCGACGTGACGGTCTACATGGTGAAGGTGAGTTTCGGCCAGAAGCCTTACCGCAGGATGATGATGGAGACCTGGGGCGCTACGGTGCACGCGAGCCCGTCTACGTTGACCAATGCGGGCAGGAAGATCCTCGAGGTTGATCCCAACAGCACGGGCAGTCTCGGCATCGCCATCTCCGAGGCTGTGGAGGACGCGGCAACGCACAACGATACGAATTATGCTCTCGGGTCGGTCCTGAACCATGTGTGCCTCCACCAGACGGTCATCGGCCAGGAAGCAAAGAAGCAGCTGGAAATCGCCGGCGATTATCCCGATGTGGTCATTGCCTGCTGCGGCGGCGGGAGCAACTTCGCGGGGATCGCGTTCCCCTTTCTCCAAGACAAGCTGACCGGCGGAAAGAAGAATCTCCGGGCCATCGCGGTGGAGCCGACGTCCTGCCCGACGCTCACCAAGGGGGAGTTCTGCTACGACTACGGAGACGTGGCGGGCATGACGCCGCTGCTGACCATGTACACCCTGGGCCACGACTTCATGCCCTCGGGCATCCACGCCGGCGGGCTGCGCTACCACGGCGACTCCCCGCTCGTTTCCCAGCTCTACCACGACAAGATCATCGAGGCCCGGGCTTACGGTCAGACAAAATGCTTTGAGGCGGCGGTGCTCTTTGCCGGGACGGAGTCGATCATTCCGGCGCCGGAAAGCAGCCATGCGGTACGGGCGGCGATCGACGAAGCGCTGCTGGCCAAGCAGGAAGGGAAGCAGAAGACCATCCTCTTCAACCTGAGCGGCCACGGATACCTCGATTTGCAGGCCTATGCCGATTACCGGGAAGGCAAGTTGTTCGACCACGAGCACCCGGAAGCGGACATCAAGAAGGCGCTCGAGAAACTGCCAAAAATCTGAATGAGAGAAATTTCAAAGCTCCCCGCTTTCCGGCGGGGAGCTTTTTTTGTCTGTGGGTCCGGCCTGGTTACGGCTGCGGCAGGGAAGGAACAGCTTCACGCGGATGAAACATTTCCCTAATGCATTACGACCGGTCTTTTGTATCGGAGGGTCAGCTAGGAGGTTTGCAGCAGCGAAACGGAACTGCGCAGGCAGTTGGTGCGGGATTCGCAGATGCGATCTTTACACTTTATCCTTCAGATGGTCGAGGGCATTGCGGGCAACCAGGAAGTTACCGCCGACTTCCTTGATGATGCCCTTGGTATAAAGAACTTTCATGCATTTCGAGACAGCCTCCCTCGATGAACCGATGCGGGCCGAGAGCTCCTTGTGGGTCAGCTTTGTCGCTTTGAGATACCCTTTCATGTCGGACTGGTCCGCGGCCGATCCATCGAGAAGCGTTCTGATGAGCCGCTCGCCCACTTCGAGAAAAGCGAGGGATTCGATCATGTCGTCTGCCTTGCGCAGCCGGTCGGCAAGCGTTGCCATGAGTTCGACCGCCAGCTTCGGTTCCTTGTACACCAGGTCGAGGAAGACGTCCTTTTTCAGAACAGCGAGTTCGGAGTCGTCGTCGGCCACAATGGTGGCCGAGCGTCCTTTGCCGTCGAGGAGGCTCAGTTCGCCGAAGAAAGCCCCCTTTTCGAACTGCGCAAGGACGATCTCGTCACCTTCCTCGTCGATAAGCACTGCTTTGAGCTTTCCTGAATTGACGATGTAGAGGTCGGTGCTGAGATCAGTCCGGTGGAAGATCACATCGCCCTTCCGGTACCGGGCGCTCTTGCAGCGTACGGCGATCTCCTTGACCTGAGAATCCTTGAGGTGTTTGAAAAGCGGAATGTTCCTGATGTATTCGGTGAGCATGTTTTCTGCGGCGTGAAGGTTTCGCTCCCGGGAAATGAAGCGCCATCCCCTCCCTGCCTCCCCCCCTCGTCAGTGAAAAGAATTTCGGAGACGGACCTGACCGGATATGCCCGTCCCCGAGCAGCACGCTCACACGGCACAGTAAGTCAGCAGCCGCACCGGCATCGGCAGCGTTACATTTTATGGCAGTTCACGCACAGGGTTTCCGAGGACATGGCCTTGAATCTGAAAAGACGCCCGCCTTCCGAGCTGTGCGGTTCGTGGCAGCTGCCGCAGTAAAAAGGCCTGCCTTTGCGCGCCGGGTCCTTCAGGTCTCTCAGCTTGCCCGCTTTATTTTTTTTGACGATCCCTCCCAGCGGGTGGCGGCCCCCCGTAAAGCCGGAAACCGCATGGGGGTTGTTCGGCACATCAGGGTGGCAACCCAGGCAGAGATCATAGGGCTTGTTGCTGAGCAGGGCAATTTCGTCGGAGGCGTGCGGTACATGGCAGCTCAGGCATTCGCCTCCCATGACAGGCGGATGAACGACCTTGCGGGTGAATTCTCCCTTGTCGTGGCACGTGAAGCACAGGTCCGGGACCGGGGCTACAGTGAGTTTCGAATTCTGCGATGAATGAGGACTGTGGCACCCCGTGCATCCCATGCCGACGGCCGCGTGGATATTTTTCTTTGTGAAAGGGGCCTTGTCATGACAGCCGAAACAAAGGTTAGGCTGCTCCGCAGTGAGGAGCTTCGGGGCGTCCGATGAATGAGGATTGTGGCAGCTGGTGCAACCCATTCCCAGTGCAGCGTGTACGGTCTTCTGCGTGAACAGCGACTTGTCATGGCATTCGTAGCAAAGATCGGGAAGCGCTGATTTCAGGAGCTTCGCGTTTTTTGTTGCGTGAGGATTGTGGCAGCTGGTGCAACCCATGCCTAGGGCCGCATGCACGGTCTTCTTGCCGAAGATAGCCTTGTCGTGGCAGCTGTAGCACAGCTCGGGTTGGGGCGCCATGAGCGAACGTGCTATCTTGCCTTTTTTATGCGGAAGTGACTGGAAGTTCTCGGCTTCGTGGCAGGAAACACAGCCCATCTCAAGGGCCTGGTGCAGGACCGGTTCTTTCTTGAGATAACCATGGCATTTGATGCAGTCCAGCTCCTCGCCTTGCGCGGAGAAGGGAATGAGAACGGCAAATATCAGGGCCGGGTACAGAAATCGAGACCTCATGGCACGCATCTCCTTTCGGTCGAGCCAAAATACTTTCCGGGCGCCCTTAACGCTGCAAAGAATAGCATTGTCATCCGCTAAAATCAAGCAATTTAGTGGCTTCACCTCGGCGAGAAGAAAAGATCCCCCTATCCGGTGAGCGTATCAGCATGTTGTTGCAATGATGCGGAACTTTATATGCAATCACCCGTGAACGGCCTGACCTGCTGGACGATCCGGCCAGTAGATGTACAATGCCGAAAGAACTCGTCCTGAACAATGCCCCCGATACGCTCTGGATCAGGTGTGGGATGGAGTAACGACTGTGGTTGTCAAGAAAGTGGATTGCCGGCGTGCAGATCGCGAGGTCCAACCCAGAAAAGGGCGGCCGGCAGCGGCTAAGAGCTTGATTGAATTTCTCGACTGCTGGGAAAATATTTCGGTCCTGCGGCTGCGGGAGACAAGCGTCTTTTCTATGCATTCTGGGGCGGAACGGCGACAACGGCCTCTATGCAAAGCGAAGGAATGCGAGCAGTGGTCGGAGGGCAACAAAGACAAGCCGAGCAAACAGGGAAAAGGTGTTGAAGGCGCCCGAGTCGAAAAACTACCTGGTCTGTCCCAGTGCACTCCGGCTGTCGAGAACACAAAAAGACCGGCGTGCAGCCGATCTTTTTAGGTGATATTCAGTGGTGCCGGCGGTCGGAATCGAACCGACATGGAGTTGCCCCCGGAGGATTTTGAGTCCTCTGCGTCTACCAATTTCACCACGCCGGCACGGAGTAGAAATTACACTAACGCCACCCTCCCTGTCAAGCGAAAAGGCGCTTCGTAGACCGCGAGAAACGGCCCCTTTTTGCTCTCCCGCCCCGGAACCCTCAGGCAGGTATGGTATGCTCATGCTCTCGGCTTCGGGACTCTCTCTCGCTGACCAGCAACGGGTAAAAAGGCTTGCATCTTCCAACCGCGCTTTGTATAATAACTATCTATGCTTACGGGGTACAATACGGACTTCAAGTTCCAGGGCAAGATCTATCATGTCCAAACCGAAGACGGTGGTACCGCCAGTCCATACATAACCTCGCTCCTTTACTACCAGGGCGCAATTCTTGCTTCACGGAAGACGAGCTACGCCGACATTCTCAAGGCCGATTGCCTGGATGAGGTCGTCCGGGATCTGATGATGGAGCAGCACAAGCAGATGATCCGCGACCTGATGCAGGGAAGGCTGGACCTCAATAACGCTCCGCACGAGGCTGCCTATCATGCTCCGTCCGCTTCGAAGGAAGTGAAGATCGAGCCCGCAAAGGCCGAAGCCACGAAGCCGGAAGCAGCGAAACCCGCGCCGCCGGCGCCGCCGAAGAAAGAAACGCCGGCAGTGGAAGAAAAGGACAAGAGTCTGGATGACATCATCCTGGATTTTCTCGCCCAGGAGCAGAGGGACAGGAACGAGAAAAAGTAGGAAGGAAGTAAACGGCGGAACCGTGGAGAGCGGGAGCCCGGGAGCAACGTCCGTGCCGCAGTTGCACGGCAACGATGGTTATTAGGAAGGATTCTTCGAATCAGAGGAGGTTTTCTGAATGGCGGCAACTGCTGAGCAGGTCAAAAAGCTGATGGAAAAAGCGCGGAGGATCAGGATCGACATCCTGAAGATGTTGACCGACTGCGGGTCCGGTCATACGGGTGGGAGTCTCTCCGCGGCCGATATCGCGACGGCTTTGTACTTCTATAAAATGAAGTACGATCCGAAAAATCCGGGCTGGAAGGGCCGCGACTATTTTATACTTTCCAAGGGTCATGCGGCGCCGCTGTTGTACACGGTACTGGCCCATGCAGGGTTCATCGAACACGCTGAACTTTGCACGCTTCGTAAGATGGGGTCCCGGTTGCAGGGGCATCCTGACAGCAAATACCTTCCTGGCGTCGAAATTTCTACGGGATCTCTCGGCCAAGGGTCTTTCTGTGGCCTGTGGTATCGCTTTGGGGAACAAGCTTGATAAAACATCCAGCCGCGTTTATGCTCTTCTCGGCGACGGCGAACAGCAGGAAGGTCAGATCTGGGAAGCCGCCATGACCGCGGCGCACTACAAGCTCGATAACCTCTGCGCCTTCGTGGATAACAACGGACTTCAGATCGACGGTCCGGTCGCCAAGGTTATGGGGGTGGAGCCGATTGTGGACAAGTGGCGCGCCTTCGGCTGGGAGGTCATCGACATCGACGGCCATGACATGGCGAAGATCACGACAGCTCTCGACAGTGCGGAGACGGTGAAGGGCAAGCCGACGATGATCGTCTGCAGGACCGTGAAGGGCAAGGGATCAAAAGTGTTCGAGGGGAAAGTGGAGTTCCATGGAGCGACGCCTTCGAAGGAAGAACTCGAGATCGCGATGAAGGAACTGTCTGAAGAAATAGTTTGTAAATAAATTTGCGGAACGTGGATTTTCGAAGTGCGGTTGAAGAGCTGTTAATCCGCAACCAACAATCCGAAAGTCGAAATAAGACGGGGGTCAATGTGAGTCAGGCACAGCAAAAGATTGCCACAAGAGATGCGTACGGGGATGCGCTGGTGAGTCTCGGAAAGAAACGGGACGACGTGGTCGTCCTCGACGCCGATCTTTCAGGGTCGACGAAGACGTCGAAGTTCGCCAAGGCGTTTCCCGACCGGTTCTTCAACATCGGCATCGCCGAGCAGGACATGGTCGGCACAGCGGCCGGACTTGCCATCGCAGGAAAACTGCCCTTTGCAAGCACGTTCGCGGTCTTCGCAACGGGGAGGGCATGGGAGCAGGTAAGACAGTCAGTATGCTACCCGAACCTGAACGTGAAGATCGTAGCGAGCCACGCCGGGATCACCGTGGGTGAGGATGGCGGTTCACACCAGTCCGTGGAGGATATAGCGCTCATGCGGGTGCTTCCCCATATGACCGTCATCGTCCCCGCCGACGGGCCCGAGACGCTTCAGGCCATTGAAGCGGCGGCAGAGCATAAGGGGCCCTGCTACGTGCGCGTGGGAAGAAACAAGGTCCCTACGCTCTTCGGCGACGATTACAAGTTCAGGATCGGCAAGGCCCACGTGTTCAACGAGGGCAAGGACGTGGCCATCATCGCAACGGGCCTCATGGTGGCCGAGGCGATCAAGGCGCGGGATTTGCTCAAGGCGGAGGGGATCGATGCAGGTGTGATCAACATGTCCACCATCAAACCCCTCGACGCGGATGCGGTAATCGCCGCTGCCAAACGGACCGGTGCGATCGTGACGGCGGAGGAGCATTCGATCATAGGCGGCCTGGGCGGGGCCGTGGCTGAAGTTCTGGCCGAATCGGCTCCCACACCGCTTGTGCGCATCGGCGTCCGCGACGCCTTCGGCACTTCGGGGGACTACGAGGGTCTTCTGAAACACTACGGCATGTCGGCTGACCACATCGCCGCTGCAGCCAAAGAGGCAATCAGGAAAAAACGGTGATGGCGAAACGATGCAAATCCCCAATCGCAAATCGCGATTCCTGAAAAGTACGCCCCATCCAAAATTCCAGGCTCCCGAACACAAGGGGTGTTGGCCTTCGCTCTTGGGAGTGTATTTGACGTTCGGATGTTGCCATTTGAGATTTGCCTCATGATCCAGCTCTACCGGGTGACCAAATACTATGAGGGCGTCCCCGCCCTGAGCGACGTGAGCTTCGTCGTGGACAAGGGGGAATTCGTGTTTATCACCGGCCCCAGCGGGGCCGGAAAGACCACGCTCCTCAAAATAATTTTCTGCGCGGAACATGCCGACGAGGGACAGATCATCCTCCAGGGCATGAACACCTTCCGTCTGAAACCTTCGACCATTCCCTACCTCAGGCGGAACATGGGCTTCGTGTTCCAGGACTACAAGCTTCTTCCCCACAAGACGGTGTTCGACAACATCACGCTGGCCCTCAAGGTTGTGGGCGCGCCTCGCGGTGAGATTGACCGGCGCGCCTACCTGGTTCTTAAGAAAGTCGGCATGGAGGAGAAGCGTCACCTGACGCCGCCGAAACTCTCGGGGGGAGAGCAGCAGAAGGTCGCCGTGGCCCGCGCGCTCGTGAATGAGCCGCAGGTGCTTCTTGCGGATGAACCGACAGGCAATCTGGATCCGCAAAGCGCCCAGGAGGTGTTCCGATTGTTCCGGGACATCAATATGAAAGGGACGACGGTTCTGGTGGCTACGCACGATCGGGAAATAGTGAAAAAAATGCAGCGCAGGATCATCAGCATGGAGGGCGGCAGGGTCATTGACGACGGCAGCCGTTCTACGACGGGCCTCCCCTCCCTTGCACCGAGGACCGACGTGGCCGCAACCGGGTCATTCCCGCGTGAAGGAGAACCGTGAACGGTTACGGCCTGTTTTATTTCATCGCGGAAGCGTTTCGCGATCTTCGCGCCAACAGCATTGTGAACCTCCTGGCTCTGGGTACGATCAGCATGGCCATGCTGATCGTCGGATGTTTTCTCGTAATATTTTTAAACCTACGTTCTGTCGTGAACACCATGGGCGAACGGCTGGAGATGTCCATTTACCTGAAAAACGGGCTCTCACAGCAGGAACAGGATTTTCTCAGACGACGGATCGAACTGGAGCCCGGCGTCAAAACAGTCACTTTCATGTCCAAGGCCGAGGCAGTGGCGCTTCTCAAGAGGGAGCTGAAGAACCAGGAGGCCTTGATCGACGGGCTGGGAGAAAATCCCCTGCCCGATTCCTTTGAGCTGAAGTTCGACCGCGCCGCGGCCGATCCGGATCGACTGGAAGCCATGGTAAAGAAGCTCAAACGCTACGCCGGAGTGGAGGACGTTTCCTATGGGAAGCAGGGCGCTGAGGCGCTTGCGTCTCTGTACCGGCTGCTGACGTACGGAGGGTCGGCGCTTGCCGTTTTGCTGGGCATTTCGGTTGTTTTTATCATTTCCAACTCGGTGAGGCTTGCGCTGTATTCTCGGGGGCAGGAGATCGAGCTCATGCAGTGGATCGGGGCCACGCGCAGTTTCATTCTTGGCCCTTTTTTGATCGAAGGCACCGTACTCGCCATGCTGGGTTCGGGGCTCGCCGTGGGCATCCTCGCGGCACTGTATTACTCGTTACCGCCGGAAATCATCCTCATTTTTTCCCGGCCGGGCGGGCTGGACTTTTTGCCGCTGTCGGTGGTAGCATATATGATAACTGGTGCCGGAGTTCTGGGACTAGCCGGCGGGCTCGTGTCGGTAAATAAGTTTCTGGAGTCCTAAAGTCGTGAAGGCATGAAGAAGAGTTCCCGCACTGCTGACGATCACGCTGACCACGATGGTCACGTGTTCCCTGGCTTTCGGAGACGATGGAACGTCGGCCAGCACAAGGGAACTGGACCGGATCAGGCAGGAAATGCGGAAGAAGAAGACCGAGATCACCCGGGCGAACCGGAAGGAACGGTCGGTGCTCGCTGCTCTTGAAATAATTGACCGGGATATTCAAGAACGGACCGATGAACTTATCGACCAGCAGAAAACGCTGCAGGAATCGGAATCAGCGCTGCGTCAGATAGAATCGGCCAGCACCCTGATTGCGCGGGAACTTGAGGCCCAGAAGCAGGCTTACGGCATGAGACTCCGGGCTCTCTATAAAATGAGACGCAACGGTATTGCTCCGACCTACGGGATGGTGGGGCTTGGGAGCCCGGCCAAAGAGACGCGGTATCTGGGCATCATTGCGGACCGTGATCGGGCCATCATCGAGGATTATCGCAATGCCCTCAACTTGCTCATTCGTCAGCAGGGCGAGCTTCTGGGAAAAAAGAATGAAATTATTGACCACCGGCATGCTGTAGAGGCCAAAAAAGCCGAACAGGAGTCCATAAGGCGTCAAAAAGCCGTGTTACTCGCTAGTGTACGCCAGAAAAAAAACTTATATGAGCAGACCTATCGTGAGCTTGAAGAGGCGTCGGCAAGCCTCTGGTCCATGATCAGAGAGGATGAAGGAGAACGGCGTACCGCAAAGGAACTGCACAGCGCTAATGCCAGCTCAATAAAAAACGTTCAATCCCCGAAGGGCGGATTCCCGTGGCCACTGGAAGGAAAAGTTCTGACCCAGTTCGGCATGCAGCGGCATCCTCAGTTCGGGACCTTGGTTTTCCGTCGCGGTATCGAGATCGAGGCCCATGTAGGCCAGGAAGTTCATGCTATGGAGGGCGGGCAGGTTGCATATGCCGATTGGTACCGGGGGTATGGAAAGCTGTTGATTCTTGACCACGGCGACGGTTTTTACTCTCTCTACGGGAACCTTTCCCGACTTCATCTGGCCAAGGGTGAACGGGTCGTCAGGGGCCAGGCGATCGGTTTGGCAGGAGAGACAGGAAGCCTGAAAGGCTCTAAACTATATTTCGAGATAAGGAGGAACGGGGAGGCGCAGGACCCTCTCGGCTGGCTCGCGAAAAAATAGATAAAACTTCCCAGCGCACTGAACAGACGCTTGAAGGGGAGGAAAGACTGCTATACTCTATATTGAACGGAGCCGTGACAATTTGCGCATAGATATTCTGCTTATCAAGCATAGTGAGGAGAGTAATTATGCAGAACCCGGTGGAGGAAGACGACATGATTAGGATCAATAAGAAAAAATTTATTATAGCGGCTCTGGTCATTTTGCTGATGGGTGTTTTGATCGGTCAGCAGATGGCCCAGGCACAAAAGTCCGACACGACTTACGAGGACCTGAAGACGTTCACGCAGGCGCTGGAACTCGTAAAGAAAAATTACGTTGAAAATCCCGACAGCAAAGAACTGATCCAGGGAGCCATTCGGGGCATGATTGCAGGCCTAGATCCCCACTCGTCCTATATGACCGAGCGGCAGTTCAAAGAGATGAACATGGACATCAAGGGCGAGTTCCAGGGCGTTGGGATCCAGATCGGCATCAAAAACCAGCAGCTGACGATCATCGCGCCTATCGAGGATACGCCGGGATTCCGCGCCGGGCCTTGCTGCCGGTGACAAGATCATGAAGATCAATGATGAGTGGACCAAAGACATGACGATCGAGCAGGCCGTCGATAAGATGCGCGGACCGAAAAACACGGCGGTCAAACTGTTGATCTACCGGGAGGGATGGGACAAACCAAAGGAGTTCAAGATCGTCCGCGACGTCATCAAGGTGCAGAGTGTCAAATCAAAAATGCTCGATGCCTCCATCGGATATGTGAAGATAATTCAGTTCCAGGGGCAGACAACTGAGGAACTGGAAAAGGCCCTGAAAGGGCTCGAGACTAAAGGCATGAAAAAACTGGTGCTCGATCTCCGGAATGATCCGGGTGGACTCCTCGATGCCTCTGTGGACGTGAGTAGCAAGTTTCTTTCCAAAGACAGCCTGGTGGTTTATATTCAGGGCAGGCAGAAGTCGGACCGAAAGGACTTTTTAACGAGCAGTACGGAGCTGCCGCGCGATTATCCGATGGTTGTATTGGTGAACACCGGGAGTGCCAGCGCTTCGGAGATCGTCGCGGGAGCGTTGCAGGATTCCAAACGCGCGGTCATTGTGGGGACCCAGACTTTCGGCAAGGGATCGGTCCAGACCGTGTTCCCTGTTGACGGCGGTGGTATTCGACTTACGACGGCCAAGTATTATACGCCGAGCGGACGTTCGATCCAGAATGTGGGCATAACCCCGGACATCGAGGTGAAGCTGCCTCCGGTCAAGGAGCCGAAAGACGGTGAACCAGTGCATGTCGTCGTGCGGGAGAAGGACCTCGAGCGTCACCTGAAAAACGAGACGGTGAAAGAAGAGAAGAAGAAAGAGCAGCCGGCTGCCGAGGATGACTTCGTCATGGAAGTCATGCCGAAGGACGACAAGGATGACATCCAGATACAGAAGGCGATTGAAATCCTCAAGCCTGCTGTGTTGGCTGCAGACGTGTTCAAAAACATACCAGCAGCGACAATCCAGGAAAAAGAGAAGGCCAAGGAAAAAGAAACGAAATAACGGCAAAGGCATTATAATAGCACTGTTTACAATAAAAGCAGGATACTAATATCCTGCTTTTATTGTTTTTTTATAATTTTTGCAATAATATCAGAAAAATAGAGATATTCCTCAAAATCAGCCAATTCCGGCAAATTCCTGCGTAAAACAACCCATAATCGGATTTGCTTTTTTCCTGACCGGGAAATATATTGGCACTCGCCTTGAACGAGTGCTAATTATCTGATATACTAACCACCATCCACTATTACTTCACAGAAAGGAGTTGACTGTATGAGCATCAAATTCAAGCCGTTGAAAGACCGGGTGTTTGTAAGCTATACCGCAGAACTGGAGAAAACCGCAGGGGGGCTTTATATTCCCGATACTGCCAAGGAAAAACCGCAGAGCGGCAAGGTGGAAGCCGTGGGTGATGATGTGAAGTCCCTTAAGGTCGGCGACAAGATACTCTTCGACCGGTATTCGGGATCCAAGATCAATCTCGACAATGTCGAGTACCTCATTGTAAAAGAAGAAGACGTGCTGGGGGTCCTGAGCTAAGACTGCATTCACTTTGTTGTCAGAGCCCAAATCAACGCTATCGATGAATTCCTAGGAGGAAATGTTATGGCAAAGCAGCTTATGTTTGATCAGGATGCGCGTGCGGCGATCCTGAAAGGCGTAAATGTCCTGACGGACGCAGTCAAGGCGACGCTCGGCCCCAAGGGCCGCAATGTAATGATCGACAAGAAATTCGGCGCACCGACCATCACCAAGGACGGAGTGTCGGTGGCCAAGGAAGTAGAGTTGAAGGACCCCTATGAAAACATGGGCGCCCAGCTCGTGCGTGAAGTGGCATCCAAGACCTCGGACGTGGCTGGCGATGGTACTACGACGGCGACGGTGCTGGCCCAGGCCATCTACCGCGAAGGTATGAAGAACGTGACTGCCGGCGCGAACCCCATGGACCTGAAGCGCGGCATCGAGAAAGCCGTGGAAGCGGTCATCGAGAACCTGAAGAAGATGTCCAAGCCGGTCAATGAGAAGAAGGAAATCTCCCAGGTCGGCAGCATCTCCGCGAACAGCGACGAAGACTATCGGCAAGCTCATCGCCGAGGCAGTGGACAAGGTCGGTAAGGACGGCGTGATCACCGTGGAAGAGGCCAAGAGCATGAGCACCAGCCTCGACGTGGTAGAAGGCATGCAGTTCGACCGCGGCTACATCAGCCCCTATTTCGTGACCAACGCAGAGAAGATGGAGGCCGTTATCGAGAACGCCTACCTCCTCCTGTCCGAGAAGAAGATCTCCAGCATGAAGGACCTGCTCCCGATCCTGGAGCAGACCGCCAAGATGGGAGCGCCCATGGTGATCATCGCCGAGGACGTCGAGGGCGAAGCCCTTGCAACCCTGGTGGTGAACAAGCTCCGCGGAACGCTCCAGATCTGCGCAGTCAAGGCGCCGGGCTTCGGCGACCGCAGAAAGGCCATGCTCGAAGATATCGCGATCCTGACCGGCGGCCAGGTCATCTCCGAAGACCTCGGCATCAAGCTTGAAAACGTGAAGATTTCCGATCTCGGCCGGGCTAAGAAGATCACGGTGGACAAGGATAACACGACCATCGTCGAGGGCGCAGGTAAGACCGAAACGATCCAGGGACGTGTGAAGCAGATCAAGGCCCAGATTGCCGAGACGACCTCGGATTACGACAAGGAAAAGCTCCAGGAGCGGCTCGCCAAGATCGTGGGCGGCGTCGCAGTCATCAACGTTGGGGCCTCCACGGAGACCGAGATGAAGGAAAAGAAGGCACGGGTCGAGGACGCTCTGCATGCGACCCGCGCGGCCATGGAAGAGGGTATTGTTGCCGGCGGCGGCGTGGCCCTGCTTCGCTGCATCCCGGTGCTTGACAAGATAAAGCTTTCCGGCGACGAGCAGATCGGCGTTAATATCATCAAGAAGGCACTAGAAGAGCCGATCCGCCAGATCGTGAACAATGCCGGTCTCGAACCCTCGGTGATCGTAGACAAGGTGCGGTCGAGCGACAAGCCGAATTACGGATTCGACGCGCAGAAGGAAGAGTACGTGGACATGCTCGCGGCCGGCATCATCGACCCGACCAAGGTCACGCGCTCCGCGCTCCAGAACGCGTCCTCCGTGGCGAGCCTCATGCTTACGACGGAAGTTATGATCACCGACCTGCCCGAAGAAAAAGGCGGCGGAATGCCCGGTGGTATGCCCGGCGGCATGGGCGGCATGGGCGGCATGGGTGGTGGAATGTACTAAGAGGTAGAGAAAAACTTTTCCTTTCACGAGGAAAGAGCAAGGCTGGCTGGGAGAAATCTCGGCCGGCCTTTTTTGTTTCGGGGTGGTAATAGGGCACGGGCTGTGTGTCGTCAATGGCGATTCGAACAGTTTGCAGCTGTTCCAGGCGTCGTTTAGTTTTATTCAGGGGGAGGGTTGACTCATGAAAGGTGTTCATCTTGCACTGATATATGACTGAACATTCTTGGTATAAAAAAACAGGCCGAAAAGTTTACTTTCCTACCGGCCTGTCTGCAGTGACGGATTCAATTTTTGGTGGATATTCATTAACTTTTTAATATTTTCTCCGCAGCGATCTGTGCCTCATGTACGCAGTCTCCGATCCCGATTCCCTTGTAGGAGCAACCGATGAGATGCAGTCCGGGATGTGATGCAAGAGTGCGGTCGATCATGGAGATACGGCCCAAGTGGCCTACCGTGTATTTCGGCATTCCTTTGGGCCAACGGTAGACCTTTGAGAACTGTGCTGCGGCCTTAATACCGAGTATGCCGTCTAGCTCTTCTTGCACCATCCTGACCATTCCGGAATCGTCCAGATCCCGCACGAGCTCTTCATGATGCCCGCCACCCACAAATACGCGGACCAGGACCTTGTCCTCCGGTGCGCGATGCAGCCATTTGATCGAGCTATATGTCGCCGCATTGACCCTCTTGCCCTCTATGCGGGGGACGATGAAACCAAAACCGTTGAGAGGGACACTGACGTCCTCTTTCCGGAAGGCAATGGAGACAGTTGCCGAGGACGACCACTCAATCTTGTTCATCTGTGCAGCGAGCGTCTCGTCGAACCCTTTTATCATGGCGGCTGCATCATATGCTGCTGAAGCGATCATGACGTGGTCTGCTTCCAGTGTCTCGCCGCTTTCAAGCACTACGGCGTATCCTTTCCCCTTGGGTTCAACAGCCTTGACCGGCGCGTTCATGCGCATCGAATCCGCGCCGACATAATCGACGCAGGCATGAGCCAGGGTCTGCATCCCGTTTCTGAAGCTCATGGAGAACGTGAGTTTAGGTGCGTTCGTCTTTGGCGGAGGGCCGTTATGCGTGGCGTGCGTGCGAAGTTTGAGAGCGGCGAGCATGCCCAGGATGAGGCTGCCGCTTTTCTGTTCCATCTGCACAAAACGCGGGAATGTTGCTAACACGCTCATGTTGTCTGGGTTTGAAGTATGAATACCGGCCACAAGCGGTTCTGCTATCTTCTCAAGGCACTCCCGGCCGAGCCGGCGTGTAACAAACGATGCAAGGCTTTCGTCCTCCATGACTTTGCGCTTAGGGACGAAAATTTCCATTCCCATGCGGAGTTTTCCTGACCAGGAGATGAGACTGGATTTTGCCATGGGCCAAAACGATGTCGGCACCATGAGCATCACACCTTCAGGAAGGGAGTGAAGTTTGTTTCTAGAATAGATGAACGTGCCTTTGAAGTCGTCGTTCGATGGCAGCATTTCCGGTTCAAGACCGAGATGTCTGGCCAGGTTCACGCTCCAGATCTTTTCCGGTAGGAAACTGTCCGGACCCCCCTCGATAAGGAATTCGTTGTGCTTCTCGGTTAGAATCTTGCCGCCGAGGCGCCCGTTTTTTTCCAGCACCAGAACTTCGACGGACTTATTGTGGGCCTTGGCCCCGGCTTTCAGGTGGACGGCGGCTGCCAATCCGGCAATTCCGCCGCCGATGATAATGACTTTCGGCATGACAACATCCTTTTTGAGACGCGACGACGTTTAAAGAGGCAAAGCGCATGTTACTGCGCTACTCGAATTTTCGTGCTTTTGCAGAAAGGCCTACAAGACTTTTTTTACTACATCGGCCAGGGACTGAATGAAGAGAGCCGAAGTATTCAGCGATTCTGCGCGTTCGAAAGTGAGCCCAAGCTTTTTAGCGTGCGCCCGGTGTGCGATATCAATATCGTACAGTGTTTCCATATGGTCGCAGGTGAATCCGATGGGTACTTCCAAAACCTCTTTAAATCCCTCTCGTGCAATCCTGTCGAGTGTGGATTCCACATCCGGCTCAAGCCACGGTTCCGTCGACCGCGCACCTTTACTTTGCCAGGCAATACGCCAGTTGTTTATACCTAGCTTTTCGACGACATGACGGACCGTTTCTTCTACCTGCTGCTGGTAAGGATCGCCGGCCTGAATATAGCGGAGGGGGATGCTGTGGCTTGTAAATATCACGACGACGTGCCTTTGTTGTCCTGTCCAGAAGCGCTTCAAACCCTGAAATACGTGCTCCTGCCATGCTCGTATAAAAAGGGGGTTGTCGTGCCAGTTCGCGATGAACAGGGGACTTGCGCCGCTCCCAAGGCCTTCGCAGGCTTTTTTGTAAGTGCCTGTCGTTACTTCTGTCGCATAGGGCGACATGGAGAGTGCAATGACACGGTTTGCACCGTTCCTGACAGCACGCTCGAAGGATTCCGGGATGGTCGGGTGGGAGTACCGAAAACCTTCATAGACACGAAACTCGCCGCCCATTTCTTGTTCGAGGGCAACCGCCTGTGCGTGCACGAGATCTGGCAGCGGAGACTTCCCTCCGATCATTTTGTACCGCTCGACAATGGCAGCAACAAGGGGCGGTGCTGCCGGCCTGCCTATGAAGGCGGTCATGAAGGGGCCTACTTCTTCGAGATTCCGGGGGCCGCCTAACGCGACAAGTATTATTGCAGTGTTACTCATTTCAGCTTTTCAATTGTCAATTTTCAATTCTTTCACACTCCATCCATCGACTGGTTCACTTGCAACAGATCGGCCTGGACGGTATTCATGACAGGAGATGTAATGCGTTATTTGGGATTTGATCGCCTGCTCATTTCGTGGGTAGCATTGATAAATTCAGCGGCATGATCAAGCGGCGTCTGCTGCAGGATGCCATGCCCAAGGTTCATGATATGGCCGTTTCGACCCGCAGCACGGTCAAGAATTTCCCCCGTGCGTTTCCTTATAAATTCTTTAGTTCCAAAGAGCGAAACAGGGTCGATGTTTCCCTGAACCGCCTTATCATGGCCGACGCGCTTCCACGCTTCATCAAGATTGCACCGCCAATCAAGGCCAATCACGTCGCCGCCGGCTTCCGACACCATCTCCAGCAAGTGCGACGCGCCGTGAGCAAAATGAATAAGGGGAACCGTTTTCTTAATTCCGGCGATCACGTTCTTCTGATGGGGCAACACGAATTCACGGTAGTCGCTAGGGCCGAGTGCTCCGACCCACGAATCGAAGAGCTGAACGACCTGAACGCCCGTATCGATCTGGGCATTCATATAGTTGATGATTACGCTGGTTAGATGTTCCATGAGCCTGTGCCAGGTCTTCGGATCGGAGAACATCAAGGCTTTTGCATGCTCGAAATTTCGGGATCCACCGCCTTCGATGATGTAGCTTGCAAGCGTGAAGGGCGCGCCGGAAAAGCCGATGAGGGGAACTGTTCCGTTTAGTTCCCGGAGGACGATCTTGATCGCCTTCATCAGATATTCGATCTGGGTCGCTGAATCGATCTGTCTGAGCTTTGCCACGTCCGCTGCAGTGCGCACGGGATTGTGGATCACCGGGCCCTCTCCTTTGGCAAACTCAAGCGCTATTCCCATAGGTTCGAGAGGGAGAAGAATGTCGGCGAAAATTATGGCTGCGTCGATTTCATACCGGCGCACCGGCTGAATGGTCACTTCGGCGGCAACTTCCGGGGTCTTGCACATTTCCAGGAACGTGTGTTTTGCACGGATTTCCCGATATTCCGGCAGGTATCTGCCGGCCTGGCGCATCATCCACACCGGCGTACAATCAACCGGTTCGCGACGGCATGCTTTCAAGAACCTGTCTGCTCTCGACATCCTCGTAATCTCCCTGTGACTACAAGAGCGTTCTCCGCTCTCGAGTTATTAATACAAAGGCTCATAATAGTATTTTGTGAGCGAAAAGACAAGATTTTTTTCTAGTCGTTCCAGAAGCAATGCTTGTTCAACGGAGCTTGGGCCGTATGAGGCATAGCCAATGTATGACGAAGGATTGCGATAAAAGGGCATTTATGCTAATCTTTTATTATCTGCAGTGCCCCTGTGCAGTGCCTGCTTTGGCGAGTTTTGAACAAAAGGGAGGACTTCATGTCAGAAGAAGAGAAGGTGGTCGCCCGATTCAAAGATGGTTCCCTGGTGAAGGGGTATGTTCGGAACTTTAGGGTTGATGCCGAAACAGTGAGGCTTCGCACACCGAAAAACAGGAATGAAATCACCGTGCCTGTTGAGAATCTCAAAGCTCTTTTTTTTGTGAAGACGTTCAGTGGATACCGCGAGTATGTGGAGCGAAAGGTGTTCGGCATCAGGAAAAATGCCGGCCGGAAGGTGTTCGTAAAGTTCGGCGACAAGGAGTCTCTGCTGGGCTTCATTGAAGGAGCTGTTCCGTGGAACAGGGGTTTTTCCCTGACCAAACCGGGCATGAAGGCAAAGGGATTCTTTCTGGTTCCTGTGGATTCTGACAGCAATAATACCAAGGTCTTTGTCGTCGGGAGCGCTATCAGCGATATTACCATCATGGTTGTCTAAAATATATCTCCCCAGCGCTATTCCTCAGGTGGGCAGCTTTAGCATTTATTATGATTCTTCGCATATCTTCGCGGTTTTCCTCAACTGCGGTCTAGGGCGGCCGTACTCTGATTGTGACGCTTCAAAGAGGCAAAGGGAAGTCCTCGGACTTTGCGCGGATTACTTTAGGCTTGTGACAATTCTGTTTGGCAGCTGTAGTAACCGGCAGTAAAGGACGAGAACACCACAGCCGAAGTGTTTTGTCGGGCCATCAAGAGTCTCAGTGCCTTTCGTTTTTTAATGTACTCAGAAACGGAGGGGCCCGTTTATGATACAATACAAGCGCGGGGGTGAGGGCTTTGTCGCAAATATTCAAAACAGCTTGACAAAGTGCGCACTCACCGTATAAAATCAACTTTCCATTTTATCCTATTTAAGCATATTGTATGAGGGTACTGCATCGTATGATCAAGATCTATAATACATTGTCAGGGAAAAAAGAGGAATTTGTTCCTATTCATCCCGGCAAGGTGACCATGTATGCTTGCGGCGTTACAGTGTACGACTTTTCGCATCTCGGTCATGCACGGAGCGCTGTAGCATTCGATTTGATTCAGCGTTATTTCCGCCGCAGGGGATTCGAGGTAAAGTACGTCCGCAACTTCACCGACGTTGACGACAAGATTATAAATCGTGCAAAAGAAGAGTCAATCAGCGCGGCTGAGGTTGCGCATAAATATATTGAAGCCTACCAAGAGGACATGAGACGTCTAGGTGTCGCCAGGGCAGATGTCGAACCGAGAGCAACGGAACATATAGCGGAGATGCTCCAGATCATCACGGGGCTACTGGAAAAGGGGCATGCATATGTCATCGACGGCGATGTCTATTTCAGCGTCTCGAGCTTCAGTAACTATGGCAAACTCTCAAAAAGGAATCTTGAGGACTTGAAGGCCGGCGCGCGTGTGGAAATCGACGAACGCAAAAAGGATCCTTTGGACTTCGCGCTCTGGAAGGCTTCGAAACCAGGGGAGCCGGCATGGGAAAGTCCCTGGGGGTTGGGCCGGCCGGGCTGGCATATTGAATGCTCGGCTATGGGATTCAAGCATCTGGGCGAGACCTTCGATATCCATGCGGGCGGCAAGGATCTTATCTTCCCTCATCATGAAAATGAAATTGCTCAAAGTGAAGCGTATTCGGGTAAGAAATTCGTGAATTATTGGATTCACAACGGATTTGTGAACATCAACCAGGAGAAGATGTCGAAGTCCCTGGGGAATTTTTTTACGATCCGCGATATTCTTGATCAGTATGACGCAGAGGTGGTCCGCCTCTTTCTTCTTTCAACCCATTATCGCAGTCCCATTGACTTTTCCGACGCTAACTTGAAGGATGCCCGTGCCGGACTTGATCGTTTTTATACGATGAAAGAGGGCATCATCAAGTTCCTTGCAGGAAAAAGAGCGCCTATGGTAAAGCCCGAAGAGGTCATTGAGTCGAGCGACCGGCCGTTATATGAGAAGACCGTAAATCTCTCGAAAGCATTCGAAGAGGCAATGGACGACGACTTCAACACTGCTTTCGCGATAGGTGTCGTCTACGACCTGGTTCGCGATATAAATAAGTTCCTCTCAGTCGTGGACAAGAAGAATGACGCGGCTTCATTTATCATTCTTTCCCAGGCTCTTTCTTCCTTTGAGGATGTTAGTAAAACTCTTGGCATCTTCCTCAGAGATCCCGAGGAGTGGTTCAAGGAAAGCCGTCTGACGGATGGCAAGGTAACGCTTTCCGTAGAGCGTATCGAGGAACTCATTCATCTTCGGAATGAAGCGCGAGCTCGCAAGGATTGGGCTGAAGCAGACAGAGTGCGCAAGATTCTGGATGATGGCGGAGTTGCACTCTATGACCGGCCTGACGGCACGGTCTGGAAACCTAAGTAACCCTGCTAAGCCGAGGACCATTATTTGTCCGGAGCAGCAACCGGCTCTCGTGATGATGAGTGGGTCTTCGCGCGTCTTTGCCGGTTGAGTGTAAGTTTGCGATTCGTGGCAGTCATTTGAGCCACTTCAACGTGAGCATGACCCCCCCTATGCCGAAAGAACATATCATTGGCATCAATCCCGTGATGGCGGCGCTTCAGGCCGGTAGACCCATTCACCGACTCCTGATTGCTGAGCAGCGAAAAAGAGACCGCGAAGTCGTTCGTATCATCGAGCTTGCGAGGGACAGGGGCATCGAGATCCGGATCATGTCACGGGACGCTATGAATCACGAGACTCAGAACCCACACCATCAGGGGATTATGGCTCTTGCGTCGGCCCGCGAGTATGCTACACTCGATGATGTTCTACGCATACCGGAACAGCGGGGAGAGCCGGCGTTGTTTCTGGTTCTTGACAGTGTAGAGGACCCGAGGAACCTTGGCGCCCTGGTGCGTACGGCGGAAGCCGCCGGTGTTCACGGCCTGATCATCCCCGAACGTCGCGCTGCCGGGCTCACGGAGACGGTAGCAAAAGTTGCGGCTGGAGCACTGGAGTTCATTCCGGTGGTCAAGGTTGTGAACATTTCGAATACCCTTGAGACGCTGAAAAAAGCGGGAGTATGGGTGGTCGGTGCCGAGGCTTCAGGCGGTACGGTTTATTGGGATGCAGATTTTGTGCGACCGACAGCGCTTGTGCTGGGAGGAGAGGACAAAGGGGTGAGGAGGTTGGTTCAAACCCATTGTGATTACCTTGTGTCGCTGCCGTTGAAGGGGCAAATCAGCTCCCTGAACGTATCAGTGGCTGCCGGGGCATTATTGTATGAGGTGATGCGACAGCGCAGAGGCACAGCAGGCACAACAACGCTAAAGTCGTATTAAAATTTTGCCCCTTCCTTAAATCTAATCTTTTTGCTTGACAAGAGAACATACTTTCTCTTATAATTACAATTCTTTGGCGTGTCAGGATAAGTGCGCGTAAACACAGGAGAAGTGTTTTTTTCGATACAATACGGGCAGCAAGGCGTGGAAGGTACTGAGGATTCTGCCACCGTAACTCAGCTGGTAGAGTAGCTGATTTGTAATCAGCCTGTCGGGGGTTCGAGTCCCTTCGGTGGCTCCAATTTTTAGTGCGGTCAGGGCTTCGCATCGCACGACCAGGCATCTGGTGCTAACATCGGGGAGGTGCCCGAGTGGCCAAAGGGAACAGACTGTAAATCTGTCGGCGTCAGCCTACGGAGGTTCGAAACCTCCCCTCCCCACCACTTAATTTTCAGCAATTTCGTACGGGTAGCAGAATTGCGGGATGGCGTCTCTCGTGTAATCCATTCCGGCGTTGAGTTGCGGGAATAGCTCAGCTGGCTAGAGCGCAAGCCTTCCAAGCTTGGGGTCGCGGGTTCGAATCCCGTTTCCCGCTCCATTTTCAGTTTACGCCCATGTAGCTCAGTTGGCAGAGCACATCCTTGGTAAGGATGAGGTCAGCGGTTCGATCCCGCTCATGGGCTCCAGTACTTACGAAGAACTACGTAAAACAAATAGTAATAATAATGTACTAAAAATATTCACTTCCTATCAGGAGGGGTACGGCATGGCAAAGGCAAAATTTGAGAGGACGAAACCACACGTGAACGTGGGCACCATCGGCCATGTGGACCACGGCAAGACGACCTTGACGGCGGCCATCACGAAGGTGCTTTCCTTCAAGAACATGGCGAGTTTTGTATCCTACGATAATATCGACAAGGCCCCGGAAGAACGCGAGCGCGGCATCACGATCGCAACGGCGCACGTGGAGTACCAGACGGATAAGCGCCACTATGCCCATGTTGACTGCCCCGGTCACGCTGACTATGTGAAGAACATGATCACGGGTGCGGCGCAGATGGACGGCGCCATCCTGGTGGTGTCGGCCGCAGACGGCCCGATGCCGCAGACGCGCGAGCATATCCTGCTGGCCCGCCAGGTGGGCGTTCCGTACATCGTGGTGTACATGAACAAGGTTGACATGGTAGACGATCCCGAGCTGATCGAGCTGGTCGAGCTGGAAGTTCGCGAACTGCTGTCGAAGTACCAGTTCCCCGGCGACAAGACCCCGATCGTGAAAGGGAGCGCCCTGAAGGCCCTCCAGAGCGAGAGCAAGGATGTGAACGCTCCTGAGTACAAGAGCATCATGGAGTTGATGGATGCCCTGGACAGCTACATTCCTCAGCCGAAGCGCGACATCGATAAACCCTATCTTATGCCGATCGAAGACGTGTTTTCGATTGCCGGTCGCGGAACGGTGGTGACGGGCAGAATCGAGCGCGGCATCGTGAAGGTGAGCGACGAAATCGAGATCGTAGGCATCAAGCCGACGCAGAAGACGGTGGTCACGGGCGTTGAGATGTTCCGGAAGCTTCTGGACCAGGGAGAGGCAGGAGACAACGTTGGTGTGCTTCTTCGTGGTGTCAAGAAAGAGGACGTGGAGCGCGGCATGGTGCTGGCCAAGCCCGGGAGCATCACCCCCCATACCAAGTTCAAGGCTGAGGCGTATATATTGACGAAGGAAGAGGGCGGCCGCCACACGCCGTTCTTCAATGGCTACCGTCCGCAGTTTTACTTCCGTACGACGGACGTGACGGGCGTGGTAAAGCTGGCTGAAGGAGTGGAGATGGTTATGCCGGGCGATAATATGAGCTGCTCGGTAGAGCTGATCACGCCGATTGCCATGGACAAGGAGCTCCGGTTCGCCATCCGCGAGGGCGGCCGCACCGTGGGCGCCGGCGTCATCACCGAAGTGATCGAGTAATCAAATTACTGACTGGTAATCGGGGATTGTGAATTAAAAAAATCCTCAATAGCTATTTACCAATCTGAAATCTGAAATTGAATGTGAGGCAATAAATCATGCGGGAAATCGTTCTTCTTGCTTGCGGCGAGTGCAAGCGTAAAAACTACTCAACTACTAAGAACAAAAGGAATACACCGGACAAGCTGAACCTGGATAAGTATTGCCGGTTTTGTCGTAAACACACAACGCACAAGGAAACAAAAGCGTAGCCTGGATTAGAAATGGCGCTGCGAGGTTAGGACACAGGCCAGTAGCTCTAATGGTAGAGCTCCGGACTCCAAATCCGGCTGCTGGGGGTTCGAGTCCCTCCTGGCCTGCCATTTTATTCCGGAACCCTGTGCAGAAAGAGGGCTGGTATGCTGAAGAAGATTGCAGACTTTATTCAGGAAGTAAAGCTGGAACTCAAGAAGGTTGTGTTTCCGACAAAAAAGGAGGTAATAGGTTCTACCTGGGTGGTAATAACCACCGTACTGATATGCGCCTTTTTTCTAGGACTGGTAGATATGGGGTTGGGAAGGTTGATGACCCTTGCCTTTAAGTAGAAATCATTATGCCGAAGAATTGGTATGTCGTCCATACATATGCAGGGTTTGAGAATAAGGTGAAGGCCAGTGTATTGGAGACCGTATCCAAACTTGGTCTCCAGGAAAAAATCGGCCAGATTCTTGTCCCGACCGAAGAAGTCCTGTCCATCAAAGCGGGGAAAAAACGCAAATCTCAGCGGAAGTTTTTCCCCGGCTATATCCTCGTTGAGATGGAGATGGACGATAATAGCTGGCATATTATCAAAGAAACCCCAAAAGTCACTGGCTTTGTCGGCGGCAGTACGAACCCGACGCCGTTGAGCGACGATGAAGTAAAGACCATCCTTAAGCAAACCGAGGAAGGCGCGGTGGCTCCGACACAGCCGAAGCAGGCGTACCAGAAGGGAGACCGCGTCAGGGTGATAGACGGTCCCTTCAGCAGTTTTATCGGGACGGTCGAGGATGTCAATCCTGCACACGGCAGACTTCGGGTCATGGTGAGCATTTTTGGCCGCTCTACACCGGTTGAACTTGAGTTTTTGCAGGTAGAGCGGGAAAAAGAAACAAAGTAATGCGATGTAAAATATATCGCAGGCTGATAGTTTAATAAACACACAGGAGTCTATAGATGGCTAAAGAAATTACAGCAAAAATCAAACTTCAGGTTCCGGCAGGCAAAGCCAACCCGGCACCGCCAGTGGGTCCGGCCCTCGGCCAGCATGGCGTCAACATCATGGAGTTCTGCAAATCGTTTAATGCGAAGACGCAGAAGATGGGCGAGACTATCGTTCCGGTCATCATCACGGTGTATTCAGACCGTTCCTTTACCTTCATTACGAAGACTCCGCCGGCAGCGGAACTATTGAAGAAGGCGGCAGGCATCGTCAAAGGCTCCGGTGTGCCGAACAAGGACAAGGTCGGGAAAGTTACCCGGTCTCAGATCAGGGAAATTGCCCAGACAAAGCTGCCCGATCTCAATGCTGCTACCGTAGAGTCTGCTATGCGTATGATTGAAGGCTCAGCAAAAAGCATGGGACTGGAAATCGCTGATTAATTCGGAATGAGGGATTCGGCGGGATGGACCAAACGCCTCCGCATCCGCTGTTCCGTATTTCGCTTTTGAGTATGCGGGAGGCTGACAACAGCCGTTTGAACCGCGAGGAGGAACCATGGCAGGGAAGAAGTTCAAGGCAGTTGCAGCATTGGTGGAGAGGGAAAAGGAGTACGGAATTGAAGAGGCCGTCGGGCTTGCCAAGAAAACGGCGAGGACAAAATTCGATGAAACCGTGGACTTAGCCCTCAAGCTTGGCGTAGATCCCAAGCAGGCTGATCAGATGGTGCGGGGAACGGTTGTGCTCCCCCATGGAACCGGGAAAAAAGTACGGATCCTGGTGTTTGTCAAGGGTGAAAAAGAAAAAGAAGCCCGCGATGCGGGTGCAGACTTTGTCGGTGCCGAGGATCTTGCCGATAAAATCCAGAAGGAAGGTTGGACTGATTTTGACACGGTCGTAGCCACACCGGATATCATGGGCCTTGTCGGCAGGCTTGGCAAGGTACTTGGCCCACGGGGGCTCATGCCGAATCCGAAAACCGGCACGGTCACATTCGACGTAACAAAGGCGATTAAGGATATCAGGGCTGGCAAAGTTGAATATCGTGTTGAGAAGGCAGGCATTGTCCATGTACCAGTGGGGAAAGCCTCTTTTGATGAGAACAAACTGACTGAAAACGCAAAGGCCGTCCTTGAATCGATTCTGAAGGCGAAACCTGCATCGAGCAAGGGGAAATACCTCAAAAGTGCCTCGATATCAACGACGATGGGTCCGGGAATCAAGATGGATACGGCCCAGATTGAAAAACTGGTAGGATAATTTTAGCATCACGAAAAGCAGTGTTTCCATAAGGTCGATCCCTGAAATCCAGGGTGAGGTCCGAGACAGCGGGCACCGGCGATGAACACCAACCACCGGTTTAATTCCAACAGGAGCCTGCCGAGACCCGGGTCAGAAAAAGAGAGTAAGGTTCATCTGCTGCTTTCTTTTGAGATTCCCGGGATGGTCATCGGGAATTCTTGAAAGAAAGGAGGACAGGTTTGAATAAGGAAGAGAAAAAGGAAGCAATAAGCGAACTCCACGAAAAGTTTGCCCGCGCCAAGGCTGCAGTGATAACTGCGTATTCCGGGATCAACGTAGAGCAGATTACGGTATCTTCGCTCAAAGCTGAGAAAAGCTCACGTAGAGTACCGCGTCGTGAAGAACACGCTCGCACGGAAGGCCGTGGAAGGAACCGGGCTGGAACCGCTCAAGGATCATTTCGTCGGGCCTGTGGGGATCGCCCTCGGCTATGAAGATGTGATTGCACCGGCAAAGGTCCTGTCCGAGTTCAGCAAGGCGCAAGACAAACTACTGCTCAAAGTCGGCGTCCTTGACGGCAAACTGCTTAAACAGGCCGACATTAAGGCTTTGGCAAGCCTGCCGTCGCTCAATGCGCTTCGGGGCAAGATCGTCGGTCTTCTTCAGGCACCGGCATCGAGGATGGTTGGCGTTCTCGCAGCACCGGGCGGACAGCTTGCCAGGGTCATGAAGGCAAAAGCAGATAAGGGCTAATTTAAACAACGCATGCGGCGATTGAGCACGCATAGCACAAGAGTTTATACTCGTTCAGGAGGAACAGGAAGATGGCAGATTTGGCGAAATTGGTTGATGATCTGAGCGGTTTGACCGTTCTTGAAGCAGCGGAATTGAGCAAAATGCTCGAAGAGAAGTGGGGCGTGTCTGCGGCAGCACCCGTGGCCGTAGCGGCAGCCGGTGCGGCAGGCGGAGCAGCGGCAGCGGCGGAGGAAAAAACAGCATTCGATGTGATCCTGGTCAATGCTGGCGCACAGAAGATCAACGTGATCAAGGTCGTGCGTGAGCTCACCGGGCTCGGCCTGAAGGAAGCAAAAGATCTCGTGGAAGGTGCCCCGAAGCCGGTTAAAACCGGTGTTTCCAAGGAAGATGCCGAGACCATGAAAAAGAAGTTGGCCGAGGCAGGCGCAACCGTCGAGGTTAAGTAAGCGAGCAGCACTTTAGTTGTATCAGCCAAGTCCTTGCCCTCCGGAATCGGTCCGGAGGGCAGAGGACTTTTTGCGTTTCTAGATACTGGATGTCTTTACACCGTTTTACAGGCAATTAAAGCGGAAAAATGCGCAGTGACAAATGCACATGGGCTCCAAAGCGTTGTGCAAGGGCAATTAGCCGGTCTGCATTTTTCATTGTGCATTTAAACGTCGTATGAGGGGTGCGAATATGTCAAAAGAAAAAAGAGAACTTGTCCGTGCGAGGAAGGATTTCTCCCGGATTCCGACGATTCTGGAAATCCCCGACCTGATTGAGATCCAAAAGAAGTCCTATGATTACTTTCTTCAGAAGGACGTTGCGTCGGATAAGAGAAAAGATATGGGCCTGCAGGCGGCCTTTAAGAGCGTCTATCCCATTTACGATTTCAACGAAACGGCGATGGTGGACTACCTCGGGTATTCGCTGGGGGATCCGAAATACA
This sequence comes from Nitrospirota bacterium, assembly GCA_963749655.1. Classification (GTDB taxonomy): domain Bacteria; phylum Nitrospirota; class UBA9217; order UBA9217; family UBA9217; genus JAJYKN01. The sequence continues at coordinate 252,553 of CAVVOB010000030.1, forward strand.
GTATTTGGGAGTGCCTTCAGCGCGGCGCCACATATGCTGCTCCGCTCAAGATCAAGACACGGCTGGTGTTCTTTGAGAAAGATGAACAGACGGCCACCAAGCGCGTCAAAGACATCAAAGAACAGGAGGTCTATGTCGGCGACCTTCCCCTCATGACCGAAACCGGGACCTTTATCGTCAACGGAACCGAACGCGTCGTGGTGAGTCAGCTCCACCGGTCTCCTGGTGCCTTCTTCACTCATGATAAGGGCAGAACCCACGCCAGCGGCAAGATCCTCTATTCAGCCCGCATTATTCCCTATCGCGGCTCATGGCTTGATTTCGAATTCGATGTCAAGGACATCGTGTATGTGCGCATCGACCGCCGGAGAAAGATCCCCGCCACGATCCTCCTTAAAGCGTTCGGATACTCGAACGAGGATCTGCTGAGGATGTATTACCCTATTGAGGACATCCGTATCAAGAAAGACGGATTTACTCGCGGAGTACTGGCCGATGTTCTTGCGGGACTCAAGTCACCGGTCACCATCACCGATAAAAATACGCGGGAACAGATCGTAAAAGAAGGCGCCAAGATAACCCGCGTGGCCATTAAGAAAATGGAAACCGCGGGCATCACCGAGATTCCTATTCCGCGCGAAGAACTGATCGACCGTGTTGTTTTGAGAGATGTGATAGATCCTGAGACAGGTGAAGTTCTTCTGCCGGCCAACGAAAAGATCACCGACGCCCTTCTTGCCAAGTTAGCAGAGACTAAGGTTGAGAAAATGGAAGTCATTTACATGGACGGCATCCATGTGATCGGCGCTATTCGTGATACGCTTCTTTCGGACAAGGTGCAGACGTCTGACGAGGCACTTCTGGAAATCTACCGCAAGATGCGTCCCGGCGAACCGCCTACGATCGATATGGCACGTAATCTCTTCTCCGGCATGTTCTTCAATGCGAAGCGCTATGATCTCTCGCCGGTCGGCCGGTTGAAATTGAACAAGAAGCTCAAACTCGACATTCCGATCGAAAAAACCACGCTCACCGCGCAGGACGTCGTGGAGGTGATCCGCTACCTCGTCAATCTCCGGACCGGCAAGGGTGAGGTGGATGATATCGATCATCTCGGCAACCGCCGAGTGCGGTCCGTCGGAGAACTGCTCGAGAACCAGATCCGTATTGGCCTGGCCCGCATGGAGCGCGCCATCAAGGAGCGCATGAGCCTTCAGGATATAGATACACTCATGCCGCACGATATCATCAATCCGAAGCCGGTCATCGCCGCGATCAAGGAATTTTTCGGATCGAGTCAGCTGTCCCAGTTCATGGATCAAACCAATCCTCTGGCGGAGATCACGCACAAGCGCAGGCTCTCAGCGCTGGGACCGGGCGGTCTCACGCGAGAACGGGCGGGTTTCGAAGTACGTGACGTACACACGACCCATTACGGCAGAATCTGTCCTATCGAAACGCCGGAAGGCCCGAACATAGGACTTATCGTATCGCTCGCGACCTATGCCCGCGTGAATGATTACGGCTTCATCGAAGCGCCGTACCGGAAGGTAAAAGCCGGGAAGGTGACCGACGAGATCGAATATCTTTCAGCCGTGGACGGCGAAAATTTCGTCGTTGCCCAGGCCAATACGCCGATCGACGGTCGCGGCAAGATTGCCGTGGAAAGCGTGTCTGCCCGCGTGGGAGGCGAATTCAAGCTGGTCAGCGCCGAAGAAGTGCAGTACATGGACGTTTCTCCGAAACAGATCGTTTCAGTGTCCGCGGCGCTCATTCCCTTTCTCGAAAACGACGACGCGAACCGCGCACTCATGGGATCGAACATGCAGCGCCAGGCAGTCCCGCTGCTCAGACCTCAGGCCCCTGTTGTGGGTACCGGTATGGAGCGCGTTGCCGCCCGTGACTCCGGTGCCATCGTTTCGGCCAAGCGGGACGGGATCGTTGAAGCCGTTGACTCCACGCGGATCACCGTCAAAGGTGAGGATGCAAAGGGCAGGACGGTCATCGATGCGTATCCGCTCACGAAATTTTATCGGTCGAACCAGAACACCTGTATGAACCAAAAACCGATCGTGCGGATCGGCGATAAGATCAAAAAAGGGCAGGTTATTGCCGACGGTCCGGCGACGGATCTGGGCGAACTGGCTCTTGGCCAGAATGTGCTCGTGGCATTCATGCCTTGGAGTGGGTACAATTACGAAGACGCGATCATCATCAGCGAGAAGCTTGTGAAGGAAGACCGGTATACTTCGATCCATATCGAAGAGTTCGAGATCGAGGCCCGGGACACGAAACTCGGCAAGGAAGAGATCACCCGCGACATACCGAACCTGGGTGAAGAGACACTTCGGAACCTCGACGAGAACGGCATCATCCGCATCGGTGCGGAAGTGATGCCCGGCGACATTCTTATCGGCAAGGTAACACCGAAGGGGGAAACGCAACTTACTCCCGAGGAAAAGCTCCTTCGCGCCATTTTCGGCGAAAAGGCCGGCGATGTGCGGGATGCTTCGCTCTATGCACCTCCGGGCATTGAAGGGACGGTCATCGACGTTAAGGTCTTCTCACGGAAAGGTGAAGACAAAAACGAGCGGCTCAAAACACAAGAGAGCGAGGAGATTGCCCGGCTGCAGAAGGAATATCAGGACGAAATGCGCGCCGTCAAGGAAGACAAGTACAAGCGCGTGCGACGGCTTTTGAGCGGCAAGACCGCGGCCGACAAGATAATTAATTCCAAGACAGGCAAGACAGAGTTGGCCAAGGGGAAGAAGATCACCGCAGAGATCCTGGACAAGCTGCCTGAGAAGGATCTCGCAAAGATCAAGGTGGAATCGGAGGATTATCCCGCCAAGCTTCAGGAGATTCTGGACAATTCCGAGAACCAGCTCAGCATTCTCGAAGCCATTTATGACGAGAAGATCGGCAGGCTGAAACGCGGCGACGATCTTCCCCCCGGAGTGGTCAAACTTGTTAAGGTGTACGTGGCGATGAAGCGTAAGCTGTCGGTCGGTGACAAAATGGCAGGCCGCCACGGGAACAAGGGTGTGGTCTCTCGAATCGTGCCCGAGGAAGACATGCCCTACATGCCTGATGGAACCCCGGTCGAGATCGTGTTGAACCCGCTCGGCGTGCCCTCTCGTATGAACGTTGGACAGATCCTCGAGACTCACTTGGGTTGGGCTGCGAAGGCACTCGGCCTGCATGTGGCCACGCCAGTGTTCGACGGCGCCTCGGAAGACCGCATCAAGGCCATGCTGAAGGAAGCAAAGCTGCACATCAGCGGTCAGTCGCAGCTTTTTGATGGCCGGACCGGAGATCCTTTTGATAAGCCGGTGACCATTGGCTACATGTACATGTTGAAGCTGCATCATCTCGTAGACGACAAGCTGCATGCGCGTTCAATCGGACCCTATTCGCTTGTGACACAGCAACCGTTGGGCGGCAAAGCGCAATTCGGCGGCCAGCGACTCGGTGAAATGGAAGTCTGGGCGCTCCAGGCTTATGGAGCCGCCTATTGTCTTCAGGAATTCCTTACCGTGAAATCCGATGACGTTTCTGGTCGCGCAAAAATTTACGAGGCGATCGTCAAAGGTGAGAATACTTTGGAACCGGGTCTTCCAGAGTCATTCTACGTTCTCATCAAGGAGTTGCAGAGCCTCTGTCTCGATGTTGAGCTGATCGAGCGCAAGAATGAGAAGGAACGGGTGATCGGACTGGAGAAAATCTCTTCAGCACGGTAATGACGTGTGGGTGATCGGCCGAAAGGTGTTCACCAGCAGTAACGGATTGCGGTAGACCCACGTAGATGAATGGTCATGGCAAGGGGGCAGTGCCCTCTTCTGGAGGTATACAGTGGAAGAGAAACAGACATCAGAAAATAAAGCCAGGGCAGACGTTATGAGCCTTTTTGAGAAACCGAAGGAAATCAGTTTTGATGCCATGCGTATCAAGATAGCTTCTCCGGACCGAATCAAAGAATGGTCTTTCGGTGAAGTCAAGAAGCCGGAGACCATCAATTATCGTTCCTTTAAGCCTGAACGGGACGGCTTGTTTTGCGCCAAGATCTTCGGTCCGATCAAGGACTGGGAGTGTCTGTGCGGCAAGTACAAACGGATGAAACATCGCGGCATCGTTTGCGACAAGTGCGGCGTTGAAGTGATCCAGTCCAAGGTGCGCCGCGAGCGCATGGGGCATATCGAGCTTTCATCGCCTGTTGCACACATCTGGTTCCTTAAGGGATTGCCGAGCCGCATCGGCACCCTCCTCGACATGACTCTGCGACAGCTCGAAAAGGTGCTGTATTTCGAGGGCTACGTGGTTATTGATGCAGGCGATACGCCGCTCAAGCATAAAGAGCTTTTGACCGAGGAAAAATTTCGGAAGGCGCAGCAGGAATATGGGATCAATGCGTTCAGGGCGGGCATGGGTGCCGAGGCGATCCGCGAAATGCTCAGGGCGATTGATCTTGAAGTTGAATCGGAGGATATCCGCAAGAAGATCGAGGTTGCGACCTCGATGGCGACGAAAAAGAAGCTTACGAAACGGCTCAAAGTAATTGAGGCGTTTCGTAAATCGGGAAACAAACCCGAATGGATGATCTTGGACGTAATTCCCGTGATTCCGCCGGAGTTGAGGCCTCTTGTTCCGCTCGAAGGCGGCAGGTTTGCAACTTCCGATCTGAATGATCTTTATCGGCGGGTCATCAACAGAAATAACCGGCTGCATCGTCTCGAAGAACTTAAGGCACCGTCGGTCATAATCCGGAACGAGAAGCGGATGCTGCAGGAAGCAGTCGATGCATTGTTTGATAACGGCAGACGCGGGCGCGTCCTGCGTGGTCCGAACAAGCGGCCGCTCAAGTCTCTCTCTGACATGCTGAAGGGCAAGCAGGGCCGGTTCCGTCAGAACCTTCTGGGCAAACGCGTAGATTATTCCGGCCGGTCCGTGATCGTTGTCGGTCCCGATCTTAAGCTTCATCAGTGTGGACTTCCCAAAAAAATGGCCCTTGAGTTGTTCAAACCTTTCATCTTCAACAAGCTCGAAGAAAAGGGGTATGCAACAACGATCAAGAGCGCAAAGAAGATGATCGAGCGTGAGCGGCCTGAAGTGTGGGACGTTCTCGAAGAGGTGATCCAAGAGCACCCGGTTCTGCTGAACCGCGCTCCAACGCTTCATCGACTCGGAATCCAGGCTTTTGATCCTGTCTTGGTCGAAGGAAAGGCCATCCGGCTGCATCCTCTCGTTTGCGCAGCATTCAACGCGGACTTTGACGGTGATCAGATGGCTGTTCACATTCCGCTTTCGGTTGAGGCACAACTGGAAGCTCGCGTCCTCATGCTCTCGGTGAACAATATCTTGTCGCCGGCGAACGGTCGGCCGATAACGGTTCCGTCGCAGGACATCGTTCTCGGCTGCTACTATCTTACCAAAGCGCGATCCGGCGTCCTCGGGGAAGGAAAAATATTCTCAGGCAAAGACGAGGTTCGTATTGCTCATGATCAGGGAACTGCCGACATCCATGCGCGTGTCAGGGTTCGTATAAACGGCAAGATCGAAGAAACTACGGTCGGACGCGTTCTCTTCAGCGATATTTTGCCGGAAGGAATTCCCTTCCTCGCTGTCAACAAGGATATGACTAAAAAGGAACTGGCAAAACTGATCGACGAGTGTTACCGCAAACTCGGCCTCAGGCGCACGGTCATCCTTATCGACGATCTTAAGGAAATGGGATTCAAGTTCGCGACCCGTGCCGGAATTTCTATCTGCATTTCCGACATGCATATTCCGAGTAAGAAGCAAAAATTCATTGACCAAGCCCAGAAAGAAGTCATGGAGATCCATCACCAGTACACAGAAGGCCTCATTACGAATGGTGAGCGCTACAACAAGGAAATCGACATCTGGGCGAATGTCACCGAAAAGATCGCTGATGAAATGATGGCTGAACTCGGCATGGAAGCGGTCGAACTGGGAGGCGCGAAGAAGTCGGAACTCCAGGAAGCACGGTCGTTCAACAACATCTTCATGATGGCCGACTCCGGAGCGCGCGGCAGCACGCAGCAGATCAGGCAGCTGGCGGGAATGCGTGGACTGATGGCGAAACCTTCGGGCGAGATCATCGAAACGCCGATCACAGCGAATTTTCGGGAAGGTCTCACGGTGCTGCAGTACTTTATTTCGACGCATGGTGCACGCAAGGGTCTTGCCGACACCGCTCTGAAAACTGCAAACTCGGGTTACCTTACAAGACGTCTCGTGGATGTTTCGCAGGACGTGATTATTACTCAGGATGATTGCGGCACGACGGACGGCATCATCGTTGGGTCGCTGGTCGAAGGCGGTGAAATCATTGAGCCTTTGTCAGAGCGTATTCTCGGACGGGTCGCGGCAGAGGATATCAAGGACCCGATCACCAAAGAGGTGATTGTGGGCACCCGCATCGAGATCAACGAAGACCTCATCAAACGGATTGATGAAGCAGGCATCGACAGGATCAAGATCAGGTCGGTGCTGACTTGCCAATCCTTGCGCGGCGTTTGCAGGATGTGCTACGGCAGAGATCTCGGTCGAGGCAAACTGGTGGATATCGGAGAAGCTATCGGTATCATCGCAGCCCAGTCGATCGGCGAACCGGGCACGCAGCTTACTATGCGAACGTTCCATATCGGAGGTACGGCGAGCAAGGTCGTCGAACAGACGGTTCTTGAAGCAAAGAACTCCGGCGTTATCAAATATCTCAACCTGAACACGGTGAAAAACAAGGAAGGGGACTATGTTGTCATGTCCCGGAGCGGCAATGTTGCCATTTACGATGATACCGGCCGTGAAAAAGAAAAGTATGCCATTATCTACGGTGCCCGGCTGAAAGTGCAGGATGGGCAGCGGGTGGAGATCGGTCAGAAAATCGTCGAGTGGGACCCCTATTCACTGCCGATTCTTACGGAAATCGGCGGAAAGATCGCATTTGGCGACATTATCGAAGGCGTGACGATGCGTGAAGAGGTTGATGAAGTCACCGGTCTTTCGCGCAAGGTGATCATCGACTATCCGAATCAGAATTTGCGTCCTCGAATCTCGATCAAAGATCAGAGCGGCAAGACGGCAAGACTGCCGGGCTCAAATGTCGTTGCGCGATATCTGCTGCCTGCGGGAGCTCATATTCTGGTCGACAAAGGAGATGAGGTGTTCCCTGGCGATATCCTGGTCAAGATCCCGCGTGAAACCACAAAGACGAAGGATATCACCGGCGGTCTTCCGCGAGTTGCTGAGTTGTTCGAGGCAAGAAAACCCAAGGAACAGGCTATCATCAGTGAAATTGACGGAACCGTGGAGTTCGGCGGATTTGTCAAGGGCATGCGACGTATCCTGGTAAAGGACGGCATGGGCAACGAAAAGGAATATCTCATCCCGAAAGGCAAGCATGTAAACGTCCACGAAGGAGATTGGGTGACCGCGGGTGAACCGCTGATGGACGGCCCTGTTGATCCTCATGATATCCTGAATGTCCTCGGTCCGAAAGAACTTCAGAAGTATCTTGTCGATGAAGTACAGCAGGTCTACCGGCTTCAGGGTGTGAGCATCAACGATAAACACATAGAAGTTATTGTCCGGCAGATGCTCCGAAAGGTCCGCATCGAGGATGCGGGTGACACTTCATTCCTCATTGGTGAACAGATAGATCGGTTCACCTTTGCACGTGAAAACGAGGCGGTCATCGCTAAGGGCGGCAAGCCTGCAACGGCAAGGCCTATCCTGCTGGGAATCACGAAGGCGTCGCTAACCACGGACAGCTTCATATCGGCCGCGTCATTCCAGGAGACCACTCGCGTATTGACTGAGGCAGCCATTACGGGGGCAGTGGACGATCTCGTTGGTTTGAAGGAAAATGTTATCATGGGAAGGCTTATCCCTGCGGGCACTGGTATGACCGAGTACCGAAATACCTATGTTGTCCTCAAGGACGAGTCACAAGTCGAAAGCGGAGAGAACCAGGGGTAATATTACGTATACAGCCGGGCTTGGTGATAATACGCCAGGAATTGCTGGTCACCGTTGCCTGGAATGTTTATGAATACTTATCGGTAAAAAAAGCTTGACATTGTAGCCCTATGTCGATATAATTACCGGGTTTTGACTCAACGTTTTTAAAAATGATCTATTTTATTGTTTTTAAGGAGTAAATCTCGTGCCTACCGTCAGTCAATTGGTCAGAAAAGGCAGGTCGCTTGCCGCAGGCAAAACCAAGAGTCCTGCGCTTAAAAGCTGCCCGCAGAAGCGTGGAGTTTGCATCAGAGTGTATACGACCACGCCAAAGAAGCCAAACTCAGCCCTTCGGAAGGTCGCGAGGGTCAGGCTCACGAATGGGATGGAGGTTACCACCTATATCCCCGGCGTGGGGCATAATTTGCAGGAGCACTCCATTGTGCTTATTCGTGGAGGCAGGGTTAAGGACCTTCCTGGTGTGCGTTACCATATCGTACGCGGAACGCTTGACACCGTTGGGGTTGCAAACCGCAAGCAGGGGCGTTCCAAGTATGGAGCGAAGAGGCCGAAGTAGTAGGTCGGACAGTTTAAACGTGTATGCCGCTGATGCGGCGATGAATCTTAAAGAAGGTATGCCATGCCGAGAAAAAGTGTCGTTGTAAAAAGAGAGACATTACCCGATCCGAAGTACAATAGCAAAATGCTGGCCAAGTTCGTGAATGTTCTTATGCGTAAGGGCAAAAAGAGCACGGCAGAAGCGATTTGCTATAAAGCGCTGGATCGTATCCAAGCGAAGACTAACGGTGATCCTATTGCTGTCTTCAAGAAGGCCGTCGAAAACCTGAAGCCGGCTCTTGAGGTGAAGTCCCGGCGGGTAGGAGGAGCATCGTATCAGGTGCCGATCGAAGTCAAGCAACCGAGAAGGCTTTCGCTTGCATATCGGTGGTTGCGGCTTTATGCCTCGCAGAGGCCGGAGAAGTCCATGGTTGATAAACTTGCAGGCGAGATCATGGATGCATCGAACAACACCGGCGCGGCTGTGAAGAAAAAAGAAGACGTCCACCGTATGGCCGAGGCCAATAAAGCCTTCGCCCACTATCGCTGGTAAGGTGTTCACGAGGGAGCGGAGGAATTATTTTGGCTAGGCAGTATTCACTGGAAAATACACGCAACATCGGGATTATGGCCCACATTGACGCCGGGAAAACGACGACGACCGAGCGTATTCTGTATTATACCGGTGTTTCTTATAAGATTGGCGAAGTGCACGACGGTACCGCGGTCATGGACTGGATGGTCCAGGAGCAGGAGCGCGGGATAACGATTACATCAGCGGCGACGACCTGCTTCTGGCGCGATAAGCGCATCAATATAATTGATACGCCAGGCCATGTGGATTTTACGATTGAAGTGGAACGGTCGCTGCGGGTTCTTGACGGCGCGGTAGCAGCCTTCGACTCAGTGAGCGGAGTAGAGCCGCAGTCCGAGACGGTCTGGCGCCAGGCAGATAAATACAAAGTCCCGCGTATCGCATTCATGAACAAGATGGACCGTATAGGCGCGGACTTCTATATGAGCGTTCAGTCGATGATTGACCGTCTCGGTGCGAATGCAGTGCCGATCCAGCTTCCCGTCGGTGCCGAGGATAAGTTCCGCGGCTGCATTGACCTGGTGAAGATGAAAGCCGTACTGTTCAACGACGAGACGCTTGGTGCAAAATACGTTGTTGAAGATATACCCGCAGACCTCCTCCCTCAGGCGAAAGAATACCGGGAGCGGATGATCGAAAAGATCGCTGATGCGGATGACACGGTCATGGAAAGGTTCCTGAATGGCGAGGTGCCTACGGAGGCCGAGATCATGACCGCAATCCGCAAGGGCACGATCTCCATGAAGATATTCCCGGTCATCTGCGGGTCGGCATTTAAAAACAAAGGTGTGCAGTTGCTGCTCGACGCAGTCGTAGATTATCTCCCTTCACCGTTGGATATTCCCCCCGTTACGGGTATCGACCCGAAGGGCGGCGGAGAAATAACACGTTTGACGTCTGATAGCGAACCTTTTGCGGCCGTGGCTTTCAAGATCATGACGGATCCCTTCGTAGGACAGCTGACCTTTATCAGGGTCTACTCCGGGACACTGAACTCCGGATCGTATGTTTATAACTCAACAAAAGGGCAGCGGGAGCGTGTCGGCAGGCTGCTCAAGATGCATGCGAACAAACGCGAAGAGATCCAGGAAATCTACTCCGGGGATATCTGTGCGGCCGTTGGGCTCAAGAGCACACTGACTGGCCATACGCTGTGCGATGAGAATAAACCGGTTATCCTCGAAGCGATGACGTTCCCGGAACCGGTGATCCACATCGCTATCGAGCCGAAGACCAAAGCGGACCAGGAAAAACTTGGACTTTCTCTCCAGAAACTGATGCAGGAAGACCCGTCGTTCCGTGTTCATACTGACCAGGAAACCGGTCAAACCATCATTTCCGGTATGGGCGAATTGCACCTGGAGATCATTGTCGATCGTCTGATGCGAGAGTTCAAAGTTGATGCAAATGTTGGAAAGCCTCAGGTTGCTTATCGTGAAACGATCAAGAAGAAGGTAACGGCGGAAGGTAAGTTTGTTCGTCAGTCCGGTGGCCGCGGTCAGTATGGGCATGCGGTGCTGGAACTCGAGCCTCAGGAGCCGGGAAAAGGCTTTGAGTTTGTTAATAAGGTCGTGGGCGGTGCAGTGCCCAAGGAATATGTTGCTCCGATCGGGAAAGGCATTGAAGAGGCGATGGAGAATGGAGTAATCGCCGGCTACCCAATGGTTGATATAAAGGTTACGCTCATTGACGGCTCCTACCATGATGTCGATTCCTCGGAAATGGCGTTCAAGATAGCCGGTTCCATGGGCTTCAAGGAAGGTGCGGCAAAGGCCAATCCGACCTTGCTTGAACCTATCATGGCTGTCGAAGTTGTCTGCGCCGAAGAGTATATGGGCGATATTATCGGAGACCTCAATTCCCGTCGCGGACGGGTACAGGGCATGAATATTCGGGGCTCCGGACGAGTCATTACTGCTCAGGTGCCTCTGTCCGAGATGTTCGGTTATGCTACGGACATCCGATCCAAAACCCAGGGCAGAGCTACCTATACTATGCAGTTCGCACATTATGAGGAAGTGCCTAAGACGATATCCGAGCAGATCATAGCGAAGGTAAAGGGCGAGGCAGTTAAGAAGTAATTTTTTAGTACATTAAGTTTTCACTTCCCTACAGGAGGGGTACGGCATGGCAAAGGCAAAATTTGAGAGGACGAAACCACACGTGAACGTGGGCACCATCGGCCATGTGGACCACGGCAAGACGACCTTGACGGCGGCCATCACGAAGGTGCTTTCCTTCAAGAACATGGCGAGTTTTGTATCCTACGATAATATCGACAAGGCCCCGGAAGAACGCGAGCGCGGCATCACGATCGCAACGGCGCACGTGGAGTACCAGACGGATAAGCGCCACTATGCCCATGTTGACTGCCCCGGTCACGCTGACTATGTGAAGAACATGATCACGGGTGCGGCGCAGATGGACGGCGCCATCCTGGTGGTGTCGGCCGCAGACGGCCCGATGCCGCAGACGCGCGAGCATATCCTGCTGGCCCGCCAGGTGGGCGTTCCGTACATCGTGGTGTACATGAACAAGGTTGACATGGTAGACGACCCCGAGCTGATCGAGCTGGTCGAGCTGGAAGTTCGCGAACTGCTGTCGAAGTACCAGTTCCCCGGCGACAAGACCCCGATCGTGAAAGGGAGCGCCCTGAAGGCCCTCCAGAGCGAGAGCAAGGATGTGAATGCTCCTGAGTACAAGAGCATCATGGAGTTGATGGATGCCTTGGACAGCTACATTCCTCAACCGAAGCGCGATATCGATAAACCCTATCTCATGCCGATCGAAGACGTGTTTTCGATTGCCGGTCGCGGGACGGTGGTGACAGGCAGAATCGAGCGCGGCATCGTGAAGGTGAGCGACGAAATCGAGATCGTAGGCATCAAGCCGACGCAGAAGACGGTGGTCACGGGCGTTGAGATGTTCCGGAAGCTTCTGGACCAGGGAGAGGCAGGAGACAACGTTGGTGTGCTTCTTCGTGGTGTCAAGAAAGAGGACGTGGAGCGCGGCATGGTGCTGGCCAAGCCCGGGAGCATCACCCCCCACACCAAGTTCAAGGCAGAGGCGTATATTTTGACGAAGGAAGAGGGCGGCCGCCACACGCCGTTCTTCAATGGCTACCGTCCGCAGTTTTACTTCCGTACGACGGACGTGACGGGCGTGGTAAAGCTGGCTGAAGGAGTGGAGATGGTTATGCCGGGCGATAATATGAGCTGCTCGGTAGAGCTGATCACGCCGATTGCCATGGACAAGGAGCTCCGGTTCGCCATCCGCGAGGGCGGCCGCACCGTGGGCGCCGGCGTCATCACTGAAGTGATCGAGTAAGAGAGAGAGAAGGGACAGCACGTGACACAGAAGATCAGAATACGCTTAAAAGGCTACGACCACAGATTGCTGGACCAGTCAGCTGTGGAGATCATGGATACGGCAAAACGGACTGGCGCAAAAGTATCTGGGCCCATTCCGCTTCCGACCAGAATCAACCGTTGGACCGTGCTTCGGTCTCCCCACGTGGACAAAAAATCCCGTGAGCAGTTCGAGATCAGGACGCACAAACGATTGATGGACATTCTTGATCCGACTCCGCAGACGGTCGATGCTCTGATGAAGCTGGATCTGGCTGCAGGCGTTGACGTGGAGATAAAATTGTAGTTCTGGGGCCGGGCTGCTCAGGGAACCGAGATGATGCAAAAATACTCGGGGGAAACTGATCGGACTGGCGTGTGAAGGGAAATGCAATGAGCAAGGGATTAATTGGGAAAAAAATAGGGATGAGCCAGCATTTCCGCGGCGGTGAACTTATTCCCGTAACGGTGATCCAGGCCGGACCCTGCACCGTGGTGCAGAAGAAAACCGCAGCAAAGGACGGTTACGATTCCGTTCAACTCGCGTTCAGTGAAGAAAAAAAGAAAGAGCGAGTGACGAAAGCAATGGCCGGTCATTTTCAGAAGGCGAGTATCAATCCGCACCGGTTTCTCAGGGAATTCCGGACCGCTGAGTACGAGCAGGGGCAAACCGTTACGGTGGAAATGTTTCAGAAGGGTGAGCGTATTGCCGTTAGCGGCGTAAGCAAGGGAAAAGGATTCGCTGGCGTCATGAAGCGCCATAACTTTGCCGGAGGACCGGGAGGCCACGGTTCCATGTTTAATCGAAGACCCGGTTCAATCGGCGCCAGTGCTTATCCATCTCGCGTTTGGCCGGGTAAAAAACTTCCCGGTCACATGGGCACGGTAAACGTTACGATCAAAAATATCGAGATCGTCGAAGTTCGTCCGGACCAGAACCTCTTGTTCGTTCGGGGAGCAGTCCCGGGCGGTGAGAACGGGCTTGTCCTTATTTATAAGGCTGATTAATATTCAGGAAGCAGGGGAATAGGAAAATGCCGTCAGTCGCAATAGTAGACCAGAATAATAAAAAAGTGAAGGATGTTGAACTTCCCAGCCTTTTTTCCACGGAAGTGAGGCCCTACCTTCTGCACACAGCAGTGGTAAATCAGCTGGCAAACAGAAGGGCCGGTACGGCTGCCACTAAGAATAAGGCTCTGGTGAGCGGTGGCGGCAAAAAGCCGTTTAAGCAGAAGGGCACAGGCAGAGCGCGTGCCGGCAGCAACCGGTCCCCTCTGTGGCGGCACGGTGGAACGATTTTCGGACCTATGCCGAGAGATTATTCCTCCGCCCTACCCAAGAAAACGAAGCGGGCAGCACTTATTGATGCAGTAGCGTCAAAGGTCTCCGAAAACAGGTTGGTCCTCCTCGATAATCTCAACCTGGCGGAACCCAAGACCAAGCTGATGTCGACAATGCTCGAGGCGCTGGGGATTCAGGAAAACGCCCTTGTGCTTATTTTGGGCGAGAACATCAATCTGCGACTTGCATCGCGAAACATTCCTTCGGTCAAAGTGCTCAAGATGGATAACATCAATGTGTATGATCTGCTCAAGTACCGTTACCTCATCACCACGCAGGACGCATTGAACGCCATGCAGGAGGTGTACGGAAAATGATGGGCGATCTTTATGATATCATCCGGGTCCCGCGCATTACCGAGAAAGGTGCGCGACTCAAGGAAAAGAACAATGTTCTGACCTTTGAAGTAAGTGTCAGCGCCAACAAAATACAGGTAAAAAAGGCGATTGAAGGAATTTTCAAGGTAAAAGTTGCAGATATTACGACCGTTAAGAATGCAGGAAAAAAGAAGCGCGTCGGAACAAGATTGGGCCGTCGGTCCGATTGGAAAAAAGCATATGTGACGCTGAAGCCAGGCGAAAAGATAGATATATTTGAGGGTGCTTAAATGCCGGTAAAGTCCTACAATCCAACATCTCCGGGGAGACGGTTCCAAACAACTTCTACCTTTGAAGAAGTGACAAGAAGCACGCCGGAGAAATCGCTTCTCGTGAAGCTCAGCCAGAGCGGCGGACGAAATAACCGCGGCAAAGTTACCGTCCGTTATCGGGGCGGCTGGCACAAGAAAAAATATCGGATCGTCGATTTCAGACGTGATAAGATCGGAATTCCTGCCAAGATCGCAGCCATCGAATATGATCCGAACCGCACAGCGCGCATTGCCCTTCTTCATTATGCCGATGGTGAAAAGCGGTATATCCTCGCTCCGCTCGGATTGAAGGTGGGCGATACGGTAGTGTCCGGGCCTGATGCCGACATTAAGCCCGGGAACGCCCTTCCCTTGGCGTCGATTCCCGTTGGCACCATGCTTCACAACGTAGAGCTCAAGAAGGGCTCCGGCGGACAGCTTGCCCGGAGTGCCGGCGCATCCGCGCAGCTTCTTGCGAGAGAAGGCGAGTACGCGACGATACGGCTGAACTCAGGTGAAGTACGCATGGTCCGTTCCGAGTGTATGGCGTCAATCGGACAAGTTGGAAATTTGGATCACGAAAATATCAGCATCGGGAAGGCCGGTAGATCCCGATGGATGGGCATGCGGCCGAGAGTTCGTGGCGTGGCAAAAAACCCGGTTGACCATCCCCTCGGAGGCGGTGAGGGCAAGTCATCGGGCGGCAGACCGGGGTGTTCCCCGTGGGGTCTCCCTGATGGAACAAAGACCCGGAAAAACAAGACAACGACAAAGTTTATTATTTCACGAAGAACAAAGAGCAGGTAAACAAAGAAAAAGCGGAGGAATACGGTGCCGAGATCAGTTAAAAAAGGCCCTTTTATCGACGGGAGCCTCATGAAAAAGGTTGAGTCCATGAATACGACGGGAGAGAAGAAACTCCTTAAGACATGGTCCCGAAGATCGACGATTACGCCTGAATTTGTTGGGCACACCATCGCGGTACACAACGGCAAAAAGTTTATCCCTGTGTATGTCGGTGAGAACATGGTCGGACACAAGCTGGGAGAATTTTCGCCGACGCGTACGTTCAAGGCGCACGGTGGATCAAAGGCTGCGGAAAAGGCGAGCGCTCCGAAGTAATTCGGATCGCGCCGTTCATGAGAGTGAGGATGTCAGTATGGAAGCAAGCGCAACAGTAAGACATATACGCATCACGCCGCGCAAGGCGCGACAGGTTATTGATCTTATTCGCGGGAAAAGGGTGGGGGACGCCATTAATATCCTCACCTTTACACCGCTTCATGCAGCACGTATTGTCAAGAAACTTCTTGATTCCGCAGTGGCCAACGCTGAGCAGAAAAAGGTCGGCGACCTGGATACGCTCACGGTAGCCAAGGCATACGTCAACCAGGGTGTCACCATGAAGCGTATGCGGGCAAGGGCTATGGGCCGGGGCAATGTGATTAAGAAGAGGACCAGCCACATAACGGTGGTTCTTTCGGCATAGGTTTACTGAACGGAGGCATCATGGGACAGAAGGTACATCCGGTCGGGTTTCGACTGGGGATAATAAAGACGTGGGAATCCCGCTGGTTTTCTCAAAAGAACTACGCAGCGCTCCTGCACGAGGACATCCGCATCCGTAAGATCGTTAAGGAGCGGCTTATGCATGCCGGAGTTGCCAAAGTGGAGATTGAGCGGGCAGGCCAGAAGGCAAAAATCAATATTCATACCGCCCGCCCCGGCATCATTATCGGCAAGAAAGGCGCCGAGGTAGACAAACTTAAAAAAGATCTCGAAGCCATGACCGGCAAGCAGATGTATATCAATATTCAGGAAATCAGACGGCCTGAGCTCGATGCGCAACTTGTTGCCGAGAATATTGCGCTCCAGCTGGAGCGGCGTATTGCGTTCCGCAGGGCAATGAAAAAAGCTGTCACTTCGGCACTTCGCTTGGGTGCGCAGGGAATCAAAATCACCTGTGCGGGCCGGCTCGCCGGTGCTGAAATAGCAAGGACCGAGTGGTATCGCGAGGGCCGCGTTCCTCTCCACACTTTGCGGGCAGATATCAACTACGGATTCTTTGAGGCCAAGACCACGATGGGTCAGATTGGCGTCAAGGTATGGATTTATCGCGGAGATATTCTTCAGCAGCCGACCAGCGCTGCTTGAGCGCTCAGTGCTGAGCGAATTATAAGGGATTAAAGGACTGCAATCATGTTGGCACCAAAACGAGTAAAACACCGGAAGATGCATAAGGGCAGGATGAAGGGTACGGCCTACCGTGGTGCGGAAGTGAGCTACGGTGAGTTCGGCCTGAAAGTCATGGAGCCGGGATGGATCACGAGCAGACAAATTGAAGCTGCACGTATCGCTATGACCCGCTATGTAAAACGAGGCGGCAAAATATGGATTCGAATTTTCCCGGATAAGCCGATAACGAAAAAACCCGCCGAGACCCGCATGGGAAAAGGAAAAGGCGCGCCGGAGTACTGGGTAGCGGTTGTTAAGCCGGGTCGCGTGCTGTATGAAATGGGCGGCGTTGACGAGTCCGTGGCCAGAGAAGCGTTCCGGTTGGCGGCATATAAATTGCCGATTGCCACAAAGTTCGTCTCCCGGGAGGCTGAAATATGAAAACACGAGCACGGGAATTGAGGGATTTGTCGACCGATGAACTGCAAGCCAAAGCTGTTGAGCTGAAGCAGGAACTTTTTAACCTCCGGATTCAGCAGGCAATGGGTCAGATAGAGAACCCCATGCGGTTGAGAACGTTGCGCAAGGATATTGCAAAAGCAAAAACGGTGTTAAAGGAAAAATATGGACGAAGCTAAAAAGAGAAAAGCGTACATTGGACAGGTCATCAGCGACAAAATGGACAAGACTGTTGTGCTGGCGGTAACGAGGCGCATTGCGCATTCTCGGTATGGCAAGACCGTCAAGCGCACCACGAAGTTCAAGGCCCATGATGAAAAGAATGAGTGCAAGGTGGGCGATGTTGTGAAGTTCATCGAAACGCGCCCGTTGTCAAAGGAAAAACGGTGGAAGGTTCTCGAAATTGTCGAGAAAGCCAACTAATTAATCAGGCGATAGATTTCGCAGAGGATTGAGAGATGATTCAGCAGCAGACCGTTCTGGACGTTGCCGATAATTCCGGCGCAAAAAAAGTCATGTGCATCAAGGTTCTTGGCGGTACGCGGAAGCGCTACGCCACCCTGGGCGATGTAATCGTGGTGGCTATTAAGATCGCGATTCCCGAGGGACAGGTAAAAAAAGGGACCGTGGCCAAAGCGGTCGTCGTCCGCACAACGAAGGAAGTGCGCCGGCAGGATGGGTCCTATATTAAGTTTGACAGGAATGCTGCGGTGCTCATCAATAACTCAAATGAGCCGATCGGAACGCGTATCTTCGGGCCGGTTGCCCGCGAGCTTCGCAAGAAAAATTTCATGAAAATTATCTCGCTGGCGCCCGAGGTTCTGTAGTTTCAGCCGAGAAATCCAGCCGAGGACAAGCAGGAACGATAAAATGCTGATAAAGAAAAATGACAATGTAATGGTGATCTCCGGTAAGGAGAAGGGAAAGCGGGGCAGGGTCATCGCCGTTTACCCCACAACCAACAGGATTCTGGTGGAAAAACTCAACATGATCAAGCGCCATACGCGCCCCAATCAGCAGCTGCGTCAGGGCGGTATTGTTGAGAAGGAAAGCCCCCTTGCCGCATCGAATGTCCGTCTGGTATGCTCGAAGTGCGACAAGCCCACGAGCACCGCACGGAAGGACCAAGGGGATGGTACGCGTGCACGAGTGTGCAAGCTCTGCAGTGAGACGATTGATTGAGCATGCATGCGCAGCTGAACGGTAGAGATATCAAAGCTCGTTAAATAGGATAAGCAAACCATGGCAGATAAAAAAGACAAAAAAGAAGAGTCAAAAAGCAGCCCCAAAAAAGCGGCGGCCAAGGCACCGAAAGCCGGTGCCAAGGGCAAGACTTCAGCTGCGGCAGAACAAAAACAGGCGCAGGACGAAAAGTCCCCGAAAAGCGCACCTGAGCAAATCCCGGTGCCGCGCTTGAAAAAACGGTACCATGACGTTGCCGTTCCTTCACTCATGAAGGAGTTCCAGTATAAGAACCCCATGCAGGCGCCGAAGCTTGTGAAGATCGTTCTTAACATGGGCATGGGCGAGGCGATTACGAACGCAAAGGCGCTTGACCATGCGGCAGAGGAAATGACGAAGATTTCCGGACAGCGGCCCGTCATCACTCGTGCAAAGAAATCCATTGCAAACTACAAGCTGAGAGAGGGAATGCCGATCGGCTGCATGGTCACTCTTCGGCGGGAGCGGATGTACGAGTTCCTCGACCGGTTTATCAGCGCGGCTTTGCCGAGAATCAGGGATTTCAAGGGCATTTCTTCAAAATCCTTTGACGGGAGAGGAAATTACTCCCTGGGTATCAAAGAGCAGGTCATCTTCCCCGAGATAGAAATCGACAAGGTGGATTCGATTCACGGGATGGACATTGTGATTGTGACAACGGCAAAAACCGATGAGGAGGGCAGGGCGTTGCTCGGCCACCTCGGCATGCCGTATCGGAAGTAGTCCGGACAGCCGGATATGATGGAGGAATAATGGCAAAGAAGTCGCTGATCGCAAAGGCGCAGAGGCCTTCGAAGTTCAAAGTGCGAGATTATCACCGCTGTCCCCTGTGTGGACGCTCCCGGGGATATCTGAGAAAATTCGATATGTGCAGAATTTGTTTTAGGAACAGGGCGCTCCGGGGAGAGATTCCGGGTGTGACTAAGGCGAGCTGGTAAGTAAAGGGGTTTGAACCGATGATGACCGATCCGATCGCGGACATGCTGACGCGTATCCGCAATGCCAGTAAGGCAAAACATGAAAAAGTTGATATTCCTTCATCAAAGCTGAAGATTGAGATCGCGAAGATTCTCAAGGATGAGGGTTATGTGAAGAATGTCAAGCTTGTAAAAGACCGCAGGCAGGGCTTGATCCGGGTGTATCTCAAATATACCGATGAGGAGCTGCCCGTGATCCAGGGCATCAAGCGGGTGAGCCGCCCAGGGTGCAGGGTTTATACCGGCAACGATTCAATTCCCAAAGTCTTGGCAGGACTCGGCACGGCGATTCTCTCCACGCCAAAGGGAATACAGACTGGTAAGCAGGCAAAGAAGGATAATGTCGGGGGAGAAGTTATCTGTCACGTGTGGTAGTTTTTGTAGGATCATCTCGCTCTCATAAAGAGTTTAGGAGTTGTTATGTCAAGGGTTGGTAAAAAACCGATTGAGATTCCATCCGGGGTCGAAGCAAAGCTCACGCCCGGGAAAATTACGCTCAAGGGACCGTTGGGCGAGATCAGTCAGGACTTGCATCCGAAGATGACGGTCAAAAAGGAGAGCAATCAGCTCCTCGTCGAACGGCCGACGAACCAGAAAATATATCGCGAACTCCATGGTCTGACGAGAAATCTGATCGCGAACATGGTTACCGGAGTGAGCAAGGGGTACGAAAAAACCCTCGAAATTTCCGGCGTTGGTTTCAAAGCTGCGGTCGCGGCCCAGGGGGCGAATTTAATGCTCACTCTCGGCTTCTCTCATCCCATCGTTTATCCGCTTCCGAAAGGGATTAAAGCGACGGTTGATGCGAAGCAGACGCAGATTACGCTGAAGGGCGTGGACAAACAGCTGGTCGGACAGATTGCCGCTAACTTGAGGAGTCTCAAGAAGCCGGAACCGTATAAGGGAAAGGGAATCAAGTACAGTACTGAGGTCATTCAGCGCAAGGAAGGCAAAGCAGGTAAAGGCGGAAAATAAATAACCTGACGTGCAGTTAATATGAGCAGGCAGGACGTGGAGATAGAAACGTGGCACAGAGCAAATTAAAATCCAGGCAAAGACGACACGTACGAATCAGAAAAAAAGTGCTCGGAACCGCAAGCAGGCCGAGATTGAGCGTATTTAAAAGCTTAAGCCATATCTACGCGCAGATCATAGACGACGCCACGGGGACGACGCTCATTACCGCATCTACCACAGAGAAAACCCTCAAGGCGGGCATAAAGCACGGCGGTAACGTTGCAGCTGCAAAAGCTGTCGGCGCCAGCATCGCGGATCGGGCGCTTGGCAAGAACATCAAGGCGGTTGTTTTTGATCGTGGTGGTTATCAGTATCACGGATGCGTCAAGGCATTGGCGGAAGCAGCCCGTGAAAAGGGGCTCAGTTTTTAGGACCAGCATTAATATCGGAGGCGGCATTGGCAGAACGATACAACAATACAAAAGATGCGGGTGAGGGAGACGGGCTGAAGGACAAGCTTGTTTACCTGAACCGGGTCGCCAAAGTGGTAAAGGGCGGCAAGCGCTTTAATTTCAGCGCACTTGTGGTTGTGGGGGATGGCCACGGGAAAATCGGTGTCGGCAAGGGGAAAGCAGCCGAGGCGCCAGTGGCTATCAAGAAGGCGGTTGAACGCGCCAAGAAGAATATGGTGCTCGTCTCTCTCAAGGGAGATACTATCCCCCATGAGGTGCTGGGACATTATGGCGCGGGCAAGGTATTGCTCAAGCCCGCTTCCGAAGGTACCGGCTTGATTGCCGGCGGTGCAAGCAGGTCCGTGCTCGAAGTCGTCGGCGTTCGCAATGTGCTCTGTAAGTCCCTCGGATCCAGCAATCCTCACAACGTAGTAAGCGCAACGATAAACGGCTTGACCAGATTGCGCAGCGTTGAGCAGGTGGCGGCGCTTCGGGGTAGATCAGTGGAGGAGTTTGCTTAACATGGCGAAGAGCGGAGAAAAGCTGCTGAAGATCACCCTCGTAAAGAGCGGGATTGCAAGACCGGGAAAGCACAAGGTCGTTTTGATTGGACTGGGCCTTAAAAAACTGAACAAATCGGTGGTACGACAGGATACACCTCAGATTCGCGGCATGCTTAATAAGGTCAGTCATCTGATCCATGTTGAGGAAGTAACCAAATAATCGCCACGATCCAGGACAGGATTATCATTATGAGATTAGAAGAACTGAAACCCGCAAAAGGGTCAACAAAAAAATCAAAAAGAGTCGGCAGAGGCCCCGGTTCGGGATCGGGAAAAACGTCGGCAAAGGGTCACAAAGGTCAGAAGGCCCGGTCCGGCGGTGTGAAGGGAGCCGGATTTGAAGGCGGCCAGATGCCGCTTCAACGCAGGATTCCCAAAAGAGGATTTACGAATATTTTCCGGAAGGAATATTCCGTCGTTAATCTATCGGATCTCGACAAGGTTGCAGGTTCCGGATCCGTGACGCCTGAATTGCTCATGCAGAACGGTTTGATCAAGGACCTGAAGGCGGGCGTGAAGATACTCGGCATGGGAGAGTGTAAAACGAAATTGACCGTGCGCGCCCACAAGTTCAGTAAAAGCGCCGTTGAAAAAATCCAGGCCGCTGGCGGCAAGGTTGAGGTGATCTAACCCTTGTTCACCGGCCTGAAGAACATATTCAATATCCCCGAACTCCGAAAGCGTATTGTTTTTACGCTCTTGATGCTTGCTGTCTATCGCATTGGTGCACACATTCCGACCCCGGGCGTCAAGGGTGAGGCGCTCAGTCAGTTCCTTCATCAGTCTGCAGCCGGTCTGATGGGATTCTTTGATATGTTTTCAGGCGGTGCGCTGTCGAGAGTAACGATTTTCGCGCTGGGGATCATGCCGTATATTACGGCGTCTATCGTACTGCAATTGCTGACCGTCGTCATTCCGCGGCTGCAGGCGCTGGCGAAAGAGGGTGAATCCGGCCGAAAGAAAATCACGGAATATACCCGTTACGGCACTGTTCTCATCGCGGGCTTCCAATCATTCTGGATGGCTGTCGGCATCGAGAAGATGGGCGATGGCGCCTTCGTCGATTCAGCAGGCTGGTCATTCCGCATTCTTACCATGATCACGCTGACAGCAGGGACGACCTTCATCATGTGGCTCGGCGAACAGATCACTGAGCGAGGCATCGGCAACGGGATTTCTTTGATCATTTTTGCGGGCATCGTTGCAGGCTTCCCCCGTGCGGTAACCAATACCATCGGGCTGGTGAGCTCCGGAGAAATTGCCTACTTCATGATTTTCGTCATCATCGCCTTGATCATTTCCGTTGTCGCGGCGATTATCGTGATGGAGCGCGGTCAGCGCAAAATTGCGATTCAATATGCCCAGCGGATGGTAGGAAGAAAAATTTACAAAGGTCAGAGCACGCATCTCCCGCTTAAAATAAATTCGTCCGGGGTGATACCGCCGATCTTTGCATCTTCGATTTTGCTTTTTCCCGCTACCATCGCCGGATTCGTGCAGGTGGGCTGGCTTCAGTGGGTGGCCCAGCAGCTTTCCCCGGGGAAAGCGCTTTATACTATTGTCTACGTTGTCATGATTGTCGGATTTTCTTACTTCTACACGGCAATTGTGTTCAACCCCGTGGATATTGCAGACAACTTGAAGAAATATGGCGGATTTATTCCGGGGATCAGGCCGGGCAAGAAAACCTCGGACTATCTCTTCAAGGTGTTGAACCGAATCACGCTCGGTGGGGCCTTGTACCTTGCGGCAGTATGCGTACTTCCTGATATTTTTTATAAGTTTTTTAACGTTCCCTTTTATTTCGGTGGGACGTCGCTGCTGATCGTGATCGGCGTCGCTCTCGATACGGTTTCCCAGATAGAGTCGCATTTAATTCAGAGACACTATGGAGGTTTCCTGAAAGGCGCTTCGATCAAAGGAAGACGTTAAATCCTGGAGCGGCCATGATCATTCTCAAGTCCCTGCAAGAGATTGAAAAAATCAGGAAAGCCTGCCTTGTGGTAGCGGACGCACTCGAAGGGGTACGCGAAGCCCTACGGGCGGGTATCAGTACTCAGGCTCTTGATGATATAGCGGAACGAATTATCATCGCAGCCCACGCGAAGCCGGCATTCAAGGGGTACCGGGGATATCCCAAGACAGTGTGCACCTCGATTAACAATGAGGTCATCCACGGGATTCCATCCAAGGATATTGTCGTGCGCGATGGCGACATCGTCAGCGTAGATGTGGGAGCAATTGTAGATGGATTCTATGGGGATGCTGCAGTAACCCTGCCGGTTGGAGCGGTTACCTCAGAAGCCGAACGACTGATTAAGGTAACCGAGGAATCTCTGTATCGAGGCATTGAGCAGGCAAGACCTGGCAGCAGACTGTATGACATTTCCTATGCTGTTCAGAGCCACGTTGAGTCCCATGGCTATTCGGTTGTACGGGAATTTGTAGGACACGGAATTGGCCGAAATCTGCATGAAGACCCGCAGATTCCCAATTTTGGATCGCATGGACAGGGACCACGGATCAAGCAAGGCATGGTATTCGCAATCGAGCCTATGGTGAACCGGGGCGGAAGCGCTACAGTCGTCAAGGAGGATGGATGGACAGCGGTTACCGCGGATGGAAGCCTGTCAGCGCATTTTGAACACACGATAGCGGTTATGCCGGATGGACCTTGGATCCTCACGAAGAAGTAATGGCGATACCTCCCGAGAGTATTGGGTTTAGGAAAGATTGACGGTACGCAAGATAATATGGCAAAAGAAGACTCCATAGAGGTTCAAGGTACGGTGCTCGAGACATTGCCCAATGCGATGTTTCGTGTGGAAATGGAAAATGGGCATAAAATTTTGGCGCACATTTCGGGGAAAATGCGGATGCACTTTATCAAGATACTCCCCGGGGATAAGGTAACGGTTGAATTGACGCCCTATGATCTTACGCGGGGCAGGATAACGTATCGTTTTAAGTAAAACAGGATGCCTTTGTGGCATTGATGTTTATACCGCTAGAGAAATGGAAGTGTTGAGATATGAAAGTTCGCTCATCTGTTCGTAAAATATGCCCCAAGTGTACGATTATCCGCCGCAAGGGAATTGTGAGGGTAATCTGCTCAAATGCTCGGCATAAGCAGCGTCAGGGTTAGCAGGAAGCAGACGCAAGCGCATCGCTATTCATGAACTGTCATGTGAAACCGCTTTTGCTCGACGTGAAGCATAAGACGGTTCCGCTGACTGAGGAGGAAACGTGGCACGAATTGCCGGGGTAGATCTCCCCAAAGATAAAAAAATCGAGATTGCACTCACCTATATTTTCGGTATAGGTCCGACATCCGCAAAAAAAATTCTTGCAGAAGCCGGCATAGATCCGAATATGAAAAGCAGCAATCTGGCAGAGTCGGATATCGTTAAGATACGAACCATTCTCGATCGAGACTTTACCGTTGAGGGCGATCTTCGAAGAAATGTTACGATGCACATCAAACGGTTGATGGATATCGGAAGCTACCGTGGCCTCAGGCACCGCAAAGGATTGCCTGCACGAGGCCAGCGGACGAAGACAAATGCAAGGACGCGGAAAGGTCCTAAAAAGTCCGCCATGTCAGGCAAGGGCAAGAAAAAAGGGATGGCTAAGAAGTAAAACGCAGGTGGCGACGCTGGTGGCCGGCATGAACCGGGACTCTGCGTCTTGAATGAGGAGGAAAGATGGCCAAGAAGGGCAAGGAAAAAAAGAATGTGGCCAATGGAATTGCGCACATCCACGCGTCGTTCAATAACACTATTGTGACGATCACCGATACCGCAGGCAATGTCATCACGTGGTCGAGTTCCGGGAATAAGGGCTTCAAGGGTTCGCGTAAAAGTACGCCCTTTGCCTCTCAGCTGGCCGCGGAAACAGCCGCGAAAAAGGCCATGGAGCACGGCATGAGGCAGGTAGAGGTTTATGTTAAAGGTCCGGGAACAGGAAGAGAGTCGGCTATTCGGTCGATACAGGCTGCCGGGCTTGAAATCGTGGCAATCAAGGATGTCACGCCGATTCCGCACAATGGATGCAGGCCGCCAAAGCGGAGACGGGTATAGTTTCGGCACAGGGCTAACACAGGAGGAGTACACGTGGCACGGTATATTGGATCAGTTTGTAAACTCTGCAGAAGAGAGGGAATGAAGCTTTTTCTGAAAGCGGAGCGCTGTTATACTGACAAGTGCGGGATAACGCGGAGAAGCTATCCGCCGGGACAACACGGGCAGGCGAGGATCAAGCAGTCGGAATACAGCCTGCAGTTGCGTGAAAAACAGAAAATCCGTAGAGTCTATGGGGTGCTGGAGCGTCAATTCCGGAGCTGTTTTGAAAAAGCGGAACGGATGAAGGGCGTCACCGGTGACAATCTGCTTCAGCTTTTGGAGCGCAGACTCGATAACGTGGTCCAGCGCATGGGGTTTGCCGGCGCGAAAAAAGAAGCACGGCAGTTTGTTCGTCACGGCCACATTCTGGTAAACGGCAAGAAGGTCAACATTCCATCCTATCTCCTCAAAGCCGGCGATGTTGTGGAGTTGCGGGAAAAGAGCAGGGGCATTGTCCAGATTCAGCAGACGCTCGCCGCTGTTGAGAAGCGAGGATTTCCGTCATGGCTGGAGATTGACAAGACCCAATTCAGGGGGAAAGTACTCTCATTGCCTGCTCGGGACGAGTGCACGTTGCCGACCGTGAAAGAGCAGCTTGTCGTCGAGCTCTACTCGAAGTAATATCATCGGATCAGGTAATGTACCGCCGCCGAGGACTGCGTGGGCGCCCCTCACCTGGGGTGCTCCTTGGTCTTTATTAATAAGTTTTTTCGCTCCGTTCTGGAGGACCCATGCTCAAGAAAGCCAAAGATTTCCAGATGCCCAAGAAGCTTCAATACGATTCAAAAAAAATAAGCGACACATACGGGAAGTTCACGGCTGAGCCTTTGGAGCGCGGTTTTGGAACTACGTTGGGCAATTCCTTGCGTCGAGTTCTGTTATCCTCTTTGGAAGGATCAGCAATTACGTCCCTGAAAATTTCGGGAGTGCAGCACGAGTTCTCAAGCATACCGGGAGTTATCGAGGATACAACGGACCTGATTCTCAACCTCAAGGAAGTCAGGCTCAAACTGCATACGGACAAGCCTAAAACCTTATATCTCAGAGCCAAAGGTCCGGGCGAGGTCCTGGCTAAGGACATCGAGTCCGATGCGGAAGTGGAAATCCTGAACCCCGAGCTCCATCTTGCCACAATCGACAAAAACGGCAAGCTTGAACTGGAAATGCGCGCTCGTCGAGGCAGAGGGTATGTATCCTCTGATAAAAACAAGGAGCCCGGCCAGGCGATTGGTGTCATTCCCATCGACTCGATCTTTTCTCCGATCAGGAAAGTGAATTTCAAGGTCGAGAATGCTCGCGTAGGGCAGGATACGGACTACGATAAGCTCGTCCTTGAAGTGTGGACCGACGGCAGTATTAAGCCTGATGACGCTGTTGCCCATGCGTCCAAGCTGCTGAAGGACCACTTGTCTATTTTCATACACTTGCCGGAGGAAGAAGAGGACGTTCCCGTCACGGAGGAAGAGATCAAGAAGGTGCCTGCGTTCAACGAGAACCTGCTTCGAAGTGTGAACGAGCTTGAACTTTCCGTTCGTGCGGCCAACTGTCTTAAAAATGCGGGAATAGAAACCATTGCCGAGATGGTTCAGAAAACCGAGAGCGAAATGCTGAAAACGAAAAATTTCGGAAGAAAATCCCTGAATGAAATAAAGGAAATTCTTTCGGAAATGGGCCTTTCACTCGGCATGAAAGTCGACGATAAAATCGTGGCGGAAGCCAGGCGTCTTCTGGCAGAAAAACCGAGCGAAGCGTAACACTAATTAATACAGGTTGGTAAGGAAAATACTATGAGACATGGATGCGCAGGCAGACAATTTGGCAGAAACACGGGTCACCGGAAAGCCCTCCTGAAGATGCTCGTGACAGCGCTGCTGAAGAACGAAAAAATCGAGACGACAACGGCCAAAGCAAAGGAAATTCGTCCTTTGGCGGAAAAAATGATCACGCTGGGCAAGAGGGGCGATCTGCATGCGAGACGTTTGGCGCAGAGTTTCATTCAGGACGAGTCTGTCGTGAGCAGCCTTTTTTCTAAAATTGCCCCGAGGTTTGCTTCCCGGCAGGGAGGGTATACAAGGATCACTCCGACTCGAAACCGCCCCGGTGATGCGGCCCCGATGGCAGTGATCGAGCTGGTCGAGCGCGAGCAGCCGTCGTCAAGCGGCGCCAAAAAATCCGCGGAAAAAACAACGGCAGCCTGATTGCGGTAAGTCCCCAATTTTCAACCGATGGCTAAATCGTCTGTTCGATCAAGCGGCATAGGCATACGATCTCTGCACTTATAGTCGCCGGAATTTCATACAACTGAGCTCAAAGGCAAGGGTATTAACCCTTGCCTTTTTTATTTGCATTTACACAAAATTGCTTTTGTGTTAAAATGCCATTCGCGTCGCTGTCAGCGGAGAACCATGGCAGAGGAAATAAGCATAGTCTCGCCTTTCATGTCGCGGGTGCGACGAGCAGCTTCCCGGTGGTGGGGCGGAATCGGGTGCCGCGTTTCTTTTTTCATGATGGTCGCGCTCATTCTTGTCGCGGCGCTTGTAGGCTCCTTTTTTTTCTGGGAAGAAAAGAAGAACCTTGATACCGAGATTCGAGGCAGAGCACTGTACGTGGCGCGTGAACTTGCAGCGCTGGCCGCAGACGACATCGTAACCGGCAACCGGTCCGAACTCTATAAGAAAATTTCCTCCTCCCTTTGTCGCCCACGAAGATTCCCCAGCCGGACGAACCCTCCTTTACTTGATGATTTATGACCGCGATTGTGAGCTCCTGATCGGAAGTACCGCGAACGAAGTCTTTTTCAACAGCGGTTCATATTTTTACACGCTCCCGTCAGAAAAGAGCGCGGTCCGTGATGAGGTCCAGCTGAAGTGCGATCTTGAACAGTTGAACGAACCTTTCTTTACCGTTAAGAAGAATAATGTCTATGACCTGATTCTGCCGATTGCCGATGGAAAGATTACGGTGGGTTATGTGCGGGTCGGCATTTCAGGACAGCGGTTCGAGCAGCGATTCTCCGCTATCATGAAAAGAGCGGCTGTCGCGCTATTCGGCATCCTGCTCGTGGGGATGGCGTTCAGTCAGATCATCGCGCACGGCATAACAAAGCCGATCCAGCAGTTGAGCGATGCCGCAGAGAAGCTCAGCCAGCAGAATTGGGACGCACCGCTTCCTGTCAAAGGAGACGATGAACTGAGCAAGCTGGGGCACACTTTTAACCAAATGGCTCAGACGCTGAAGCAGCGGGAAGCAAGCCTTTCGAGGGGAAACCGGGACCTGTTCATTCTGCATACCACCGGTTTGGACCTCATGGAGAGCCTGGATCGGAACGCTCTTATCATTAAGGTGGCTGCACGAGTTGAAGATCTTGTGCGTGCGGATACGACAGCACTGTCTGTTGTGGATTCATCGGACCGGGTACTTACTTATTTGGGCGTGTACGGGCACAGGGCTAGAGTTCTGAAGGAGCGGGAACTCCCGATCGAGGCCGGCGGCATCTACAATTGGCTTGCGAGTTACGGAACCCCGCTTTTGATTTCGGACGCACAATCCGATTTTCGCCTCGACGGAGATTTGATGCGCTCGCTCGGGGTGAGAAGCCTCATGGCTGTACCGCTGTGGTCGTCAAACACGATGATCGGGCTGCTCACGGCAGTGAATAAGAATGGCGGAGCTTGCTTTGACAAGCATGATCTAAGACTGTTCACGGTTTTCTCCAACCTCGTGTCAGCGGCACTGCAGAATGCGTCGCTCTATAACGACCTGAAGAACAAAATGGATGAGCTGAAGACAGCCCAGGAACAGCTTGTACGGTCTACCAAGATGGCGGCCATCGGAGAGCTGTCGGCCAATGTCGCACACGAGATAAATAATCCGCTGACGAGTGTCCTCGGGTATACAACGCACTTGTTGAAAACACTGGAGATGCCTGAACCGTCGAGAAAGATACTCGGGATGATGGAGCAGGAGACGCTCAGGGTCCGAAAAATAATCAGAAACCTTCTTGATTTCGCCCGTCAGCGGCCGGCATGGATGCGGCCCGAGGATGTGTCGATACCGCTTCGGGAAACGGTCGCTCTTTTCCAGGGAATCGCTCGCGATACATCCGTTGTCATTCGTGAAGATTATCAGCCTGGGCCGATTCTCGTAAATATGGATCATAATGAAATTAAGCAGGTCTTCATCAACATCGTCAATAACGCTCTCCAGGCCATGGAGGAGGGAGGGGAATTGAACATCCGCATGTACGGCCTGGACGAGAGCAATATTGTGATTGAGTTCCGGGATACCGGCACCGGCATCGAGCCGAAGCATCTCCATAGGATCTTTGAACCATTCTTTTCCACAAAAAACAACGGCGACGGAACGGGACTGGGGCTGTCCATCAGTTATCGCATTGTGCAGCATCATGGAGGGAGAATCGAGACGGAAAGCGTACCCGGGCACGGCACCACGTTCAAGGTTGTTCTTCCCCGGCATCGTCACGTCTCGACAGCAGAGCAGTCACTATGAGCGAGGCGAGGGAAATATGAAGCGGATCAACTTCATGATTGCGGTCATCATGGTTCTGTCAATGTCACTGGGCTCCTGCCAGAAGGACAAAACTGATAGCAGGGATGACAAAAAAGTACAGGCTCAGCAGGAGCTGCTGATCGGACTGATTCCCGAGCAGAATGTGTTCCGGCAACGCGAACGCTACATGGCCTTGCGGAAGTATCTGACCGACAGGCTCGGCATCACCGTGAATTTTACGAGTCTCAGCAGGTACGGGAACATTCTCGAGCGTTTCACAACAGAAAAAATGGATGGAGCCTTTTTTGGCAGTTTTACCTTTGGCTTGGCCTACAGCCAGATAGGCGTTGAGCCGGTCGCAAGGCCGGTGAATCTTGACGGCACCTCCACCTACCACGGATACCTGTTTGTTCGAAAAGACAGCGGTATCCGCAGTGCAGCGGATATGCGCGGCAAACGCTTCGTGTTCGTCGATCGGGCGACGACAGCAGGCTATCTGTTTCCCCTCGCCTGGTTCAGGGAGAAAGGGGTTGCAGATCTGCGAAGCTATCTGGGAGAAACGTTCTTTGCCGGGAGTCATGACGCAGCCATTCTGGCTGTGTTGAACAGGGAAGCCGATATCGGTGCGGCAAAAAATACGATTTACGATCAGCTGGCATCGGAGAACCCCCGTCTCAACAACGAACTGGCTATTCTGGCGACGTCCGGAGTTGTCCCTCAAAACTGTCTCGCAGTTCGCAAGAACCTCGATCCGGAGGTGAAAAGCGCCCTGAAAAAGGTCCTTGTGGAAATGGATCGGGACCGGGAAGGTGTGGAAGTACTGCGTCGGTTTGGTGCACGGGGTTTCGTCGAAACAAACAACACCGACTTCGCTTATCTGTATAAACTGACGTCGGAAGTCGGAATCGATCTGAAAACGTACCGGTACAGAAACGAATGACGGGAACCTCTCGATGAAGAAAAAAATCCTGATGGGCTTCGGGCTGCTTCTCGCCATATTTCTCGGCGGAAGTATCATCGCCGTGATTTACATAACGAAGACGTCACAACGCATGGACAAGCTGATCATGCTTCACCAGGTGGAAATTCTGCGCGAGGATCTGATCATTCATGTACAGCAGGTCCAGGCCCATATCTACCGGAGCAAGATCAGAAACGGCGGGGATGCGGACGTGCTGATCGCACAGGTGCAGGAGATGGATCGCGTCATGGACTCCTGCGTGGGATGTCACCATTCTCCGGAACTGGCGCAGGGGCTGCTCGGCATGCAAGACATGGCGAATGATTATAAGGGTGCGATCAGCCGGCTTCTCACGGCATCGGCGAATCCCCAGCGGATACTGGCGCTCGAACGTCGCGCACAGGATCTGGGACAGGAGCTGATAACCATGACGCAGGGCATGGCCTTTACTGCCAATATGCGTCTTCAGCAGAAGACCCAGGAAACCATGGCCACCATCCGGGAAGTTCGTACAACGCTGTACGTCACTCTTCTGCTGGGGTTTGTGCTGGCGGTTCTTATCGCCTATTTCCTGGCAAGAAGCCTGGATCAACGCTTGAAAAAGCTCATGGAGGCAACCCGACGGATTGCCCGTGGCGAGCTGCAGCATCGGGTCGACATCGATGACAGCCCGGGAGGAGAGTTCGCTGAGCTGGCTGCATCGTTCAATACGATGACGCAAAACCTGCACCTTTCCCAGCGGCAGCTCGTGCAGAGCGCCAAACTGGCTGCAATAGGCGAACTTGCCACCAATGTCGCCTATGAAGTCAACAGCCCGCTGACCGGCATATTGGGGTACGCCGGTCTTTTGCTCAAGGCGGATGATATCCCTGATGAAAAGAAGGAACAATTGAGAACGATCGAGCGGGAAACCCTGAAGGCGAGGGAAACCCTGAAGCACCTGCTGGATTTTTCCCGAAGAAAACCCCCGCGGCTCGTTAACACTAATCTTTCAGCCCTCATCCAGGACGTTCTCGTCCTGGTCCGGGGACAGGCAAGAATGGGCAGCGTCGAGATCGTGCAGGACTGTTCGATCGGCCTGACGCAGATTGCCATTGACCCCGATGAAATGAAACAGGTATTCGTGAATTTGATCAACAATGCTTTTTTTGCCATGCCGAAGGGAGGAAGGCTCTCAATCCGGTGCAGACAGGAGAGGGACCGGCTGGCCAAGGATGTCGTTGTCGTAGAGGTGACCGATACGGGTAATGGAATTCCGGAAGATCATATGGACAAGATATTTGATCCTTTTTTTACAACGCGCGCCGACAGCGGGGGAACGGGATTGGGGCTGTCGATAAGCTATATGATTGTCCAGAACCATGGTGGACGAATCGATGTGGAAAGCAAGTTAGGCCAGGGCTCGACGTTTCGGGTCATACTGCCGGTTTAATGGACGGTCGCGCAAAAGGGCAGGGAAGAGTGCCGTTGTACGCTTTTTCAGGTGCATCCCTTCCCCCTGTCCGATCTTCGGGACCAGGATGAGGAGCTGAGAAGATGGCTGGAGAAAAGATTCTCGTCGTCGATGACGAGGAAATGATCAGAGATCTTTGTTATCATATCCTGACGGCTGAGGGATACCAGGTGACTACGGTGGCCAACGGCGATGCGGCGCTGGAAGAGCTGTCCCGTTCAGCCGTGGATCTGATGATCACGGACATCAAGATGCCGGGAATCGACGGACTCGAGCTCTTCGAGCGGGTGAAGGAGCAGAACCAGGACCTGGTAACGATTTTTATCACCGGCCATGGCACACTCGATACGGCGATCGAGTCGCTCATGCGCGGCGTTGACGGGTTCGTCCTCAAACCCTTTACCCAGGAGGAATTGCTCGGCGCGGTTGACCGTGCCATCAGCCGGAGCAGGCTCAAGAAGGAGAACATCAGGCTCAAGGCCTTGATCCCGCTGTTCGAGATCAGCAAGCTGCTGGTGACCGAGATCGATCTCGCGCATTTGTTCAAGATCATCACCGAGGTGCTGGTGCAGGAATTCTCCGTGGACCGCGTCTCGCTTATGCTCATGGATGAGGCCAGCGGTACCCTCCTGATCCGCGCGTCCCACGGTCTGCCGACGGAGACGGCCTTGAAAGCCCGCCGCAGGATGGGCGAGGGCGTTGCCGGACTGGTGCTGAAATACAGAAAGCCGCTCATCATCTCGGCGGGAAAGCATCCGGACCAGGAGGTGATGGACGTGATCAATCTTGAGAACATGCCGGCATCATCGATGTCGGTTCCGCTCATCGGCAAGAATAAGATTTTCGGCGTGCTGAACGTGAGCAAATTGTCCGGCCCCCCCTTTACCACGAGCGACCTCCAGGTCGTCCTGATCCTCTCGAGCCAGGTGGTCACGGCCATGGAGAACGCGTCGTTGTATGAAGACCTGCGCGAGAATTACTTCCGGACCGTACAGGCTCTCGTGGCGGCCGTCGAGGCTAAAGACCCTTATACCCGCTGGCACTCCACCAATGTCGCGAAATATGCAGTGGCGATCGCGACGGGATCATCGGCATGAGTCCGTCCCAGCTCGAAGAGATCCACATCGCATCCATTCTCCATGATGTCGGCAAGATCGGCATCAGCGAGCTCATCATCAGCAAGCCGGAGCGCCTGAGCAGGGAGGAATTCGACATTATGAAGGACCATCCGGCCCATGGTATCAGGATCCTTGAGCCGATCGGATTTTCTCCCTCCATTACGAGCGCCATTTATCAGCACCACGAGCGCTGGGACGGGAAAGGTTACCCCCGGGGGCTGTCCGGAGAACAGATTACGCTTTCCGCCCGCATCCTGAATGTCGCCGATACCGTCGATGCCATGGTGTCCGAGCGTCCCTACCGCGGTACGATATCGAGCCAGCAGGTTCTCCTGGAGCTGGAGCGGGAGGCGGGACACCAGTTTGATCCGCAGGTTGCCGCATCCGCACGGCGTCTGATTGAAAAGGGCCTGCTCAAACTCGGCATGCATTCCTACTACCAGTATGCCGCTGCAGCGGATAAAATCGAGAAAAACAGCAAAGAAGCTCTCTAGCGGCCCGGAGCGTGATTCGCAGCCGCCGTCAGGCGGGGAGAGTACGTGCCTTGCGAAATGACAGCGAAAAAATGAAAGCAGCGCGCCAGAGAGACATATCCCGGAACGAGGGACGTGATGACATGCTGCACCACCTCGGCAGTCTCGTGGACAGCGTTACCACGGGGATCATTTCTCTCGATGGCGAAGGACAGGATCCGCGTGTTCAACACTGCTGCCGAAACCTGGTTCGGCCTGCCGCGGGTCATGGTGATCGGAAGGCACATGGATGAAATCGGCAGGATCATGGGCTTTGACGATCATTCGCTCCGGGCGCTGTGGGAGAGGCTTTCCGACGCTGTCTGGGCTGCAGGCGCAGCGGTTGATCTCGAGTATGACCTCGTGCTGCAAAGGGGCCGGCGACGGACCATGAGCTACAGTGTCTATCCTCTCGGCCGGACGGCGTGGTCGGTCGGCAACGGCGTCGTGATCATGCTGGAGGACATCACTCGAAAAAAGGAAATGGAGGAGCAGATTTCGGACGCCCGCAAGAGGCTGCTTGCCGTGTTCGACGGGATCACTGATGGAATACAGGTCATTGACGCAGACTTCCGGATCACTGCGGTAAACAAGTCTATGCGAACGCTTCTTGCCAGGAACATCAAGGTCGGATCGCTCTGCTACGAGGCGTGTTCCTTTGGTTCGACGATTTGTATCGACTGCCCGGCCGAGGAGACCTTTCGGACGGGACAGCCTGCGTCGCTTACAAAAAAGATCATCGATACTGCGGCCGGTCCTGATGAGCGCGTTGTGGAGATCAGCACTTTTCCGCTTCTGGACCGGGTCAATCGTGTCGTCCAGGTCGTGGAATATATCAAGGAAGTCACCGAAAAGGCGAGGCTCGCAGAACGGCTGGAACATTCCCGCAGGCTTGCCGAACTCGGTGAAATGGCGGCCCGCGTAGCCCATGAAGTGCGGAATCCGCTGAATGCAATTACCGGAGCCGCGCATTATCTTTCCACCGAACATGCCGACAATGAGACGCTCGTAAAGTTCACCGATCTTATCAAGCGGCAGGCGACCAGGGTCAATCAGGTGGCATCGGACCTCCTGTATGTCTCCAAGCCCCTGCGGACCCGGCTTACGCCGGTGCAGGTGAACGCCGTAATTGACCAGGTGCTCGATTCCCTCTGCGAGCAGCTCCACGATCAACGGATAGAAGTTGTCCAGTCACCTGCGCCGGACATCCCCCCGATCTTTGCCGATGAGCTCCAGATAGAACAGGCTGTTCAGAACATTCTCCGGAACGCAGTCGAGGCCATGTCCGGCGGCGGTACGCTCCGGATATCCACCGCGTTGACGGCAGGGCGCTCCGTCGTGGAAATCATCATGGAGGACACGGGACAGGGCATTCCGGAACAGGACCGTGAACGGATATTTCAGTCCTTTTTTACCACAAAGATCAAGGGGACCGGTCTTGGATTGACCATCGTGCAGCGCGTTCTCAAGAACCACGGCGGCGAGATTGTAATGGAGCATCCGGCAGGCGGCGGCACCCGGGTGGTGGTCAGGCTCCCGGTGAAGGGCGGTCCGCAGGTTCCGGGCCCTGAGTGCGGAGATGAGCGGGGCGGAACGGCAATCAATGCTCCGTCTGCGACAGCCCCTGCGCCGAAGCAGAAGTCATGAAAGGTTCCCTTTTGATAGTCGATGATGAGCCGGACATCCTGCTCGTCATGTCGGCAAATCTTGAAAAAGAGGGCTACGAGGTCGAAACCGCGCAAGACGGAGTCGAGGCACTGCGTAAGCTGGAAGGCAGGGATTTTGATGTGATCATCGTCGATCACCGGATGCCCCGCCTTACCGGCATGGAGTTTCTCGGACGCCTGCGGAACGGCTACCTTTCCGGTCCCGACAGGAACGACATCCCGGTCATCGTTGTTTCCGCCTATGGTACCATCGAGATGGCGGTCAAGGCCATGAAGGACGGCGCCTACAGTTATCTTACCAAACCGATCCAATACGAGGACCTGAGCCTGCAGGTCAAGAATGCCGTCGAGCGCCGCTCTCTCTCCCGCGAAGTGCTGAATCTTCGCCAGGAAGTCGAGGAGCGGTACCAGTTCGGGAACATCCTCGGAAGAAATCCTCAGATGCAGGAGGTGTTCCACCTCATCCGCACCGTAGCAGAAACCGATGCCACGGTCCTGGTCCACGGCGAGAGCGGAACGGGTAAGGAACTCATCGCCCGCGCCATTCATTACAACAGCCGGCGAAAGGACCGCCCCTTCGTGGTTGTGAGTTGTTCCGCCCTTCCTGAAACGCTCCTTGAGAGCGAGCTTTTCGGGCATGAGAAGGGGGCGTTCACCGGGGCGATCCGGCAGCGCATCGGCAGGTTCGAGATGGCCGACGGCGGGACGGTGTTCCTTGATGAGATCGGCGAGATGTCCATGTCGGTCCAGCTGAAGCTCCTGCGCGTGCTCCAGGAACGTGAATTCGAACGGGTCGGCGGGAATAAAACGGTCAAGGTCGACGTCCGGGTCATCGCAGCCACGCACAAGGATCTTCATCAGGCCATGCGGGAACGGCTGTTCCGTGAGGACCTGTTCTACCGGCTCAACGTGGTTCCTATAAAACTTCCGCCTCTCCGCGAGCGGCTGGACGATGTTCCCCTGCTGGCAGCCCATTTTCTGCGAAAATACAGCGATAAGAATCAGAAGACGATCACTTCGATTTCACCGGAGGCCCTCGCTGCGCTCATGCGGTACTCTTATCCCGGGAACGTCCGTGAATTGGAGAATATCATTGAACGCGCGGTGATCATGGGAAAGGGTGATTCGCTCAGCGGCGTCGCTCTGAAGCGCAGCGGCGCCGGCGGGGATTTTGCTATGCCGTTGCGGATGGGAAACGATATTCAGCCGTTCAGGAAGACGAAGACCGATATCGTGGAGCGGTTCGAGAAGGAGTATTTTTCCCGGCTCCTGCGGATGTACCGCGGCAACATGAGCCGTGCGGCCGAGCATGCAGGCATGAACATCAAGAACCTGCATGAAAAAATGGCGCGGTACGGGTTGAAGAAGGAAGATTTCAAGTAGCCAGGCGGCCGGCGGTGCGATTTCGGGAGTGAGCTCATTCCCGGTGTATGCAGGGGCTTCCGGTGCGTCCTTTTCGCGGTCTTACTGTTGTGATGCAGGCAGGCCGCCTGCATCGGTGGGACAGGACGACAGCAGCGGCTGTTTCAATTTTTTTCCGGTGAGGGAAAGCAGCAGCAGGAACAGGGCCGAGAACCCGAGCGAGTTCAGGATGCGGTTCTCCCTGCCCAGCAGGTTCATCAGAACCATGACCGGAAAACCAGCCGTCATCAGCACCCACCCTTCACGATAGCCGAAGCAGTACGCTTCCTTCCCCACCATGCCGCCCGCGCCTGCGCAGACCATACCGACTCCCGCGATCATGATCAAGCCTGCATACTGCTCGGGCGCGATAAGGGAGCCTGAGACCTGAAGGCCCAGTCCGGCAAGGACGGATCCGAGAATGAAGCCTTTCATCCATCCACGCCGGATCAGGAGGGAGAGGGCGGACAGCAATACTCCGGCTTCGAACAGCATGATGCCTGCGGTATAAAAGGGGCTTTCAAGCGGATACAATACCGCTGTCGCCCCTGCGCCCAGTACCTGAACAACCAGGCCGGCACGGTAGGAGACATCTTGACGGCGTCCATGGGTCAAGCCTGACACTGCAATGTGTTGTTCCAGAGTTGGGGGTGCTGACATGGGAGCCTTATATCATGAGGGATCCAATTTTGCAAGGGTAAAACCCAAAAGGTCTATAACGTTGTGGCAAAATCACCTGTGACAACGGCCACACTGACTTTTTAATAGTTTCAATAGGAAGCAACTTTTTGGAGTCCTTGGCCATCTAAGAAGGCAATCCCCAGGGTAGAAAACTCTTGACTTAAGTATGTGACTTTGTTATAGTCCGCAATAAGTTTTTCCTGGAACTTACGTTTCAAACGCATTCCGAAGCTTTCCTGTAATTGCACAACGACGTGGCAGTTTGTAATAGTGGCAGTTTCGCGCGGCTCATACTAGCAATGATCACCACTAGCAGACCAACATATCGTCAGCATTCCCGCATTCCCTTTGATCGTTCCGGCACGATAAAAGGGCATTTCACCGGAAGTGAATTCTCGGCAGTAAAAATAGAAATTGATATCTCTTCGCTATGTAAAGTTGAGGCTCAACATCCTTGGTTACATGGAAACGCACTCGATCTTTTATAAGGAAAGGGGGGGTGGGTAACTCATATAATACTTGCTTCAAAGTCCTGATTCAGCACCGTTTTGAGTACTATCATGAGGTTTCAGCACGTTCCGAGCAGAATTCGGAACAAAATCTAGCATAGGGAGGATAAACAATGAAGAAGTTTTTTGTCTTGTTCGTAGTTGTGGCAATGACCTGCTTCAGCGCCATGGCCTTTGCCGCAGACGTGACCGTAGGCGGAAGCCTGGAAGTCCGGAGCAGGAACTTCAGCAATCTTGACCTGTTCAAATCCACGGACAGCAGCAGCGACGTACAGCGCGACACGCAGCAGCGGATTCGCCTGGATGTGGCAGCAAAGGCAGGCGACGATGTAAAAGGCAAGATCCAGATCGAGCAGGACTTCGGATCCGGCGGTCAGGATTGGGGTACCTGCAACGGCGGCGCTTGCCTCCCCTCCGCTGCATATGGTAATACCGGTACTGCCAACGGCACGGCCATCGGTTTCCGTGAAGCCTGGATCAGCTTCAACGTTCCTGGTGTTCCGGTGAACGTGACGGCAGGTCATCAGCTCCTGATGCTCGGCGAAGGCGGATTCTTCCGCTCCATGCATTATGGTTCCGATGCCTGGGTCGTTGCCAACGTGACCGGCAACAACACGCTCGCTTTCGTTGACTGGAAAGTCATGGAAGGCGCGGTCAACCGCTCCGATGATATCGATGCTTATGTGCTCCTCGATGTTTACAAGATCGACGACAAGAACACCGTCGGCATCAACATCACCCAGCTCAATGACCCCTATGCTTCGATCTCCAGCGCAACGGGATGGATGGGTTCGACGAGCAATCTCTTCAAGAAAATCGAGCTCACGAACTATGAATTGACCTACGGCGGCGCACTCGGCCCGGTGAATCTCAAGGCCGAGGTCGACTTCCAGCAGGGCAAGGCAACAGCCTCGACCTCAACAGGCAAGGACGTAAAATTCAAGGGCAACCTGATCCTGGTTAAGGGTAATTTGCCCGTGGATCCGTTGACCATCAACTTCACGCTCGCCCGCGGATCGGGCAACAAGAATGCCGACGTAACGGACGGCAACCAGTTCGTGAATGCTCTTGATGTCGATCCTCACTACACCTTCCTGTATGAGTATAAGCTCACGCAGAAGAATGCCGCCAACTACATTGCCGGCACCACCTCTTCCAAGAACATGGGCTTTGCTAATACCACGGCTCTCAACATCGGTGCTACCTTTGCCGCTATGAAGAACCTGAACATCGGCGCCAACCTCTGGTTCCTGCAGGCAACCGAGAAAGTGGCTGATGTAAAGAACGGCGGCACTGCCAAGACCAACGAGCTCGGCAACGAAATCGATGTTAACATCGCCTGGAAGCTCTATGACAACCTGACTTGGAACTGGGACCTCGGCTACTTCATGCCCGGCAAGGGCATGGGTAAGGATGCCGCAACCGGTATTCAGGGCGTTCTCGCCTTCAAGTTCTAATTCGTGCGCGCCATATCGGCGCTCATGACGCAGTATTTAAAGCCCGGGGGAGAAATCCTCCGGGCTTTTTTTGAGCGTTTTACGGAAGATCAGCAGAATTTTCCGAGCACTATCGGCATGTCTAACCACAAACGCCCGATATGTTCCCGCTGATGAAGCCCCCTTTGAGGGAGCTGCCGTGCAGTTTGCTGCCTCATTTAAAGAGCCGGTCAGTCGGGTCGGGAGGAGATCCACCAAGACTTTGTCTTCACGTTTCTCCGGGTAAATGTCAGTGCTGCCTTGTTTTTTCCCGCCTCGGTGTCTGTTCTATATCTCCCTGATTATGACTCTTATTGATCAAAAAATGCATCGCAACCGGCAGGAAAGGTCTTGTTCGGTGAAATATTGTGTGATAATATGCAGCGCGTCTGTCAGGGCTCTCATTGGTTAAATTGGACGAAAGATGTTTGAGCAAAGCACTGCATCACGGTACTCAGTTTTTGGGGAGAGAAAATGGAGCAGAATCGCAATGGAGCAACGATTCTCGTCGTGGATGACGAGCAGCCGGTAGCCGAGCTCACCCGGGATATCCTCCTTCGCTTCGGCTATAAGGTAATAATCTCGAACAGCGGAGAGGATGCTCTTGCACTGTATAAGCGGCAATCAGCCGAGATAGGAATGGTCCTGCTCGATATGGTCATGCCCGGTATGGCGGGCGCGGAGATCTACCGCAGCCTGCGCGCAATAAACCCTGTGGTCAAAGTGCTCCTTGCCAGCGGGTATAGCCAGGACCGTGATGCGGAAGGGCTGTTGACCGAAGGCGCCGCAGGCTTTATCCAGAAGCCATACCGGATCAATGATCTGATAAAGGCGATAAACAAGGTCGGTTGCTGAAACCTTCAGCGAGACTAAACAACGGCAGGGGCGGACTTTATGGACGCTGCCGGCTGATGGCTGTCGCTTCTCTTCCTGATTTCAGCAGTCCTCGTCCTTCAGCCGCATGCCGAACCGCCTGGGCAGGGGACTTTGAAATGTCCTTCCCCACGATTGCAGAAAAAAATAAAAAAACTCCCAGGCCCGGCAAATTTTCTACCGATCCCTGAGAGCGTGACACTATCTCTCTGCTTGAAAAGAATATGACCTGAAGTCTACTTCGGATTCTGCAGCCTGGCAGCCTTGACGACATGCTTGAGAAGAACCCGCGTCGTGACGGTGCCTACACCGCCGGGAACGGGCGTGATCGCACCGGCGACCTCCTTGGCCGGTTCGGTGTCCACATCGCCGAAGAGCTTGTCTCCCTCCACATTAATTCCCACGTCCATGACCGTAGCGCCGTTCTTGATGTAATCCGTCGTGATCATCTTCGCCTTTCCGATCGCAGCGACAAGAATGTCGGCGCGGCGGCAAGCACCGGGCAGGTCCTTGGTCCGGGAATGGCAGACCGTGACCGTTGCGTTCTCGCCGAGGAGCAGCATGGACATGGGTTTGCCCACGACCATCGAACGGCCGATCACGACGGCTTCCTTTCCGCTCATCGGAATCTGATAGAAACGAAGGATTTCCATGACCGCCTGCGGTGTTGCCGGCGGGAAGCCGGTCATATCTCCAGCCATGATCTTGCCGGCATTCACGGGATTAAAGCAGTCTACGTCCTTTTCCGGTGAAAGGATGTACTTCACAACGTCCTCGCTGATCTGCTTGGGGAACGGCCGCATCACGATGATGCCGTGAATGTTCTTGTCCGCGTTACGCTGCTTAAGGACGTTCACAAAATCGTCCTGGCTCGTGGTCCCCGGCAGTTGCTCGATATCGCAGCCGATGCCGTTCTTTTCAGCCATCTTTTTTGCGCTGTTCGCATAGGCCAGCGAATCAGCGGCCTCTCCCACGATCATGATCTTGAGCGTGGGGTTGACGCCCTTTGTCTTGAGTTCCAGGACTTCTTTCTGAATGTCCTGGTCCATCTTCTGCGCCACTTCTTTTCCCGTCAGTAGTTTAGCCGGCATGGTGGGCTCCTTTTCAATAACTTATTTTTGCATAGGGCAGAGAGCAAAGGGCAGAGAGAAACGACAAGTTCCATTAGAGAACAGTGCCCCATGCGCTATGCTCCATGCCGAATCTTATCCCATCTTCTTATAGGTCGTCGTCATAACGGATTTTTCAAGCGCCGCCACTTGAGCGAGGACATCCTGCATGCGGCTCCACGTTTCCTTGTTGTAGGACTCGTCCTTGATGCTGTTGACATTGATCTTGACGTTCAGAGCCGCACTCTGCGCGCAGGCCTGGGCGAGAAGCACTGCCACGCCTGCGTCGCTTACCGCCGCCGTATTGCCGATTTCCGCAGCGCGCTCAGAAAGTTTTGCCACCTCAAGGGATTTAAGGCCGATTTCAAAGGGGACCTGGCAGGCTTTCTTCAGAGCTTCCTGCATCTTTTCGGTTCTCGCGGCCTTTTCAGCGTCGGTGTTCTTCGGCATCTTGTAGACCGCTGACAGAGCGCCGTACGCTTCCGTGTCCTTCTGGATCAGGTCCTGCATCTCCCCGCGAAGCTTTTCCGATGCCGCCAGCAAAGTCTCGATAGCCGGCTGAACATCTTTGTATTTTTCCTTGCCGAGCGTCAAGTTCGCAACCATGCTCACCAGTGCCGCACCGAGGGACCCGACAAGGGCGGCCACACTGCCGCCGCCCGGCTCCGGTGACTTGCTTGCCAGTTTGTCCATGAAGTGCCGTAAAGGCTGATCTATATACACAATGTCCTCCTGCAATGAT
Source organism: Nitrospirota bacterium (assembly GCA_963749655.1). GTDB lineage: Bacteria > Nitrospirota > UBA9217 > UBA9217 > UBA9217 > JAJYKN01. Next base: position 294,937 of record CAVVOB010000030.1, read on the forward strand.
AATAATGTTGTGACGTGGGATAAAAAGAATAAAGAAAGCGCCGTTTTTTGTCAATAAAAAAATGCTCCCCAACACGAATCAGCCGTGTCGAAGGAGCATTTCAGGGGAGGCACGATAAAGCAACACAATACGAACTATTTATAATGGTAATTATAGAACAAGTCAAGTGGAAAATAGCAAAACTTTATCTTGACTCTATTTCGTGAGCTTTGGTATTATACATGCTCTGGCGTAGGGAGGATGTTTGCTGCATGGATATTTCGCACGGTTTGACGCTTCCGGCGTTATCGTTTTCTGTTCTCATGGGATTCGTTTCCTTCGCATCGCCATGCATCCTTCCCCTGATCCCTTCTTATGTATCGTATATCACCGGCATCAGCTACGACGAACTGGTAGGGCGGGAATCCCGCAGGCGCACCATCAACATCAGCCTGCTTCATTCTCTTGCCTTTGTCGCCGGCTTTACCATTATCTTTGTGCTGCTCGGCGCAACCGCGAGCCTTGCAGGTAACGTTCTTTCACAGCATCTCGATGCGATTCGCATTGCGGGCGGAGTGCTTATCATCCTCATGGGCGTATTCGTCATGGATGTCGTCCAACTCCCCTTTCTGCAGCGGGAGGCGCGTCTGCAGCTTAAGACTCGCCCCGCCGGTTTTTTCGGGACCGTTGTCGTGGGGATGGTCTTCGGAGCCGGCTGGACGCCCTGTACGGGCCCCTTTCTCGGCTCTGTCCTGGCGCTTGCGATGGAGGCTGATACGCTGAAGCGCGGCATGGTGCTTCTCACCTTTTACTCGCTGGGGCTGGGGATCCCCTTTATCCTCTCGGCTGTCGCAATCAGCGCGTTTTTGTCGTCTTTCAACAGGTTGAAAAAGCATTTCAAGGTCATGAAAATCGTGAGCGGTGCGGTTCTGGTCATCATGGGTGTGCTCCTGATCACGGACAAAATGACCATCCTCATAATTCGATAGAGACTCGGGGGAATAATAACGTTATGTCAGCGGACGGCTTGGATGTACTAAAGGACAAGGATGCACCGCTCTATACCATGGGGGTTGCCGCGAAACTCGTCGGCACCACGGCTCAGACGCTCAGGCTTTATGAGAAGCACGGCCTGATCCTTCCCACGCGGGAGCGCAGGAACAGGTTGTACACGGAGAACGACATCAAGTGGCTCCGGTGCATCCGGGAATTAATTCATTCGAAAAAGATAAGCATCGAGGGAATAAAAAAGCTGCTGGACTATGCGCCCTGCTGGGAGATCAAGGATTGCCCCGACGATCGCCGCGTGGTTTGTACGGCATTTACGGACAAGAGCAAGCCGTGCTGGGAAACAACCCGGTGCCGCATGGAAAATGACTGTTCCACCTGCGTGGTGTTCCTGAAGAACGGGAAGAAGGCCGCGAAGAAACAGTAGCCATCCGACAGCTGCAGGACCTGAATAAACAAAAGCCGGGAGCCAATTCGCCTCCCGGCTTTTTCTGTCCACGGCTTCCTTTTAGGGATGCTCATCCACCCACACTTCGCCGTCGGGCGTGGTCTCTTTCTTCCAGATCGGCGTGATGCGTTTCAGTTCGTCGATGCAGAACCTGCAGGCCTGAAAAGCCTCCTGACGATGACCTGAGGCGACGACGATCAAGACGATGTCCTCTCCCACCGGCACGGTACCTATGCGATGAACGATCGTCGCGTCGATCACGCCGAACTCCTTGATCGCCCGCTCCCTGATTTCTCCGAGCTTCTTTTCAGCCATGCCGGGGTAGTGCTCGAACTCGAGCTTTGCTACCTCTTTTTCCCGCGAGACGTCGCGCGTCGCTCCGAGAAAGGTTACGACAGCCCCGATGGATGTCGACCCTTTTTTCAATTCTCTGACTTCGTGCTCGATTGAAAAAGGCTCCGCCTGGACACGAACATGTCCGCGTGCCGTATTCCCGCCTGAAAAGGGCGGCATGAGCGCCACCTCGTCTCCGTCCCTGACCGGCGCCTCAGGCCTTGCTAATTCCTGGTTCACCGTTACCATGATCCTGCCGCAGGAAAGGATGTCCGCCAGCGACGGTTGTTCGCGGGCCACCTGTGCAAGCAGTGCAGCGATGGTGCCGCCCGCGAATTCAACGATTAACTCGTCAGTGCCTGCTTTTTCTCTTAAGAGAGCAAATAATTTGACCGTTATCATAAGCGTAGCGTCCTTCGCCGCGACCGGCCGTTTGATGGCCGGACACCGGGTCTTAGAAAGTGAGAATTCCTGCTGCAGGGAGCCTTGGCCTGCGCTGACTGTGAAAAAATTTGGTCCTGAACAACTGCACGGATTGCATCGGGCTCGATCCTGTTCCCGATCAGTATGCTCCGGCAAGAAGTGGTTTGCCGGAGCGAGGAAAGACATCGGCCGATTCCGCCTCCGCGAAGAGCCTGTCCACGGCCTTGATACCCTCAGGTCCCAGGTCGAGCGAAAAGTCGTTCACATAAAGGTCGATGTGGCTCTTCATCACGTTGTTGTCCATCTCCTGGCTGTGCTGCCGGCAGTATTCCAAAACTTCTTCACCGTGAGATCTGGCGTAGGTGAGGCTTTCTCTTATGCCCGCCTCCACGCTGAGCAGGACCTCGGAGCCGAGAACGCGTTTTCCGAGAATGGCGCCCAGGGGGATGGGAAGTCCCGTGTGTTCCTCCCACCATGCTCCGAGATCGATCAGCTTTTCGAGTCCATACAGCGGATAGGTAAAGCGGCTCTCATGAATGATGAGCCCGGCCCGGGCCGTGCCTTCCGAAACGGCGCTCATGATGCGGTCGAAGGGCATGACGATGATATTCGCAAGCGAGGGATCGAACAAGCGAAGGAGCAGGTAGGCCGTGGTGAGCGCGCCGGGGATGGCAATGGGGCCTTCCTTGATATCGGACAACCCGGTCCCCGGACGTACCACGAGGAGAGGGCCGCAGCCCCGGCCGAGCGCACCGCCGGAGCGAAGCAGCGCATAGTGCTCGCGAAGGTGCCCCAGGGCATGATAGGAAATTTTGGTTATATCAAGCCGGTTGTCGAGTGCCAGCTGGTTCAGGGTTTCGACATCTTCGAGCCGCTCCTCGAACCTGATGCCCGGTACCCGGACACGACCGTGGATGAGGGCGTAAAAAATGAATGTGTCGTTGGGGCAGGGCGAGTAGCCGATCGTAAGGGTCTGACTCATAGGGCGTCCCGCACCAGGCTGACTGAGACCGGATTGTGTCTTTTCCGGGGTTTATTCCGCATTCCGCAATCGTTTCACCTCTCCCAGTCCTCCACGATACAGCGCACGGCCTGCTGCACCGCCCGGACTGCCCGGGGAATGTCCCACGTTGCGAGGTCCCGGTCCTTGACGAGATTGGAGATGCCGCGCACTTCGAGCCAGGGGACTCCGTGCAGTTCCGCAACCTGCGCCACTGCAGCGCCCTCCATGTTCTCACACAGGCCGTGATACCGTTGTTCGAGCTCTCGCGCCCGCGCTGCGGTTCCGGTGCAGGTAGACAGGGTCACAAAGGAACCGACGTGGACGCTGCTTTTGTCCATCTTCCGGCTTTCAAGGAGCGAGCGGAGTGAACGCCGTACGAGCTGCTCCGATGCGGCGTAGGTCGAATAAATCACGGAGGAAGCGGTCTTGATCAGGGGGATGCCGATGTATTCCGCGTCCTTGAACCCTTCATGGGTCAGCACGCCTTCGTCGCCCGCGATCTCCTCCTTTGCGAGCGCGATGTCGCCGATGCCGGCTCCTGCGGACGGGTAGGCGCCGCCGATGCCGAAAACGACGAGGGCATCGCAATCAAAGCGCGTAAGAAGCAGCGTTGCAGCGTGGGCCGCATTCACCTTGCCCATGCCGCTGACGCACAGGAGGACCGGCTTGCTGCCCAGTCTGCTCTCGATCACGGAGAGGGAGCCCACCGTAGTGGTCCTCGCCGCGTGGTCCTCTCCGAGGAGCAGATTTGCCTCCGACTCGACCGAACAGATGAGTGCGATCATGGTCTTCCCTGACTTGACCCCGCTGGCCTTGAGAGCATTCAATGCAGTCCTGTATCGTCAACGCTGCCGTCCTGTTCCTCCATGAAGAAGTGTCAGAACTCCAGCATTGCCCCGCCCGATCTTTCGTCAACCTTCTTGCGGGCCTCAATCCCCGACATCTCTGCAATGACTGCCTCGACAACAAGATATATCGAGCTGTCTCTGCGGATGCATCCCGTTACGGTCTGGTGGTCCCGTCCCACGGCGCAGTAGAGGTGGATAACCGGATCCTCACCCTTCCGGAACAGGGTATCGATGCCGAGGACCTCGCGGCCGTCGGAGAAGTCGAACCAGAGGGGTGTCAGCGGGATCTCGGGTTTTTGCGGTCCCGATACAACGCCGGCTGAACAGAGGCCTCCCGGGAGCAGGATCGTAGCGACCCTGATATTTTCGCTGACTGCCATGGTTCTTCAGGCCGCCGGGAAGATTGTCCTGGTCATCGAATCGAACCAGAAAAACCCGACCAAGGGCACCCTGGTGGCATTTCGGAGATATCTCACTGAAAAATAATGCTTTATTATTTATTAGACCTGGGAATATCTTCCGTGAAGAGTCCAGCATACCCTAAAAATACCCTTGAATATACCATAGTTTCGATTGCACTTCTATGGCAATTTTGTTATGATGGCCCCAATTTTAAAGGTATTTTTCATGATATTACGGTTATTTCGACAACATGAGGGTGTTCTTGGCGTAAGGAAATGACGGGAGGGGGAAACATAATGCTGCGATTTTTAACCGCCGGTGAGTCTCATGGAGAGCTCTTGATGGGCATCCTTGAAGGAATGCCTGCCGGGCTTCTTATCAGGGTCACGGACATTGACCGCGACCTGTCCAGAAGGCAGGTCGGGTACGGACGGGGCAACCGGATGAAGATCGAAAAGGATTCGGTCAAGATCTACAGCGGCGTGCGCTGGGGGAGAACGCTCGGCAGCCCGATCGGGCTCATGGTCCGGAACAAGGACTGGGAAAACTGGCGTGACAAAATGTCCCCTGACCCCATGTTTCTGAACTCCGCCGACCCCGTGACCCGGCCCCGGCCCGGTCATGCGGACCTCGCCGGCGCGCTCAAATACGGCATGACCGACGTACGGAACGTCCTTGAACGCTCGAGCGCGCGGGAGACCGCCATGCGGGTGGCCGTCGGCGCTGTTGCGAAAAGGCTGCTCGAGGAGTTCGGCATCGAGGTCGTGAGCCAGGTGCTCTCCATCGACGGGGTCTATTCCAAGGTTCCCAAATTGTCCCTCCCGGAGCTGAAAAAGCGCGTCGAGTCGTCGGAGCTGCGATGCGCGGATCCGGACGCCGAGAAGCGGATGATGCGGAAGATCGACGAGGCAAAGCTCGCGGGAGATTCGCTGGGCGGCGTGATCGAGGTCATCATTTCAGGCGCTCCCGTCGGCCTTGGCAGCCATGTGCACTGGGACCGGAAGCTGGACGCCAGGCTTGCCGGGGCGCTGATGAGCATCCAGGCGATCAAGGGCGTCGAAGTCGGCGCCGGGTTCGGAGCGGCGAACCGTCCCGGGTCGCAGGTGCATGACGAGATCTTCTGGAACAGGAAGGAAGGCTTCTACCGCAAGACCAACATGGCGGGCGGCATCGAGGGCGGGATCAGCAACGGCGACGTGATCACGCTCCGCGCGGCCATGAAACCCATTCCGACGCTCATGAAGCCCCTCCGGTCCGTGGACCTGGCGAGCAAGAAGCCCTTTAAGGCGAGCGTGGAGCGGTCCGACGTCTGCGCCGTGCCGGCAGCCGGCGTCGTGGCCGAGGCTGCGACGGCCTTCGAGATAGCGGCGGCCCTGATCGAGAAGTTCGGCGGCGACAGCATTGACGAAATGAAACGGAACTATCATTGGTACCAGAAGCACCTGAAGGCCCGGATGGACGTGGAAGAGGAGCAGGTCAGGAAATAGGGGGCAGGGAGTCGGGAGATATTTCTCGCACAAGCGGCACGGCACGAAGCGATCTTCCTGAACTTCCCTCGGCAATTCATGTTCAAAAACATCATCCTGACGGGATTCATGGGCGTGGGCAAGACCAGCGTCGGCACGCAGCTTGCGAAGGACCTCGGCTACACGTTCGTGGACACCGACCAGCTCATCGAGGCGGACCAGCGCCTTACCATCAACGCCATCTTTTCGAAGTTCGGCGAACCCTATTTCCGCGAGGTCGAGGCGAAAATCATCGGACAGGTCATGGAGGGAGGGTCCCAGGTGGTCTCCACCGGAGGCGGCGCGGTGATCTGGGACATGAACCGGGCCGCCTTCAAAAAGGCCGGCCTCGTGGTTTGCCTTACGGCGCGTCCCGAGGTCATTTACGAGCGCATCAAGCATGAGACCCACCGCCCCCTGATCCAGACCGCAGATCCGCAGGCGAAGATCAGGGAGCTTCTCGACGGCCGTGCGAAATTTTATTCCCAGGCGGACGTGATCATCGACACCTCGGAAAAGTCGGTTGCCGACGTCATCACCGCGATCAAAGAGAGAATCAAGCATGCATACTGTTAACGTCAGCCTCGGCGAGAGGAGCTACGATATCGAGATCGGAACCGGCCTGGACCGGGCCGGAGAGCGGCTTGCCGGGCTCGGGTTCGGCAAAAAGATGGCCCTGGTGACGAACCCCACGGTCAAGGACCTCTACGGACAGCGGATCCTGGACAGCCTCAAGGCATCGGGCTTCATGGTCATGCCCGTCGTCATTCCCGACGGCGAACAGCACAAGACCCTGGATTGGGCCAACTCCATCTATACGGCGCTTCTCGTCAACAGCTTCGACAGAAAATCCCCGCTCGTCGCCCTCGGCGGCGGCGTGATCGGAGACCTGACCGGGTTCGCGGCCGCGACATTCATGCGGGGCGTGCCTTTTGTCCAGGTCCCGACAACGCTCCTCTCCATGGTGGACAGCAGCGTCGGCGGGAAGACCGGCGTCAACCACGCCATGGCCAAGAACATGATCGGCGCCTTCTATCAGCCGAAGAAGGTGCTCATGGACCTCGGCGTGCTCAAGACCCTGCCGAGGGAGGAGTTCCTTTCAGGCATGGCGGAAGTGATCAAGTACGGCGTGATCCGCGACGCTGCGTTTTTCGAATACCTCGACCGCAACCGTGAGAAGATCCTGGCCCTCGATCCCGAGGCCCTTGAGCATATCATCCGGCGCTCCTGCGAGATCAAGTCAGAGGTCGTGAGCCTCGACGAGCGCGAGGGGGGGCTTCGTGCGATCCTGAACTTCGGCCATACGGTGGGCCACGCAGTCGAGACGGCGGAGAATTACACCATGCGCCACGGCTACGCCGTTTCGATCGGCATGGTCATGGCCGCGCGACTTGCCCGCCGGAGCGGCCTGTGCGACGCGAACCTGGCGGAGCGGACCGAGCAGCTTCTCCGGTCCTACGGCCTGCCCGTGGATTTTTCCGCGCTCGGACGCAGACCGTCCGCCCGGGAACTCATGGATACCATGCAGATCGACAAGAAAGCCGAGGGCGGCAAGGTGAAGTTCGTGCTGCCGAAAAAGATCGGGGAAGTCGTCGTTACGAAGGAATGGGATGAAGGCGTGCTGAAAAGCATCCTGGACGCCTGATTTCCTTTTCTGTAGGGGATACTCAATGAGCGAATACCTCTGGCATTGCCCTTTCTGCAACAGTGAACAAGCCGTTACTGAAAGCGGCCGACAGGCGTCTTTTGCCGATCTTACCATCGACAATGCCGAGGGCCCGCGCCGCCTCGTCGTAAAGTTCGTCGTTTGCCCTGACCCGAAATGCAGAAAATTTTCGCTGACCGTTTCCCTCCATGGCCTTGAAACGAGCGGAAGCCGCTCCTATACGGGGAAACATATCAAGTCCTGGGCGCTTGTTCCTCCGTCGAACGCCCGGGCCTTCCCCGTGGCCATTCCCCCGCAGGTTCTGCAGGACTATCACGAAGCATGTCTCACCCTGGAGCAGAGTCCCAAGGTCGCGGCAGCGCTGTCGCGGCGCTGCCTGTCCGCGATGCTGCGTGACTACTGGCAGGTTCAGCCGGGGAGGCTCGTCGACGAGTTCCGTCAGGTCAAGGGCACGGCTGATCCTCTCACCTGGGAGGCCATCGAGTCGGTCAGGAATACCGGCATGATCGGCGCACGGTTCGAGAGCGAAGGGGCCGAGATCGTCGATGCGGAACCCGGCGAGGCCAGGCTCCTGATCGGGCTTATCGAGACGCTCATCCAGGACTGGTACGTGGGCCGGGAAGAGCGGCGAAAGCGGCTGGAACAGCTGAAGCAGATCACCGGCGAGGGCACGACTGAGAAGGAACAGCCGGATTGACCTGACGGCGATGCTGGATTTACGGCCTGCCCAGTCCCTCCTGCGGAAGAATCTCATGTATAATTATACTCAGCCATGAATGCCGCTGCCGCAACATATCTTTCTCAACTCGCTTCCATCACCGATCGCAAAGTATATCTCGTCGGCGGGTCCGTCCGCGACCTCCTGCTCGGCAGGCAGGACCTCAAGGACATCGACCTGCTGATGCCCTCCGGCTCAGAGGAGGTCGCGCGGAAATTCGCCGAACGGATCAAGGGGAGCTTCTTTTTTCTCGACGAAGAGCGCAAGATCACGCGCGTCGTGAAACAGGGCGAAGGCGAAGCTCTCCAGTTCGATTTTACGAACATCGAAGGTCCGGACCTCGCCGCCGATCTCGGCAGACGGGATTTTACGATCAATGCCATGGCGCTCGATCTGCGGGAGTTTCTCGCACGGGGATCCCTCGAAGGATTAATCGACCTGTTCGGCGGAAGAGACGACGTAAAAAACAGGACCATCCGGGTGGCGAAGCCGGCTGTGCTGACGGAGGATCCGCTCCGCCTTCTGCGCGCAGCGCGGTTTGCCGCGACGCTCGGTTTCCGCATCGAGGACAGGACCGCGGAGCACATTCGCCTGCGCGCGCGGGCGCTCTCCGACGCCGCTCCCGAACGGATCCGGGACGAGTTCTTCCTCCTTCTGGCGGAACGTGATGCGGAAAAGAACCTTCAGCTGCTCGATTCGCTCGGTCTGTTGTCCCGTCTGCTTCCCGAGCTCGAACCGCTGCGCGGGTTTGCGCCGGGCCGGTATCATGTTCACGACGTCCTGACCCACTCCTTGAAGACCACAGGATATCTCGACGCCGTCCTCGATGATCTCGCAGACCTGGCTTCCGACCACGCAGACTCCGTTCGCAGCCATCTGGAAGAGCAGTTGGAGCACCAGATCACGAGAAAAGCGGCCCTTCGCTTTGCCTGCCTGCTCCACGACAACGCCAAACCCGAAACCTTCAGCAGCATCGACGGACATATCCGCTTTCACGGCCATGACCATGCGGGCGCGGAAAAGGCCGCTTTCATCTGCCGGCGGTTCAGGCTGTCACGGGACACCGAGAAGGCCGTCTCGAAGGTCATCAAGCAGCACATGCGTTTGTTCAATCTCTCAGCGCCCGGCGGACCGAGCAGGAACGCCCTATACCGATACTGCCGCGATCTGGGCGATGCCGTGCCCGAAGGCCTTCTCCTTGCCCAGGCCGACGCCCGCGCAACCTATGAGATCATGCCGAAGGAAAAGTTCACCGATACCACGAAAACCATGGCGGCTGTCCTGGACTTTTATTACGGCAAGTTCCTGAAGACCGAGGCCAGGCCCTTCGTGACCGGCCAGGACCTGATCAACGCGGGCTTCGTCCCGGGGCCGAAGTTCCGCGAAATCCTGGAAGAGGTAAAAGAGCGGCAGGCGGAGGGAGCGCTCAAGAACCGCGATGAGGCGCTTGACTACCTGAAGAACTTCAGGTAAAACCGAAACGGAGTGTTTGTATGAAGAAAAGAATTGAAGAAATGTCGATCGACGAATTGAAAATAGAATTGAACCGCCTCAAGGACAACCTTTGCGACCTCGAGGACATGCACACTTTTACCTTCGGCAAGACCTCGGTCCACATCGGCGCGGAAAAAGCGCAGAACCTGACCCAGGAATACGAGGATGAATGCCGCCTGTTCAACGAGCAGATCGCGGCAGTGGAGAAGCTGCTGAAGACAAAGGGCGTCAGGTAGTATTATTCCTGTAGCCCTTTCACGAGATCATAGATTCCCGGATAATCGCTTTTTACTGCGTCCGTCTCTTCCCTGAGCATCCTGAGCGCCTCGGGAATGTGTTTTTCAAAGTACTTCTTGCCCTTGACCGCGGAAAGGAATCCGTAGGCGCCAAGCGCCTGCATATGGCGCTGGAGCCGGCAGGGGACGAGGCTTTCCCGGAATACGCCCGCCTGAAATTCGTAGGGCTGTTTTTCCCGCTCACTCACATAGTAGGCAAGCAGTTTTTCCCGCATCCTGTCGTCCAGCCGGAAATAGGGGTCCCAGAGGATCGACGCAACGTCGTAGGCCGCCGGCGCCATGCGCGCGCCCTGGAAGTCGATGACCCGCGGCATGCCGCCTGCGGTGATCATGATGTTCTGGCTCTGGAAGTCGCGATGGATCACGCCCTTCGGGTAGGCGTCCACCTTCCGGGCAAGGAGATGGAACTCTTCCTCGATGGCCGTCCGGTTTGACACTACATTCCCCTTCATCCCGATCACGAAGCGCTCAAGAAAATAACCGGTCTCCCACCGCAGATGTTCATAGTCGAAGATCCGCGATTTGAGGAGCAGGCATTCATGCACGTGGCTGGTGATGCGGGAATGAAGCGTTACGAGGACATCGAGGACGCTGCGGTAGATATCCTCGATATGGTCCGCGTCGTGGGGGAACTTCATGTAGGAGTAAAGGCTGGTGTCGCCCAGGTCCTCGAAGAGCGCGTGCTTTCCTGCATCGTCGGAAGCGATCAGGCCCGGTACGGGGATCGAATGGCCCGAGAAGAACCGGGTGTAGACGATATGCCGTTCATAATCCGGGTCGTCAGGCCTGCATTCCATGAGGACCGCCGATTTACCGTCGTTCCGCACGCGGAAGTAGCGTCGGTCGGAGCCGCCGAGCCCGATGAGGACGGCGTCCGCGCGGATCCCGGATTGCGAATTTCGAATCGCGGATCGAGGCGCTTCGGCTGCGACGCCGAAGTAGCGCGCGAAGAGCGGATCTGCGAGAGATATCGTCTTTTGCTCCCGCGCGTGGAGCGTGGGCTGCATGTCCGTTTCCCGGAGATCGACGGCATAGTCCGGACCGATGATCCGGTTTTTCTGTCTGCCTGAAACGCGCGCACCGGGCATCACGATGCAGTTCCTGATCCGCGCCTTGTCGTCTACCGTGCTTCCCTGTTCCAGCACGACATAGCCGTCTATCCCGATCTTTCCGCACTGCGCTGCAGGAGATCGATGGACCATTTCCCCTGTCTCCCGCAGGGCGTCGAGAACGCTGCCTGCATAGGCCGCGGGCGTTCCGACGTCGTTCCAGTAGGCCCCGGTGACATCAAGCGCCTGCACGCGGCGCCCCGCTTTCGCGGCTGCGAGCCACGCAACGGTCGCATGGGACACGCCCGGAGGAAGGAACTGCAGGATCTCGGGCGAGTACAGGGCAATGCCGGTGTAGGCCGTTTTGTTCGCGACGCGGCCCGGATCGGGCCGGGAGTCCCCGGGGTTCTCGACGTCCAGAACGAGGCCGTTGTCATCGATGACCACATTGCTGAGCCTCGGGATCCGGTGCGTAACAAGTGTGGCGGTGTTGTTGTTCCGGAAATGGGTCTCGATCAGTCGCGAGAAATCGATGTCGAGGAGGATGTCGGAATTATGGACGATGAAGGGGCACTTGGACAGCAGCAGTTCGGCGTTCTTGAGCGCGCCGCCGGTGCCGAGGATAGGGTCCTCGGGGAAGAAGGTGATGCGGCTGGTCCAGGGTGACGAACCGGCCCACGATCGTATCAACTCCGGCTTCCAGTGAAGGTTGATCCCGATAGCGCCGTCGCACACCGAGGTAAGCCGCTCCAGGATGATCTCGATAAGCGGCTTGCCGAGTATCGGGAGCAGCGGCTTGGGCAGGTGGTTTGTTATAGGCTTCATCCGCTCGCCGAGGCCCGCGGCGGGGAGAAATATGGTGATTTGATGCTTGAACATATTTTTTGCCACGAATTTACACGAATTTTCACGAAGAAGGACTTTAAATTAAGATTACGATATGTACGATATGTAAATTTTTTAAATTCGTGTCCATTCGTGTAATTCGTGGCTGATTCGTTTTTGAGTCATTCGGGGTTTTTTGCGGCCCTCATCGATAGAGCAAATATTTCTTCCGTGTCTTCTCGAACGCCCTCGCTTCTTCCTTCCACCACTTTTCCATCCCGTCCAGATCGTTCCACGCTTCGACGTCCTTCCGCAGCCGGTCCGTTCCCGCAAGGATGTCGATGGGAAGGTTGATCTCTTCGTATTCGTAGGGCGGCTGGTTCCACTTGAACTCGCGGGGATAGGTGTTGTGGACGGCTTTCAGGATCGCGACGCCGGTCTTGAAAGGCCTGAATTTTTCCCGGTCCATGACATGGATCTGCGCCCCGCCGCAGAGAGACCCCGCGTGCTTCTGGAACGTGGGCTGGAACGAGAGCGGGCGGAAGACCACGCCGGGAAGCCTGAACTCCCGCAGCACGTTCACGATCGTTTCCGCGTGAATGAAGGGCGCCCCGAATATTTCGAAGGGCCGGGTCGTGCCGCGGCCCTCGGACAGGTTCGTCGCCTCGAGCAGGCACATGCCGGGATAGACGAGCGCCGTGTCGAGGGTGGGCATGTTGGGCGAGGGCAGGACCCAGGGAAGGCCGGTGTGGTCGAACCACATCTTCCTTTTCCAGCCCTTCATGGCAATGACGCGGTAGTCGAGGTCCCGGTGGAAAGCGTCGCGCAGATATCCGCCGATTTCGCCGATGGTCATGCCGTGGCGTACGGGCAGCGGCCGCAGCCCCACGAAGGACGAAAAATCGGGCTGCAGCACCGGGCCTTCGGCAAGATGACCGGCAATGGGATTGGGCCGGTCGAGCACGAGCACGGATTTGCCCGCCTCGCGGCAGGCCTGCATGCAGAGCTCGAGGGTCCAGATGAAGGTGTAATAGCGGCTGCCCACGTCCTGCAGGTCGATCACGAGGACGTCGATGTTCGCGAGCATCTCGGGCCGGGGCTTGCGCGCCTTGCCGTAGAGGCTGTAGACCGGCAGTCCCGTGGACGGGTCGCGGAACCCTTCCCACTCGATCATATTGTCCTGGGTCTGGCCCAGGATGCCGTGCTGCGGACCGAAAAGCGTCGTGACCAGGAATTTTTTCGAAGCCCTGCAGACCGCGACCGCGTGCTGCAGCCTGCTGTTCACCGACGCCGGATGGACCACGAGCCCGATGCGGGCGCCCCTGAACTCGCGGGGCCACCGGGCATCAACGAGATCGAGGCCGGTGCGGGTCAATTTTTTTCCTGTCGGCATGGCCAGATTATATTGCCTGCGAAGTTGAATAGCAACAGGAAAGTTCCCCCCTGATGCTCCGCACGTTGAAAATGCGCGGCGGCTCATCTATAATAGCTCCATGCCCTACAAAGTCGTGGAAACGAGCGTTGTTACCGACGAGGAGATCGAGCGCATCCTGAACGAGTGGACGGAGAAAGGATACGTTTTTGAAAGTATCCAGTTCGTGACCGCGGTGTCCTCCAAGAGGCCGTCCATGGCCTTCCTGTTCTTTACGAGGAGTCCTTCAGCGTAAGAAGTCAAAAATATACCGCAAAGCCGCCGAGAGCGCCGAGGACCCGTCGATCTTTAAGTCTTGTTCTCCGCGTCTCTTCGCCTCGGCGGTTAAATCGGTTTTTCCGAATTCCTGAATCAATGAAACCATAAGAGATCGTGTCACACACGAAACCCCGAAGATCACTAAAGAAAATAATTTCGATTTTATCATCTCCCGGGCACCGGGAAAGGAGTCTGCATGCACGTCCTGATCATAAAAAACGTCTTCAGCGAAGGCCCGGGAACGATCGAAGAACACCTTCGGACCAGGCGCATCCCTTATACGCAGATCGACCTCAGCATCGGCGACGCCGCGCCGAACCTGGACGCCTTTTCCCACGTGGTCGTCCTTGGCGGACCCATGGCGGTGTACGAGATGCATAAATATCCCTACCTGATCACCGAGGCTTTACTCATCGACCGCGCTATCAAGGCGGGCAAACCGGTCCTGGGCGTATGTCTCGGGGCGCAAATGGTTGCTCATGTGCTGGGGGCCAAGGTCTACCCCGGCGGAGCGAAGGAGATCGGCTGGTTCGAGGTTTCGCTTACCGAGGCCGGCGCAGCCGATCCCTGCCTGTCTGCTCTGAAACTTCCGGGAAAAAGCGCTGCGCAGGTCTTTCAATGGCACGGGGACACCTTTGACCTGCCCCGCAGCGCCGTGCGGCTGGCATCATCGGGCCTCTATCCGAACCAGGCTTTCCGCTACGGGGAAAGCGTTTATGCGCTCCAATTCCATATAGAAGTAACACCGGAGATCGTTCAGACCTGGCTTGCCCCGGAGAAGGGCATCGATTTCAGCGGGATCAACGCCGATTCAGAGAAGATTCTACGGAGCCTACCGCGAGCGGGCCGCGGCATTTTACGCGCGTTTCTTCACACCATCTCCGGACAGCGAGTGACAGGCGATGGAACGCATCTCCAGGCCTGTAAATCCGCGCTCCTCAACGCGTTAGTAATTGACAACCCTGGATGTAAAGAGTATAATTTTCTGAGTTTAAAAGGGCATTTGACGAAGCGAAAGTATTATGAAAGAACAGAAAACGGTCCATAATCTCATTCTGGTTGCGCTCCTCACGGTGTCGGCCTATTTTCTCGCAGATACGGTGGACGCCATGATCGGCCGGAGTCTTGAAGCAACTCCGACCTATGCCATGCCGGTGCAGCGCGATCGTCAGGGCCTGCAGCCCCAGCACACGATGAGCGATTATTCTTCCATCCTGGAGCGCGGGCTGTTCGGCGAGGGGAGAGGGCCGTCAGCCGGACCTGCCGCCGCAGCCGCATCAGCCTATACGCTGATCGGGACCGTGGAGGGCGAAATGTTCGCCGGCGCCGTGCTCGATGACGGCACAGGCCAGGTTTTCTACCGGATTCATCAGCGGATGCCCGACGGATCCTCCATCATCAAGGTGATGCGCGAGAAGGTCATGCTGCGAAAGTCCGACGGCACGACCGTTACGATCCAGGTCGTCGACGATACGAAGATCGTGCCCCTTAAGAACGGCAGCGATGTGAAGCGGCTTTCGGACGGCAAGTACGTGGTCGACCAGAAGGAAGTGCTCGCCAGCACCGAGAATATGAGCCAGATCCTGACGCAGGCGAGGGCGCTTCCTTTCATAGAGCAGGGAAAGACCGTGGGGTTCAGGATCAGCGAGATCACGCCCGGAAGCATCTACGAAAAGATCGGCCTGCAGAACGGCGACGTGATCCAGAAGGTTAATGCACAGGACGTGGACGATCCGGCAAAATTCTTCCAGCTTTACCAGGGGCTCAAGAACGAGCAGAGCATCACTATCGACCTTCTTCGCGGCGGCCAGCGCCAAACCCTGAATTACGAAATTCGCTAAACCACGCCACAGAGGCATGGAAGCTAGATCCCGAACGCGAAATCCTAAACGCTCAGCAGCAGGTGCCAGCGACCTGGGAAGCATCGCGTCTGACTCCCGGCTCTTGTTTAGTATTTCGAGTTTCGGATTTAGTATCGGAATTCCCCCTCTCTCTGTGGCATATTCTTTTTCCGGAGGACAAGAGTGAAAAGAACTGTAGCCCTGACGCTCGTAATAGGGCTTGTGTGCGCTCCGGCATCCTACGCTCAGACGTCAGGAAAGCCGGATTCTGCGGGAACGGCCTCACCGGAGCCCGCGTCCGTCCGCCCTTCGCCGGACCAGCAGGAAGTGAAGAAACGCCGGTCAAGCGACGATTTCATAACGCTCAATTTTACGAATATCGACATCAGTGCGCTCGTCAAGGTGATGAGCGAGCTGACCCGCCGCAACTTTATCCTCGATGAGCGCGTGACCGGCAAGGTGACGCTCATGACGCCGACGAAGATCTCCCCTGATGAGGCCTATCAGGTGTTTCTCTCGGCGCTCGAGATCAAGGGCTTCACGGCTTTTGAGGACGGCAAGGTCGTCCGGATCATCGCCGCGGCCTCGGCGCGCCAGAGCGGACTCAAGGTCGTCCAGGACGGCGACATGCGCGGGGAAGGGTTCGTGACCAAGCTTATCCGTATGAGTTACGTCAACCCCCAGGAGATCGTCCGCACGATCTCGCCGCTCGTGAGCAAGGACGGTTCCATCTTGGCCTATGCCCCGACGAACTCGGTCATCGTTACCGACACCGTGTCCAATATCAGGAAGCTCGACAGCCTTATTCATGCCATGGACACGGCTGCGCCCGACGGCAAGGGAAAGATCAACGTCTATTATCTCAGGAACGCCAATTCCGAGGAGCTTGCCAAGATCATGCAGGCGCTCGTATCCAAGCTGCCGGTGCCGACCGCTGCCGGGGCCGCCCAGGCTGCCGGGGCCGCCAGCATCCTTGAAGGAAGCGTTTCCATCAATTCGGACAAAGCCACGAACTCGCTCATCGTCGTCGCTTCCCCCGGCGATTACGAGATTATGAAAGACGTGATCCAGAAGCTCGATATCAGGCGCCGCCAGGTCTATGTGGAGGCCGCCATCATCGAGATGAGCCTTTCAAAGCAGCGCGACCTCGGATTCGAGTTCCAGGTTCCCGTCTCCCAGAGCGCGATCGACGGCACCTCGGCGGCCGCCGTCGGAGGGACGAACTTCGGCAACATCGGCAATGTGGTGACCGGCGGGCCCGCCGGCCTTGCCAGCATGAACGGACTGGCCATAGGGGCGATCAAGGGCTCTTTTACGTATAACGGCACAACCTTTCTCAGTGTGGGAGCGCTTCTGCACGCCCTCCAGACCGACTCCGATGTGAATGTCCTGTCGACGCCCAATATTCTCACCATGGACAACCAGAAGGCCGAGATCATGGTCGGCCAGAACGTCCCCTTTGTGACCGGCCAGACGCAGAATGCGACGACGGGCAGCGGGACCCTGTTCAACTCCATCGAACGCAAGGACGTGGGCATTTCGCTTAAAATCACGCCCCAGATCACGTCCGACGACAACGTGCGGCTCGAAATCTACCAGGAAATCTCCGATGTGGTTCAAAGCGCCACGGCCTCGAGCAACGGCCCCACGACAAGCAAGCGCTCGGCGAGCACGACCGTCGTCGTGAAGGACCGCCAGACCATGGTCATCGGCGGCCTGATCCGCGACAACGTGGTTGCGACGACCTCGAAGGTGCCGTTCCTGGGCGATATCCCCGTCCTCGGCTGGCTTTTCAAGTCGAAGTCGACGAGGGTCGAAAAGACGAACCTCATGATCTTCCTGACGCCCTATATCATCAAGGACGAGGCTGAGGCGAACGAGCTGACGAACATGAAAAACAAGTCTCTCGAGGATTTCCGGAAGGAGTATCGCATCGAGAAGAAGAGCATCGAACCTACGAAGCTCAAGCCGAAGGCAGAAGGGCCGTCGGAGAAGCCGGCCGCGGCCGTGACGGCCCCCGCTGCCGCTGGTTCCGCGCCGACCGTCACTGCGGCGCCTTCCTCCGCAGCGCCCCAACAGCCGGAGGCGGTGAGCGGCGCCCCGGTCCGGAATCCTCCGGTTGTGTCAGCGCCGCCGCAGGAGCCGGCGTCCTCCCCCACAGCGACCCTGCCTCCGGGAAAGCCCGAGGCCCCGAAAGAGGACGCGCGGTGAGACGGCTGCTCGGCGAGATACTTGTTGAGTCCGGGCTGTCCCAGGAACGGCTCAAAAAAGCGCTGGAACTCCAGAAGAAACGGGGCGGCCGGATCGGCGCGCTGCTGATACGGCTCAGCTTCGTGACGGAAGAAGAGGTGCTCAAGGCCCTCGGCGCGCAGCTCGGCCTGGCCTATCTGTCCGATCCCGGCGAGATCGACAGCGAGCTCGCGTTGAAGCTCCCGATCTCCTACGCAAAAAAGGCCCTGGTCCTTCCGCTTCGGCGCGACAACGGGACGATCCTCGCGGCCACGTCCGAACCGCTCAACCTTTCCATGCTGGACGACCTTTCGGCGCTGCTCGGCGCCGATATCGCGCTCTGCCTCGTTCCTTCCGACAAGATCCTCGACCGTTTGAACCGGCTGCACAGCGAGGACATGAACAAGGCCGAGGAGACGGTCCAGGAAATGGAGGAGGACGACCTGTCGTTCCTCGCGGCCGAGCTTGACGAGCCCACGGACCTGCTCGAAGTCACGGACGACGCCCCGATCATCCGGCTCGTCAATTCACTCCTGTCGCAGGCCATCCGCGAGCGCGCAAGCGACATCCACATCGAGCCCTTCGAGAAGGAGATGGTGGCGCGGTTCCGCATTGACGGCATCCTGTACAACATCCTTACGATCCAGAAGCGCTTCCAGGCCAGCATCGCGTCGCGCGTCAAGATCATGTCCAATCTCAACATCGCCGAGAAGCGCCTGCCCCAGGACGGCGGCATGCGGATCAAGATCGGCGGCAAGGACGTGGACATCCGCGTCTCCATCGTGCCCACGGCCTTCGGAGAGCGCATCGTGCTTCGTCTCCTCTACCGCGAGAGCGCGCTCCTGCCGCTCGACCAGATCGGCTTTTCCGGCGATACGCTCACGCGGTTCAACGAAATGATCCAGCGGCCCCACGGGATCGTGCTCGTAACGGGCCCCACGGGAAGCGGGAAAACCACGACCCTCTACGCGTCGCTCTCGCAGATCAATTCTCCCGACAAGAACATCATTACCATCGAGGACCCCATCGAGTACCAGCTCAAGGGCATCGGGCAGATCCAGGTGAACGCCAAGATCCAACTGACCTTTGCCGCGGGGCTCCGCTCCGTGCTCCGCCAGGACCCCGACGTGATCCTCGTGGGCGAGATCCGCGACGGGGAGACCGCCGAGATCGCGATCCAGGCGGCGCTCACCGGCCACCTCGTGTTCTCGACGCTCCATACGAATGATTCGGCCGGGGCGGTGACGCGGCTGATCGACATGAAAATCGAGCCGTTCCTGATCTCCTCGTCGGTCAATGCGATCCTGGCGCAGCGCCTTGTGCGCGTTCTCTGCTCGCAATGCCGGGAGCCCTACCAGATCACTCCCGCGGAAATTGCCGAGCTTGAGCTCAAGAGCGGCGTTGAAAACACGACCGTGTACCGCGCCAAAGGCTGCGACGCCTGCTTCCACACCGGCTATCTCGGCCGTTCGGCGATCTACGAGCTGCTCACCGTGGACGATGATATTCGACAGCTGATCATGAAAGACACCGATGCATCCACCATCAAGTACCAGGCCATGAACAAGGGCATGCGCACGCTCAGGCAGGACGGCGCCGCAAAGGTGCTCGCGGGCATCACCTCCGTCGATGAAGTGGTGCGGGTGACGCAGAAGGAAGCGCAATAACGGCAGTTTTGAGTTGTGAGTTCTTAGTTTTGAGTTGAAAAGCTGGAACAAACAACTAAGAACTTATAACTCAACACTCAAAACTGATGGCCCGATAAAGAAGTTTTGAGTTCTGAGCTTTTAGTTTTGAGTTCGCAATTCGCTTGAAACAAGTCAGTACAGCGTTCACAACTAAGAACGTCATCACTCAACACTCAAAACTGAATTTAAACCATGCCCGTTTTCGAATACAAAGGCGTTACCGCCGTCGGGAAGAAGGTCTCCGGCGTCCAGGACGGCGACAGCCTGAAGGCCGTCAAGACACGGCTGAAAAAAGAAGGGGTCATCGTCCTCGACATCCGGGAAGGCACGTCGCTGCGCGCCGCCGGCCGCAGTACGGTCTCCTTCAGCTTCGGCAACCGGGTGAAGCTGGGCGACCTGGCCAATGCAACGCGGCAGCTCGCCACGCTGCTGTCCTCGGGACTGCCGCTGATGGATGCACTGTCCGTGCTCGTGGAGCAGGAGGAAGCCGCGCCGCTCAAGGGCGCTTTGGCCGCGGTGCGCGACAGCGTGCGGGAAGGCGCTTCGCTTGCCGACGCGCTCAAGGGCAATCCGAAGGCCTTTTCGCAACTGTACATCAACATGGTATCGGCAGGCGAGTCGAGCGGCACCCTGGAGATCACTCTCGACCGGCTCGCGGACTTTCTGGACGAACAGGTCCGGTTCCGCGGCAGGATCTCCGCCGCCCTTGCCTATCCGGCGTTCATGACCGTGATCGGCATCGGCATGCTCTTTTTCATCTTCAGCTTCGTGATGCCGCGCATCGTGGGCATGTTCGAGGACATGAAACAGCAGCTGCCGTTCATCACGACCATACTGCTCCTGGTCGTGCGGTTCCTGCAGTCGTTCTGGTGGGGGCTCATCCTGATCGCCGCCGGAGCGCGTCTATTCCTTCCGGAAGTACGCGGCAACGCACCGCGGGCAAGGAAAAGATCGATGCCCGGCTGCTCCGGCTTCCGGTCTTCGGGACCCTCATCAGGATGATCGCCGTTTCGCGGTTCACCCGGACGCTCGGCACGCTGCTGCAGAGCGGCGTGCCCACGCTGACGGCCCTCGATATCGTGAAGAATGTGATCGGCAACACGGTGCTCGCGAACGCCGTGCAGAAGGCCCGTGAGAACGTGCGCGAGGGCGAACCCATCGCCGACCCGCTCCGGAGGAGCGGCCTCTTCCCGCCGGTGGTGGTGCAGATGGTCGCGGTGGGCGAGAAGAGCGGAGAACTTGAGAAAATGCTGCTCAAGATATCCGACTCCTTCGACCGTACCGTCGAAACGCGGCTCACCGGGCTCATGGCCCTCATGGAGCCGGTGATCATCCTCGTCATGGGGCTGATCATCGGGTTCGTCGTGATCGCGATCATGCTGCCGATGCTCGAGATGAGCTCGGGAGTGAGATGATGTAATTAAGTACGGAATGAACACGGATGAACACGGTTATGAATGCATAGAAGGTCCTTTTTTCTCCATCTGAATTTAGATACTGTGTATTATCTGTGGTTCCAAATGTCTTGAAGGAGGTTTTGTGCCATGAAGAATCGAAAGGCTTTACCCTCATCGAAATCATGGTGGTCATCATCATCCTCGGCCTGCTTGCCGGCCTGGTGCTGCCCAAGTTCCTGGGCCAGGAGGAAAAGGCAAAGGTCGAGGTCGCGAAGACGCAGATCCGGGCGCTCGAAGGCGCGCTGGACGCCTACAAGCTCGACAACGGCTTTTACCCGTCGTCCGATCAGGGGCTCGATGCCCTGATCAAGAAGCCGGAGACCGGACGCATCCCCGACAAATGGCGGGAGGGCGGCTACCTCAAGCCCGCGCGAATCCCCAAGGACCCCTGGGGCAAGGACTACGTCTACATCTCCCCGGGAAGCGAGAGCAGGGAATATGAGATCGTTTCCTACGGAGCCGACGGCGAGCCCGGAGGCGACGGCAACAACGCGGACATCGAGAGTTGGAAGATGCAGTAAAAGAATATGGGGCAAGGGGCAAGGGTCAAGGGTCAGGGAAGAACCAGTCTCAATGGGTTCACGCTCATCGAGATGATGGTGGTGCTCGCGGTGCTCGGCGTCATGCTGACGCTGATCATTCCGCGCCTCGCGGACCTGGGCGAGGCGAACCTGAAGCGGAGCGCCCGGCACCTGACGGGCATGATCCGTTTTTTGCGCGATGAGGCCCAGGCCAAGAAGAATACCTACCGGCTCCGGTTCGATGTCCAGGCCGGGCACTACTGGGCCGAGGTCATGACCCAGACAGCCGAGCAGGCCGTCGAATTCAGGCGCTGGGAGTCGGAAATGGGGACCGTGGCCGACCTGTCCGGAAGCACCGCCTTCCGCGACGTCAAGGTGAGCAGCCATCCCGACGATCCGTATATCGAGTTTTATCCCAACGGGTGGGTTGAGAGCGCGTTCATCCACCTGCGCGACGGAAGCGACAAGGATTTTACGCTTCATGTGAAACCGCTCACCGGAGATACGGAGCTTCTCGACGGATACGTGGAGGAGAAGTAGGGGAAATGCGGAATGCGGAGTGCGGAGTGCGGAATTGCCCCTCACCCCAACCCTCTCCCCGAGGGGGAGAGGGCGTGCCTTTTATTCCGCACTCCGACCTGTCCCCTGCGTTTACGAGTGCGGATGCACGGAGTGCGCGGGAATTCCGAATTCCGAATTCGAAAGGCTTCACCCTCCTCGAAGTAATGGTGGCCGTGGTGATCATGTCATCGGTGCTGGTCACCCTGATCGGGCTCAGCAACAACAGCGTGCAGAACGTGAAGCGCGCGGAGCAGATTACCACTGCGACCATGCTGGCAAAGAGTATGATGGCCGATACGGTCATCATCAGGCCGCGCATGCCCGTGGAAGACGAGGGCACCTTCCCTGAGGAGGAATACAAGGATTACGCCTGGAAGAAGACCATCATCGCCACCGAGGTCACCGGGATCATGGAAGTGCATGTCGCCGTGCTTTGGAAGGAAGGCGAGCGCACGGAGCAGGTGGAACTCTTGAGCTATGAATAGCATGACCGATTGCGGATTGCGGAATGCGGAATGGCAGAAAAGAGGTCGAATCAGGGATTATTTTAATCCGCAATCCGCAATCCGAATTCCGAAATTGAAAGGTTTTACGCTTTTGGAAGTGCTGATCGCCGTGGCGATCATGGCAGGCATCCTGACCGTGATCTACATGAGCTTTTTTACGGTAAGCCGGAACATCGAGCAGGCCGAGACGACCAGGGACATGGCGGACCTGGCGCGCACTCTTATGACCAGGATGTCGGACGAAGTGGCAAACGCCTATGTGAACACCAGCATGAATTCGCCCGTGGTCCTTACGGTTTTTTACGGCAAAAAGGTGGCGGAGGGAAACGGGGAAGACGCAAAGAGACATGACGAGCTCTCTCTTACCACGCTTACGAACTCGCCCAGGCTGAACACGAAGGAGACCGACCTCTGGGAAGTGGGCTATTTTTTCAGGCAGAAGCCGGACGGGTCGGGCTGGGTCCTGTATCGCAGGGAAAAGCGCTTGCTGAGCCCCGATACTCCCGCCCTTGAAGGCGGCGACGAGTATGAGCTTACCGACCGCGTCGATCATTTGCGGCTCCGCTACAGCACCGGCACCGACTGGTCGGAGGAATGGGACAGCAAGACCAGACGCAACACGCCGAAGGAATTCGAGATCAACCTCGTGCTCACGGACGGTTCGGCGTACACTACGCACGTCGAGGTGGGACGGTAGCAATGCGGAATGCGGAATTCCCGCGCACTCCGTGCATCCGCACTCGTAAACGCCGGGGACAGGCCGGAATGCGGAATGCAAACCGCAGCGATGCAGAACAATCGCGGCGTGGCGCTGATCATCGTGCTGCTGGTCACGGCGCTTCTGATCGCCCTGGTTTTCGAGTTCGCCTACGGCACGCGGATCAGCATGCGCGCGGCAATCAATTTTCGCGACAGCCAGAGGGCATACTATCTTGCCCGCTCGGGCGTGAACGGGATCGGGCTGCTGCTGAGCTATGATCTGAAGCAGAATTTGCCGCAGAACGATCTTGAGCAGCTCGACTGGACGGTTCCGCCCATCCCGCTGGCTGCCGATAGCGAGCTGCAGGTGCGCTGGGAGGACGAGAGCGGGAAGATCAATGTGAGCATCCTGACAAAAGGGAGTGACGGGTATAACCGGATGAGCCTGCTGTTCGATATCCAGGGGATCAGTCAGGAAACGCTCGACAAGATCAGCGCCTGGATGATGGAACAAAGAAAAAGCTTTTACCTGGTCACGGAGCTCCGCCAGTTTCTGAGCGACGAGGAATTTCGAAAAGTTAAGGATTTTGTGACCACGATCCAGACGAATACAACGAATAAGATCAATATCAATACCGCTCCTGCCAAGGTGCTTCAGAGTTTGGGCCTGGCCGCGTCGGATGCGAACCGGATCGTCGAGCTCAGAAAAGAACAGCCCTATTCCGACACGTCCGCAACGGGAAGAAAGATCGACACCGCGCCGGGCATGACGACGACTATCCACGGCTGGCTGACTGATACGAGCAATGTTTTTAAAATCTATTCCTACGCCAAGGTCGGCGGATACGTAAAACAGGCGGAAGCGGTTATAACGCGGACAGCGACGGTGTTTACCGTGAATTACTGGAGAGTATTGTGAAAGTAGTCGGTTTGAACATATCAGCGGGCAAGGTCGCTGCTTCGATCGTCGAGAAGGGCCTGCGGAGCACGGAGCTCAAGGATTCCTTCAGCCGGACCTTCTCCAACGACGCAGAGCTCGCCGAGATCCTGCGCGAACAGGCGGGAAAGTGGACGGGCGCGCGCATCGTGTCGGCCATTTCCGGCCTGCGAATCAGTCAGCGCTCAGTGACCTTCCCTTTTGCCGACCGCAAGCGCGTGGAAAAGGCGCTTCCCTTCGAGCTCGAAGATATGGTGCCGTTCTCCCTCGATGAGGTGGAGCTCGATCACCTCGCGCTCGACAAGGACGGGGGAAAGGACAAGAAGAAGCCGACCGCTGTTGTGGCCATGATGGTCCCGAAGGCCGTTTTGCGCAGCCACCTCGAGCTCCTCGCATCGGCGGGCATCGATCCGCAGGCGATCCAGCCCTCCTTCCTCGGGCTGTGCCGCGTTGCCGGCATGATCCCGACCGAGGGACCCACGGTGGTTGTCGAGGGAAATGACCTCTGTCTGAAGGACGGCGGCGCCGTGAAGGCCTTCAGGAGCTTTTCCGACGCCCGGCCGTCCGGCGGCATCAAGCACACATTGAAGGCGCTCGAGACCGAGCACGGGATGCGGATCGAAAAAGCCGTCATTCTTTCGGAGAGCGAGCGTCTGCGCTCCGAGCTAGCGGGCCTAGAGATCGCCGTCGAGCTGGTCAGCCCCGATTTTCACGGCAAGACCGCGGACGATGCGGTGAGCCTGGGCCTCGCGCTGGCGGACGAGGTCAATTTCCGCAAGGGTGAATTCGCCTACCGCCTCGCCGATGTCGGTGACCGCAAGCGGAAACGCATGCTCATCATCGCGGGGGCGGCAGCAGCGGTCCTAGCAGGGGTCAATCTGGGCGTCAAGTACTACCTCGTGGAGACGAGTTACAACAAGCTCGACCGCGAGATCCGGGAGATCTACCGCCAGGTGGCCCCGGAGTCGCGGTCCGCGCCCGACCCCGTGCGTCAGCTGCGGATGAAGCTTGAAGACGCGAAGAAGAAGTTCGGCGTCCTCGGCTCCGGTTCCTCGGCGCTCGATGTGATGAAAGCGGTGACCGAAGGGATCCCGAAGGAGGTCCGCGTCGCGTTCCAGGACTTCAGCCTTGAGGGCGACCGGCTGAAACTCCAGGGAGAGGCCGAATCGTTCGAATCGGTGGACAAGATGAAAGCGGAGCTGCAGAAGGCCCCGCCCTTCGCCGATGTCCAGGTCCAGGACACGCGGATGGGAGCGAACAACAAGGTGAAGTTCCGGTTCGAGATCAAACTGAAACAGGTGCTGTGATAACGGGTTATATTTGAAACCACAGATGAACACTGATGGACACAGATGAAAGAAGTGATCTTCGAAAAAGGGTATTTGCATCAAGAATTAACAGGGGAAATCATCGAATCAGCCATGAAGGTTCATAATGCTCTTGGCTGCGGTCTGCTGGAAAAAGTATACGAAAATGCTCTGGCATGGGACCTGGAACTGAAAAAGAAAAAAGTAGCTTTGCAGCAGGCTTTTACCGTTCGCTATCGTGAAAAAGAAGTGGGTTTATATTACGCCGATGTAGTGGTCGAGGATCGCGTGATCATTGAAGTGAAATCAGCCGATGGAATAGACGATGTTCATCGGGCACAGATATTGAACTATTTGCGGATATCGGGACTTCGAGTGGGGTTGTTGATTAATTTTGCAAAACCGAAATTGCAGTTTGAAAGATTTGTGGTCTAATCTGAGTTCACTCTACAAACAGCCGTGAACCTCGGATGAACACTGATAAACACTGATAATCAGGGCTAGTTTATCAAAGTTTCGGATTATCTGTCAGGTGTACTGAATGCAAGCAGTGCATTTTAGTCATCTGCGTTCATCTGTGTCGATCTGTGGTTACAAATGCCATAGATTTCCGTGTTCATCCGTGGTTTCAACTGCATTGAGGTGTTTTCTTGAAACTTGAAGAACGCGATAAAAAGGTCCTCATATACGGAGGCGCTGGAGCGGCGCTCATCCTGCTGTACGCGCTGGTCCTGTCACCGCTCACCTCCGACCTTTCCCGGAAGCGCGAGCTGATCCCGCGGAAGGAAAAAGACGTTGCGGAAATGAAGGAGCTCAGGTCCGAGTACGCCGAGATCCAGAAGCGGCTCCAGGAGGCTCAGGCCGCGGCGGTAAAGCGGGGGCCGCTGCTCACGGACATCGAGGCCATCAGCAAACGGGCCAACCTGAGCGGCAAGATCGTTTCCCTCAAGCCCCAGGCGGGCGTCCAGACGGAGGGCTTCAAGGAAAGCGTCGTCGAGATCAGGCTCGAGAACATCACCCTGTACGATGTGGTGAACTACGTCTACCTGCTTGAACAGGCCACCCTGCGCATCAGGAAGCTCCAGTTCAAGCCCCGCTATGACAACCCCAAGCTCCTGAACGCAACGCTCCTGGTCTCGAGCGCAGGATAGGACAGGATAGGACATGATCGACAAGAAACTGCTCATCAGGAGACTGTCCTTTGCGGCCTATTTCGCGGCGGTATTCCTCTTTTTCCTGTTCCTGCTTTTTCCTTTCGACCTGCTTAAGACAAGACTGCAGAACGAAGTGCGCAGACGCTCGGCACTCGAGCTCAGCATTGCACGCATTTCCCCGCGTTTTCTGAACACGTTCCTGCTCACCGATGTCGTCGTGTCGGACCAGGCGGGCAAGGTCCTGTTCGAAAGTCCCTCGGCAAGAACAACGGTATCCCTCTTCGGACTTCTGCGCAACCGATTGTCGCTCAAAGTGAAGGCGAAGGCCTACAGCGGCGATCTGCTGGTTAGGTTGCAGCAGGGTACGGGGCAGCAGTCGCTCCAGATCGACGCGGACGGCCTGAACATCGGGGCCTATCCGCTCCTGAAGAACTTCGGTCTGACGCTTGCCGGCAGAATAGGCGGGAATTTCGAAATGAGCGGTGATACGGGCAAAGGGCGGATCTGGCTCAAGGGATTTGCGTCGAGAGAGCTCAAAATAAAGGGGTTTCCCATCCCGGACCTCGACTTCGACCAATGCTGGCTCGAAGCGGACGTCAAGGGGGACCGGCTGACGATCAGGAAGCTCGAGCTGGACGGCAAAGAACTCAAGGCCCGCTGCTCCGGCGACGTCGTCCTTCGTGAGCGCGGGTCGCTCAACCTTACGATCAAGCTCAAGCCGTCGGAGCGGCTCGTCCGCGAGCAGGCTGTTGTGTTCTCGTTGTTGAAGAACAAGGACGCCGACGGGTATTACCAGTTCAGTCTCGGCGGCACGGTTGCGGACCCGCTGCCGAGGCTGTAGCGGCGAAGCTCGCCAGCCGGCGATGTTTTCGCCGGTATGCTCCGGCCGCGCTCAAGAAGACCGCGAGGAGCGGCTGAAACGTCTCGTGGGTATACAATCGAAATATCTATTTTTGACTTCCTTACACTGCCAACTTTCCTTTCCCTTTTCTGTGGCATGATTCTTTGCGCTTGAGTGCTGACATCGCTATCCGAAACTTTATGGGTGGCGATGTGAAGATATCATACGAATAGTGCACCTTCATGCCGACAACCTGGCGTGACGGACCATGACGGCTTACGGCGTTGTTGCTCCTGGTATCGGCAAAACTGATGCTGCTGAAGTTTGCATCAAGACCATGCCGGATTTTTCCTATTGCGACTCTCGGAGCTTCACCAGTCTCGTTCATACCATGACGACTTCTTCGACAACAGCCCGGAGGCCTTCCGCCTCACAAGCTCTCCCGCAGCAGCGGCGCTTCATGAAAATGTGGAATGCGGAATTCACGCGCACTCCTTGCATCCGCACTCGTAAACGCTGGGGACAGGTCGGAATGCGGAAGGTAGAAGCAGGAGGCTCCGGGACCGCGCTGCTGCTGGTCCTTCTGGCGACAGTCTGCCTCGTCATGCCTCTGCTCTCCTGTTCGCACGCACAGCCCAAACAACCGCCTGTAGCGCATCATGGACGACTGGACCTCTCTACCTGGAACTTTGAGAGGGACGGGATGGTCAAACTCGACGGTGAGTGGGAATTCTACTGGAAGCAGCTGCTGAGGCCGGAGGACTTTTCCCGCAGCGGTACCTTGCCCGTACCTGCTTACATCAGGCCGCCTGACACGTGGGACGATCATCTCGAAGACGGCAAGGCGATCGGCAATACCGGATTCGCCACCTACCGCTTGATCGTTCGCGGGAAGTCCGAATCGTCCCTTGCCTTGCATCTGCCGGTCATCTATTCATCGCACCGTGTCTGGATAGACGGCCGGCTGCTTGCGACGACCGGCACGGTCGGCGAGAGCAGGAGCGGCTCCGTCACCGGGCTGGAGGACGCAGGTCGTTCCGATCGACCGCTTGCACGGCGAAACGGAGATCATCATTCAAGCGTCGAATTTCTTTTTCCGGCACGGAGGCATCAGGGGCGAGGTCGCGCTCGGCCCGAATGCGGAAGTATCGGGCCGGAAATATCTCAACATTGCGTTCATGTCGCTCGTCTTCGGTTCGCTCATCATCATCGGCATTTACCACCTCAGCATCTATGTCTTCCGGAAAAAGGACCGCGCCTCGCTGTACTTCGGCATCTTCTGTTTGCTCGTCGCGGCCTATTCGATCACGGGCCCCGACGAACACCTCATCGCCGATGCGCTCCCTGATCTGGACGGAGCGCTCGTGTACCGGTTCATGCTGGCGCTCTATGTTGCAAGCATGCCGGTCTTTCGTTCTTTTTCAGAAGGCGCTCTATCCTGACGACGTGTCCCCACAAGCCGCTAAAGCCTCGGTCGCATTGGCTGCAGTGTATCTGGCGATGACCCTGGCAGCGCCGGATGACCTGCTCTCGTACATCGATCCCTGGTATCATCCGGTGACCATCGCAACCAGCATCTATCTCGTATGGACGCTGGCAACATCGGTCATGCGAAAACGGGAGGGAGCTCGTCTGGCCCTGGGCGGCGCACTGGTCCTTTTTGTCACGGTCGTCAATGACATCCTCTACGACTTCGGCATCGGCCAGGTCAACATGGCGGTGCCGATCGGGGTTTTCGCGTTCATCCTTTCCTATTCCTTCATTTTGTCCAAGCGCTTCTCAAAGGCGTTCAACGTCATCGAACAGCAGGAAGCGGCCCTCCAGCAGGCCAACATCGGCCTGGAGGCCAAGGTCCGGGAGCGGACGTCCAGCCTCGAGAAATCCATTCAGGAGAAGGAAGTTTTGCTCAGAGAGGTCCACCATCGGGTCAAGAACAACCTGCAGGTGATCGTGAGCCTCCTGAACCTTCAGTCCGACGATGTCGCGGACGGGCCCGCGCTCCACGCCCTGACCGAGAGCAAGGGCCGGATCAAGTCCATGATGCTCATTCATGAAAAACTATACAACTCCCGGAACCTGGCAGAGCTCGATTTCGAGGATTACATCGAGGACATCGTAGCGGACATCTTCTCCACCTACGGAGCGGACCGGGAGCGGATCAGGTATGAGATCGAGGCGCCGGTCCGGAAGCTCGACATGGACGCGGCCGTGCCCTGCGGCCTCATTATCAATGAGCTCGTCACCAACTCTCTCAAACATGCATTCCCGCCGGATCGGAACAACTGCAGGGTTTCCGTCAGACTCGCAGAGAACGGCGATGGGCGATTCGAACTGACCGTGGTCGACAACGGCATCGGACTTCCCGGCCATATCGACATGTCGGCAACGTCCACGCTTGGTCTGCGGCTCGTGTACGGCCTGGCAAAGCGCCAGCTCAGGGGAGACGTCGCCTTAATGCGCGAACACGGGACTATTGTATCCATTAGGTTTGGAAAGACCGCGGAGCGGGGTTCATGAACAAGAAAAAGATCATGATCGTGGAAGACGAGGCGGTAGTCGCCGATGACATTCGGAGCTGTCTTGTCATGTCCGGATACGATGAACCTGCCAGCGTGGGATCGGGCGAAGAGGCGCTGAGAATCCTGGCCGATGTGGCGCCCGCGCTGATCCTCATGGACATTCGCCTTGCCGGCACTCTGGACGGCATCGAGACCGCGCAGCGGATCGCGGAGATCGCCGACATTCCCGTCGTTTTTCTGACCGCCTATTCGGACGCCGGCAGCCTTGAGCGGGTAAAGACGGTCGAGCCCTTCGGTTACATCGTCAAGCCCTTCGACCGCAACGAGCTCAGGTGCGTCATCGAAACGGCGCTGGTCAAACATGAACGGATGAAAGAGAAGATGCTGGCCCTGGAACGCCGCCTTCTTTCGGAGCGCATTCAGCCCGGCGCCGGATCCGATGTCTCGCTGCTCAATGGTGAAAACCGGACCTGGCCGCTCATTATCTTCACGCTTGGCAGATTCGAGCTGGTGAAGGACGGAGAACCGATCACCTTCAAGGGAAAAGTTCAGCAGAAACCGCTCGCCCTGCTCAAGGCATTGATCGCGTTCGGCGGGAAGGATGTGCCTGAGGAGCAGATCACCGACGCGCTGTGGCCCGATGCGGACGGCGATCTTGCTCACCGGTCCTTTGAGATGGCCGTGCATCGTCTGAGAAAACTGATCGATCTTGAAGGGGCCATTCAGCTGCAGGAACGCCGATTGACCCTGGACAGGAACGCATGCCAGGTCGACGCCTGGGTGTTCGAAAATGCCCTGGAACGCGAAAACAGGGCGGACAACGAAAAAACCGCGATAAGCGCTGAACACATCGAAAACAACCTCGAGCTTCTTGAGAAGGCCCTCGCGCTGTACAAGGGACCGTTCCTCCCGTCCGATTCCTCTTCCACCTGGGCGCTGACCTGCCGCGAGCGTCTGCGCAGCAAGTTCCTACGCGCCATTATCAAGCTCGGCACGCACTGGGAGCAGACAGTGCAGTGGCAGCGCGCCGCGGAAGTGTTCCAGCGGGGCCTCGCAGTGGACGGCCATACGGAAGAATTTTATCAGCATCTCATGCTTTGTCATCAACAGCTCGGCCAGCGTGCCGAAGCCATGGCTGTATATAAGCGCTGCAGCGCCTTCTTATCATCCGCTCTCGGGATCGCACCCTCTCCCCGCACCGAGGAACTGTATCAAGCCATCAAGAAGGGACAATAGGGCTTTCATCCTGATAAATTCGGTTGGAACCACAGATAAACACGGATGAATAACGTAATCATGACCACGCAGCATTTCATAATCACACCTGGCTCGTGATTTCTTATTTCGCTATTAGGCTTTGACTTATCCGTGTTAAGCTGTGTTCATCAGTGGTTAATTACTTATCCTCGTTCGCTGTGCCCAAGTAATTGCGACAGTCCGCCAGTAGCGCCTATCCATTCAGATATCACGACAAAAGGACCTCTCTGCGCGTTTCAGCTCCGATGTGAAATTGCAATTTCATCTGTATTGATACCTGCAGTTCGTCCCCAGCCCCGTTCCCCTAAAAAAAGGTCAATCCAAAAAGAATCCGTGAGTAATCCGTGAGTGCTCGTGCTGTAACCTGTCGTCACAACACGAAAAACATCTTTGTAAGGAGCCGCCCATGGAAAGCTACGTCATCAGGATCTACCGCAGGAATCGCAACAGTCCTCAAAATATCGTCGGTTTGGTTGAGCTTATCGATGTCGATGAGAAGAAGTCTTTCGCGAGCTTTGACGAACTGCGGGCGATCCTGGACAACAAGCAAGGTTCTGCGAGTCGCGAGGAAACGAAAGATAACAAATAGAGTCATGGAGGTATGGAACATGAAGACGATCATAAGGTCAGTGGCTCTGCTTTTGGCAATCTGGCTCATGCTCGCGGGCTGCAACTCAAAGAGCGGGAGCGGCGGTTCAAGCGGCGCGCCACTGCCCGGTCCGGCAGCCTTGCCTCAAGGCACGCCCGCGGAGCAGGCGACCTACTTCATCGCGCTTCTTGAGTCACCCGAAACCCGGCTGACTGGATGGCTGGGGCTGTACGACGCCCTGAGCGTCCCGGTACTGCAGAACGGCGCGCCGATCGGAAGCACGGGCGACGACCCGATCGGCATTCCCTACTGGCAGGTGTGGCACTCATCAGGTCTGGATCTGCCGGGGCAGGGCGTC
This sequence comes from Nitrospirota bacterium, assembly GCA_963749655.1. Classification (GTDB taxonomy): domain Bacteria; phylum Nitrospirota; class UBA9217; order UBA9217; family UBA9217; genus JAJYKN01. The sequence continues at coordinate 327,088 of CAVVOB010000030.1, forward strand.
CCGCTGAGCGATGCCGGCCGAATGCTGGCCTCAGCCATGTCCGATACGAGCGGCACGGACTACGGCTCCATCCTGCTGAGCGACCTTCGGCTCGCAGCCCAGAGCAGCGATCCCCAGGCGGCCCTGCTGGGTCTGTTCGTCCGCGAGCGTATACTGCAAGGCCCCTCCCACGTTGACATCCTGGACACAACCGTCACGACGGACAAAGCCGTGATCGACCTTCCCACTCTGGAACTTCTCAGCTGGGTCGCGGTGCGAGGCGCCATATTCCAGGATGCCGTCAACGCGTCTGCAGTCTCCAGGAGATCCAGAGCTTCCTTGTCCAACGTTGTCCGGAATTCTCCAAAGCACTCGGCCCAATTTACGATCTCCGACCTGACCTGCTCTGCCCTGTCCAACGACTACACTCAATGGGCGGGTTGGATCGCCAACAAAGTGGGCGGCGGCCTTCAACTTCCCGGCATGACAGCGGCATCAGAAGGCCTGCCCAGCCTTACAAAAAGTATTATGGACCAGATCGGTTTGAACAGTGATTTGGTCAAGAAGATGGACAGCGGGATGGGCATGTTGAACGGGGTCACTACCTTTGTCAGCTTCGCCCTGCAGTACCTTGCGTTGAACCAAACCGCGTATCAAGTGCCCGATCCTTACGACTCCTACTCCAACAATCCGGGGACCGTGACCTTCATGGTCACTTATGACAATGGGAACATACCCGACGGCGACGCACTGACTGCGTGCTTTGTAAGTTATGTGAGCAATGCTTTCGGCGTGAGCCTTGGCTTTCCGGCTGACGGAACACCTGTCGTCGATGCAGAGATAGCCATCGAAAAAGGGCAGGGATTCCCGAGCTGGTGTTACAAAGCGTCTATGGAAGCACCCAAACCAACATCAACAAAGTAAGCACCGACGAATACGGCATGGCGGACATTAAGATCGAGGCCGCCTATTACGGTCATACCAAACCCATTCTTGCAACGGCGGTCACAAAGACATACTCGCTCATCGTCAGTTCCCAGGTGGAGGGAGCGAGCGCCAATTCACTGGTGAACATGTTCTTCGACGATATGGTGGTCATGTCGCCCATCGTAGGCGGACCCGGCGGCGGCACCGCCGTGGTCAGCGCGGTGATCAATCATCTCAAGACCATACACTGGAAAGAAACGGAGCTCAAGTTCGCGGTAACGGACTGGGTCACGTACTCGAGCTGGACCTGCACCGTCAGTCCCGCTGCCGGCGCGACGAATGTCGATATAAGCCGCACCATCAGCGCCATCTTTTCCCGGGCAATGGATACGACCACGATCACCACGAACACCTTTACCCTGAGCAGCGACGGCGTCTCGGTCCCGGCTGTCGTAATCTATGACCCCACAACCAGAACGGCAACCCTCGTGCCCACGTCGAGCCTCAACTACAACACCACGTACACCGCAACCGTGACCAAAGGGGCGAAGGACGATGAGGGAGGGGGCCCGGACAGCGATTATTCATGGACCTTTACAACGAAGTCAGAAGCCTCAGCGATCACGGCTTTCTCGCTCGCCAGCCCGGTGACCGCGACGGGAAACATCAATGAGATAGCGCAGACCGTCTCGATAACCGTGCCCTATGATACGAATGTCACCGCCATGACCGCCTCATTCTCCACTACCATGGTAAGCGACATTGTCACGATAGGCTCGATTACCACAGGAGAGCGGAGTAACCACCAACGATTTCACCAACCCCGTGAATTATACTCTCCTTGACGCTGACGGTCCGGCAAAGACCTATATCGTGACCGTGACCAAGGAAGCTCCAAAAACGATCACCGATTTCTCGTTCGACCGATCCGGCGGCAACGGGTACCATCAGTGAAACTGCAAAGACCATTTCCGTGACCGTGCCCGAATGGCACGGATGCCTCCTCGCTGGTCGCTTCGTTCGCCATAACCGGCACAAGCGTAAAAGTGGGCGATGCAGTGCAGTCGAGCGGAACAACAGCGAATAACTTCACCGGTCCGGTGGTTTACACCGTTGTTGCAGCGGACGGGTCCACTGCGGATTACACCGTGACCGTGAATTTAGAGAAGACCATCACCGCCTTCTCGTTCCCGACCAACCCCGTTTCCAACGGCGTTATCAATGAGAACGCAAAGACCATTTCCGTGACCGTGCCCGCCGGGACGAACGTCACCACGATGATCGCTTCCTTCACGACCTCCGGCACAAGCGTACTGATAGGCAGTGCCGTGCAGTCGAGCGGAACAACAGCCAATGACTTCACGGGTCCGGTGGTCTACACGGTTACTGCTTCCGACAATTCTACTGTGCCCTATACCGTTACGGTAACGGTGCCAGCCAGTACAGCAGACCTCTTAAGTATCGCTTGGTCAGGCACGCAGTTCGTGGCGGTTGGAGCATCGGGTACGATACTTACCTCGCCGGATGGCATCGTGTGGACAGCAAGAACATCGGGCACCACAAATTGGCTGTACGGTCTCACATGGTCAGGCACGCAGTTCGTAGCGGTTGGGGCATCAGGTACCATACTCACCTCACACGATGGCATCGCGTGGACAGCCAGGACATCGGGCACCACACAATTGCTGTATGGTCTCCTATGGTACGGCACACAGTTCGTGGCGGTTGGTGGATCTGGTACCATACTCACCTCCCCGGATGGCATCACGTGGACAGCCAGATCATCGGGCACTACATTTCACCTGTACGACGTTATATGGACCGGCGCGCAGTATACGGCGGTCGGCGGTTACAACACCGGTGTCGTTCTTACCTCGCCGGATGGCATCGCGTGGACGAGCATTACGACATACCTTACCGTCATATACTGGTGGGGTCCATCCACGGGTAATAACCTTCCGGTCCTGTATACTGTCATATGGACCGGCTCGCAGTATGTGGTGGCGAGCGCCGGACTCACCTCGCCAGATGGCAGTGCGTGGACAGAATATTCTGATAATAACTCATCAGCAGAGATGTATGATATCGTATGGTCCGGCTCGCAGTATGTGGCGGTCGGCGCTTCCGGCGTGATTCGCATCACGCCTGATGGCATTACATGGACAACACAGTCGTCCAACGCCTCTACAAGAAGACTGCGTGGTGTCACATGGTCCGGCTCGCAATATGTGGCGGTTGGGGAATATGGGACCATCATCACCTCGCCCGAAGGCGCTGCATGGACAGCCCGATAGAGGCGATGGTTTGAGATTTTAAAATAATGCCGGTGGCTCATACGAGCATAACACCATACGAGTGCGGAGACACAGGTTTCCATCAACACAATACTATCGCGCCTATCCCGGGAGGTCACATGCATACGGCAAGCAACGGTATTTATCAACGACCACGGCATGGCGGCTTTCGCTTGCGAAAAACGCCAGCTCAAGGGTCGAGGAATCCATGAATACGAGGGAGCCTTTTAGATAAACCGTCTTGCCGTCAGGGCCGAATTGCTTTTGCACGGAAGAGGTGAGGATAAGAGGGGTGGCGGCATTGCGGATTGCGATTTTTTACCACTGCACGAGAAGCTTTGCTGAGGCGTACCGGTCGAAGTAATCGGCATCATCTCCAACTTGCCCTGCTTCGAACTTTGTCAGAAAGTTCCGGGTCGCGAGATGGTATTTCCGTTCAAAGTCTTTCAGCGTTTTCTTATAGAAGGCAATGGCGTCCGAGTACTGAGTAAATTCTCGTTTGAGTGAAATTTTCGCTTGTTATGTTCATATTCTATTTATAAAGCAGAATCCCCAATGAGTCAAGGCGTTTTTGCAGGTTCAGTGCTTTTGGACGATGATGACAGGCAGCGGGAGGACGGCCATGATGATGCAGCAGAGTCAGCAGATATTGTTACGTCTGGACCGTCGATCACTCAATCAAATCTCATGTTACGCGAGAAACTCATAGTTGTAAATCGAATGATGGTGGCCGATATACCGAAGTTCCGCGTGGCTTGAATTGATGAATTTGAAGATGATTCTATACGCTCTGTCAACACGGAAGCTCCACACTTCATGGTGCTTCGGATGCAGCTTTTCAGTGTGGAGAGATGGATGGAAAACGTCGCTTTTGAATAGTTCGGTTTTTAGTGCGGCCTTTCGCTGGATGCCGCGCGGGAGTTTTTCGAATTGGCGGTCAAACGTGACGGTAGTCGAGATCTCGATCATCTTGTTTACTTGATAAGTTCGTGGAGGGATTTTCGTTTCTTGACGCGGCCGGCCTTGTGGTCCCGCTCCGAAGCATCAAGCGCATCCAGAAACTCGCCTCGGTACAGTCCGATGGAGTCGCAGAAGGCTTCAAAATTGTCTTTTCTGATTTCGATCTGTATGGTTTTATGTTTTTTTGTGATTTTAGCTTCAAGTGTCTGGAGCATATTCAACCTCCTGTATGTTGATTGTTGTAACGATACCTGATTTGAAAGCTCTAGTCAATTTATTTAAGCTGTTTTTTGTTTTTACCGGTTTAAGTAAATAATTTCTGCATTTCATCAGGAGGTCCCCATGATTAATTCAAAACACAGCCGTTTCAGCTTCTTAGCATACGCATCTCTTCTTCTGCTCGTTTCACTTCTGCTGGTAAACTGCAGCGGCAGCGGTGGCGGCAATGGATCAAACGCCACCTATATCGTGACCTATGAGCCGGCAACTGCGATCCCGCTGGCGGACCAGACCTTCTTCGAGTTCCAGAACAGCGGGGACGACTTCCAATGGACTCGCCAGTATGCCTGATACCGGAGAATACTGGCTCTATTCCACTGAAGCCTTTCTTACCTCGCAAGGTTTCACTAATGTGCCGGCAAGCGGCTTCATGACCTGGTCCTCTACTACAAGAGTATATGGCGCTGAAACGAATATGGCATGGTTTATCTATATGGGCGGTGCGATAAATAGCGGTTCAGTTTACGGCTGGAACATTGACTGGAGCGATAAATCCAGCCTTTACTACGCCTGGCCCGTACGCACCGGGCCGTAGGATTATCAGGCTGTTTCCTGTCGTAAGAGTGAAATAATTCAGAGGATGCAGGGGAACTGCCCGGATGCACCCGAAGAGAGAGGGCGCCTCTGATACATAATAGCAGGCCTCATCCTGCGACACTATTATGAGCCCTGTGAATTTGATCTCCTCCCGGCTCAGAACCTGAGGAGCGCCTCCGCGAAGGCCCCCTGCCTGGTCACCGTGGCCCAGTCCAGATTGGTGTCCGAAGAGGACCCGTCGGCGAAATACACAGTGTCCAGTCCGTTCATAGCGCGCAGGAACAAATATCGGTATCCCGCAGCCAGGCCGACGTGTCCGGAAATATCATAGGTCAGACCGAGTTGCGCTTCATAGCCGTATCCCCAGGGCGCCTTCTGGACGAAATTGGGAGATTCCGTGCGGAAGTTCGACGCATAGGAGCCGGCGCGGAGGTTCCAGTAGCCTTCACCGTGGTACGATACGTAGGGATAGACCGACAGTATTGCTTCATATCCGAACGGTCCCCTGAGGGCGGCCTGTCTCGTGACGCCGACCTTGACCGTGTCCCACGTGAAATCGAAGGACGAGTTCAGCACCATGCTCGGCTCGAAGGGGCCCACCGAAGGATAATAGGACCCTTCAAAGGGCTGGGAAACAGCCTGGTAGCCGTTCGTCATCATGAAACGGTCCGCATAGTGGAGATAGCCCACAACCAGGCCCCAGGCCCCCCGCTTTGGAAAGTCGAACCGGCTGTAGTTGTAGTAAAAGTTGAGGCCGACCATCCGGACGTCCCCGTCCAGGTCGCTCTGGGATACGGAGTAGTCCTTCCTCCCGCCATCGTACACGAACCGATCCGTGTCCGAGTCTCGTCCTCGCGCGACAAGGCCGTACCCGAACATCACGTCAAAGGAAATGCGCGGCGTGATCCCGCCTCCGCCGGTGACAACGGTGATCGGGCTGTCGATCCTTTTGAACTTCAGCTCCGACTCCATCGTGCCCGCTGTCCCGACGGGAATGCCGGGGTTCGTGGACCGTGTGGCATAAGGAAAGGAAATCTGCCATTTTGCCTCGGCTGCCGATAACCAGCCCTGGACGCTGATGCCTGCGTTGGCCTCCTCGCTCCCGCGGGCAAGCTCCGCGCCAGGGGCATCGGCCGGCAACAGAGCGAGCAGGGCCGGCAACAGTAAAAAGACGGACAGGTAATTTTTCATCAAGGTCCTTTTCTTCATCAAGCATTGCACCTGCTGATCAGGATTCTACCCGAACAAGTCGATGAAAGCAAATGAGGATCATGGATTTTCGGATGTCCATGATTCCCCCCGGCGTCGGTTTTTACCTTCCTTGTTGCGTGTGTCGGGAACCCCAAAACCGCAGATATTTTCTGCAAAACATGCTATCTTAGTACATGAAATCCGCCGTGACCGCGGGTACGTGAGGCTGATGACAGGAAGGCGGGAAGCAGGACCGGGAGGATTATGCAGCGGGAAAAGCGTGCGATACTGGTCGTGGACAGCAGCGCGTCGTTCGTATTCTACACGGCGATGGTCCTCAAGAAGCTTGAATATGCCGTCCGCACGGCCTCGACCGCGGAAGACGCGCTTCGCAGCGCCGCGGACTCAGCGCCTGCCCTCGTGATCACCGACACGGTCCTTCAAAAATCGAGCGGCGTGGACCTCCTGAAACAGATAAAGAGCAGCGCCGGATTGAAGTTTATTCCTGTCATCATCCATACCGCCCAGAGGGACCCTGCGCTCAAGTAACGTGCACCGCTGCCGGATGTGCCGCCTTCTTTTTCAAACCCGTGGAGCCTGAATCGCTGTACCGGGCGATCCAGGCCGCGACGGAATCCACGCCGAGGCAGAACATCCGGATCGACGTCGCTCTTACCGCCCGGATCGGGAACGCCGCGGCAGGCACAATCAGGACCGAAGACGTCACCACCCTGTCGGAAGGTGGGCTCTATATCAAGTCGCTTGTTCCCGAACCCGTGGATGATGTTCTTTCCATCACGCTTCTTATCGGGTCGCGCGAGATCAGGACAACGGCTCTCGTCTTGTACAGCTCAGCGAAGATCCAGGGACCGCACCGTGTCCCGGGCATGGGTATGAAGTTCGTGACCATTGCTGCAGAGGACCGCGCGTTCATCAGGGAGTATATCCGCGAACAGGTTTTGAAGGACCTTTCGACGGGGAAGAGATGACGTTTAAAGCCATGTCGCCGGAGGCGGTCATGCCGTCCGGAAATGATTGACCCGCAGCAAGGCAGCTCCAGTGTAAACTTTTGCGCCCTTTCCTTTGTCACTTCCTCCAATTACTATTCTAAAAAACCATGTCGCGCCGAGACGCTGAGACGCCGAGAAAGGCGAATGACCTGTTCAAACGTTGCGTCGTCAAGGTGAATCGTCACTTTACAGACAGCAAATGCGGGGGGTATCATTATTACAGGATTTGAAGGAGCGGCATTCCCTAATCCTTTATACCCATCAAGAGCGCTCAGCTGATTGGGGGAAAGGAGAACACTTGATGACGAAAAAGTTAATTATAGGTCTGATTCTGATGACCGCGTTGCTGCTGATTGCGCCTGCGGCGGGAATGGCGGAGTGGAACGTGAGCATCGGCATCGGCGTGCCTTTGCCGGGCTTCTATTATTATGCCGCACCGCCCGTTGCCATTGTCCCCGCACCCACGGCCCCGTTGTATGGAGTTGTAGCGCCGGCGCCCGGATCGGCGTATTTTTTCGGGAGTCTGTGGTACCGGTTGTCCGGCGGGCAGTGGTTCATAGCTGCGGAGTTCGGCGGTCCATGGTCCTCGATCGCGGCTGAGAGCGTGCCGCCGGAAGTCTATGGTGCGCCGGTTTATCAGGGTGCAGGACAGGGAACTGATGGAAGGTATATCCCGCCGAGGCTGTACTACGGCGGAGAAGAATGATCAGACTCGCGAAGGAGTAAGCCGGCGAAAGAAAGCCGGACATCCCCAGGGGGAATGTCCGGCCTGCATCTTTTTTGTCAGCTGCGGCTACTTCGGATTCTGCGTAGACCCTGCGGCAGCAGGCGCGGCGGCAGAGGAGAGTGTCTCCGGAGGCTTGATGGCCGCGACGATTTTCGAAGCAACAAAAGGACCGTAGGACGGCGATACCTTGGTAATGAACTCCTCAGTCACGCCGTCATCGTAGCCGGTAAACACGAATCCGCCGATCAGCGGGATCACGCCCCACTCAAGCCAGCCTATTTCAGTCCATGTTCTGCCCATATCAGCCTGCCTGAACTCGTAATTGCAGGGGATGCTGAGCTGCTGCTGAGCTGTGTTCTTTCCGTCGACCAAGAGCACCTGGGTATCGATGTCGGCCTGATAACCGTAGCCAAAGATGGCAGGAGCAAAGATGAGAAATCCCGGGAAGTTTACGAAGAAGTTGCTGCCCACTCCCGAATATCTGGAGTTCACCGTGATATCGGCGATAGCATCGATCCCGTCGTTCTCTGCGCGTTTATAAGGATAGACCACCTGGGAAACGTTGCCGTTTTTCTGCAGTGACTCCACGATTGCAGCGACATAGCGCCTGTTCTGCGGATGGGCGTCGCTCGCGGAGATGATTCCCACTTTCACGGGCTTGGCGAGCGGTGCAGTCGGGGACAGATTGAACTTTTCCGCGTTCGTAATCCTCATCCCATGCGTGCACCCCGAAAGAAATAGAACCGTGAACGCAGAAAAGAGGACGAGCATTCTGCCAAGTTTTATGGTCTTCTGCTTTGTACCTGTCTGTATCATGACTGACCTCCCTGGTATGGTAGATTACTTGCGCAAAACGCAAGACTGCGGTGAATTCTAAAACCACCTCACCACCTTTCCGTAAGGTAAGTGTTAACAGCGCAAAAAGATGCGACTATGCAACGCCTGTTCGCAGTTTCAACGTATTGTTACGCTGAATTACGAACAAAACCCGGTAAAGAAGAGATTCTTGTGAGAAGTCGAGGATGTCCTATGTATGAACGGAGGCAATGAAGAAGTGCTACCTTAGTACCATATCGTCATTTTAAGCGCAAGATAATAGTAATGCAGGAGCAGGGTATTTTTAGGGTATGCAATAGATTGCACATTGTTGCAGCAAGACTTATATTATCCTCATCCTGTTTGCTTTTTTTGATTGAGACTGCACGCGGCGGCCAGAAGTTTTTCAGCAACCTGGGAGGAGCGAGGCTGGACGGTTCCCTACCACGGCAGTTCTTCATCGCCGTGAAAGAACTTTCCTGTCGGTCCGTCCGGCCCGAGAGTGGCGAGCCGGACAGCGGTTGCGGCGCCCTCTGCCAGAGAGAGAGGAGCATGGGCGCCGCCCATGTCCGTGCGGACCCAGCCGGGATGGGCGGAATTCACTTTGATGTTCGTCCCCGCGAGCGCCGCGGCAAGGTGGATCGTGAAGGCATTCACCGCGGTTTTGGAAACGTCGTAGGCGAACGGCTTGTAGGACAGGGCGCCTTGTCCGCTGTGGATCGTGAGCGATCCCAGGATGCTTGAAATATTCACGATGCGTCCGGCGCTGCTTTTCCTGAGTAATGGCAGGAGCGTCTGGGTCAGTTCCACCAGTCCGAAAAAGTTCACCTCAAAAGTCTGTTTGAGCGCTGCAGGAGTAACGGACTCGGTGCTGTTCGCAGAGGGGCCCCCGTCAGCCGACATACCCGCGTTGTTCACGAGGATGTCGAGTTTTCCGAACCGCCTTAGAATATCCCCGGAAACGCTTCTGATCATCCCGGAGTCTGTGACATCGAGATGAATGAACTCGACTCTCAGCATCTCCTGCTGCAGGTTCTCAACTGCTTTTTTCCCCTTCGCGGCGTCCCGGGAGCCCATGAGTACTACGACGCCGTGCTTCGCAAGCTCACGGCTGGTTTCGAACCCGAGACCTTTGTTCGCCCCGGTCACGAGTGCGATTTTTTCACTCATCATAAGGCTTCCTTTTTCCTGTCCGCGCCGGCCGGAACAGTATCAAGAAGCACCTGCAGGCAGCGTCACTTGACCGCCCGAAAGCGGTAATCCCAACTCCAGCCGTTTGAGCCGTGAGTCATCAGCGATCCCACGATCCTGCCGTTCTTTCGCGCGACGATCTGGAGCAGGTATATTTCGACGCCCTTGTTGGGTGGAAGGTCGAGAATAACGCTCGTCGCTGTTGTGGTGTCCCCTGCGACCATTTCTTTCTGTGCAAAGGGGTCGCACTCCGTCCGGTTGACGGTATAAGTATAGTATACATCCTTTTCAACGGGCTCCCAGGAGATCCGCACCGGGGATTCGAATTCAGTCTTGTTAAAGCATGCCGCTCCCCAGCCCTTCATCGGCTTGCCGTTGTCCTGCGGTGTCATGAGGTGAATAAGGCGCTCCATGTCGATCTTCAGGAACGGCGTTGACGTGACCCACGCGGAAAAGTGGCCCGATCCTTTATAGTCGCCGGGATAGAGCTTGGGATTCTCCGGATTGGCATCGACCTCTGCGTTGCAGGAGTAGTTTCCTTCAGCAATGACGTGGAGCGTGAAGGACGCGGTGGCCGCGTCGTATTCGTAGGCGGGTGTGGTCCACTGGCCGAGCTGCTGGCTGTAGATCCTGAGCGTCACAGCTGCGTTCGTGTAGTCCGAGAGCGGTTTTCCGTCAAAGTACAGCTTGCCTTTAATGACAATATCTCCCGGAGCGCCGCCGGAGCGCGTCGGGCGCGATGTCGCCGCTATCCGGTCGGAGGACCCCGTTTCTTCCGCACTGCCCGAGCCCGCAAGTCTTCTGATCTGGTCGTTCTTGGGGATAACGGCGGACGCAGCGGATAAGACCGCCCCCGTGTCCGTTGCGATGGTGCGCGCGTTGATCTTCATGTCCGTTCCCAGATCGGCGATCGTTCCGGTCACGAGGAAATCGACGCCGAGAATAGCGCCCACTTTTTTGGTGCTTTTTTCATCGAGGACGCCGGTCATGCCGAGCTTCTGCTCCTTCAGAACGTTGTTTATCAATTGCCGCTCGATGACGTTCAGCCTGCCCGTGGAAAAAAGCCGCGTTGTAAGCTCTTCGGCCAGGAACTTCCCCAGGTTAGAAATGCGGCCGTCGATGTCCGAAAACTCGATAACCGCGATCTTCGCTTTCAGCTGCGGCATTCTGGCTGCGATTTCGCTTGCGATCCTGTCGAGCTGGGCATCGAGGGTTTGCTCTGCCTGGGGAGCTTTCGCGGGTTCCGGCGGCTTCAAAGCCGCAGAAGGAGAAGCGTTCAGGAAGAACAATAAAAGAATGAACACGACCAGTCGTTTGTTCAAAGCAAGCCCCTTGTGATGGAATTTAACTTCTTTATGACTTACCGCAGCCTTTATTTCAGCAAAAACTATATTCCTAAACAGGAGTGATGTCAACTATCGTGAACAATATTGCGGCAGGCGGGCTGGTTCTTTTTTAAGCAATTGCCTAAAAGCCCGGCTTGCCCGCCACTGCGATGAAAGAATGCCGTTCCTCTCCCATTTGCGGTAATATTATTAAATCAGCACGTTACCGCAGCTGCCTCGCGTTTTCGGACTTGGCACATGCCTTGCTATAATCTCCGACAGAAGCAGATGATGTCGCAATGATATGATACCAGTCCGATCGGACTCAATCCAAGGAGGGGAATGTATGAACAAGGTACGGAACAACAGGATGTTGAATTTCTGTTTGGCGCTTATCGGCGTCGCGGCAGCGGTATGTGCATCATCTGCATACGCGGAAGACGCAAAGCCTGCAGGTCTCAGTCCCGATGATCTGAAAAAGGCGCTCGGTATGAGTATCTATCTCCAGGGCGGCTATACGTATAACGGGAATGCCGGCGCAGGCGACATGAACGATCTGCGGGTATTCGACAAGAAGGCCGACAGCTTCATGCTCGATCTTATGGAGCTCTCGTTCGCCAAGGACCCGACGGCAACCAGCCTCGGCTTCAAGGTCAAGATCTCGGCAGGGGAGACGGCAAAGTACATTCATTCAACGGGTCTGACTTCAAGCGCCGGAGACGATCCCTTTGACGTGACCGAGGCGTATGTCAGCTATCTTGCGCCGATCGGCAAGGGGCTCAGGTTCGACTACGGCAAGATGGTCACCTTTTTCGGCGCGGAAGTGATCGAGGCGATCGATAATCCGAACTATTCGCGGTCCTTCCTGTTCAACTACTCGATCCCGTTCACCCATACGGGATTGAAGATGAGCTATCCCTTCACCGATATCATGAGCGCAAGCGCGTATGTGGTGAACGGCTGGGATAACTCGACGGACAACAATTCCGCCAAGTCCGTGGGCTTAAGCGTCAATCTGACACCGGGCGAAATGGTTTTCGGATACGTCAATTACATGGAGGGCCCGGAGCAGACCGGCAACACCAGCAACAGCAGGGCGCTCCTCGATCTGGTGGCGACCATCAAACCGAGCAAGCCCCTTTCCATAATTCTGAACTATGACAATGCGAGGGAAAAAATGGGAACGGGCGCACCGGATGCGAAATGGAACGGGTTCGCGGGCATCGTGAAGTACGATTTTACCGAAACCTACAGCCTTGCTGTCAGAGGGGAAGCGTTTCACGACCAGGCCGGTGTCAGGACCGGCACGGCGCAGAGGCTGACGGAAGTGACGGTGACGCCGGAGATCCGGCTGGCCAGCGGTCTGATCCTGCGGCCCGAGTACCGGCATGATTCCTCGGACAAGCGGTCCTTCGAAGACAATACGAAAAAGACCCAGGACACCATCGCACTGGGCGCGATGTATAGATGGTAGAAGATTATTAAGCTCGATGAAGTGAAAGAATCCCGGAACACGATCGGCATCAAGAACATGGCCGCGACCGAGGTCAAGGGTTCGGCATGCAAAAGGGCCACGTCGAGCTCTACCGCGGCGCTGAGTACGACATCCCTTTCATCCCGAAGGTGAAGATCGAGGCGGTGGTAGGCAACGTCGCCGACAAGGTGATATCCGGCATCCAGGAAAATGCAAAGACCGGCAAGATAGGAGACGGCAGGATCTTCATCTCGAAGCTCGAAGACATCGTCAGGATCAGGACCGGAGAATGCGGAGACCCGGCGATTTGAGAGATCGCCGTTTATCCTCCCTGGGCCGGCATGTTCCATTGCATGCCGGCCCTTTTTTACGCCGCTGTCGGGTAATTTTATGGTTATGGGTAACTCGAATGCCGGTTAGTACACCTACAACTAAATAGTTTTCGCAGAAATGAAACTGTAACAGTACAGCGTGAAAGATGCAAATTTGTCAAGGAATCGAGAAAGTGACTTTCTTGCGCCGGCAGCTTGCAATCCCTGGGGAAGATAAATCTTAATGACAAAGTTTTTATAGTTCTTTCGTTTTTTGACTCTAAGACTATCGCACTTTTTTCTTGCAACTTTTATATAAATTTGCGAAACTAGGTTCACCATTTTAAATAAACAAAGTATTGTAGATCGAAATGATCGCACGTACTGAAAGGCAGTGAACATGAGGCGACATGTTTTTGGTTTCATCGGATTATTTAGTGACACCACATTTTAATCGGTTTAAAAAAAGGGGGGGATATGCCTGCAAATAATCTTTTCTCTTTTGTTTCGTTCCGTCGGCCTGAATCATACTTAACGCCCGCATATTCGTTTCTTGCGGAAGACACTTCCAACCAGGAACAAGATACTGCTAGCCAAGAATCTACCAACGAAGAAGAGTCTGCCAGCCGAGAAGTTACTTCCGATCAAGAAGATTCAGCAGGCCAAGAAGACTCAACCAGCCAGCAAGTCAGTACTATCCAGAGACAAGATCAGTTAATATCGGAAGGTGCTGCAAAGGAAAAGATTAACATACCTGAAGCGCCTATATTCGAGAATCTTTCCAAAAGCGCAGAGGCCCTTTCAAAAGAGAACTTTTGGGATACCAAAGCCTGGCTCGTTCCGAAAGTCATAGTTCCATGGAAGGAAAGGGGCAAACGCGTCCCGATATCACTGCTTAAGTATGGGCAGGGCCACCCTGCAATAGTTAAAGAACGGGCGGAGGTTCTCAATTTTCTAGCCGCCATCGCAGCTGCAAAAGCCAAATCAGAAATTGCCATCCGCTGGCGCGCCGCGATGCGGGTTGCAATCTTTCTTGGGCAGCGCGCATACTTCAACCCACCACCGGCAATTCTTCGATTGATCTACAACGGCCGTGGTTATCGCTTGGCAAAGCGGCCTGCTTCAAATGCAGCCAAGCAACCTGCGTCAATGCTCTCTCCCCGTCAGCAGAAGTTGCGAGAAATTAGGCTGCGCATGCATGCGATAAATGAGGAGAAAGCAAAAGTTAGGAATGTCTGGGCCGAAATCAATAAAAAACAGTTGAACAAAACCCGGCAGAAGCCGGTCGGCACGATCAAGCGCTGGGTGAGAAAATTTTGGCCTGCGATGTCGCAGGCGCAAGACGAAGACAAAGCAATTCAATATGTACAGCAAAGCCTTAAACCGATTAAGCCGTCTGCAGGGCAGACGGATACTGAAAACCAAAATGTTCTCAGTAGCCAAATGGCCTCTTTTACTAAAGACGCCGCCATCAGCTTTGACGAATCAGAAAAGGCGAAACTCAACTCGACCAATCAAATCCAGGCCCTTAATACAGAGAAAACAACGGTGATTGCAAAGAATACGGATGTAATCAAATATCTCCCAGAATACGAGCGCAATCTGATAGAAGAACAATGTCAACTTGCAAGGCTGGCAAATCAATTTTTGTATGAAGAACTAACCAGCGCGCCAGACGTCGCAAATGTTGCCCAGGACGCTGCACAGCCCGCCCCAATTGCACCTGCGAACAATGCTGCAATTCGAATTGCAGGAATAGGAGACCTTATCACCGTTCAGGAGCGTCTTAAGCGGTATTTGAGCGGTGAGATCGCGCATATTGAGAATTTGGTCTTCGGCGTAAAGAGAGAGCGCGAGCACGTGCTCAAAATCACAGAAGAGCAAAGTGTCGAAACATTTTCTCTGACGGACAAGGAAGCCAACAAATCTCTTGAGACCAGTACGAGAACCGAGCTTTCTACAACGGCTACGCAAACAGCGAAGGAGATGTTTGGTGCGAAAGCAGGACTGACAACGTCAGGCCAGTACGGACTAACCCAAGTCAATACAACATTTGAAGGGCAGTACCAGAATGAACGATCAGAGTCGAATTCGATAGCAACAAATAAAGTCCAAGAAGTCATCGCGAAAACAGAAGAAAAGATTAAGACAACGGACAGCAAGATGATTCGAACTACCACGACCCGCGCAAGCGAGGAACGCAACACGGAGAATTACCAGACGGATAAAACCAAGAGCGAAATATTCTTGTGGGTCGAGCAGGAGCGTGAAGTGCGTCTGCTTCATAAGGGTAGTCGTTTGTTCGCCGAGTTCTTCGTACCCGAGCCGGGCGCTGACCTGCGACGGCCGGTGGCAGCGGTCGGCAGTGCTTTGCCGCCACCGCCCTTCGAAATCAGTGCTACGGAGCTATCGGAGAGCAATTGGCAGGCGTACACATCGTACTTCGGTGCGACCGGTGTCGAACCGCCACCGTCGGAATATATTCAAATCCCCTTCGGCTTCGTAACGTCGTCAGAAAAGGGTGTTGGGGATGGAGCTTTTGATACTAAACTTGAGACGATCTCGATACCTGAAGGCTATATACCGGCTCGAATCAAGTACTCAGGAAATGGCGGCACACCGCCTGATGCTGTGCACTGGTACTTTTCTCTGGTGGTCAAACGCTAGCAAGAATGACTACTTTTTATCCCGGATTTCCCGAACTTGTTGATTCTGTTGATTTTGAAGGCGCTGAAATCGAAGTTGAATTGTCTGTCCAGCTACCTTCGCCAGCGGGTAGCATTTATACGGTAATCATCGGGGGACACACGGAACGCGCCGGAGCCCTCAATGGAGTAATTTCCTGTCGTCGATCTTGTGAAGCCTTGGCAAAGTGGCAGGTCAAAGCCTTTGCTGCATTACGTAAAGCCTACGATGTGCTCGTCGACGACTACCAGCGTTCAACCCCGCAGGTCGGTCTACAAACCGAATTGCTTGGCGGGCCGAGCGTCGAAAATCAAGCCGTTCAAATACGGGAGGTTAAAAAATGGAGTAAAGCCTTGCTCGGCGTTTCACCACCAGCGGAATCACCTTTTTCATTCGAAAATCAATGGGCCTTACTCGATCCGGCTAAGGCTTCGGACCAAACATTCATGACCCAATTTTTCGAGAAGGCATTTGAGTGGGATGAAATGACTTTCTTCCTGCTTGGTTACGATGTCGCGCCGCGACACAGGTGGTCTGCTCTTCTAGGCTGCAAAAGCGCAGATCCGCGTCATACGGAATTTTTACAAGCCGGCGCAGCGCGCGTCCTGGTCCCTGTCTGTCCTGGCTACGAAAAAGTCATTCTTCGGTATATGGACAGTACCACTGTGCCGACAGCAGCCGAAATTCAGGGGTGGATATCAGAGCAGCATGACTCGGAGGATGAACAAATAAATAGCATCGGTAGCAGTGCCTTAACGCCTGAAACGGTCGATCTGTATCTGGAACTCTTAGTAGCGAAAAAACCGAACGTTGTTATTGGCTCTGGCAGACTAAGCCTCACGAACGGGAATCCAAAAGCGAAACTTAGCCAGGATAGTTTATGGAAAGTACAACAGATCGACACTGGAAGAAAAGTATATGTAGGAAATGAAACGCTGGGCGTCAAAGCGATCGATGCTGCTGCGAAAGAGCTAACGTTTGATCGCAATTGGGACGGCCAAACCGGAGACTTCCAATTCGCTATTGAAGCTGTCCAAATAGGAGACAGCTGGACAATAACGCTTCCAACGCCTCTAATAATGCACGTAGACGCGCTGGCAGATCTGGACAAAGTCAATAATCAGATTCACTCTTGGAGCTGACCCGCAAAATGATAAAATCCGGCTTGGCTCTTCCGAATACCACACGGCCGGAAAGTTGTTGGCCTATCTTAAAGCGAGCATTTTTTACTGGACTTGAAATCGATTGCACGCCTGTCGCCCACGATACATGAATTCAAACTATCGCAGACACGGCTCAACTATCGCTCGAACAGATACATGAAAAAAATTGAGTTTCTCGAACCGTACGTTACAATTAGCGATGTTCTTATCGATTTGGCTACTAGGCATAATTGTCAATCTGGGAACAAGCAAGTGACCCTTCACCGCTACGGGCGGTTAAACGCGAATCCGGATATATCATCGCATCGCGCAGTTGATTAATCAGTGATGAGTTTCAGGGACTTTCAAGCAGAGGTCGAAATGGATAATAGACGATAGCAATCGATATCGATGTTGTCGATTGACAAAGTAGCAAATTAACAGTGCGGGCTCAAATATGCAAAAGATTCGATATATTACATTCGAAGGTGGAGGCGGAAAAGGTGCTGCCTATGTTGGCGCACTAGAGCTTCTTGAGGAGCTTCAGATTCTTCGTTACTTTCAGTACGACAGCGCAGAAGGAATGACCACGCACTTAGATTACGAAAGGATAAAGGGTTTAGCCGGCAGCTCTGCGGGAGCAATCACAGCAACAATGCTTGCAGCAGGATATCGACCGAGTGATTTTAAAGCCATGCTTTTGCAAACAGAACGATTCTCCGCTATTTATAAAGACAATAAGAACGGCGGAAAAATTCCCACCATTGAAACAAGTAGCAGTGGGGCTGGCCCTCTTTCGATAAGACCACTAGTGCTGAAAAAACATGGCTATTACACAACTCCTGAAGGACAAGA
Organism: Nitrospirota bacterium; assembly: GCA_963749655.1. GTDB lineage: Bacteria > Nitrospirota > UBA9217 > UBA9217 > UBA9217 > JAJYKN01. Next base: position 344,791 of record CAVVOB010000030.1, read on the forward strand.
GGCTAAGAAATGGTTTGGGGTAGCCACTCTTTTGTCAGAGGCTATTGCTCGAGGGATTTGTATTGGTCTTGGGTGGCCATCATTACTTACAACGCCGATTGTAAACGAAATAATTGATGAGTTTGGGAGCGCGATCAAGGATTTCTATTTTGACCTCGGCTTCTTAGATGGGGAAATATTGCGTAACATTGTTGGAGACGTGCTTGAAGAGCAGCTCGGAGATCGAAATATAACATTTAAGACGATGTTCGATAAAACGCATATCCATTTAAAAATATCTGGAACCTGCGTCAATACGCATGAAACAGTCTGGTTTGATCATCTGGGTGTATGGCAGAATATGTGTGTAGCTGATGCAGTACGAATTTCTGCCTGCTTCCCTGTTGTATTCAAGCCAATCGTTGTATTCGATCCTCGAACTTATTATGGCTCTACCCCAAGGAGGGGTGCCCCTTCAGCGCCGAGTACTCCCCTCTTCCTGATGATTGACGGGGGCGTGTTAAATAACAATCCTATTCGCGCATTTGATTTTCCAGGCAAAGCTGAGCCGATTAATAAATGCGAGCATATCTTGACTGGTATAAAGCCGGAAACACCGAGTCCTGGACGAAAACTCAACCCAGAAACTTTGGCTTTCAGGCTCGATGTCAGCCGAGTACAAACACGCTACATTGGTCTACTATCTTACTTGGGAGGCGTTTTAGACACGGTCACTTCCCTTAGTGAGCAATCTGCACTTTCTGATCCAGCGGAAATTAAACAGACTATTCAACTAGATACAACTGGATTAAGCACTTTAGATTTTATTATAAGCCCGGGCACTCCCGAGGACCCAGAAAAAAAACCTGAAAAAAAACTTGAGGAGTTTATCGCAAGATCAAAAAAAGAGGCGTTTATCGGTTTGGATAGATTTTAGTGTATTTGAAGAGCTTGGATGCTTCGCCTGAAGATAATAGTCATAACCACCGACGGAGCCGCTGGCTTGAATAGCCGCACAACAGCATTGTTACTGGCGCGCCCCTCGAGGAGCTAATTTCCGTTGTGTCTTAACGAGCCTTAACTGGCTGTTCCGGTAGCTTGGCCCCTCACTTTTCTTATTGTGCTTCTGCCGCGGTTACGGGCACCCTAAAAGGGGTCACTCAAGTCCCGGTTAGGAGGGGCGAAGAGGACGTTGATGTGTTTAGTGCACAATGGAGCTCCCCCAATTGGAGACCATAGGGGGAACGTAGTGACCGAAATGGATAGCGTTCTGCTGTCAATTGCGGAGCGAAACATTCAATAGATCTGCTGCATTGTCCATCAATACTTACAGGAAGTAGTCTTCAGCGGTTCAACCGTTACTTCATCCACCGAGGTTCTCTGCGTATGCATCCGAGGCCTTTATTAAAATCTCCCGGGGATACTGTTTGCATTATATCCAAGAAGTGTTCCGCCTCTTTTCTTTCCATGCCGCCAGCCATCAGCTTGTTGATGTATTCTTCTTCCTTATCAGTATATTTTTTCTCCATAAGACTTATATTATTCTCAAACAGAAAAGAGGATCGGAAATTCCAACGCTTCAGGAAGGCTACGTGCATGATCATATCAGCGAAAGCTGCGAGATTCAACTAGAATATCGCAGCAGTCCTCTCAGCGAACGATCGGCTCTACCGCGTTGTTATGCGTCGTAATTTCTATGAACCTGCTCGACCCCACGAGTCAGCGAGACAGCTGGCGAGAAAGGGCTATAGCTTCATGTCTTTTTACTTTTGCGTATTTTCGTTCGAGCACTCGCAGGCGCTTTCTTCTTCACTTTGGCACGATTGTAATCAACAGCGGCACGGACGAGATTTGTTAGAGCACGTTCATTAATCTTATCGCCCTCGAAAAAATTGATCGCTCGTCTCGCGTTGCCTTTGAGTCCCGCGTTGAAGAGCTTGTCAGGATCTGGGAGGCTAGTCCCGTGGGCAAAGGTAAGCTTCACCTTCTCTTTGTGGGAGTTGGCGACCGCGATTATTCCGTTGTGAGACCACACGGGGCTTCCCATCCACTTCCATTCCTCGATTATCTCCCTATCGGCCTTAAGGATGCTCTTGCGAATGCCAGCGAACGTTCTGCCTCGCCAGTCTGTGAGTTTTGCGATCAGTTGGTCAATACGTACCGATGGATTCATAGGATCTCCGATCTTACGGGCAAACTCTCACTTCAGGAATCTAGATGCACCGTTATTGGCTCCGACAATGCAGACTTCATCCGGAATCGGTTGATCTTCTGCCGCCTCTTCTGCTCTGAATCTGAGCATGACTCACAGGGCTCGCCAAGGTCGTCCACCTATCACCTTAACTAGATATCTCTCCCAGAAACGCAAACAGCCGCGTTAGAATATCCTATGCAGTCTCCTGGTTCCGCAAGTTCAATTCAAGCCACAAGAAACAGCTTTTCATAGAGAGTGGAATCTAATAAACAACTGCAGGCGGGGGTGTTATAAACAGGCACCGCTTGAGAATCCGCTTCCCCCAAGCCCGGAGGCTCATTTGCCTTTCATGATCTCCCGGTAGCAATCCGCTGCCCGGACATTTGCAAGGTCTGTGTCACTCTGCATGTGCTGCCAGTTGTTATAACCGTGATCGACGGCCTTCCGGAGCCAGGAACAGGATTCCTTGACGCTGTTCTGCAAAGAGTAAACGCAGGCCATGTTGTAATATCCCCGGCTGTCCGAGGGATCGAGCTTGATCGCTGTAGTGAGATCCGCTTTGGCTTCGTCGAACCTGTCGGTCGCCATGAGCGCGGCGCTGCGGTTCCGGTACGGCTCGTCGTTCTTCGGATTCAGTTCGATGGCCTTGCTGAAATCGGCGATGGCGGGATCGGTCCTGCCTTTCGCCAGGTAGGCGGCGCCGCGGTTGTTGTAAGTCTCGTCGTCTTTGGGGTTGAACCCGAGGGCCCTGGTGAAATCGACAATCGCCTGGTCCGGGTCTCCCTTGCTCATATACGAGACGCCGCGGTTCTTGTATGCGATGTCGTCGCGGGGATTCAGCTCAATCGCCCTGTCGAAATCGGCAATGGCCATGTAGAACTTCCTCTGTGTCATGTAGGCTGCGCCGCGATTGTCGTATGCGGAGGCGTCGCTTCCGCCCCTTTCGATCGCCCTGTCCAGATCGTTGATGGCGAGATCGGTCTTTCCCGTTGCGAGATAGGCGATCCCCCGGTTCCGGTACGACGCGGCGACGTTCTTGTCGCTGGAGCGTTTTTCGATCTGCTTCGTGCAGAGGGCGATCGCGTCTTCGTATTTCCCCTGAAGCATCGCATCATCACAGGGGTCCGTTTCGGCGCAGACGGCCGCTGACGGAAGGACGAGGGCCAGCAATGCCGCAAAAAAAATGAATCCGTTTTTCATACTGATCTCCTTGCGCGAGGGAATGACGTCATCGTCGGATCATGCACATAAACATATTCACTAGGATAGCACGGCAGAAGGGGAATATCAATTCAGTGGCAAGAACAGAATCTCTGCAGCAGGTAGTCGGTCGGGTAGAGCGCAGCGCGAAACCCGACAGGACATCTTCATTTCCAACGGCATGCTCAACCCGGGGAACGTCCCGAACATTATTGCTGAGGCAAACTCGGCATTTCAAGCAGGGACTGGGAATGACATGGAACAGAATATGCCCCTCCTTTCACGGCTCATCATATCTCATACTTCCGCCCTACAATGTCTTCCCTCTGCTTTGTAACTTTTTATATATTCGGACGTCTAATATTAGTCAAGAGGGTTGAATCACTGCAGCCGGACGAAGGTTGCTCCGGCAATCAACTCCGCGCTTGGCAAGGCATGGAGGGTCGTGATGACATTCAAACAAAGTTTCTTACTATTGTTCGCTCTTCTGGCAGTGGAAGGATGTGCCACAATGCCCACAGGGCCGAGCGTCAGCGTTATGCCGGCTCCGGGGAAGTCGTTTGCCGTATTCCAGGCTGAGGACGTGAAGTGCAGACAGTGGGCGGAGCAGAATCAGGGAACATCAAGTCAGCAGGTCTATCAAAGCAATGTTGCTACCGGAGCAGTTGCCGGTACGGCAATAGGAGCGGGACTCGGAGCGGCTGTCGGCTCAGCCTCCGGACACTCCGGAGCGGGCGCTCTCATCGGCGGAGCGTACGGGCTCCTCGTCGGGACAGCGGCAGGTTCTGATTCCGGCAGCGCTTACGGCAGGGCGGCGCAGCGCAGATATGACAATGCCTATGTCCAGTGCATGTATTCCTACGGCAATCAGGTGCCGGGATACCAATCCTATGCAGCTTCGCCCCAGCAGGCAGCCATCCCCTATCCGCCGGAGGTTTCTGTCGACGAGGCCCCGCAGTTCGTGTATTCGCCTGAGCTCAACCTGTATGTTGCCGTCGGAGTTCCCTACGACCTTGTGTATACCGGGAGTATGTACCTGTACTTCTACGGAGGCCGCTGGTATCAGGGGCCCTATTACGACGGGCCGTGGGCGCCTGCTTCGAGGAGATATTTCCCGCGCGTCTTATTCCGGTACCGCATCGATCAGGTGCGGCATTACCGTGACATGGAGTTCCGGCGATACGAGCACGACCGCGGCGCACTATGACGGTCGCATTCATCGCCCTGAATATCGCGGCGGGAAGCGGAGAATGGAGGACGAGAGAGAACACAGGTAAGGGAAAACGGAGCAGCAGCCGGGGATAGAGCTGATGTTTGGATAGGCTCGATAAAAAGTCGTCATTCCCGCTTGTCGGGGATCGTGTTGCCGCATAACGCGCTGATAAGATATGATTCCCCCGAACAGGTCGGGGCAGGCCGGCAGCGCCCCGCATCAATATTTTTCACAAGGAGCGGGGAATGACCGGACTTTGGTGACTTCGACTTTTTACGAATACATCACGTTTAAACGCTGCCGGCCCCGTTCTGCAGGCCGCCGATCGGATCCCAGTAGCACGTCTTGTTTCTGCCGTTGTTCTTTGCCTTGTACAATCCCTGGTCGGCCTTGTCAAGGAGCTCGTTCACGCTTTGTGCGTCCCGGGGATAGGTGCAGACGCCCCCGCTGATCGTGATCCTGAGAGGGGTGTCCGCGACACCAAGGAACTCCGTGCTCTCGATCTTTTTCCGTATGCGCTCGGCCACCTCCCGCTCCGCGCCGTTGCTTTCCGGCATCAGCACGGCGAACTCTTCGCCGCCGTAGCGCGCCACGGTGTCCGCCTGCCGCGCATTCGCCTTCAGGATGTCGGCCACCGCCCTGAGCAGGACGTTCCCTTTCTCATGGCCGCAGGTATCGTTCACCTTCTTGAACTGATCGAGATCGAAGAGGATGACGCCGAAATTCGAGTTGTTCCGTCTGGCCCGGGCTTCCTCTTTTTTGAGCTCGTCCACGAAGTGCGCGTAATTGCAGAGGCCGGTGAGTCCGTCCGTGATGGAGCTTTCGAGAAGTTTCCGGTTGGCCTCGTGAAGTTGTTCGGTCGACTGCTTCATGTCCGCGACCATCTGGTTGAAGGATGCCGCCAGCGCGCCTATCTCGTCACGGGTATCGATCTCCACGCGGCAGTCAAGGTCGCCTTGCGCCACGCGGTCCGCGGCGTTCTTCAGAAGAATGAGCGGACGGGAGATGGTGCCGGAAAACAGATAGCTCAGGAGCGCCGCAATCGCGAGCGCTGCCGCGATGCCGATCAGGCTGATGCGCAGGAACACCGTTCGGGATTCCGTCCACCCCGAATCGAACATCGAGTAGAGTTTTTCGATCGAGGCCGTCAGGGGCTCGTCCGAATAGACGATCTGGCCGTATCCGGCCACGTGTTTTTCCGATTTGATCGCAAACGTAAGGCGCTCTCCCTGCCCGGTTGCTTCCGTAATGATCGGCGTTTCTTCAGCAGCGCAAGGTTCACGTCGAGCTTTGCGCCGAAAGCTTTATTCTCCCGGGTCCCGTCGGTCAGGATCCTGCCCTTCGAGTCGGCCACCACAAACGAGATGTACGGCAGTCCGATCTTCATATCGTTGATGATGCGGTTGACCCTGACGATATCGGTTTGATAAACCGGAATAAAGAGATGATAGCTCAGATACTGGGCGGTATTGAACAGCGTTTTCCCGTGGCTCTCCCGGTAAAAGGCGGCCCCCGTGTCTTTGATGTTCTTCTTGAGGTCCGTCCCTTTTTTCAGCATAAGAAAGGCGAAGGCCGAGACCAGGACCAGCATGATCACGACGCTGCTGATTCCGAAAAAGAGGGCATATTTTTTATTGATGTTGATCTTCATGAGTTTATCCGCGTCCGCCTCCGGCAGCTGCTGTTTAAGACTTCAGCAGGGAGCTTCTGTCTTCCTCCGTCAGTCGTTCAAATGCCGTCATATTCAGCGCGCTGGTCAACGCAGCTCGTCCCTTCCTGGTCGCCGGACATATCGAGCAGCGCTTGTCTCGACGACTTCCCTGAGCGCGGGCGGAAACGAGGGGTGAAACGAGCCGAGCAGGCGCGTGATCGGCGCGGTGCGGTGAATGATCCGTAATCGGGACTGTTCCTTCGGGGGAAGCTCTTCCCAGTCGCTGCTGCTGATAACGCCGGCGTCCGCCCGGCGCCGGATGACCCGGAATGCCTGGTTGATCGCCTCGCCGGCAAACCGGTACCGGACCGCGTCTTCGGGCGCATCTTTGTCCGTCGATTCGCTCAAGGATAATTTGTTCTTTTTCAGTTCGGCCATGGCCATGGCGTATGCCGCTGTGGACGAAGGTGTCCCGAAAGCAACGGTCTTTCCCCGCAGATCGCCCAGATGCTGCAGGGAGCTTTTCTTCCCGAACAAAAAATACCGCGGTGTCTTCGCGTACGCCTCCCTGCAAAGCCACGACAGCGGGAACGAGTTTCTGGCGCTCCAGTTCGATGATCGGGAAAGCGGAGGCGAGGATGAAATCCAGCTTTCCTTTTTGTATACGGCTGCGCAGCTGGTCGAGGTCCCTTGCCACGAAGAGGGTCACGTCCTGGATGCCGGAACTCCGGAGACTGCTTCTCAGATATTCCACGAAGGGATCGAAATCCTGCAGGAGCTGTATCGGATCAGCGCCGATAAGCCCGATTCTGAATTCCTTTGACAGCATCTTCCGCTGAAGCCGCAGGACAGGAGAAACAGGCGACTAATGCGATAAGGAAAGCAGGAATTGTTTTTTTAAGAATGGCCATGGGTGCCGCCGGGTGGATTACGACTGCGAGAATGAGCTCGCGACAATGATTACCGCAAATCACAATAAGACATCGCCAAAACCTCTTAAGGACCTCAAAGGGGACCGAGCGTTGTTTCTATGCTCCCATTCTCCTTGTAAACTTTACAAAGAAAGCGAGAAGGGAGATTTTCGACGTAAAAAAACTTCCCTATGTCTTCCCGTGCACGAGCAGTTCAAGACCTGAGTTCACTGCGCCTTCTTTGCGATTTACAGTAGAATAAATGAATGTGAATGTCAATGATTTCGACGGGGTATTTATGGGGTAGATGGGAGGGTTACGAAGGGAGTGTTTTTTGCGGCATATTGTATATTCCAGGTCCTCACCGGATCCCCCCGATAGCTGTCGGGAACAAACTCTCGACGCGGCTGGGTGAACCATGGAAGGATCGTTTATCCAATCCTTTCGGCGTTATTTCCGTAATCCATCCCGATAATTGCGTCCCGACGCTCCAGGGGCACGGCAGATGCAGTGATAAACATTGAAATCACGTCTGGAATTGGAAATCCCGGCCTTATGCTGATAAACTAGAGTGAAGAGCCCCACATATCGCCTCCGCTGTGTTGATATGTGCCGATCCTGCGGAAGTGATCGGTTGCAAAGATCTGCAAGTACGGGCGGCTTTTGAGCTTGGTGCTTTTGACGAGGGGCCGGGAGGACCGCATGGACATCTTCAAGGCGCTTGACCTCCTTGAACGGGTCGAGAAAGATGCCTCGGACCTGTACAAAAAACTTCACCAGGATCACCGCTACAACAAGGATGCAGCCGACTTCTTCTACAGCATGCACATGGAAGAAGAAGCGCACCTTCAGATCGTTCGCATGGAGCGGAGGATCGTACAGGCCTCGCCCAGGGCGTTCAGCGAACCGCAGATCAATTTGTCGGAGATCCACAGCCTCATCGAGTCCATGGCGAGTGTGAAGGCGCAGAAGCTGGAGCTAAAACAGAAACAGGCCAAACAGCAACGCGGCAGCAGTGGCAATCCGTGAAGACGACTGGTAAGAGTCCACCAGCCGCTGCGCTTTGGCCAACATCGGATCAGAATCATCCACGATCGCCTTGGCCGCATTTTTTGCCGCCACCAGGTTACGCACTTGAGACACCAGGATCTCTACACTCTTGCGGGTGGTAGTAAACAATTCCTTTACGCGCGCCACTTTTTCATCCGCTGACGGAAGCGCGGCCAAACTGTCTTCCGCCGCAACGGTGTCGGCCCCCACCCTAGCCACCTGATCGACCGTTACGTCGGCCCCCAGAAGACTGCTGGCATCTTTGCCGATACGCTCCGTCGCCAGGGCAAAGCGGATTGCCTGCTCTTTTTGCGCACCAACAAAGGTGTCTGCCATTGTCTGTGTCAGGCCTCGCAGCTCGGTATTCACCGAGTCTATCGTTGACACTGTCACTCCCAACGTCACCAGACCGGCGCGCCCCGCTTGCAAGGTTTGCACGTCCTGCAGGGTCTTATTGGCACTCTTCATGAATTCGTCGAGCGCGACGCGTGACGCACCTGTAGTCGCGGGCAACGCGCCTTCACCCTTGTCCAGCCTGGTAAGAATATCCGACAGACTCGCCCTGCTTTGTTCCAAAGCATCAAACGCCACCGAATTACCTGACAGGGCTTGCTGCGCGTCTTTGGCAAGCCGTTGCGTCAACATCAGCAATTGGCTGGACTGGCCCACATAACGCACACTGTTGCTATCTTCCCGGTTGCTCATATAGGCAGCAATTGCAGTCAACACAAAAAAAGTCGCTGCAGCCGCGCCAAATAATTGGAGCTTCGATTTGGGTAATGTCAGTTTTAATGCCATGTTATTCCTCT
>CAVVOB010000031.1:0-17752 GCA_963749655.1 Nitrospirota bacterium
GAACTATGATGGGACAGAAAAACAGGGGACATCGGCGCATCCACGGGAGGGTTCACGTCTAACTCCTTTCCCCGAATTCAGACCAGGATATTAATAACATTGTTTGTCAGACCTTCTTGACAAAGATCTCTTTCGTAATGTCCTTGTCCACAGCGATCATGGTTTCGCCCAGTTGGAGAACATAAGACGGTCTTTTCTGATGAAGTCGGACGACACTCCCAGGAACGACACCCATCGCGGACAGCCTGTCCAGGCGTGAATGGGATCCGGGAGTGATGAACACAATTTTCGCCTGCTCTCCCGGCGCCAGATCCGCGAGCGGGGCCACCAATGGCTTCATCTCCCGGCGGAATATGGCACAGCATTCGCCGCGCGGTATGGGCTTTCCGTCCGGAGAACTTGGGGGATGTCCGAGGAGTGTGCAGACGCTGTCGGTAACCTCGGGGGAGAGAATATGTTCAAATTTGCATGCTTCCGCCTCAGCTCCGTCGAGAGCAAAGAGATCATAGAACATCCTCAGCGAGAGCCTATGCCGGCGTACGAGCTCACGCGCCCTTTTTTCACCCTTGGCGAGCAGTTCCACATTCTGCTCCTTGATATCAATCCATCCGTTCCTGGCAAGTTCGGCAAGGATGCTCTCACACTCTTTCAACGTGCAGCTCTGGACGATCCGGTCCCGCGTCAAAGTCCCCTCTTCCCGCAAGGTCCAGATGATCTCAAAAAGCTCGTCTTCTTTTTCAATTTCCGGCAGCACACACAACGCCGGATGCCCTGCCTTGCCCTCAACACTTTGAAGTTTTATTTTTTCGGACATAAAACACCTCCCTGCGTTGATCCCGAATTGTATCGAGCATGGTGATTCATCGTGCAGCAATGATTAATTCCACGGTCCCTTCCTCACAAGGCGATCTTGAACGTTCTGAGCACCCAGTTCAATACGCCGCCTACGCCGAAAGCGAAAGGGAAAATGAACAAAACCATATACAGAGCAGCCGCCATTCCGCGCTCTTTAACCATCATAAAAAAGTTTGCTATGCAGGGTACGAACAGGGTCATGACCGTAAGGCTTACCACGATCTGGACCGGATTGAGAAGGCCTTGTTTCGCGAGCATGAAGAGCCCTGCTGCACCATAATCACGGCGCAGGAAGCCGATTACAAATGCTTCTGCTGCTTTACTCGGCAGCCCGAGGAAATTTACCACGATCGGATCAGTCATCTGCTGAATATGCTCGAGCAATCCCACCTTGCTGCCGACAAAAAGAATCAACGTCCCCAGGATAAAGAGAGGGACCGCTTCTTTCAGGTACCATTCCACACGGGCCAGTGTTTTAACGAGAATATTCGCGAGTTGGGGCACACGTATGGGCGGAAGTTCGAGAACAAAATCCGATGGTTCTCCGGGAATGGCCTTAGCTGCAAGATAACCGACCAGCACCATCACGGCGACAACGGTACCGAGCCAAATGGCAGTTGCCAGGGCGGAAAGTCCCGCAACAAGACCGAGAATAACCCCAAGTTGAGCCGAACAGGGAACTCCGAGAGCAAGCAGAAGCGTAACGAGAATCCGCTCTTTTTTCGTCTCCAGAATGCGGGTCGTCAGCGTTGCCATGGTATCGCAGCCCAGCCCGAGAATCATCGGGAGCACCGCCTTGCCGTTGAGGCCCATGATTTTGAAAACTTTGTTAACCATGACGGCGAGGCGCGGCAAATAACCCGAATCCTCCAGAAGGCCGAAGGCAATGAAGAAAAAACCAACGATCGGAAGGACGATCGCAATGGCATAGGTGAGCGCCATGGTAACCAGGCCGTAGTCGCCGATGATGAGCTCCTGCAGGAACGGCACCGGCAGGACTGCATGGACGATCTTGGTTATCCAGGGGTTCAGGTATTCTCCGAAGACAGTTTTTTCCAGAAAATTCACCGCCGTGCCTGCGCCGAGCACCCCGACAAACTGATAGACAGCAAAGAGCACGGCGAGCAGTATCGGAATGCCGTAGACCGGGTGCATGGACCACGTTCCGAGACGGAAGGCGAATGCCGAACCCTTGCCGATTTCATGACGGGTCATGACCTGTGCAAGGATGTCGTCGGCACTTTTGATTCTTCGCTGATTGATGAGATAGCCAAGCGAGTTATGAAATCTTGACTGAACTTCCTGCCGAATTCGTTCAATAGCAGCGATAACGTGGTCCTGAATGTTTGCGTGGAGCCAGCCGCTGAGGCTTTCATCGCCCGCGAGGATCATGAGCGCAAGAGCGCGCAGCGAAATATTTGCCTCCGGCAGGAGCACCGCAATATCCCGTATGCCCCCTTCGATGGCGTCATCATATTGCACATGCACGAGCGACGGACGAGGCTGCTCGATGCTTTTAAGCAGCTTGTCGATGCCGCTTTTCCGGATGGCGACTGTTTTGACGACCTCGACGCCGAGCAGACCGGCAAGCTTCTCCTGGTTGATGACGATCCCGCGGCTCCGCGCTTCGTCATCCATGTTGAGGTCGAGAATAAAGGGAACTTCCATTTCCGCAAGCTGCAGGGTGATCAGAAGCCCTCTCCGGAGGTTCTTCGCATCCGCGACTTGAACAACAACGTCGGACCGGTCCGTCAACAGCATATCACGGGTGACTTTTTCGTCCTCGGACATCGGCACCAGACTGTTAACGCCCGGCGTGTCGATCACCAGCGTTCGGATTTTGTTTAATACTGCGTTCCCGTAAGTGACCTCAACCGTGGTACCTGGATAGTTCGACACGGTAACATAGGTACCGGTCAACAATCCGAAGAGTGCGCTCTTGCCTACGTTAGGATTGCCGATCAACAAAACTTTGCGTAAATGAGATTCTTTATATTTCGCACCATCGGATGATCCGTGGTTATGCATGAAGTACAATACCTCCCCGTCCTCCTGCCTATCTGTTTTCTGTTTTACCGGCACATTTCAGCCTTCAGACCGTATTCTGGAGTTTTGCGGAAGCTGTCGGATGCGCATACGATGTTACTTCTTTTTTTGACAATCTTTGCAGAGTCCGTACAATTCAAGACGGTGCCGCTGCACCTGGAAACGGTTCTTCCTGGCAACATCCTCCTGCAGCGCTTCGATCCGTTTATTTTCAAATTCAATGATCATACCGCATCGTGTACAAATCAAATGATCGTGATGCGCAGCAGGATCCGTGTGTTCATACCGGGTAAAACCATCATCGAAGCGCCTGGCCTGGGCAAGACCGGCATCGGCAAACAGCTTCATGGTCCGGTATACGGTGGCATACCCTATTCCCGGATACGATTTTTTAACAAGTCCGTAGAGTTCCTCGGCACTCAGGTGCTTTCCCGCCTCGACAAAGAGCTTCAGAATCTTGTCGCGCTGGGACGTGCTTTTAAGCCCCTGTCCCGCGAGATATGTATTCAGATGTTCAGCCGGCTTTTTTTGCATACGCATAATTTGAAATTGATAACCATTTTCACTAAGATCTTATACCATGCGAGGGCCGCCCTGTCAAGTCATAATGCCGAAACCACAAAAAAAGCCGCCCGACAGAATCGTCGGGCGGCCTGCATCCTGAAATACCTCAACCGTCAGAAAGCCACGTTCTTATCCCTTGCCTGATTCCACCTTACCCATTCATCTGCATCAGCTTTGGGATCAAAATCCTCGGGCTTGGACGGGACGCCCTGAGGTGAAATCGTGATTTGCTGCATCGCCTTGACAATGGCGGTCCACTCTTCCATGGATACCTCATGGTACGGCGGCGGAACCGCATGCGGGCCGGACACTTCATGGGGCGCCAGGGATTTGTCAGCAGGCTTCGAGGCGTCTCTCGGCGGACTGGCCACAGATACCGAGCCGTCATAGACTTTTACCATTGCGCTCTGGTCTTCAGCCACATTGACCCGATATACTGTTCCCCGCACGCCCGCTACCGCGTTTGAAGTCCTTACTTCCACGGACGAATCTGATGTTACCAGCCGCTTTACCTTCATCCAGATTTTACCCGCAGTAAGGCCGACCTTGAGACTTTTGCCTTCTGTCTGCGTATTGAACGTGACGTCATTCATTTTGAGCCGGGTTTTTTCCGACAGTCTCATGACAGACCCGTCCGGGAACCTGAGTTCGATACGCGACTTTTCGGCCACCTGTATTTCTTGCTCTTTGCCGACGGTATCGCCCTTTTTGAGAAGGCGTCCTTTTTCTGATCCTTTGGCATAAACCCGGACAGTACCCTCTGTCATGGTAACCACCGCCCCCGCCGACGTCGCGGCGACGGAGAATGCCGGTACGATGAAGAGGCATGCCGCCAGCACAAGCAGCGATATAAAAGACTTCGTCATGATAGTCATCCCTTTCGCCGTACGAAGGAGATCAGTTGCCGCCCATCTTCACGATATCTCCGATCTTGAAACCCGCGCCGGAAGTCGGGGTTGCAACCGAGAGATCGCCCTGATCGCCGAGATCGTTCTTGATCACGAGCGCTTTCCCGATAAGGTTCTCCGTTGCCCCGAGTTTCATCCTGGTGACCGGATCGATAATATCCTTCCCGGGCCGGAAAACGTCGAGCTTATCGCCGACATTCAGACCCGACTTCTGGCCTGCATTGATGTAGAGGTTGCCGCCGTCAACCTGCGCGACCCGGCCGTTCCATTTCCTCTTGCCCAACTGCTTCATCATGTTGACCATGGCTTTGGTCAGCGCATCGCGAAGCGCACCGTCACGAAGATCCGAATCATAGGAAGCCCTTCCCCCGAGGCCGAGAGCGCCGCCGACGGACTTCTCGTAGATGCCTGCGCCCGAATCGGCCATAAGCTGTACTCCCGTTGACGTATCAACGATCCGGTAGTCAACAGTAACCCTGGCAATTTGTTTCTTCTTCTTGTATACGAGATAGTCCTGCCCTTCCTCTGCCTCTGAATACGCGGTCACTGCGCCCGTCACGATAGCATTCAAACCGAGGACCTCGCCCATCTTGGCTGCGGTATCGGGATTGATTGCTCCTGTAGCTCCCATTCGCTGCTGGTTGAGAATGGATTCGATATCCTGCTGCGGAATCACAACGAAACGATCTGTCTTCTGAAGGATCGTCCCCAGAATATCGGCAGCGGCTTCGCCGATCCCGAGCACCCGCGAAGGGGTCTTGTTCTGGAAATTGACGACGCCGACACGCAGCTTCGGGCCCTTGTATTCGGACACGTCGCTGGAGGTTTGCAGCTGTTTGGATGTCTCGGTGAGGGTCGTATCGTCCTTGACCGCCCCCGACATTGTCGGTGCGCACCCGTTCGATATGATCACGGCAACTATCGATAGTATTCCCAACGTCACCTGTGCAACTCTTTTCATGAGTATCCTCCTTCGGTTTTCGTCGTTATGAGAGTATCAACACTGCGTTCGTTATCTTCTTCGCGGCTGGGCGCCCATCACGTCCATGAAGCCCTGCGCTTCCGTAAATCCCGCCGGTATCTCGAACAATCCCGGCGGCGGCGTCTTGAGAATGATGTTCCGCAGCTCGGTGGTGATCCTGAAGTCCTGATTTTCCACTTCGCTTCTGATGGTCATGCCTCCCAGGTCTTTGGCGTTCCAGATGAAGCCTTCCTCCGACCTGCCGTCATGGTACGTGATCTTGACGCTGAATTTGTCCGTCGGATGCCGGTCGATGACTTCACTTCCGACCCTGACCTTTTCAACCCTCGGCCGTTCCTCGAATTCCTGCTTTTGCTTTTCGGTGTGAACGATGTATTTCTGGGTGTTGGGATAGAGTGTGTAGCCTGTCTTTCTGTCGCCGCGGTTGATCATGACCATTTTGCTGATTGGCGACTGATTGTCACGGTCACCCTTCATCATCTTCGACATATCCATGTCCATCCGCATTTTATTTCCTGCAATCGCAAGGGGGAATTCCATGGTAAAAGGCTCATGCCGACGTTTATCCAGGGAGGTCGTAAAAACAACGGCGGAAAAATCCCTCTTTCCTTCCCAGTCCATATACCCGAAAGAAGGCGGTTCGGGCATTTTGATTTCGGGCATCGCAATAACGACCGGAGGCGCAGGCATGGTTTCAGGGGCACCGGTTCCCGGCCCCCAGGGCAGATTTTGCGTGATCAGGCGAGCCAGCTCCGCAGACTCATGGTCCAGATGAGTCCCCGCGGCCTTCGCAAACAGCTTCGTTCCCAGTCCGACGGCCAGTGATTTTCCCACGTTGTCGCTTCCCGTCGAGGTAACTTCCAGCAGCACCCAGGGAACTTCCTTGTCACGTGCATCTGCAGCGCGGGAAACAAGGGTTCCCACGCTTCCAGCGGCCCCCTGCATTCTCATTTCACTCTTTACCCCGAGTCCCCGGGACCATACGGTCTGTCCGGTCATGGCATTTACGAGCTTGAACTTTCCGCGGACCTTTTTCACGTTGATGATGCCTGTTGTCGTTTCATCGAAATCCATGAGATTGCCGTACAGGACTCCCTCGACGCCAAGCGTTTCACCGAGCTTCTGCGCGGTCGACATATCCAGCTGCCCGCCGAGGGTGATCCCCATACGGTCGCGCAGAATCTGGTCCGTTTCCTTCAGGTCCTGCACCACATACGACCGGTTCTCCAGCGAGGCGACCATCTTTTTCCGCACCAATTCGGGGCCGTCAACATCCGTAGTGTCGTTTTTCATGGGGAGCACGGCAACTCTTTTCAAGGGATTATTTACATCACGAGGCAAATAAGGACGAGGCTGCGGAATCATACATCCGGCCAGAGTCAGTATCAGGGATAGAACCAACAACCTTTTCAAAAAGCGCATGGAAAACTCCTTTATGCCAGATTCACTGGCGGTGAAATTGGCTGTCTCTGTTGCTTGCCTGCCCATGAGTACCTTACACAATTACTACATCGGCTGTCAAGAACTGCGACCGACTTCCGAGGCCGTGAAGGCACGGACAGCTCAATGAGTTCAGGAAGCATGAACAAAAGGTTTTGGAGCAGCTAATACACGATAATGACCCTGCAATACTGGAGAAAATCGCCCGTGTTTCCCAGCTGACGGAGCATCAGGGCGTCTGATTGACCGATGATGATGTCCGTTCTGGCGGCACTCGACGCTCGAATCCCCCTGATCACGGCAGGGTTGTCCGTAACACGGAAATTATTCGTCGCCGCATTTACGTCTCTCGCATACCCTGCGACGCCCTGTTCCACGGAATTCGTCCGTGATACGACTTTGCCCACGTAAACCTCCTGCCCCTGTGAATCGATTATCCTGGGAAGAAGAGCCGGTCTCAGGCCCAGTCCCCTGCCGTCTATCACCAGACCCGTGGCCTTGCCGCCTTTGAATACGACCGTAGGCTGCCCGCCCTGTGGTGTGGGAGGTGCCGGCGCTGGTGTTTGCGTCGATGCCGGAGGCGTCGGCTTTTTCACCTCTGCCGGTGGAGGTTGAGGGACAGTCGGTTCAGGCTTTTTTTCAGGAATAACCGGTCCGGAGGGCGCCGGCACGACCGGTTCCGTTTTCCGCGGTCGATCCAAGGGTTTGGCCGGGACAACGGGTTTTTGCGGGGCCGAAAGAGGCATGATCGGCGGCGGACTCACCGTGCTCCCAAAACTCTGCGGAACGATTGCATCCATCAGAGCGCCTCTGAGCGGCATGGCAACTTCCACTTCTACGGACCCGTCCGTCAGATAATGCGTATTGACGATCCTGGCGCCTTTAACGATCCCATCGACCCGTGTCCTGATCGTATCGCTTTTGACCATAAAATTTTCAACAACCGATTCGGAGTCTACGCGCACACCTTTCACGGTTTCGAGAAGATTTCTCAGGGCAACAACAAAAGCAGCCCGCTGAGCCATCGCACGCGCCTGTGCTGCGTTTACCGGTTGAGCCGGAGGAGCGCCTATACCTGTTGCGCGGACTTCGCCGACCGTCCAGTTGATCAGGCCGGAGGGCATGGTTTCCACAGCATCCCCTGTGCTGCTTCCCTGCGCCGAGGCTGCACCTGCAGACATCGTGGATACCATAAGCAAAAGAATAATGAACCTTTTTTTCATTCCTGCGACTCTCCTGTTAAACGTGTCGAAGACAAATAGTATTGTCCCGCAACAGCAGCAAAGGGGACATACCGCCTACTATTTTACCATAAAATCAACGACAGCCGTTTTACCTGCATCGACCCTCGTTGTCCGCGTCAGCTCCCTTGATCCCGACACGACCGTAACCGTGTACTGACCGGGCGCCAAGCCCTCGATAATATAGGTTCCGTCCATATCGATGGGAACCCCATAGCTGGTGTTTCTCTCCCGGTAAAAAACATCCCCTTCCGGCAGAGGTTTACCCTGACCGTCAACAACCGTGCCCCGTATGGTCCCGCCCGGCTGCAGAACAAAATCCAGCTGGTAATTCTTACCCTGGACGACCTGAAGCTCCCGTGATGACTTTGCGTATCCCGGCCCCTTTGCTTCAATGCGATAGGTCCCCGGCTCCGTCAACGCAGTTGCATAACTGCCCTCGGAAAACGGCCTCGGCTCACCCCGGCCCGCTTTCCATATGACCACGGAGCCTTTGGGTACTACCCTGCCCGCGGAATCAGACACCTTGCCTGTCACGAGGGCTGCATGCTGCTGTTCATCGATTCGTCGGCCCAGCCGCTTTGTTTTCGGACGAGGAAGCTCATCTACCATGGTAGTGCTGTTTTCTTCACGGTAAACAGTATAAAATGTCGCTTTGTCAACTTCAAGGTATCCGCCCTTGTATGCACCGGGCATTTCCATTCCGTCGAGACGCAGAATAATATGGAAGGGATCCACGAAGTTATGCGAATGCTCGGCATCGGAAAAAACCCACCCCCTGTCGGGATAGTAAATTTCCAGATAGGCGTGAAAACCGCCGTCATTTACCTTAACGCCCCAGTATTCCTTGGAAAACCCCCATTCATATCCCGGAGGTAAATAACCGTGTGCTACCCGGGCGGGAATGCCTGCGGCCCGGAGCAATGCAACCGCGAGGTTTGAATAGCCTACGCAGAAGGCTTTTCGGTATTGCAGAGCAGACAAGGCGTCGCTCTTAACCGTAATGCTCGTGTCAAACGTCAGGTTGTCCGCAATCCAGGTCAATATGGCGTTTGCCGCTTCATGGGTATACTGGCTTCCCCCTGTGATGTCCTGCGCCAATCGCGATATAGATGGATCGCGCGATTGCCGGTCCCGTTCCGGCTCAAGATAGCGGGCCACCGACACTGGAATGCGCTGCGCAGGAATGGGAAACGGAACACGGGACATCAGGGGTCCCATTTTCGAGGTGACCGTGACACGTTTGCTGAACTCGTCGAGATCAGTCACGCTTTGTTCAAAAGATTCATTGGCGTAATTCGGAATGAATGCCACGCCGCGAGGATTGACGATGTCATAAACAACTGTGTGTTTGCCGTCGAGGATGGTAAGTCCCGCCGACGCGCTGCAGGGGAGCAGGCACAGAAGGGCGGATATGACGATAAGATTCCGTTTATTCATTGTGCGTCCTGGAGCAGGCGTCGACACTGCGGTTCACGTCCGTTCAACGCTCGAGTAGGATCATGCCCGGCTTGAGGATCAACTTTTGTCTTTCGTCTTCTACGGACAACTTCAAAAGGAAACCCGCTCCACTCGATGGAAGTGGAGCGGGTCGATGGAAAGCGCTCAGAACTTCAGCTGGTTCTTAAACTCCCGGATTGAAAGCAACGCATCTGCGCCGGATACCGTGTCGAGCGGCTTGAATTCACCGGTGGACTTGTCGGCTTCCAGATAACCTCGCGTGGTTGCCATCATGGCCGCATTAAAATAATACTGGTCATTCCGCACATCAGGGAATGATGACACCGCGCCGAGGAACTTGGTGGCGAGCTTTTCGTCGCCGTTCACTTTGATCAGGATGTCTTCAAGCATCACGGCAAACTCGGCCTTGGTGATGGTCTTCGTCGGTTCAAAGGTATGGTTCGGGCCGGCTTCGAGGCCCCTTACCTTGAGTTTCAGGATCGTGTCGATACTCGCCTTGAGCCAGCTGTCGGCGATGTCCGTGGCAGGTTCCATCTTTACCGTGGTTTCCGGGGAGAAGCGCGTAGTCGATTCAGTCGGAGCCTTGAAGCTCGTATCGTAGGTCTTGGGCCCCCGTTTGGTAAAGAGCTTTTCGAGGTTCATCTCCTGATCAAAAAGGGCGGCTACATCCGCACGGTCGATCTTGTCGATCAGGGCGATCTTTTTGCCGATCTCGGTGCCCGGAGCCGCGCGCTGGATTTTCTGGATGACCGCCCATTCGGCATTGGCTTCGCCGACGAAATCACGATTCATATCCAGAACGACCTTGAACATGATTGCAGCGTTGTCAAAGTCGAGGGCCATCTTATAGCACATTCCCATATAGTAGTGAAGGCGGGGGTTGTTCGGCTCCTTCTTGTTGGCAGCCTTGAATTCCTTCTCCGCCGATTTTACAAGGCCGGCGACCTGGCTCTGATCTTTGGCCATGTTCATGGCGTAGAGCCGGATCATGCCGACGCGCGACTCGATGCCCGTTGTTTCATAGCCCTGTGCTTTTTCCATGTTCTCGTAGGCCGGTTTAAATTCGCCCTTCTTGCCGAGAACGAGGCCTTTCCCGATGAAGCCGAGCGATGATTTCGGATCAAGGGCAATTGCCCTGTCGAACTCGCGCATTGCATCATCAAGCCTGTCCGCATCAAGGGCCTTCAGCCCCTGATTATAGTGATACTCTGGCGTATCCATAACCGACGTCGAAGGCGCCGCCTTCGGCCCGCAACCGCTCACTGCGATTATCAAGACAAGCGCCGCAAACACCGCCATAAAGCGTTTGATCTGCGTATCCATGCTTTTCCTCCGTTGTGATGATCAGACGTTCGGAGATCCGGGATCCCCGACGATGCCTGTTAATCAACCAGAATAATGACCCTGCACTTCTCCAGCATGCTCAGATTCTGCGAGGCGCTCTGAAGCGCCGCTGCATCGGCATTGCTGATCACGACGTCGACGCGGGCATCGCCTGAGACTTTCTGCGCTTTGACCATCAACGGTTTGTCGGCAACGCGGGGGTTCGATTGTGCAGCCACGGGGTCCTTGAGATAGCCGACCATTCCCTCACGCACTGCATAATCCCGGCTGATCCAGGCGGACCCGTACACTTCCTTGCCTTCTTCATTCAGGACCCGGGGGGCCATCGCGGGCCTGATCCCCAGCCCTCTTGCATCCACAATAAGTCCGGTGTAGAGCTGGGCCTGGACTCCGGGCGTCGCGGCAATCGCCGGAGGTGCGGTCGGCCCTTTGGGAAGAAGCGCGTCCGCCAGGGCGCCCGTCAGTTTCATGCCCACGGTGACTTCAACGGAACCGTCGGACATATACTTCTTGTCCATGACCATGGCCCCCTGAATGATTCCGCTTACCTCGGTCTTGATCACATCGCTCGTTACCATAAAGTTTTCGACGGTCGTGGTGGAGTCCACACGAACACCCTTCACGGCCTCGAGCAAGTTGCGGTAAGCCACAACCTGCGCCGCCCGTTCCGCCATGGCACGCGCCTGCGCCGCATTGGCCGGCTGGGCCGGTGGAGCGCCGATACCCACGGCGGTGATAACGCCCGTAGTCCAATCCACTTTCCCTGACGCGCCGGCAGGCTCGATGACATCCTTAACCGTGCCGACCAGCTGCGCCGATGCGCTCCCGACTGCAAGTACGATAATGCCTAAAGCAAGTATTGCAAATAACCCCGTTCTCTTTCTCAGCATTGTCATGCCTCCTTCCGAGCAATCATAATATAGTTTAAAAATAAAAATCCGGTATCGAACAAAAAACGTCGAGATGAGCGCCCTTCACCTCCTTGCAATGATCTGCCTGATTAAATATTGTAAAAAGAATGTATCGAGGATAACCGCAATGGTTATTTGAGTCAAGGTAATAATCACCTGAGATGACGTGCTGAGACCGGCTGCCAGTCGCGTTCCCTAAGAAACAAATCGTAAACGCTGCACATATGCACACTCTGTCGCACGGATAAACTATACCCAAGCACCATTCGGTTGTCAAGGAGAGGACGGGCCTATCCGGCTCTCCCGATGATAAACGCGCGGTCGAATGACCGGGCTGCTTAGACAGCTCGTGCCAGGGTGAAAGCCGTTACCTGCATAGCCCCCGCTTCCTTCGCCACGGAAGAACATTCATTCATCGTGGCGCCGGTCGTGAACACATCATCGATGAGCACGATGCTTTTTGACTTTACTTCATGCGGACGCCGCAGCGCGAAGGCTCCCTGCACGTTCTTTATCCGCTCGTCGCCGGACAGCTCCACCTGGGGTGTCGTCGGCCTCACTCGCATGAGGTTGTCGAAGGACAACGGTATCCGCCAATGAAGGCTCAGCCGATGCGCAAGCATGAGGGCCTGGTTGAACCCCCGCTGTCTGAGCCTCCCCGCATGGAGCGGAACCGGCATGACCATGTCAATGTTCGTGAGCATACGCACGTTGTGGAGCATCCAGTCACCCAGCGGCTTGCCCAGCGACCTGCACGGCCGGTATTTGAATTGATGAATCGCCTCGCGGAGGGGACCTTCGAACTGACCTACCGATAATGCATAGTCGTAGCAAGGCGGCGATTCGCGGCATGCGCGGCACCGGTGTTCAGGGCTGTAGATCAGCGCCTCCGGGGAGTCGAAGGGCCTGCCGCAGCCGGGGCAGACCGGACCGAGCAGAAGAGCGAAGTCCGACCAGCAGGCTTGGCAGAAAAGAGGAATTGTAGAAATACCGGTTGATGAACTGCAATAGCAGCAGTTTGAGGGAAGAACAAAATCAAGTGCGCGACGCAGAAAAGACATGGGCATCACCGGAAAAGCGTCGGGGCGGCGCGCCGAGAACGGCCTGCAGGCGTTTCCGATTGCTCAGGAGCCGCATGACGCTACGGATGAGATGCTATAAGGCTCTTTCCGGTCATCTCCCGCGGGACCTCGATCTCCATGAGGTCAAGCACCGTCGGAGCGACATCGGCGAGAATTCCTGCAGTCCTGACCTTCATGTCTTTCTTCACGAGAATGAAGGGCACGGGATCAGTGGTGTGGGCCGTATGCGGCTGGCCTGTGGACGGATCGAACATGATCTCTATATTGCCGTGGTCAGCGGTGATAAGAGCTGTCATCCCTTCCTCGTGAGCGGCACGGAGCAGTCGTTCCAGACACTCATCGAGCGTTTCCACGGCTTTTACCGCTGCTTCAACGATCCCGGTATGCCCTACCATGTCGGGGTTCGCGTAATTCACGAGGATGAATCCGTATTGACGTGAATTGATATGTTCCACCAGTTTGTCGGTGATTTCACGGGCGCTCATTTCCGGCTTTTTGTCGTAGGTGGCCACATCGCGCGGCGACGGAATCAGGATGCGGTCTTCCAGTGGAAACGGGGTCTCCTCGCCTCCGTTGAAGAAAAAGGTGACATGGGCATATTTCTCGGTTTCTGCGATCCGCAACTGCCTGATGCCCCGTTCGCTCAGGACCTTACCGAGAATATTGAGCAGTTTGACCGGACCGAAGGCAACAGGCAATTCGAACGTTTCGTCATAGGTCGTCAGACACACAAAGGTCGATAATTTCGGGACGACGCGCCTCTTGAAACTCTGGAATTCCTGGTCGGTGAGCGCCCGGGTAATCTCCCGCGCGCGATCGGAGCGAAAATTGCAGAAGATGACCGCATCGCCGCTGCCGATCGTGGCAAGCGGCTTGTTCGTTTTGGTATCGAGCAGGACCGCGGGCAGCATGAACTCATCGGTCCGGTCGTGCTCGTAACTCTGTTCGACAGCTTCGACCGCGGAATATTTCCGGATTCCCTCCGCCATAACCAGGGCTTCATATGCTTTTTGGACCCGCTCCCAGCGTTTGTCCCGATCCATGGCGTAATAGCGGCCTGAGACCGTGGCGATCTTCCCGAGGCCGATCGCGGCAAGACGGTCTTCAAGTTGTTTGATAAACTGGACTGCGCTGGAGGGCGGAGTATCCCTTCCGTCGAGGAATGCGTGGAAAAAAACCTTATTGCCATTGACCCCGCGGGCTTTCGCGAGATCAAAGAGGGCGAAGATGTGGTCCATACGGCTGTGCACCCCGCCATCGGAAAGCAACCCCATCAAATGAAGGTTCGCGCCGCTTTCCTTGACAGCGTCCATGGCCGCAAGCAGCGCGGAATTCTGGAAAAAGTCTCCGTCCTTGATCGCTTTGCTTATGCGGGTAGAATCCTGATAAACGATTCTGCCTGCGCCGAGATTCAGATGGCCCACCTCGGAATTGCCCATCTGTCCTTCGGGCAGCCCTACCGCTTCGCCTGAAGCCTGAAGCTCGGTGTGAGGATAGTTCTCGATGAGGCTCCGGTAGAACGGCGCCTTTGCAGCGGCGATCGCATTCCCTTCTTTATGCGTATTGATTCCCCAGCCATCCAGTACAATCAATAAAACCCGCTTATTCGCCATTAAAAATTCCCTTCGCCGTGCCAAACGAGGAACCGGCTCCACCGCGTCGGCAATGCGCTGCGACGTACGCCGCCCGGTTAACGAGCCTGTTGCCTCAGCAGATTTTTTCGAGATTTACTTCGAAGGTGTTCCACTTGCCGCAGTTCGGACACCGCCCCGACCAGTCCGTGGTGCGGAGGTCGCAGTTTGAGCACGTATATGGAATGATAATCTGTTTTCTGAACCCGAGCGCTTTTTTGAATTCCGAGGCGGCCAGCCCCAATGATCCCCGTCTCAGGTAGATGTTGCCCAGCAGTTTATGGACGTCGGGAACCTCCCGGTCCCCCCAGTCCACGGAGGAAAGGATGTCAAAGGCCTCATCGACCATTTCCAGTCGATAGTAGAGCTTGCCAAGAAAAAACTTGAGGGCGATGTCCTGTGTTTTCCAGCTCACGGCCTGCGTGTAAATCTCAATGGCCTTGCCCGGTTCTCCCTGCTTCAGGTAAAGGTCCTCAAGCCGCAGAAGAAGAAGCAGTGATGAGGTCATTTTATAGGCCTTTTCCCAAAGCTCGGCCGCTTCACCGATCTTGCCGTCTTCGAGATATACCTCACCCAGTCCAAGGTAGGCAGGAATAAAATCCTTGTCGAGCTTGATGACTCCCCGAAATATCTTTTTCGCGCGTTCCAGGTCTCCGGCTTCCAGCAGGGACCGGCCGTATTCGTATTGAAAGCCGACCAGTTTGCGGTGCTCTACCTCCTGCTCCGACGGTGTGAGGGGATTGGCGACGAGTCTGCGCTGGGTATCGTACAGTTCTTCCCACTGGTTCAGCCGCTGATAGAGATCGCGCATTTTTATGAGCGCGGTCAGGTTTGACGAATCGCGGCCGAGGATCTGCCGATACGTCGCGAGCGCGTCGTCAAATCGCTTTGCCTCCTCGTAATCGGCGGCAAGCGAGAACATCACTTCCTGATTGTCAGGATGCAGGTTCAGGGCCTTCTGGTGGACGAGGACGGCCTCCTGAAGATTTCGCTCGCGAAGCTGGCTGATCCCCATGCGCAGCAGGGTATCCACGTGGTTCTGATCGAGGGCGAGCACCTTCTGGAAAAAACCGATGGCATCGGCATTCCGCTTTGCCAGCATTGCGTTGAGGCCCTTCGTATACAGCTCCTGGATCTTCAGCCGCTTTTTCTGTTCGCGCTGAATGCGAAGTCCGCGCAGGAACCGTTTCACGTCGCGCATGAAATAGAGGATGAACACCGACAATGCGCCGCCCAGGAGGGAAAGCAGGAAAAAAGAGGACTTGGATATTTCGTAGGACTTGGAGGGAAGGAGATTTACCGTCATCGTTCCCGGATTGAACTCGTGCAGCAGCATCACGAAGATCACGAGTGCAATAAACAGAAGAGTGACGATGAATCTCATCAGCGGTCCTTTCGTGAGTGCGGCATCTGGCTGCTGCAGGTTTGCGGCTGACTGCAGGTAAGATTCCAGGAGATCAGCGGCGACTCTTCACCGACCATGCATTCGGTCAGTAATGATACGTTTTGCCTTTTACGATCGTAAACGCCCGGTAAAGCTGTTCGAGCAGGACCAGCCGCGCCATTTCATGGGTCAAGGTCAATTGCGACAGCGCTATCGTGGTATTTGCCCTTTCCGTCACGGATTCATCGAGGCCCATCGCACCGCCGATGACGAATGCCGCTTCCCTGACTCCCGATTCCCCTGCCTTGTTCAGAAATTCGGCGAAACCATGAGAGGAGAATTCCCTGCCCCGCTCATCGAGGGCAATCATCAGCGCGCCGGGAGGAACGGCCCGGATGATACGTTCCGCCTCTTTCTTCCTGATGAGCGGCGCGTCCTTGAGGTCCGTGATCCGCTCTTCCTTCAGTTCCCTGATTTCGGTATCCGCATAGGGTTTCAGGTATCGCAGGTATTTGGCGATGCCCTCCTGGATGAAGCGTTCCCTGGTCTTCCCCATACAGAAAATGCGCAGCTTCATGAAGATGCGCTGGTCAGCGTCCTGGCTCTCTGGGAAGCAGGTATTCTCGGAGCATCTCCCCAGAGTTTTTCCAGGCAGTAAAATTGCCGGGTTTGTTCTTCGAAGATGTGCACAACGACATCGCCGAAATCCATTAGGACCCAATGCGAATCGGCCCCTCCTTCCACATGGGAAGGATGAACCCCGTCCTTGGCAAGAACATGGCCGATCTCATCGGCGATGGCGCCCACCTGAGTGGTGCTGCCCCCCGAGCATATCACGAAATAGTCGGTAATATAGGTCAGCTGCCGGAGATCGAGAATAAGGATATCGAATGCCTTTTTTGCGTCCGCTGCTTCCGCACAGATCTGTGAGACGTCTTGTGAGTTAAACATATAGCCTGTTTTCAATTATATAGGTTTCAACCGCATCAGGCAAGAGATATTTAATGCTCTTGCCCGCTTTCACCCGTCGGCGGATGTCGGTTGATGAAATATCGCAAAGCGGGATCTTCTCGCAGTAAATTGTGAACGTCCCCGCCCGGATCACTGCCTGCTGCAGATCTCCTGCGTCAAGGCAACTCAGTTCGTGAACGGCGTTCTTGCATGAAGTCGATCTTTTTCAGATCTGCGAAGCGATATCCCGGCCGTGAAAGCACGACGAACCGGCACTGCGACAAAAGTTTTTCCCAGCGGCTCCATGTCCGGATTTCAAGAAAGGAATCCAGACCGGTAATAAAATAAAGATCCGCACCCCCATGGATCTGGCGGAGTAGTTCTATGGTATCGACGGTGTAGGATTTTCCACCCCGCCTGATCTCGATGTCCGAAAGCTCAAAAACGGGATTGCCCGCTGTCGCGATGCGGACCATCTCCATCCTGTGGAGAGCTGACGGGACCTCTTCGTCCTGTTTGTGCGGAGGGATTGCAGACGGAATAAAGAGTATCCGCTCAAGCTGCAGGCGGGCGCGAACTTCTTCTGCCGCGGCGAGATGACCGGAATGAATAGGATTGAATGTGCCCCCGAGAATGCCAAGTCGTAACGCCAAACTGCCTCCGGTATGAATTTCGGATTTCGAATTGCGAATTCGGATTGGTAAAACAAATCTCTCGGGCTTTTACATTCGCAATCCGAATTCCGCAATCCGCATTATTTTCTGATCTGTCCGTTCCCGGACACGATAAATTTCGTGGAGGTCAGCTCCTCCAGTCCCATGGGGCCCCGCGCGTGGATACGCGTCGTGGAAATGCCGATCTCGGCGCCGAGGCCGAACTCGAACCCGTCGTTGAGCCGCGTGGAGGCGTTCACGAAAACAGCCGATGCGTCGACTTCGCGCTGGAACCGAGT
>CAVVOB010000032.1:0-128602 GCA_963749655.1 Nitrospirota bacterium
CCGAATAAACCTGTTCTCGAGACAACCTTGCCATAGAGAAGGTCAAGAGGAAGCGGGGAAGTCCTGAAGCTGAAGGCATCGACTTCCGCAAAAGGAATCACGCTGTTCTGACCGTCCGCGTAGAGCCGGAACATTTTCCACGATGATGTGCCGGAGGCGAATTGACCAGGATCGAAGGAATAGCGGAATTTTCCTGTACGATCACAAGGTATAGCGACCGTCTTGCCGGCATCGGATTCAAGCCGTAGCACGGCTGGAATTCCCGCCAAACGGCCTTGCAGGATGATAGCCGAATTCACCTGAGGAGGAACTAGAACAGCATAGGTTCCACGGTCACTGCTCATTCTCGTCAACAGTGCGTTCAATGCCGGCATATAAGGTTCGCCCCAGAAAACGATGCTGTTCGCCGTCTTTGCCGCACGCTCGAGAGCGGTACCCAGCGGTGTGCTGCAATTCCATGTTTCCGCGAAAATATCGACGAAGCGCCACGACGGCTGCCCCGAATCTGCCAACGACCGGTCAATGGTATCAGCCCAGTTTTTGCGCGGCGTCACTATATAGAAATTCGGTTTTCCCCAAGGGCCGCTTGCGTAAAAAGCAGGATCATATGACCGAAAAGCAAGATCTTTATCGAGGGTTTCTACGATCAGGAAATCAAGATTATATTTTTCGACTATCTTTTTGTTGCCGAGCTTCTTCAACTCGTCGGGATTAATGGGAATAGATATTCTGGAAAAATCTCTTCCAAAAAATGGATAGTCCCAGGTATCTTCCTCTACGACATGGCCGATTCGATCTCCCGGCAAAGTTACCGTTTCGATAAATCTGAGAAAAGGCAAAACAAGCGCTCGTTGGCCCCAAATGGCCCTTTTTTCGTTATAGCCCAACTTAAACAAGTCAGTTTGACAACCATGTCCTTGAGAGAAGACCGGTTTGCAGATATTGTAAAATGTTGCGTTGAACGTGGTGTTTGCTGCAATCAACGCTACCAGTACGACAAAAAACGCTTTCCAGTTTTTCCATTGTCCGATGACAGCAGTTAGAGGAGCGGCAAACGCGACCGGAAGCACGAAGTAACGGCTTTTATAAGGAGTATAGGATTGGAGAAAACAAAAAAATATGAAAAAAAACGCCGCAATAAAAGCATAGGCACTTTTTTCATCCATATGAATCCTGCGCAAAGCGTGGGAAATACCCCAGACGGTTACGGGTGCGATCAGAACAAACCCTAAAATTCCAAACCATCCTATCGTATCGAAATAAACAAGCGGCGTGTCGAAAGAAAAGGGCGATATTATATATTTTTTAGTAATCAGATCATTGTTAAGAAATTGCTCGGCGAATGTCTTTTTTGCCTTGTTGAAACCAGCGGACAGCAGTTCCGGTGCACCGCGAAAATCGATCGCATCATAGCTGTATCGAACGGAATTCGACAGCCATTTGTCCAACCTGAAAGAGGTGTCAGCCGGCGTGGCATTAGACTGGTCGCTCAACTTGTCGGACGGATAGATGGGATGGCCGAATTCTCTGTAGTTCTGATAATTATTGTACACCCCAAGAAGCATGATTCCCATGATGCAGGAAGCTATCCAATAAAGATACATACGCACGCTCTTTTTGTACCACGCAAGCATTCCAAGGGAGGCCAGAGCAAACCCAGGCGCTAGAATAAAAAAAGTGTATTTGGTACCAACGGCCAGTCCGCAGGCAATTCCCGAAAGAAGGAGATTTCCTCGTTCATTGTTTCGTAATCCACTATGGAAAAAATAGAACGAACTGATCGCAAAAAAAGTCACAACGAGGTCATTGTAAGTCGAAGTCGACTGGAGAATCACCATAGGAAGACTGAGATAGACGAGCGCCGCCTGCAGAGATGAACGTCGGTCGAAATCCAAAAGAATGGAAATCCGATAGATCACGAGCCCTATGCCGATATAGGAAAACCATTCCACAAGGTTCGCAAAAATGTCACTTTTGAGGAAGACGGCCGGCCACAAAATGAATATTTCTGCATTGGGTGGAAATGAGTTCTGAACGCCATTTTGCGTATAAAAATGGCGCAACGACGCATGCTGCAGCCAGTAGCCTACTCGCGATAAGTGCTGAGTCATACTGTCGTAGACATTCGTCGGGACATACAGAGCCAAAAAAAGGTTTATGACCGCAGCGGCAGCAATCACAAAAAAAAGGAAGCCAATGGCGACCCTCTGGACCCTACTTACGTCCGCGGCCGGAGCTACATCTTTTTCGGTCCGAGAGGGAGGAGTTCCAAGCTTCGGCTGATACCGATAGTACAGCATCGAGAATAACAAGGCGAGAACGACGTGCGCGGCAAGATATCCCGATGCGGAAATCATCGTCAATTCAGAAAGGACAAGTGTGCTGAAAATAACGTCGGCAGCAGCCAGCAGCAAAAAAGCGATGATTCTATCAATTCTTTCGTGGATACGCAGCAACGATGCCTGCACCGAGGCAGTTATCGATACGGCGGCAGCGGAAAGTAAGAAAGTCATAAAAGCGATCATGTGCATGTATAGTTAGCGGCGCCTGACTTAAGACCAGATTGCGCGAGAGTACGGGAACGACTGCCTGTCCTGCGCAATGCCACTCATGAAGCGGGCTGGACAGGCGTCGGACTCGGCTCCTGTTCCGATGTTTTTCGCAGGTGCTGTCTCGTTCCATAACGGTGCATTGGTGTTTTCTGGGTCTTGACAAGCCTTTTTACAGGATCAAGATCCTTGATAAGCCCAATGAGCTGCGCCGTGCGCTTGGTCATTCCTTCCTCGTTGAGGTGGTAAAACGTATCGTAAAACAGCTTTTTTCATAGAAGAACATCTGCGGTTTGCCGAGTACCGGGATATGGTTCTGCACAAAAAAATCGTTCAAGGTATCGAAATAGAATCTGTAGTACGATTTATCATATTCCGGATTGTAAACAGTGTTTGGATAGCTGACATAGAGCGTAATGTTATGCTCCCTGCAATAGCCGCTGAATTCCTTGACCTGCTTGAGGCCCGGCCGCGGCTCGAGTTCTCCGATCGGCATGCTGAGCGGGGGCGATTCGAAAGACTTCCCCGCCTTGTTGTTCGTTTCATCGCCATGTTCGTTCAGACTCGCCGAAGTGTATGATCCTCCCTGCTCAAATGACGGCTCGTGAAAGTCCTTTTCTTTTCGGAGGCGCACCGCAGCGATGATCTGATCACGATTGACGGACAAGATATATCGCATGACGGTCAATGGTGAGGTATGAAACAGGTAGTCCCGGTCATAGGAAAACAGATATTCCAGCTTGACCGTGCTCGGTATCTCATCGTAAGAATATAACTCATACTCAAAGGGCAGAATGACAATATCGCCGGGTTTGAGAGACTTCTTGACCCTATGGAGAATGTAATCGGTGCCGAGTCCGACATGAACGGCCATATTCACAACCGGGATATTGAGCGCCTGCTGGATATCCTTGGTCCTGATCCCGAATAAACAGGCACTGCCGCCGAGAAAGACAACTTTATTCCCGATTATCCTGCCGGCGATCTCCTCTTTTTTGTTCATGCACCTGTCGATCCAAAGGGGCTCTTTAGATGCGGGATTTCTGAAAGAAAGAGCCACGAGACTCATGTACGCAATCATGAGCGTTACGGAAATTGCTATGGTACTATAAAACCACGATTTTGACTTGGTCACGGGAATATCTCAAAAATTAAAATAAATAAAATGAGATGTTGCAGAGAACATCGATAACAGCGAAAAAACCAGCAGCAGAGATGCTGCAACGGCAAAACCCGCCGACGGGCGGAACCGGTACTCCCATTCTCCTGAATTTTTTCCAAGGCAGGCAATCAGCAGGTACGTAATGATCATGATGATCATGATGGCGTTTCCGTTGATATGCTGAAGCCACGACAAGGGAAGTGCGGCATAATGGCGAAAAAATCGATGCTCCGCCTTTATCAGTTCGAAGTGCACGCCCTTCATCCCCAGCATCCCTTTCAGAATGGAAAAGGCGTCGGTGAAACTGGCTGCCCTGAAAAATATCCAAGCCACGTTGATGAAATTGAAGGTAATGAACCAGCTGACGGTCTTATGCAGGCTAATTCCAGACCTTGTCCACAATCGATGCGTTATGATGGCAAGGCCGTGCAAGGCTCCCCAGGCGACAAACGTCCACCCCGCTCCGTGCCAGATGCCTCCGATCAGAAAAGTCAACAGCAGATTCGCTAGGGTTCTCGACTGGGAGATACGGTTGCCCCCGAGTGGAATATAAACGTATTCGCGCAGAAATCTGCTTAACGTGATGTGCCAGCGCTTCCAGAAGTCCTGGATATCTCTTGCCCGGTAGGGGCTATTAAAGTTTTCGGGAAGCCGGATGTTGAACAGGAGCGCCGATCCGATGGCCATGTCCGTATATCCTGAAAAATCGTAGTATAACTGCAAGGTGTAAGACAGCGATGTGCCCCACGATTCAAAGAAGTTCAATGATGAGGGGTTGCTGAATCCGGCATTTGCCCATACTGCGAATGTGTCCGCTACCATGACTTTCTTGAACAGGCCGATTGCGAACAGGAAAAGACCGCGCGACAAATGATCATAATCTGCCAGTTTGTTCTTCAACCTGTCAAACTGCGGCATCATCTCCCGGTGATGAATGATGGGGCCCGCCAGCAAATGAGGGAAAAAAGTTACAAACAACGCATAGTTGAGGAAATCGACCTCTTTTACTTCGTTTCTGTACGTATCAACAAGATATGCAATCTGCGTAAAGGTGAAGAAACTAATGCCGAGCGGCAGCGATATGGCCGCCAGTTTAAGATGCAGGCCGGCGAAGGCGTTTATGTTCGACAGAAAAAAATTGAAATATTTGTAATAGGCCAAGGCGGAAAGATTCACGCCTATTCCCACCGCGAGAATGAGCCGCCGAGTAATGTCTCTCCGTATCCTCCCCAGCATGACGCCGGATGCAAAATTGACAAGAATGCTGGCTGCTATCACCCGTAAATCGACGATATTCCACCAGCCATAAAAAAAGAGCGATGTTGCGATCAACCAGATTTTTGAGCCCGTCGTTAATTTTGCCCTGCTCAAAATAAAGAAGATTATAACGGTGACCGGCAGAAAAACGACGATAAATGAATAGGAATTAAACAGCATGAACACTCCTTGAAGCTGAAGAATCATGAGAAGGCCGGGAAGCTATCCCACCATCCCCATATTCTTTTCCTTTTGTCTCGCGAATCGGAGCATGTTTTCGTAAAGCCCGGCGATGGATCTCGCCGTAGGTGCCCGCAGATCGTCTGACCGTCGACTGGCGTGACGGGTGCTTCTGCAGCAGGTCGACGTACAGGCGACAGTAGTTGTTCGCCTGGTCCTTGAGTTTGAAACTCTTCCGGATGAGCGAGCTGCACTGCTTACTCATCGCGCTCCGCTTTTCTGCGTCGAACGCCAGCGCCACAATTGCTTTCGCAAGTCCGCCGGCATCCTCCTGCAGAGCCACGAGCCTGCCGTTCACATCATCGACGACGACATCCGGCATTCCGCCGATGTCGAACGCAATCACAGGAGTTCCGCACGCCATCGCTTCCAGCATCGTATTCGGCAGGTTGTCTTCGTAAGACGGCAGCACGAAAAAATCGGAGGCACTATAAATTCGTGACAGTTCTTCATCGTTGTTTACAAAGCCGAAGTCACGAACTGGAACAGGGAGTTCCCTGATCGACTCGTCCATCTTGCCTGCACAGACAATAAGAACTTTGTTCATCTTCGCAAAATCTGCGAATGTGTCATTTTTCATGCAAAGATGAATGGCTTTAATGAGACTTTTCAAGCCCTTCCGTTGCTCGACCGCATCGGCGGAACCGAACATGATCGTCAGGATAGAGGGATCGAGACCGAGGCGCATTTTAGCATACTTTTTATCGACAGGATAGTAAATATCGGTTTCTACGGCGTTGGGGATGCATTCAATGCGGTTTTCCCGGAAAAGACTGCTTTCTGCGGCTTCACATGCCAGCCACCTGCTTGGGGTGACAATCGTGAGGTCCGCTCCTTTGAACAGCTCATGCTTGTCCTGAAGTACGGCTTTTGGCAGACCAAAAGGGTCTTCCCGTAATTGAGGACATTCAGAGCAGAAACCGTCATAGCGTCTGCATCCGGCTGAGTAATGACACCCACCGGTGAACGGTTTTTGATCGTGCAGGGTCCACACGACCGGTTTGTTCAGGGCAAAGATGGCGTTTAATGAAACCGGCGACAGGAAATCTTCTACCCAGTGTAAATTGATGATATCCGCGTTTCGCACCAGATCGTGTGCTGAAAGATCATAGCCCGGATAGGAGAAGCTGAAATAGGTGTTCGACAGGCCGGTCCGATTGAACCAGATGTAATATTTGTTGATGAGGTGGTCAGTCCTTAAATTCAGCTCAAAATTCCGATCCCGGTCCGCACGGACGATGGTCGGAACGGTATTCTCTATATCCTTGACGAGATAGTGTGAGCGCTGACCGGAACGCAGGAGACCGTTATGCAGTCGGTAAGCCGCCTTACCGGCACCTCCTGAAATGCCGTAGGTATTGATCTGTAATACGGTGAAACTAGATTGCATTCTGCTCCCGGTCGCCACAAGTTCAAATAGGATTTCATGCAGGAATCAGACAGGAGGTCAGCCGTATGCGAGGCTGCACCGCGACTAGCTGACCATTCAGTATTCCGAACTTTCGGAAAAGTTCATTTGCGTTCGTCTGCGCTCCGGCTGAATTGAACGGCAGTATCAGTCGAATTTCAATAAATAACCGCCGCATACGTCGTCAATATAAGTAGCACGACCCTGACCGGCAAATTTTCTAAAACTTGGATCGGTAAAATGCACAATGTGCACGTCGGGATCGACAAATATGGAACCTTCCAGCAGAGGGTTCATCAAAAACTTATGATGCTCTGCGGGATCATAGAGTGGAACAGAAACATAAAGGACGCCGTTTTTATCAAGGCATTTCTTCGCATTTTCGAACAAAACGCGAGGATCTGGCAAGTGTTCAAGCACGGAAATGATCGTAATAAAATCGAATTTCTTCTGGAAAAGAGTATTGTCAAAAAATGCGCAAATGATCTCTAATGAAAACATCCTCTTGCCATACATGACCGCATAAGGATTCGGTTCAACTCCGGAAGCACTCAAACCACGTTCATGAGCTACCCGCATCAAGGATCCAATACCTGCACCGATATCTAAAATTTCCCTCCCCCTCGGATGCAACTTCTTCATCTCCTTCAACACGCACTTAGCTACCGAAGTATTGTGATCCAGATAGTTAATGTGCCATATCAAATCATATGCAAGGGCCGTCTCATCTTCTTTATATCCCGATGGGTTATAAAGGGATCCACAATCTTTGCATTTAAAGAGATCGAAAGTCTTCTTGCTTCGCACACCAACGAGCTTTCTCAAGACCTGGGACGAAGCGGAGCCGCAGGCGGGACATGTTGGTATAAATAGAGAATCGATCACGTAAGGCACCCACCAATCGACAACTGTGTTAAGTATGGCGTACTCGGAAGTGTTGTGGCAATGGTAAGTAAGTTGGATTGTAGAAAAGCCATTTCGTTACTCTGTATTCTGGCTAAGGGACTGGCTCCTGTCAGAGGAATGTCTATTCTCAAGTTACCTCGTGTTCAGCCCATGCACCGAGCGGCCGTTTTTACTTTGCCTTGAAAATAAAATACCATCCGCTTGCCATCCAGGCAGGTAGAATATTGGCCAGCCAAAGGTCGATTCCAGCTATAACGGCGTTTTTTGAAACACAATAGCTCAAGCCGCTTAAAACATCCGAACTGGCATGTCCTGCAAGGGAAAAACCGTTCGCATTCAGCATCCTGTTGAACGACGCAAAAGTAAAGAACTGCACATGGTGATGTCCGCATTCCTTGTCCTTTGCCGTGTTCAAGGTCATCAGCTTCACGACCTTGTTCTTGAGCTCCCAGGGCCCGTATCCGTTAGGGACTGTGGCTATCAGGATGCCCCGAGCCGCAAGATGGCTCTTCAATTTTGCGACAATGTCGGCAGGCTGATCTGTATGTTCCAGTACTTCCGAAACGACAATGATATCAAACTTTGTTCCGCCTGCATCGAAGGTGTAGGCATTGTCCCTGCGTAAAGTAATGTTCGCTATACCCCGATCAGAGATTGACTGTTTCACACCTGCAACGAGGTTTTCGTCGAGATCGAATGCCTGCACTGTCCCACCGAATGAAGACAGGGGAAGTGTAATAGAACCGTCGCCGCAGCCTACTTCAAGTATCTTCAGCTCTGACGGGTCTCTGGCGTTGTTCTCGGCATGGGATCGGACCGCATCAAAGATGAAGCGCAGCTTTTTGATGTCGACCTTGCGCTCATATTTGCTGAAAGACTTGAACCGGATGAAATCAATCATGACGATATCCCTTTTCCGCTGTCTCTATACCGTTTCATTGTTTCACGATCATCCCCTGCGTTCCTCCTACGCGGATGATCTTTTCCTTCTTGTCGAGGAAAAAAGCATTTGCGATAGGTATCCCGTGGTTGTGATAACAGCCGTGGTTGTAATTGTCGATCAGGATGATCCCTCCCGAAGGGACTCGGGGATAGAGATACTCCATAATGTCCGGCAGAGCGTAAAAATCGATGAACGCAAAAGCAATGTTCTTGAGCGGGCTTCCTTCGAATACTCCCGGGGCATGTCCCTTCAGCAACTTTACGGACTTGAACCGGGAAAGATTCCTGGAAACCGTCTCGTAGCTCAAGTGCGGGATATAATCCTGGGGATCGAAGCCGTCACAGGAGTATAAGGTCTTGTTGATGGCATACGCCTCCATGATGCTTGCCATGTAATAGGTGCTGCCCCCTTCCCCGGTGCCGACCTCGACGATATCGCCAAGCATGTCGGCCGTTGTCTTGATGCAATCGATCAGCCTGATGATACTGTCCGTGGGGATCGTACATTCCATGGGCAACGACTGCTTGATGGACAGATAATCGTAATCAAACACCTCGGGATTATTGCCGTAGGATATGCGTCCGAGCTCGTAGTTGTACCGGATACGGAACTTCCACAGGCCTTCGACGGTCAGTGCTCGTGCGGGCCGAAGGATCTCGAAATACAGAAGATCAAGATAGACATACTGGAAATTGACGTCCGTTATAATGATCGGATCGGCTGCGGTTTTCCTGTATTCGGGAAAACCGATAACCGGGACGTCGCCGATCTTTTGCCCGTGTTTTGCCGGGTCCAGATCGACGACCGCTTTGTAGGTACGCGGGAATTTCTTGATCAACTTTTCTGCGGCGCGGCTGGAACCGAACAGATAGATGCCATTGCCGAGCTCTTTGGTCCATTCAATGAACTTGTCCATAAACAGCTCAGACGGGTCATTGTTGACCGGTTTGACCGAGAAGGACGCTAACAGTCGTTTAATAAGAATATCGTGAAACACTGAATTCCTCCTCTACAATTTTCCGAATATGCGGATTTTCAGTCGTTTGAATATCCCATCCGGGCTGCTGCTGCCGGGCTTTCGCAGGCACGCCACGAATTGCCAGTACCCCAGGGACGGATCAAACCGGTTCATACCATGAATGCTTATAATCTCGAATTCAAACTGGGGAACGGCACTGATCAGGCGTTGAACGAACGTTTCCGGCGTATAATATCGGGCAAACGGGATTTTCCACGGCTTTGCGCTCACGAGGACGGCCCCGGGATCGAATGCGACTGATGAAAGATCGAGATCAGGATCCGCCATGTTGACAACTACGGACGATATGAACAGCGGAACTATGCACAAACGGCCTCCGGGCTTCAGCAATCTGAACGCTTCTTGGAGGAACTGGGAATCCTTTGCATCTTCAAAATGCTCGATCGAGTTGTTGACGGATATCACGTCAACGGAAGCATCGGCCAAAGGGATGTCGGTGCAATCGCTGCCGATGCGGTTCTTGTGGATGCCTTTCTCGAAGCACATGTCCTGCATATAAACCTGGGCCTTGGTAATGTTCTTTACGATCCCGCCAAAGGGGGACCAGCAGCTCGCCATATCGACCATCAACTCTCTCCTGCGGGGTTTAAGGAGGTAGATGCTCAGAAAATGCTCGATCCACTTGTCTGCAATGATGCCTTCGTAATACCTGGTCCATTCCGTGTTCGTCATCAGAATTTTTTTGAACGCGAAGGCCTCTGGCATGATAGATTCTGCCGCAAGAACCTTTAACGGCACATTGTGATCCCTGATGCGGCGTTCAATATCTATGGGGTCGAACGATGGCATGGGGGAAAAATTATATTTTGTCATAAATGACACCCTCTTTTCAGCATTACCTGCTGTCGACTGTTTTAACACTATTGATCAATTACAGCGTCTTTGCGCACGATGGGGCAAGACTGCGGTAAAGCGATTCGTATTGCCGGGCGATTGCGGGCCAGGAAAGCTCCAATGCCCTTTCCCGCGACCGTTTCGCAAGTTGATCACAGCGGTCCGGATCAGAGGACAGGGCAATGATGCATTGTCTGAAATCATCAATGTCGTTTTGTTTAACAAAGAAAGATCCTGCACTCGCCGCGTATTCCCGGGTGGCGATCAGGTCTGTCGTAAGAATCGGCATCCCGCAGGCCATGCCCTCCAGGATCGCATTATTCGCCGTGGCATCCTTGAACGGCATAAACAGCAGGTTCGCCTTTTGATAGAGGTTCAACAGCTCGGCATCGGCGATATTTCGATGGATGAATACGTTCTTTAACCGATGTCGCAATTGGACATTGGAAACTATGTGGAATTCAACAGATGTCCGGTCGAGCAAACTGGCCGCAACCATTTCCAGGGAATCATAGTCACGAAGCCAGTGCCCGACCGTAACGCACATGAACTTGCCGTCCTGTCGTTTTGCTTGATCCGGTTTATAAAAATCGGTGTCGATGCCGTGCAGTATTACCGAAATTTTGTCCGGATCGACCACGTCTTCAAAAAATGTCCGCTGTTCCGAGGACATCAGGATGATATGGTCGAGATAGCGGGTCATCATGGGCGGAAAAATATTCTTCAGGATATTCTTTGTCTGGTGGAACATTGCAATCAGAGCCGGCCTTCTACTCCTGACGGAAGAACGCAACTTGAGCCAGCCGGGCAGATAGCACAGGGAATGTTCAGGGTCCAAATACTGAATGATGTCGAGCGACGGGTCGGACCATGCTTTTTTGAAAACCTTCGCCTCAGCATGAAAATCATTCAGATCATAAATCGTGTTTTGAGGCCGTGCAAGTTTCAGGGTCTTTCTTGCCAGTCGGGCGGCAACCCCTTTGTCCGCTCGCCCATCCTTGTCTCTCATTGCGACCACCTGTTCTGAGACAGCGAAGCTCTCTTTGTTCAGGTAGTTTAAATATTGCGAGATGCCCGAACGGGTTGCCCATTGAGGGTACAACGTTCTGATAGCTAGAATGTTGATCATGAGCCTCTCCTCCAAACGCGAGCACATTTTCGGAAAAGCAGTTTAAAATAGAAGAGGTTTGCTCTGAATGACGGCGTGTAGCGGTTCACGATCCGCCATCGTTCCACCATGCGACT
Source organism: Nitrospirota bacterium (assembly GCA_963749655.1). Classification (GTDB taxonomy): domain Bacteria; phylum Nitrospirota; class UBA9217; order UBA9217; family UBA9217; genus JAJYKN01. The sequence continues at coordinate 11,584 of CAVVOB010000032.1, forward strand.
GATAATGTTCTGCTCAGAGACGCCGTCGACGGCGTGGACGGCAATGATCTGCTTGGTATCGAAAAAAATTCGTTTGTTCACGTAACAGTGATAAATGAAATCAAAATCGCTTGAGATTCTGAACCCCGTATCGAAGGGATGCTCTCTGAGCAGAGCGGTCTTGACAAAAAGGCTCTGGTGGGAAAAAATCATGCTCATCCACAGCTGGTCGAGGTTATAGGTCTCAATCAGGGTCATTTTGTCCGTCTCTCTGTAATACGTATGGCCGTAAACAAGGTCAGCCGATGACGGCATTGCCCTGACGATATCGGCAATCGTAGTAGGCAGATAAAAAGAGTCCCCCGAATTCATGAAGTTGACCCAGACGCCTGCCGCGGCGGAGACGCCCTTGTTCATGGCATCATAGATTCCCTTGTCAGGTTCACTCAACCAGTAGTCGATTCCGTCATCGTGCTTTTTAATGACATCCAGTGTGCCGTCCGTTGATCCGCCGTCGATGATGAGATAGTCGATATTCGGATAGGTTTGCGCCCGCACGTTTACGATGATGTCTTCAATGTGTTGCCGGTCGTTAAAAACGACCGTGACAATCGATATGACCGGCTGACCCTCGGTGTATTTCCGGGCAACGTCTTTTGTTCTCCGGCCGCCCTCTTGTCTCGTTTTCAAAGTCATCATGCCCAGCCCTTCCCGCTGTTCATCAGGTTCTTTCGCATTCACGGCCTAGGTGCGACGAAATATATGCCGGGCAACCCAGCGCAAAGGAGTCAAAAGTTTCCAGAGGAATGATGAACGGATTCTGTTGAGCTGGGCTGACAGCTGAATATTATCAAGCAGCAATTTTTGATATTCCGCCAACAGCTTTTGCTCGGCTTCCAGCATTCGTTGCCGTAAATTCTCAGACGCTTTCAATTGTTCTTCAAGTTGCTCGGCGAGCCCTTTTTTCGTTTTAAATCCCGACCGGTATGAGTGCATTCGGTCATCGAGAGTCCGCACGTCGTCCTGACGGGCCGATCGGGCGGCTTCACTCTCCTCCGCCGGTTTTGTCGCCTCGATGAAAAGCGAATCAGGTTTGCGGATGGATCCGTCCGGCTCCCTGTCCAGCAAATAGTCATTAAAGCGGGGAATTGATGATTCACCGGCACTGCACTTTTTTATATTAACAAAACCTGCCCTCCGCAGCAGGAGCTCGACGGAATAGCGGTCGTACATCCACTGGTGCACTTCGCCGGAAACCCTGAATTTGCCGATCGTCTCATAATCGTCGTTGTCAGACAAGGCTTCCTCTGGAGAAGCGGTGCTTTGCACCGATTCTCGTGTGCGTTCGACGGTTTCCAACGCTTCGGAACCGATTCGCGCCAGTACGAAATCCCGGGCAGGCATCGGATCCTGCTTCCAGTACTTCAACATATCTCCGCCGGAATGATTTCTGGCTATTTGATCAAACAATTCTATCAGTATCCAGGTATATTGTTCGGCAGCCGACCTGTCTCCCTGCAGGGATCGTTCAAAAAGGTCCAGATATATCCTGGCAAGCTGCTCTAGGTCCGGGACGACGACTCTTATGATCCCGCCGGGCTTCAGCACCCGATAGCACTCATGACAGAACATGGGGGCATAGAACCGGGGCAGATGCTCCAGCACATGGGAGTGATATACGCAGTCAAAGGAGGCGTCCTCGAACGGCAATCGTTCACGGAGATCATGGGCCATCACGGCCGGATTCTGCGACGTAAAGTCCACGTTGACCCAGTCTTGATGGAAGCGGCTCCCGCATCCAAGGTTCAGTAGTTTGACGTTCATATCTTTTCAAACCGTGCGAATACGCTCTGCCCGCGAACAAGCCTTCTTAAACCTGCATTGAGCATGGTTTCTGCTGTCCTGTACAGCCAATGGGGTATTTCCTTTTCAAGACCCATTTTTTGTTTTATCAGCGACGCGTAGACCCTTAGAAAATAGCCCACATGATACGGAGCGAGCGGTTCATAGTGAATTTCCCTGATCTTGAGCGGAAAGAAAGACGGCAATGATGATAGAGACCGTTTGTTCCATTGAGTCATATGATGCGGCGGCATATCGAGCAAATTGTAATCATATCCAAGAAAACTGTCATTATTTGGAACACTGACCATTAAAGATCCTCCGGGCCGGAGGGCTTTTATCATTTGTCCGAGAAAATCCCTTGGCTGAGCAACGTGCTCAAGTACCTGAAAAGTACAAACTGCATCAAACGAGGCTCCCCTTTCTTCAACGAACAGAGAGAGGTCATCGCTTCTCACCGGCAGAGCCTGTTTTTCTGCTTCCAAAATAGCTGCACGGTTCAGCTCCAGGCCGACGATATCAATGCCCTGCTGCTTACACTTTGCTACAAACGCCCCTTTTCCGGCCCCGACTTCCAAGACCCGGTCGGTCTTACGGAGACTCCTGATGGCGATATTGTGCTCCCATTTTTCAGGGATATAGAACCATTCGAATCCCTGAAGCCGCTCATAGAGTTTTGCTGTCCCCTGAACTTCCGACGGAGAAAAAAATTTCAAACCCGTCCGGTTACATCGGTACAATAATATCTGCTCGAATCCGGACAACTCCGCACTAATGTCAATCTGATAAGCACTCAACCAGTCGGCAATTAGTTGTCTCGATTCGTATGCCTTCAGGAGGCAAATATCCTCTGTTCCAGTGAGCGGGCTCGTAACGAGCAAAAGTATCTCTCTTTTCTTATCAGTGTAATCGGCTGAATCAGGCCGGCACATATCCATTTTTCCTGCTGGCCGCTACATACCGATGCTGATGCTTTAATGCTCAGGACTGCTTCTAAAATTTACCGAAACGATCTTCAACATCAGGGAAGGACTTCGGTTCTGTTGTTCGTCCTGCCTTTAAACCAGAAAGCCTGGGAACACCCGACGCGCTCCAGTAAGGGCTTTTCATTGCGCTCAGCGCAAAAATCATAAAACGCTTCCCGACAGCCTTCCCAATAGCCAAAGTCGTCCAGGACCACACAGCCTCCAGACGGAATCAAATCATAAAATGTATTGAGTACAAGAGTAACGGAATCATACCAGTCGGCATCAACGTGAAGAAAAGCGACTGACCGAGGCAACACTTTCTTGAAGGAGTCCTGGAACCAGCCTTTTGATATTATATATTCATCCGGATGAGCACCTGTTTTATTCAGTATTTCTATTACGTCTTGCTCTGATGCTTTGCATTCACCGACATAATTAACAGCTTCGATGCCGTCCTTTTCGGTTGTTGCCGGCATTCCTTCGAAGCTATCGTAAATCCACAATTTCCGATCACCCATTGCGGCTCTCAGAATTGCGCTGCTGCCGCCTTTATAACTTCCACATTCAACAACATCCCCAGCGATACTATGCGTATTAAGACACTTCTGCAGCTTCCACAGCGACAAGGCTCGCTCCTTGTCCAACAACGTATGCTGTAAAATAGCGCCATACAACCGCTCAAATTCCATACGGAAACCTCGCCTGACGACCATTATTTATCAAGTACAATAACCTGAGAGACCAGCTCACTCGTCGGATTGCACTTGGCAGGATGAACTTCCGGCTAAATCCACATAGCCGTAAAAAGGGAGCCTAAGACCAAGCCTTTTTTCTGTTACGTTAATTACTCCCGTCTGGCTGACTCTTAATATCGGCGTTATTTTGGAATGCAGTAATTCCGCCACATAATCCTGAGCATTGTGATAATCCTCGGTCTTCATAGTGGCTAAACCAATTATATATGAGTACTCGCCAGGAGCAAAGACAGCTGTATCGATTGTCGAAATTTTATCCGTTCGCCTTTTCTTAAGAGCGGCGGGGCATCAATGAGATAATGCATGGAACTTTTGGAGTGAATAACTATATTCATGTTGTTGATTATCTCTACGCCGCCGATCGGCACATCAAGTGTCTGCAACGCTTCGAATTCATAATAGAAATATGCCGTTTTCCCTATTTCAAAATTTGTACACGGTTGACCGGATTCGTCGCAGACAGCGATCGCCGTGCATTTTACTGCGTCATTTTTCCCAATTACGACTGCATGGGACATATCAAGAAGCGCACGAGAGGACGGCCAATCATGGATGGTCTTGTTTTCCTGTGTGATGCTGGCCTCCTTATTCTGCTCTGTTTCTTTCCGCATCGCAGGGACCGCGTCGGTAAGAGGTTTATCATGCAACAAAGCATAATACCGATGAACAGCTTCATTCGGATGTCCAATGAACATGCACTTACCCCGGTCAAGGAGCAATACCCTGTTGCTGTATTTCTCAACCGAGGGCATATCATGAGAAACGACGATGATCGTGGTGCCATTCTTGATCAACTTTTCCATCCGTTCATGACATTTCTGCTGGAAAAAGATGTCGCCAACGCTCAACGCTTCATCAACGATCAGGATTTCCGGCTCCACACTAATGGCGCTCGCAAAGGCAAGACGGACAAACATGCCGCTGGAATAAGTCTTCACGGGCTGGTGAATGAAATCTCCTATGTCGGCGAATGCAAGAATATTGTCGATTTTGTCGTGCATTTCATTTTTTGAATAACCCATGATCGTGCCACTGAAGTAAATGTTTTCTATACCGGTCAGTTCCGGGTTGAACCCGGCTCCGAGTTCGAGAAGGGCAGACACTTTGCCGTTTACCGTAACCTCACCTGATGTGGGGGTCAGCACGCCCGTCAATATCTTAAGGAAGGTTGACTTGCCGGATCCGTTTTTCCCGATAATGCCGATGGACTCGCCCTTTCTAACTTCGAAACTGACATCATTCAGTGCGTAAAAATCCCGATGATATTTTCTCCTGAGAGGATGAAGGGATTCCTTTAACCTCTCTGCGGGGTTATTATACAGTTTATATATCTTTGTAAGGTTGTTAACCGTAATTATATTGTAAGCCATGGCTTATAGCACATCAGAAAAATGCGGTCTCAGTCTTTTAAAAATGAATGCACCGGCGATAAGGACTACCAGTGTTACGGACCAAAAATATAAAGAGAGCGCTGAGCGCTCCCAAAACCAGATCTTGTTGATAAAGCTGTCACGATAACCTTCAATAACATAGAATACCGGATTCAGCTTCAGATAGAATTGATATTTCTCGGGGATAGAGTCGAGAGACCAGAATATCGGCGTCAACCAGAACCCGAATTGAATCGCCATACCGATCATGGGCCCGAAGATCCTTCAGAAAGATGATCAGCGATGAAGTCATCCAGGACAGGCCCTGCAGGAGAACGATCATGGCAAAGAGATAGTAAAATACCTGAACATTGTATAGGTGCGGCTGAAAGCCGTAACACAGGAACATAACGAACAAAAAACAAATGAAAAAAACATGAATGATCAAGGAGGACAGTATCTTGATGATAGGCAGTATGCTGACGCGAAATACGACCTTTTGAACGAGAAAACTTTTTTCCAGGACAGAGTTCATGCCGTTGGATACGCTTTCCGAGAAAAAAAACCAGGGAACCATGCCGGACATGAGCCAAAGGATAAAGGGGACCCCGGCAGAAGGCTTACTCTTGAATCCAAACTGGAACACGAACCAGAAAATCATGAGGGTGATTGTTGGATTCACGAACGCCCAGATGAGCCCAAGATAGGACCCGAGATATTTTGTTTTGAAATCCTGCTTCGTCAGTTCGTAGATTATGGCCCTGTTCTTGATAATGTCACTGAGAAAAAGGACAAAATCGCCTATATTTTTTGTCAACAAAGACATTCCATTCACCGCTTGGCCTGATTTGAATTTCCCAGGTACCACTGATATACGTCTGCAATGCCCTGCTCCAGTTCAATGCGATGCTGCCAGCCCAACCCATGAATCCTTGATACATCGCTGAGTTTGCGCGGCGTTCCGTCGGGTTTGCTGGTGTCAAATGTCATATCGCCCTGAAAGCCGATTACTTTTTTGACAAGCAGTGCGAGGTTACGTATCGATATCTCCTGGCCCGTGCCGATGTTGACGATTTTATCTGCATCATAGTTCTGCATGAGAAAATAACAGGCACTTGCAACGTCGTCGACGTGAATGAATTCCCGGTAAGGAGAGCCCGTACCCCAAATAGCGACCGATTTGTCATTGTTAATTTTCGCCTCATGAAATTTCCTGATCATTGCCGGGAGTACGTGCGAACTCGTCAGGTCGAAGTTGTCATTGGGGCCGTAAAGATTAGTCGGCATAACGGAGATAAAATGCGTGCCGTACTGCCTGTTATACGACTGGCACATCTTGATCCCTGCAATTTTGGCCACGGCATAAGGTTCATTAGTCGGTTCCAGAGGGCCGCTGAGGAGATACTCTTCCTTCATTGGCTGGGGTGCAAGCTTGGGATAGATGCACGTGCTCCCAAGAAACAGGAGTTTCTTAACACGATGCACGTACGCACTGTGTATGATGTTGGCCTGAATCATGAGATTGGTATAGATAAAATCCGCGGGATAGGTATTGTTGGCGACGATACCTCCCACTTTAGCCGCCGCGAGAAATACGTAATCGGGTTTCTCCGTGTTAAAGAAACCGTCAACTGCCGCCTGGCTCCGAAGGTCAAGTTCCGTGCTTGTTTTAACAACGAGGTTGGTATGGCCTTTTTCCGTTAACGTCCGCAGGAGCGCCGACCCGACGAGGCCGCGATGCCCGGCAATATATATTTTCGATTTCAGATCCATAGTGTTCGACCCTGCATGACAAGCCAGATTGCATCAATCATGATCAATATTGTCGCACGCTCATCGTTCCGCCGAATAGTTTCTATCCCATGACCACGTTATATCCTTCTTTACGATTTGCGCGGGGTTCCCGGCAAGGATGACGCCCTTTTCTGCAGAACCGCGCGTAACGACGGATCCCGCGGCGACTACTGAATCATCGGATATGGTCGCACCCTTTAAGATGATGCAATGTCCTGCCACCCAAACGTGATTCCCGATGTTGATATCCTTTGCCTTGTTGATTTTCAGCCCCGTGTTCCTGTCAATGATTGAATGCGAATCGCTGCACCTGATGTCGATGTCAAAAGCAAACAAGCAATTCCTGCCGATTGTCAATTTGGTGCCTGCTTCCAGAACGGTAAGGCTGGTGTATCCGTAAAATTGTGTTTTGTCACTGATGGATACCGTGCAGTCGTGATCCTCCACCCATATAGTTGTTCCGGTAAGGAGTTTGCACTCTTTCCCGATCTCAATTCTGTGGTTTTCTCCTCTGATGTAAAAAGTGACGCCATTCAGAACGCAGTCCTCGGCAATGGAAACAGTGTTGCGGCTGCCCTGGATGTCGAAAGTAACGTTGGTTAAATGGGCATTTCGATGATGAAGTTCATTGCCATCGCCGGAAATTCTTTTCGTAACGGGAATTGATGCCGACAGGTTTGAGTCGCGAAATAAAATTTTTTTTAATTGGTCGAGCATGTCTTTGAACGAAAACAATGAATTTTCAGCTTGGATAAACGGGGTTTCCGTAGTGATTATCTCACACCCTTAACGATAAGGTCATAAGACGGTATAACTACTTTACTATACCATTCGACCTTAATTCCTTTTCTGCGGCAGCCATGTCCGAATTGGTCATCATCGTCACGAGACCGTCGAAATCGACCCTGGGCCGCCATCCGAGGTTTGTCCTCGCCTTTGTTGCATCGCCGAGAAGAAGGTCGACCTCCGCAGGCCGGAAATATTTTTTGTCGATTTCGATGACCATGCGTCCGGTCTTGCTGTCTATACCCTTTTCATTTTCGTGTTCACCTTGCCACGTCAGCGGCATATCAAGATGTGCAAAAACTTTTTCCGCGAACTCTCTCACTGAGTGGGTTTCACCGGAAGCAATCACAAAATCCTCCGGTTTGGTTTGCTGCAGCATGAGCCACATGGCCTCGGCATAATCACCGGCGAAACCCCAGTCACGCTTTGCATCGAGGTTGCCGAGAAAGAGCCGTGACTGCAGCCCCAGCTTTATGCGGGCCGCAGCATGAGTGATCTTTCTGGTCACAAAAGTCTCTCCCCTGCGCGGAGATTCATGATTGAAGAGGATGCCGTTGCAGGCATAGAGACCATAACTTTCACGGTAGTTTACGGTGATATAATACGCATATGCTTTGGCGCATGCATAAGGTGAACGGGGATAAAATGGCGTGGTTTCTTTCTGCGGCGTTTCCAGAACCTTTCCGAAAAGTTCTGAAGAAGAGGCCTGATAGAATTTCGTGTTCAATCCGGTTTCCCTGATACCTTCCAGCAGTCTGACGGTACCGAGGGCATCGACGTCAGCCGTATATTCGGGGATATCGAAAGAAACCCTGACATGACTTTGGGCGCCCAAATTGTAAATTTCGTCAGGACGTACATCTCTCAGCACTTTGTTGATCGAGCTTGCATCAGTCAGATCACCGTAATGAAGCAGCAGACGAACCCCGGTCTCATGAGGATCCCGATAAATGTGGTTGATCCTCGCAGTATTAAATGAAGATGAACGACGGATGATTCCGTGGACTTCATATCCTTTCGCCAGCAGCAGTTCTGCCAGATATGACCCGTCTTGTCCGGTAATTCCTGTGATTAATGCTTTCTTCACTGTTTCTCCTCAGTCATGGAAGTGAACATGTTTTCAATCATCATTCAAAGATCGCCTCACACGTTCCTCAACAATCGGATTATGTACGAACAGAAGCGGATGAGTTCAATATTAAGGGAAGAGCAGGTTAACGTGTGATTGAGAGCAGATGATTCACAGTCTTGCCGCAATGAATAACCAGTTTCGAATCCTATACTGAGGGGGCACAAATTATTGCGAATAAGCCGATAGCTAGTTGTTTTGAGCAAATAATTCCGCTGGCCTAGCGATACGATTAAGCGGTTTTTTCGCATCAGCACCACTGGGCCTTCATACAGAACTATAAAAAATTCCCCCTGCAGCAGTATTTAACTCGCCCTCTCCTGGCAGCAAACTTAATACTGCTCAATAATTATGCAAAAGTGCATGCGATAGTAGGGCAATATTACTCTATTTTTTCACAATTGTAAATAACTATTCATTTTGCCCCGATGTTTGCATCGGGAGACATTCAGCGCCTGGAATGGCTGGCCTCGGATTGCCATCCAAAGGCTTTATACAGTCGCAGCAGATGATCCGCCCGTCCAGACTACGGGATATTGCATTCGTCGGTGCAAACAGGGATTGCCGGTATACATAAAAGTTGGGTCCGCGGAAGGTGCGGCGGCGGATCCCGCTCCGATGACTCGTTTTACATGATCTTGTCGGAGAACTATGTTCTCCCTCATGGCAGGGAGAGTTTCGGCTGTTGACGACATGAGTGAGCCCGCCTATTTCCTCCTCATGACGGTGATAAGAATTATTCTTGCATTTTGACCGTAATTGTACTATCTTCTAGCCATTCCCGACACTTGGAAATCGTTCGGACATAAGCCTTCCGGAAAGTGCGTGATGCCGATGTTGAGCATACCGCGTTCGCTTCTGTACACAGAGGATTGTTGTGACCGGCAATGTAAAGACTATCGCTAAAGTCCTAACGCTCCTTCTTCTTGATCTCTTCGCCTTTTACAGTTCCCTGACCGCGGCGTTTTATGCACGAAAACTTATTGATCTCATCCTGCCGAGTCTTACCACGATGCCGCTTGAGTTCTCGTACGTATATTTCTTAAAAGTCTGGTGGCTTCCTGCCATTTTTCTGGCTTTTATCGCCTATGAAAGGCTTTACCTGAGGAAGTTGCCGTTCTGGGATGAAACAAGGGACCTCCTCAAGGCGCTGTCCGCTGCTACGATCGCAATTCTCGTCGTGATTATCCTCGGCACACTCTATAGCAACATTTCACGCCTGACGGTGCTCCTGCTCTGGTGCTTTTCCCTTCTTTTTTTCCCGCTGCTCCGTTATGCCGGAAAGAGACTCCTGTTCCGCATCGGCGTCTGGAAGGACAATGTCATCATCATCGGCGCCGGCGAAGTGGGCGTTGCAACAGCAAAGGGGATCAAGTCCGATATCCATCTCGGGTACAACGTCATCGGTTTTCTGGACGATGACGACCGTCTTGGCAGGCAACTGTCTGTCGACGGCACGATATACAGAATATTCGGGAAAATAAAGCATTTCAGAAAATTCATCAAACCCTTCGACATTTCCACGGTCATAATTGCCATGCCGTCGCTTTCCGTTGACAAGCTCTCTCAGTTGACGAATGACATCCAAAAGAGCACGAAATCAGTACTGCTCGTTCCCGATATAAAAGGCGTCGCTCTGACCAATACGGAATTGCACCATCTTTTCGTAGAGCAGCTGTTTCTGCTCAAAATCAACAATAACCTCAAGTCTCCGTACAACAGGCTTGTCAAAAAGACCTTTGACCTGGCACTGGCCGTTCTCTTTTTGCCGGTGCTCCTCGTCCTTATCGGGATCCTCGGGTTGATGATACGGATCGATTCTCCCGGACCGATCTTTTACCGGCATACGAGAATCGGACGTGGCGGGAAGCCCTTTCTCGTATTCAAGTTCAGAAGTATGTACCGGGATTCGCGTGAAAGGCTGGAAAACATTCTCAAGACCGACCCGCTGGCAAAGCAGGAATGGGAGACCTTTTTCAAGCTGAAGAATGACCCCCGGATCACGCGCATGGGCAACTTCCTTCGCAAGACATCACTTGACGAATTGCCTCAAATATTCAATGTCTTAACGGGCGATATGAGCCTTGTAGGGCCGCGTCCGGTTCTTGAATTGGAAATTGACCGGTATTACAAGGAGTTTTCGGACTATTACTATCTCGTTCGTCCCGGAATCACGGGGCTCTGGCAAGTGAGCGGCCGAAGCGACGTGGATTATGACGTCCGGGTCAGACTTGACTCCTGGTATGTTCTGAACTGGTCGGTATGGCTCGATATTGTAATTCTGTTCAAGACCTTTGCGGTCGTTCTGAAAAAAGAAGGCGCCTATTGATGACGACGGGCCTCTGCAGCGAAGCAACTCTGACGCTCTCCATCGTCACAGACAGTTGTACGGCCGGACAGCCCGGGGCGTTAAGAATTTTGATGAATGGAAACCCGAAAGAGAACTGATTTCACTTAATTTTGAACTGGCGGCGCAAGGGAGAGCATGAAAATCTTCGTGACAGGCGGAGCGGGTTATATAGGGAGCCATATTATCGCAGCGCTGGGAGACAGAGGGTACTCGGTCATGGTTTACGACAACCTCTCGACAGGTCATCGTGACGCCCTCCTGCATGGATCCCTGACCGTCGGAGATCTTCGTGATACGGCGTTATTGAAAAATGCCCTGGAGGAATTCTAACCCGATGCAGTGATGCATTTTGCCGCCTTTATTCAGGTCGGAGAATCGGTCAAGGAACCACTCAGGTATTACCAGAATAATACGGTCAGTACCATCGGTCTCCTAGATGTCATGGCCGGCCTGGGCATCAGCAACTTTATATTCTCCTCGACAGCCGCCGTATACGGAGATCCGAAAAGCTCGCCCATCCCGGAGTCCGATCAGATCTTGCCTATCAATCCTTATGGCCATTCAAAAGCTTTCATCGAGCAGGTGCTTCTGGATCTCTCCCGATCACGGAATTTCCGGTATGTTTCGCTCAGATATTTTAATGCCGCCGGAGCGGATCCGCAGTCCAGGATCGGAGAGCGGCATAGTCCTGAAACTCACCTTATTCCCCTTATCCTGAAGGCCGCGAAAGGAGAGCGAGACCATGTCTCCATCAACGGGACCGATTATCCGACGCCGGATGGGACCTGCGTGAGGGACTATATCCACGTTCTTGATCTGGCCGAAGCCCATATCCTGGCGCTGGAATATCTTTTCAAAAGCGGAGTGAGCGACGTATTCAATTGCGGGTACGGCCATGGTTATTCTGTACGCGAAGTAGTGGATGTCGCCCGTTCCATCACGGGAGTGAATTTTACCGTCAAGGAGATGCAGCGTCGCGAAGGCGACTCTCCCGTGCTGGTAGCGGGCACGGCAAAAATACGGGAAACGCTGGGATGGACGCCTCGATACGATGACCTCAGGTACATTGTGAAAACAGCCTGGGACTGGGAAAAGAAACAGTAACATTGTTCTTCTTCAGAACCCCGGGGAGACCGCTCTGCTTGAATAGTGTGACCAGTCACGCCTGAGATGAACACTCAGGCCGAAGCAGACAGCTCTGTCCGATATCCCTCGAGCACGCCCATCAGGTAGTTGATATGGAGTGCAACGATCGCCGCTATGAAGTTGCTTTCGAAGAACCCCGCCACAAGAAGATTGACGAATGCCAGGGACACTCCCAGACTGAGGGCCTTCAGCAGCGGATCCGTACTTATCCGAAACACCTTCGCGTATTTAACCAAGAAATAGAAGTGGATCCCGACTACAAGAATGAACCCGGGAACGCCGGTCTCGGCAAGCTGGTGGAGGTAAAGGTTATGCGCATGGGCTGTATTGTCTATGAGACCCGCTTCTTTATACGGCACCAGATGCTGAGGCAGCATTCCGCTTCCGACACCCACGATCGGATGTTGTAAAAACGTGTCCCAGGCGATCTTCCAGAAATTCAGCCGGTAGACGTTTTTTTCCAGAGAAAAGCCGTCCATGATTCTCTGGGAAAACCAGGGCACGGTCACTGCGATGATCGTGACGATGATTGCGGCAACGGCAGCATAGGTGAGAATCTTTTTTAGGGATTTGGAGAGCACCAGAAGGATGATGAAACAGACGAATATGCCGAGAAAATAGGCGCGTGCCGCGGCAAAAACTACGCCGATGATTAGGAACGGCGTATAGGCAAAGAATTTTTTGTCCTCATACAGGGCAATACAGATGTTCATGAGAAATATTATGGATACGCACCCGGCGTACTGGTTGGGATGCCCGAAATAGCCGCTCATGCGGCCGGATTCCTGATAAAAGAGCGGTTTATAGATTGCGGGAACGCCGAGGAAATGCTGGGCCAGGGCATAGAGAATGATCAGTACATTGGCGGTAAAGAGAATATGAAAGATCGTGATCACGGTCTTGCGGTTTATCCGGTAAAATCCGACAACGACATAGGGTAACCTGTCCCAAATTCCCTTGACCTTGAAAATTTCCTTGAAGGACGTGGCCAATGCCCGCGTAAAGCCGAGCCATGCATAAACAAGTGCATAGAGCAGGAAGTCTTTTTTGAAGTCAGTTTTTTTGACCGACTTCCGGTACAGATCCCAGAAGAGAAAGATCAGTAAAAGAGCGAGGACAATGGTTGTTGCCGACATGGCGAGCACGGTTGCGACGGCAAAGGCATAGAGGAGGTACTGGACGGGTTTATTCATGGCAAGTTCCCTTCTTATGAAACTACTGGACTGACGGTATCCCGGTCCACAGAGATACTAAAGGGCCGGTGTTTAAGGCGGTCGCAAAAGAAAACATGACGACGGAAAACCATTCAGGACGGCTGCCTCCGCACTCACTTTGCAGAGGCGATCGAAATGAAATTTGCCGTACTGCGGACTCCTTCCCGCTTGTATTATTTAATGGTCCCACTGCTTCGCTCCTCTATGAGCCCCAGAAAGAACGCGCGATAATCCTCAACCATGCGCTCCCTGCCGAAGCGACGAGCAGTCCACGACGGACCGGCTTTTGCCATTGCAGCATACCGGACGGGATCGCTTAAAACTGATGTTACCGCTGCAGCCATTTCCTCAGGACCGCCATCAACGAGCATGCCTGCAGGAGAGCCTTCCAGGGAGTCCCGGATGCCCCCGTCGTTCACGGCAACGACCGGCTTTCCCGCTGTCATGACCTCGAGCACCCAGATGCCGAAGCCTTCGTTCCGGTGGGTGCTTACTGCGATGTTGATGTCGGCATAGAACGACGGCATGTCTTCCTTTGTCAGCCTCCCGAGCCAGAGCACTGCTCCGTCCAGGCCGAGTTCCTCTGCCCGTTTTTTGAATGCAGCAGTATGCTCATTTCCCGTATCAGCGGCGACCAGAGCGAATTTAACTTCCGGCAGGTCTTTTTTGATGCGAACCAACGCGTCGAGAAATTCAATCTGGTTTTTCCAGAGGTCCCCTACCGTTCCGATGACGGGGGTGTCGGCTTTGAGGTTGAAGCGGCTCCTGATTGCGCCGTGGCGAATAGTTCCGGAATTGAACCGGCTGAGGTCGATCCCGTAGTATATAATGCTGGTCCGCCCGGCGACGGATGGAAAAGAGGCAGTGATCTTGTCCCTGATATGACGGGAGATCGTCACGATCCTGTTCATGCGGGACAAAAGGAATCGCGACCTCATGAACTCTGCGACCTGTACCGTGTACATGAGGGCCGGCCTGGTTCCTGAAATCATCGCCGCGAGCCAGCCCTGGATGATGTCGTGGCTGCGCTGGATATTGACAACAGCATAGCCGCCCTCCCGGATGATCTTCGCTGTGTGAAATACGGCGCAGATTGAGCGCATTCCGGACCGCTGGACGGGATGCAGGGCGATCGCGCTGTTTCTGAACATGTCGACGAGCGGCGTGCCGGGCCTGCAGACGAGGCCCACGGCGATTCCTTGCGAAACAAGGCCTGGAAGAAGATCGCGCAGGAACTCCTCGCCGCCGCCTCTCTTCCTGAAATTGTTGATGAAGAGGATCTTCGGCTGCACGTTTTCCGGGGTCTTATTTCGAGTCACGTGAAAACCGTCCGAGTTTATGCTGGATTTCATAGAGCTTTATGTATTTCATGAACACGGCGTGGGATTCCATCACCGAGATCGTGAATCCAGCGATTCCGTCCGCCACACCCAATCGGACGAAATACCGGTACAGGAACGCATAGAGCGGACGGAGAGTGAAATCGATGATGCGTGCTTTTCGGCCGTTCTTGAAATGATCCGCTGCGGTCAGTGACGAATAGGAGTTTTTCGTGGAGGCAAAATGCGTGATGTCCGAGTAAATATAGTGTATGATGTCGCACCGCAGCTTCTTTTTCGGGCCCCGGACCTTGAGTTCATCATGGGGCGCATATCCTCCCCATGTGCAACGGTCTTTGCGAAAGAGACGGATCTTATGGTCGGGATACCATCCCGAATGATTGATCCATTGCTGCATGAAGAAATGACGGCGCGGCATTTCGTAGGCGTCGCAGTCGCTGTGAGCGAGGTCGAGAGCCAGTATTTCGTCGCGCAAAGCCGGTGAAATGCGCTCATCGGCATCGAGGTGAAGTACCCAGAGGTTTTTTGTCTGATCTGTAGCGAATTGGCTCTGACCGATATGCCCCAGCCATTTTTGGATGACGACCCGGTCAGTATATTTTCTGGCGATGTCGACTGTAGCGTCCGTGCTTTCGGAATCGACAACAACGATTTCGTCGGCCCAGGTCACGCTTTCAAGACATTCGCGTACGTTCTTTTCTTCATTGAATGTTCTGATGGTTACGGAAATGGGTGGTTTGCCTTTAATCATTCTGTTCACTCGGTCTCAGGCGGCATGACAATTCGGTAGCCCGGTTCATCACGGCCGGGGGCTGATCCGCGGGAATTGAAATACACGCCTGACAGGATTTGGAGCCGCGGCAATGGCATCTTCCGGACCCGGAAGATGCGGAAGCGGGGTCATTTTAGACCATCACTTGGTGGCTGTCAACGCTGAAATCTTCATGGCCTCCTGAAACACTTCCTTAACGGTAATGGCCTCCATGCACGGCGGCCGCATGCGTATTGAGGGCTTGCACTCGGTAAAGAATTTCTGCTTGCAGGGTGAGCATTCTTTCTTTTTGTAAATTACTGCTGCACGCTTGCTCCAGGGGCCGAATTTGACCGGTGACTGCGGACCGAAGAGCGCCACGACCGGCGCCCCTGCTGCGGTTGCCAGATGCATGATGCCGCTGTCGTTCCCCACAAAAAGGATGCAGCGCTTCAAAAGAGCGATGGTCTCCCGCAGAGAACATTTTCCTACCAGGTCCACCACGCCTGATTTGAACACTCCCTGAATGCTGACGAGTGCCTCCCTGTCGCCTGCTCCGCCTACGATGACGGGCCGGCATTGTGTTTCCTGTACGATCCGGGTCGCCAATTCGGCGAAGTTTTCCAAAGGCCATCCGCGTTGAGTAACAGCGGAGAACGGATGGATCACCGCAACCGGCTTCGATGCGCCTACCCCGGCTTCTGCCAGGATCCTGTTGGCACGATGGTCCTCCTCAGGACTGGTCCATATTTCAAGATGATCATCACGGACCGGCACGTTGTCGGCCCTCAATACGTCGAGAAAATTCTCCACTTCGTGACGGTCATGACGATAGGGCACCTGTGTCGTCATCAGGAAGCCCCGTCCTTCTGTTGCAAATCCGATGCGCTCCCGTGCGCCGCTCAGCCACGCTATGACGGCGCTCGACAAGGATCGTTTGAGCACATAGACCTTATCGAAACCCCGGCTGCGAAGGTCCCTGATGAACGATATCTTTGCGGACAAGGTGCGATGGGTGCCCCTGCTGTCGGCATGAATCGTGACCGGGTCCCAGTAAATCATCTCATCCACATAGGGTATCCCCCGAACAACATCGGAGGACACGGGTGCCACCATCCAGGCGATGAAGGCATGCGGCTCCGCCTTCCGCAGGTTTCTCAGGAATGGAACAGTCAGGACCGTATCGCCGATGAAGCGGTATCGCAGAACGAGAATTTTCCGGGAATAAGCCGTCATCGTTTTTTATCGTCTGCCGTCTGCAGGAGTATCCACTCGACTGCTTCTGCAAGGGAGCTGGCAATTAAGTCCGGCTCGTTGAGTCGTTCCGGACGAACGTTGGAGGGGTCGTCGGGCGCATGGCCCGTCGTGACCAGGATGGACCGGGCGCCTGCCCGTTGCCCCAGCTCCACATCGCTCCACTTGTCTCCGACGACGAACGATTTCCGGACATCGATCATCATTTCCCGGGCAGCGCGGTCGATCATGCCCGTCCCCGGTTTTCGGCATTCGCAAACAGTTGTGTAGTGCGAATTTCCCGCCCGCGGATGATGGGGGCAGTAGTAAATGCCGTCCAGCCGTGCGCCGTCAAGCTGCAGCATTTCCCGGAGAAGAACATGGGTCTCCTCAACGAAGGATTCCGGGAAATAGCCGCGCGCGATCCCGCTCTGGTTTGTGATCAGAACGACCTTGATCCCGGCCTGATTCAGCCGCCGGATCGCAACGCCGGCGCCCGGAAGAAGCCTGAGCTGCTTCAGGTCCTTGAGGTACCCTACTTCTTCAGTGACGGTTCCGTCGCGATCGAGAAATACAGCTCTGTTCATAGGTTGTTCAGCAGGAATGATTCCCATTCCTCCTGTTCGACGACAGCCAGCTTGATCCTGAGCGCCCAGATGCCCTCGGGGCTGAGCTGCCGGAGCCGGACAGCATCCTTTTCCGTCGTAATAATCATATGCGATCTGTGATCAGCGGCCATTTTGTAGAATTGGACAAGGTCTGATTTTGCATATTGGTGATGATCCGGGTAGTAATGCTCGGACACGATGATCGCTCCGAGGGAACGTAGCATGGCCAGAAATCCCGCCGGCCTCGCGATGCCGCAAAAAGCGACTACCCGCGTACCCCTGAGGACCGTAAGCGGTTTGGGGTCAACCGTATGGTAACCGACCAGATCAACGGGCTGTTGAGTCGAGGTGAATATCCTGGCTGTCGTGATACGTGAAATGGCTGTTTTGAGGGCATCAAGAGACGCCGCCTGATCGGACCGCGTAATAACGACCGTCTGTGCCCGACGGAGGGCGCTCGCGGGCTCCCTCAATATGCCTGCGGGGAAAAGTCTGCCGTTCCCGAATGGATCGGTCGCGTCTATAAGCACAATGTCGAGATCACGCCTGAGACGGAGATGCTGGAATCCATCGTCGAGGATCACCGTATCGGGATGAAACAGCTCCAGGGCGGAACGCGCCGCCGCATACCGGTTCCCGCCCACAACAACGGGAACGTCTGAAAGCTTCGAGCCGATGAGAACCGGCTCATCGCCGCCCGTATGCGCATCAGTCTGAATGGACCGGCCGTCCGTTACCACAATCGTCTCGGACTCGTCCCTTCTGCCGTAGCCCCTGCTGACAACAACGGGATGCCTCCCCTTTTCCCGCAACATCCCGGCCAGAAATATCACCATGGGCGTTTTGCCGGTCCCACCGAGAGTTATATTGCCGACGGAAACGACCTTGCACGGCAACGTACGGCTAGAAAGTATATGCCCGCGATAGAGCAACCCCCGGAGGCTGATAATCGTCCGGTACAACAGTGAAAGAAGGAGCAGTGCAGTCTCAATAATGATTGACCGTCTGCGCCCGAATATCACGTCTTCAACGAGGTTCTTAACGTCCAACGAGCAACCTGCCTACTGCGTCCAGTGTCTTTTTTGCCGCACCTGAATTGGCTTCAATGACTCGAAATGCCCGCTCTCCCATCAGCCTTGCACGCTCAGGATCGGAAAGAAGGCTGTCGAGCTGGACATAAAGTTCTGCTTTATCTTTGACCATGACGCCCCCACCGGCAGACATGATGGCTTCTGATATTTCTTTAAAGTTAAACATATAACGGCTGAATATTACAGGCTTTTTTACAGCAGCCGGTTCGAGAAGATTATGCCCTCCCACTTTTACCAGGCTTCCTCCAACAAAGGCGATGTCGCAAAGTGCATAGAAGGCCCTCAATTCACCGATCGTATCAAGAAGCAGGACATCCTGAACCGGTCTTCTGAGCGTTGTCCTTCTCTGACATTCGTAGCCCGCGCTGTTTATGATTCCCTCGACCTCATCAAACCGTTCCGGATGACGCGGCGCGATAATAAGGATCAGATCGGGGTATTTTGCTCGCAAACGTGTAAAGATTTCAAGTAGGGCGGCCTCTTCGCCGCGGTGAGTGCTTCCTGCAGTAAGGACCCTTTTGCCCGGCGGTATCGTGATGGGCCTGCTTTGAGTTATAGGCAGTTTCTGGTCGAATTTGAGGTTACCAGTGACCATGATCCTTTCAGGCTCCGCCCCGAGAGTCCTGATCCTGCCAGCATCCTGTTCAGATTGCATGCAGAAGCAGGTCACGTGGCTGAAAACCTGGCTAAAGAAGGTTTTGAAAAAAAGGTAGTTCTTGAAGGACTTCGGCGATATTCTGCCGTTGATAACTGCCGAGGGAATCTTGGCACGCGTGAGTTCCCGGAAAAAATTCGGCCAGAACTCAGTCTCGGCAATGAGCACGATAGCGGGATTGATACCCTTGATCACCCGCCGGACGATGCAGGGATAATCAAAGGGAAAATAAAAAACCGCATCAGCTTCGGGCACGCGGCGCCGCGCCGTGTAATGTCCGGTTACCGTTACCGTCGAAAGGATCAGTTTCCGGTTCGGGTGCTGTTTTTTCAGCTCCCGGATCAAAGGATGAGCTGCCATAACCTCACCGACCGAAACCGCATGCACCCAGATGGGACGTGTTCCCCGCGTCACTTTCAACACGCCTTTCCGGAGCCGACCGAGCTTTTGCGTCAAACCGGCCCGGTACTTGGGGGCCGTGAGCAGCTTGAATAAGAGCACGGGGGAAAGCAGTATCGTGGCCAAAACCAGAAAAATATTATAGAGAACGAACATGACGCTACCTCGTTATCCTGTCAGATTGTCTGCCTCATTCCAAGGGATACTGAATACATGAGATGCAGTCGCCGCACGTGCACGGAATCCTGACCTCACGTACGATTTTCCTGAAAATACGCGTCCGCGCGAGCCATGAGATCGTTCAGCGAGGTTTCCAGCTCTTTGCGTTTATTTTGGAGTTCCGTTTCCTCTATACCATGAACAAGAACGGGTTCTCCGTACATCACAACGCCTTTTGTAAAGGGTTTCGGAAGAAGGTATTTGTCCCAGATCTTCTCCAGTATCCAGTAACGCTCTGCGCTGGTGACCACCGGCACAATTGGCTTGTCCAGCTTGCCGGCAAGGTACAGGACGCCTTGTTTTGCCTCATAGCGGGGTCCCCGGGGGCCGTCAACCGCGAGTGCGATGTTTTTCCCGTTCCTGAGGGCGTCGACCAGCCCCAGAAGGGCGCGGTCTCCTTTTCGCTTGCTCGAACCGCGGACGACCTCGAATCCGAAACGTTTCAAAATGCTCGCCTGAATATCTCCGTCGCGGCTCTCGCTTGCCGGGATAACGACTCCGGTCCCCTGGTAGCAGCCAAAAAGAAGGAACTGGCGGCCATGCCAGAAGGCGTAGATGACGTTCTTCCCCGACGCGACGATCCGGTCGGGCACGTCCCGGTTCACGAACCGGATGCGGATGACGCGGCTCCAGAGGGACAGCACAAGCCAGCCGATTGTTGACAGAACCGTTGTCCTCATCACGCGGTCCTCAAGGGCTCATCGCGAAATTGCTGGTCGTACAGATTCTTATACTCCCCGCCCAAAGCCAGCAGCTCTTCGTGCCTTCCCTGTTCCACGATCTTTCCGTCTTTAAGCACGATGATCCTGTCGGCGTTCATGATCGTCGAAAGTCGGTGCGCGATGACAAAGCTCGTTCTGCCCGCCATAAGCGTGTCGAGCGCCTTCTGCACTTCCCGTTCTGACTGGGTATCGAGAGATGATGTCGCCTCGTCGAGGATCAGGATCGGCGCGTTCTTCAGGAGCGCCCGGGCTATGGCAACGCGCTGCCGCTGGCCGCCTGAAAGCTTCACACCCGACTCCCCGATAACCGTTTCGTAGCCCTGCGGGAGCGCGCGGATGAAGTCGTCCGCGAATGCCGCTTTCGCTGCGCTGCTGATGTCGTCTGCGCTTCTGCTGGTGTCTCCGTAGGCTATGTTTTCCTTTACCGTATCATTGAAAAGAAATGTCTGCTGCGTCACGATTGCCATCAGCGAGCGGAGCGACTCAAGCGAAAGGTCCCGGATATCGCAGCCGTCGATAAGAATCGCCCCTTCCGTTACATCATAAAAACGGGGGACCAGGTTCACCAGCGTGGTCTTGCCGCCGCCGCTTTTCCCGACGATGGCGATTGTTTCACCGGCCTTGACGGTCAAATTGATGCCCTTGAGCACCAGATCGTCCTCGTACTTGAAAGCAAGATCTCGAAATTCGATCGTTTTGAATTCTCGTTCCGCCGCAACGGCGCCCTTCCGGTTCTTGATCTCCGGCTCGGTATCAAGGACATCGAAGATGCGCCGTGCCGCGGCGACCCCGTCCTGGACCGTGCTGTTCACACCGTTCAGCTCCTTGATCGGACGGTACAGGAAGTAAAGGGCCGTCATGAAGGAGAAGAACGCACCTACGGTCATGCCGCCTTCGATGATCCAATACCCGCCGATCAGGATGACAAGGGAAATGCCGAAGGTCGTGATGACCTCCATGATGGGATGGGAGACGGAGCTGGTCTTTATGGCGCGCATCAAGGAATTGAAGAGAGCCCGGTTGCGTTGGGCAAAACGACGGTTTTCGTAAGGCTCCATGCCGAATGCTTTTACGATCCGGATGCCGGAGATGGTTTCATGAATATGGGTGGTCAGGCTGCCGTACTGTTCCTGCATCTGCGTGCTTGCCCGCCTGAACCGCCGGCTGAACTTTGCCAGCGCTATTCCGAGAAGCGGCATGACGGTCACCGAAAAAGCCGCAAGACGCCAGTCCTTGTAGATAACATAGACCGTCAGCGCCGCCATGGTGAACACGCCCTGCACGAGGCTGGAGGGAGCCTTCGTCAGCGCGCCCTGCACGAGGTTGACGTCATTGATGATCCTCGAGATCAATACGCCGGTCGGCGTCCTGGTGTAATAGGAAAATGAGAGCGAGGTCAGCCGGGAATAGAGCTGGTCGCGTATGTCATTTACGATCCTCTGTCCCACGTATCCCATCAGGTAGTCCCGGGCGTAGGCTGCAGCGCCTTTCAGGATTACGACGGCCATCAGTGCGGGCGGAAGGAGGTACAGGAGGCGCATATCCTTGTTCAGAAATACCCTGTCCAGCACCGGCTGTACGAGATACGCCTGAAGAGAGATCAGTCCGCTGGTCAGCCCCATGAAGACCACGGCCCAGATCAGACGGGACTTGTAGGGGGAAAGATATTTCAGCAGTCTTTTGTATATTTCCATGAGGTCAGCCAGCCTGTTGGAGCAGCTCCCGGACCACTGATGCGGCGCGGGAGGACGCACCGGCCTCGCCCAGAAGAGTTCTCACCTCGGCAAGATTCTTCCGGATGGTCCGGTAATATTCGGGGTCATTCAGCATTTTTCCTACTTCGTCGGCCATGTTCTCGGGCGTAGAGTCGTGCTGGATCAGCTCTGGAACGATGCGTTTCCCTGCCACGATGTTCACCAGGCCCACATCGCGTACTCCCCGAACGAGCTTGGTAAGGATAAAAAAGTTGAGCGCCGAAATCCGATACACAATCACCATCGGAACGTTCATGATCCCGGTCTCGAGCGTTGCGGTGCCCGATGCAACCACTGCAGCGTCAGACGCTCTTAAGGCATCATACACCCGTCCGTCGACGAGCTGCACTGCAATTCCGGACTGGTCGGCGTGCCGGCGAATTGATTCGTGATCCAGCGTTGGTGCAAGCGGAAGAACGAACTGCAAATCGGGGAAGCGCGACAAAAGCAGTCCCGCGGTCTTCAGCATATCGTCCAGAAGGTGCGCAATCTCCGATTTTCTGCTCCCCGGCAGCAACGCTACGGTACGGCGCGATTCGTCTATACCGAGCGACTTTCTGGCCTGCTCCACGGTGAGTTCCGACCGCACGACGTCGAGGAGCGGATGGCCCACGAAACGGACATCAACGCCGGCCTTTTCGTAAAGCGGGACCTCGAAGGGGAACACGACGATCATGGCGTTTACCAGGCCGGCGATCGTCTTGATCCTGCCCTTTCTCCAGGCCCAGATCTGCGGACTGATGTAATAGAGCACCGGGATACCGAGCTTGCGGGCGGCCTTGCCGAGCATGATGTTGAAATCAGGAAAGTCGATCAGGATGATCATGTCCGGACGCTCGCTTGCCAAAAAGCGCTTCAGCTTCGCGTAGACGCGGTAGATCGCAGGGAAATGGGTCACAACGGCGGTTATTCCCACGACGGAAATTTCCGAGGCATCGGCCAGCATCCGGACGCCGGCTTCCTTCATCCGGACACTGCCCACGCCGTACAGGACCACCGACGGGTCCTGCTTAACGATCTCCCGTGACAGGTTCGCACCGTGCAGGTCGCCGGACGCTTCACCGGCTACGACGAGGATCTTCTTCATTCCAGATTCTAATTTCCCGTTCTGCCGACGTGACCCGGCTACAGGGCCGCTTTAACGGCCTCGCACACTTTCTTTACCTGATCTTCCGTCAATTCGGGGTACATGGGGAGCGACAGTACCTCGCGGGCCGCCTGTTCCGTATTCGGCAGGCTCCCGGGCTTCATCCCGAGGTCCTTGTATGCAGCCTGCAGATGGAGCGGGACCGGATAATAGATCATGGACGAGGTAATGCCTCCCTCATCGAGCTTTTTCTTCACCTGGTCTCGGTTCCCGACCCTGATCGTGTATTGGTGAAAAACATGCTTCGTTCCCGGCTGCTCTGCGGGGGTCTGGGCTCCGGTCCCGGCGAGATACTTGGCATAGAGCTGCGCGTTATTTCTGCGCTGTTCATTGTAGGCATCAATGCGTTTGAGCTTGATCAGAAGGACCGCCGCCTGCATTTCGTCCAGCCTGCTGTTGTATCCGATTTCATCGTGGTAATACCGCACCTTGCTGCCGTGGTTCCGAAGGCTCATGAGACACTCGGCTATTTTCGGATCGTCGGTGATCACCATCCCGCCGTCGCCGTACCCACCCAGATTTTTGCTCGGGAAAAAACTGAAGCATCCCGTCTGGCCGAAGGTACCGGTCTTCTTTCCGCCCTGTTCGGCGCCGAAGGACTGTGCACAGTCCTCAACCACGGACAGGTTACGGCTCTGGGCAATGCTCTTCAGTCCTGTCATGTCAGCCGGTTGTCCGTAGAGGTGGACGGGAATAACGGCTTTGGTCCTCTTCGTGATCGCAGCATCGATCTTCTTTATATCGATATTGAACGTCACGGGGTCGATGTCTACGAACACGGGCACAGCACCGAGGTAGGATATTGCTTCGGCGGTCGCAATGAACGTAAAAGGTGTCGTGATCACCTCGTCGCCGCGTCCAATGCCGGCCGCCCGGAGCGCGAGATGCAGCGCATCGGTGCCCGAGGCCACGGCAACGGCATGCTTGACGCCGTGATAGGCTGCCACGGCATCCTCAAGCGCCTTTCCGCGGGAGCCGAGGATAAAATGGGTGCTTTGCATCACCTCTAAAACAGCCTTGGTAACTTCCTGCTCGAGAGATTCGAACTGGATCCTGAGATCCACCATGGGAATCGGTACGGACATGATACGGAAAGCTCCTCTCTTAACGCTAGGGCGCCGGGACGAACCCGGTTATTCCCTGCTTGATGTTTTTTTCTATCAGCGCCGCCAGGGCGAGCGCCCGTCTGCCCTCAACGCCGGATACGAGCGGCCGCGAACCGTTCCGGACGCATGACACGAACGCCTTGATCTCGTCAGCCAGCGTGTCGCGCCGTTCGTTGTTGAGCGTCTGCAGGGCAAGTTCGGGAACCCCGGGCCCGCTCTTCCGGGCGATTGATGCGTTCTGGGACTGGTAGTCCGACAGGAAGATCGAATCGCCGTCCAGAACCCGCAAGGTCCGTTTCTTTTCCTCCGAGATCCTGCTCGCGACGATATCGGCTGCGCAGCCGTTCTCGAAGATGATTCTTGCCGATGCGATGTCGATGTGGTCCGTAATGATCGAAGCGCCTGCGGCGCTGATCTCCCGCGGCGCTGCGCCCGCGAGATCGGTCACAATATCGATATCATGAATCATGAGGTCCAGTACGACGCTGACGTCGGTGCATCGCACCGTGAACGGGGCCGCCCGTTCTGCGCTCATATACCGGGGCGATCTGATCAGGGACCGGATCGCGGCCACCGCAGGGTTGAAGCGTTCGATATGTCCTATCTGCAGGGTCAACCCTTTCCCCGATGCAAGGCTGATCAGCTCATCTGCCTGCTCCGTTGTTACGGTCACGGGTTTTTCGAGTAGGACATGGACCCCCTGTTGTAAAAAAGGCAGCGCGATGCGGTAGTGCAGCGCCGTGGGCACCACAATGCTGACGGCGTCGACATTGCCGATGAGCTGAGCAGGAACGGAAAAGGCCCGGGTATGCAGTTTCTCGGCAACCTTCGCTGCAGCAGAAGGATCGGCGTCTACCACGCCGACCAGATCAACATCTTCAAGGGCTGCATATTTCTCAGCGTGGAACCGACCGAGATAGCCGACTCCCACAACCCCGACTCTTATTTTTTTCATGAATTTTCTTCCCTGCCGTCGATTGCCACGATCGTGATCCCTGCGCGATCGGCCTCGGCAGCAACGAGATCGTGATCGAAAATAATGGTTTTCCCCGCTTCCACTGCCAGACAGGCGGCTTTGACCTCCTGCATGGTTCGGATGGTCTGGATCCCCACTGCAGGCAGATCGAAGCGAAGGTCCTGTTGGGGTTTGCATACCTTGACGACGACCGCGCCTTGTCCGCAGAGCCGGCCGCCGCGTCGGATGGCCTCATCGGTTCCTTCGATCGCCTCCACGGCAAGTACTGCCTGCCCCTTGACCACAACGGTCTGGCCGATGTCCAGCCTGCCGATCTCCTTCGCCAGCTGCCATCCGAAATCGATGTCCCGAAGATCGTCCTTGGACGGCTTCGTTCTGGTCAGCACGCCGCGGGGGGCAAGGATATTGTCGAGATAGAGCGTCGATGCTCTTACCGTAATGCCCTCTGATTGCAACTCGTCGGCGACCGCCCGGAGCAGGGAGTCGTCCTTCTTATGAATCATCCGCGCAAGCAGGGCGATCGCCCTCATGTCGGGAAGTGCGCCGCTGAAGAGATGGGTTTTTTTGATGCCCCCAGCCATGAGAACGTCGCGCACGTCCTGTTCCTTAAATATCTTGATGAGCTTGCCGAGTTGACCGACCTTGATCCAGAATATGCCGTCCACCCACTGCGCAAGCTCCGGCTGCGTCTCCCCTTCATGGGCGACGGCGATCACCTGCAAACCTTTTTCTCTTGCCGCCCGGGCAATAGCAATGGGAAACGTTCCGTTTCCGGCTATAAGACCGATCTTGTTCATGCCTTCAATGCCCGATTGCCGTCCAGTTGTTTTCTTCATGCAATAATTCGTTTGTCATGTAAACCGTCATCACGGAAACCTTATCTCGTGATTCCACGTTTCGAAGATTTGATAAAATCGACAAGCGCCTGGACCTCACGGGAATCGGGGAATTCTCCCATCGCTTTGAGTACCGCCTCATCCTGGGTAAGGCCGGACCGGAAAACGATCTTGTACGCCTTTTTAAGCGTAGCGATCGTCTGATCGCTGAACCCCTTCCGCTTAAGTCCTACGAGGTTCAGGCCGTAAAGCTGCGCTCGGTTTCCGGCGGCGCTTACATAGGGAGGGATGTCCAGCGTTACCGCAGACTGTCCCCCGATGATGGCATAGGATCCTATCCTCGCAAATTGATGAACCGCGACGATGCCCCCGAGAATGGCATGATCGCCGATGACGATATGACCGCCCAGAGCGACTGAATTCGCCATGATGATATTGTGGCCGAGCTTGCAGTCATGCGCCACATGGGAATAGGCCATGAGAAAATTCTTATTGCCGATGGTTGTCTTCCGGTCCTCTTTGGTCGTTGCGCGGTGAACGGTCGCGCATTCGCGGATGACGTTGTCATCGCCGATGATCAAATACGTTTCCTCGTTCCGGTACCCGATGTCCTGGGGCGCCGTTCCGATGCTCGAAAAAGGGAAAATATGATTCCGTTCGCCGATCGTTGTCCAGCCCTCGATCAGGACATGGGCCTCAATTTTCGTGTCTGCTCCGATCGTTACATGTTCGCCAATGACCGAATAGGGGCCGATCTCGACCCCGCCGGCTATTTTGGCCTTCGGATGGACTATGGCTGTTGGGTGAATGCTCACGTATTCTCCTGCACTCCGAAATTATTTGTCGGCAACCATGGCCATCATTTCCGCTTCCGCTACGACGGCGCCGTCGACTTTCGCCGTGCCTGCGAAGCTCATGATGGCGCCCCGCGTTCTCATGAGCTCGAGTTCAAACCGGACCTGGTCGCCGGGCACCACAGGCTTCCTGAACTTTGCCTTGTCAATACTCATGAAATACAGCACTTTCTTGCTGACCTCTTCCTTGGGAATGGACAACAGTGCCATGACTCCGCCTGTCTGTGCCATGGCCTCGAGCAGAAGAACTCCCGGCATGATGGGATGTCCCGGAAAGTGCCCCTGAAAGAACGGTTCGTTGATCGTCACATTCTTGAGCCCGACTATTTTTTTGCCGGGTTCAATTTCGAGTATCCTGTCAATGAGCAAAAAGGGATACCGGTGCGGCAGTAATGCCATGACTTGGTTTATGTCCAGCATAAATTCCCCCCTCACAGTGGCATAGTGTGCGCTTCATTATTTGTTCTGCAAAGCCTTAACCTGCTTTTCAAGCTCCGCGATCTGTTTCTTGAGTTCCGGCAATTTGGGCAGGATCGCCTGCACCCTGAGCCAGTCCCTGAGCGGCATGGCGTTCACGCCGGCCATCACCTGGTCCGCCGCGATGTCCCTCGTGACGGCCGTCCCTCCTCCTACCATGCTTCTGTCCCCGATTGTTGTGTGGTCTGCAACGCCGGCCTGCCCTCCGAAAACCACATAATTGCCGAGCGTGCTGCTTCCGGCGACGCCGACCTGGGCAGCAAGGAGGCAATGTTCTCCGATCGAGACGTTGTGGGCGATCTGGACCTGGTTGTCGATCTTGGTCCCCTGTTTGATTACCGTATTGCCCAGCGTGGCCCTGTCAATGCTGCTGTTGCTTCCGATCTCGACATCGTCTTCTATGACCACACCGCCGACCTGAGGAATTTTATGATGCCTGCCTGCATCGGTGACAAAACCGAATCCGTCGCTTCCGATTACCGTGCCGGCGTGAATGATCACACGTTTGCCGATGACGATTTTTGCACCGACGGTCACGCTGGGATTCACTATGGAATCATCACCGATCGACGCCCCTTCCCCAACATATACGCCTGGACGGAGGGTCACGCGGTCCCCGATCCTCGCGCCGTCGCAAACGACCGCAAAAGGCCCGATCGACGGGTCCGCACCGATAGACACGTTCTTTCCGATAAAGGCCTGAGGGCTGATCCCTTCCGCCTGGTAGGGCTTTACGTAAAACAGTTCAAGAGCGCGGGCGAAGGCGAATCGCGGGTTTTTCACTCTCAGCAGTGGAAGGGGCAAAGGCGGTATGTCCAGAGGAACAAACGCGGCAGAAGCATGTGACGCGAGGAGGTCATTCAGGTGGCTCTTGCCCGTAATAAAAGTGATGGTTCCTTCGCCGGCGTCCTGAATGCCGGCCACACCGGTAATTTCCGTATCTCCCGCGCCGGATATCTCTGCACCGATTTTTTCAGCAAGTTCTTTCAGTTTCATCGTTCGCTCGGCCGCCTTGTGCGGCGGTGTCTGTTGCTATTTGGATTCTTCCTTCTTATTCATTTCATCAATGACCTTGCCGGTCATGTCGAGATCATCATCGGCATACAGAACAGCAGGCACTTCCGCTTTCGAGAGAACGTTGATGACCTTGTTCAGGACAACGGAGACTTTCTCCTTCTTGGATATCTCCTTGAGCACCGTCATCATCTGCTGATTGAACTGATGCGATAATTCCTCATTCTTTTTGCTGATCTCGTTGGAAAACTCATCGCGCTTCTTCTGAAAATCATTGATTTTCCGGTTGATGCTTTCTTCTTTTTCCTTTTGAGCCTGATCATTCAGAAGCTTTGCCTGCTTCTGTTTCGTATATTCTTCCTGCAGTTTCTGAATCTCGTCGGCGTCCATGTCCAGGATCTTCTTGCGGCTTTCATAGTACTCCCTGACAATGCCCTGGTACTTCATGCCCAGTTTGGTCTTATCGAATACCGCCTGCGTGTCCACAACAGCGATTTTGCCGCCTGCAGCCATTGCATTAGCGGCAAGCATACACACGATCGTCACTGCAAAAAACAAATGCTTTTTCATGAGACTCCTCCTTAGAGAAAAATGCTAAGTTTACGTGGGCAATCTGTAGCATGGCCCTGATCGGGTAGCTTGATCAGAACATTGCGCCGATGGAGAATTCGAACTCACTGGGCTGGTCTCCGGGCTTCTTGTCGATGATGTAGCCCCACTCGAATCGGAGCGGACCGATAGGTGAAATCCACCAGAAGCCCCATCCCCAGGACTGCCGAAGCTTCGAAATGTCGATTGATTCCGGCCTGTCATCCGTCGAAAATGCCTTGCCGACGTCCCAAAACAAGACGCCTTTCAATCGCGCAGCAGGAACGATCGGGTAAGTAAGTTCAAAGTTGAAGATCAGCTCCTTGTTTCCGCCTAGTCTGTTGTAATCCGATATGCTCTGGCCCTGCACCACACCGCGTCCCGTGGCAGGATCAATCAATGTCGTTCCGTCCTCTCTCGTTTGCGTGTAAGTCGGGCTGTAAATCGGCTCTAGCGGTCCGGCAGTGCCGTACTTGAATCCCCGAAGCGACGTCGGGCCGCCTACATAGAACCGTTCTCCCAGAGGAACAGGCTTGTCGATAAGCGATTCAATATACCCGACCCGGCCGCGCATCATGAATACTGTGTCCCAGAACAGCGGGAAATACCAGGCCGAATCCGCGGCGGTCTTTACAAAATTTGTGTCGCCGCTCAGGGGGCCGCCTGCGTATTCGACATACACACTGTTTTTCGACCCCGTTTTCGGATCGAGGTAAAAATCCCGCGAATCGCGGGACAGGCTCCAGGTGACTGCGCTTGTCGAGATCCGGTCGCCGTAACTGTTGAGCTGCGTGTCTAGGGCGAACGAGGACGCCGTTATGTCGTACACCTTGGACTCATCATAGCCGTATTTGAGAAAAGTCGACACGTATTCGCCGAAGCTCTTGCCTGCGGTCAGCGCAAAACCATTGCTTTTTAGCTTATAACCGTCATAATCCTGAGTCTGGTCGTAGAGGTCTACCTTGCCCCAGATCGGCTTGTCGAAAAGATAGGGCTCCATGAAGCTGACAACGTAGTACTGGCTCGTTCCGCCTATCTGCATCTTGAACTTAAGGAGCTGCCCGCGGCCGCCCAGGTTGCCCTGTGTCACTTCTGCGATTCCGACGAGCCGGTCCACGGAACTGTAGCCCGCGCCCACGCTCAGCGTGCCGGTCATCTTTTCCTTCACTTTTACGTTCAGGTCCATGACCGGCTCCTGCTGACGCCGTTCGGGCACGATGTCGACGCTCTCGAAGAAGTTCAGGTTGTTGATCCGTTCGTAGCTTCTTTTGAGCGCCTTTTTGCTGTAGAGATCTCCTTCATTCAGGCGAACTTCCCGCCGGATCACCTTGTCCCGGGTCTTGCTGTTGCCTGAAATGTCGATTCTGCCGATCCGGACTTCGCCGCCCTCCTGAATGTCGATGGAGATGGCGACGGTCTTCTTTTCCTGGTCGATGTTGAACAGAGGAACGACGTTCGCGAAGGGACGGGCAAGGCCGTCATAGCGGTCGATAATCGCATTGACATCCTGCCGCAGCACTTCCCTGCTGAAGATGTCACCCTCCTTGAGCTTCATCATCTTCTCCAGATCGTCCCGGGGAATGAGCTGGTTTCCCTTGATCGTGATGGTCCCGACGCGGAACTGGTCGCCTTCTTTAATGTGCATGCTGACCAGAAGCTCGCTGTTCCGCGTAAAGGTTTTCTGATCTCCCCAAAAATAGCATTCCCTGAAGGTATACTGTTTCGGCTGGATGACCGGCTCGTTCACCTGCACCTGGATATATCCTTTGTTGTAGTACAGGTTCCTGATCGTCTCCACGTCTTCCTTCAGCTCCGTCATACGGAGCGTCCCGCTGCGGCCGAGAAAGGAAAACAACCAGTGCTCCTGTGTCTTCAATGCCGCCTTGATGTCGTCCGACGATATCGCCTCGTTGCCCGTCAGGATGATATTCTCGAGCTTGACCTTCTCGTGCTCTTCGATATAGAAGACGACGTTTCGGTCGCCTCCCCGGAGTTCGGAGATCACGGGAACGACGACGACATCGTAATAGCCCTCATCCTGATATTTAAGCCGGATCTTTTCGGCATTTTCATTGATGAGTTGAAGATTGAAGGCCGTTCTCGGCACCAGCGTCAGGATGTCTTTCAGCTTGTCCGACGACAGTTCGTCGTTGCCTTCGAACGTGATCTCCCGGACCAAAGGCTTTTCCTTGACGGAAAAAATGACCTTGAGTCCCTTCTCGAACCCTTCCGTCCGCACCTGGACGTCTTCGAAATGACCGAGCTGATAGAGTGTCCTGATGTCTTCCTTGATGAGAGCGGGAGAAAAAACCTCGCCTTCTTTTGTCTTGACCTTTGCCAGTATGGTCGCCGCTTCGATCCTCTTGTTCCCCTGCACCTCAACGAGAGTGACCTTTACGTCCTCTGCCGCACAGGGGAGCACGAACGCAAAAAAAATGGTAAGAAAGAACAATGCCCCGAAGGCCGCAGCACGATATCTTTGCACGTTCCTGAAAACCTCCAGAATTCTTCGTTAAGAACGGAATACTATATCATGGCACGCCAAGGGTGTAAACAAAAATTTGTGCTCACAGACTTGCAAAGACTTCATTTGACAACAGAATTCCGCGCTCGGTGAGGATCAGCCGCCTTTGCCGGGTCTCCAGGAGGCCTGCCTCCAACAGAGGGGCCAGGGAGGTTTCTAATCTGTTCAGAACAGCTCCGCCGAAAGTGTCCCCGAACCAAGCGAGATCAAGTCCCTTCATGGTCCTGAGACGAAGAAAGGCCGTTTCCCGCGCTTCCTCATCCCGGTCGGGTATTTCGGAATCTGCGACCACCGGAACTCCGCGGGACAATCTGCTGCAATACTCAGCGATGTCCGCGACATTGGCATATCGCTTCCCCGAGAGAAACGACCACGCCCCGGGGCCCATTCCCAGATACTGCCCGCGCATCCAGTAATTGAGGTTATGGCGACACTCATGCCCGGAACGGCTGAAATTCGAGATCTCGTAACGCGAGTATCCTGCCTCAGCAAGAACATTCACCGCCTTTTCATACATCTCAGCCGTACGGTCGTCTTCAGGCAGGACGAGCCTCCCCGCTTCGGTTTCACGTAAATAGGCTGAGCCTTCATCGAGCGACAGAGCGTAGACGGATATGTGATCAGGGTTCTCCTTGACCGCCCGCCCCAGTGTTGCCGACCACTGTTCCTTCGTTTGACCGGGGATTCCGTACATGAGATCCATTGCGATCGACGAAAAACCCATGGTCTTTGCAAGCCTGAGGGCCGCTATTGCCTGGGATGAATTGTGAATGCGGCCCAGTGCCTGCAGAATCTCGTCGGAAAAAGATTGGATGCCGAGGCTTAGACGATTCACTCCGCCCTTCTGCCACAGAGAAAGCTTCTCTTTTGTTACGGTGTTCGGGTTGGCTTCGATCGTGAACTCGACATCGCCGGAAAAAGAAAAATGGTTTCTTATGATGTCCAGAAGCTTTTCGATCTGGTTATCGGAAAGAACCGTTGGCGTGCCTCCGCCGATATAGATGGTGCTTACGGTGCGGTCCTGCACCGCTGGCTGTAGACCGGCTGCTTCTTGCCGTAGTGCTGCCAGGAACTGATCAGCGATTTTCGTTGTATAGACTGTGGAATAAAAACCACAGTATAAACACTTTTTACCACAAAAGGGAATATGGACGTAGAGTGAT
This sequence comes from Nitrospirota bacterium, assembly GCA_963749655.1. Taxonomy (GTDB): domain Bacteria; phylum Nitrospirota; class UBA9217; order UBA9217; family UBA9217; genus JAJYKN01. The sequence continues at coordinate 44,374 of CAVVOB010000032.1, forward strand.
ATCATATTGATTACTTGGATATTGTCCGCCGGAAGCGATCTCCGGCGATAAGCGATGTGGATCAACGATGCAACCTGGATGCCAGTAGAGGATATTACTGTGGAGAAGTGATATCTAAAAGAAGCGCGGATTCGTCACAGTTCGGAAACTTGACGCAGTTGAGACAGTCGGTCCAGATCTTGTGAGGCAGTTCTTTTTTGTCGACATCGCTGAATCCGAGTTTCCTGAAGAATCCGTCCTGGTAGGTCAGAACAAACACCCTGCCCACGCCGAGTCCTGCAGCTTCTGCAAGGCAGTGACGCACCAGTTCGGTGCCGATGCCGCTCTTTCTCCGGTCCTGTTTCACAGCAAGCGACCGGATCTCTGCCAGGCCGTCCCAGCTGATATGGAGCGCACAAACGCCGATGAGAGCGCCGTTCTCCTCGTAAACTGAAAAATCGCGCATATGTTCGTACAGCTCGTTCAGGGTCCGGGGAAGCATCTGTCCCGAGTCCGCGTAGTAGTTGACGAGGGATTGTATCGCTCTTACATCGGTTAATTTCGCTTTTCGGATCATGGAAGGAAAACTACTCTGTTGCGGAAATAAAGTCAATGAAAAAGGCCGCTTAGTCACGACAAGGACAATGTTCGGACGTCTCGTCTGGGAATTTCTGAAAGCGTTTCATTCCGGCCCCATCAAGAATTCGACAGGAGATACTGACGAGGCACTCAAGCACTGTCGATAGGAGTCCACTACCATCCTATGGTGACCGTATAAGACGACGAACTTGCGATACCTTTGATGACGATATAGAGTGTTGGAGTCGGACTGGTCAACAACGACGAAGAAATCGTGTCTCCGGTACTTGCATCACATGTAAAAACTGGAGCAGACGAAACTTGAACTCCATCTTGAAACTGGTAAACCAGCCAGTATGTTGTCGTCGGGATGCTTGACAGTATCAGCTTATTTGTGGCGAGTGACGGATCGGCGTACAGAAACATCTGAGGGTATTCAATAGTCGAGGAAACGTCGGATGAAAGATTGATCCAATAACCCGGTCCGGGAGTAACGCTGGTGCTGCTGTACACATTGAGATATCCGGACGAGATTGTCTGTACATCAGCGGCGGGATTTGTTGGTGTTGCGAAAGAGAGTACATAGTTTGTATCGCCGGACATCACCCGGAAATCATAAAAGAACTGTTCTCCGGGGACCGTTAATGATTCTCCGTTTATCACGGCTACGTAATCATCGGAATATTGGCGGGAAAAGTCCATTCGAATACGATCGATTCACTCGATGTCATAGAGGAGTTGGCAGAGTTGATGGTGAATTCCTCAGGTTCGTTGTTTTTATATGCCGATTCGTTGCGATAGACCTTTATGGTTAATGTTCCATCGGAGCGATAGTCGTCGTTTCCCCCGATGCAAGCGTTACTATTGTTGATGATATCATGGTCCGCAACGTATATTGCTGACCTGCAGTAATACCGGACAATGTATAGAATTGGCCTGCTTTCGTAAAAACAACGCCGTCGATCCCTGGTCCGTTCACGCTCAGAGTTGCCAACGATACTGCTCCTGCCTCATGTTTGGTAATACAGGCCGTAAGTCCTGCAAGACCGAAAAGAACAGCCACCGTAAGTATCGCCCACTGCAGAACCGATTTTCTTGCCACGCTATGATTCTCCTTGGTGATGACAGCCGGATTATTTCAACACGCGGGAGTTTAACGCAAAGCCCTGGTGGAGTCAAGGGCATTTTGCCTTTCCCTTATAGGCGATATACTGTTTTCGCAGGACATTTTGGCCATACCCCATCCCCGGAACGACACTTTGATTGATAAAGGCTCATCAGGGCGTGAAGTCCGTGTAGTGTACAGCTTCAAGGATTAGCGACAGCGATGATACTGTTGGTAACAATGCTCTCATTTCCACGGTCAACCGGCGAATATTCCGGCCCAACCAGTACAGACACAGGACGAGTTATTCGGAGTTCTGCAATCAACGAAAATCGTCCCGTACTCTTCCAAATGTGCTCTTGACTTTAGCTTCCTGATTGGAGTATATTTTATTCAAACGGTAAACGAATTGAGCATGATTTCTTGAAGGCGGTTACCAGAATATGATGTTTGAAAAATTTACTGAACGAGGCAGAAAAGTCATCGTATACGCCCGGGAAGAGGCCGAACGGCTTCAGAACGACTACCTGGGCACTGAGCATATCCTGCTCGGAACGCTCCGGGAGGAAGACGGAATCCCGGTGGCCGTGCTCAGAAAGATGGGCATCGACGTCGACCAGATCCGGATGGAGGTCGAACGGAACCTGCCTTCGAGCGGAAATACCCTGACCTTCGGCGACATTCCTTTCACTCCCCGCGCAAAGAAAGTCCTCGAATACGCCGTAGAAGAAGCCAGACTGCTGGGGCACAATTATATCGGAAGCGAACACCTTCTCCTCGGCTTAATCCGGGAGGAAGAGGGAATCGGGGGAAAGATCCTCAGGAGCTTCGGAGTGAACCTCCTCGGCTCACGGCAGCTGGTCATAAACTACCTCAGACGCGCGGCTACGCAAGTGAGCGCGAAAAAAAGCCCTACTCCCGCTCTCGATGAATTCAGCAGGGACCTCACCCAGTTGGCAAAGAGCGGGAAGCTGGATCCCGTCATCGGGCGGGACAGCGAGATCGACCGGGTCCTGCAGATCCTCTCCCGCAGGACGAAGAACAATCCCGTTATCATCGGAGAGCCGGGCATCGGCAAAACCGCCATCGTGGAAGGTCTGGCGCAGCGGATCGTGAACAGCGACGTTCCCGAGAACATTATGAACCGCCGTGTGGTCTCTCTTGATCTCGGTTCTTTGATCGCCGGGACAAAATACCGAGGCCAGTTCGAGGAGCGCCTGAAGATCGTAATGAAAGAGATTGTCCAGGCGGACAATATAATCCTTTTTATTGACGAGCTGCATACCCTCGTGGGCGCAGGTGCTGCAGAAGGATCGATCGACGCCTCCAGCATGCTGAAGCCGGCTCTCGCCCGCGGCGAGGTCCAGTGCATCGGCGCCACGACGCTCGATGAATTCCGAAAGCACATCGAAAAGGACGGCGCTCTGAAACGGCGGTTCCAGCCCATTTATGTGCTGCCGCCCACCCTGGATGAGACGATCAATATCATCAAGGGGTTGCGGCCGAAATATGAGTCCCATCACAAGGTCAAGATCACCGATGAAGCCGTCATCGCAGCCTCACGGTTGTCTGACCGTTATATCACGGACCGTTTCCTCCCGGACAAGGCAATCGATGTGATCGACGAAGCGGGCGCCAAAGCCAAACTGAACCGATACACCTACCCTGCTGAGATGAAGTCCATCGAGAAGAAGCTGAAGAAACTTGAGCAGGAAAAGAACCTTTTCTCCCGCATCAAGGACTATGTACGGGTCGAGTCCATCCACGAAGAGGAAGACAGGCTGCGCGAAACCCTCGACGGCATCCACAAGGACTGGAAGGATGATCAGGAGAAAAACGTTCCCGTGGTCGGTGAAGAAGAAATCGCCGGGATCGTATCGCACATTACCGGGATACCCCTCTCGCGGCTCGAGGAAAAGGAAGCCTCCCGCCTTCTGCGCATGGAGGAAGAACTGCATAAACGCATCGTCGGTCAGGATGTGGCCATTGATGCCGTTTCACGTGCAATCCGCAGGTCGCGGGTTGGTCTGAAAACTCGCAAACAGCCAATCGGGTCGTTTATATTCCTGGGACCGACAGGCGTGGGCAAAACCGAGCTTGCCCGGTCGCTTGCATCGTTCCTTTTCGACACCGAAGACGCTTTGATTCGCGTCGACATGTCGGAATACATGGAAAAATTCAGTTCTTCGAGGCTCGTCGGCTCTCCTCCGGGCTACGTTGGCTATGATGACGGCGGCCAATTGACCGAGAAGATACGGCGCAGGCCCTATTCTGTCGTACTGTTCGACGAAATCGAGAAGGCGCATCCCGACATTTTCAACATGCTCCTGCAGGTGCTGGACGACGGTTACATGACCGACAGCTTCGGCAGGAAAGTGGACTTCCGGAATACGGTCATCATTATGACCTCGAACCTCGGGACACGCCAGATCGACAAGGACACGACCCTCGGGTTCCAGCAGGCAAGCTCCAGAACGCAATACGACAAGATGAAAGAGAATGTCATCTCGGAGCTCAAGAGATCCTTCAACCCCGAGTTTTTGAACAGGATTGACGAGGTCGTCGTGTTCCATCCGCTGACACAGGACCATCTCGTGAAAATCGTCGATATGCTTATAAACGAGCTGAACGCACAGATGATAGCAGACCGGAGCCTGCGGCTCGATGTGACCGATGAAGTAAAGGAATGGCTCATTCAGGAGAACTTCCAGCCCACTTACGGCGCCAGGCCGATGCGCAGGGCAGTCCAAAAATACCTGTCCGATCCCCTTTCCGAAGAAATCCTTCGAGGCCGATTCAAGGATATCCATCGGATCGTTGTCAAGTTGAAAAACGGGGCGGTGGAGTTCCAGGAAGAAGAATCAAGCGTACTTGCAAAAGTCTGAAAAGCCCAGCCTATACCATTATCGTTTTTCAGCCGTTGCGTAAATCGCAACGGCTTTTTTGTTTATTCCGCGATAATGTATCCGGGGGGTATATCAGACGGGCGGTTATCTTCTGAAAATTTTTCCGGTGAGCTTCGGGTCGATAGGCATGTCGGCAGTGATCATGAATGCTATGCCGGGATCGCCTGAATGCCTCACCATTTCAGTTGCTTCTTCGATTTCTGTCAAGGGCAGGATCCTGCCTGAAGGATCAGCAGTCTGGATTGCTATGATGGTCTTCTCAGGTTCTTTGCTGAGGGACGTGGCTGCGGTGGCGATCCTGGACAACGTCTCCATGGTTTTCGAGTAGGTCAGTTTCTGTTCAGCCCTGATATCACGGTAACGGATCGCAATCCAGTAATAATCGATCTCCATTTTCTTAAACTTGACGAAGTCGTAGCCGAAATGGGCCAGTTCTTCTCCGGGTGTTGTGGGGCTATTCAGATGGAGCGGAATCCCGAACTTGATCTTCGGATTCACTGACCAGGCTGCTTTTGCGATCGCCTTGTACAGGTTCAGCAGCATGTTCTTTTTCAACCCCGTCCAGTTCCAGAACATATCAGCGGTCTCGGCGTCTTGCAGCGCATTACCGTCCTTTGTCCTCTTTCCGAATGTATCACGGGCAGAAAATTCCTTATTTAATATCTGCCTGAATGTTTTCAGGGCCATCGGACTCATCCCCTCCGTTTCACCATAGTAAAAGTCGGTGTCCAGCAGGATGCCGTCAACGGAATAAGCCGCTATATCAATGACTGATGCCGCCAGTTCATCAATAGCGGTCCGGTAGAACAGGTCGATTCTTCCGGTCCGCTCAAGAGAACCGGTCCTCAGATTGTACCGACGGTCCTCCCATTCCGGATGTTTAGTAAGAATCTGCTGATTGCTTCGCGTCGGAAAGACGATAAATACTCTCAGCCCTTCCCGATGAGCGATATAAGACCTCATTCGTCAGCATGTTGCCGTCAATTGCACCATTCCGGGAAGGAGGAGGCAGGATCAGGGTATTCGCACCTCCCAGTTTCAGATCATGAAACAGCCGTTCAATGTCGTCATACTTCGCCGGAACGTTATTCAGGAAGAATGCATTGACGATGTGTTGCTTTTCAGCGCAGGCACACCGAGGGATGAGGTACAACAACAGTGCCAGCAGAACTAAAAGCAAGAGGGTGGTACTTGCTCTAGAAGATCGTCCCCATATCATGGGTATCATGGCCTTCTCCCCCTTTCTCTGCAGGTCCGCTTAAAACAGTGACACCCGCAGTTCGGAGCTCTCGCACGGATCCGCGCCCTGCCTGATGGGAATCTATCGCGCCATCTGTTTGATCAAAAAGCGTATCGCCTGAATGACCTGTAATGGCGCATAATCACGCTGATCGAGAAGGTACAGACGGCGCACTGACGACTTGAATGCAATAGGGATGTGACTCCCGGTCCTTAACGGCTTGAATGTAACACCGGAAGGAAGGGGGAAATCGGCGAATGGATGTGCGACAACGTTTTGGATGGCGAACTCGTTGAAAAAAGGTATGATGTCCTCGATCCGCCCTGCCATGACTTGCAGCATTGATTGCGGATTGGCCGCCTTGACAGCTACGGTGAGCGAACGCATTCCCGTTGACGCTGGGGATCCGTCATTTCGATTGCCGAGTGAAAGGATGAAAAGTTCTTTCGGTTGTGCAGGATCAGGCTGGTACAGGACATCGCGCTCCATGCCTACTGGTACAACGTCATCCTGAATGCCGAAATGACGCACAAGCATTGTCGCATCAAGTTTGCAGAATAGCACCGAGGACGCAGCAACTTCGTCGTTGTCTGTTTTGATGACCGTAGAATGACCTTTTCGCGAAATGGTTACGGGAATAGACGTGTCGTAGTGAAATGCGCCGCCTTTTGCGATAATAAAGGCACGCAGGTCTCCGGTCAATTTGTCAATTCCGCCGTAATACTGACAGGGGTTGAGTTTACACAGCCTGATCAGTGCAGAAAACGAAAGCTGCGCCGCAGGCCGCTGAAAGAAAAAAATTGATTGTACGTTAAAAAATGATATTACTTCCGGGCTGAATGAATACTTTCCGATAAACCTGCCTGCCGACGAATGCCTTGCAAAAAAATCCGCAATGCGGCTTTTTGATACCCTGAGGGCTTCTTTTCCCAGATCGCGGTAGAACGTCGCGATAGCCGGGAAATCACGGGGAAATTCCCTCTTCAGTTCATCAAGCGTATTTGCCAAGTCGGAAAACACGGTGATTCGCCGTTGCGGCAGCGCTACCTGATAGGCCCGGGCGATGACCGGTTTCTCTTCCTGAAGACCCAGATCGCGAAACAACTGCCGGAATTCACCGCCCTCTTCAAAGCCGTACGTCAGCGAAGGACCGGCGGGAAAACGGAGGCCGTCTGAGGCGCTCTCGGCTCCTGCTCTGAGCGGAGGTGATCCGGGGCTCAAGATGATCGTCTTCTTTCCTGAAGCGCTCAGGAGCGCCCCGGCAACAAGCCCTCCAAACCCATCCCCCACGATTGCCACGTCACAGTGATGCACACTCCCTCCGATGCAACGCAAATAAAAAAGGAAATAGGTTTGACGGTATACGTTCCTATTTCCTCTCTCTTACTCTTATACTGCTGCGGGGACTATTACGACTTCGCTTTTTCCCGCATGGCTTCTTTTCGCGAGAGGCGAATCTTGCCCTGCCGGTCGATTTCGAGCACTTTGACGAGCACCTCATCGCCTTCCTTCAGCTCGTCCGTGACTTTTTCAAGCCGCTTGTCCGATATCTGGGAGATATGGAGCAAACCGTCGGTACCGGGGAAAATTTCCACAAAGGCGCCGAAGTCCATGATCTTGCGGACCTTGCCCATGTAGAGTTTACCTACCTCGGCCTCCTGTACGATTCCCCGGATGATCTCTTTTGCCTTGTTTGCAGCAGCTTCATCGGACGACGCTATATTGATCGTTCCGTCGTCTTCGATGTCGATCTTGGCACCGGTCTGCTCTACAATGCTGCGGATCACCTTCCCGCCGCTGCCGATAACGTCCTTGATCTTGTCCGGATTGATCTGCATGCTGATGATGCGAGGCGCAAAAGGATTGAGCGTCTTTCTCGGCGCTTCGATCGTTTCAAGCATCTTGCCGAGAATGTGCATGCGCCCGTCTTTTGCCTGCTGAAGCGCCGAGCGCATGACCTGGATGGTTATGCCTTCTATCTTCATGTCCATCTGGAGCGCCGTGATGCCCTTGCTCGTTCCGGTCACCTTGAAATCCATGTCGCCCAGGTGGTCTTCCAGGCCGAGGATGTCGGAAAGAACAATTACCTTCTCCCCTTCCTTGATGAGCCCCATGGCAATGCCAGCCACAGGCGCCTTGATCGGTACGCCGGCATCCATGAGCGCCAGCGTCCCGCCGCAGACCGTTGCCATTGACGAGGATCCGTTGGATTCGAGAATGTCGGATACCAAGCGGATCGTATACGGGAACTCCTGCTTCGTCGGTACCATTGCCTTGAGCGCGCGCTCTGCAAGGGCGCCATGCCCTACTTCTCTTCTTCCGGGTCCGCGAAGCGGCTTCGTTTCGCCGACGCTGAAGGGCGGAAAGTTGTAGTGGAGCATGAAGGTTTTGAAGTATTCGCCTTCAAGGGAATCGATCCGCTGCTCGTCCTCGGACGTGCCGAGGGTAGCAACGACCAGCGCCTGGGTCTCGCCACGGGTGAAGAGCGCGGAACCGTGCGTACGCGGAAGCAGTCCCACCGACGAACTGATGGGCCTGATCTGATCGGGCTTTCTGCCGTCCGCGCGGATGTTCTTCTCAAGGATGATCTTCCGGACCTCATTTTTTTCCAGGTCGTGGAAGATAGCCGATATCTGGCGTCCCCGCGTGGGGTCATCCTCCTGTTTCAGCTTCTGCTTGATCTCGTCGAGCAGCACGTCGAGGGTCTTCTGACGCTCCATCTTGTTCGGGATGACGATGGCCGTCAGCATGCGTTCCATGGCAAGAGCGGCCACCTGTTTGGCAAGCTCCTGATCGATCTCAACGATCTTAACGGACCGCTTCTCTTTTCCTACCTTTGCAACCAATTGGTTCTGGAGCGCCACGATCTTTTTGATCTCGCGGTGAGCCGTCTCGAGGGCTTCCAGCATCTGGTCCTCGGTCAGTTCGTTCGCTCCGCCTTCGACCATCATAATAGCGTCAGCAGTACCGGCTACCACCAGGTTGAGACGGGTGGTTTCGAGAGCTTTGTGATCGGGGTTGATGACGAATTTGTCATCAACCAGTCCGACCCGCACCGCACCGATGGGACCTCTGAACGGGATATCGGAAATCGCGAGAGCAGCTGACGATGCGATCATTCCCATGAGGTCCATGGAGCTTTCGTCGCCGATCGACAACACGGACGCGATGATCTGCGTGTCGAAATAGTACCCGTCGGGGAACAAGGGTCTGATCGGCCTGTCTATGAGACGAGAGGTCAGAACCTCTTTTTCGCTCTGCCGTCCCTCGCGCTTGAAAAACCCGCCCGGGATCCGTCCGGCAGCGTAGGCCTTTTCCTGGTAATCCACGGTCAAGGGAAGAAAATCCACATTCTCCCGCTCGACTTTCGAGGCAACGGCCGTCGACAGGACCACGGTATCGCCGTATCGCGCAACCACGGCGCCGCTTGCCTGCTTGGCCATAAGTCCTGTTTCCAGGATCAGCCGCTTGCCGCCTATCTCTGTTTCTGCAGTTGTTACCATGAAACCTCACTTTACTTTTTCACTTTGTTCGTGTTGTTATTTGCGTATACCGAGCTGGTCAATGACCTGACGGTAACGGTCCAGATCGTTCTTCTTCAAATAGTCCAGATGGCGACGCCGCTGACCGACCATCTTCAGGAGACCCCTGCGTGAATGATGGTCATGCTTGTGCGCCTGCAGGTGTTCCGTCAAGTGACTGATACGACCGCTCAAGAGCGCTATCTGTACTTCCGGAGAACCCGTGTCCGTTGCGTGTCTGCGATAGGTACTGATCACGCTGGTTTTCTGTTCTTTATCCATAACCGCACCCTCCTTTCTTTAGCTATTCTGAAGCGAGATAAAATATCATATTTACAGCATGTTGTAAAGCATTTTATTCATGTTTTTCAGGAAAAAACAAGCGCAGGCTGAATCACGCCCCCTTCGATCCGGGCCAGGGCAAGCAATCGGCCCCGTGTATCGCGAAGTCTCGCAAGTCCGGAAAGGCTCGTTTCCTGTGATTCCCGACATGACACTTTGTTTCCGTGGACCACTTTGACTGCCTGTTCATCTGCAAGTTCAATAATCGGAAATTCCCCCAGAGCATCATCGATCGGGAGGACGACCTGGTGTGCTTTATCCGCAGCTGCCATCCTGCCCAACTCCTCAAGGGACAATGCGTCTCCGATCCTGAACCGGCCGGAACTCGTGCGTTCGAGACTCGTGACATGGGCGCCCATGCCGAGAGCGTCACCGATCCCGGCGCACAGGGAACGGATGTACACGCCCTTCAAGCAGCAGACCCTGAGAGCCACGAACGGATCTTCATATGACATGAGTTCGATAGAATGGATGGTGACGGATCGCGCTTGATTGAACTCCGGTCTTCCTTCACGAGCGAGTTTGTATGACGGCACTCCCCTGACCTTCACCGCAGAAAATGCAGGAGGGCTTTGCATGATCTGTCCTGTGAACTGCTGTATCGCAGAAAGGAGATTGTCGCGACCGGGAGCCGTATAGGGCTTGGTCTCCACGATGCGGCCATCGGAATCCAAGGTGTCCGTCGTTATCCCGAGACGCATGACGGCACGGTATTCCTTCTCCCCTGCCTCGAGGTACTGCGCGATCCGTGTCGCCCTGCCTACGCACAGCACCAGAACACCCGTCGCAAGGGGGTCAAGGGTCCCAGTATGCCCTATCCTCTTTTCCCGGAGAATTCTGCGGACCTGCAGAACGACGTCGTGGGAGGTCATTCCCGATGGTTTATTGATGTTAACGACTCCGTGCATCGAAAACCGGCTCCTTAAGTGTCGAGTTGCGCAGACACGGACTTGGCGATATCGCTGATCACGCGTTCATGGATGTCTGCGAACGTTCCCTGCATTACTCCGCCTGCGGCATTCTTATGACCGCCGCCTCCGAAGGACTTGGCCAAATCGGAAAGATCGACGCGTCCCTTGGAGCGAAGGCTTATCTTGTACTGCCGTTCACCCGTCTGCCGGAACAGAACAGCGACCTCTACCCCTTTGACGGAACGGACAAAATTGACGAAATTGTCTGTATCCTCTGCCGAGGTTCCGGTCTGGCGGTACTGATCGTCCGTCACGACGACCCAGGCAATCCGTCCGTCGCTGGTTTTTTCGATACCAGAGAGCACAAGCCCAGAGCAGCTGCAGTCTTCTGAAGGCAAAGGATTCGTATACGTTTTCCGTGACGAGCCAGGGATCGGCACCGGCCTCGATCATTTCCGCGGCAATTCGCATGCTCTTCGGAGAAGTGTTTGAATACCGGAAGGACCCCGTATCCGTAAAAATCGCGGTGTACAGACAGAGGGCGATGTCCCGGTCGATGGGTGCGCCCAGCTCCGCGATCAGGGCATATACCATTTCGCCTGTCGCTGCAGCATCGGAATCAAGCCAGGTATGAGGCCAATCACGGGGATTCGTGACATGATGGTCGACATTGATCAGCATACCGGCCGGGGGCGCGCTATCGAACAGACCCGTACGGGACGGCTCTGCATCCAGTACGACACAGGCGTCATAGGTTCCGGTGAGAGGGCGTCCGGTCTTGATCCGATCGGCTCCGGGCAAAAAACGGTAAATCTCCGGGACAGGATCAAGATTATGGGCGGTGACGATCTTTCCGGCTTTTTCGAGTGCACGCTTGAGAGCCAGCTGGGACCCCAGGGCATCGCCGTCGGGGCTGACATGGACGGAAAGGAGGATGGTCGTGCACCGCTCTAGCGCTGTTGCGATGCTCCGCGGATCACTCGTGCGAGGGGTCATGTGCTTTGCGTTCCTCTTCAATGGTGCGCAGAAGTTCCATGATGTGGGCGCCCTCTTCCACGGAGGCGTCAAAACGGAAGATCAGCTCGGGTATCGATCTCATGCGCATACGTCTTCCCAGTTCCGTCCTGATGAACGGTGTTGCGCTCTCCAGACCCTTGAGCGTCTGTGCCTTGTCGCCGCCGTAGATACTCACGAACACTTTCGCGTTCTTAAGGTCGTCCGCCACATCGACTCCGGTCACGGTCACGAACCCGATACGGGGATCCTTGATTTTCCTCATAAGGATGTCGGCGATCTCCCGCTTCATCTGGTCACTGACCCGTTCGGTTCTTTTAAATGCAGGTTTGGACATGCTTCTTCCTCTGCCGGATTCTTCTTTTCATCGCGGCTCCGTCCGTCTCGCTCGAGCGGACGGTAAATATTAAAATATGTCTATGTGATAATCCAGCAGACTGATTTCCGGTACACCGCGAACCATGTTCAGGACATGATCCAGTGTTTTGTTCAGGTGGGCCTTGTCGTTGCTCACGGCTGCGACTGCAAGGGATGCCTTCTGCCAGAGATCGAGTATCCTCAACTTCTGCTACGGAAACGTTGAACTTGTGCCGGATACGGTCTTTCAAACCGCGGATCGAGTGCCTTTTGGTCTTTAGTGAACCGCTTTCCGGCACGTGAATTTCAATGGTACAGACGCCGATGAACATATTTACCAACGCAAGTGCGGACTGCTCGCAACCGCCTTCACCGGCGGGCACTATACTACAGCTTCGCAGCCACCTTATCGATCACGAACGCTTCGATAATGTCGCCGACCTTGATGTCGTTGAAATTCTCCACGCCGATGCCGCACTCATAGCCGGTTTGGACTTCCCGCACGTCGTCTTTAAACCGCTTGAGCGAATGGAGCTTTCCTTCATAGATCAGCACATTGTCCCGAAGTACCCGTACGCCGTCGTTCTGTCTCGTCATGATACCGTCGATGACATAGGAGCCGGCAATCGTGCCGATCTTGGAAACATGGAATGTCTGGCGGACCTCCGCGCGGCCCAGGATGCGCTCCTTGAGCGTCGGCTCCAGCAGACCTTCCATGGCGGCTTTGATATCGTCGATGGCATTATAGATGATGTTGTACAACCGGATGTCCACGCCTTCGCGCTGCGCGAGCTCCGTTGCCTTGGGTTCGGCACGGACGCTGAAGCCGATGATAATCGCGTTGGATGCCGCAGCCAGCATGACGTCGGTCTCGGTGATAGCACCCACGGAGCTATGGATCACCTTGAGCTTGACCGCAGTGGTGGACAATTTTTCAAGTGAATCCACGATGGCGCCTGCAGATCCGGACACATCCGCCTTGATGACGATGTTAAGCTCCTTCACCATCCCGTCCTGAATCTGCGTATGCAGATCTTCGAGGGTCACCTTCTTCAGAGAGCCCATTTCGGTGCTTCTTTGCTTCGCCTGCCTGAGTTCCGCAATCTGTCGGGCCTTGCGTTCTTCTTCGATGACCGCAAAGCGATCGCCGGCAAGAGGAACACTGGAAAAGCCGATGACCTCGGCCGGCATGGCCGGACCGGCATTTTCAATCCGTTCGCCCTTATCATTGATGAGGGCGCGGACCTTTCCGAACTGGGCGCCGGTTACGAAGAAATCACCCACCTTGAGTGTGCCAGATTGCACCAGGACCGTTGCCACGGGTCCGCGGCCTCGGTCAAGTTTGGCTTCGATGATCGCGCCACGCGCCATCTTGTCGGGGTTCGCCTTCAGTTCAAGCACGTCAGCCTGGATAAGTATCATTTCAAGTAAATGTTCGAGGCCGATCTTCTTCTTTGCTGATACCTCGCAGAAGATGGTCTGGCCGCCCCACTCTTCCGGGGTAAGTTCGAACTCAGCGAGTTCCTGCTTGACCCGGTCCGGCTTGGCATCGGGCTTGTCAATTTTATTGATGGCGACGATAATCGGGACATTCGCCGCCTTTGCATGGCTGATTGCCTCACGCGTCTGCGGCATGACCCCGTCGTCAGCAGCAACGACCAGAATAACGATGTCCGTCACCTGGGCGCCGCGAGCCCGCATGGCCGTAAATGCTGCGTGGCCCGGAGTGTCGAGAAAGGTAATATCCCTGCCCCTTCAGGCTGACCTGATAGGCGCCGATATGCTGTGTGATGCCGCCTGCCTCGCGGGACACAACGTTGGTTTCCCGGATGGAATCGAGGAGCGAGGTCTTTCCATGGTCCACGTGACCCATGATCGTAACCACCGGCGGTCTCGTAACCATGGTTTCGGCGGCATCGGCCACCTCTTCGAGCACGTCCTCGGCAGATTCTATATTTGCCACCTCGGCCTTGACTCCGTACTCTTCGGCCATAAGCAGGGCGGCATCCATGTCCATGGGCTGGTTCTGGGTGGCCATGATCCCCATGACCATAAGCTTCTTGATAACATCCCCGACCTTCTGGCCCATGACCTCGGCAAATTCCCTGATCGTGCAGCCTTCCTGGATCTTGACGACTTTTTTGCGCGGCTTGGTGATCTCGGCAACGTCGGTCTGCTGGCCGTGCCGGTCGTCCTTTTTATGCATGCGTTTGCCGGTGGGCAGCGTCTTCAGGTCCGGCAGCTTTTTGAACGAAGGTTTGTCTCGGAATTCCCGTTCCTGCTTCAGTTCGTAGTCGGTTTTTTTCTTGTCCCATTTTTTCTTCGCCGGTTTGGCCGGGGCCGGTGCGGGAGGAGCAAGAGACGGAGGAACCTGCGAAGCTTCAAGGACCGGGGACCTGAAAGCGGACGGACGCGTCCCCTGCATCTGCCTGCCACTGAAGGGCCTCTGTCCCGGCTGTTGTGGACGTTGGGTCTGGGCCGGCCGTACCGCCGCTGCGGGTTGCTGCGGGGCGGCTGGAGCTTGAGCCGCCTGTTGCTGCGGCGTTATCTGTGATTCAGGAGAAGATGTCTGCTCTTCCGGCTTCGCTGCAGGCGTTTCTTTTACCTGGCCTGCCGGAGGGATAACAGGGGGGGCCGGCATAACGGGTTTCGGCATCGGCGGGATCGGCGCAGGCTTCGGTTTTGCGCCCGGTTTTTCCAAGGTCGACGAAAATTTGCCGATCAGCGCAGCGGCTTTTTTCAGCCGTTCTTCCCTGGACAACAAGGGGTCAACGGCATCTTTTTCCTTCTTGGTTTTTTCCTTTTCTTTTTCCTTGCGGATTGCCTTCAATTTCTCGATCAGGGATTTTGTTTCCTTGTCATCAAGACCGCTGGACGGGGTCTTCCCTTTGATCCCCATCTTATCAAGCACCGAGACGAGATCCTTGCTTTCGACCCCCATTTTTTTGGCCAGCTCATGCACCCTGATCACGGTCATAAAATCTGTTTCCCCCCACACGGTTCTGATTGATTTGTTATCTTACTCTAGTTATTGATATTTATCAAGCCTTTTAATCTTTCTGCTTCAATCCAGATCGCATTAGCGAGACCCTTGTCGGTTATGGCAACGACACCGACGAACTCCCGGTTGAAAATACGGCCGAACTCTTCGCGGGTCAGCAGGGTTGCCTGACGGAGCGATGCAGCAACGTGTACCGCCACCTTTTCCCTGGTCCCGTCCGACAGATCAGCGGCGTACAGGAGAAGCTCGACGCTTCCCTTTTCCAGGGCATCACTGACCGCAGAGTATCCTGCAGCAATTTTTCCTGCTTTGAGCGATATGGACAGGAGCGATCCGATCTTTTCTCCGATCAGACTGGCAAGCCTGGCCAGAAACTCATCCGCATTGGGCGGCCGCACCTTCGCGTGGAGCGCTCTCGACAGTGCCTCTTTGGAAAGAGCCTGTTCTATGCATTCACGCCGGGGACAGATATAAGCTGCGCGGCCGGGCAGTTTTTCCCGATAGTCTATCAGGATGCCGTCCGGTCCTGCCACGACCCTGACCACGCTGCCCTTGATCCGGGTCTGACGGCAGCCGATGCAGGTTCTTTCCGGTTCATGCTTCATATGCTATTGCCGTCCAGAAACGTTTTACTTTCCAATCAACGCCCGTGCGGACAGCAGGATCTTCTGCGCAGTCTTCTCTCCGATGCCGGGAATCGCCAGGATTTCCTCATCGGACATGGAGGCGACCTTCTCGATCGAATCATAGCCTGCTTCCTTGAGCAGTTCCGCCGTTTTCTCGCCCACACCATCGATACTGGTCAGGCCGGATACCGCAGGTTCGGTTGCCGCCTCGTCCGAGGCAGCCTGCGTGTTCAGGGATTCCGCGGATGCAGTTTCCTCGGCCATCTTGCGGGTCTCCTCGACGATGGCGGCCTCGATTTCCTGCTCACGCTCCTTCTGACGCTCCTGGTCGTATTCCGACTCGCTCAGAATATCGATTTTCCATCCCGTCAGTTTAGCGGCAAGCCGTACATTCTGACCCTTTTTGCCGATCGCGAGCGACAGCTGTGAGTCGGCAACAACGGCAAGGGCTGACCGGTCTTCATCGGTTACCCCGACTTTTTCGACAACAGCCGGACTGAGTGCCTTGGCGATGAAAATGCGCGGATCCTCGGACCAGGGGATAATATCGATTTTTTCGCCCCGCAGTTCGCGTACAACAGCCTGGACTCGCGAGCCCTTCATCCCGACGCAGGCCCCGACAGGATCAACCTGCGAATCCTTGGATGCAACGGCGATCTTGGTGCGGTCTCCCGCCTCTCGTACAACGCCTTTTACTTCCACGATGTTCTCGTAGATTTCCGGGACTTCCATTTCGAACAGGCGGGAAACGAAGTCCGGATGGGCACGCGACAGCACAACTTGCGGTCCTTTCGACGTGTCCCGCACCTCCATGACATAAGCCCTGACGCGGTCGCCGCGGCGATAGCTTTCGCGCGGCACCTGTTCCCGCGCCGGGAGCACTGCTTCAGTCTTTCCCAGATCGATATAGTATGCGCCTTTTTCATGACGGAGCACGATGCCGTTCACGAGCTGGCCTATCTTATCGTTGAACTCCTTGAGGATGACGTCACGCTCGGCCTCGCGCACTTTCTGCACGATGACCTGGCGCGCGGTTTGCGCTGCAATCCTGCCGAAGCCCTGGAACTCCACCTGCAGCGGCACTTCGCCTTCCATCTGCGCTTCGGGAAAGAGCGCTATGGCCTCATCAAGCGTTATTTCCTCGTCGGGGTTCGCTACTGTTTCCACGACCTTTTTGTAGGCGTACATGACGATATCGCCGCGCTTGGGATCGATCTGCACCGCAATGCGCTGGGTGCCGTACTTTTTCTTGGCAGCACTGACCAGCGCCGATTCTACCGCCTCGATCACCATCTCTTTTGAAATGCCTTTTTCCTTGCTGATCTGATCGATCACATGAATCAATTCCTGACTCATAGGTCTTTCTCCTCCTGAAAATGAATGCAAGAACCTTTAATAAAGTTCAAATTGCAAACAGCAAATATCAAATAAGTACTTGTCATTCGAAATTTTTCGTCAAAATTCAACCTCAAGCGAGGTCTTTGTTATATTGCTGAGCGAAATTTCCAGCGTTTCACCCGACTCAAGCTCCACCTTCACCAGCGCTCCTGCCAGTCCCCGGAGTTTTCCCCGAAAGACCTTTTGACCATTGATCGGCTGGAAGGTCTTTAACTTGACGAGACTTCCTTCGAACCGGCTGAAATGCTCGGGTCTCGAAAGTGTCCGGTCCAGCCCCGGCGACGAGACCTCAAGTGTATAAGCATGCTGGATGATATCTTCCACGTCCAAGGCCGTACTAAGGTCTCTGCTGACGGATTCGCAGTCATTCAGGGTGACCCCTGTATCTTCCCGGTCGATATAAATTCGGAGGAGCCACTTCGGCCCCTGCTTCTGAAACTCCAGATCCCAGAGTGTAAGACCCAGAGACTCCAGAATCGGGTGAAGGAGCTGTGCTATCCGGTCCTCCATTATTGCCATCGTTCCCCCAAATAAAAAGAGTGGGCAAAGAAATGCCCACTCTCAACGGATGATTCTCAGAGTGTTGTTATTTTTTAACACAGGACCGAAGAGAATGCAAGCGAAAAAAGCATCTTGCCTGATTTTCCCGGAATCAGGCTTTAAAGGAAGACCGGCGGACTATCGCCTTTCCGTGCTTCTTCGTACCACTTTGCAATACTGACAGCGCTTGGCTCGCCCTCAGCCGGTGACCATTTCGCGACATCAGGTCCGGACGGCTGGACATAAGGCCCTTGCTTCACCTCGAAGAAGACGGTCCCCGGTTCGAGGGAAGCCATAGCGTGCCATGTCCCTTTCGCTATTTCAGCCGCGACAACCGGTCCCTGCGCTGAAAGTATGGCGCGTTCGATAACCGTTCCGGCGTCGTCGAAATACAGAACAACCGCCGAGCCCCGCAGCATGATAAAAATTTCCCACGTCGGAGGGCTGGCGTGCCGGTGCGGCCGGATATAGGTCCCCGGTTCTATGGCATTGCACAGCCGCTGGACCGGATCGTCAGGGCCCGGATGGAGATTATGATTCATGCGTTTTCGGGGGACACCTGCCGCCTTTCGGGTAAGAGAATCAAGCAGCGCCGTGTCGATTTGCTTCACTTTTGCGCCTCCGTTTGCGCGGGAGACGCTTCGCTATTACCGTTTACCACCTCAGGGAGATTGTCATAGACTGACTCGACAACGCCTTTCATCTCCTGGTCAGAAACAGGTAAATACTTGATTTCCTCGCCTGACTCCTGCATCTGCTTAAGATCGACGACCGCACCGACGGGAAGGTCTTCCCCATTGCCTGTTTTGCCTTTGACGGCATAAAGCACCCAACGGGGGCCTTCCAGGGAAAGGACCATATAGGCGCAGTCCGATACGGCCAGGATAGATTGAGCGCCCAGTTGGGAAAGGGTCTCGTAGCTCAAAACGATTCCGCTGCCGAGCTCATATCCCGCAGGTACGACGACGGCTTTTGACAATTCATAGACGCCATACGCGGCCCCGCCCGCTGTCGAGACAGCAGTGCCTCCCGCGAGTGTCGAGGCGGCAATGGTGTTCCCAAAAGTCTGGGTTGCCACCCAGCCGGCCTCGCCCGTAACGAGCAGCGTACTTCCCGACGCAACTCCTACAGTGCCTACAGCCGTACCGATAGTTCCTCCACCCACAACAATGCCTGCGCTCGCCAGGGGAACGCCGATGTACTGTACGCCCTTGCCTGCGGCAAAACCGCCGACTTTAATAACAACGCTTGAAACCTGGCTTAACCCGACTTCACTGATGCCTGCAATAGTTCCTGCTGTGGCTGTCGCGCCTGCAGCAGCCAAGCCGCCTCCCTTGACTGCGACCCCTGCAGGTTTGCTCAAAATGACCTCTCCGGCTCCTGCAACAGCTCCTGCTGTGACTGTCGCGCCTGCCGCGGCATACCCCCCACCTTTGACAAGAACGCCGCCGGCTTTGCTCAAGCCGGCTTCGCTGACACCTGCGGCAGGTCCGGCAACGGCTGCTGCGCCTGCAACCACGTGAGAACCGGTGAAATCGAGCAAACCATATACGCCTGCCACCGCCGCAACGCCAGTCGGCGCCACGATATCATACCCCATCTTCGCGGTGTCCCACGTGACCTCGACTGCCAGCTTGGTCGTGGCAACTCCCTCACGCACCACGACCATGGAAGGAAATGCAAGACAGTTGACGCTTATATACCCTACCGACGCTGCAGTCATCTTCCCGAGGGGTTCGATGGTGGCGTCCCACAATATCCCCTGAAGAACCCACCTCAGCGACTTCAACACCGCCAGACTCAAGCCCGTTGTCGAACTGTCTTTCAGCTCTTTTCCGGCCATTTTAAAACTCTCCGACACATCAGTCGTATAGTTTTTTGCAGTATCGGTCATGAGATCAACAGAGGGCTTTGACCATGCGTTGCGCTTTTCGTTTGACTCCCTGATGATCTCGCCGAACTTTGCGTCGGACAGGCTGTCTCCCATCTCGCCGACTCGCTTTTTCATTTTCGAAGGAACGGCAACATATCCCCTGACAAAGGCTTTTCCCGCATAAACAAGCGCATCGCCGCTCCTGTTCGCGCTTGCTGCTGAGATGTCCTTCGCCGCATGAAGAGATCCTGAAGCGAGCCCCAGTCCCTGGGCAGTTCCTTTTTCGCTGACCTGGTCTCCTGCGGCTGAACTTGCTTTTACGATGCTTCCCGCGGCCCGTACGGACCCCGAGATGAGATCCATCCCCTGTTTCGCACCACCCTCGCTGACTTTGTCGCCGGCCGCGGAGCTCGATGCAGCAATGTCCTTTGCCGCTTCAAATGAACCTGATGCCAGCCCCATCCCCTGTGCCATGCCTTTCTCGCTGACCGCGGAGCCGATGGACTGAGATCCGGCAATGATGGACCCGCCCTGCCGCTGTCCGGCCGCAAATGTTGCTTTTGAAAGGTCCCAGGACTTGCCGATGATGCTTTTTCCCAGCTCCGATGAGCGGTAAACGATGAGCATGCCGTTCTCGCGGGTAAACCGATGGATTGCATCGGCGGTTTCATTGGTCCGGCTGCTGATGTCCTTGGCAACGCGGTAAGTGAGCTTCGTGCCTTCAGAAACGACGTAAACGGAATCGGCGGCCTTCTTGATCGACGTTTCGAAGGATTGCCTCGCCCGCATGCCCGCGAGTTCCTGGACAAAGTCCAGCGTATTAGGGCCCGACGAGATCAGACGTATCTCGGTGTTCGGCACCTGAAATGCGCCGTTCTTGTACAGCGAAGCATGACCTTCGACAACGAGCTTCTTCGTGTACTTCAAAGGGTCATCCTTGGGGCCTGTTGTCGCACAGCCGACGATGAGCAGGCAGATTGAACAGATCGTAATGACCGTGGAAACCTTCTTATTATTTTTTTTCATCGGGCACCCTCGCATCATCGGGAATTTTTTCGAGAACATTTTTGATTACAGCAGGGTCTTCAGAAATGATGTCGACTTTGACCCCTTCCTGCTGTTCGAGCTTTTTCAGGTCAACCACTGTGCCTACCGGCAGATCTCCGAGAGAGAAGCTCTCTTTGTTTTGATCCGCACTGTACTTGATTCTACCCTGTGCTGACGCTATGACAAGCCGGGGTCCGTCCCAGGCAAGGAATATGACAGAATCGCCCGCCGCGAGAAGTGCATGGGTGGGAACAGCGGTTAGCGCGTTGTACCCGAGTACGATGCCGGCCGAAGCCTGGTTGATAACAACCTTTGTAGCGCCGGCGGCGGCATCAAAGGCCAGGAACCCGACATACTTCGCCGTATGGGCCGTAGTTTTTACAGCAGCTTCGACAGCTCCGGCAGCGGGCGCCGCAGTTGTAAAAGCGACCTGGTTCACAGCCCCCATTGTCCCCCCTGCAGCGTACGTGACCGGTATTGCACCAAGGGACAACAGAGACATGCCGCTCAGGAGTCCTCCTTCGATTGTAGGAGAGATTATCCTGATCCCGGTCTTTCCCGTATAGTAGACCGTCAAACCTACGGACTGCACCGTACGCCCTGTAACCGATGTTGCCGCAACAGGAAGAAACACCGCGTAGGTCGTGCCGGCAACGGTGTATTTGACGATGGTTTTTGATGTCGGCGCTGCGAGTCCGTAGTAAAATGATTTGAGATAACCATAGAGCACCGGACCGAGGGCGACGAGAGAATTCTGTTTTTTCCCCGATTCTTCATATTCGGCCTGGAATTCTCTGCTGGCGGTCTGGAATGCCGTGTCCCATTGAGGATCGATCTTCTTTGAAAATCGGTTCCGTGCCGTTTCGGTAAGATCATAAATGTTACTGAAATCATGCTTCAGCGACTTGTAATAGTTACCTGGGAGGTTCGCGAGTTCGCCCCGTTCCGCTTCAGTCCGTTTGGCGATCGACAGGTTCCCCGTCACGAAAGCATCCATGGCTTTTACGAATGATTCTTTCGCAATGTTCCATTCCGCCCTGCTGATCTTGTCCGTTGTAGTGAATATCTGATCGCTCCTTCTGGTGCCGGTTACAACGGTATCCTTTACCGTAGCTGCTGATTCCTGCACATCAGTCTTTATGTTTTTACCGTACTCCTGGGAGTCCCTGGATACTTTTTCCAGGGCTTCCTGCAGAGCTGTCCGTGAGTCCTGCAAGGATTTTTCTTTGGCATATGCGAATGCTTTGCGGCTGGAGGAAACGACGAACCATCCCTCGTTGTACAGCATTTTGTGGCCGCGCATGTTTCCGACAGTCCAGGGGATTACGTCTTCGACAGGCATTTTTTCCTGGCTGGCGGTGGTCTTTCCCTCCTGGTCCTGGGCGCTACAAAGTGTGATCGGCGCAGCGAACCAGGACAGGAGAATAAATACAAACAAAGCATAAGGCATTGGAACCTCCTGATGAACGAGAGTGTGCTAGTTTTTCGAACCGACCAAGTATACAGGAATAAAAGGCTTGAAGGCAACAGAAGACCGCAACTAAAATAGTTGCGGTTCGACAGCATTAATGAGGTTCAGTGGTAGAATGCAGGGAAAACCGAGGCTCTGAATAAAAACAGCGGCGGTACTCTATTTACTCAACAGCTCCGCCGCTTCTTTGGCAAAATAGGTGAGGATCATATCCGCTCCGGCCCGCTTCATGGCAATGAGCGACTCCATCATGACCCGCTCTCCGTCGATCCAGCCGAGCTGCGCCGCGGCCTTGACCATGGAAAATTCTCCGCTCACATTGTAGGCGGCAACAGGAAGATTGAAGTTCTGCTTCACCTGGTAGATGATGTCAAGATAGGCCAGCGCCGGTTTCACCATAACGATGTCGGCGCCTTCCTCAATGTCCAGAGCTACTTCTCGAAGTGCCTCGCGGCTGTTCGGGGCATCCATCTGATAGGACCGGCGGTCGCCGAACTGGGGAGTCGACTCAGCGGCCTCACGGAACGGGCCGTAAAAGCTCGATGCGTATTTCGCCGCATAGGCCATGATAGGAGTGTCGTAAAAGCCTTCGCTGTCAAGGCTTGTGCGGATGGCGCCCACCCTTCCGTCCATCATGTCGGACGGCGCCACCATGTCGGCCCCTGCCTTTGCATGGGAGATCGCTTCCTTTGCCAGCAGTTCCAGCGTGGCATCGTTCTGGACCACGTTGTTCTTGATTATCCCGCAGTGGCCGTGACTCGTGTATTCGCAGAGACAGACGTCGGTGATTACGATGAGCTCGGGAAGCTTGTTTTTAATGGCCTTGATGGCGTGCTGGACAATGCCCTCGTCGGAGTAGGCCTCGCTGCCGACTTCGTCTTTGTGCGCCGGGATGCCGAACAGGATGACAGCCGGAATGCCGAGGCTTTTGATATCTTCGCAGTCCCTCACGATGTTGTCGATGGACTGCTGATAATTTCCGGGCATGGAGCTGATTTCCTTCTTAACGCCCTTGCCGTGGGTGACAAAGAGCGGATAGATGAAATCATCGGGAGAAAGTTTTGTCTCCCGCACCATGCGCCGGATATTTTCATTTGCCCGAAGCCGTCTTGGACGATACAGAGGCTGGAACATGAAACCTCCTGAACCAGTTCATAATTTTTAGTTTGAGTTTTAGTTTCGGTTTGGATTTCAACTCACAACTCAAAACTCGAAACTCAAAACTGAATTTTTAACTGCATCCGCAGCCGCCGGTTCCGCAGCCGCCTTTCGCAGCCGGCTCTTCCCCGCCGCCGCAGCCACAGCTGCCGCCAGCCGGAGCGCCGTTCGGGAAGCCGATGACAAAGCCCTCGCCCCGTTCGTCGCTGATGAATCCCAGTTCTGCGCCGTCGAGGGTTTTCGACGTTGAGGCATCAACGAACAGCCGTGCGCCGTTCTTTTCAACAACGGTATCGCCGTCGCCGGACTTGTCATCGATCATGATTTCATAGGACGGGCCGCAGCACCCGCCGCCTGCCGCAGTCACGCGCAGAGCGTGGTTCGGTACTCCTTCGGCCTCCAGAATTTCCTTGATCTTGTCTGCTGCAACATCAGTTATGGTGATCATGCCGTCTCCTTATAGTTTTGCCGCGAAGGCGCTAAAACCCGAAGGCGTTCTTCGTGTCCTGGCGTCTTTGCGGCGAGGGTGTTACGGTTTCTTTTTAAAATATTCCGCCATCGCATCTACAAACGCCGGGATGGTGTATTCTTTCGGCATAATGTCCGTTTTCATGCCGTATTCCGTTGCAGTTTTTGCCGTCACCGGGCCGATGCAGGCCACGACAACGTTCTGCAATAGTTTTTTATACTCTTTTTGGCCGAGTATTTCAATAAAATTGTGCACTGTTGACGAGCTGGTGAAGGTGACGGCGGAGATCTTCTTCTCCTCAAAAAGCCTTCGCACCCGCTCGACATCGGCCGCCGGCTTGACATTTTCGTAGGCAACGGCGACGGTCACGTCGGCGCCGAGTTCCCGCAGTTTGTCGGGAATGATCTCGCGGGCCACCTTGGCGCGGGGGATCAGGAATCGCTTGCCTTTTACCTGCGCTCCGCCGAGCGCCTCCAGCACCCCTTCGGCCTTGAATTCCGTCGGGATGAGATCCGCCCGGAGGCCGTGAGCTTCAAGTGACTCGGCGGTTTTCGGCCCGACAACGCAGATTTTCACTCCCTTGAGGATCCGCACGTCCTTGCCGAGAACGCGGAGCCTCTCCATGAAGAATTTCACAGCGTTCGCACTCGTAAAGATCAGCCAATCGAAGGTCTCTACGGCCTTCAAGGCTGCATCGAGTTCATCCCAGCTGGAAGGAGGAACCACGTCAATGGTCGGGAATTCAATGGTCGTGGCGCCCCGATCGATGAGCATCTCGGCAAAAACGCTCGCCTGGTCGCGGGAACGGGTAACCACGATCCGTTTACCGAAGAAGGGCTTTGACTCGTACCAGTTCAGCTTCTGCCTGAGACGCACTACTTCGCCGACGACAATGATGGCCGGCGGGCCGAGCTTTGCTTCCTTGACCTTGGGGACGATGTCCTTGAGCAGCCCTGTTACGACGCGCTGGTCCGTGCGTGTGCCCCACTGGATGAGCGCTACGGGCGTATCCGGGCTCCGGCCGTTTGCAATGAGATTATTGACGATGTTGTCCAGGTTCTTCATACCCATGAAAAACACGAGCGTGCCGATCCCCGTTGATATCTTGTCCCAGTGCACTTTCGATTCGGGCTTTGTCGGGTCCTCGTGGCCGGTCACAAAGGCAACGCTGGCAGTATGCTCGCGATGGGTGAGCGGAATGCCGGCATAGGTCGGCACCGAAGTGGCCGCGGTCACGCCCGGAACAACCTCGAAGGGAATGCCGTTATCGACAAGTTCTTCGGCCTCCTCGCCGCCGCGTCCGAAGATGAAGGGGTCACCGCCCTTCAGCCGTGCGACAATATGGCCGGACCTTGCTTTGTTGATGATGAGCTGGTTGATCTGGTCCTGCGGGAGCGTATGCCGGCTGCCCTGTTTTCCGACGTAGATCAGTTCCGCGTCGGGACGCCGGTATTCAAGGAGCCGTTCGTTGGCCAGATAGTCGTAAATTATGATATCGGCCTTTTTCACGCACTCCAGGCCCTTGACCGTGATCAGGCCGGGGTCGCCGGGACCGGCGCCGATGAGATAGACTTTTCCGATTGATTGAGTCATAACGAAGTACCTTAAAACAGTTAACCACAGATGAACACGGATAAACACGGATAAATCAAAAAGCTAAACCGGAAAGAATCCCCGACCGATGCAAGTTCATTTAGCTTTTATCAGTGCCCATCTGTGTCAATCTGTGGCTACGAAGTTCTAATCAATTCTCCAGGAGATTATTTCCGCTGAAGTCCGTGTTGTGCCCATAGACTTCCCGCAGGATAACGTCTGCGCCTGCCGCCAGCAGCTTTTCCGCCAGTGTAACACCCAGCTTTTCGGCCTTATCAGGCGCGCCTTGGATGCTGTCCTTAATGATCCTCTTTCCGTCAACGCTGCCCACGAGGCCGGTGAGATGGAGTGTCCCCTGCTTCATTTGCCCATAGCATGCGATCGGTACCTGGCATCCGCCTTCCAGGCGGCGCAGCAAAGCGCGCTCCCCGGTGACGCAGGTTCGGCTGTCGGCGTGGTTGAAGAAAGCGATCATGTCGTTCAGTTCACGATCATCGACGCGGCATTCGATGCCGAGCGCCCCCTGACCGATGGCGGGCAGACTGATCTCGGCGTCAATATATTCCGTGACGTTCTCGGCCAGACCCAGGCGCTTTACCCCTGCAGCGGCAAGAATGATGGCGTCATACTGGCCCTCCTTGAGTTTCCTGAGCCGGGTATCCACGTTTCCGCGGAGCTGATGGATAACGAAGTCCGGCCGCACGTTCAGGAGCTGAGCCTGGCGTCTGAGGCTGCTCGTGCCTACGTTCGCTCCCTTCGGCAGGTCCCTGAACTTCAACTTGTTCCGGGAAAGAAGAGCGTCGCGGGCATCCTCACGCTCGGTGATGCATGAAAGGTGCAGCCCGTCGGGGAAAAAGGTCGGAACGTCCTTCATGCTGTGGACGGCGATGTCGATCTCATTTGCCAGCATTGCCTCTTCGATCTCCTTGACGAAAAGACCCTTGCCACCGACCTTGGCGAGGGGCACGTCGAGAATCTTATCGCCCGTGGTCTTGATTTTCGTGAGCGATACGGTCACACCGGGATGCTTCTTTTCGATCTCAGACTTCACCCATTCCGCCTGCCACAGCGCAAGAGCGCTGCTGCGAGTACCGATCCTGATCTGTTTACGCAATGAAAGCTCCTTTACAGCAGAATAACCATCTGTGGGAATCCTATGGAAAGAAACGCTGCGGTTTTTCGTTTATAATCCGCAATTCGAAATCAGCAATTCTCAGCGGCACTTGCTCTCCGGTCCCTCACCCGTATCGGGAACCACCGCTGCGGGAGACTCGTCCTTCCTGGTATGGCCCGGGCGTTTCAATTCCTTGTCCAGATTAAAAAGCCTGCGTGCGATCGCAATGGTCGCATCGCCTTCTCCCGGGGTGGAAGCCGCCTGTTTCAGCACCACGAGGGGCGCATGCAGGAGCTTGTTCACGATTGCCTGGGACATGGCCTCTACAGCCCTTTTCTGGTCGTCCGAAATCCCGTTGAGGGAGCCGAACGTCTTTTCGAGTTCCCGCTTGCGGACGTCTTCAACCTTTTCCCGCAGATCCACGATCGTAGGCACGGCATCGAGAGCGCGCTCCCACTGGAGATAGGTCTCGACTTCCTGCATCACGATCTCTTCGGCTTTTTCGGCCTCTTTCGCCCTTCCCTCCGTGTTGACGTCAACCTTGCTCTGGAGGTCGTCGATATCGTAGAGATAGATGTTGTCGACCTTGTCCACCTCGGGATCGATGTTCCGCGGGTTCGAGATGTCGATCATGAAGATCGGCTTGTTGCGCCGTTCCTTGAGCGCTTTGCTCACCATCTCCCGTTTCACGACATAGTGCGAGGCCCCTGTCGCACAGATAAGGATGTCCACCATCACCAGGGCATCGGGAAAATGCTCAAAACGGATCGCATCGCCCTTGAATTCCTTGGCCAGTTCTTCCGCCCGTTCGAAGGTACGGTTCGCGACCATGATGTTCTTCACGCCATTTCCCAGAAGGTGCTGTGCCGCCAGCTCAGCCATCTCGCCGGCACCGAGGAGCATGACGTTCTTGCCTTCCAGCGCTCCGAATATTTTTTTGGCGAGCTCCACAGCCGCCGAGCTGATGGACACCGCTCCCTCGGCAAGTTTGGTTTCGGTGCGGACTCTCTTCGCGACTGAGATTGCCTTCTTAATCAGCTTGTTCAGGATCGTGCTCGTGGTCTTCGTCTTGAGGGCCGTATCAAAAGCATCCTTCAGCTGCCCCAGGATCTGCGCTTCCCCGAGGACCATGGAATCGAGGCTTGATGCCACACGGAACGTATGGCGCACACCCTGGGCGTCGGAATAGACATAGAGCGACTGCTCCAGGGACTCCCGGGAGAGGCCGTGGTAATCTGAGATGAATTGCTTGATCCGGTCGATACCCCTGGTGCTGTCCTGCACCGACGTGTAAATCTCCACGCGGTTGCAGGTGGAAACGATCAGGCTTTCCCGGATGCCTTCATAGGTCATGAGCTTCCTGAGCGCGTCAGCAAGCGTTGCTTCGGGAAAGTTGAGCTTTTCCCGAACCTCGATAGGCGCCGATTTATGACTGAGCCCGACTACGATAATTCCCATTCTGATATCACCTTAGAACGTGTGTTTCCCGATGTTCACACGGCTTATCACAAAGAAACTGACCATGACAAAGATGAACCCGACGATTGAGAGGACCGCCATCTTCCTTCCTCTCCAGCCGATGGTGCGGAGATGGAGCAGGACGAGATAGATGACCCAGGTGATGAGTGACCATGTTTCCTTGGGATCCCAGCTCCAGTAAGTCCCCCATGCGCTGTTCGCCCAGATGGAGCCTGTGATCATGCCAAGCGTGAACAGAGGCCAGCCAAGCGTGAGTGCTTTGTATCCGAGCGTGTCCATGACGTCGAGTGACGGCAAGCGGTGAAAGATGGCCCCCAGATGCTTTGATTTGAGCTGCCGCTCCTGGATCAGGTACATGATGGAAACGATGCAGGCGAAGGCAAATGCCGCGTCGCCGAGCACCGCCAGGCTCGTGTGGACGCCGAGCCAACCGCTTTTCAGGATCGGATTCAGCTCCTTGATATCACTGGACAGAAGCAGCACCGGCACCATGAACGCGAATACCAGCGGCAGCATGAACGAACCGAGGGCCGCAATCTTGAAGCGGAATTCCATAACAAGAAACACGAGCACCATGCCCATCCCGAGAAAATTGATCGCTTCGAAAAAGCTGGTAATCGGAATCCTGCCCGATTCGGCCCATCGAAGACCAAAGTATGCGACATGGCAGAGAAAGCCCGTAACAGTCACCCATAGAGAAGCAGTGCCGGTCCATTTTTTATCAGGTTTGAAGATGTAGAGGATATATCCTGAGGTCGCGAGCAGATATGCGCCTGTTGCAGCCTGAAAAAAGAAAAGATTCATACAATACAATCCCCGTGAACGATTTATTGCCTGAGAACGATTTTTTGCTGTCTATACGGAGCGTTTGTTTCCGGATCGGCTCCCGGTGAGACTGGCGGCCTCGTCCGTCACGTCGGGAGCTCTCTCGCGGCATGACATGTTGAATATGCAGATTGCGGGAAATATTACTTTCTAACACCCTGCAAAGTCAAGGAAAAAACTTTTCTGGAGAGCGCTTCTGTCAGACTTTGGTAAAGATTCCGCTGTTTTACTGAGGTCGAATCAATCATTTGGAGAGACTAGTTTGCCCTCCGCCATCCGCAATACCCGATCCGCCCTCATCGCCAGCTTATCGTTGTGTGTCACGATAATAAAGGTGATTCCCTTTTGCTTGTTTATGGACATGAGAAGATCATGGACCGCCTCTCCGGTATGACTATCGAGGTTGCCCGTAGGTTCATCAGCCAGGACGACGTCCGGGCCGAGCATCAGCGCCCGCGCCACGGCAACGCGCTGCTGTTCCCCGCCTGAAAGCTCCCCGGGCCGGTGATGGATCCGGCCCTCCAGCCCCACCTCCCCCAGCATCACGGTTGCCTTTTCCGCGGCCGTCGTACGGTCGATCTTCCTGATCAGCGCAGGCATCATCACATTTTCCAGCGCCGAGAACTCGGGCAGAAGATGGTGAAACTGAAACACGAATCCCACATGCACGTTGCGGAAACCGGGCGATCTGGCTCGGATTCAGAGCGAATACATCCACATCCCCGAACATTACCGCGCCGGACGTGGGACGATCCAGCGCCCCGAGGATATGCAGAAGCGTGCTCTTTCCTACGCCCGATGCTCCCACGATCGCCAGCACCTCCCCTTTCCTGATTTCGAGGGTTATGCCGTCGAGGACATGGAGCGCCTGGGGACCGCTCATAAAGGTCTTCCGGAGGTCCCTGGTATGGATAAGTGTCTGTGTTATTTCTTTTCTCCCGGCTTTTCGCCTTCCTTCAAAGCTTTGCCTACGTTCTCCGCCTTCTTTTCCAGGATGGTGGCCTTCTGCTCTATGCCTTTCTTGAGTTCCTCCGCCTGCTGGCCGGCGCCCTCAATCTGTTTTCCCGCAGACTTAAGCAGTTTGTCGCCGCCCAGGACAATGAAAACAACAGCCAGCAAGACCAGCAGCAATAACACCAGGATAAACTTCTTTGCCTTCCCACCTTTTTGCGCCATATCCGCCTCCTTCGTGCAGTAAAGATTCATGATCCAGGACGCATGATAATGCAGCCTAATTCGTGTTTCATGCATTCTGCGTCGCTTTATTCGTATCGCAATATTTCCACGGGGTCCTGTTTTGCAGCCTGCCACGACGGATAGAGCGTGGCCAGAAAGCTGATGCCGAGCGCAGTCAGGGAGATGGCCAGGACGTCGAGCCCTGAAATATACAGCGGCAGATGACTCACCTGATAAACGTCCTTCGGCAGTGATACGATGTCGGTCTTCGTCAGGACGATCACGCGCGCCGTAACCGATAATGACGCCCAGAACCGTTCCTATGAAGCCGATCGCAAGGCCCGCGAACATGAAGATCGATATAACGCTTTTCGATGACGAACCCATGGACTTCAGGATCGCAATCTCCCTGCTTTTTTCCATGACGATCATGGTCAAGGTTCCAATAATGTTGAACGAGGCAACGATGATGATGACCACCAGAATAAGCGACATACCGACCTTTTCGAGGAACAAGGCGGAAAAAAAGTTCTTATTCATCTCCATCCAGTTGCGCGTATAGTAGGGATAGCCGATGGCCGTCTGGATGGCCGATGAAATGCGATCGGCGTTGTAGATCTCGTCGATGCGGACCTGCACGCCGCTGATGCGGCCCGGCATATCGAAAAACTGCTGTGCAGCGGCAATCGAAACGTAGACAAAGCCGATGTTATAATCGTACATCCCGGCGTCAAAGAACCCGATGACCTCGAACTTCTTCATCTTCGGGACAATGCCCATGGCTGTTTCTTCGCCGAGTGGATTTACCATGGTCACCGGCTCGCCGATCGACACTCCCAGCTTTCTTGCCAGGTCCTCGCCGATAATAATGCCCGGTAGGCCGGTCTTGGTGTCCTGCAACTGCCCGAGCGACCCCGTTGTCATGTTCTTCGCGAGGTCGGTAACCGACGCCTCGGTTCGGGGATCGATGCCCCGGACGATTACCCCCTGCATGCGGTCCCGCGACGTCAACATGGACTGGGCATAAATGAACGGAGTCGTGGCGACAACATGGGGGACGGCCTGCACTTTTTCCTGAAGGGTTTTCTGGTCTTTTACGCCGTTCCCGCTCATTTCAAGAACATTAACGTGAGGCATGGCGGACAAAATCTTATCGCGAAAGTAGTCCTGGAAACCGGTCATGACCGACAGGGTGATGATCGAGGTCGCAACGCCGATTACCACCCCGGCGATGGAGATGAAGGTATTGAGCGATATTGTCCCGTAGCGCTTCTTGGTTTTCAGATAGCGGAGACTGATGAATATTTCGTAGGGGGTTTGCATAAGTTGGTTATCTCAAGTCTCACGCTAAAAGTCTCAGGAACAAAGCCAATTTCACCTGAGACTCGAGACATGAATCTTGAGACTTTTCTACTTTTCTTTTTTCATCTGCGGGAACAGGATCACGTCCCTGATGGAGCTGGACCCGGTGAGCAGCATGACGAGACGATCTATTCCGATACCCTCGCCGGCCGCGGGAGGCATGCCGTATTCAAGGGCGCGAACGAAATCCTCGTCCATCTGATGCGCTTCCTCGTCCCCGGCCTCGCGCTCGGACACTTGCTTCAGGAACCGCTCCTTCTGGTCAAGGGGATCGTTCAGCTCGGAAAACGCATTGGCCAACTCCCTGCCGACGACGAACAGTTCGAAGCGTTCCACACTGGACGGGTCGTCGTCGCGTCTCTTCGAGAGCGGGGAAATGTCCGTTGGGTAATCAGTAACGAACGTTGGCTGGATCAGGTTAGGCTCCACGAGAGCCTCGAAGATCTCGTTGTGCACTTTGCCCAGGGATTCCCCGCCTTTCAGGGATGCGCCGATCTTCCGCGCGTGCTCCCGTGCCTTGTCAATATCCGTAAAAACTTCCGCAGGTACTCCTGCCTCCCGGAGCGCGTCCCGGTACGTGATGCGCTTCCACGGCGGCGCGAGACTGATTTTTTTGCCTTCGTACTCTATTTCGGTCGTTCCGAGTACCTCCCTGGCCACCGAGCTGATCATTTCCTCGGTCATGGAGATGAGGTCCTGGTAGTCAGCATAGGCGGTATAAAACTCCAACATGGTGAATTCAGGGTTGTGGCGGGTGGAGATGCCTTCGTTCCGGAAATTCCTGTTGATCTCATAGACCCGTTCAAATCCGCCGACCAGAAGACGTTTGAGATAAAGTTCGGGGGCAATGCGCAGGAACAGATCCATGTTGAGCGCATTATGGTGAGTCTTGAACGGCCGAGCTGTGGCGCCTCCGGGAATCGTCTGCATCATCGGTGTTTCGACCTCGAGGTATTCGCGGACGTTCAGGAATGCGCGGATCGCCTGAATAATCCTGGTCCGGAGGATGAAAACATTCTTTACCTCGGGGTTTACAATGAGATCGACGTATCGCTGCCGGTAGCGGATCTCGACGTCGGTAAGGCCGTGCCACTTTTCCGGCAAAGGGCGAAGAGACTTGGAAAGAAGCTGAAAATCCTCAACCTCGACGGTGAGTTCGTTAGTCCTGGTGCGGAAGAGGAATCCCTTGCCGCCGACGAAATCTCCGATATCGAGCTTTTTGAACAGGCTGTACTTGTCTTCTCCGAGGGTATTCTTCTGAAAATAGAGCTGGATCCTGCCGGATCCGTCCTGAACATGGCAGAAACAGGCCTTGCCGAAACTCCTCATGGCAACGATCCTGCCGGCGATCGTTACCTCCTTTCGTTCCTTTTCAAGGTCCTCTTTGGCGGCCTGTCCGTAAGCCTCCGTCAGCTGTTGCGCGGTATGACTTACGTTAAATTTGCCTGCATAAGGCCTGATCCCGCTGGCGCTGATCTCTGCCAATTTTTTCAACCGCTGCTGGATCAGCTCATTATAATCTTCCATCAAACAAAATCCTTTTCAATTGTCCGATTATTTTACCGATAAAACGGTATCTGCGGATTATACTTATTCATTGAGAGACCGTCAAGGAGAAACACTAGCCAGCCAGCATCTTGAGCACTTCCAGGTATTTTTCGCTCGTCTTGCGGATGACATCGTCAGGCAGGATCGGCGCCGGCGGCTTCTGGTTCCAATTCAGTGAAAGCAGATAGTCCCGGACGAACTGTTTGTCGAAGCTTTTCTGAGATACGCCGACCTGGTAACCGTTCCTGGGCCAAAACCGCGAAGAGTCGGGCGTAAGCACCTCGTCGATGAGGATCACTTCATCACGAAAGATGCCGAACTCAAGCTTGGTATCGGCAATGATGATACCCTTTGGTTCCGCGAGTTCGCAGGCTCTTTTATACACAGCCAGGGCATACTTCCGGACCTGTTCGGCGACCGTCTTGCCGACCAGTCCAATAACAGTGTCGAAGTCTATGTTTACATCATGCTCTCCTACCTCGGCCTTGGTCGAAGGTGTAAAAATCGGCTCTGGAAGCCGCGACGCCTCTGTCAGGCCTGCGGGAAGCGCAATTCCGCTGACGGAACCCGCTGTTTTGTATTCCTTTAAACCCGATCCCGTGAGATAACCGCGGACAATGCATTCGATGGGAAGAGGCCTGGATTTTTTCACCAACATGCTTCTCCCTTCGAGCACGGCGGCGTAGGGGCGGCATTCCGGAGGATATTTCGCCGTATCGGTCGTGAGCAAATGGTTCGGTACGATGTCTGCGGTCTTCGCAAACCAGTATTTCGATATTTGGGTGAGGACCCTGCCTTTTTCCGGGACCGCGTTCGGGAGCACCACGTCGAAGGCCGAAATCCTGTCCGTGGCGACAATGAGCAACGAGTCTCCCAGATCGTAGATGTCCCTCACTTTTCCCCGCTTCGGCGGTTTCAGCCCATCAAAATTGGTTTCAAGTACCTGTGGTGTCGTCATCTTCGCCTCTTTCATGATTTTCCGGGGCGTATTTCAGCACCCGGATGCGGGAAATACGGTTCCGTCGCAGCCGGAGCACCGTGAACAGCAGGTTTTCGTGCCGGATCTGGTCGCCTTCAGACGGAAGCCTGCCGAAAAGGCCCAGCACAAAGCCGCCGATCGTCTCGAATTCATCTTCGGGGAGCTGCACGCCCAATTTTGCATTCACTTTTCCGATGTCGGTTCTTCCGTCAATGACGTACCGGTTCGCCGCAATCTCGTCGATCTCCTTGAGTTCTTTTTCCTGTTCGTCACGGATGTCTCCGACGATCTCCTCGATCAGGTCCTCCATAGTCACGAGACCGTCGGTGCCGCCGTACTCGTCGCCGACAAGGGCGAGGTGAATGCGTTTTTCGCGCATTTCCTTCAGGAGCAAGCTCACGTTCTTGTTCGGCGGAACGACATATGGCTTTCTCAGTACGCCTTCGATCTGGAACGGCTGGTTGCCCATGTGCAGGGCCAGTATGTCCTTGAGATAAACGACGCCGATGATGTTATCGATGGATCGGGAGTACACCGGCAACCGAGAAAACCCCTTTTCATTCATCGTGCGAAGTATCGCATCGACGTCGCTCCCTGCCTCGACAGCGGCGATCTCCGTGCGCGGAACCATGACCTCTCGCACAACGGTGTCCGTGAACCGGAATACGCTGTGAATCAGGTCTTCTTCCGACGGCTCGAATATTCCGCTCTTGCGGCCTTCCCGGATCAGATATTTTACTTCGTCCTCTGATACAAGGGATGCTTCCTGTCCCGCAGGCATGCCGAAAAACCGCAGAACGCAGTTATTGGACGCTGTAAGCATCCGCAGCACTACCGTAAAGAGCCTGGACAAAAAATCGATAGGCACCGACGTCGCGAACGCAATCCGTTCAGAGTACCGTATCGCCAGCGACTTCGGCACCAGTTCTCCCGCAACCAGGGTGACGAAGGTAATGACTGAAACTACAATACCCATTGCAAAAGGCTCGGCTGCTCTGTTGATAAAATCAACCGGCGCGCTCCGCAACAAAGGTTTGATTTTCTCGACAGCGATCGCGCCGCCGATAGCCGAGGCCAGAGTCCCTACGAGGGTCACGCCGATCTGGACCGTCGCAAGAAACCGTTCGGGCTCCTCTTGCAATCGCTGCACCTTTCGTGCGAGTGGATGACCAGCTTTAACGAGATGACGGACGCGGCTTTTCCGGAGCGAAATCAGGGATATCTCAGACGCTGAAAAAAAACCGTTCAGAATAATGAGCGACGAGATGATCAGAATGTCAAATAGCCACATAGGTGGTATATCCAGAAATTGCCAAGGTCAGAGTCCTGCCGGACTGGACAGACCTGGACCTCTGCTCAGACTCTTGGTGCGCATGAGGTTGTTCCCCGTTGAGCCCGTACGCCATAAAAGGTGATCGGGGATAGTATTCGACGATTTCCGGCGGGGTTGACGCTGCTGATTGGACTGCTTTATAGTCCGTACTCCCTCCAGCGTTCGTCAACTTTCTGCTGAATCCG
Source organism: Nitrospirota bacterium (assembly GCA_963749655.1). Lineage (GTDB taxonomy): Bacteria > Nitrospirota > UBA9217 > UBA9217 > UBA9217 > JAJYKN01. The sequence goes on from CAVVOB010000032.1 coordinate 79,505, forward strand.
AAGATCCATGCGGATTTCGTCGGGCCAGGGTCGGTTGAATCCCTCCCCCGGCCCCTTGCGGGTTGCATCAATGCCCATCTTACCGCCGAAACCGATTTGCGGGCAGGAGTGGTCCAGGATGTCAAGCGGTCCGTCCATGATGACGAGGTCTCGTTGAGGATCAACGTGGTTCATGACCTTCCAAGTGACCTCGGAATAGTCATGAATATTCACATCTTCATCGCAGACGATCACAAATTTGGAAAGCATGAGCATGCCCGTTCCCCAGATCGTATTGATGACTTTTTTTCCGTGTCCTGCATAGCGTTTCCGTATTTTGACGATTACGTTGTTATGGAACACACCTTCAACAGGCATATCCATATCCAGGATATCCGGTGCTACCATCTGGAGGAGGGGTAGAAATATCCTCTCCGTGGCCTTGCCGAGGTATGCGTCCTCCTGTGGAGGGCGGCCTACGAGCGTCGCAGGATAAATTGCGTCTTTCCGGTGAGTAATTGCCGTGATGTGAAAGACAGGATACTGATCCGCTTCCGAGTAATATCCCGTATGGTCGCCAAAAGGGCCTTCGAGCCTGCGTTCGCCGGGATCAACGAATCCTTCAAGAACGAATTCAGCCTCCGCAGGAACCCGTACGTCGATGGTTTTGCATTGAACAACTTCGAGGGATTTTTTTCGCAGGAACCCTGCAAAAACGTATTCCCCGATTGCCGGCGGAAGTGGCGCCGTAGATGCATAAATGATTGACGGATCTCCGCCGATGGCTACCGCGACTTCCATGCGTTTGCCCGCTGCCTCGTAGTGCTGATAGTGCCGAGCTCCGTCCTTGTGTTTGTGCCAATGCATGCCCGTTGTCTGATGATCAAAGACCTGCATCCGATACATGCCTACATTCGTGATCTTGGTGGCGGGATCAACAGTACAGACCATCGGAAGGGTGATGAACCGTCCTCCGTCTGCAGGCCAGCATTTTAGAACCGGCAGTTTGGAAAGATCCGCCTCGTGTCCGGTCCAGACGACTTCCTGACAGGGAGCCCTTTTAATCGTCTTGGGGAAAAAACCTGCAAGCTCGGATAGTTTGGGCAGCATTTGAAGCTTGTCCATGAGGCCTGCACCGGGCCCGGGGAAAAGGTTTGTCGGATCGACGACATCCCTGATTTGTCTGCCTATCTCGTCGAGGTCCTGCACCTCGAGTGCGGAACACATGCGCTTCATGGACCCAAAGGTGTTGGTCAATACCGGGAATGCAGATCCTTTCACGCGCTCGAAAAAAAGCGCCTTGTTCGCCGTCCCTTTTTCTTTGGATACACGGTCGGTAATTTCCGCGATCTCCAATTCGGCGTCCACCTCTGCCTTGATCCGTACCAGTTCGCCCTGCTTGTCGAGAAGCTCGATGAAATCCCTGAGAGAATCGTATGCCATAAGAGTTGAGTTCCGCAGCAAACGCTCGTGTCGCGGTAATCTGCGGAAAGCGTCCGACTACGGTAAAAAATTCACCTTAAGATTCTAAAATGCCCGAGACTGTGATTCGGGAAGTGTAAATTGTAGCGGAATTGCTGATGATTTGCAATGAAAAAAGGTTCTACGAGGCCTCGTATTTGTGAAGTCGGTGCCGGAACGACCGGAAAGAGAGCCTGAGCAGCTTGGCAGCCTCGGTCTTGACGCCCCCGGATTTCTCGAGGGCCTTGTGGAGCAGCGCCTTCTCGGCGTTTTCCAGCAGCGCTTCAAGATCGATTCCATCATCTGGGATATCCATCCCGCCGAGTTCTGAGCAGGGATCCGACTCTTTGACCACTTCGGGGATATGCTCCGCCAGGATCATGTCCCCCGGCACAATGACGGACAACCGTTCAATGGTATTTTCCAGCTCCCGGACGTTCCCGGGCCAATCATAGTCGATCAGAAGTTTCATCGCTTGAGGATCTATTTTTTTCGTTCCCTGCCCCTGCTTATCCTTTCTCGAACACTTTTTCAGAAAAAAATCAACGAGCAACGGGACGTCGTCCTTTCGTTGACGGAGAGCCGGGACATGAATCGGCAGTACATTCAGTCGATAGTAGAGATCTTCCCGGAAAGTACCTCTTGCGACTTCATCCCGTATGTCACGATTGCTTGCTGCGATGATATGCACATCGACACGGATGCCCGTCGTCCCCCCTACCCGCATGAATTCACGCTCCTGAATGACACGGAGAAGTTTTATCTGGAGGGCGGGCGTGGTGGCGCTTATCTCGTCTAGGAAAATGGTGCCGCCGTCGGCGGCCTCGAAAAGCCCCTGTTTGTTCGATGCTGCCCCAGTAAACGCGCCTTTCATATAACCGAACAGTTCACTTTCCAGCAATGTTTCCGGCAACGCCCCGCAGTTGACGGTTACAATAGGGCCGCTTTTTCTCGGGCTGTTGACATGGATGGCGCGCGCGACCAGTTCTTTTCCTGTACCGCTCTCCCCCGTGATCAGCACCGTGCTGGTCGTCCCGGCGACCTGACGAATGAGCGCAAAAACCTTCTGCATCGGTTCGCTTTTCCCTATGAAATTCTCGAATCCGGCCTTGGATTCTATCTCGCGTTTAAGAAGGATGTTCTCCTTTCTCAAGAGTCGTTTTTCAAGAGAATTATTGATGACGAGCTTCAACTCGTCGATTTTGAACGGCTTGATGATATAATCGGATGCGCCAAGCTTCATTGCTTCAACGGCTGTTTCCGCAGTGGCAAAGGCCGTAATCATTACAACGACCGTTTCCGGCGATACGTCCTTGACGGTTTTGAGAACGCTTATTCCGTCCGTTCCGGGCATACGGACATCGCTGATGACAAGATCGAAAATTTCCGCTTGGACCGCTTTTAATGCCGTATCACCGCTATCCGCTGTAACAACTTCATGGCCTTCTTTCTTGAGCATGATCGCAAGAAAGTCCCTCAGGCTCTGCTCATCGTCGACAACAAGTATTTTGCTCATACGTTGCGTCCTGTCCGGGGTCGAGTCACCCGTTTTCCTGTCTCGACACGGATGTCGGATCTTCTGTCATCGGAAGGCTTATTATAAATTTTGTACCCTTGCCAGCTTCGCTTTCTGCCTCAATGGTGCCATGATGATCCTCAATGATACGATAAGCGATCGCCAAACCCAGTCCGGTTCCCTCGGCTTTCGTGGTGAAAAAAGGGTCGAAGAGCTTCCCGAGATACTCACGCGCTATTCCCGTCCCAGTATCGCTTATGACAATTTCGCACCGGTCCGCTTCATCGTCGCTTTGCGTATTCGGCCTAACGGTGAGTTCTATGGTCCCGCCGCTCGGCATTGCCTGGCAGGCATTCAGCAGCAGGTTCCAAAATACCTGCTTTAATCTCTGCATATCCCCCCTGAGGCGGATATTCTGCTGCACGTTGCTAAAAATTGTTATCTTCTCACTGAAATTTTTACTATTCTTCAGGAGCATGATAGTCTCATCCAGTAGAGCGAGAAGATCTACCTGCTCGATATGAGCACTTCTCGGTCTGGCATATTCAAGAAACTCGGTAATGATTGTATTCAATCGATCGGTTTCACGAACAACAATATCCATGAGATGCCTGTCGTCGTCTTCCAGTCTCAAGTCGCGCTGCAGCAGTTGAATTGATCCGCTGAGCGACGCAAGCGGGTTTCTGATTTCATGGGCAATGCCTGCGGCCAGGCTACCTACGGTTGCCAGCCGTTCCTGCCTCCTGATCTGCTCTTCCATCTCAACAATCTTGGTAATGTCCTGGAATGTCAGAATAATTCCGCGTACGGTGTTTGTATCGTCCTTCAGCAGGGATGCAATCATTCCGAGTACAGCCTCGGTGCCGTCCTTTTTTGCTATCTGACTGGTAAAACGGTGCGGACGTTCTTTCAGAGAGTCAGTATGCCCGAAGAGCTCCTTGATGCTTTTGCCGAAGATCTGCTGCCATTCTTTCTTGATCTCATCAAGAGTATAGCCCGTGATCTGTTCTGCAGCAGGATTCCATGAGGTAATTTCACCCTTGAGGTTGACCGTAAGGATACCACTCCCCACGCTTCTTAGAATATGCTCCTGAAGCACGCGGAGATCTTCGAAGTCTATGCTTTTTTCCCGGAGTTCCTGCCGTGTTGAGCGGAGCCGCTCGGCAAGGTATCCGCTCAGCAAAGCTACGACGTAGAAGGAAAGAATATTGACGAAAACCTGATAAAAAACCTGACCGGCGGTAAAATTCTGGCTCCGTTGGAACCCTGGAACATTGTAATACTGCATATCCAGCATTGCGCCATATAAGATACTCGAAAGCGATGCAGCCAGATATCCGCCTCTCCGGTACAAAATAATGCTGGCCGATATAATAGCAAGGTGATACAAGATCGATAAGCCGCTGTCTATTCCGCCGGTAAGATGAACCAAAAAGGTAACGAGAAAGATGTCGACAGAAACCTGGAGAAAGGCGAGAAATAAATAATTATTCGTACTTTTTTGAGGAGATACCGGTAAACAGCGGTCAGAGCATAAATCGAGGCAAGAACGTAGAGCAGAACGGCCGCATGGAAAGAATAGATCTTATACCTCTGTTGAAAGAAAAAAAGCGTTCCCGCCAGAAACGACGTTAAGACCGCTCTCCCCCAGATAAGCCACGTGATGCGGACAGCGTATTCCTCTCTGGTAAATTCTCGTGTCACCTGTCGCTATCCGCCCGCTATGGCTCCCATCTTGAATATAGGCATATACATAGCCACGATGACGAATCCGACCGTTGTCCCCAGAAAGATCATCAGCATGGGCTCCAGCATCGAGGTCAAGGCTGCAACTGCGGAATCGACCTCATCGTCGTAGAAATCGGCGATCTTATTCAGCATGTTGTCGAGGGCTCCGGTAGCTTCACCGACGGAGATCATCTGGATGACCATGGGTGGGAATACTGCGGCTTTACCGAGGGGTTCGGCCAGCGTTTTACCCTCGCTTACGCTCTGCCGGGTCATCATGATGGCTTCCTCGACGACCTTGTTTCCTGCTGTACGCGATACGATAAGGAGCCCCTCAAGTATCGGTACACCGCTCGTGAGCAGGGTTCCGAGCGTTCGCGTGAACTTTGCCACAGCGACCCGTTGAATCAGGGATCCGGCCACAGGCACTTTGAGAGCTATGCCATCGGTCACCCGCAGACCTTTTTCCGTTTTTCTAAACTGTTTTATACCGACAAAAAAGCTTATAATGCCGATCAGAAGTCCAAGTCCTCCCCATCCTTTCAGGAAACTACTGATAGCCATTACGATCCTTGTAGGCAGCGGCAACGCTTGCCCCATGTCCGCAAACATGGCTGCCAGCATAGGGACGACAACAACCATAAGAAGTGCGACAACGGCAACGGCAACGAACAAAATTACGGAAGGATAGATCATGGCTGATTTAATCTGTCCTTTGATTTTGGCGAATTTTTCCATATATGCTGCAAGTCTTTGGAGAATCGTGTCGAGAATACCGCCAGCCTCTCCAGCGGCAACCATATTAACATACAAATTGTCAAAAATCTTCGGATGCTTTTTCAGGGCGTCCGCGAAAGTAGCGCCGGTTTCCACATCGGTCCTTACTTGTCCAACGATGCCTGCAAGGGCTTTATTCTCTGTTTGACTACCGAGAATATCAAGACACTGTACCAGCGGAAGTCCCGCATCGATCATCGTTGCTAGCTGACGGGTTAAAATCACAATGTCTTTGTCGGTGACCTTGGGCTGTCCAAATTTCAGTCTGATCTCTCTCGGTTTCGACTTGACCGAAATGGGAAGAATGTTCTGCTTTCCGAAGAAGGGCCAGCACATCCTCTTTGCTGTTTGCTGCCAGCTCGCCTTTTTGCACGGTTCCCTGCCGTGTCTTACCTTCCCACAAAAATACGGTTGATGCCATATTTCACCCCAAATCGAAAAAATCCGTCGCCCAGAAGTTCTTCCGTTATAACTATCGCCGGAACATCAAGACCGAGTCAGCGATAATCTTTTTGAACAGCCTGGGATGCTGACAGACCGGAACGCCCGAGCATCTGAATGAGCTCATCCGGATTTGACGACCTTCCGATACAATCTTCGTAGGAGATCAACTTTTTAACAAACAGATCGTAGAGACCCTGATTCAATGTTTGCATACCGAATTTGGATTGACCCGTCTGCATTTGAGAGTATATCTGATGGACTTTGTCTTCCCGGATCAGATTGCGTATGGCGGCATTCGGGATCATGACCTCGAGCGCGAGAAGCCTGCCGCCCCCAACTTTCGGGATAAGCTGTTGTGATATAACGCCTTCAAGAACGAAGGATAGCTGAGCCCGCACCTGTGACTGTTGGTGGGGAGGGAAAACATCAATGATACGATTTATCGTCTGAGCGGCGGAATTCGTATGGAGTGTGGCAAAAGTAAGGTGGCCGGTTTCTGCAATGGTCAAGGCCGCTTCGATCGTTTCCAGATCTCGCATTTCTCCTACGAGAACCACATCAGGATCCTGTCTCAGAATATATTTCAAGGCATCTTTGAAAGATTTCGTATCGGCGTTCACTTCGCGCTGGTTCACCAGACATTTTTTGTGTGGATGAAGATACTCGATAGGATCTTCAATCGTGATGATATGTTCCTGCCGTTCGTTGTTGATTTTGTCGATCATGGAGGCGAGCGTTGTTGATTTGCCGCTGCCGGTCGGGCCTGTTACCAGGACCATGCCTCTCGGTTTCTTACACAGGTCGGAGACCACCTCTGGGAGGCCGAGTTCCTGGAAGGTCTTGATCTTGAAGGGGATGGTTCTGATTGCGGCAGCAACGGCGCCGCGCTGAACAAAAATGTTCGCGCGGAAACGGGAAAGGTTTTTTACGCCGAAAGACAGGTCGAGTTCGCTGTTTTCCTCGAATTTGTGCTTTTGCGCATCCGTCAGAATGCTGTAGCAAAGATCCTTTGTCTGGGTTCCGCTCAGGGCATCGAGGCCGGGGATAGGCTTCATCTTCCCATCAATGCGGATGGAGGGAGGAATTCCCGTCGTAATGTGCAGGTCGGATGCGCCCTTTTCAATCATGTACTTCAGCAGATCATGCAGGTTTGCCATTCAAGGCCCCTTTTCAGATATTTTTTACTTACCACCCTCGAACACCGAGTTAGTCAGGGAACGTGTTCTCAAGGACCTCTTCAAGGGAGGTCAGACCAGCTTTTACCTTCAGCAATCCGCTCCTCCGAAGAGTCTTCATCCCCGAAGTTATGGCCTGTTTTTTAATGTCCAGAACGGACGCGCCCTGAAGGATCAACTCCTTGATTTCATCTTTGATCGGCATCACTTCATAGAGAGCGACCCGCCCTTTATAGCCGGTTTTATTGCATACTTCGCATCCCTCACCTTTGAAGCTGACCACGTTTTTCGCATCTTCAGGAGAAAATCCGGCCTGAACAAACACTTCAACGGGCAGCTTCTCGGGCTTCTTGCAATTCTGACATGATTTACGCACAAGCCTCTGAGCGAGAATGAGAATGACCGACGAAGATACGAGAAAGGGTTCAACGCCCATGTTCAGCAGACGGTTGATGGTGCTCGGTGCGTCGTTCGTGTGAAGAGTGGAGAGGACAAGATGGCCGGTCAAGGCGGCTTTTACGCCGATCTCAGCTGTTTCGTAATCACGAATCTCGCCGACCATGATGATGTCGGGGTCCTGACGGAGAAAGGAACGCAGGGCGGCGGCGAAGTTGAGCCCGATTTCATCCTTCATCTGGACCTGGTTGATGCCCATGAGGTTGAACTCGACAGGATCTTCTGCGGTCATCAGGTTTTCCGATTCTTTGTTCAACTCGCTCAGCGCGGAATACAGTGTCGTGGTTTTCCCGCTGCCCGTCGGTCCCGTGACCAGAACCATGCCGAAAGGCCGGTCAAGGGCTTGTTTAAAATCCACGAGCTGATCTTCGTCGAAACCCAGTTTGGTCATGTCGAGTTGAAGATTCGACTTGTCGAGCAGCCGCAGAACGATTTTTTCACCAAAGAGGGTCGGCAACACCGATACCCGGTAATCCATGGTCTTGGTTTTGCCCATTTTGAGCTTGATTCTGCCGTCCTGGGGAAGACGTCGCTCTGCAATATCGAGATTGGACATGATCTTGACGCGGGAAATAATTGCGTTCTTGATCTTAAGAGGCAGGCCCATTACCGTGGTAAGGACTCCGTCGAGCCGGTACCGAACGCGAAATTTTTTCTCATAGGGCTCGATGTGAATATCGCTCACACCCATTTTGGCTGCCCGCAACAGTACACCGTTTACGAGCTTGACGATGGGGGCTTCAACCTCCGCGGACAATTGTTCTTGCCCGCCCTCTTCAACAACTTCTAGATCGTCGACAGCCCCGTGAACAAGATCGTCGAAATCCTCAACGTCAACGACTCCGCCGACATCGATATCGTCGATCACGGAGTCCTCACTGGCCATATCGTCGAGCGAGTAGTCCTTAGCCTCGATGGTCAGTTTTTTATCTTCTTTCGTCGTCATGGCGGTCGACCCGCCTGCGCCGCCGGCTTTCGCCGTGACAAGCGATTTGGCTCCGCCGTAATATTTCTTAATTGCCTCGACGATGGCGCCCTCGGTTGCTACGACGGCTTCGACATTATAGCCGGTCATGAATTTGATATCGTCGATGGCGAAGATATTCGAGGGGTCCACCATGGCGATGGTGATGGTGGCACCGGCCCTGTTGATCGGCATGATCCGGTATTTCTGGGCGACTTCGGCGGGGATGTGCTTGATTACTGCGGGGTTTATCTCGAACTTGCTCAGATCAACATAGGGAACGCCGTACTGCTTACTCAGGAAGGTCATCAGCTTGTCTTCCTGGACAAAACCCAGCTTGACAAGTATGGATCCCAGCCTTCCTCCTTCCGTTTTTTGTACGGTAAGAGCTTTCTTGAGCTGGTCATCCGAAATCAGGCCCGACGACACGAGCATCGAGCCGAGCCTTCCTGACATTGCCATAGGAACTCCTTAAAATAAAAAAGAAATCAGTACAATATTACTTTAATACTGTCGGGATGTCAAGATGTCACTGCCTATTTGTCCACTGCCCGTTTTCCTTCAATGCCCTCGGCCACGGATCTGCCGGGCCAGGGCATTCTTCATGGTCGAAACCGGCGCTTGAGCGCCCGTCCAGATTTCGAAGGCAATGACGCCTTGATACAGGAGCATCCCGATTCCCGGGAGACCTCTGGCCCCCCGCAGCTTCGCCGTTTTCAGCAATGCCGTTTCAATGGGATTGTACACGAGATCGAAAACCAGGTGCCGCCGGGTGATCCACTCTTTCTTGATGGGAAGAGGGTCCTTTTTTTTCAGGCCGAGAGGTGTAGCGTTGATCAGACAGTCAGCAGCCTCCGCAGCAGTTGCCAGCGAGTCAAGGGAAAGCACTTGCGCATCGGCCCCGGTTTTTTCCCTGATATCCCTGGCCAGAGCGGATGCCTTTGAAGCATCAACATCATAAAAAAATACGTTTCTCGCTCTGCCGAGGGCGAGACTGAAGCCGACGGCCCTTGCCGCTCCCCCTGATCCGATGAGAAGAAACGATTTGCCTTTCGGATGAAAACCGGCATTGTCCTTCAAGGAACGAATAAAACCCCTTCCGTCCGTATTGTGCCCGATGAGCCTCTCTTTTTTAATCTGGATGGTATTGACCGCTCCGATGAGACGCGCTTCCTCGGAAAGCTCGTCCAAATAGGGAATGACCTTTTCCTTATGCGGTACTGTGATATTCAAACCGCAAAGGCCGAGGGGAATTACCGCGTTCATGGCCTGCTCCAGGCCGGAGGGACTTACTTCGAATGCGACATAGCAGGCGTCCAAATGCAGTTTATGAAAGGCAGCATTATGCATGCCCGGAGAAAAGGTATGTTCAACAGGGTGGCCGAAGATGCCGTACAACCGGGTATGACCGGAAATCATGCTTTGTTCCTCCGTATCGCATGAAAATTTTCAACAACATCTTTCAATGATCGAACGGGTACTATCCGGGAGCCGACTCGATCGGACAACTGTTCCACGCTCATGCCGTCGAGGAACAGCCCATCATCCGAAACAGCATCAGCTGGTATGAAAACGAAATCTCGACGGGCCTTGTTTTCGAGAGAGGACAGGATATCGCTCCCGGTCAAAAGACCTGCAACGGTAACCGACGGACCGAAAAAATTATTCCGGACCGCAACGAGGTTCATGGAGAGCCCCCGAGTCAGCCGGAGCCGTTCCAGGAACATACGCAGGAGCGGACCGAAGGACGCCCCTGTTACGAGCGTTGCCGTGGCCGGATCGATTCGGTTCGGGAAGCGCATACGGGCGGCTGAGTCCAGGAAATCAGAGACCATCCCTACGCCGTTCTCTATCTGTGGAAAATCTTCGTAGAACGAACAGGAGGGCACCGGCAATCTCGCTTTGATGTAAAATTCGTCGGAGGCGAATACCAATCGCGTTCCCTGCTTTCGTTTGAAACGGTCACCGAATCTTGTGGTAAAATCGATCACGCTGCGCGCTTCAGTACGGGTAAATGTCCTGAGCGGAAAGAGTCCTTTCCTGAAGGCGGTCATGCCGACGGGAACGACCGCAACAGATGCAACAGCCGGGTAAAGACCGGAAAGATCATCGAGCGTTTTTGCAAGATGAGCACCGTCGTTGATCCCGGGGCACAGGACGATCTGCGTATGCATCAGGATGCCGCCGCTGGCCAGCCGTTTCAAGCTATCCATGATATCAGGTGCTTTCCTGTTACCGAGAATAAACGACCGGAGGACAGGGTCGGTAGTGTGCACTGAAACATAGAGCGGCGACAGGCGCTGTTCAAAAATTCGCAGCCAGTCCTGCTCTGTCAGGGATCCGAGGGTAATGTAGTTCCCGTACAGGAAGGAAGCCCGGAAATCGTCATCTTTTACCGAAAGGCTTCTCCTGCAACCGGAAGGCATCTGGTCAACGAAGCAAAAAATGCATTTGTTTCTGCATCGTCTGACGCGCAGGGGGGATAGTGATAGACCCAGCCTGTCATCGGGTTCCTTATCTATGGTGTATGTTCTGGTCTTGTCGTCGGGGGTGAGTATCTCGAGGGTCACCTGTTCCTCGGCGATATGGAATGCAAAATCGATTACATCATTGACTTCCTGGCCATTGACGGAGACAAGCCGGTCGCCGTTTCTGAGTCCCAGTCTCGCAGCGGTCCCTTCCGGCTCGATGTTGATGATCTCGAGCAATCAGGTGCTCCTTTTGGATGCGAACATGAAATCGACATAGCCGGCGATCTGCGTCCTGGCTTCGTCCGAGACTTGTCTGAACTTTCTGAGAATCATGATCTCATCGACGCTCAGGATCTTCTCGAGGTAATTGATCTGTTCTTCGGAAAGAGGAAATTTGCGTTTTCCTCTCCGAAATTTTGCCTGCGAAGGAGAAAGGAAAAAACCTTTGACCTCGGCGGGAACCTTTTCCTGGTGTGCAGCCAGGATGAGGACCGATTTATCAAGGTGCAGCTTGTTTGCGATCATTATCAGCGTCTTATCCTTCGGAATGTGCCCCTTGTTTATCGTAACCCGCAACAGTTCGGGGCTGATGCCGAGGACTTTCGAGGCGTCTTTCAGGTTTTTAAAACCCTTTTTTTCAAGAGCCTGCCTGATCATGTCAGAAATCTTCATTCTGTCCTCCCAAGATGATTCAGATTCATGATATACTATCCGACGATCTTCGTACCGCGCGCTACGTACTGGATGCCTGATGTCAGGGTAAATCCGGCAGTAACCCAGGACAACAGGGACATGGCTTCAGGAGCATTTCCGTAGATGACGAATATCAAGGTGAGCGTAACAACGGCTAGTTGCAGCAGTGTCGTGGTTTTCCCGATGATCGACGGCCTTGCCATGAAGTGATGGCCCGTGAAATAGATCGCAATACTGCCGAGCACGAGAATAATGTCCCTGCTCACTACGATAATGACAAGCCAGACGGGAAGCATATCAAGCAGTACCAGCGTAACAAATGCCGAGATGATTAAAAGCTTGTCCGCCATGGGGTCGAGGAACGCGCCGAGTTCGGTTTGAGATTTGGTGAGGCGGGCGATCAGCCCGTCGAGAGCATCAGTCACACAGGCAACGATGAAAACGATCAGGGCCTCCTGGTAGTAGCCGTATATCATCAGGTTGATGAAAAAAGGGATCAGGACAATTCTCAACAACGTAATATAGTTGGGAAGGTTCATCATCACCCCGGTTACGACAAGTTGGCCATAATATTAAACAGATTAATTTGTGATGTCAACCTTTTTCTTTTTGTTACCATTTGTTTTTGTTATATGGTGAGGAAGCACTGTAGAAGGGTAAAAACGGGGAGCAATCTGGAGCCGGCGGTCAGGATTGAACTGACGACCTGCTGATTACGAATCAGCTGCTCTACCACTGAGCTACGCCGGCGAGGAATGACCGTGGCAAGTGTGCGTAAGACTGTTGTTTATACAACATTCCCTCTTCGGCTGTCAAGAAAATCTTTTCGTGAAAGGCGTGGCGGGAGGCAATATTTGCGCCCGTGAATCAGGAGATTGCCGGAGGGATGCCGGGTGCGCGGCACTCCAGTTTCCCAGTCTGATGCCCTGTTGAGAAAATCATCTTGATTAAACGTTTTGGCGGGTCTTTGTGCTTTCATACTGCAGTGAAAGATACCACACTTCAGGGAATCATCCTTACCTTAAGGATTAATGATGGCATCCCGCGACTGTCGAACAATTCGCGTCTCTTGTTGTGTAATTTCTCGTAGTCGGCAAATTAAGAGGCGATGTAATTTTCCCCTGGTTGGCCGTCGCTTCGTAGGGGAAACCATCAAATTGAACTACGAGCATGGCGCGATTCTTGTAGCCATGGGGTACTCGCGAATGGCAATTGACACAGCGATAAGCAAACGTGGAAAAACCGCTGCTCGCTGCAAGCGTTTTATGCCGCGTATGCAGATTCGTACCGGTGCCGCCACCGGTGGAAAAACCAGTTCCGCCGGGATTAAAGGTATCTGTGCCGGTCAAATAGGTGCCGGAATCATGACAATTAAAGCAAAGGTCGCTTGAGGACTGATTTTGCGCCGTGCTGTTCGACGTCGGGTATAGGTCGGCAAAAGGCGCAGCAAGGATGAACGGATTCGACGACCCGTGGGTACCTTGAGGAGAACCGCCGCCGTTTCTCGTATGACAGTCAGAACAATACATCGTCTGATTATTTTTAGCAGTCCATAATCCGACGTACGTTCCTTGAGTATTTTTGTTGTTTGCTGCTACAACCGGATGATATGACGCATTGTTGTTATTGAACTCCTGGGCCTGATCCGTCATAGCAACATTGCCCAGGGACGTGGAATTCGGCGTTGCTCCCCCATTCCAAGCGTAAGCCGAATGACATTTAAGACATATTTTGTATTCCATATCAACACCATTACTGATGGTGTCGGTTACACCCCGGCCCTTTACGTATTGATAATTAGTCGTAGGATTCGGCGGTGAAGTCCAGCCGCCGGCGGGAAAGGTGACATTAACGCCCCCTGTTCCCCATAACGGGCTGGTGGAGTCCAGCGGTGAAGCCGGAGGTACTACCGGCGATGAATGCCTGGTTTTCCCCGCTGAATGGGGATTGTGGCAGTCTTCGCATTCCACATGCCAGACAGTGCTGGTGTTAAACCAACCCAACTGGCCTTCTGTCGCCTTGTGACGAGGCGCTGTATTGGAATCCTTGATTTGATGAATGCCGATACCTGACGAGTTCACATCGGATTCGATATTCTTCCACCCGCCGGTGCCGTGGCATGCCGTTGCAGCATTCGGCGTGCCCCATCGGTCACTGGGATTGTTCAGAAAGCAGCTGTTCTCCTCTTTGAAGGACAGCAGATACCGGCCATACGCAGCATCTGGCGTCGTGCTGCCCGGATTCAGACCGGCTTTATGCGGAAAGTGACAGGCCATGCATTTCACATCGCCGACCCTGCCTGTGGGGCTTCCGCTCAAGTATCCTCCTATGCCGTCAGGGGGAGTATAGGTTGCATTGATCGTGTTGTCGTCGTGAGCGCTTCCGGCAAAGCCCGCTTTGTCGTGACAACTTGTGCAGATACTGGAGTTATGATTCGGATCTACCAGAAAATTTCCATATTCGTTGTCGTGAGGATCATGACACGAAGTGCATTCCACATACCCCCCGTTGTTCTTCGTTTCAATGACATTGTTGCTTGCATCGGTAGTATAGAGCCTGACCCTTGTCAATGAGGATACGGGAGACTTGAGTTCCCCGTCCTTGCCGTTGTCATGCTGAACCGCCACGGGATGGTCGTCACTGAGGTCGAGGCCGATATAACCGGCGTCCTGCTGCTGAATCTTCGTATTCGGCGTCATGGCAACCTCGGTACCGCCGCTGTCATAGGGCATGTTCACCAGTTTGCCGAGCGCCACCGTTCCGTCATGACAGGTGAGACAGACCCTGGTTTTTTTTATGTGAATTGCCGAAGCGCTTCCGGTAGACGGATTCTCCGCTGTAATACTCATGAGCGACATGACATCGCTCGCGTAAGGGACATAACCGGATTGGGTGGTTGAACGGTTCCAAAGAGGAGCTTCCGTATTGCCGCCATGGGGTGTATGGCAAAAAACGCATATTTCAGTCGTGCCGCCCAAAGCGGGAGACTGCGCTTTGTACGTTCCCGGACCGGATGCCGACAGATTATGTTTGGAATCCTTCACGAGGGTCGGCGCAGCCCCAGCGGTCGGTGCTGTAAATAGTACGGTCGAAAGTGCGATGATCAGTACACAGCGCTTCATGATTCACCTCATCGGAATAACGGTTCGAAGTCACACCTCGCATGAACACGAACACGGAAAAAGTAAAACTCACTACGCCTTTTATTTCAGATACTGGAACATCTGCACGCGGTAATTATAACTGTCCGCCACGAACAACCGGTCCTTGCTGTCGATGAACAGGCCCGCCGGAATATCGAACTCACCGGGGCCGATCCCCTTCCTTCCGAAGATCAGGAGCAGTTTCCCGCTGCGGTCGAACACCTGGATACTGTTGCGCAGGCCGTCTGACACCCAGATATGGCCTTCACTGTCGACGGCAATCCCTTTCGGCTTCATGAAACTACCGATTGCGGTGCCCATGCTGCCGAATTTACCGATGAATCGGCCATCCTTGTCGAATATCTGAATTCGGAAGTTAAGCGTATCCATTACGTAGACATTTCCCTGTCCGTCTATTGCCAGATGGGTGGGATAATTAAACTCGCCGTCGCCTTCGCCCCGTTTGCCGAAGCTACGTATTTTTTTTCCGGCGAGGTCGAAGACATAAACCCGGTGGCCTACGGTATCCGTAACGTAGAGGAGCTTTTCACGCTTATTAATGGCAACGCCGGTCGGTCTCATCAGGTCGTCGTCACCGATGACCCGTTTGTTCTTGCTGCCGTCGAATACAAAGATCCTCCTGAGGACGGAGTCCGATACGTATAGCAACCCATCGGCATCAAGAGTGGCTCCGATGGGGGAAGCGAGATTGCCGAGCTTTGTTCTGCCGTACTGGTCGTATTTCTTTTTTTCGAAATTAAAATAGTGAATCCGGCCAGCACCCCAATCCGCAACATAGACGATTCCTTCGCCGTCCGATACGACGCCGTGCGGAGAAATGATGCGATCCACCGTATCCTCGCCTGCAATGAATTCCCAAAGACGCGCAAAAAAACCTTTTGTGGCGCCGAGGTCCTGAGGGGTAATGAACGTACGCAGGAATTTCACACGGGGTTTTTCTGGAGGCAGCGGCCAAACCCACGGCGCCGCATCCGTTCCGCGTACGGGATTATCCACAGCCGTGGCAAAGGATGTAGAGAAAACGATTGTAATGACGAGCAAGCAGGCGGTTATGCAGAGGGAACGTGTTTTCATAACAAAGGTACTCTGTTATAGCATTCCCTTTTCCGCAAGTCAACTCATAAGCGAAGGAGAATCAACCGCTTTGATACGCGATTTTGGATGAGGATGGTTGGGATTTTCCAGGACCCGGTCGATGGCTTCCACTACAGCTGTCTCGACCATGACCCAAGGAGACCCTATTTCTTTCTCTTCAGTCACGTCTACATAGTAGTGGGGAGGAAGATAATTAAGAGCTATTGCCGCAATATCGTTCAAGCAGCGCGAACAGCCGCATACATTGCGATAACGCTCCTTCAGGAGCTTATCCATGACAGCCATGACACGTTCGTAATTAGCGTTTCTTACGTTACAATCCATCCCTGCCTCGCAAATGAAGTTCAACAAAATCTTGAATGCAAAATAGATACCACAATAACAAGTCTATTTTATTGCTATATTTCAATAAATTACGGTTGGCAAAAGAAAAAAATACTTAATTATTAGAGCGATAGTGAGCATGGTGAGCGAAAACTGACATTAACATAAAGCTTCATCAATTCAACATGTTACAAATCAATAAGAATAAAGCAATAATCGTCTCGGTTATTTGCCCACCCAAGCTGTTTCATCGCGTTCACACCCAGGTCTCGGGGTGGGGCCGATGTACCATGGCCAATTTACTCAGGACTCTATCCTGGCTAAATTTCAAGATTGCTCGTCCCCGTCTTACGTTGTTTTTTCAGTCGAGTTACGTTATACTTCGCACGAATCGGCCGCGGTTCGACAGGGGTTATGAAACAAAAATATTGATGTTTCACAAACCTATCCTTGATTCCGGCGCGTGCACAAATGGAGAGGACGAGTAAGGAGAGCATGTTGGTGAATAGCATTCAAAACAGCAACCACAGACCCGTACTGTACGTCATTGACGGGAATTCATATATATACAGGGCATTCTATGCAGTGCGTGGTCTCACGAATTCTTCGGGCCTGCCGACGAACGCCGTATTCGGCTTTGCCAATATGCTTCTCAAAATAATCAAGGAGAAAAAACCCGACCTCCTGGCAGTGGTATTCGATCCCAAAGGCCCGACCAGGAGGCACCTCGAGTACGAGCAGTACAAGGCCCATCGTCCGCCCATGCCAAGGGAACTTGTTCCCCAAATCCCTTATATCCACAAACTGGTGGAGGCGTTCCGCATCCCTGTATTTACCGTCGAAGGTCAGGAGGCGGATGATGTCATCGCCACAATCGCACGCAAGGCAGAGACGGACGACATCGATATAACCGTCGTCACCGGCGATAAAGACATCCTTCAGCTCGTCGGTCCGCACATCAGAGTCTACGACACGCTCAAGGAAAAAGTTTATGAGCCCCGTGATGTTGAAGAACGGTTCGGCGTCCAACCCGACCGGGTCGTAGAGATCATGGGACTGATGGGCGATGCGTCGGACAACATCCCCGGCGTGCCGGGGATTGGAGAAAAGACGGCCCGGACGCTCATTCAGGAGTACGGGACGATCGAAAATCTGCTGGCGCATGTACAGGATATCAAGAAGCCGAAGCTCAGGCAGGCGCTCACCGAGTCCGGGCATCTGGCCCGGCTGAGCCGCGAGCTTGCCGTCCTCAGGGCGGACGTCCCTCTTGACTTGGACCTCGATGCCCTGGTGGTAAAACAGCCTGATGATGCGGCCTTGCTCTGGCTTTTAAAAGAGCTCGAGTTTATGGCGCTGCTGAAATACGTCACGCAGAAGCCGGCTCAGGATGCTGAATTCCGGACTGTCCTCGAAGAAACGGAGCTGCGGGACCTGATCGCCCTCCTGTCGTCTTCGGGAGAATTCTGTTTCGATACGGAAACGACGTCTCCTGATCCGATGCTGGCTGAACTGGTAGGCATTTCCTTTGCCGTGAGGCCTTTCCAGGGCTACTATCTGCCACTCGGACATGTCTATTCCGGCGCACCGAAGCAGCTCAGCATCACCCACGCTCTGTCCCTGCTTAAACCGGTATTGGAGGATCCCCGGATCAGAAAAATCGGGCAAAACATCAAATACGATCTGCTCGTACTCAGCCATTACGGGATCGCCGTAAAGGGTCTTTCCTTCGACACCATGATAGCATCCTATCTTCTGAACCCGGGCAAGCCCTCTCATGGACTGGATGCCATCGCCCTCGAGTATCTCGATTACAAGACCATGACCTACGCCGATGTCACCGGCACCGGAAAAAAGCAGATCGCCTTCTCCGAAGTGGACATCTCCACGGCGACGCGGTACTCGGGAGAGGATACAGACGTTTCGCTAAGACTCAAACAAATGCTGGCACCGATGCTCGAGAAGCAGAATCTCGAAACCCTGTTCAGGGACATCGAGATGCCGCTCATGGAAGTACTTGCGGACATGGAGCGCGTCGGGGTCAAGATAGATGCGAACTTTCTCAAGACCATGTCGAACAGACTGGAAAAGGATATCGCCGGCATCGAAAAAACGATCTACGAGCTGGCGGGCACCGAATTCAACATCAACTCTTCGAAGCAGCTGGCCGATATTCTTTTCGGCAAGCTCGGCCTGACTCCCCTGAAAAGGACCAAGACGGGTTTTTCAACGAACGTGGACGTGCTCGAAGAACTGGCCCCTGTTCATCCTCTGCCCGCGGAAATTTTAAGGTACCGGACCCTGGCTAAACTCAAATCCACGTACATAGACGCACTCCCTGTTATGATCAATCCCCGGACCGGCAGGCTGCACACGTCTCTCAATCAGACCGTTACCGCAACCGGGAGGCTGTCCAGCAGCGAGCCGAACCTGCAGAACATTCCGATCCGCACCGACGTGGGCCGCGAAATCAGACAGGCCTTCATTGCCGAGCCGGGATGGGAGCTGCTGTCCGCGGACTACTCCCAGATTGAGCTTCGCGTTCTTGCCCACATGAGCGGGGATTCCGCCCTCATCAAGACCTTCCAGCAGGACGAGGACGTGCACACCAGGACCGCATCCGAGATTTTCGGACTTCCCGTCGAGGAGATCACGTCAGAGATGCGCCGCAAGGCCAAGGCCGTCAATTTCGGCATTATCTACGGCATTTCGGCCTTCGGTCTGGCCCAGGACCTCGGGGTCTCGAACACTGAAGCGAAACGCTATATCGACAGCTACTTCAGCCGATACCCCGGCGTTCGGCTTTTTCTTGACCGGACCATCGAAGAGGCAAAAACAAAAGGCTACGTGACAACGCTTCTCGGCAGGCGCCGTTTCATTCCTGAATTGGCGTCGACGACGGCCGCGGTGCGGAGCTTCGGAGAACGAACAGCGGTCAATACGCCGATTCAAGGGACGGCGGCTGACCTGATAAAACTCGCCATGATCCGAATCCACGCAAGCCTGGTTCAGCGGGCGTTGCGCTCCAAGATGATACTCCAGGTCCATGATGAACTCGTTTTTGAGGTACCCGACGAAGAACTCGATGCGATCAAGGCGCTGGTCAAGGAGCAGATGGAAGGAGTACTCTCGCTGTCCGTACCGATCCGGGTGGACATGGGCACAGGCAAGAACTGGGATGAAGCGCATTAAAATCAGCTTTCAGCATTCAGCGGTCAGCTTTCAGCTTAAAGCGAATCAAAGCCAAAGGAAGGCTGCAAAGCGGGCCGTCTTGGTCCCTACTTCCTCACGTTCGAAAATAGTAGGTGGCTATTGCCCCCCCCGATAAACGCGCCTCTTACTCGAACTCAAAGCGGTATTTGATGTCCGCACCAGTGTTCCCGGTCTCGTCCTTCTCGCCGACCAGCGAAAAATGCCTGTTCAGGATATACTCGAGGCTGATCATCTGTTCAGGCATAGCCGCTCCCACGTTGGACGAATAGGTGACGTACAGCTTGTTCTGGACAAGCTCCTTGCCCACGGTCAGCCGCGGCACCGAGGTGTTGTTCTGGTTTACGTAAGGGTCCACCTGAAACCGGTCAAAACCGGTCAGTCCCCGCGCGCGGTTTTCGAATATATCCTGAAATTGACCGGTCGCAAACGAAGCAGCCTCGCCCACGCCGACGCTGGTTTCCTTTCCCGCCAGCTCCGATCCTTTCTTGCCGAGGGCGAGCATGCTCAGGATATCGCTGTCGCTCAACGACGGATCGGAAATAAAAGTCACTGAGGCGCGATCGGCGTTGCCTGTCACTGCCAAACGGATCTGATATTCCTTGACCTGGGTCTCCGCCTGGATGTCGAGAACGGGGTTCATGCGATTGGGATCTACGAAATCGATTGATGCATGGAGCATTTTGAAATCGTTCTTACGGAAATAGACCGTCCCCTTCTCCGCTTCGATCCTGCCCAGAAGCTGCGGATGATTTACCGTACCCCTCAGGAACACATCCACAGTAAGAAGCATTTTTGCAAGATTGTTCTGGAACACGATGTTTTCCGAACCGTGGAACCGCACGTTGATCTGCGTCTCGCCGATCCAGCCTATGTCGGTCTGTTTTTTCTGATAGAGCCCCTTGCCCACATCCACGAGCATGGTTTTCCATTCGATGATCTTATCGTACCGCGCCTTCTTGATCGTGATGTCGCCGGAGAGCGTCTGTTCTTTCCGGTCGCCGTCGAAGTACAGATTCCCGGTCAACGTCGATGTCAACCCTTCCGGGTAGCGGACCGTTACGTTGCTGACGGACGTTTTCAGGGAAAAGTTCTGAAGCTCGATGCCGCTGAGCTGCGCCCAGCCGGAGACATCCAGCGTACCGCCGCCCATTTCTGCGGCAAAGGATTCGACGACGATCCTGCCCTGGGAAAACCGGACGTTCCCGTTCATCGCCGTAAACTTCTGGGGAATGTCCTTGATCTTCACCTCTCCCCCCCGGATTTTCAGTTCGCCGGCAACGTTGGGGTTGCTCCATTCGTCGGTGACGGCAAGCTGCAGTTCAGCGGTGCCGGCGGCATGCTCCACCTCCCGATAGAACAGCCTGAGGAGCGGAAGATTCATGGTGCCCGTTCGCCGATATGTTGAGGTCGCGCAGCAGCGTCGCGGACCCGCTGACGTTGATGCTGGTTCCCGGACCCGCCAGATCCAGCGAGGCGATCGTGATCTTGTTGCCACGGACGAGAAACTCGGCCGGCTGCCCGTTGTCGATGCGGTAATCGCCGGCCGTCACGCCGACTCGTTGAAAGACTGCCTCGCCGCTCACCGTCGACAGGTTGAGGCCCGTTCCGTGGGCGGTGATCGTCCCCTCGGCCGATATGTTCACCCGGCCCGCTATTTCCGGACTGGCAAAAAACAGAACAGGATTGATGCCGTCGGTGTGGATCTTGGCCTCTGCCGTCCAGGTATAAGGCTCTCGTAGAAGCCAGCGGAGCGATACCTGTGTGTTGTTCTCAACCAGTCCCGCATTCAGCGCGAGCCTGCCGTCCCTGAGCTCAGCTGCGGCATGCAGGTGCCCTACAGGCGACGTACGACAGGATAAAGACTCGACATCCAGAGTGGCGCTCGCCACAGGCGACGAAAAACTGCCTGATGAACGGATGTCGAGCGCGAAATTTCCGTCAACGGGGACACCGGACAGATGGTCTATGGACGAGAGGCTGACATCACGGCTCTCCAACTCGGCCGCATAGGTGCCGTCGAAACCGATCCATCCCGATGCCTTTACCATACCCGTTTTTTTGTACAGGACAACCTGGGGAAAAGATATCTTTCCCGTGCTCAACGACGCTGTAATAGCGCCGCGTACAAAGGATTCTCCGTATGCGCTGCCCGCTTCGAGGGACAGGTGTCCGCTGCCGGTATAGCGGGTTGTCGTACCCTGAAAGGTCAGTTCTCCGGTCGCCGCAATCTGAAGCGGCAGGGGTTCGTAAAATAGCGCAACAACGCTCGTCACATCGGACTGGCTGACCTTGAGCCGTGCTGTGTACAGCGGTTCGGCACCGGTAAAGTCCGCGGTCCCGTTGAAGACATATCGCGCCGCCTGCCGCCGAATCTGGATGTCGGAAAAGTCTACTTTTCTGTCCCGGTACTCCACTCCACCGCTGATGCTGTCGAACCGGACCGCGCGGACGTCGACCGGGCCCGCGACGATCGTCCCGGCAAAGACAGGTTCCTTGAGAGCACCGCTCAGTCGTCCTTCGACGCGGACAGTCCCCGTGACGGCATCGGACGTGATAACGGACAACGTATGCCCCGCGGCTGACGACTCTGCAGCCAATCGCAGGTCGAATCCCTTGCCGGGATCAATGGTTCCCTGTGCGTGAAGCGCCAGATCGCCGGCAGTCAAGTCGGTCTGCATAACCGTGAAGACGCCGAACCGGTACCCGATGACCGCGGCCATACGATCGATGTCCAGGCGCTTCCCGTTCTTTTCCATGCCAAGATGCTCACCGTGCAGCAAAAACTCGTGATTGAGGAATTGAAAGGACAGGACAGCATCCTTCAAGGCCACCCCGCCGTACGATATGCTGGAGTAGCCGATCTCGCCGTTTATCTGCAGGTCGGAAACTCTGCCTCTGACAACGGCGGACGCGCTGATTCGTACCCCTTTCTGCCGCGGCGACTGTTTGAAAAGAGCCGCAATGTTTCCCAGGCTCTGGGGCCCGAACCGGTATCTTGCTTTTGAGGTCAAACTCTACCTCAGGCACGATGTTGACGCTTCCCGAAACGTTCAGGACGGCATCTCCCGAGGCAAATTCCAGGTCATCAAGCCGGAGCCGCCCATGGCGGTATTCCGCCGTCGCCTCGAGCATTCCCTCCAGGGCAGAGTAGCCGGAACGGGTGATCCGGACCCGCGAACTGCGGATATGTGCGCTTGCCAGATCATTCGACGGATCGAGCCGCACGATCGTATTGATGCCGGTGACTGATGCCTGGGAGGACAGCGCCGTATCAGTGTACCAGACCTGTCCGTTTTTGATCGTAACGGAATCGAGGTGCACGGAGAAGCCTGAAGCCTTTTTCCCGGAGCGGGCCAGGTTGTCCCGGATCTTTTCGATTACCGGCACGACGTTGAGCGATCCGTCGGGAGCCCGCTGGGCATAGATGCGGGGTTCAAGCACGGTGACTGACGGCAGCCGGACCTTTTTGAACAGCAGCGACAGAGGGTTGATATAGACCCTGATCCTCCTGACGGCCGCGACTTCCCTGCCCTGTCCATCGGGCAGGGAGATGTTGCGGGCTTCGAGGAAAGGCGGAATGAAGTTTACCTTTATGAAGCCGATCCGCGCGTCGGAGCCGAGGACCTCCCTGAGCGGCTCCATGACCAGGGGGCGGATGCGCTCCGCAAAAGAATCGGTCTGTACGTAGAACTCGACTGCTGCGAGCAGGACAAGAAATACAGACGCGATGATGATGGCAGTTTTTCTCATATTCCGGTACAGCCCCTTCAGCAGCCAAACCTGCAGGGATGCAGGATAAGTCGCCGTCTTCCGATGGTTCCGCCTGTGAGTGTACCGCGACCGCGGATCATACGAATTATCACACGGCCTTTCCGATGATCAGAGGGGAACGTTCTGTGCGCCCTGGCCCGAAGCGTCACGGCTGTTTATCCGGATCGGCCGCCTGTTCCGTCACTTCCAGCAGCACTTTTCTGATCTTCTCGAGGCGGAAAGGGTCGGTGATCTTTAAGCGCAGCAGATCGGTCACATAAAACGAGTCCATGATCCGGTACCCCTCCGTCGAGATCTTTGCGGAACCGATGTCCAGATTGAGGTCGTAGAGCGCCTTTGATACATGATAGAGAAAGCCGACCCGGTCACGGGCCGTGATATCGATGATGGTGAAATGATCCGATGCTTCATTGTCGAAATCAACCGTTGTCCGGATCGCAGCCCCGCTGCGATGTCCGCGGGGATAGTGCCCCGGTTCGGGAGGCCGGGACCTGCGCATCAGCGAGGCACGCAGTTCGGTCTCCAAGCTTTCCCATGCTTCTTCATAATCGAAAAGGTTGCCCTCCGCGTCGGTGATCTGGAACGTATCGAGCATGACGCCGTTTTTCGACGTAAATACCTGTGCCCGCAGGATGTTCAGATTCTTCGCAGCGATCGTTCCCGCGGTCCGGTAGAACATCCCGTAGGCATCGTAGGCGCACACTGTCAGTTCCGTGTAGCCTCGTTCCGGATAATGGCGATGATGGATCACGAGCTGTTCATCACGCAGCCTCCGCATCATCCCCATATGGTCCAGCACCTTGCCGGTCGGCGTGTAGAGGAAATACTGCTCCGGCATGATGGCGAAGTAATCCGCGATCTCCGCTTCCGGAAGCAGCGAAGCCCCGGCAGACATGATTTTTTCTTTCTGCATCGCAAGCCGTGCCTGGTCTTCTTCTCCGGCAACGGCCTTTTTCTCCATCAAGCTGATCGTTCTCAGGTACAGGTCCTGGAGCAGGACAGCCTTCCACTGCGTCCATGCGTTCGGATTGACCGCGGAAATGTCCGCATAGGTCAGGAGATAGAGCAGGGACAGGTTCTCACGGTCGCCCACGAGCCGGGCAAAATCGGCGATCACTTTGCGGTCCGTCAGTTCGCGCCGCTGGGACAGGGTGGTCATCGCAAGATGATGTTTGATGAGGAAAATGATCCGTGCGCGGTCATCGCCCGTTACGCCGAGGCGCGTCAGGATCCCTTCGGCGATTGCCGCCCCTGCCTGTTCATGGTCGTGCCGGAAAGCCTTTCCCAGGTCGTGCAGCAGGACGGTAAGCATGAGCACCCATCGTTTTTTCAGCCCCTTGAATGCTTCCCCCAGCGATGCAAGCCCCGGGTAGCTGCCGGACCAGAGGTTTTGAAGGTTCCTGATCGCCAGCAGAATGTGCTCGTCAACGGTGTACATATGGTAATAATCGTGCCGCGCCAGGGACTGGATCGCCCGAAACTCAGGCATATACCTGCCGAGGAGGCGCAGGTCCTTCATCTGCGTAAGCGTCTCGAACAGACCGTCGGGGTTGTTCAGCACGGCCAGGAATGACCGGGCCGCCATCGGCGAGGTTCTCACGCCGTCGTCGATCCGGCAGCCGCGGATCAGCGACTTCATACGGTCCGAGAAGACGGCGTGGCGTTCCTGCGCCGTTTCGAAGGCGGACATGACGAGGGCGGGGTCGGAACGGCACAGGTCCTCCGACGCCGGCATGAGCATCCGTCCGGCAAGGGAAAAGGGTCCGATCGGCACGGTTCGCCCGAACCAGCGTCGCTGCGGTTTGCGCAGAACGGCGTCGGTGATGATGTTCGAAAATTCCCTGATGTTCCTGGCGTGAATGAAATAGGCCTTCATGAAGCGCTCGACGGCGAGCAGGTGGGCCGAATCGCGGTAGCGGAAGTCGCGCGCCGCACCCTCCTGCAGGTCGAAGGTCAGATGATCGTTCTTGCGGCCCGACAGGTAGTGGATCTCGTTCCGGATGCGCCAGAAAAAGTTACGCGACCGCTGGAACACGGCATACTGGCCCTCGGTAATGATTCCTGCGGGGATCAGTTCCGTGATCGACCGGCACCGGAAGTGGACCAGGGCGATCCAGAGCGCCGTGTGGATGTCGCGCAGTCCGCCTTCTCCCTCTTTGATGTTCGGTTCCCGAAGATAGATGGACCCGCCGTACTTCAAGCGGGTCGCGTTCCGCTCAGCGACCTTCTCCTGGATAAAAGAAGCGGATTTCCAATAAAAAACCTCGCTCCGCATGGTCCGGAGGAACTCCTCGTACAGGGATGCGTCGCCCGCAAGCAGCCGGGACTCGAGCAGGGATGTGCGGATTTTGATGTCCTGGCGGGCAAGAGGAACGCATTCCTTTATGGTCCGAACGCTGTATCCCACGTCAAGGCCGGCGTCCCACAGCAGGTAAAGCATCTCCGGAGATCTCTGCCGGTCTGTTTCATCGCGGCAGAGAAACATAATGTCGATGTCGGAAAAGGGATTCAGTTCACCCCTGCCGTAGCCGCCGATCGCCACCAACGCGGGCATGGGTGCGGACAGTTCGAGGTCGTCGTGGATTTCCCGGAGGGTCCTGTCAATGAGCGTCGTCCTGCGCTGGACTACCTCATTGCCTCCGGTCCCGGAAAAATGCGCCTGCCGGATAACCGCGCCTTCTTCATCGAGCAGAGCCTTGATGTTCTCTATCTGAGTGGATTTCATTGTTTGTTCCGGACCGCCCGGCGGACTTGCACGGTAAATCCGGCTGCGGCGGACAAGCGGGATATCCGCCATCATGTGGACGGGAAAGGACTGATGAAGAGAATCTCCGGGGGAAAAGTATTCCGCCCCGGACCGGAAAGATCATCCAGATCAGTTGAACACCCGAATCGTTCGGTTGCCATCGCCTCAGTCACTGCCCGCAGTCAGCTCTTCTTGAACGTAATCGATTTGATTTCATCCATCTGGAGCGTGAATGTTCCGAACGAGGATTCACCGTAGCAGCGCGATTTGGCGTCCACATCGAAGCTGGTTTCCGTCCCGTCCACCAGATGAACGGTGACCTTTACCTTGCGCTCGACCCGCTCGCCGACGGTCAGTTCACGGATCCTGTCGAAGGGCATGCTGATTTGCGCCATGCCCAGATATCCCTGGATCGTGATGCGTCCTTCCCAGCTGAACTTCTCCCCGTTAATTTTTATTCCCGATCCATCCACAACGGTTACTGCGAAGTTCTTTTCGACCCGCGGGGCGCGTTCAACCCCTCCCGTTCCCCCCATGCCGGTCAACAGTACGAATGCTGCAAGGATGAGGACCGCATACAACGAGCGATGCCGCATAATAAATTCTCCTTTCGGCTTGTATGATGCTGATGGAATCAGATTACCACAGAATCCGCCGGTGTTTCAAGAAAAAAGCTTGCAAACACCTTTTGCATTGTGTAAGGTACGAAAAGACGACCCCGTCGGGGGGCCTGGTTCGCCCTTCCCGCACAGCGTTCGCTGTTGATGCGAAAATCCAATACCGAAACGCAGAGAGGTGATTTGAATGTCCACCCGTTTCGATGAGCTCATTGCCCTGATGGCCAGGCTCCGCGGACCGGACGGCTGCCCCTGGGACCGCAAACAGACCCCCGAGTCTCTCAAACCGTTTCTTGTCGAGGAATGCTATGAAGTGATCGATGCCCTGGAGGAAGGCGGTCCCGGGAACGTAAAGGAGGAACTTGGCGATCTCCTGTTCCAGATCGTCTTTCATGCGCGGATCGCCGAGGAGCGCGGCCAGTTCACCATGAACGACGTGATCGAGGCCAACCTGGAGAAGATGATCCGCCGTCATCCCCACGTCTTCGGCGACACCCGGTTGAGCACGGACCGCGAAGTCCTTGCCAACTGGGAGGAGATCAAGAAGCGGGAAAAAGGATACGAAGCAAGAAAGTCTATCCTCGAAGGAGTGCCGCGGCACCTCCCTTCGCTCCTCCGCGCCCACAGCCTCCAGGAGCGCGCGGCTCGCGTCGGCTTCGACTGGAGCCGCATTGATGAGGCCCTCCCGAAGCTCGACGAGGAAATCGCCGAATTCAAGGAGGCCCTTGCGAAGGGCGACTCATCGGAGATCGAAGAAGAGCTGGGCGACATTTTCTTCATGCTCGTCAACATTTCCCGGTTCCTCGATGTGAACCCTGAGGACGCTCTCCGGAAGACCATCAGCAAGTTCATCAGCCGGTTCCGGTACATCGAAGAGCGCGCAGCAGACGAGGGGAGATCGTTAAACGACATGTCGCTCGATGAGATGGAAAAGCTGTGGCAGGAGTCCAAACGATCCTAGCTCATGAGAGCGGCCGGCGCACCGGGAAAGTACCGAAAGCGGCCGCGCAAATACCGTTAATACGACATTACTAACACCCGCATCGTCCCTTCGCGCTCTCAGTTACCCTTCCTGCGATTTCTCCGACGCATCAAAACAACAGAACCCGAACCCAGAATAACCGCTGCCGCGGCAAGCGCCGGATAGGCTGCTGCATAGACAACAGGCGTGAGCGCAAAGCGGGTCATCGCTCTCAAGGCCTCATGCTCCCCGATAAAAGCGGCGAGCGCCGGAGAGTGACGGTAGTAGAACGACACTGCTTGCCTGCCGAAAAAGTTCGTCAGCAGATAGCGGTCGCGAAACTCCCGCAGGACCAGCACGTGCGGATCGAGATAGGAGCCGTAGGCCGCTGTTGCGATAAAACACCCGTGTGAACGTTTGGGAGATGACGAGGACGAAGAAGCCGAAACGGACCCTGAGAGGGCGACTGTCGTCGTGGGAGTCTGTATGTCGTTCGTCGCTATGGAAAGTGCAGCAGATTTGGTCCCTGTTGACGACGGATAAAAGGTCACCGTAATGGAGCACGAGGTCCCCTTCGCAACCGTGGACCCGCAGGCGCTGCCGTAGGAAAAATACGACTGGCCTGCGCCGCTTAATGAGATGGACTGGATGGCCAGATCGGCGTTCCCGGAGTTCGACAAGGTCAGCGTTCCCGATACAACAGAGTCACTCAGGCTGAGCGACAAAGGCGTAACGGTTATGACGGGTGTGATCAGCGCCGCCTGCGATTCGTTTCCCGATGCATCAGCGGCTGTCACGGCATACGTGTCCGTGGACCGGCAACCTCCGTCTGTGTAGGACGTGAAGTCGGACGTGACGTACGATGTTCTGCTTCCGTTCTTGTAGATGCGGTACAACAATGCGCCGTTGCTTGCATTCCAGCTGAGCGCACAGGTGGAGCGGTCGATCGCCAGGCCGGTGGGCGGCAACGGACCGAAGCCGATGGTGAAATTTACGGTGTTGGTGCCGCTGGTACTGATGTTCCGCACGTTCACCCATCCGTAGTCTGTATAAGGCACGGACGAAGGGCTCGTCATGGGAGTCAGTTTTGTGTTGTTGCTCGATCCAGGGAACGGATCGCCGGAGCTGCCGGTGTCGGTCAGGGAACCGGACTGAAGAAGAGCCCAGTCGCCGTCAGCCTCGACAAGCTTTACTCCGAGCCGGGATGGATAATAATTAACCGTATTGCTGTATCGGTTTGCGCTGACGATATCGTCGTCAATGAGCCACACAAGCAGTCCCTGCCCCGGAAGTCCTGCGTCAAAACCAATCTTTTGTCTGTTTTCTAAAAGAAAATACTGGCTCTGTGTGCTTGTTGACGCCTGGGCCTTGTACACGTTAGTTCCCGCAGCTGGACTGGCGGGCGCGGGCACGGACTCGACAGGGCCAAGGGCAACCGACAAGCTTGTGGTGGCGGTAGAAACGATCTGGGGAGCGACCCACCCTAGGTCGTACAGGCTCCATGCGTCGAGATGGGCCGGTGAGCTGCCGTAGTTTCCGGACGACGAATTGCTGTTGTAGCTTCCGTCTGCCATGAGCGACCACATGCCTGCCCCAACGCAGTCATAGGATGTGCAGTAGAGGTCGGGCAGGCCGAGCCAGTGACCGAATTCGTGGACATATACACCGAGGGGATCAATGACCAGACCGTATTTCGACCGTGAATCGGTCTGGGGCATGATGATCGCTTCAGTTATCGTGCCGCTTTTCAGCGCAGTGGTCAGGCAATTCGTGAGACCCGGCGTTCTGACAGATGGGGCTGCCTCCGGTCCCGTAATACAGGGACCAGATGTCGTCGGGAGTCGATCCATAGATGTCCGTTTCCTCACCCACGCCTGCGTGCACGATCAGGACAACATCGTAGTTACTGAAAGCAATATCGGCCGTGGCCGCCGTTACACTGTCGTAGATAAGGTTCTCGATCGCCGAGTAGGTTTCCGTGCCGTAATGGGACATGTTATAGCTCAGGCGGTACACCTTTGACGACACCTCGATGTTTATCGGCAGCAGGCCGTAGGAAACTTCCTTCCAATAGTCTACAAATCTGGTCTTTGCCAGGTCGACCCAGTAGTCCGCATCGTTGTTATAAGCATAGGTGCCGTCAGACCACTCGCCCGTGCCCTCTGTCTGCGAATCAGAGTCAGGCGGGAAATCAACACGAAGAAAAAGGACGTTGACCGTTGCCGACGGATAGCTCGTCGGCGCGAGCATCAGGCCGAAAGGCGCGACCCGCGCGAGACGTTCCTTGAGTTTTACGCCGGGGTATTCCGGGGGCTCGGACATCGATGGATTAAAAGGCGGCGCTGCAATGACAGGCGATGCAAAGATTGCCAACCACAACAACAGAAGTATGATCTTCTTCAAGGGGATCTCCTGAGGTACAGCGAATTTGTAACGCGCCCGCGGGCCTTTGCAGGCCAGGCCTATTTTTAATGGAATTGGCCTAGATTATATCCGAAAACCCCTGCTGTCAAGCAGGTTTTCGCCTGTTTCGGAATTTCAGGGATGCCGCAAAAACAGTCACTCCTCCCGTCCGCCTTCGGGTTTAACGACAACCGTTTTACGATGCGACAATACGACGAGCCCGGGTTTCGCGCCCTTCGGTTTTTTTACGTAGCGGGCCGGCGTATAGGCGACCGGAACCTTTGTCTCTGTTTTCCCCTTGCTGTGCAGGGCTGCCAGAGAAGCAGCCTTGACAAGGACGTCGGGCGGGATGTCGCCTTTCGACGGATTCTTCACCAGCACGTGGGACCCCGGGAGGCCTTCGGCGTGGAGCCAGAGGTCATCGGGACGGGCAAGCCGGGTCGTAAGATGATCATTGCCCGCAGCGCTCCTGCCCAGGATTATCTCCCATCCCTGATACATGATCGTCCTGATTCCCGGCATTGCCCCTTTCGTCTTTTCTTTAACGCTCCGCGCATTGCGCCCTTTTCGTCCGGTATCGGAAAATTCCGGCCGCAAACGGGACAGACTGTCGGAATCGGCGCTTTTTTCAATCTCAATGAGAAGCGCTTGAAGGCGCGCGATCTCCTCTTCCGTGTGCCGCAGGCGCACGCTGATAATAGGCCTGCCCGTTCGCGCTTTTTTATATTTTTTGAAGTACCGGTCGGCGTTCTTCGGCGGCGACAGCGACGGATCGAGCGGAACGGTCAGCCGGGTCCCGTCATATCCTTCGAGTTCGGCGCTCGTGATTCCCGTTTTAAGATTCTGCAGGTTCGCCAGGACCAAGTCCCCCATCGTCCTGAACTGATCAGCCTGCTCAACGGTCCGGAGGTCCGTCGACAGCGCGGCGCGGCGTCGTTCGGCCCTCTTGAGCGCCTCGCGTGTAGCTGAGCGGAGCTCTCCCCGGAGCGCCGCTGCCTGCCGTTCTTCCTCAAACTGCCGCGAAAGCGTTTCAGCCGATCGGTTCGGCGATGAAGCGTCGAATGCGCTCCAGAGGCCGGAATCTTCCCGCGGCCGCTCGGGCTGCGGCACGGGCGGGACATAAAGAGCGCCGGGCAACAGTGTTCGCGTATGGGAACCGGCGGCCGAGACAGGATGATAGGAGGCGAGAATGCGGGACTCGGCATCGGTCAGGAACATATTCGCCGATGTGCCGGTCAATTCGAAGAAGAGGCGATACGCCGCGGACGGCCGCGCAAAGTCTAATTCCGCGATGCGGTCTTTGTTGACGAGCCCGATGCGCATGATGCGAGTCCCGACAAGACGGCTTTTAAGGTGAAGCAGGAACGGATGAGGCTCGCCGGCGGCCCGCGGTTTCATGCTGACCAGATGCAGAAGCGGCAGGGGCCGCCGGGGCGACAGCAGGAGGGAAAAGTTTTTTCCCGCGTTCCGCGCCAGAAGGAACACTCCGCCGTCTTCCCGCGGGATGAACCGGTCGACGCGTGCGCCGGTCATGAGCGTCGAGAGCTCTTCAACGACTGATAAAAGTATCCGATAGTGCATTCTCTGGGATTGCCCACGGTGACGGCTCGGGCCGGAAGCCGTGCTGCGCGGCTACGGCACGTTCAACAATTTGTGAACCTGGGGAATGACCCGAACATCCGGGATGATGCTGAGAGCGGCATTCTGAAAATTGACGAGCATTCCGGCATCCGGCTGCAGGGAGCCGCTTGCCGGCTGCAGAACGAGCGGGATGGCGTCATTCCTGCGGGCGATCAGACGCGCCGACGCGAAGATATCTTCAAGGGAGGTATCGCAGGTGACTACCGCCTTGACGATCACCGCCGCGTTCCCTGCCGCCTGCAGGAACCGGTCATGCTCGTTCCAAAGCGGACCCAGCCCTGTTGCCGACGGAAGCTTGAAATCCATGCTCACCACATCGATCAGCTCTCTGAGGACATAAATGGCATCGGCGCGTACTCCGCCTGTTTCGAGAAAAATGCGAAACCGTACCTTGACCGCGGGGAGCCACTCAGCCAGAAACAGATGCTGCAGCAGGGGCTCGCCGCCCGTCAGGCTGATCGTGGCGCGTGACGGCCCAGGAACCGCCAGTCGTGAACAGAGCTCCGTGAGACGGGAGGGAGAGACGGGATTGTTCTGGTGCTCCATGATCGGGGAAGCAGTGCTGGTTGCCTGGGCATTAAAAAAGGTCCCGTCCGAGCCGGCAACAGACAGCGCTGCAGAAGCGGGCGTATCGCAATAGCGGCAGCGTAGATCGCACCCTTGAAACCGCACGAAAATGTGCCGTTCACCGACCCAGGGCCCCTCACCCTGAATGGAAGCGAAAATTTCGTTGAGAACTGCTGAGTGCATGGCGACATCATACAGAAACGGGCGGTAATTTACAAGGGCGCGGCAGCAAGTTGCACCGGAAAGCAGATTGAAGAAGGCCGTCGCCACCTGCTAAAGTTTTACTCTTTTTATCCGATAAGAATAGATGAATGAAAGCGCGCATAATCCTTTCTTCCTTGACAAAGGGCGGTCGACGAGGTTACTATTAACATTAAAGTAGGAGGAATGATGATTTCGCGAAATACCGTTGCATGTCTGGCACTTAGCGCCTCTCTCCTTTGGCCGTTAAACGGCTTTTCAGCACCCTCTCCATCTCTCCAGTCCGATGCTGCAAATATTCCCTCCCAGCTGAAGCCGCCCTCTGAGGACCTGGCACAGCTGGATGAATCGATGACGATCTGGCCGAAGAAAAACCCTATCACATCCCGATGATCCTGAACGACAGCGTCGAGAATCAGCTTGAATATTTCAAGACGCGCGGGACGGGATGTGTTCCAGCGCTGGCTCGACCGCTCTGCCCGCTACATTCCCGTGATGAAGGACATTTTCCGGGAAAAGAACCTGCCTGAAGACCTGGTGTACGTAGCCATGATCGAAAGCGGTTTCAACCCCTATGCCGTTTCCTGGGCAAAGGCCGTGGGTCCGTGGCAGTTCATGCCTGCCACGGGCAAACTGTACGGCCTCAGGATCGACTGGTGGATCGATGAACGGAAGGACCCCATCAAGTCAACCCATGGCTGCTGCAGAACACCTGAAAGACCTGCACAACCTCTTCGGCTCATGGCCTCTGGCCCTTGCATCATACAATGCAGGCGCCGGCAAGGTGCAGCGGGCGGTGCTCAGGACCCGCTCCGAGGATTTCTGGGACCTCAAGGCGTCGCGGTACATCCGCAGGGAAACCAAGAACTACGTTCCCAAGTACATGGCCGCAACCATCATCGCCAAGAATCCGGACGCTTACGGCTTCAGCGCTTCCCAGTACGATCCTTTCGTCTTCGACGACCGTTGTCCTGGACGAAAGCACCGATCTCCGGCTGATCGCACGCTGCGCGCGACTGCACCTACGAGGAGCTCAAGGAACTGAATCCCGAGCTCAAACGGTGGGTGACCCCGCCACATATTGAAAAGTACGCGCTCAGGATTCCCGCGGGAAAGAAGGAAGCCTTCCTGGCAAACTTTGCCGCCATGTCTCCGGACCAGAAAATCAAGTGGGAGCGGCATGAAGTCAGAAAGGGAGAGACGCTCGACGGCCTGGCAAAGCAGTACAACACGACCGCTGCCGCAATCCGCGATGTCAACGGGTTGAACAAGAACCGGATCACACCGGGAAAGCATCTCCTGATTCCTGTCGAAACAGCGGGAAAGATCAGGGAGCAAGCTACCTCATGCCGGGGCAAGGCAGCAGGCAGCAGGAAATTCTTTATCGCGTCCGGAGGGGTGAAACGCTCGTCAGGATCGCGAAGCGGCACAACGTGACCGTGGCGGACATCAGGGAATGGAATAAAGAGCTCGGGAAGACGGTTCGGGCCGGACAGCGGATCAAGCTTGTAGTGGATGTTGATCAGATCTGAGATTTGAAAAGCGGACAAATCACAAAGGCCGGGACCCTGTCCCGGCCTTTTTTATTGGCAAAAGAATTCATCGGCAGATTACGCAGATGGACGCAGATGAAGACAAAAAGGCAAAAACTGAAGCATCTCTGATTATTCTGCGCAATCTGCGTAATCTGCGGATAAAATTGAGGGCTTTGATTCACTTTCTGATTTACCCGTGTTTATCCGTGTTCATCAGTGGTTAACTGCCTGTTTCAGTTCCTCATTCTTTGTCCGGCTGCAGGACATTGTGCAGGGTCTCGCCGAGGTCCCTGATCCGGTAAGGTTTGGTCACCACGCCCATGAATCCGTACTTCCGGTATTCGGACATGATCGGGTCGTTGGAATAGCCGCTTGAAACGATTGCCTTCACGCCGGGGTCGCTCTCAAGCAATTTCGCAACCGCCTCCCTGCCCCCCATTCCTCCCGGCACGGTCAGATCCATGATCACGGCATGAAAGGGCTCGCCTGCCTGTCTTGCGGCGCGGTACAGCTCGATGGCCTGCGCGCCGTCTTCGGCGAATTCAACGGTATACCCAAGGCGCTTGAGCACGTCCCCTGTCGTCTGCCGAACGTCGGCCTCATCGTCCATGAGAAGGACTTTCCCCGTACCGACGAGTACGCTGGCATCGGCGACTTTTTTCGGCGCTATTGCCGTGCGCGAGGCCGGAAGGTAAATGATGAAGGTCGTCCCCCTTCCCAGCTCCGACTCCGCGAGAATATGGCCTCCGTGCTTCTTGATGATCGAATAGGTCGTTGCGAGGCCCAGGCCGCTCCCCTTCTGCTTCGTCGTAAAATAGGGGTCGAATATCTTCGAAAGATGCTCGTTGGCTATTCCCACACCGAAGTCCTCGACACAGATCTTCACATAATCGCCGCCGCGCAGCGGGATGCCGGCCGGCTCCCTCAATTCGATGTTCTCACAGCTGATCGTGATGGTGCCCTCCCTCGGGCATGGCATGGTCCGCATTGATGACGAGATTGTTGATGACCTGACTGATCTGGCCTTCGTCGACATCGACGAGCCAGAGGTCGTCGGGAAAGGAAAATCGTACCTCACCCGGGAACCCCGGAGCGCGAACCCCGCGGACTCCCTGATCAATTCGCTGATGATCGTGGTCCGTTTGACCGGCGTGCCCCCTTTGGAGAAGGTGAGAAGCTGGCGTGTCAGGTCCTGCGCTCGCAGGGACGCCCGTTCCGCTGCGTCGAGCTGCCTGACGGCGCTGTCTCGAAGGATCGAGGTCCAGCAGCGCAAGAGAAATATTGCCCATGATCGAAGCAAGCAGGTTGTTGAAGTCGTGGGCAATGCCGCCCGCGAGGATGCCGAGCGATTCGAGCTTCTGCGCCTTGAGAAGCTCCTGTTCCATCCGCTCGCGGTCCGCTATTTCCCGGCGGAGCTTCTCGTTCGCACCCGACAGCTCGCTCGTGCGCTCCTCGACGAGCTTCATCAGCTGTTCATGGTGCCGTTTCAGGATCTCCTCGGCCTGCTTTCGCTCGGTGATGTCGCGGATGATGCCGATCATGGCAATAGGCTTTCCCAGTTCGTCCTTTACCAGTGATGTGGCGAGCCAGATTGGAAAAGCCGTCCCGTCTTTGTGCAGGACCATCACCTCGCCGTTCCACCGTCCATGCTCCCGCATCTGGGGGATGATGACTCGGACGGCAAATTCGTGGTCCGCGTTCATTTCATTGACATTCCGTCCGGTCAGCTCCTCCGGTGTGAACCCGTAGATCTCTTCCACGGCCTTGTTGGAATACAGGACCGTTCCGTCCAGCTGCACGATCTGGATGCCGTCCATGGCCGCTTCGATAGCCTCGGAATATAATTTCAGCTTTTCATTCGCTCTTTTCCGGGGCGTGATATCCCGGACCGCCTCGATGCCCGCGACGATCTTTCCGGAGGCGTCCTTCAGCGGTGAAGACTTGATCTCGAGGGTCCGTACGTCTCCATTCAGAGGCACGGTCTTCTCCAGAACATGGATCTGGCCGTCCTGGAACGTTTCGGCAATCGGACAACCCGGACATACGGCTTCCGCGCGGGCGTAGGCCTGGTAGCAGGTCAGGCCGCGCTTGTCTCCGCCGAGCGTGTCGCGGTGTACCGCATTCTGGTACTGTATTAAATAATCCCTATCAATGATGCTGATGCCGTCGCCTATCGCTGAAAGGATGGACTCGGACCTGGCTCTTTCGTCCTCTGCCCACACCATCGCCGTCCGGATTGCCTGTTCCGTTTCCTTCCGTTCCGAAATGTCCCGGCCGATGCCCTGCGTTCCGATCACGTTGCCTGCTTCGTCCCTCAGCACCCGGATGTTATGGGAAAAATAGATCACCTTGCCGCTCTTGGTAATATAGCGGTTCTCTATGTTGTTCAGCACATCCACTTTCGAATTGATCAGCTGCCGGCGTTTTTCCTGCGTATCTTCGCGGTCATCGGGATGGATCGACAGGAGAAAGGACTTGCCGATGATCTCCTCAGGCGTGCGCTCGAGAATCCGGTAGGCGGCATCGTTCCAGAACATCTGGTTGCCTTCCCGGTCAGCCACATATATGATGTCCGTCGTCAATTCAACGATGTTCTTGTATCGGTCTTCGACTGCTTTTTGCCGTTTCTGGACGCGGTTGATGATCAAACCGAAGGTGACGAGGCCTACGGTCACGAAAAGCCGGAAGTAGATCTCATGTCCGGAAAAATCGAAAAAAGACTCTTTGAATCCTTCATGAAATGCGACGCTGTCGACAACAGCGTCCAGCAACCAGAGGAGCACGGATCCGGCAAGAGACAACAGAAATATCTTATATTCGTCTTTAATCTTCATTGCAGTTTTAGTGATAGAGCTGATTACCATAACTAAGGAAAGGCCTACGACATATAATGCAAACTGAATCCGGCTCTCTGTCAAATGACGTGAATGATTTTGTGAGTGAGAAAATTTTCAGGAACGCGAAAGCTTTAAAACAAATTTTACAGCTCCTGAAGCGATCCGAGGTTCATACGAAGCATCCGCTTGGTCTGTTTTGCCAGGTCCGTATTATGCGTGACCATGAGGAAGG
The DNA here is from genome assembly GCA_963749655.1 of Nitrospirota bacterium. GTDB lineage: Bacteria > Nitrospirota > UBA9217 > UBA9217 > UBA9217 > JAJYKN01. The sequence continues at coordinate 116,473 of CAVVOB010000032.1, forward strand.
TGATATCGTCGGCCTCATTCATGGTCCGGAAAAAGTTCATCATATCCTGCTCCGTCTCCTCATCGAGGTCTCCCGTCGGTTCGTCGGCGAGCATCAGGGACGGGTTGTTCATAAATGCCCGTGCAATCGCCACGCGCCGTTGCTGTCCTCCGGACAATTGGGCCGGATAGCCGTTGATCTTGTCAACCAGGCCGACCATGCGCAGCAGGTCCTTCGCCTTCTTGCCGCATCGCTGTGCGGTCCGCTCCCGGCCTGAAGACCGTGGGCAGCAGAAGGTTCTCTCTGACCGTGAGCATCGGAAGAAGACTGGCGAACTGGAACATGAATCCGATCCGTTAGCAGCGGTATTCGGAGATCGGATCGCGTTCGAGCGCGGCGATATCGTCGTCCATCGAACAAGACCTTGCCCGAGGAGGGAGCGGTAATTCCGCCGATCATGGACAGCAGCGTCGTCTTGCCTGAACCGGAGTGCCCGACGATCGAGATAAAATCGCCCTTTCGATCCGCAGCGAAACCGATCGAACCGCATCGATGCGTTATCGACGAGGTAGGTCTTGGTGATATTCTCAAGACTGATCTGCGGCACGATTACTCCTGTTTGATCACGAGCAGGGGTTCCAGCTTTTTGAGCCGTTGGAGCGGCGACAGCGCCCCCAGCACGCAGATGCCGGTGCCGAACAACAGCCCGACAACAGCAATGAGGACGCGGGTGAACGCGGTGAGGTCTACCGGGAGGTTCTTCAGGATCGAAAAACTTTGCGCCATGAAAGATCGTCAGCGACGTTCCGGCGACAATGCCGACGATGCTCCCTATTGCCCCGAGCACGAGGACCTCAAAGAGGAACAATTTGACCACATGCCGCTCTTTCGCGCCGAGGGCGCGCATGATGCCGACTTCCCGCGTCCGTTCGTTCGCAATGGCGGTGAAGATCGCCCACACCAGGAAGAGCGAAAGTATCGTTGAAAGGACCATGGTGAGATAGAAGATCTTGCTGATGTCCCCCAGGGTGGTGATCAGGCTTTTGCCGATGTCCTTGCGCATCACCACGTCCACCTCGATGATGTTGTTCTCGATCTCGGACATGACCTTATAGAGGTCTGCATCCTTTTTGATCTTGGCGAAGATCACCGATATCTGGTCCGGCTTGATTCCGGTATCGCTGTTCTTGATGATCTCTTCGATATTCTCGTCGCTGATAAACACCGCGGTATCGAGGCCCGAGCCGGTCTTGTCCAGAACGCCGACCATGCTGAACACGCTGCCGAACAGCTTGCCTTCCATCTCCACCAGTCCCAGACTGATATTATAGGCAGACTCGCTGCCGACGATGGCCTCCCCTTTGCGGAGCTTCCGCCCCAGCTTTTCCTTCAGCCAGGGCGTCACAATAAAGTCGGTCTCCTGATTAAAAGCAACGACCATGGACGACGGCACGGAACAGCAGAAGCCGGTGAGCGTGACCAGATAGGTCTGGTAGCGGAGACCTTATCGATGCCGTCGATCTTTTTGATCCGGTCGAGAAAGGACTTGTTCATGTAGAAGGACGTGGCGCGGTTCTCGACAAGAATGTCCTCTGCCGCTCCCCGGGCTCCGGTAGGGACGATCAGAAGGTCGGCGCCGAGGCGGTCCGACGTCAGTTTGATGCTCGAATTAACGCGCGTGACAAAGGAGAGGGCAAAGACGAGGGCAGCCACCATCAGGGACAGGGCCGCCACGAGGATTCCGGTCCGGAGAGGACGGCGGCGCAGGTTCCGGAAGGCCATGGATGAGAGCGTAAATTGATCAGACATAAGGGTTTCGTAGACAAATAAAAACCTTCTCTGCGGAATATCCCGCAGAGAAGGTCAGGACGTACCAGCTATGCTGTGATTTAATACTACTTCTTCCAGTTCGTGTCAAGGCCGCAGAGAACGGCGTTCTTGTCGCCGAGACCCATGCCCTTGTGGCAGCCGAGGCAGACCGAGGTGGCCTTGTCGGACAACTTTCTTCGCGTCAACATCATAGAACATGAGCGTGCCGTCGGTGATGTCAACGCCCTTGCCCTCTTTTACGATCGCCTTGCCGTCGGCATCGCAGCCGGCAGTGACGGTGCGCACCGTCAGCATGGCATATTTATCGTCAGGCGTGGTCTGTGCATCGTGGATCTGGTTCCCGGCCGGCATCATCTTCTCGTCGATCAGGGTCAGGGTCTTTGCATCGAGGACCCAGAGACGGTCGCCTGCAGACTGATAGATGCGCGTACCGTCGTTCGAGAAGTACTGGCGGAAGGTGATGGTCTTGTCCGGCGCGCCCTTCAGCGTGTTCTTGGCGATCTTCTTCATCTTGCCCTTTTCGAGCGATGCCATATCAACCAGGATAAAGTCGATATCGCCGTTGCCCTTGCCGTTCCTGTTGCCTGATTGATGACCAGGAGGAAGGTCTTCATGTCAGGAGAATTGATGCCGTGCGTGAATTTGTACGTCCCCTTTTCATAGCCCAGGTCGCTCACCCATACCCGCTCCTTGTGTTTCATCGTGGCCTTGTCAAAAACATCAACATAGCCTTCCTGGCCCATGAACACCGGCATGTAAATACTTGCTGCTCTGGCCGGATGCGCAATAGAGCGGCGGCTTCGAGCCACCGGCGCTTCGGCATCAGGGGTCATGGCAACATCCATGATCACGTTGCCGGTTTTGAGGTCGGACTTGCCGACATGCTGCTTGCCCTTCGGGTCAAGAACATAGGTTGACCAGAACATGGTGTTCGAATCGTTCGCATCGATCCGTGCATCATGGGTCGGATGGGTCTTCTTGTCCCCGATGACCATGCGGTCCAGGTTCGTCGACCTTGATCGGCTCATTTTCATTGCTCGGGTCGATGGTCACATCGGCCTTGGCAAAATGGCCGCCCATGCCGGCAACGTATACGGTGGCGGAGTAGGTGGGACCGGCGGCTACGGCAACCGGCGCCTTGGAGCCCACGGTGGAAAAAGTGAGGTAGCTGAAACACACAACGGCCAGAAGCAGCATCACTACTGCAATTCTTTTCATCATAACATCCCCCGTTCTTTTGTTGTTATTCAGTCGTTGTTTCTTTCAGACACTGGCATTCCGAAACAGATCTATCGGCTTATTTTTTGCGACCACCCCCTTTTCAAAGCATAATCACCTGAATACTGGTGCATCAAGCTAACATACTTGGTCCTGATGCGTCAACGTCAAATTGAAATTTGGGATACCTTATCGGCGGCCGGCGGCAGCGCCATAGGCCGGCACCACCGTCACCGGCACGGATATGACGCCGGACTTTTTGAAGGTAAGGACCATCGTAAACCTGTCTCCCGCTTTGATATCCTTCGGCAGACGAAAAACCATGATATGTTGTCCGAACGGCCGCAACCGGGCAGTCTCCCTGGGACGGACCAGGATGGCGTCCGTTTTCACCATCTTGCCGTCCTGCATGTCGTGGAGCTCGACAACTGCCGACGGGATATCGAGCCGGGCGCTGATCAGCGAATCAGCACCGGGACCGGAATTCGCAATTTCCATGAACACCGATGCCGATCCGATTATAATGGGAGAAAGCAGCGCTTCTGCCGTCCTGACCTCGAGGACGGGATCACCGGATTTACACCCGATGAGGTGCGGCAGAGACGCCGCAAACAGGAACATCAGGAACGGGAAGATCACCCTCGAACTTTGCGGGCGGACGGAGGGGATGCTATTTCGCACCCTTGCCTCCGGCCGGGACCGACGCGGACTCGACTTTCTGTACCCTGCTCATGACTTCCATTGCCCAGGACGTGCCCTGGAGCTTTTCGAGCACTTCCTTGTATTTCTTCTGTGCTTCCGGAACATTGCCCGAAGCTTCGTAAAGGCGGGCCACTTCGACAGTCGCGGCGCCGGGGCCGTTCAGCGTCTCGGCTTTTTCAAAAGCCTTAATCGCGTCATCCTGTCTTCCCATGTTTTTATACGTATAACCGAGCCGTTGATAGACGAGTCCGAGCAGGAATTTCTGTCCGTCGTAGGCTTTGAGGAACGACTCGTATTCGGCGACAGCCTGATCAGGATGGCCGAGATTCACCAGACAATTTCCTGCGTAATACTGGGCGATGGCGCCGCTTACGGTATTGGGATATTTTTTTCGGACATCGCGAAAGAGTTCAAGGGCCTTCTGATAATCGGGGCCCGCAGCGCCTGACCGGCCATAGGCTTCAAAGGCAGCGGCAACGAGGGGGGATGCTTTCTGTTCCTGCTGCGAGCGAACGATCGAGTACACGGCCCCTATTACCACGACGGCCGCGATGATCGCCAGTGCGAGGCTGATCGCCTTGCGGTACGGGGACAGCGCGCTGGAGACGGTGTGCGCAATCGTCAAAATCTCCTGCTCCTGCTGTTTTGGTGAAGCATATCCCCTTTTCTTTATGGTGGGCATTTCGACAAACCTCCCTTGAATTAAGATAATGTGCATTCCGGAGCATATATTCCCTGCACCGTGCTGAGGAGCAGCGCCTTCCTGATCGGGATTCCTGATTGATACGCCCGGCTGCAGACGGATTTGATTTCGTTATTTTGAAACGGTTGACTTCGCCCGGGCAGCGAGCTCGCGGGAATTCCGCAAGACCGCGTCGATCCGCGCATGATCCAGGCCGGCGCCGAGCAGTACGCTCAGGGCGAACTCGTCGGTGATCAGGTCGCCCGGCTCATGGGTATCGGTATCGATCACTAGCTTTGCTCCTGTTGCCGTTGCTATGGCTGCCACGTGGCCGTTCGACAGGCTATGGCCTTTTCGGGACGTGATTTCCAGATGAACGCCTTTTTCAGCAGCGAGCGCGGCCTCCTCGCGCGTAATGAGGCCGGGATGGGCGAGGATGTCCACCTGCGCTTCGATGGCCGCCCGGTTCGTCCCCGGATGGACCGGTTCCACCAGCGTCTCGCCGTGGGCCACAACGATTGCTGCGCCCAGGGAACGGGCCCGCTGCGTCAGATCGCCGAAGGTCTCCGGCGGGATATGCGTGAGCTCGATGCCCGGAAGAGCAACGATTTTCCAGGTCCGGCTCAGCTCCCGGCACGCGGCAGCCACGCGGGGAATGATGAAGTCGAGGTTCGATGAGTCGGCATGGTCGGTGACGGCGATGACCTCGTAGCCTTTCATCACCGCGCGCCGTACGAGTTCCGACGGGACCAGAACGCCGTCGCTGAAGAGTGAGTGAGTATGCAGATCTATCATGATGACTCCTGACGGTAAAGTGAAGCATGAGAAGAAAAACGTGCAGCATCACCCGTTTCACCTCTCATCTTTGATATTTCACGCAGGATACCGTTTCCCCTGGAAACTTCCGCGCTCTTCGAGGCGGGCGTCGAGGTCGTTCAGGAATTCGCTGCGCGTCTTGTTCCAGACCGGCGCGACGAGGATCTCTCCGGGGGAAGCGGCGAAAAGCCTCTGGAGCACGATTGCGGGGGAAAGCCGCTCCAGAAAATCCGCGAGGATCTCGATGTACTCGTGATACCCGAAGGTTGCAAAATGCCGCTCGGCATAGAGATCGGCAAGCGCCGTGTCCTTCACGACCTGAAGCTGGTGGATCTTGAGAAACTCAAGGGGCTGGCCGGACAGCTCCCCGGCCATTGCCAGCATTTCATCTCGCGTCTCCGTTGGAAAACCCAGGATGAGGTGCGCGCCGACCCTGATCCCCCGGCCTGCGGTCATGGCAAGCGCATTCTTGAAACAGGCATAATCGTGTCCGCGGTTGACGAAAGCAAGGGTCTTGTCGTAGATCGACTGGAGCCCGTATTCTACGAGGATGAAATGATCGCGGCTGAGCGTTTCGAGGAGGGCGATCTTTTCCGCGTCAACGCAGTCCGGTCGTGTGCCGATGGCCAGTCCCACCACGCCGGGATTGTCGAGCGCCTCGTAATAGAGCCGCTCAAGGACGTCGACGGAGGCATAGGTGTTCGTGTAGGGCTGGAAGTAGACGATGAACTTCTCCGCGCCGTACCGCGACTGGAGGTAGGGGATCCCCTTCCGGATCTGCTCCCGCAGCGGCACGCCGCTCTCGCACGCCGAAGGTCTGAAACTGTCGTTGTTGCAGTAAATGCATCCACCAGTTGCAATGGATCCGTCGCGGTTCGGGCAGGTAAAACCGGCGTCGACGTTCACCTTGTACACGGGAACGCCGTAGAGGTCCTTCATGTACTGACCGAAGGCCTTGTAGCGCCGCGTAGCGGTCTTTTTGTCGGTGATCTCTGCTACTTTCATAGGGGTTGTCACCGCGAAAAACGGGACCGGAGCGTCCGCTTCAAGCTGCTGCAGATGCGTTCCTTCCGGCCTGCAGGTGACTACTCACTATACCAGAGGCAAAATAAAAAATCCAGAAGGGAATTGAGCCGGGGCTTCCCCGAACCGATCGGAGCGAGCCCTGCGAGGTCGAGGCATCAGAGGTCAGCGTACTTGCGCACCGCCTCTACAGTGATCAGGACCGCACCGAGCAGAAGGATGATCATAAAGACTTGCGGCGTCCCGAAGCTCTTCGACAAGGCCAGTTGGAGCGTGGTTGCCAGGGACAACGATGAAGCGATGATGACTTCGGCTACAACGAGTTTTTTCGGGACGACCCATTTTAGATCCACTGTCTGGATCAGGAGAAGGACCAAGCCGAGGACAAAGGACGTTCCCGCAGCGTCCTTGCTCGCAATCGTGCTCACCAGGATAAGCACGATCCCCAGATTGATCATGATGTTTTTCATCAGCTCCGCATTTTTTTCAGCCATTTCCCTCCCCTTTCACGTAAAAGTCGCGGACAGGCGCCGCCAAAGTCAGCGCAAGTATACCTGTGGTCGAGAAGAGCGTCAACAGGATATTCACCGGTAAAGAACGTCCTATCGAGTCCATATCGCCGTCCTGCCTATGAGCGAAATGCCGATAAAACCCCTCAAATCAAGCTGCTTTGTTGATACCAGGGTCATCTTTCCGCTGTAGGTCTTGCCGCTCTTGGGGTCATAGACCTTTCCGTCCACCCATTTGTTTGCGCTGTCGTAGACGAAGTCGTGCACGATGACCAGTCCCAGGATCGGCGTGCTTTGGAGCTTCGGATCGGGGTTCTTATGGTCGAGCTTGGGGGTCCCCGGCGTCCCGTCCTTCGATCCTTCGGGGTAGTCCGGGACCTTCAGCGACACGATCTTTCCGCAGTACCTCTCTCCGCATTTGTAGATCTCGATCTTAGCGTCCTTCTCCTGGTTGTCCCAGACGCCCAGCACATCATCGCCCGTTGCGGCAGATACGAACGATGCGGTCAGGAGCATAGCCAGGATTATGATTCCATGTTTGATCATGACTCACCTCGCATTGACATAATGGTTAGAGCTCTTTTGAGAAAAGGACTGCTCTTTTTTCGAATCCCGCTTTTTCATAAAACCGGTGCGTTTCTTCACGGTGAAATGCGGAATCCAGCTCAATGCGTCTGCAGCCCCGCTGCCGGGCCATATCGATGATCGTGCCCAGCAACGCAGTGCCGATCCCCCGTTTGCGAACCGTTTCATCAACGACCATCTCCGAAAGCATGCCGAGGCGCGCCTCCTGCCAGAGGCTGTTTCTGATTGCAAGGGAGCAGAAGCCCGCAATGGCATTATCGATCTCAGCGCACAGATAGATCTCATCCGGAGACGGGAGCGCGCGGTTCATTACAGTCTTCAGCGCCCTTTTATCCTGCTTTTTATCAGGCCAGAGCTGCTGAAGCAGTCTGCATATCCCTTCGAAATCATCCAAAGTCGCGGTTCGTATTCTCATTTCAATAAATTCCTCACCGTCTTCATATTCCTCGGATCGTCCTCTTCCGTTTCCTTCGGCGTTTCCATGATCTTGGGCACGTCCTTAAACGCGGGATGGTTCAGAAGAACCTTGAACCCGTCGAGACCGATCTTGCCGTCGCCGATGTGCCAGTGCCGGTCCACGCGGGAGTTGAAATCACGGAGGCAGTCGTTCAGATGCATACCCTTCAACCGGTCAAGCCCCACCGTGCTATCGATCTTTTTCGCAAGAGCGTCCACCGATTGCTTCGTCCTGATGTCGTATCCCGCTGCGAAACCATGGCACGTATCATAGCAGATGCCGATCTGTCCGGCGTCGCTCAGACGGGCGATCACTTCCTGCACCTGTTCGAGCTCGAATCCGATGTCGCCTTTTTCTCCGGCTGTGTTCTCGAGCAGGATGACCGCTTTCGGTTCGTGCACTTTCATGGCCATGTTCAGGGCCGATGCTACACGGTCCATCATCCATACAGGCTCCTGCCCGCTGGCTGATCCGAGATGGGTCACCAGATATTCGGCGCCGAGCGCTTCCGTGCGCTCCAGGTCGATGACGAACTGCTCTATGGACCGCTCATACAGGTCCGGCTTTGATGATGCCAGATTGATGAGATAGTTCGTATGAACGAAGACCGGGCCGATGTCCCACTTTTCGCGGAGGCTTCTGAATTCGGCGATGTCCGCCTTGTCGAGCGGTTTTACGGTCCATCCGCGCGGATTCCTGCTGAAGATCTGCATGCAGGTGCAGCCGAGCTCGTAGGCGCGTTCGACGGACTTTGAGAAACCGCCGGAGATGGAGACGTGAAAACCGAGCCTCACTTACCGCCTCCAATCATCTTCAAAAATTCATCTTCTGCGATGACCTTTATTCCCAGCTGTTTCGCCTTGTCGATCTTGTTGCTTCCCGGCTCCTCGCCTGCCAGCACGAAGCTCGTCTTTTTGGAAACCGATCCTGTTGCCCGTCCCCCGATTCGTTCTATGAGCGACTCGAACTCCTCACGAGGTTTGGAAAGCGTGCCGGTGATCACGATAGTCATGCCGTCCAGCGCGCCCTTCTCCGCTTTCACCGTTGCCTCATAATCGGGGTTCGTTATAATAACGCCGAGTTTTTTCAACGTATCGAGGGTGTGAAGATTTTCCTTCTCGTTGAAAAAGCCCGATATCGCCTCGGCGAGCTTTTCACCCATCTGCTTGATCTCCAGGATGCGTTCAGGTTTCACGCGGTACAGCTCATCGATGGTTTTGAAATTCCTGGCCAGCTGTTTCGCGGCATACTCGCCCACATGGATGATCCCGAGGGCATAGAGGAACCGCGCAAGCGTGGCATTCCTGCTTCTGTCGATCGCGTCGATCAGGTTCCGGGCGGATTTTTCGGCAAAACGAGGAAGATCCAGGAGCTGTTCCTTCTTGAGCTTATACAGGTCGACGAAATGTCGAATAAGCCCCTGGTTGTACAGAAGCTCTACATTCTTCCCGCCCAGGTGTTCGATGTCCATCGCCCCCCGCGAGGCGTAATGATAGATCTTCTCCAGCACCTGGGCTTCGCAGTCGAGCCCTATGCATCGATAGGCCACTTCGCCTTCTTCGCGGACGACTTTCGAATCGCAGACCGGGCAGCGTTCTGGAGGCGGAAATCTTCTTTCGTCGCCCGTTCGCTTTTCCTTCAGACCGTCACCACATGGGGGATCACGTCGCCCGCCCGTTCGACAACAACCGTATCGCCGATCCGGATGTCCTTGCGTTCGATCTCGTCCCAATTGTGCAGCGTTGAACGCGAAACCGTAACGCCGCCGATAGGGACCGGTTTGAGCATGGCCACCGGCGTGATGACGCCGGTCCTGCCCACGCTGGCGATAATGTCTTCGACGACCGTTGTCCCCTGATGGGCCGGGAATTTGTAGGCAATTGCCCAGCGCGGCTCGCGGGTCTTGAATCCGAGCTCTTTTTGGAGGGCGAAATCATTCACTTTGATGACCGCGCCGTCGGTTTCGAAAGGCAATTTCTGCCGTTGGTCCTCGATCTTCTTTATGGAGTCGACAACCTTCTCGATGCCCTTTACCACATCGAACATTAGAGGAACGGGGAAGTGCGCTTTTCTGAGCCAGGAGATAAAGTCCGTCTGGCTCGAAAACGCCACTCCCTGCGCGGCGCCGAGCCCGTAACAGGCCATATGGAGTTTTCTTTTTTCTGTGATCGATGAATCGAGCTGGCGGACCGCGCCGGCCGCCGCGTTGCGGGGATTGGCAAAGGGAGGCTCTTCTCCCTTTTCCCTTTCCTTGTTCAGTTTCTCGAACTCCTCGATATCCATAAACACTTCGCCCCGGATGTCGATAACTTCGGGGACCTCGATCCCTTCGATCCTGAGCGGAATCGCCTTGATGGTCCTGACATTCGTGGTTACGTCCTCGCCCTCGTAGCCGTCGCCGCGGGTCGACGCCCGGACCAGGAGTCCGTTTTCATAGGACAGCTCCATGGCCAGGCCGTCATACTTCGGCTCCACAGTATATTCGATGTCACGGTCCGTCTTGAGGAACCGCTTTACGCGCTCGTCGAACTCGCGCACTTCGTCATGGGAGAAGGCGTTGTCGAGGGACAGCATGGGCTCGCGGTGCCTGACCTTTTCAAACTTGTCGAGCGGCGGAGCGCCTACACGCTTGGTCGGAGAATCGGGCAGGATGTAGCCTGACGTTTCCTCGAGTTCTTCGAGCCTGCGGAACATCCGATCATAGTCCGCATCGGAGATAATCGGAGCATCGAGGACGTGATAGCGGTAGTTGTGCTCGTTGATTTCCTTGACGAGCTTTTCTATCTCTCGTTTGTTATGCGCGGGAACTTTTTCCATAGTGATCGTGACGTGAATGAACAATATGTTTTAAACTGCAGACTCGAGACTGGAAACTGGAAACTCGATCTTACTCCTCCAACTGATAATCCTTGATCTTCGTGAGGAGCGTCTTGTAGCTCACCTGGAGGACCTCGGCTGCCCGGGTCTTGTTCCCGCCCGTCTGTTTCAGTACCTGCCTGATCCTGCGCGACTCGGCAATGCGGGTGGCGGCTGCGGCAATTTCCTGGAGCGGGCCGTCCATGGGCACGTGCTCCGACAGCGCGTCAAGAATGCTCGTTTCACTGATGCCGAGGTCCTGGCTTCGGATCATCCCGCCGTCGGCGTAGATCACCGACCGCTCGATCACGTTCTCCAGCTCGCGAACGTTCCCCTTCCACGGCGACTTCATGAGGATCTCCATGGCGTCGTCGGCGAACGTGAGCGGCCCTTTTCTGACCTCCTGACAATACTTGTTCAGGAAATGCTGCGCCAGGGCGGGGATGTCGTCGCGCCGCTCCCGGAGCGGAGGGATCGTGATGGGAAATACGTTCAGGCGGTAAAAGAGGTCTTCGCGGAACAGCCTGGCCGTGACCGCCTTTTCGATGTCCTTGTTGGTCGCCGCCACGACGCGCACGTCGATCCGGATCGGCTTGCTTCCGCCGACCCGCTCGATCACCTGTTCCTGAAGCACGCGCAGCATCTTGGCCTGGAGCGCGAGGTCCATGTCGCCGATCTCGTCGAGGAAGACCGTGCCTTTGTCGACAAGTTCGAGCTTCCCGATCTTCCGCGCATCGGCCCCGGTGAAGGCCCCCCGCTCGTAGCCGAACAGTTCACTTTCGAGCAGCTCCCGGGGAATGGCAGCGGAATTGATCGCGAGAAACGGCGCTTCCTTGCGGCTGCCGAGATAATGAATGGCCCGCGCGAAGAGCTCCTTGCCGGTGCCGCTTTCACCGTGAATGAGAACGGTCGCGTTCGTGGGAGCCACCTTCTGGATCTTTGCCGTGATCTCCTGCATCTGGCTGCTCTTGCCGATGATCGTGGGCATGCCGAGCCGGTCCGCGAATTCCTCGCGGAGGAGGATGTTTTCCGCGGCGAGCCGGGTCGCATCCAGCGCCCTGGCGATGAGCACGAGCAAATGACCGGTGTCGAAGGGCTTTGTCAAAAAATCGTAGGCGCCTTCCTTGACAGCCCGAACAGCCGTCTCGATCGTGCCGAAGGCCGTCATCACTATCACCGGCAGAAGGGAGTTCTCCTGCTTCGCGGCCTTCAGCACGTCAAAGCCGTCCTTCTTCGGGAGCTTGAGGTCCGTAAGAACGAGATCGATCCGCTCGCTGGAAAGCTTTTTGATCCCCTCGGCGCCGTCCCTGGCAGACAGCACCTGGTACCCTTCGCCCTCCAGGGTCTGCTTGAGCATGTCGCGCATGCTGTCCTTGTCTTCTATGATCAGGATGATATCCATGCTTCGTTGTTGATGATGCCTCTCTATTTTAGAGATTGCGCGCTCTCTGCACGAGGAAGGAACGGGGTCAG
>CAVVOB010000033.1:0-64303 GCA_963749655.1 Nitrospirota bacterium
GGGACAACGTCAGTTCCCCATGCCGCGTCTGAAGGCATCGAGCCACATGATGTGGTTTTCTCCTCGTTGATGACCTCGTCGACAACATCCTTCTCCCTCACGATGGACCGGAGTTCCATGAAGTAAAGTAGGGTCTCCTTTCGAATCCCGAGCGCAAACATGACGGCATCCGTCACGGTCCTGACATGGTCCATGGCGGCAGGGCCTTGCCGCTGCCGAGGAAGAATTCCGATTCCACGAAGGCCCGCATGTAGTTGCTTCACCTCTTCCCACTGGACCGGCTCCTGGTCCCCTGTTTCGCGACCAGAGTCCCTCAGCCCGGTAAACATCTTCTCGTGCTGATTTTTCCTTGCCTGCCAGCGTGGTGAAAAGTTTCACCAGGCCCTCGTCCTTCTTGAATTTCTCCGCTATGTCGGTATAGAACTAACTGCCAGCGTTTCCGTCTGGACCGCCATCTCCATGACTTCGTCGATCGAATACTTGTTCATGCTCGTCTCCCTCGTGAATAGAAGTGAATGGTCTGCGTGACGTGCCGCGCTCTGCATTAAGTACTAGGGAAAGCATAGCGCGTTCCCGGGGGAGTGTCAACCTGATGCTGGCAGTCGGGGTTCCTCGACGATCCGGCCTAGCTCATAGAGCAGAAGCCGGTCGGCGAGCCGCATTGCCTGGTCGCGGTCGTGGGTGGTCATGACGACCGTTGTGCGGGCTTCCTTCTTCATGGCGAGAATGATCGATTCGATGATCCCGGTGTTCTCCTCGTCCACCGATGCCGTAGGTTCGTCGAGAAAGAGGATCTCGGGGCGGATGACGAGCGCCCGGGCGATGCCGAGCCGCTGCGCCTCGCCGCTCGAAAGGGTCCGGGCTGCCTGGTTCTTCTTGTGCTCCAGGCCGACGAAGGCCAGAGCTTCGGCCACCCGCTGTTCGAGCTCTCTTTTCTGAACGCCCCGGATCCTGAGCCCGTAGGCGACGTTCTGGAGCGCTGTCGCATTGAAGACGCCCGTGCGGGGCAGGACAAGGGTGATCCGCCGCATAAGCGACAAGTCCTGTTCAAGGGCCGCACCGTTATCGGCAAAGAGAAGCTCGCCTTCATCCGGCTTTTCGAGAAGCGCGCATATCCTGAAGAACGTCGACTTGCCGCAGCCGTTCGAACCCATGAGCACGGAAATCCCATGCTCTCCGAACGAGACCGTGCAGTCCTGGAGAATGGCTCTCCCGCCGTAATTCTTTTTTATGTGGGACGCGGTGAGCTTCATGGATTCTGCATTGAACCTCTTTTCTGAATGCCGTGAAGCAGCGCGTTGACCGCGAACGAGATCGCCAGGAAGGATCATGCCCAGGGCCAAGGCGAGCTCGAAATTACCCTTGTCCGTTTCGAGGGCGATGGTCGTGGTCATGACACGGGTATAGCCGGCGATGTTGCCGCCCACGATCAGTACGAGCCCACCTCGGCCATGACCCTGCCGAAGGCCGCGATGATGGCCGACAGGATGCCGTAGCGCGCTTCCCTGATAATGGTTATGGTCACCTGTCCGGGTGTTGCTCCCAGCGTGCGTGCGGCCTGGCGGATGACGGGGTCCACTCCCATGATGGCGGAGTGGCAGAGCGAGGCGACGATCGGCAGGGCGAGGATGGTCTGTGCAATAATCATAGCCGAGGGCGAATACAGCAGTCCCAGAAATCCAAGCGGCCCTTTGCGCGAGAGAAGAAGATAGACGAACAATCCGACCACGACCGGAGGAAGTCCCATGAAGGTGTTGGTAACGCTGATGGCGAGGTCCCGGCCGGGAAATTTCTTGAGGCCGAGCAGCGCGCCCAGAGGCAGACCTGCGACAGCCGCGAGCATAAGGGCGAGGCCGGACACTTTCAAAGACAGGAGGATAATGCCGAACAGTTCGGCGTTGAGATGAAAGATCAGATTAAAGGCCTGGAGGAAACCCTGGGATATAGAGTCCATAGATAAAAGACGGACCGGCGCGGGGAGGTATACTGGGGGTATCGACTCGCTTATGCCGCGACGGTCCGTGCTTCTGCTGCATCCTTATTTTGCGTTCGGGATAAAGAGCGGGTTTCCGTTCTTGTCCTTGTAAGCGGCTACCGCGTCCTGGCCCTCTTTCGAGATGATCCAGTTCACGAATTCCATTGCTTCCTTGTATTTTACGGTCTTTGCTTTTTCCGGGTTCACGGCCATGACGCCGTACTGGTTGAAGAGCGCGGGATCGCCTTCGAGCACGATGATCATATCCAGCTTGTCCTTGTCCTTCGTTGCGAGCCAGGTGCCGCGGTACCGACAGCGTGTAGGCCCGCTTCTCGTCGGCAACGCGCTGGGTTTTCTCCATGCCCTGGCCGACCTCAAGATACCATTTCTGGCCTGCAGGTTCAATCCCCGCTTTTTTCCAGAGCGACAGCTCCTTGGTATTGGTGCCGGACTTGTCTCCGCGGGACACGAAAGACGAGCCCGATTGCGAGATCTTCTTGAAGGCATCGACTGCAGACTTCGTGCCCTTGATCTTCGCCGGATCGTTCGTCGGCCCTATTACCACAAAATCGTTGTACATCACGTCATGACGGTTCACGAAGTAGCCTTCTTCAACCGCCTTCAGCTCCTGCTCCTTGGCGTGAACGAAGACCACGTCCGCATCGCCGCGCTTACCGATCTCGATCGATGCGCCCGTTCCGACCGCGACCACGTCGATCTTGATTCCCGTTTTTTTCTCGAACAGGGGAAGCAGATAGTCGAACAACCCGGAATTCTGCGTGCTCGTGGTGGACGCCATTTTGATGCGCGTCTCGGCAAAGGCCGCGGCTGCACTGCCGATGACTGTAAAAGCGAGAATCAATACGAATAACTTTCTCATGTATCCCTCCCTCTCATAAAAATGGTTTGATCAAACATGTTAAGTCAAAGGCTTGAACCGCGAGGACGCAAGGGACGCAAAGAAGTCAAAAACTTTGCAAAACGTTAATGCACAGCATTCGCTTTCTTCGCGCTCCTCGCGCCTTCGCGGTGAAATGTTTCTTCGTTTACACCTTCTTCTCTTCCGGCGATTTGGGGTTATATACTTGATCAGGACATAAGACTACCCCCTGTTATTGTTTTTTCCGCCCTGAGGACGCGGTGAACTAAACTGCGTCGGGATTGAAAAGACGTGTGCCTTGTTTCGAGTATTTCGCTATGATGCCCTGCCCCTCGGGCGATGTAGCAAAAGCGATGAAATCCATCGCTTCACGGTACCGGACATTCGGGAAGCGGTCGGGATTGACGGCGATTACGCTGTAAAGATTCTTCAGCGCCGGGTCGCCCTGGAGAAGGACCTTCAGATCGAGCTGCTTCTCGTAGTTCAGGAACGTTCCGGTGTCCGTCAGCGTATAGGCTTTCTTCTGGTCCGCAATAAGAAGGGTATCGCCCATTTTGCCGCCGGTCTCAAAGTACCATCCCTTGCCTTTCGGACTGATGCCCGCATCATCCCACAGGTCGAGCTCCCTGATGTTCGTGCCCGAGTCATCCCCCCGGGAAACGAAGGGAGAGCCCGTTTCCGCGACAAGCTCAAGAGCTTCTGCCGCCGTTTTTACGGTTTTCACCCGCGCAGGGTCCTTCGCAGGGCCGGCAATAACGAAGGCGTTATGCATGACCGCGCGACGGTTCACGCCGTAGCCTTCGGCAACGAACTTCTCCTCCCGGAACGGATCATGGACAAAGAGCAGGTCGGCCTCGCCCTTCTTCGCGATGCGAAGGGCCTTCCCGGTGCCCACGGCGATGACCTCCACGGTCACGCCGTATTTCGTCGATTTTTCAAAGGCGGGAATAAGGATGTCGAAGAGACCGGAGTTCTGGGTGCTCGTGGTAGAGGCGATGACAAGCTTGACGATTTTTTTGCTCATGAGCTGCCTCCTGGCATGATGATGGTATTCATTGTAGGCAAAAAGCCGAGACAAGTAAAATTCATTCCATGCATGGATCGTATGCGTTTTACGCATAGAATAAAGTTGCAGAGAAGATGGATCTGTCCTATAATTGCCCTGGTTTTGCCGGCAGTCATTTTCACTGCAGGAGGGCAAGATGGATTTTCTCCAGATGACGTTTCCCGTCTCCGGGGTCTCAACGAATGTTCTGCTTCCTCCCCTGGTCTCGATGATCATCTCGTTCTTCACCTCCATGGGCGGCATCTCCGGCGCTTTTCTTCTGCTTCCGTTCCAGATGAGCGCGTTGGGCTACACCGCGCCGTCCGTGAGCGGGACGAACCATGTCTTTAACATCGTCGCTATCCCGAGCGGAGTCTACCGGTATATCAAGGAAGGCCGCATGGCATGGCCGCTCACCTGGGTGGTCATCGCCGGAACGCTGCCCGGCGTGTTCATCGGCTACTATCTCCGCGTGCTCTATTTGCCCCACCCGAAGAACTTCAAGTTGTTCGTCGGCTGCGTGCTGTTGTATATCGGCGTCCGACTGGTGCGCGATCTTCTCGCAGCGGATGGTTCGAGGTCCGCTGCCGCCAAGGCGCTTGAGGAAAAATTCAGGGCCAGGACGAAGGAGATCAGGAAAGAGCAGGGTGCTAGGATCGCCGCCGGCCTTTCGGCTGATGCCGTGGTGAAAACGATCAGTGTGTCGATGAAGAAGGTCGAGTACGAGTTCTGGGGAGAGCGGTATTCCTTCAGTACCCTGGGCATGTTCTGTCCTCGCTTTCGTGGTCGGCATCGTCGGCGGCGCGTACGGCATCGGCGGCGGGGCCATCATCGCGCCGTTCTGCGTGGCTTTTTTCCGGCTTCCGATTTACAGCATCGCGGGGGCCACGCTGATGGGGACCTTCATCACCTCCGTTGCCGGAGCGGCATTTTTCAGCCTGATTCCGGCAGCCAACGGCGTGTCACCGCTGCCTGACTGGCCGCTCGGCATTCTCTTCGGAATCGGCGGCTTTCTGGGAATGTATCTCGGCGCCAAGACTCAGAAGTACCTTCCCCAGAAAGCGATCAAGACCATCGTGGGATCGGCCATTCTGTTTCTCGCAGTGAGTTATATCATACAGTTTTTTGCCTGAGACTCCCGCTTTGTCGGCATCGCCGCGCAAGCTGTGACCGCCGCTTACTTATTCACGCCTATAAGAAGATGCCGGGCTGGAAGTGTTTAGGACGACAATGCTTCGACCGCTGCTTTTTTGAACGTTCACTCCTCTGCGGAGATGCCCCCTAACAGCGGAGATTTTTTACGCTTTTGCGCTTGCACGCATTCACGCTTACCCGCTCTTTCATTGCTCTTCTTCAGCATTCCGCATTTCTTAAGACCTGACCGCCGGGAGCTCCGCCTGCTATAATATGGTAGAGTTCACCGGCAGGGAGGTTCTATGGGTTTCGCAGGCAGACTGGAAGGCATCGCGCCTTCCGACATCTTCCAGATCATCAGTCAAAACAGGATGACCGGCACGCTGATCGCGCGCTGCCGGGACGGGACCGCCATGGTCATCTTCAAGAACGGCGAGGTGATCGAGGCGGCGAGCGACGCACCGCAGGAGTCCCTCGGTTACCTCCTCGTGTCTCAGGGGCTTGTGAACGAGCAGACCATCGTGGCGGCCCAGGAGCGCCGGAAGCAGTCGCCCGAACATCACCTGGGCGCTGTTCTTGTGGACATGGGCGCGATCTCCGCAAAGGCCCTCCAGGCCGTTGTGCTCAGGCAGATCGAGCGCATCGTGAGCCGTCTGGTCTCGTGCGACGATGGGTTCATCACCTTCGACCGCGGCGAGACGGCGCTTAAGCGCAAGCTCAATACGAACGAGTTCTTCCTTGACTCGGGCATCAGCACCGAATACCTGATGATGGAGCACGCGAGGGTCGTCGATGAGGAGCGCAGACACGGGTCCGACCGGCGGCGCGCCCAGGCCCTCGGCGTGGCTGATAGACATGCAGGGCCTGCGTCTGCAGCGGCTATGCCCGCGGTCTCATCGTGGTTCCGGGCGATCAGGCTTCCGAAGTCAACGGCTTTGGCCGGAGTCGCGCAGGCCGTGTTCCGGAAGGGGCGGCAGATCGCACGTTCTCTGATCGACCCGGTCCGCAGCGGCCTGATCCCCTGGCTCAAGACTGCATCGGGCAGGGTCCGCGCTTTCTCGCCTGACGGCAGGGCGCTGATCTTCGCCGGTATCGGGTGCATCGCGGCAGGCCTCGTGCTCATGTTGTTAACCGGCCTCTGGTTCCCGACGACGGGAAGCGAACTCGTGGTTACCGGACGGGTCGTGAACCTCCGCTCCAAGCCCGCGGCCGGCGCGAAAGTGATCGCGCAGGCGTGCGCAGGGCGAGACGGTTTCAGCCATCACGTCCAGGGAAGGCTGGCACCAGGTGCGGACAAAGGCGGGCGACACCGGCTGGATCAGGCAGAATCTGGCCGAACGCAGGGAGAACAAGGGCATGGCGCGGGGCTACGGCAAGATCGGCTGCGGGCTTGTGATCATCGCGGGCATGACGTCGCTCATCGTGGGCATCATGCGAAGACGAAGGGTCGGGGCGGCTGCTCCGGACGTTCTCCGCGAGAGCGAGTGAATGAAAAAGGACCGGCGTCCTGCTCCGGTCCTTTTTCTGTTGGATCATGGTTTACGATGTTCTGGACGTTGTCATTAAAGGCCGGCCCCCGGGATGGTTCTATTTATCCCGCACGATCCTGAGGAGAGCGGAAACAAAGCGAGCGAGGATGACGATCACGCCGAGAGCAATAATGATGAAAAGAAACAGGGACCACAGGGAGTCGAATAGTGCGCCGAGCTTTCTTGCCCACGCGTAATGATCCGTCAAATAGCCGATAGCAATGAATGCGAATAAGCATCCTATCGCTAATTTCCAGTCTTCGCGGCTCATCTTTTTTCGTTCAGGGGTCATTCGTTAATACCTCCCGGGGCGAAATGGGAAATGCAAAGATACACTCTACGATGCGACACTGGCGTAAGCGACTGTCAGGAGCCGATGAAATGATTCTCTTTAACCGGCTCCGTAGGGCTGCCGGTCACAAAGAACCGTTCATACCCGCCAAGATCTACCGTTATGACGAAACTCTCGTCCGAACGTTTCTGATAGAAGACGCCATAACCGTTCATTATCGTGGAACAGTTAGGGTCGCCGGCGCCCCGGAGATGGCCGCCGGGCGTGAAACCTTCCAGCATGTCAGGACATGATCCCTTTTCTTTGCAGATGATCTCGGCTTTCCGGCCTGTCTCGCGCGCAAAATCCATGGCGACTGCTTTTTTGTTGTTGGAATAGGCGCCGAATGCCGTAATGACTGCCAGAAAAACCAGCGCCCTGGCGGCTTTGTTGATCTTTACCCTGCGGTCCTTTTTCGAGAACCATTGAGTCGCAAGCTGCACCACCACGGCAACGGCGGAAATGAGCCACACCAAACCGAGCATTCCGTTCGCGGCAAAAAGAGCTACAAGAAGCAGTGCGGACAGAATCGTCCCGAACCACAGCGTCGCTTCCTTAGCAGGGCTCCCGACCTTATGCGCCTCTTGCTTCGCTCCATCATTTTCCATCGAAGATGCCCCCTTCAAGCATACCTGTGTGCTGACGCGCTCTGATATGCGAGGCGTGCCTTCATAATGAGTGTCTGGTCTTCATTTTGGCGTCACGCCCTCCTGCGAACCGGATTACCGATCGTTAAATCATACATATCGCAGGAGCTGCAAAGCACCGTAGGAACCATCGTCCCCCTCGGGTCTCAGGAGCGAACGGGGTGACCCTAAATATTTTCAGCGAGGCTCTCCTTTTCATAGGCCATTACCCGCTCACGTTCCTCTGCTATTGACAGCGACTCAAGGTACTTCTCCATCTCAGCCGCACAGGGAAAAGCAGTCGGAATCTGCGCATCAGGGACGCAGACAACCAGGACCGTCCTCACAAGATCCATCACGCTGAATTCGAGAAGTCCGCGAATTTTTTCAGGCGTGGCCTGTGTGAGCCGGAGAGGATCGGGATGATACCAGCCATGGCTCTGAGGAGTAACGGACGCAGCGTCGATATCCTTCGTTTTTGCTGCGATCATGCCCTGTTTCGCCGCAAAAGCGGAAACATGGGTGCGAAGCAGCTGGATTCCCCGTACTGCCGGATTGGAGCAGATGCCGGCCTTTCTCCAGGAGAGCCGGCAGAACCGGGAGAGATTGATTCCGCAGGAGTACAGGTAGCTTTCCGGGCCGGGTCCCGGCTCCTCCCGGATCACGACATACAGGAAAGCGTTTTTATACTCGAACGAACGGATCGGCGCGGATTGCATGATCAGTATCCTTTCTTTCTACGCATCACGTTGCCTGCCCTATGCCCTGTAGGGGGCCCGGCTTAAAGATTGAGTTGCTTTTCCTTTTCAAGACTGCCACTGCTGCTTCCACTTCTTTCCGACTGTCTCTTCACTTCGGAGATACCCCGGGACAGTCGCAGGGTCTTTCTGAGTCTGACCCCATGGTTTCTCACAATTAGAATGTCGAACCGCTCAGCTGCCTTGCAAAGGCCGGCAATTTGTCCATGATCTCCTCTTCCCGCCCTTTGAAGGATTTCTCCGACGCGATTCCGAGTGTTTCAAGCGTTTCCACGTCGATCCGCTTTGCCTGCATGATGATGGTTTTCCCGAGCAGGCTCAGCCGACCGGTCACGACCTGGTTCGCAGCGAGTCCTTTGCCTGTCTTGATTGCGTCTTTTTCATCAATCAGGCCTGTCTGCTGCAAGGCCATTTCCTGCAGGACCTGCTTCAGGTTCTCGCGGTTCACGAGAGTGAATCTTCTGAGCTGAAAAAACTCTTCGCGAAGCGCGTCTGTGAGGATCAAGGCCGACGGTTTATACTGCTCGGGCGCGTCAAAATCGTAAACGACCAGCCGCGTTTTGCCGGTCGCCGCCCCCGGCTCTATGACACCTGCCGGCTCCCTGACTACCTTGACATAATCCGGTATCGCTGCGGGCTCCGTCTCCTTGTTTCTGTGACGCCCGGCCGGACGGTCGTCTGTTTCCGGCGCCGCCCCCCCTGATTTCGAAGACGAATCACCTTCCGGCTCCCCCTGCGGCTCGACTGCAGCAGTTTGCCTGTCCGGTGCTGCTGCCTGGACCGGCTGACCGATCGGAGCCCGGGTAACGGGAGCAGGCGGTGCCGTTTCCTGCGGCTTGATCCCCTCTGCCTTTTTGAGCGCCGTTGCGAGCATATCTTCCTTCGCGCTCAGGAAGATCTCCCGGTAGGTTTTCCCGGTAATTGCACGCTGCTCCTTCTGATCTGCCTTCATATTCCGCCTTACTTCGTACCGCACGCCGAACTTCTTTCCCGTATCGGTGTTGATCAGTATGTTCGTCACGGCGAATGCCGGCGTTGCCAATTCAGCCCGGAACTTTTCCCGTTCGACGATCATGACATACTCGGCATGCACGGCCTTTGCGATCTTTTTCGCCAGTGCCCAATCGTTGTTCTGAAGCAGTGAACGCGACAGCGTCTGCCCGCCGATCACGGTTGCAACGTCTTCTTCCGGGACGACCTGGTAGATTCCCGTCTCTTCGAGACAGACCCGGGCAAGTCTGTACTGGATGTTAGCGAATCTGTCATGGGATTTCCCAAAGCCCATCTTACGGGCGGCACTGGACACGGGCTGGACATAGACGCGGAGCTTGGCATCCGGCGGAGGAGGAGGAAGGGTGCCGACATGAAAACTCACGCACCCGGTAAATGCGAAGAACCCGATACAGGAAAGGAGAAAGTTTTTTGACGTGCGACGGATCATATACGCCTCCTGTTGGGAGCGGCAGTAAGTAGGAATGGCGCCGCCCTCTTCGATCCGCAGTTTTCCGGCCATGACAGAGGTTAGCAGATGTCGGGGAACGATGTCAATAACTCAATCTATAAGTCTGATAATCATAGGAAGGCACCCCATATGTTCCGATCGCCCTTGAACACGGGTTTCCTCTCATTGTCGTGGCTCGTAATATGATATAGAGCGCCGGCGTGCACGATTCATAAAAACGGGCCATATCGGAGGTTGTCAGTGTGGAACGGCAAAGTCCAACATTAAAGGCCTGACCATTTAAGGTTTCGTTTGCCGCAGTATGATGAATTCAGGATGATGCGGAGCGGGCGGAATAGGGGGCCAGAATAGCAGAGAAAAGAGCTAAATTCAACAAAAGAGATGCGGGGTTTTCCATGACGGAGAAGCGACGTAAAATCGACGGTCGGTTCTTTGTCGAATCTTGTCGGCTGCCGGTGTTAGTCGGTTTTAAAGTGTCGTTTCCTGTCGGGTTTCGTCGACTTTTGATTTTCTCCCTCCCCTCTTCCTGTGTCGTCCGACAAAAAAGTAAAGGAGTATCCCGATTGGAGGGACGATCACGACAAGAGCGATCCAGAGAAACTTGTCTTTCTTCTCTTTGAACTCACTGCTTATAACATCGGCAAAAGCCATTATCCAGAGGATGACAAAAAGCAGCGGAAGTATATAGTACAAACCGCAGGCAATATATTCATACTGCACCTCTAACGGCATTTCATTATTCATACGAGAAAAATACCAGATGCTGAGGGCCATGTAAAGAGGCAATTACGAACGGTCGCGGCATAACAGCAGATGCCGTGATAACAAAGTTTTTACTGCTCGCGAAGAAGGGCGGCGACTTCTTATCAATCCCACAATCTCGGATGTTCCCTCCGCTCTGTTCGTATCGATGAATATGACAGGTACCAATTATTTAGTTGCATTTTCTTGCACGGTGGTATATTAATTAATGCACAAAATTCCATCTTTGCCTTGTTTCCAGACGCGACCTTAGAGCCGGGTTCGAACACCTCACTCGGCTCATAAAAAATACAGCAGTTTTTCGGGGGGAGGCTTCAAACCATGTTTAGTCCGATGTCGATTTTAAGAAGAATAAGCGAGTGGTTCAACACCGGCATTTCAAGCAGAGCCAGGATCATCATCATCGCAGTCTTGATCGTGTTTTCACTCGGGTCCCTCTTTACCGCCTACATGATCAACGATTATTTCGAGAACAATCCCAATGCATGCGGCACCTGTCATGTGCATGATGACGCAAACGTGGCATGGTCGACGAGCGTCCATCATGGAATAAACTGCCATGAGTGCCACCATTCCACCAAGCTCGACCAGATGAAACAGGTCTTCGATTTTGCCGTGCTCGGCCACAACAAGGTCTCGCCCCGGCACGGGGAAGTGATCGTGCCCTGGAAGACATGCTTTGGCTGCCATTGGGAAAAGAACGAGAAAGAGCCGAACGCGCCGAGCATCGCCGATTCGCGATACCACGCAAAGCATGTGTTCATGGAAAAGATCGAATGCACGAAATGCCACGGCTACCGGACCCATCAGTTCAGCCTCGAGGAACGGTATTGCCTGACCTGCCACAAGGACCGGGAAGTGCACGGGACCGGGATGGAGAAGCTTGCGTGCCTCAACTGCCATACGGACAGGACCAAGGACCTCAAGCCGGGGGTCAAGAAGTGCCTCTACTGCCACGGCGCTGAAAAATACCGCAAGGAACTGCTGGCTGACGCGACGATCGATGTCACCCATTTCCAGCCCGACGAAAAGACGATCAAGCAAGGCGATCAAGATCGACCGGCCGGAGAACGGGCCCATGCAGTTCAACTGCTATGAATGCCACAAGCCGCACAAATCCTCACGGCCTGACTGGGGCAACTGCCTCTCGTGCCATAAGAACATCATGTCCGTCGGCAAGCACAAGACCCATATCCAGGACTGGCGGCATGAAATGCAAGGATTGCCACAAGCCCCATGTCTGGACAATATCGAATGAGCAGGCCAAGAAGACCTGCGTGGCCTGCCATGAATACAGGACGCCGAAGGCATTTCTGGGCCGGTAGGCTGACGGTCGCGAGACCGCGCGAAGCCGAAGAGGAAGCCACACGTAGAAAATACAGAAGGCCCGGGAGATTCCCGGGCCTTTGTTTTTTCGTTGAGAAGTGCCGCAACGGAGTGTTCTCGTCAGCAGAATCAGAGAATGCAGAGCAAAGGCCTGTCGGCCATGAAGACCTTATTCTATTCGGCAGGTTCGCTAGCAGCCGCGCCCGCGCTCGGACCGAACTGTTTTTCGATGACAGGATACACTGCGTCAGCCGACTGAATTCCGGAGAGTGAGACAGGACGGAATACGAACAGGATGGCGACTGACCTAAACCGAAGCTTCGCGCGGCAGCTCCACCGCTTCTTTGGCGCTTCTTTTCCTGACCGTCTTCGGTTTGATCTTGCCGGCGTTGACCACAAGGTCTGCGATGGTCGTTTCCCGTTTGGCAACGATGCCTGCCTGCTCGGTCGTCGACCTTTCCTTCAGCTGCTGGACCAGGCCGCGCGCCTTTTCCAGCTGCTCCATGGATTCAGTCAGTGCCTTGTTCTGGATCGACATCTTCGCGTCATCGATCAATGAATCGATTGCAATCCTTATCCGCAGGAACTCTTTCATAGGTCTCCTTCTTGAACTGTAGTTCTCCATTGTAAGACTTATTGGCGGTAAAAGCTCTAGAATTATTGTCATGATGTCATCCCTGTGAAAACGACTTTCTCTCGGCCGCGGGAGGTGAGGTGCAGAGGGGCGGAATACGAGGCTGCCTGGCAGAGAACAGAACTGAATGCAGCAAAAGAGACCTGACCCTAAAGGTCCTGGAACAAGCTGAAAGTTGGCCGCTAACGCTGACAGCTTTTTTTGTTAAAGACCTTATCCTATGATGTTCTCTTGCACTTCCTGTAAAATACATCTAGAATAGTCATGGAAATACACCCGGAGGCAATGAATGAAAGCAAAAGCTGTTTCCCCATCAAAGAAAAAGACCGGCTCTACTGCAAAGAGGAAGCCGGTATCCGCATCAAAGAAAAAACGGACATCTCTATAAAGAAGAAAGTTTCTGCTTCTGCAAAGGACAAGAAGCCCGCAGCCCCATCCAGAGGAAAGCCCGTTTCCATGGCAACGAAGAAGCTTGAATTGCAGCATCAGGTAGCGGAGTTTGCAGGGTCAGCCTTTAAAGGCAAACGGACGGCATATTTTATTCTTGATACAGAGCGCACCAAAGAGGGCGCCTATAGAATGTGTTTTGCCATCGAGGGTGAAGCCGGGTTTTATAAACTGGATTGGAGCTGGCATTGCAGCTTCACCAAGGCAAAGGCGGAAACCGCCCTGATGAACAAGAAACTCGGCTTGAACGAAGAGGAAGTCAATAAGATCATAATTTCGACAATGGGACCGCCGGTTCGCCGGAAGAAGTAACGGAGATACTGCCAGAATGACACCCATGGAAGAACGAGACAAGGCTTTAGCAGCGCTTGACCCGTCGTGGCCTGAAATTTCGCTGGTGTTCAGGGAATGTTATTTATCGGCAGGAAAAGGTGCGCTTCTTGTTTATACGGATCCGGTCATACAGGGCAGCCTTCCCGCTGAGGATGATTACCTGACCAAGAACGACGTTCTCGAAATAATCGACGGCAAAGATTCCAAAGCCGGGCTGGCTGCGCTTTTGAGCAGCTACGACCCCCATACGGAAGGAATCCTGGTTTTAATTACGAGCGCTACGAATGCACCGTTCTTTGTCACTGTCAAGTTGAGGTCGCGGCACCATGTAAACGAGGAGATCGCGGGCAAGTGATGCCTGAATTGCTGAAGGGGACTTGACCCTAAGACACGAAAAAGTGCAAGAAGAGGGGGAACGCCGTGAAAAACAGTGTCGTAAACATCGTCATTCTCGTGGTCGGAATCGTTCTGCTGGTCCTCGGGTTCAATGAATACGGCGCATTCGGATCCCGCGCGGGCAGGATGCTGGGCATGGGCATTTCGAACGAGGTCCTTGTCTTTTTTATTGCAGGAGCCGCATGCACCGCCTACGGGCTCATGAAGACGCTGAAAAAATAGCAGGAAGCGGCTGCGCAAGGCGGTGCGGGCAGGATTCCGGCAAGAGAAGGCTCCCCTCTGTTCTCATTCTATGTGCGCCTTTGCCGTTTGGAGAGCAACGTCTTTATCCCGGGTAAACAGCCTCCACTTCATGCTTGATGAATGAATGCCTGCTTTCTTGTCCTGCCCTCTGCCGTAATACCAGTGACCAAAACGTTCGACCGTAGAAAAGGGATGATTGCCTGTACAGAGAAACCCGCAAGGCTTTATCTCTTTGAAATAAAGAGTTTCCTCCGGGGCCTCATCAAAAGACATATCTGCAGGCAATTCGATTTGAGATACATCCGCCTTCTCTTCTTCCTTTTCATCCAGCCAGTCTGAAATTTTCATTTGATTATGATCTCCTTCAGAGATCCAACAACGTTCGAGGCTGCTCAACAAGGTGCCACTGAAGCCTCCGGGGCAGCTTTTGATCGGCAGCTCGAGGATTCTCTCGATCCTGCCGCAGGCGCTGACAAAAAGGCGCTTCCCAGGCATTCGCATAGTTTACCCCCGGGATGATCAAAGTATACCATGGTCGGGAGGTCCTTCCTCGAGCACTCAGCTGTCAGCTTGAGGCTTGAGCAAACTACATTTAACTGCTGCAGCCGGGTTAAGGACAAACGTGCAACTTCTCTTCTCCGAGATAAGCGGAAGATTACAAGGTTAGCAGGAAGCCCGGCCGCAGATTTATTGTTACGGCTCAGCCCTAGTGGAAGGCGGTAGAACAGGACATCAGATATTGAGCAAAGTCGTCCGTTAACGACCCGACCCTACGATGTTCCCTGTATTGAAACTTATTCCTCACGAGGACCCCATTCGGGGTCCCAGTTCTTCTTCACCAGTTCGATAAACTCGTCAAGGTACGCGGCCGATGCAAGCGTTTTTCCTTCTCGCAGGCTCTTCCAGTCCATTTCCGGAACATAGTAACCCTGCTTTTCATGTTCTTCGGCGGCCTTTTTCCGCGCCCCGGCGTCCGGCTCGAGTCTATAGAGAACGTATCCGCCTTCGCGTTTGTCGATCATTGCTTGGGGACTATATCGGCCGAGGCTCAGCGGCAGCTTTGCTCCGGTCTTAAGCTTGTGTACCGTCTGCCCAAGCGAGGGGCCGATAAAGGGAGCAGGCGGCCTCGGATTCGAGCTGTCAACCGTTTTCATCGTTTCCCTCCGCGGCGTGCGCAGTCTCAGCAGAATTGCTTTGATAAAATCCTCGCGTTTGCCCACATCGGCAAGATGTTCTTTCCTGAGCTCCTCGTTCGTGATCCTTTCTCCCATCTGGTCCGCTTTCCATTCCGGAAGTCTCTGCTCGATGATGTCGATCGCGCGCTTTGCATCAAGCCCTGCTTCAAGCAGAAGGTCGAGGATCTTCATCCGTTCCTGCCTTCCCTTCGCATAAGCGGGCCGCCATCCAAAGGCGAGGCTGCAGACGGGGTTCAGGTCACAGATCGGGGAGGATGTGTCGGGATCGGCTCCCGCATTCAGCAAGAGAGATGCGGCTGCGGCATTTCCTTCGCTGCAGACAACGGAAAGCGGGGTCCCCGGGAACTCGCCGGGAAGCTCCTTATTGAGAGGAAAAGTTTTCTCATCGACCAGGTACTTGAAAACATCCAGGCCGTCGGTCCGCGTGACCGCGGCGGAGAGTCCCTGCCTCCCGACGCTTCCTCCGAGCTTGAGGGCCCACCGTACTTTTGTGATCGTTTGACCGCTGTCCCCGTTCCCGAACACAAGAATGTAGTCGACATTCCGCGCCAGCACATAACTCCAGTCCCAGACCGGGCTCTGCGATCTGTCCGCTTTATCGAGCAGCGCCGGTACTGCGACGGCGAGCAGCGCCGCACAGACGACGCCGGCGTATCCGAAAAAGAAAAACTTTGCTGAATCAACGTGGCCGAGGCGCCAGAGGAGCAGGCTGCCGATGAGCATCTGCGAATAGGCAAAGACCATGACCCAGAGCAGAACCCATAACAGGAGAGCTTTGCCCATCCCGCTGGCAGGGCCCGAGCTTGTGGGACTGCGGAACACGACACCGCAGGCCAGAAGCAGAAGAAGAACGAAAAGAGAACTTCCGATAAGGTAGATTTTCGCGGCCATGTTGGTTGTGCTCCTTACAAACCCCAAATGGGGCCATCAATGTTCTCTTTCCGGCGGAAGTACCCCGTGACAGCCGCAGGGTCTTTCTGCAAGCATGCCACTGTCTCCTTATAGCCGTATTCTTTTGCCAGAATACTGAATAGCCGTCGAGCCGTCAAGATATTTATAGCTCTTCCCGTTGGTTCCCTGAGAGGTTCAGGGAAGTCCGCTTCCGGCGAGGCTGCCGGAGGAGACAACCAGGCGCCGAACCCTGTAGAACTTCTCCTCGCCGTCATGGCATCATGCCTCGAGGCCGCCTTTTACGAGTTTATCGTGCATGAACGCTTTACGATCACTGCGCTGGCGGTCAATGACGAATGACGAAACGAAGATATGGGAACTCGCGGAGAAGATCGTTACCCATTGCTCCATTGTGGACAGCCTGAGAAAACCGACCCCGATGTCGGGCGGATAACGGTCGGCAAAAGACGAGAGCTGTAGTGCCCTACAATTTCATAAGGACGAGTGGCAGGTGGAGAATGATAGTTCTGTGGGCGAGTTAAGGCAAACAGGACCTGTATAACCATATAACGGGCGCATTAAGAGGTTACTCTTTTTATAATTTCCGTGGGACCCCGGTTTTCGTCCGCTCCTGAAGAAAGCGCTGAACTTCCGAGAGCGTCGGGATTCCCGTGCGTGCCCCGACTTTCCTGCACTTCATTGCCGCAACAGCCGACGCAAACCGGACCGTGTCTTCGAGAGGCAGCTTCCGGATAAGACCATAGAGATAGCCGGCGTGAAATGCATCACCGCAGCCGGTCGTGTCGACAACGTCGACGGGAAAGGCAGGGCAGGAAATGACCACATCGCCTGCAAAGGTGACGCTTCCGCGGGATCCGAGGGTAACCGTCGTGGTCCTGAAGCCCTGCTTCCTGACCTCCTGCCGGAACGATCCTGGATCGTCCTTCCACCCCAGCATCTCTCCGGCGAACTCTTCCGAAGCGACCACATAATCGCAAAGCCGGGCAAGCTCGAGCATCCACTCTCTGGTCTTGCCTGCGTCAAGCATCACGGGCACGCCCGACTTCCGGGCCTCTCCGGCAGCGAAAAGCGAAATATCCTTCATCACGCCGTCCAGGAGCAGAAAATCCGCGCCTTGCAGGAAATCGGGCGGGAGTTCTTCCACCCGAAGCGGATCGCCCGAAGGCCGTTTCCAGAATATCGTACGCGTTCCCCGGGATTTGTCGATGACAATGAACGCCTTCTGGGACAGGGAATCCACTCTCGTGACCACGCCGGTGATATCGACGCCTTCGTTGATCAGCGACTGCCGGATTGCCGCTCCCTCCCGTTCATCTCCGGTAACACTGTAGAACCTGCAGGGAACGCCGAGACGCGACAACGCAGCCATCTCGTTTCCGAGCGTCCCCCCTCCCTGCTCTTCCCAGGTCAGCACTTCCTTTTTTGTGTCGATCTGCGGATAGTGATCGACCATTGCGAGCGTGTCCCACGCACACTGCCCGACTCCGACAACTGCCATAGATCCCCTCAGTGCCCAAGGGTCAGACGGCCGCACTTCTTCTGATCACAGATTTTTTACTGATTGCAGCAAACGAGACCTGACGCTATAAGGTTCCCCGCGGGAAACTCAGAACTTCAGCCCGACTGCCTTTGTCAGGAACGACATAAACGGCGCGGCTGCCCGATACACATCTGCCACGCGATTCATGAACCCGGGTTTGCACGCGTCAGCCTCGCTGAACGAGGCCATCACGACAAAGTCCTTTCGCTTCAGGTCCTCAATGAAGGGATGCGCTGGGTCAAAGCCTTTTGGAGGGCGCGTGAGTTTCTCGCCCCAGAGCTCGCACGCTGCCTTGAATGCCCTGCCTGAGACGGCGCGTTTCCACAGCTCCGGATGCCGGGCGATCGCGTCGCGGATCTTCGCGAGCGTATCCGCATCAGGATGCCAAACACCTGCTCCCACGGCCACGTCACCGGGCTCGAGATGAAAGTAAAAGCCCGGCCCATGCACCTCACTGTAGATTTCGTGGCGAAAATGGCTCGCTGCCGCGGTTTTGTACGGGCTCTTGTCCCGGGAAAAACGGGTGTCTCGATAAATGCGGAACAGTGAACCGTTGACAGGACGAGGGTCGGCCACAAAGTGCTTGCTGATCGAGCGCAAGGGGACGGCGAAGTCTGCGATAAAGCGGAGCATGGGATCGCGCACCTCTGACTCATATCGTGCTTTGTGCGCCTGGAACCATTCGCGGTTGTTGTTCTTTTTCAGCTGGCGCAGGAAGGTGAACAGCGCAGGGCTGAAATAGGCAGGGCTTTTCGTCACGATCTCCTCCTCATCAAGACATCATTGTGTAAAGTAAGTTGAGGCAGAAACGCGCCTGACGAACCACTTCGCCTCCTTAGGTTTTCCTTTCGTCGCCTTTCTTGCATGCCCAAGAAAAGGTGACCCAAAGAAGGCACGGGGACCCCGCGACCATTCTTTGGCCGTCACGCTCGGTCGGACTCGGTACATTTCGGAAACTCGCCCTGCGGGCTCAGACGGCTTGAAATGTTTAACCCTCGTCCTCGGTCGCCTGCCGGGAATGGCCGCATGGGGGACTTCTAGGCGACTTTTCGAATAATAACGTGCGTCGCCCGTTCACCGGGTGTGGTCCCGGCGCATGCATACCCCAGTGCCCGCATATTGATCCCGTTCAGCAGATGCTCGCCGGCGCCGAGCAGGACCGGCCGGACCACGAGATGGAGCTCGTCGATCAACCGGGCGTTCAGATACTGCCGTATCGTGGCCACGCCGCCGCCCAGGCGGATATCCTGTCCGCCGGCAGCGGCTCGTGCCTGCTCCAGGGCGGCATGGATGCCTTCGGTCACGAACCGGAATTCAGTGCCGCCCT
This sequence comes from Nitrospirota bacterium, assembly GCA_963749655.1. Taxonomy (GTDB): domain Bacteria; phylum Nitrospirota; class UBA9217; order UBA9217; family UBA9217; genus JAJYKN01. Next base: position 18,857 of record CAVVOB010000033.1, read on the forward strand.
TCATCACGATCGGCCGACGCGCATGATGTGTCAGCACGAACACCGGCACGTGGTAGGGCGGCTCCTCCCCCCACCACCCCTTCCAGCTGTCATCCGGCCACGGACCCCGCACAGGACCGAACATGTTCCGTCCCAGGATCCACGCACCGATATTCACAAAGCTCTGCTCCGCCAATCGGTTGTCCACGCCCGTCTCGCCGCCTTCCTTCCCGTGCATGCGCTGCCACATCCGCGTCCGGAAGAACCACTCGAACAACTCCGGCCCGTGCGTGCCTAAAGGGTTCTGAAGGCCCTGGTCGGTCCCGGCGCCATACCCGTCAAGGGATAAAGAAAAGCTGCTTACCTTGAGCTTTGACATGACGTACCCCCTTGACAGACTTTTGTATCAAGTATAGCGCGAACATATGAATGATCAGCCCGGCTGTGCAGGTTGTTGAAGAGCTGGGGAGAGACGCTGCTCAGCTGTTGTCGAGCGTCTGATACGCAGGAGGTTGTGGTTGTTCATCAGGCAATGCGTAACGCACATGCGGATTGAGGTAGAGTAGAGAGCTGGTCGTATTGACCAGCCCTCCCTCATCAAACCGTGCATGCAGTTTTCCCGCACACGGCTTTCCGATGTTCTTCACCGCAAGGCATGCGCCTTCAACCAGCCCGCTGTCGTCGGCACTTTATAGAGCCCATACTTCTCGTACAAAGACCTGTTGGTGAACCTGCGTAAACCCCGCTGCCCTGCTTTTGATCTTATGCCGCTTACGCAGATGCGTGCGCACTCGCGCTTCCACATGGAACTTGAGACGATCGAAGCGCCTTGCTGCTGTTGCGATAATGAAAATAGCCGACCCAGCCCCGAAGGGCGGTGTTGACTTCTTCTATTATCACGCTAAGCGGCTTCGGCGTCATCCGTCTGTGTGTTAAGGCGGTGACGCTGTCTTTGATCTTCTTCAGGGCCTTTCGTGATGGCTGTACCAGTGGGTAGAGGTTGCCCGTTCTCCGACTTCTTCCCATACGAAGTTCAAATCCAAGGAAGTTGAAGCCTTCTTTCTTGGCGTTCACTATGCGGGTCTTGTTCTCATTGAGCACAAGTCCCAGTCGTTCGAGCACCCGGCGCACTACCGCCATCGGCTGCTCGGTTCCCTTTCTGCACAGCACGACAAAATCATCGGCATACCGTACAAGACGCGCTCCGAGTCTACTCTGGAGCTTCTTCTTGTGCCATATCCTATCTAACAGGTGCAGATAGAGGTTGGCCAGGAGCGGTGAAATGACCCCGCCTTGCGGTGTGCCTTTGGTGTTTGCCTTGCCGCCGCCGATGTTCCGCTTCGTTCCGTCCTTGTCCACTTCCATGACCGGGGCCTTGAGCCACATCTGGATGATGTGCAGAATCGCACTATCAACGATGCGCTCGGCGACCACGGCCATGAGCTTGGCATGGGGGATGGTGTCGAAGTACTTTGAAACATCGGCGTCGATGACTTCCGTATAACCGCAGTTGAGGGCATACGATATGTCTTCGATTGCATCATGGGCCGACTTCTTGGGTCTGAATCCGTATGAGGTGTCTATGAAGTCTGCTTCAAAGATCGGTTCGATGACCAGTTTGACGGCCATCTGGGCCACCCTGTCCCTAATGGTCGGGATACCGAGGGGACGCTCTGTGCCGTCTCCTTTGGGTATCATGACGCGCTTTACAGGGTTTGGTGCGTAGGTCTTGCTCTTCAGTGCTTCTTGCAGCTCCGCCAGAAAGGCGATTACCCCTTCTCCGGTCTCTATGGCCTCGAAGGTGACGCCGTCGATGCCGGCGCTCCCTTTGTTGGCCCTGACAAGATGGTAGGCGTGACTGAGGATGTCGGCCCGGTGTATCTTGTCGTAGAGCGCGTAGAAGCGGTAGGCCGGTTCTTGCTTGGCCTTACGGTAGAGCTTCCTCTGGAGTGTCCTGATTGTCTCAGGGGTTGTTAGCATCTCTGCAATCCCCTCATCCTCTCTCCTTCGGTTGCGTGAACAAAGCAGGGTCCCTTTTCTCGGACAGGGTTATGTTGTCCCATGTCCTCAAACGATACTATGGACCCCTCCGACTCCCGATACAGCCCAATGCGTTTTCGTTTCCTTATACGCACCGGTTGATGTTCCTCTAACATCACTGTATCGGGTCTCCAGCACTGGACTGCTTATCTTCCGCTGCATGCCGCCCCTGCTACCCCGGGAGATCGCACAGATCGCTTCCGTTGTCTGAATCTGTGCGCATCGGCCTTCCCCATTTGACCACAGGGTCGGCATCTCCGAATAAGTTACGAGGCTACGTGTAGGTTCGCTTTCGCTGCGGCCTGTAGCTTTGCCGTTTGGGAACTCACGACCTCTGATTGCTCAGACGCCGCTCCCTCGTGCTACCAAGGCGTACGGACAACTCCTTGGGCGGGACTTGAACCCGCAAGATAATCAGTTGTTACTGCGAACGGTCAGGTCTTGCGGTTTGACAGGCAGCGCTTTCACTGACTTTCAGTGGAGCCCCCTCCGGCAACCCGACCTGTCGGAACTCAAAATCATAACGACCTCCCGCCTGCACCCGCCGTTTACGAGTGCGGATGCACGGAGTGCCGGGTGGAACTGCGAACTTGCGGAATTGCGAAGAATATTCCCGCTAAAATCACTTGATCGGAGAAATACAGCTTGACGTCTAATTGATCGTAAACGTCACCGGCAGGTCCTGGCACCCCAGCATGTTGCTGCTTGAATCGACAGTCACGAATCGCCACGACGCTTTATACGTAGCCGGCGAGAGGCTCGAATCAAAGCTGAGCGAGAACTTCATCGGGTTGTTCGAGTCGACCTGGGAAATGTTCATCCCGACGGTTCGGGGGTCCGTTGCTCCCGGGGCATATCCTGCCCCAAGACCCGCGGTCTGGGAGCTGTAGCCGGCTGAAACAGTAACATCGGGCACAGAAACATTATGAATAGCCGTGACCGTGACGGCGGTCAGGAGATTGCCCCCGTTGTCGAACAGCCATAGATTTCCGTTCGGCGTGCAGGCGGTCGAATCACTGCTGTCGCTGGTGCTGGTGTTGGTGGTGACGTTGCCGCAGGACAGGAGCGGCAACAGAACTGCGATCAGGAAAGCGTATCTCAGTATTGTCTTTTTCATGCCATGTGTCTCCTTATGGAAGCTCTCAGCGGTCAGTTCGCAGCCATCAGCTTTCACTTTGCATGCATCGGCGTAATCTGTAGATAGAGCTTTCCAGAGAGCGCCCGGAGAGCTTTACGCTGACTGCTGACCCTCCTATTTTTTCCCGATGCAGATCCGCGCGTCGCTGGTGTTGTCCAGCGGCTTCATGAACTTGATCGTCATGCTGAGCTTGTCGCCCTTCTGCAGCATCGCGCCGTCGGAGGTAACCTGTTGTCCCGGCGCAAGCTTGAACCCGTCCTTCACGTAGAAGTCCGCCACCTTTGCCGCGGCGTCCCTGGTCCGGTAGCAGACGCCGGCGCCCCCGCCCGTGGCCTTCATGATCTGGTCCTGCACCTTCGACCATTGCTCGTCCTTTTTCGCGTTAGGATAGATCTTAACGCCGAGGTCCTCTGCCGCGAATGCAAAACCTGTTGTTGCGAAAAGCATTGCTGCTGCGCTAATGCAGATGCGCTTGACCATGATATCCTCCCTGGAAACCGACGTGGACCGACCGCACAGGGTCAGGTCTTTTATTTTGGTGTTGAAGAACATGTGTTTAGTTCAAGCGGCACACCACTTCAGGCCAGGTCCTTTTTTAAAGTTCTTCTCCGATGCCCCCGTAGACCTCTTACGATCAGATAGTGTCCCTGTTATTTTCTCGCCAGGTTTGTATCCAGATTTGCAAGCACCTGCCTGCTAGCGGCCTTTGCCAGATCGATGAGCTTGGGGTGAAGCGCCTTGCGACCGCACAGGGTCAGGTCTTTTATTTTGGTGTTGAAGAACATGTGTTTAGTTCAAGCGGCACACCACTTCAGGCCAGCGTCCTTTTTTAAAGTTCTTCTCCGATGCCCCCGTAGACCTCTTACGATCAGATAGTGTCCCTGTTATTTTCTCGCCAGGTTTGTATCCAGATTTGCAAGCACCTGCCTGCTAGCGGCCTTTGCCAGATCGATGAGCTTGGGGTGAAGCGCCTTGTAGTTGCCCACGCCCATCACCACCGTAACGCCGTCGTCCGATTCGATCTCGACCGAGTCCTGCCACAGCACGTCGCCGTTCACGTCATAGACCACGACCATATACGTCACCGAGGCTGTTACACTGCCCGCGGAAAGGGCGATGGGGACCGGCAGCAGGCCGCCGATCGCGAGACCGCTTTTCTTGGCATTGTAGCTTGCGGACACCACGAGGAATCCCTTGGCTTTGAGCTCCTTTGCAAGCGCCCGTATGTTCTTCTGCTCGTCGGTGATCGAAAATCCCTTGTACCCGGGCGCGAGGTCGCCGGTAAACATCGGCCCCGTATCCTTGATGGCATTGTAGGGTCTGCTCGAAAGCACCGCACTCTCCGGCGCCAGCCTGAAGCGCCGCGACTTGCCGAGCTCCCGTACCGAGATCGCCGCAAGCTGCGCAGCCAGCTCCTTGTCTTCCCGGTCGTTTGTCGCAAGGCCGGATACGGCCGCCTGCGCCGTCACCATCGCAAATAAAGGCCTGGACCTGGCGAAGAATTCCTCATTGGCCCTGAACGAGGCGCAGCCGGTTGCCAATGAAACAGCCAGGAGCAGTACTGCACTTCGCGTTGCCTTTTTCATCTTTGTCTCCTGTTCTTTATTTGATCCGGGCTTTCCCTTTGTATCATCTGCCTAATCGTAGAAGATAAGCTCTTAAAAATCGTTTCTATCCGCAGATGACGCAGAGCACGCAGAAAAAGCAAAGCTGGGTCTGTTTAAACCAGTGCCTGGATTCAGACTTTCATACGTCATCTGCGTAATCTGTGGAAAAAATTCTTTAAATCTTTTCTATCCGCGGTTTCCCCCGGCTGGTGCGTTTCTAGGGCAGGCTGCAATTCTTCAAGGAATAGATCAACGAGAAGGTTCGAGCAGTGGTGACAGGACGAGAATAGGACAAATAGGGGAAAAAGGCAAGGCAATAGCGAATTGCCATCCGCTTTAAACATGAGACTGATCCAGTTTACTTGATGGATACAAGAAACAAACCCTTGTCCGTCTTAACAACAAACGACTTGTTCCCTTTTGCCAGGAACTCGTTCAGCTTCCTGCTCGTATCGAAGTCCCGATGGGTGATGTAATGCCCGGTGAAAGGAATTTCGGCGCCCGGGTTTGCGATGGCCTTTTCGATGTCCTGGAACAGGCCGAACCGGAACTCGTCGCTCGTGATCGCGAAGGTTGCCGTTCCCCGGGGAACGCTGTCGATCCTTTTCGCTTCCACTTTCGGGGTCTTCGGATAATAGCCCTTCTTTTCCATCTCGTCATTGGCCCGCAGCATGGCATCGCCTTCTGCCAGTCCCTGCGCCTGAAAGCCCGCCACCGCTCCAGCGTAGGCTTCACGAACGGTCCTGCTCCGCTCCAACTGCGGACGGTGCAGATGATCCGTCAGGTCCGCTGTTGCGATCTCCTCGCGAAGCTGCGGCCCGCCTGAAGAGGAAACACGGAGGGGCTTTCGCTGCTTCGTGTCTGCTTCGTAGAGAAGGAGCGCCCGGCTCCTGTAATCCACGATCTCGAAAGGGCCGGAGAGGATCTGTTCGGTCCAGCGGTCCGTCGTGTGATGCCCCGGTGTCCATGTTTCCCTGTCGACAAAGCCGGTCCCATTCGCGTTCCAGGAACCGACGATCCATTCATTGTTCGTGAGGCCGGGCGGGTCATTGGGAAGAAAGTCGAGGCCTATCTTATAATGAAGCGTGCGGCCTTCCCATCGGAGCTCGCACTCCGGGATGCCGAAAAGATAATTGCGGTACTGCGTCTTCGGCTTGAGCAGGATGGGGAACTCGCCAGGTATGGAGTGTGGTTGTCTCTCCTGTTTCGCGGCTGGTCTTCTGGAGGGAGAACCGGTCGCCGAGCACGATCACCGCAGCAGGCGGGGTGAAGAACTCGATGCCCGGCCCCCAGGAGACGCCCCAGGCGTCCCTGGTCAGGTAATAGACCTCGCGGCCGTCAGGTCCGAAGACCGGTGCGTGAAAGGTCTGGCTGCGGTCCAGGCGGGGAACGATGCCGAGCTGATAGGCGAACCAGCCTGGGATAAGAAGCAGCAGGGCTGCGATGACGAGGCCGATGCGCAGTCTTTTTTTCGTTTTTGGTTGCAATGCTGTCTCTGTAAGTCAGGTGTTGCACGCGTTGCCTTTAGAATGCAGGCGAGAAGCTTCTCAGGAGGCGGTCCAAAATGCTTCACCCTCGGATTCGGTCACCTGCCTGAATTTTCGCACGGGGCGGCGTCAAGGAGCTCTGGGTCCAAACTCCGCTCACAGCGCAAGGCAGAAAAGACGAACGGCGCGGGAACCGACGTCTTTCCTGCTTATTTTCGGGTCATCTGCTTCAGTTCGCTGAACGCTTTCTTTGAACATTCCGGGCACAGTCCATGGCTGAACTCCGCTTCCGAATGTTCGCTGATATAGGATTCTATGTGTTTCCAGCGGCCCTTGTCGTCCCGTATCTTTTTGCAGGAGGCGCAGATCGGCAGCAGGCCGCTTAACTGCTTGACCTCGCCGAGCGCTTCATGGAGCTGCAGGATAAGCTGGTTTCTTTCGAGCGCGATCCGGTGAAACGTGTGGAACAGAAAATAGAGGACGACAAGGTATGCTCCCAGGCGCTGCGAGGTGCCAGAACCACCACTTCGCGTTCCAGGCCGTGGAGAAGGGAAACTCCAGCTCGGCCAGGCCGAAGAGCAGATACAGGCAGGAAAAGAGATAGGATTCGCTCTTATGAAAGCGGAAGTAATCGACCAGGAAATAAACGAAGGCGGCGATGAACAGGATCCCGGCAGCGAGGTTGATCGTTATTGCCGGCGGGGTAAAAACGTCCGTTTTCCACCATCGCCGGGAGCCATTCTTGATACCGGCTCGTAAGGACTCCGAGTACGATCAGGCTCCCCGCGATCGTCCACGCAAGCCGCCTGTCTGTTTTTATCGAGCGGTCCACATACGCGGGGGACCAGATGAGCGCGGAGCCGAGACCGCCGGCGAGGCTTGCGACGCTGTGAAACAGGATAAAGCTGTGTCCGCGTCCGGAGACGGCGTGAAAGCCGTCCAGGATGCCCATGGCGAGAAAACCGACGGCGAGGGGGGAATATTTCTCGACATCCTGTTCTGATTTGCCCTGGAGGAGAAAGATCGCCATGACGACCGCGGACATCGCGCCCAGGGCCTCGGCCGCTGCATGGAGGGGCTCATTGACGAAGAGTTTGTTCCCCCACAGGGCTGCCAGCGCAAGCGTGGTCGATACTACGAGAAAGAATACCGCGCCGAGGGGCAATAACACGGATAAGCGCTTATTTCTTGTTGTAACCATGTTCTCTCCGGCTGCCGATGTAAAAACCGACGAGACCCGATGTGAACCGATGCTGTCAAAGGCCGACGAACACCGACATGAGCCGGACTACTGCAGAACTGAATGAACCGAGGTAACCCGACTAGAATCGACAAGAACCGACGACTGCAAAAGCGACCGTCGGCTCCCGTCGCCTTTCGTCGCTTCTCGTCGGGTCTCGTCTGCCTTACCCCGTCGCCTCTCGTCGACTTTACGTCGCTTTTTTGTCGAAACTCGTCGCCCTACCTTCCCTCCTGCCTCTTCCACCTGACCAGCAGGTAGATGACGATCCAGGCAAAGGTCCGGAACATCATCGCGAAGATGCTTTTCATCGCCACGATCTGGCCCGTCTGCTTCAGGGCGAACAGGCCGGCAAAGACGATCGCGTGGAGCGTCAGGATATTCACCGCAAAGTTCCGGCTCCGTTCGCTCCCTTGCCAGATCCCCACGCCGACCGCGGCGGACAAGGCGCCCAGGACCACGTTGTACCAGACGAGCCAGGGGAGAACAGGGTAGTCGGGGACATACTGGCCGAGCAGCACCCTGCCGCCTTCGAGCACGGAGAGCAGGCCGAGCATGACTGCAAGGATGGCGGCGACCTGGTCGCGCTTCTGCTGGGTGATCTTCACCGTCGCCGGCGGCGCTGCTTTTTCTTTCGTGCGTTTCTTTTTTGACATGTTTATTCCTTAAGGAAAGCTTTCAGCGATCAGCTGTCGGCTTTTTCCGCAATTCGCAGATGTGCAGAAGTTTTATTATAGTTATGAAAAACAACTGAAGGATCGGGCAAAGATGATAGAACGAGAATAGAACAAATTGCCGTAAAACGCAAGAATAACGATGAGGGATTTAATTGCTCATTACAGGTTTTCAGAAAAAGCTGACGGCTGACCGCTGAAAGCTGACAGCTTTATATACACACATCACCGCATAAACGCATACCTCAATGATACCCCCGCTCACCGAAGGGCCTGAGCTTCTCCAGCCACATCGACTCAAGCGCTTTCAAGTCGTCGCGGTAATCGTACGCAGGATCGTCGACGGGCTTGAGCGTATCGAGCACCTCGATGACGAAGCTCTGCTCTCCCATCTCTTTCCAGTCCTGTGCCAGTCCGGGGCTGGGGAGAAAGGTCCCCATCCTGAGCTGAAACCGTATGCTGTTGATCGTGCCCGCCGTATTGGCGCTGGCCGCGAGGTACAGGCGGTTGTTCCTGGTGTTCCTGACCTGCACGATGCCCATGGGCTGGATGGTCTTTTTGTATTCCTTGATCGCGTCCTTGCGGTCCATCACGTTCTCCGATCTTATAAACCGACGTACCCCGACTAGAACCGACATGAACCGACCGTCGCCTCTCGTCGACTCTTGTCGGGTCTGGTCGCCTTATCCTCCGTCGACTCTCGCCGCCTCTCGTCGATTTTACGTCGCTTCTCGTCGGGTCTTGTCTGTTTTACTTGTCGCTCGCGACTTTTTTCGCGCCCCGGCACAGGGGGCAAAGGCTGGTCCCCTTTCCATGGCAGTTGATGCACGGCCGCTGAGCAGCGTTGCTGCTGGACTGCCGTCCCTGGCCGTGGCAGACGGGACAGGTTACGGAGCCTTTTCCTTTGCATTCAGGACAGGGTTTCATTGCTGTTTTCTCCGGCATTTGTTTTCCTCTCTCAGTTGGATCGATTATAAAAGCTTGGAACCTTTTATCCACAGATGACGCAGATGTCGCAGAAAGAGCGAACCTTGAATTGAGACCCCGGACTTCCATCTGGGTAAGCTGCGTAATCTCACGGACAAAACCGACTCAGGACTTTTAGCTAAGAACTCAAAACTAATAATTCAAAACTCTTTATTTCAGATCGCCGGACCCGACTTGCCCGCCTGCTCCACTTCTTTGAAGATCAGGACCAGCGTGTCCGTCATCTTCGCTCCCGTCTTCGCATCCCTCCAGGGGTTCTGGACAACCACATCCACGCCCGAATCCGCCTTGAACCGCACCCGCTCCGGAGACGGGCTGCCCATCTTCAGGAGCAGGAGCCCCTTCTTCCTGTAGAACTCAGTGACTTTTGCAATGCCGTCGTTCGTCCGGTACGCAGCCCCCCGGGCGGACAGGGACTTCATGAGCAGTTCCGTCCTGGCCTGGTCGTATTTCGCTCCGGGGTACACTGCCACGCCGAGGCGATCTTCGGCTGCAGCAGACGAGATGATGAAGATCGTGAAAACGAATGCGGCAAAACAGGTTCTTGCGGCTTTCCTGGTTAACAACATGTTCGGCTCCCTTTACGTCAATATATATGGCCCGCACACCACTTCCCTGAAGCTTTAGAAAAGCACTATATTATATACCTCCTGAATGCGTCAAGAAGAGAAAAAAGGGGGGGCCGGTACCAACGGATTCCGGGCCGCAAAAGAAACAAAAAAAGCCCCTTCTCTCAAGGGGCAGGCTTGTTTGGATCAGATCGGCAAATGGTGGTCCCAACGGGAATCGAACCCGTGTCTCCGGCGTGAGAGGCCAGCGTCCTAGGCCGCTAGACGATGGGACCGTTTTGAGAGTCTGTAGTTGATAGTTCTGAGTGGTGAGTTTTGAGTTAATGATGAAGCAGCAGGAACTTGTAACCGGCCGCCGACTCAGAACTAAAAACTCGCAACTCAAAACTGAATTTTAATGGTTGGGAGAGGAGGATTCGAACCCCCGTAGACAGGTTCAGAGCCTGTCGTCCTACCACTGGACGATCCCCCAGGCAGACACAGAGTTAGCACTATATCCAAAACCTCGCAGGTGTCAAGGGTAAAAACGCAGGTTTTTCCGGCGTTTTACCGCGGACCCGAAGCCCATGAAATGCTTGACTTACCGGGCCTGAATACAGTAGTTCTGGTATCATTAGGAAACGAGATACCTGGGGAACAACCACTTGACGCTCCCCTTGGCAATCGGGGAGGAGTCGCCGTAGCCCTTTCCGCAGATAGAGGCAGAGGAGCTAGACAAGGTATAGGATCAGCTATGCTTATTCTCAATTTTGAGATCTGCGTAATCTGTGGAAGAAAGATCTTTATGAAATCGATTTAACCGGGGAGAAACTGCAGACAACGCAGAAAGATTCATCAACTTCACATGAGAATCTTTATTGTCGAGTTTTTGTCTGCCTATTCCGCGTGACAATGTGCGGTAGATACGTCTGTTTAGGAAACGGAAAGGAGCGAATATGCACCTATGAGCCCCAATCGCATCAAGAACGTCTATGTCGTCGGCCACACCACGCCGGACACGGATTCGGTCTGCTCGGCCATCGCCTATGCCTACTTCAAGAACATCACGGACAAGCGGTACGTCTTCACGCCGGTGCGCGCCGGCAAGCTGAACCACGAGACGACCTTCGTGCTCGAACGGTTCGGCGTGCCCCCTTCCGGCGGAGATCGACAGCCTGGTCGCGACGGTCAGCGACCTGGACCTCAAGCGGCCGATCGCCGTCGGCGTCAGGGACTCCATCCAGGCGCTGGCGCTCCTGATGCGCGAGCAGAACGTGCGGTCCGTGCCCGTGGTGGACGAATCGGGAAGGCTTGCCGGCGTCGTGGGGCTCAAGGACATCGCCCGCCACTACATGGACAGCGTGGGCTTTGCGGACCTTTCGAAGGCGCCCATCGAGCTCGACATCCTGCGTGAAAACGCTCGACGGCCGCGTCATCAGCAACGCGAAACAGCTCACGGTGCTCACCGGCAGGGTCCTGATCGCGGCCATGCAGCGCGGCACCCTGCTGAACCGGGTGCGCCCCGGCGACGTGGTCGTCGTGGGCGACCAGAACGACGTCCAGCTCGAGCTCATCCGGATGGGCTGCTCCGCGGTGATCGTGACCGACAATGCGCAGATCTCGAACGAGGTCATCGCGGCGGCCGGAGAAAAGAACGTGCTGCTCCTCTCGTCGCCGCCATCCGGCCTTTGCCACGGTCCAGCTCATGACCATGTCCGAGCCGGTCTCGTCCATCATGACCACGACCTGCCCGACGGTCGGCCTGTACACGCCCATCTCGGAGGTGCGCGCGCGGATCGTCGAGTCGCGACTACCGCTCCGTGGTCGTCGTGGACAGCGACCACCGGCTGATCGGCTTCATCACCCGGACGGACCTCCTGACGCCGGTGCGCAAGATGGCGATCCTCGTGGACCACAACGAGCTGTCGCAGGCCGTGGACGGCATCGAGGAGGCCGAGATCCTCGAGATCATCGACCACCACCGCGTGGGCGACATCTCGCACCACGGCGCCGATCTACGTGTACAACGACCCGGTCGGCAGCACCTGCACGGTCGTGGCCGGCATCATGTTCCTGTACCAGACGCACATCCCGACGGAGATCGCCGGCATCCTGCTGTCGGGCATCCTTTCGGACACGCTGCTCCTGACGCTCTCGACCACGACCGAGCGCGACCGCACGACCGCCGAGCGCCTGGCCGAGATCGCCGGCGTCGACATCCCGTCCTATTCCCGGGAGCTGCTGCACGCGAGCATCAATCTCGAGGACAAGAGCGCGGCCGAGCTGATCGCGGCGGACTTCAAGGAGTTCCTGATCGGCGGCAAGAAGCTCGGCGTGAGCCAGATGATGTCCCTGGACTGCGCCGAGATCGACGCACGGGAGCGGGAGCTGGTGGCGCGAGCTCGAACGCCTGCGCGTGGCGAACAATTACGATCTCACGGTGCTCTTGGTGCTGAACCCCCTCGGCAAGGGGCAGGAGCGCATCCTGCTCCGGGGCGAGACCTGGATCGTGGAGAAGGCCTTCGACGTGACGGTGGTGAACGATACCTGCACCGTGCCGCGCGTCATGTCGCGGAAAAAGGACTTTATCCCCGCCATCGGCCAGGTGCTGACCATGGGGCAGGCGCGGTAATGCATCAATCTGAACAACTCTTCGGAAAATCCTTCTAACCGCAGAAGTGGCAGAATATGCAGAAGAGGATGACCGTAACTTTCAGAAAAATTTTTTCTTCTTTTTTTCTGCGTCATCTGCTCATTCTGCGGTAAATACATGACAGAATCTGCACTGTAAAACCCGGCCATCGACTTTCGACGTCTCTGGTCGGGTTTCGTCTGCCTCAGCTTCCCGGCGCGCAGGCCACCATGCCCTCGAGCTTGGATATTGCCGACGGCTGGCCGAGGACGATCAGCGTGTCCCTGGCCTCGAGCAGGCTCGCGGACTCGGGATTGAAGACCATCTTGCCGCTTGTCCTTCTTGATGCCCACGATGATCACGCCGGTGTCCCTGCGCAGGCCGGCGTCCTTCAGGTTCTGGTTGATGAAGGGGGAACGGTCGGGGATGAAGATCTCCTCCATCTGGAGATCGATGTGTTCGCGGCCCGTGGCGATCTCGATGAAGTCCACCACATTCGGCCTCAGGATGGCCTGGGCCATGCGGCTCCCGCCGATCTGGTACGGAGAGACGACCTTGTTGGCGCCGGCGCGCTTCAGCTTGATGTCCGAGCCGGGCTCGCCCGAGCGGGCGAGGATGTACAGCTCGGGGTTCAGCCCCCGGGCGGTCAGGGTGATGTACACGTTCTCCGTGTCGGAGGTGACGACGGAGACGAGCCCCTTGGCGCGCTTGATGCCGGCCTTGAGCAGCGTCTCGTCCTCGGTGGCGTTGCCGCGCAGGAACAGCACACCGTCTTCCTCCAGTTTTTCGAGCACCGCGGGGTTGTTCTCCACCACCACGAAGGGAATGGGCTTCGCGGCAAACTCCCTGCAGATGAGCGAGCCGATCCTGCCGTACCCGCAGACGATGTAGTGGTCCCGCAACGCCTCGATCGATTTTTCCACTTTTTTCCTCCCGAGAAAACGCTGGAACTGGCCTTCGAACATGATCTGGGCGAGCTTGCTCACGGTGTAGCCGAGCACGGTCACGCCGAAGACGATCAGCAGGATGGTGAATATCTTCCCGGCATCGCTCAGGTCATGGACCTCCTTGAAGCCGATCGTGGCGAGGGTGATGACGGTCATGTAGAAGGCGTCGAGAAAGCGCCAGCCTTCGATGACCATATACCCCGCCGTGCCCAGGGAAACGAGCAGCAGCAGGATGAGCAGCGATACTTTCAGTTGTTTGACAGGATTCATCGTTCCATCTTGTCTCGAGTCTCAAGTCTCAAGTCGAAAAAAGCAGGGTCCAGGGTATGGGGTCCAGGGTCCAGTCAGGGGTGCAATGCCATTCCGGCCCCTTGCCTTATTTGCATTCCCGTGCTACTGGACCCTTGCTACTGGACCCTGCTTTCCTGCCCTACCGGTACGGATAGAAGATATAGAAGACGAGCGACAGCGCGGCGAAGACCCACATGCCTGCAGGCACTTCGCGGAACCTGCCGTTCACGGTCTTGAGCAGGGGGTAGGCGAGCAGCCCGGCGGTCATGCCCACGCCGATGTTGTAGGTGAAGATCATCAGCACGATGGTGAGGAAGGCCGGGACCAGCTCGGTGTAGTCGCTGAAGTCGATCTTCGTGAGGGGGCTGATCATGAAGATGCCGATCACGATCAGCGCCGTGCCGTAGGCGTGCGGCGGCACGGCGGTCAGGATGGGGCGAAGAAGAGCGCGAGCAGGAAGAGCGCCGAGACCACGAGCGCCGTGAAGCCCGTCCGGCCTCCCTCGGTGATCCCCGCGGCGGATTCGATGTAGGCCCCCGTGGTCGTGGTGCCCGAGCATCGGCGCGATCAGGTTCGCCACCGCGTCGGCCAGCATGGGCTTCTCGATCTCGGGCAGGTTCCCCTTCTCGTCCAGGAGGCCGCCGCGGGCCGACAGGCCGATCAGCGTTCCCACGGTATCGACAAAGGCCATGACGAAGATGATGAGGACGATGGGCAGGTTCTTGAGGCTCAGCGCGCCGGCGATATCCAGCTGCAGCGCGATGGGACCAAGGCCCGGCGGCAGGCTCACCCAGGAGGCGGGCATCGGCGTGACGTCCGCAGGATAAACGACAGCACGGTGGTCGCGAGGATGCCGATGATGATCGCGCCCCGGACCTTCCTGATCATGAGCCAGGTGATGATGAAGAACCCGAGCACGGCGAGCAGCACCGTGGGCTGGGACAGCCTCCCGAGGCTCACCGGCGCGCCCGGGCACGCCGAGCACGACCACGCCCGTCTCGTTCAGGCCGATGAACGTGAGAAAGAGGCCGATCCCCACGGAGAAGCTGTACTTGAGCGACTGCGGCAGCGTGTCCGCGAGCCAGCCCCGGACCTTGAAGACCGTGAGCAGCGTGAACAGGACGCCGGCGATGAAGATCGCGCCGAGGGCGGTCTGCCAGGGGCAGCCGAGCACCTTCACGACGGTAAAGGCGATGAAGGCGTTCTCTCCCATGTACGGCGCGATGGCAAAAGGCCGCTTCGCGTAGAGGCCCATGATCAGGGTGCCGAAGGCCGCGGCCAGGATCGTGGCGGTCATGGACGGCCCCTTGGGAATGCCCGCGGCCTCGAGGATCGCCGGGTTCACGATGATGATGTAGGCCATGGTCAGGAAGGTCGCGAGGCCGGCGAGCGTTTCCTGCTTGTAGGTCGTACGATGTTTATCGAATTCGAAATAGGTTTTCACGGAGCGTTTCCTTGTCAACGAAAGAGGGATGGCTGATCGCAAACCACGGCCAGACTATATCATAAATTCCGGGAATTTCCCACGCCTTCCTGGCTCCTGCAGGGAAGGATTTTTGTAAGATTCTGCAATAACAGGGTTGACAAACACCCCGAAAACAACCTATTATGGGACGTTTCTCGGAGCGCTTGCGCCTACAGCGCGTCTGAGAGCGCCTTTCCTTTTCACCGCCCAGGCAGGAGAGCTTCGTGAAGGTCGAACAGATATCCATATTCCTCGAAAACAAATCAGGCCGGCTCTCCGAAGTCGCCGACATCCTGGCCAGAAACAACATTGATATCCGGGCGTTGTCCCTGGCCGATACGGCCGATTTCGGGATCCTGCGGCTCATCGTCAACGACCTGGAAAGAACCAAGCAGCTCCTGAAAACCAACAGCTTCACCGTGGGCAGCAACGAGGTCGTTGCCGTGGAGGTGCTGGACCGGCCCGGCGGCCTGGCCGGAATCCTGGGAACGCTGCAGGGCAAGAGCATCAACGTGGAATACATGTACGCCTTTTCCCAGAAGAGCGGCGGGAACGCCGTCCTGATCTTCCGCTTCGACGAGACCGAAAAGGCGATCGAGGTCCTGCAGAAAAGCGGCATCAGGATCCTGAAGCGTGAAGAAGTGCTTGCCATGTAAGAACCATCCCCTCGCCTTGAGCGGGATATCCTTTTCGAGGAGGTAACAAGATCATGAAACTTCTGAAGCTTGCAGCAGCTGCAGCATGCATCGTCGCCCTGTCGGTCACCACGGCGCTCGCGGGCGGCGCCATCAGGATCGGCGCGATCCTGGCCGTGACCGGTCCTGCATCGTTCCTGGGAGCTCCCGAGGCAAAGACCCTCCAGATGATGGTCGACGACCTCAATGCCAAGGGCGGCATCAACGGCAGCAAGGTGGAGCTCGTGATCAAGGACTCCGGCGCAAGCCCGGAAAAGGCGATCTCCTTTGCCAAGCAGCTCATCGAGGAAGAGAAGGTCTTTGCGATCATCGGCCCCTCCACCTCGGGCGAGACCATGAAGATCAAGGACATCGCCGAGCAGGGCCAGACCATCCTGCTGTCCTGCGCAGCGGCCGAATCGATCGTCAATCCGCTGGCCAAGTATGTGTTCAAGACGCCCCAGAAGGACAGTGATGCAGTCATCAGGATCTTCCAGCAGATGAAGAAGATGGGCATCACGAAGATCGGCGTTCTGTCCTCCAACACCGGCTTCGGCGGCGCGGGAAAAGCGCAGCTCGAGAAGCTTGCGCCTGAGCACGGGATCCAGATCGCCGTCAACGAAGTTTACGACAAGGCGGCCACCGACCTCACCGCCGAGGTGACGAAGGTCAAGGCGGCCAATGTCCAGGCCATCGTGAACTGGTCCATCGAGCCGGCTCAGGCCATCGTGATCAAGAACGCCCGCCAGATCGGCCTGACCATCCCGATCTTCCAGAGCCACGGCTTCGGCAACATCAACTACGTGAAGGCCGCCGGCCCGGCCGCCGAGGGCGTGATCTTCCCGGCAGGCAGGCTGCTCGTGGCCGACGTGCTTTCAGGCAAGAACCCCCAGAAGCCCGTGCTCGAGTCCTACAAGAAGGCATACGAGACAAAATACAAGGAAGACGTGAGCACCTTCGGCGGACACGCCTATGACGCGATGAAGATCCTGGAGCAGGCCATCAAGGCCGCGGGCGCCGGCGCGGACAAGGAAAAAGTCCGGACGACGATCGAGAACATGAAGGGCCTGGTCGGCACGGCGGGCATCTTCAATTTCTCGCCCACAGACCACAACGGCCTCGGCCTCGATGCCTTTGAAATGCTGACCGTGAAGGACGGCAAGTTCACCGTGCTGGAGAAATAGCACTACCGGAAACGCAGTCATCACCGCGAAGGCGCGAAGGACGCGAAGGTTAAAGCGCAGCGATTTTCCCCGCTTTCCCTGGCGCTCTTTGCGCCTTCGCGGTTCTATCTAACTAAGATTGATAAAATCGTAAAAAGCACGGCGTCACAAAGTCACGAAGCCTCAAAGAGTTATATTCTTTATTTCCAAAAGGCATTTCTTCGTGCTCTCTCTGTGTTGACCTGTGAAAAATTAAATTTTTTCGATTTCATCAGGGCTTTGATGGTTCCGTTAAAAGTCCTGTTTAACCGCAGAGCCGCGGGGGGCGCGGAAAAAACCTTCTTGTCTTGAAGGTCTTTTTCTCAGCGTCTCCGCGGTGGGTTCTGACTTTTTACGAATTCATCAAGGTTCGGTCTTCGGCAGCAATGGACGATAAATGTTTTTAGAATTATTCTTTCAATACCTCGTCGCCGGCCTCACCTACGGCACCATCTACGCCATCGTCGGCATCGGCTTCAACATCATTTACAACACCACGGGGATCATCAATTTCGCCCAGGGCGAATTCGTGATGCTCGGCGGCATGACCGCGGTGACCCTGCACGGCTTCCTGCCCCTGCCTCTGGCGATCGTCGGGGCGGTCGCCCTCACCATGGTCGTCGGCGGCCTGATCGAAATCGCCTTCATCCGCTGGCTCGTGAAACCGTCGGTGCTCCGCATGATCATCATCACGATCGGCATCTCGATCCTCATCCGCGAAGGCGCGCTCGAGATCTGGGGCGAAGGGGTCCGCTCGCTGCCTTACTTCACAGGCAACGAGATCTCGGCGATCTCCCTGGGCGGGGTGCGCGTCTCACCGCAGGTCCTCTGGAGCATCGGCGTCTGCTCCGTCATCGTGGTCCTCCTGAGCCTGTTCTTCATGCACACCATGCTCGGCAGGGAGATGCGCGCCTGCGCGGCGAACCGCGAGGCGGCGGCGCTGTGCGGCATACCGACGAAGAACATGATCACCTTCAGTTTTGTGCTGTCCGCGGGGATCGGCGCCCTTGCAGGGTGCGTCGTGTCCCCGATCACCTACACGCAGTACAATATCGGCGCGGGCCTGGCCATCAAGGGCTTCACCGTCGCCATCCTGGGAGGACTCGGTAACAGCATGGCCGCCGTGGCTGCGGGCTTTATCCTCGGCATCCTCGAGAGCTTCAGCATCTGGGTCCTGCCCACGGCCTACAAGGACGCGATCTCGATCGCCATCCTGCTCGCGATGCTGTTCGTCAGGCCGAGCGGGCTGTTCGGCGACCGCGAAGCCATGAGGTTGAAGGATTTCTGATGAAACACGAACACTACATCCCGCCCGTCCTGCTCTTCGGACTGATCACGCTCGTCCAGATCGCCGCGTCCGTGAGCGGCAAGGCCTTCTACCTGACGCAGCTGACGATGACGGCGTACTATTCCCTGATCGTCATCGGACTGAGCCTTTTGATGGGCTTTGCGGGCCAGATCTCCCTGGGCCACGCGGGTTTCTTCGCCATCGGCGGGTACACGTCGGCCGTGCTCACCACGCTCGACCTGACGGCCTTTCGCGAGGCAGCGCCCGTGGCCCTGCTGACGAACCTCCACGTGCTGACCGCACGCCAGGACCTTTACGGCGGCCAGGCGTTGACCGTTCATCCCTGGGCCGCTTTCGCCGTCGCCATCGTGGTGACGCTTGCCATCGCCTATGCGATCGGCGTTCCGGTGCTCAAGCTCAGGGGGCACTACCTGGCCATGGCCACCCTGGGCTTCGGCACGATCATCTACAGCGTCGTTCTGGGGACGCAGCGCTTCGGCGCCGCGGACGGGGTCTCGGGCGTGCCGCCCTTCCCGCTCGTTGCCGGGCTCAGCGTGAGCGGCAGCCCGTCGCTCCGGGTGCTGAATTATTACTTTTCCTGGGCACTGGTCACCGTGGTGCTGCTCCTGCTCGTGAACCTGATCAACTCGCGCGTGGGGCGCGCCCTTCGCTCGATCCACGGCGCCGAGGATGCCGCGAACGCCATGGGCGTCGATACGCCGAGGTACAAGCTCGCGACCTTTATTCTGAGCGCCGTGTTCGCGGCGATCGCCGGCGTGTTCCTCACCCACTTCAACGGCGGCATCGGGCCGTCCGAGGCGGGGGTCATGAAGTCCGTGCGCTACGTCGCCATCGTGGCCGTGGGCGGCATGGGAAGCATCTGGGGCACGCTTCTCATGAGCGTGGTGCTCAACTTCTGCTCGCTGCGCGGCTATTTCGGCTCGCTCGATGACGCCGTGTTCGGCTTCATCCTGATCGTGATCATGCTCTTTTCGCCCGAGGGCGTCATCAGCCTGCAGGTGCGGGAGCGCGTCAAGCAGCTGCTCCTGCTGCCGCTGGCAAGAAGATTAGCGAACGGCAAGGGCAAGGCCGAGTAAGCCGCGGCAGGAGCACTTTGGAATTTGCCGAAAGTAATGTTGCGGATTAATGAGAATCTATATTATATCTGCGGATCAAACCAATGCGTCATTCTTGCGAAGGCGGTAATCCAGTCTTTTTGAAACCTCTGGATGCCGGATCAAGTCCGGCATGACGGCAAAAAGACTTCTACTACAGGTTTGATTGCATGACCGAACTACGGGATAACGTCAGGATATGAGCTGGACCCGGTTGATCCTGTAGATCCTGTTATCCTGTCCGCTCTTGTTCCGACTTGACACGATTGATTTTCAGCACTTGAAACGCGGTATCGATCATGACTCTTCTCGAAGTAGACAACATCAGCAAGCGCTTCGGCGGGCTCCAGGCCGTGAAGGATGTTTCCTTCACCGTGCAGAAGGGCTGCATCAAGGCCGTCATCGGGCCGAACGGCGCGGGCAAGACCACGCTGTTCAACCTCGTGTCCGGCTTCCTTCCTCCGGACTCTGGCGCCATCCGGTACCGGGACCGGCCCATCCACGGCCGGAGCCCCTACCAGATCGCGGGCGCCGGCCTGTCGCGCACCTTTCAGCACATCCGGCTGTTCCCCCAGATGACGGCCATGGAAAACGTGATGGTCGGCCGCCACGTGAAGGGCAAGGCGGGGTTCATCGCCGGCATGCTGAACCTTCCCCGGACCCGGCGCGAGGAGCGTGACATCCGGGACCATGCCATAAGCGTGATGGAGCTCCTCGGGATCGCGTCCTTTGCCGACACCGAGGCGACGAGCCTCTCCTACGGTCAGCAGCGGATCGTCGAGCTGGCCCGCGCCCTGGCCGGCGAGCCCGAGATGCTGCTCCTGGACGAGCCCGCGGCAGGGCTCAACATGCGCGAGACCGCCGACATGGCGAACCTGATCACGAAGATCCGCGACCGGGGCGTCACGGTCTTGATCGTCGAGCACGACATGCAGCTGGTGATGAACATTTCCGACGAGGTCGTGGTCCTGAGCTACGGCAAAAAGATCGCCGATGCCGCGCCCCGGGCGGTCCAGAAGGACCCCGAGGTCGTCCGCGTGTACCTGGGGGAGGACGATGCTTAGATCCGGAACCTCGACGCGGCCTACGGCAGCCTGCGGGTGCTCAGGCGCGTTTCGATCCATGTGAAGCAGGGGGAGATCGTCACGATCATCGGAGCGAACGGCGCGGGCAAGACTACGCTCCTCAAGACGGTGACCGGCCTTCTGCGCGCCCAGGCGGGAGAGATCCTCTTCAACGACCAGGACATCACCCGCGCCCCGACCGAGCGGATCGTCATGAGCGGCTGCTCGCTCGTGCCCGAGGGCAGGCAGGTCTTCCCGGCCATGCCGGTAAAGGAAAACCTTCTCCTGGGGGCCTATGTCCAGTTCAAGCGCGGAAAGCGGTCCGATGTTCAGCAGGACCTGGAGCGCGTATACGGCATCTTTCCCGTGCTCAGGCAGCGCGAGCGCCAGCTCGCCGGCACCCTGTCCGGCGGCGAGCAGCAGATGCTCGCCATGGCCCGGGCGCTCATGGCCCGGCCGTCCCTGATCATGCTCGACGAGCCCTCGATGGGCCTGGCGCCGCTCATGGTGAAGGAGATCTTCAACATCATCGTCCGGCTCCGGCAGGAGGGCAACACGGTCCTGCTCGTGGAGCAGAACGCCCGCAGCGCCCTCAGGATCGCGAACCGGGGCTACGTGCTCGAAACGGGCAGGATCATCCTCGAGGGCGATGCCGAAGATTTGCTCGCGAACCGCGACGTGCAGAGAGCGTATCTGGGAAGAGACGTCAATGAATAAGTTTTGCGTTCTTAGTTTTGAGTTTTTAGTTAACTTAAAACGCTGCAGCTATAACTCATAACTGCTGTTGGAAGCCGTTCTGAGTTAAACTCAAAACTAAAAACTCATAACTCAAAACTGCCGTTAAACCGGAGGTGCTATGTACTGGCAGCCTGAAAGCGAATGCATGAGCAGGGACGAGCTGGCGCAGCTCCAGCTCGAACGGCTCGAGTCCACATTGAGCCGGGTCTACATGAACGTGCCGTTTTACCGCAAAAAGTTCGACGAGATCAAGTTCAATCCCGACGAGCTGCGGTCGCTGGGCGATCTGCAATCGCTGCCCTTTACGACCAAGGACGACCTCCGGGACAACTATCCTTACGGCCTGTTCGCCGTGCCGCTCCGCGAGGTCGTCCGGGTGCACGCGTCGTCGGGCACGACGGGCATGTCCACGGTGGTCGGCTACACCCGGAACGACATCAAGACCTGGTCGAACCTCGTCGCGCGGGTCCTGACCGCCGGCGGGATCACCAAGGACGACGTGATCCAGATCGCCTTCAACTACGGCCTCTTTACCGGCGCCTTCGGCCTGCACTACGGCGCCGAGCGCATCGGCGCTTCGGTCATCCCGATCTCGAGCGGCAACACCAAACGCCAGATCAAGATCATGCAGGACTTCAAGACCACGGCCCTCGTGGGCACGCCGAGCTACGCCATGCTCATCGCCGACACGATCCGGGAAATGGGCATCCACCCCAACACCCTCTCGCTCAAGTACGGACTCTTCGGCGCCGAGCCGTGGTCCGATGCCATGCGGAAGGAGCTCGAAAACAAGCTCAACATCACGGCCACGGACAATTACGGCCTCTCGGAAGTGATGGGACCCGGCGTTGCCGGCGAATGCCTCGAGCGAAACGGGCTCCACATCGCCGAGGACAACTTCCTGGTGGAAGTGATCAACCCCGATACTCTGCAGCCGGTCAAGCCGGGCGAGATCGGCGAGCTGGTCGTCACCACGCTCACGAAGGAAGCATTCCCCGTGATCCGCTACCGGACCCGGGACCTGACCCGGCTCATCCCCGGCGACTGTCCCTGCGGAAGGACCCTGGCCAGGATGACGCGCGTCCTCGGGAGGACCGACGACATGCTGATCATCCGCGGCGTGAACGTGTTCCCGCAGCAGATCGAAACGGTGCTCATCGAGATCGAAGGCATTGCGCCGCACTACCAGATCATCATCGACCGCAAGGGCGCCCTGGACGAAACGACCGTGCTGGTCGAGGTCTCGGAGTCGATCTTCTTCGACGAGATGAGGAAGCAGAGCGAGCTCAAGGAGACGATCAAGAAACGGCTCGCCGCGGAACTCGGCATTTCCGTCGACGTGAAGCTGGTGGAGAAGAAGACGCTGGAGCGGTTCGAAGGAAAAGCGAAGAGGGTCATCGACAACAGAAAGTTCTGAAAGGGGAGCAGCAGAGAGCATAGGGCACAGGGCAGGGAGCAGGGAGCAAAGCGCAGAGGGCATAGGGTTGACGGCAGAAGGCAGATAAGCCCGGTACATTTCCGTTATGCGTCATGCACTATGCTCCATGCCTGCAGTTCCATGCCCCATGCACCATGCCCTATGCGCATGTTATGAAAATCATCGACTACCACACCCACATCTTTCCCGACAAGATCGCAAAGCCCGCCATGGACGCCCTGGCGGCCGAGTCCGGCGAATACCGGCCGAAGACGGACGGGACCATGCGGGGCCTGCTCGAATCCATGGAGCGCGCGAACATCTCCGCGAGCCTCGTCGCCAACATCGCCACGAAGACCTCGCAGATGATGCCCATCCTCGAGTACTGCAAACAGATCAAGAGCGACCGCATCCACCCCTTGGTCTCCTTTCACCCGTCGAACGACACCTATGAAGTCGAGGAGATGCTGGGCGACGCCCACCAGTTCGGGATCAAGGGCGTCAAGATGCACCCCATGTATCAGAACTTCGATATCGACGACAAATACATGTACGGGTTTTACGAGCTTATCGCAGCCATGGGGCTGCAGATCATGTTCCACACCGGATTTGATATGGCCTTCCCCGGCAATACGCAGGGGGACGTGGAGCGGGTCAGGAAGATCGCCAACTGGTTCAGGGACCTCACGATCATCTGCACCCACGTGGGCGGCTGGAAGCAGTGGGACCGGATCGCCTGCCTGCAGGAATGCCGGAACGTGCATACCGAAACGTCGCTGACGCTGACCGAGATCTCCGACGACGAGTTCGTGAAGGCCCTGTCCTTCTTCGACGAGGACCGTATTCTTTTCGGGAGCGACAGCCCGTGGGCCGACCAGAAGGAAATGGCGGAGCGGACGCTCCGGCTGAACATTTCGGACCGGATGAAGGAAAAGATGATGTATCAGAACGCCGAGAGGCTGCTCGGCTTGAGCCGGGCATGAGCATTTGAAACCGCGGCACTCATAATGAAAAGGGGCGGGGAATCATGAAGAAGATCGTGATCGCGCAGCACATCGGCAGAACGCTGATGAAGCAGAACACCTTCCTGAATCGTTCGGACATCAAGATCTTTACCGCAGACTCACATGAGAGCATGCTCGGGATCCACCGCACCGTGCATGCGGACCTCATCATCACCCATTTCGACCTGCCCCGGATGAAGGCCGGCCGGTTCTGCTCCCTTGTCAAGGCAGGCGCTGCAACGGAAAGACCGGCCGTTCTCTATGATCTGCCCGGCAAGGACGAGCGCGGTCCTGCAAAGCAGCCGCTGCGGAGCCGATGTCGTATTGTACGAACCTGCCAGGACCGGCAAGATCCTCGCAGCTGCCCGAAAAATCCTCAATCTGTCGTGGCGGGAGACCTACCGCGTGCTTTTGAACGTTGCGGTCGAGGGGAGCGCGGGCGACCAGTCCTTTTCCTGCCACTCGCTGGACATCAGCCCGACGGGGATGCTCCTGGAGACCGCGCAGACGTTCCGCGCCGCAGACCGCGTGTCCTGCTCCTTCCTGCTGCCCGATGCCACCAGGATCGAGGCGTCGGGCGAAGTGGCCCGGGTGATCCCGAAGCTGCCCGGCTCGGACACGAACCTCTACGGCATCCGGTTCAGCTCCATCGCCAGCGAAGGCCGGTCGGCGCTGGAATCGTTGATACGCACCATGTCCGCGTTCTGACCAGCTGATCTGCTGTTCCAGGAAGGAAAAGGTTTTTCGCGACCTCCCGCGTCAAAAAAAATCTGAGCTGAATTTTACTATTTTTCCCTGCGACCTTGGCGCCTTCGCAATGAAGGCATCTCATCTTCCCCTGAAACAGCTCCCTGCCCGCCTGTTGTCGTCGAGGCGAACCAGAATCTTCCGGACCAGCCCGTCACTTGATCTTCCCGATATAGGTTTGAATAACCGGCCAGTCCGCTTCAGCCCAATCCAGGGTATGCATCTTTTCAGGCCTTACCCAGACGACGGCCTTGTGTTCATGAAGGACGATCTCGCCCTTCACGAGGACGCAGCGGAAGGGATAGAGCGTTACCGTGAAGGCCGGGTAGGAATGCGTTGCAGGAGGCAGCGGATCGTTGACTGCTATGTCCACGCCGAGCTCTTCGAGCACCTCCCGTTTCAGGCACTCGGCAGGGCTCTCGCCTTCCTTGATCTTTCCCCCGGGAAACTCCCACTTGAGGGGCAGGCTCATGACCTCGCTCCGCTGCGCAGCGAGGACCCTGCCGTCCCGTTCGATGATCGCGCAGGCTACGTGAAGGATGTTCATAGTGCCTGTTCCCCGGCGTGTTGAACGATCATATTCCGAAATGCCGCCTTTTGGATAAGAAGGAATCAGCCATGGAGTGGAGCCCCCTCTGACAAGAGCCGGAGGCTCCCTTGAACAACGCGACCTCCCGCCTGCACCCGGCGGTTACGAGTGCGTATGCATGGAGTGCCAGGTGGAACTGCGAACTCGCGCATGCGTGACACGTTCGTGTCACGCGCGAGTGAGCGCTTTCCGCCCCCGGCAGGAGCCGGGGGATGCCAAGGCGCGGGATTGCGTGCGGTCGTCAGGATTCCGCGATCTGCTCCAAGCGATCATCTTCGACTTTATAAAGAAGGGGCGCAATCAAAATTTTCGGATATAAACCTTGCAGCCGCGCTGTTTCAGCGAGAATGAATGTTATGGGATCTCCAATCTGGTGTGACCCGGCGTATTCGTCGAATTGCTTCGCTGCTCCGTCCCGGTCGTATCCGGCGCGCGCGACCAGACCGCGTATGAAAGGGTCTCTTTTTTCGCTGACGCGGCTCATGCCGCAGTCGGTATGCGCCAGCAGAGCGATTGTCGATACGCCGCCGACCGCGATGGCATAGGATATCTCAAACTCGCTGCCCTGCAGATTTCCGCCTGCCCCTCTGATGATGTAGGCAAATTCGTTCGGAATGACGAGGTCCTTTCGGTTATCCATGCACATCCCTACAAGAAGCTCGGCATGGGTGGTCGTGGGCGGCAGCTTCTCCCGGAGGTTGTGATACAAAAACAACCGCTCGATGGGCGTAT
The DNA here is from genome assembly GCA_963749655.1 of Nitrospirota bacterium. Taxonomy (GTDB): domain Bacteria; phylum Nitrospirota; class UBA9217; order UBA9217; family UBA9217; genus JAJYKN01. The sequence goes on from CAVVOB010000033.1 coordinate 44,462, forward strand.
TTCTATACTTCGGCAGAATGTCATCGGGCTTGTACACGGGAATAAGGTTTATCATCGACGCGACCTTTCTTCCGGCGAAGCAGGTGACTTTCGCCGGCGGACTTGTTGTTCTGAAATTGCAGCGGGCGACTTGATCGCAGGAAGCAAGCCGACGGTCGCTCCTTCAATATCGAGCATCTTCAGCTTGATCGAGACCCCGCCGTGCGCTGAGAACCCTCCGGCCTTGCTGCCCGAGGCCAATACCCGATGGCACGGTATGATGAGCGGTACCGGATTCTTTCCCAGGGCCTGCCCCACGGCACGGCTTGCAGCCGGACGTTTCATGGCTTTCGCGACTTCACCGTACGTCATTGTCCTGCCTGCGTAAATAGTCCGGCAAACGTCGTACACCTGTTTGGCGAGGGGACTGACGCCGTCGACAGCTACGGCTACATCGCTGAAGTCCTGAGGATCGCCTTCAAGATGCTTCCTGATCTTTTTAATAATCCCGGCAACAGCAGGAGGAATTGCATCGGCCTTTTCGGCGCCGCTTGTTTGCGCGATCCTTGATTCGGTCTGCTTGTTCGATGCTTCGGGCAGCTGAAATGCGGTAATGACCGGCGCGTTACCGTTGATCGGACTCTTCCATGCGATAGCGCAGGCGCCCAAGGGCGTCTCGAAAAGACTGTATACCGCTTGTTTCATTAAGGGCCCCTTTCAGTCCGTTCCTTCCTTCCAGTGCTACCCCACCTCAGCATCCATTTCAAGGAACCCGCCAAAGCGCTGCGCCGCAGCAATCAACGCACGGTGCTCGGCAGCGGACAACGGTGTGAAGGGCTGCGACGCGATGACAGCCCACTTCTTCTTGAACGTCCGTTTCCAGGTACCCCTGACCCGTCCGTTTATGACGAAAGTAGGAGGCAGCATGCCGTTCGGCGGAGTCAGCTTTTTGTAATGTTTGACATCCATGGATGCTGAGCGGTCTCTGTAGCTCAACAGATATTCGTCGAACCCGGGAAGCAGATATGCCGTTCCGGCGCCCTTTTTCATCCCTGTCTGGTTGCGTGCAAACCAGTAGGCCTGCCCTTCTACCGTATCTTTGGCAAGCTTTGGTGAGACGGCATCGAGCGCAGCAGATGCGGCCTTTGCGGACAAACCCGACCACCAGGTAAAATCCTGGAGCGACGCCGGCCCGCGGCTCGTGAAGTATCGAAGCGCAAGCTCGGCAGCGGCTTCTGCCGGATCGGGAAACCTGTTCCTGAGCATTGCCTTGTCCTGCAACATGAACGTCGGATTGTTGCTGCGCATGATCCCCTGGCAGATGATGCGTTCCATCACCGCCCGCTGCAGCAGGTAGCGGAGTACGCTGGCCCGCTGTCGAGATGCCGTTCTTTTCCAGAATAGCGACCAGTGCGGGCCGGTCCAGCTGCCTGTCGCCCTGCAGTGCCTTCGCAATGATCTCATTGCTGCGGCCCATGGTGCGCTCGTCAAGCTCGAGCTCTTTGTATCGTCGCGCGTTCCCGGCAACGACACCGGGCGCAAGAAGCGCCAGCATCCAGCCGATGTCCGCTGCCGTGACAAAGTGAAGCGTTCCCCGCAGGGCCCAGGTACGGACGATCTTTTTGTCGATGATCGCCTGTTCCACGCCGGCATCCGTGCTGCCCGGCACGCGAAGCCCGATGGACCATTTTGCTCCTGCGTAATCCTGCGCCTGTATCGCTCCCATCCACGCCATGGCTTCAGCAGGGAGCTTGAATGGGGATCGGATGAGCTGTTGACTGTACAGGCGCTGCATGGCAATGTTCGACATGGCTATCAGTTACCGGTACGGTATTGCTTCGCAAGCAGCTTTTCACTGGCAGTCGTAGCGATGCCGTCCTTTTCGTACAGCTTCAGCACATCGGTCATCGGTTTTTGCGACATGACGGCGTCCGTGACCACGGAGACTTTATAGCCCCGGTTCAGTCCTCCCAGGGCTGTTTTATGCACGCAATACACACCGTCCAGCCCTGCGAGGTACAGTTCATTCACCTGACGGGATATCAGGAATTCTCCGAGTTGAGGGTTCGAGAAGGCGTCGGAGATCTTTTTCGTGAAATCGTTCTTGTTGATCACCTTGATACGGCTGTCGACCTCGGTTCCCGGAAGCCCTTCGATGGTCCTGCCCACAAGCGTTCTCATGATCGCGTTGTTGTCGAAGAGCTGACGGATATAGACGACCTGCATGCCCGATTTCGATGCCCAGTCGATCAGCTTGTTGATCGCGGCGATCTGCGCCTCGACGTTCTTCAGCAGCGGCTCCTTCGCGCCTTTGACGCCGGTATAGTCCTCCTGCACATCGATCACCAGAAGCGCTTTTGCCGGACTGGCGTAGGAGCTTATCTTCGGTCCCGTCGTGGGAGTATAGATTTTCTTGAAGGTAAAGAACAGCAGCGTTGCAACGACAACAACGATTACAGCCAGTGAAAGCGGTATTTTTTTCCAGAGAGACATGTTCAATCCTCCTCTATCGTTTTTTTACGTTCCGGCGCAAGAAGACATCCCTGCGTCGAACTTCCTGCACGCCTTCACGATTGCAGCCGCTGTTTCAGCGTCAGCATCAGGACCTACGGTTTCAGCGGGATCGCCGTTCTTATTGAGGAATACCTGATAGGCTTTGACGGCGAGAACAGCCAATTGACCCGGATCAGAAGGGATCCTCGTGCCGGGGAAGCATTCGGCATGCTCCTGTATGAACGTCGCCGCAGCCTGTACTGCTGCATGTTCTGCGCGGTCCTGTTTTGCCGGATAACTGAATTTCCACCGCCTTACGCGTTCAGCGATCCGAGCCTTGTCCTTATCACGCGGCGTGATCCCGGCTGCTGGAAATATTCTGCAATCGTAGTTAAGGCATGTGAGGGGGCGTTGTTCATAGATCGAGCATTTGCCCTTAACCATCATGGGGCAGAACCCCTTCTTATCGTACCCCATCAGCGCATGTCCTGTGGGAAGTCCGGGCGCAGCAACCAGGAGATCCTTGCGTATCCGGGCAAGGGTACCGGTTTCTTCGGGCCCCACCTGGATGAACTGGTACGAGCTGCAACAGCCGATGCACTCCCCGCAGGGAACATCCATGCCGCTTTCATCGAGCAGCGCCTTCCGTATGTCGCGAAGCCAGGATGAAAAGCCGCCCGCGGCAAGGTTCGGCTCGGCTTGTTTAAAATTGTTAAGGTCGGTCATACCTGTATCTCGCGAGAGTCTTTGCTCCCCATAAGAACGTCACGATTATTGCCGCAAGCGCAATGATCGAGTAACCGACAGCCGCATCCGCCAGCTCGAACTGTGAACGGCCGCCGGGAAAAATACTCCGACCCGTATTGCCCACGGCATGAAAGACGATGACGCCGAACACGCTCTTTCCCGTATTGTTGTAGAGCCAGACATACAAGATCCGGAAGCCGACGGTAGCGAGAAATCCCCAGGCCATCAATGCAGGGGACTGGCCGATCTGGATCATGGACGGAAAATGCCAGAACGCCCACAAAATCCCTACAATGAAGCAGGACGTCAGTGCGCTCCACCGGTCCTGCAGGGGATCGATGGCATATCCCATGTAACCCAGCTCTTCGCCCGCGGCAGCGATAAAGAACGCGATGAACAAAAGCGGCGTCACAACAGGAATATGCCACTCTGCAGGGACCGGCAAACCGATCAGGCGCATTACCCAGTAAGTCAGCGCGTAAAGAAATGGCATCAGAAAAATGATGGGCACATACCAGATCTTTTGCGGGATTCTCCGGTAATCGAAGGCTCTTTTCAGGAGCCTCCATACGCCGGCGAACTCTCCTCCCGGTAAACAAGGATCGAAGCCGCGATGAGCGGAACAAAGGTGGCCCCGACGTCGGTCACGGGAAGATTGTCCGGAAGCCCTTTGACCTTGACCATGGTGCTGAGCAGCCAAAAGGGAATTGTAAGCACGTAGACCAGCAGGAAGAAGGTCAAAGGAGACCTGCGCATCGATGTTCCCGTGGTCATGATCTGATGACGTCCTTTCTCTTTCGAAGTAATAAACAATGGTACCGCGTGATCAAGGTTCGTTCACCTTCAGATTGCTCGTTGCCGCGGCCGTGCTCCTGGCATGCCCCTTACTAGACGCTCATGGTTCTTCGGTCACGCTGTCCTGATCGCTACAAAGACCCCTTCCATCCTCCCCGCGATTTCCTGCTCATATTCCAGAAAGGACAGCAGCTCGATCCGGGCGATTTTCCTGCGCGTCAGCACGGCGACAAAGCGCTGCCAGACCGCAGGATCAGGCGCCTTGCATGTTGCGGTAAACGTTCCCGCCATGGGCTTATCGTAGCTCATGGCATTCTTCTGGATGACCACGCGGCACGCAAGCCCCTCGCGCTCCAGCCCGAAGTGCACCACGGACCAGGCGGCCAGGATCGCGAGGGACGACGCGCTGCCGCCGAAAACGGTTTCGCGGTGGTTTATGTTCGGAGCGAGGGGCGCGGACAGGGTCACAGCCGCACTGTCCGCTGCGCGGACTTCGACGCCCATGGCCCTGGACAGCGGAATGTGTTCGTGCAGATAATCCTGAATTTCCCTGATGGTGCTCACGCCCCGACAGCCGCCTCCTCGAAAATTTTTTTCTCTCCGGGCGTTATCTTCTCTTCCCGCCCTTTACAGCCTTCTTTCCCTTTACGATTTTTTTTCTCTTCGCTGCGAGCAGCGCCTTCTTTGCCCATTCTTTCAGGAGATCGGGGTCTTCCAGCACATCTCCCGGCACTTCGTAGTAACTCATCTCATATGAGTCCTTGCCATAGGGCTTGAACGGTCCTGCGCCTGCCGCAGCGTAGTCTGCCCTGTTCGTATCATCGGCTTTAAGGTACAGCACGTCATCGGAAACGAGGCCGAAGAAGAACCCGTCCAGGTAAAGGCCTGCTCCGCCGAACATGCGTCTGGCCTGCACCGGACCGAAGGCGGCAAGTTGATCGAGCACGTAATCGAGATATTCCCGGCTTATGGACATGGATGACTTTACGATGAAACTGCCGGACCTGTCAAGAGGCGATCAGAAGAGAAAAACTTCACCGCGAGGGCGCAAGGAGCGCGAGGACGTCAAAATTCAAACAGTCTGTAGTAAAATCCGTCTCGATTTCCTCGCGACCATCGCGCCTTCGCGGTTCCACGGCTTGCCTGGTGTCTACGGCTCGTACACCATCAAATTGCTTGTTGCAGTCGCTGCCAGCTTTTCATTGTCGACGAACGCTTCAGCGGAAAGCTGAAGCAGTTTCCTGCCTTTTGCCTTGAACTCTGCCCGGATGATCACGGACGCGCCCGGCTTGATCGGCCTGATGAAATTCACGGTCATGTCGATGGATACGCAGGGCTTGCGCAGGGAGGCAAAGGACAGGGAGCCGAATGCGTCGTCGAAGAAACTGGCAAGGATGCCCCCCTGCAGTGTGCCGACGGGATTTGTCTGAAATTCTCGCACAGGAAAAGCGAGCGAAATCCTTTTGCCCGGCTCGTACGAAAGGATCTTCCCTTCAGCAGCCGCGAACGTGGGCGGCGGCAGAGTTATCCCGGGATACCTGGTGGTAAACTCCGGATCCAGGAAAAATTTCGAAAAGTCCTTGTCAGGCATTATGCTTAGTTCAGGCGCTTCGCTCATATCAGACTCCTTCGCGGTTCACGGACCGACAAGATAGGTGGTAAGTTGTACGCCTCATCAATGCTGCCCGAAACAACGTGCCGGAGTAAGTCGATGATGTCCTTGCAGGATTGCGTAGTATTGTCCGGCGGGGTGATCACCCCTGCTTTTTGAGCCTTTCCAGATTTTCCCTCACCTTGTATTTCACTATCCTCTTGATCAGCGCCGTGGGAAACGGCCGGTCATGAGGAAACTTGATCGATCCCTTTGCGCTTTTATAATTCTTGATCTCATCCTGAAAAGCAGCCACGCCGCTCGCTCCCGGATAGAAGCCGATGTGACTCTTGAAAACGCGGCGTACCAAAGCAGCACGCCGTTGAAGAAGAACGCCGGCATCCAGTAACTTATTTTTTCAACCGCATCCGGTGCAAGCGTTCTGACGATGGACCGTATTTCCTTCAGCCTTTTTCGCGCCGCTGCTGGATGGCCTCGCAGGTACGCGTCAACAGATAGAGCTACTTTCGCTGTTTTCATATTCACCTCGTGGGTTCGTAGCACAGCAGCACATTTCCGTTCTTGAAGGTCCGCGTTTTTGTCAGCTTCAGCACTTGTTTGTCTTTCATACCCTCGAACAGAGTTTTCCCTTTGCCGAGAACAATGGGGTTCACGATGATCTGGTATTCATCGATCAGGCCTTCCTGGGCCAGTTGTGATACGATGCTGCCGCTTCCCATGATCACAATGTCCGGACCGCCTGCTTTTTTCATCTTGCGCACCTCAGCAGCAAGTCCGTCGTTCACCAGCCTCGTGTTGTTCCATTCTGCCTTTTTCAATTTTTTCGAGAACACGACTTTCGGCATTTCATTCATGGCTTTGGCTACAGCCGGCGCTTGCTGCATCGCCAGGGGGGTCGGCCACCAGCTCGCCATCAGCTCGTAGGTCTTTCGCCCGTAAAGAGCTTCGCCTCCGCCTTTTGCGTTTCCGTTCACGAAATCGATCCACTCCGGGTCCTGCTTGTGCGCCCAGCTCATATCGCCCTTCGCGTCCGTAAAATATCCGTCCAGGGACACTTGATTGAACACAATCACTCTTCTCATGGAAGACCTCCTTTACTTATGATTCGCTGCGACAAGCCTGCTGATCACCAGTCCCGCACTTTCCTGCTCTCGCCTCGACCAACCTGCCCCCAAACCATGAATAAGGCAGGGAGAGCGCAATCAGGGACAGCGGATACCAGGCCGGTCCGAAATTCCACAAGACAATCGCTCCGCCTGTGCTGAGCAGCACGCCGATGCCGCCGAGGATCAGCGCGTGCAGCATCGGCTTCTTAGGCGCCAGGCGCGCCGTGATATAACAGCCGATGATCGAATAGATGCCGCGATAAAACGACGCGAGCAGCAGCAACCCCGTATTGTACATCGGTTGTCCGGGCGGAGGAAATACTCCGGCTGCGTGCATCAAGGCGTCCGTTCCCGTATGGGTAACGAAAATAAACAGCAAGCCAGCAAAAACCGCTCCAATGCTTTTCAGCATACGATCACCCCCTTTTCGTTATACCTTCTCCAAATGACCTCTCACGGCGTTGAAAACCCGCTCAGGCACAGCCAGACGGCCATCTTCATCAGCGTACATCCTGCGGATTTCCTTGAACGAGACATCCGGATCGCGCGTAAGCTCGGCGAGCCGGTCGAAGAAGACCAGCTTCCTTTTCTCCTGCAGACTGCTGCCCGGCCTCGGCATCGGTCCCCAGCCGTCCCATTGCAGCATCTCCCTCTTGTTCAGTGCGGCAAAATCCCGGATCAGGACGTCGGCTATGAACCAGAGTCCGCGCAGATCGCCCGCGATGATGCCGAACTTGCCGGCATCTGCCTTTCCCGTCCGGCATCCTGCCCATGCATCGCTCGCGACGATGAACCGGTCGCGCGGCACGTCGAGCACATTGTGTTTGATGCGCATGTTTTCACTCCATACTGCATCGAACTGAGGATCAACAAGCACCCATCGGCCCTCGGCTTCGTTCCAGTATTCAGCGAGGGAGTGGTCCTCGAAATAGCCGGGATTGAAATACGCGCCGAACCCGTACCGCGCTCGGGCGGGGATGCCCTTTGCGCGCAGCATCGCGATGAGCAAGACGGCAAAGTGGCGGCAGACGCCGACCAGGCGCTTTTCCGGCTTTCGTTCGACGGACAGCGGCCGGTCGTCGAGAGCAGTCAACGCCCCCAGCATGCTTGTCACGGGACGGATATGGCTTTCGTTCTTTCGCTCTTCCGTGGGCTCGTATCCATAAAATGATGCTGCAGTAAATTCGTGGATCGCCAGCCCCTGCACAATGCTCGTGAGCTTTTTTACGTCATCCGGCAATTTCGCAACAAGCCCTCTGTATTTCCCGAGGCTTGTCATCGGTCCTGCTGTGGAATAATACCGGGCAATCAGTTTGTTCATGCGAAGTCACTTCCTTCTTACCGCCGCATACTTTCTTTCCCGTCGGTCATCTCGACTGATCCTGTTTTCAGTTTACCCGCAAGTCTGTACACATTGATGACCACCCCTGTGTTTGTTGTACTTGAACTCACCAGCTTCAGGGTGCGCGGAACGGATCCGCTGCCGAACAGACGTTTGCCTGTCCCGAGCGTTACCGGAAGTGTAAGCAGGCGGTACTCGTCAATAAGGTCGTTCTGGATCAATGTCTGCGCCAGATCCCGCGCTGCCGTGGACCTGCACCTCGTTGCTGAAGCGCTTCTTGATCTCTGCAACCTCCTTGACCACATCGCGGACATGAAATGAATTGTTCCACGAAAACGTTGTCCGCGTCCGCGATGCCACGAACTTGGGCAGCGAGTTGAGCTTGGTTGCGACCAGATCGTTCGGGTCCGTGATCTTCGGCCACCAGGATGCGAAGATGTCATATGTCCCGCGGCCAAGCAGGAAGGCATCCGCTTTCGAAAAGATCTCTGCTATTGTTTTACCGCCGTCCTCGTCAAAGTACGGAATTACCCAGCCTCCGTTGGTGAAGTTGCCGCTCTCATCCTCGCCCGGACCTCCGGGCGCCTGCATTACGCCGTCGAGAGAGACAAATGTTGTGATAGTCAGTTCAGCCATGATGTCCTCCTCAGTCTTAATCCTCCGGTTACTTCGCCGAGCCTGTTGACTCAATAAGAGCCTTCAGCTTGTCGAGAATCTGCTCTTTTGCCGGCTTGGTAATATGTACAATTTTATTTGCCGCATCATCACCATCAAATTCCTGACGTCCTCAGCGTCCTCGATGGCTACGGTAACCGCGAAATGCGGGTTGCTATCGCTCCGGTTCACCGGCGGGCCGCGCAGCGGACCGTCCGCTGCAACCGGTTGTTAGGCCGCCCTCACTGACGCACATAGCGCACGTGTGTGGCGGCTGGACCATCAAGAACCCTGTCAATGCGAAACTGCGGCCCGGGCTCGCGTAGGTTCTCGAAGAGACGCCGCCCGCCGCCGAACAACACGGGTGCCAAGGCGATTTCCAGCTCGTCGACGACACCCAGGTTCAGGTACTGCTGGATCACATCCGCGCCACCCGCGATACGAATATCACGACTGCCTGCGGATTTCCGAGCCAGCTCCAGGGCACGCTCCGGCCCGTCATTGATGAAGTAAAAGGTCGTCCCACCGGGGCGCACCCAGGGTTCGCGTTTCTCATGGGTAAGAACGTATACCGGTGTGTGAAACGGAGCCTCCTCTGGCCAGGCGACCTCGCCTTGGTCGAACATTCGCTTGCCCATGATGTTGGCACCGATGCGCTCCGTGGTGCTGCGAACCAGGTCATTGACCGGGCCGGTCTCTCCCCCTGGTCCGAGCTTGAGGTTGTCGCGGAAGTACTGTTGATTGATGATCCAGGCCATCAGCGCACCCCACTTCGCGCCCCAGTTCTTGTACTCAGGCTTGCCCATGGTCATTCCTTCCGGTGCCATGTAGCCATCGAGGCTAAGTCCAATGTTGACGAATACTTTGCTCATGATTCTCCTCTCGCATGTTCGGATGTCGGCCTGGTTCAACGTTTGAATTAAACCGCGGCGCGAAGCAGCGTCGGCTTGAATCGTTAGGCGTATGCCTTGTCGTGCATCGGCAGTCAGCGCTCGACGGCGTACCGAACCAGGAGCAGGCTCGAGCCATCGAAGGTGCGGGTGTCCAGCAGGCGAAGCGAGCCGGGCGGCCGGGTCTCGAATGCCCGGACACCCTCACCGACAACGCCGGCGCCGATCATAAAATGCAGCTCATCGACCAGGCCGGCGGCGAGAAGGTCGTTCCAGAGGACGTGACTGCCAAATACCAGGATTTCCCGCCCCAGCCCCTTCTTGAGTGCCGCGACCTCCGCGTGCGCACGAGCACGCCGAACGACACGGGTCGGGCCCCACCCCGCGACTTCGTCGGGCTTCAGGCTGTTCGAGACCACGACCTTCTCGATGGCGGTGTTGAGACGCGAGATCTCGCGCTCCACAGCCGGCTGGCTCACGTCCTCGGCGATCGCGGGCCAATAGGACCGGAAGGCCTCGAACGACTTACGCCCGAGTAGCAGCGTGTCGGCCGCCCGGAGTCGCTCCGCGTTGTAGTCGGAGAAGCCGTTGTCGAACGGCATGGCCATGATGTCCCCGCCTGGGCCGGAGTAAAACCCGTCGAGTGAGATGATGTTGCAGACGATGAGCTTACGCATGATTGGTGAATCTCCTTTTGGACGATGCTGCTATCTTTCTCTCCGCCGTAAATGCCGTCATTGCTTATTCTTTCCCATTGTACTACTGATATTTGAATATCGTTGATGTTCGAACGACACAACTCCGCTCTTTGATGTCTCCCGCGCAAAAACTATTTGCCCTTATACGCTTCCTTCAACTCTCGCAATATCGATCTTCGTCATGGTGAGCATCGCCTGCGTCACGCGGCCGGCCTTAACTGGATCGCGATCCGACATCAGTTTGGTCAATACCGTCGGCACGACCTGCCAGGACACGCCGTATCTGTCCTTGAGCCACCCGCATTGTCCTTTTTCTCCGCCCGCGGAGAGCTTATCCCAGAAGTGATCCACTTCTTTCTGCGTCCTGCAATTCACCACGAACGATATGGCCTCGGTGATCGGACGGAACGGGCCGGCTGCCATGAGCATGAACTCCTGGCCGTCAAGTTCGAGCGTGACGACCTCGACCGTTCCCGACGGCGTGTCCGTGATCGTTGAGACATCTTTGATCTTCGAGCGTCTTCCGAAGACCTTCACATAGAAGTTCGCCGCTTCCTTCGCGCCTTTTTCGAACCAAATAAATGGGGTGATCTTCTGCATGGGAACCTCCTTTTGATGCGGCGTGCACCCCTCACCTTTATCCTCTCCCTCTGAGGGGAGAGGAATATGTGGTCAGCTCTTTTCCACCAGCGCTTTCAGGTTTGCGAGTCCTGTTTCGAAATCGCTTCCCACCATCTTGTCCACATTGATGAACGTGCAGACGAGTCTTGCTCATATAGTTGTTCGTTCCGCGCATGGACCACGTCACGTTCGTGCCGCCGCCCTTCGGCTCCAGCGTATACTCCACGATGTTCCGGCCTTGCATCGGCTCAAACAGGTCCAGGGTCAGCACAACTTTGGTCGGAGGCACGGCCTCGATTATTTCCAGGCGGCCGGCGCCGACTTTCTTTTTGTCGCCGGCAAACTCGTACACTGCGCCCTTGCCGCTCGGCGCGCCGCTGAACGTCCGTTTCATGGAAGGATCCCTTTTTTCGTAGGGCGACCAGAGATCCCCCTTGTGAAAGTCGCTCATGTAGGGATAGATTCTTTCCGGAGCGGCGTTGATGCTCACGCTCCGGCTGATCAAAAACGTGCTCGGCTGGAATGCCGCGTAAACCAGAACCGCGGCGATAAGAACCACGACTGAAATGAGAATTTTTCTGACCATGACTTTCTCCTTTCGTTGTATATACAACTCACTGGCTTAAAAATTTTAAATGGGGTGCTTCTTCCTTACGGCGCCATGCAGTGTATGCACGGCGGAAACGCCTTTTTCTCCCAGGAGCCGGGACGCATCCTTCTGCGCTTTCTGCCAGGCGGGGTGAAATGCCGCAAGCACTTTTCTTCCCTTGGCAGTTACGCTCACGACCTGCTCCTTCCCTCCATCCACGCCCGCGGACTCGATCCAACCCTGTCTTCTTCATCCGGTCCAGGTTGCGGCTGACCGTGGATTTTTCCATGATCAGCACCTGCCCGATCCTGCCCGGCCCCGCCTGGCCCACCGTTGACAGCATGATGAGCATCGTTGCCTGGTTCACGGTGATACCAAAGGGCTGGAGTGCGGAGTCGTAAAGATTTGTGATGACCCGGTTCAGCGCCCGCACCCGGAAAGCTATGCACTCATCCCCCATGACTTGCGCCAGTTTTCTTGTTTTACCGTCGTCCATTGCACGCTCCATGTTGTATATACAACAACTGTACCGAAAAAAACCGGCTCTGTCAAGTGCACCGCGATTTTTGCATTTTCTATTTTTTTGGTCGTGCAGGTGGATCGGGATAGGGACCAAAATGCGGCAAGCTGTAGTGGAGCCCCCTCCAGCAGGAGCCGGGGGATGCCAAGGCGCGGGATTGCCTGCGCGGAATTCATCAGTACATAGCCAAGCAGAGAAGTCTCCCTAAGACGGTGTAAAGTCTTGTTACGGTTTAACAGTGAGTTGATTTGTGCTGCCGACCATGGACTTGAACGTATTAAAAATATTGCTTCATCACAGGGTGTTCCCTCTCGTTAGTAAGGATTTGCCACGACAGATTCAGAGAGGGCGAATACATTCCTCATCTAAAAAGTTGTCAACGACGGTATATTTTCGGGGGGCGATAAGGCCGGGATACAAGAGAAGTGGCGACGGGTTCCGCAAGGCCGGAAAGAACACCGGCCGGGCGGTGACCGGTTAGAGAAAGCGCGGCTGCTTTCCGGGAAGTCGAATCGCTGCCATTGAAGCGGCTCAGAGACGATGGGCTATGCCCCGCTCCTGAAGAAATTGCAGCACTTCCGCGAGCCTCGGGATGCCCGCCCGTCCGCCGAGCTTCCTGCATTTCATTGCAGCAACAGCCGATGCAAACCGGATCGTGTCTCTAAGCGGCCACTTTTGAAGCAGACCGTAGAGGTAGCCGCCGTGAAATACATCGCCTGCGCCGGTCGTGTCCACTGCCTCGACGGGAAAGGCAGGGCAGGAAATAATTTCCTCGCCTGCAAAGGTGACGCTTCCCCTGCTGCCGAGAGTGATGGTCGTGATGCCGAAGCCGAGCTTTCCGACCTCCTGTCTGAACGATCCAGGATCATCTTTCCATCCCAGTTCCCTGGCAAACTCCTCGGACCCGACCACATAATCGCTCATGCGGGCAAGCTCGAGCATTCCCTCTCTCACCCGGCCTGCATCGACCATCACGGGAACGCCCTCTTTCCTGGCCTGCTCGGCGCTGAAGAGCGAAACATCCTTCATCAGACCGTCGAGGAGCAGAAACTTCGCGCCTGCGAGGAAATCGGATGAAAGTTCTTCGACGCGGAGCGGATCGCCGGTCGGCCGTTTCCAGAAGATCGTACGCGTCCCCTTGGATTTGTCGATGGCAATGAACGCAGTCTGGGACGAGGCCTTCGCTCGCTTGACCAGGCCCGTTGCATCGACTTTTTCGTCTATGAGGGACTGACGGATTGCAGCGCCTTCCCGGTCATCTCCGATAACGCCGTGGAACCGGCAGGGCACGCCGAAACGGGACAAGGCAGCGAGCGCCGATGCGACCGGCCCGCCGCCCTGCTCTTCCCACACAAGGGCTTCCTTTTTTGTGTCCGCCTGCGGGAAGCTGTCGACAACCGCGAGCACGTCCCAGGCGCATTGCCCGATCCCCACAACTGTCATACAAAACCTCCAATCGATATATCCTTGTCCGCCAGCCCCTCGCCCTTGCTACTTGCCCCTTGCTAATTGCCCCTTGACCCTGGCCCCTTGACCCTGCCCTTTGCCATCGTACCAGAAAATTTGGAGAACGGGAAGCAGGATACAGAAAGAACCGGTCGACGGCAAAGCCAATGCTGTCTCGCTCGCGCAAAGCCGCAAAGTCGCAAAGGAAAGCGGGGGCAAAGCCCGTTCGGCAGGTTCGGTTGTGTGCATGGATTTTCGTGTAGGTAGTGTTCGGATCAGGACCAGGAACAGGTATGGCTGTTCATCAAAGAAGAGGTAAAAAGGGGCATCACTGCTTCGCCGTAACTTGATCCTGCGAGAGGGAGTGTCGATTTTAAGGTCTGCCACGCGGCGATCCTATACGCATAGGATGGGCTGAAGATATCGGGACGGATTTCATTTTCAGGGAGTCGCGTCAACCGACCGTTTGCCGTGGTCCGTAACGCGGTCGAACTCGTCATCACGCTCCCGCGCTTTCGCCAGGACGGACTGCGCCCGTGTTTCGATTTCCTTTTGCAGCTCGCCGCAGGACTGCGCGGGAGGAAGTTGGGCAAGGGTGTCGTAAATTTCCTTACTCGTTTGCCTGGCGATCCCTTCGTGTTCTCCTTCATGCCGTTCGAGCTGGACAAGGCGTTTCTGCCATTCCTCTGTCACCTTCGGGTCCGCATCGGGGTTGTTCCAGCGCGGATAGGTGAACGTCAGCCGCGCATCGATGCGGACCCGGTCGATACGGCACGCGCCATTCTCCAGCCGGTAAGTATAATACCAGTGATAGTAGGGATCTGTTTCGGCGACGAAACCATGCGGGCCGAGGCTGTGCACCTGAGCATCCAGGTCCCCCAGCGTCGAACCGCTAACGTCGTAGTATTTTGTATCCGTGGTTATGAATACACCCGTTTCGAATGCCGTGCCGGTCTCCTTGGAATACATGATGTCCAGTTTTCCCGGAATGCCGGTGCCGCCCGTGGCAACAGCATATACGATGGCGGCGATGAGGGCGCCGAAACAGATGAGCGGTACCATGCTCATCGCAAGACCGATCAGAGCGCGCTTCCTGGGCTTCTCCTTCCATATTGCCACGACGTTGAAAGGCACGGCGACTAGGGTGCCCCAGGTGATGCAATTGTCTACGATCGACCGCAGGAGGCTTCCGCAGGGAGGATTGATCACAATCCACAAAACGAGCCACAGCAGAGGGAAAGCGCCGAGCCAGATACCGATCGTTCCCAGTCGCAGGCGGGGTCGGTCATTCGGCTGTGGGACGCGAGGGCGGTACTTTTCGAAAATGATCCCGCAATAACTGCACTCGATGTCCGAGGACGATTCCTTATGGCATTTCGGGCATTGCATTTTAGCGTCTCATATCTCCTGCACGCCGCGTGTCAACGTTCCCAAAGTGGCTGTGTGTGGTTTCAAAATAGCAATTTTCAAGTCAGACACTCTGCAGCTCCCTTAGTCTGTTTGTGACTGGCCTCCGTAAGAATTTTATAGTTGGCTTTACAATATTGGCTCTGAAGTCCTTGCACAGCGCCCCTGTCGTCATTTTCGATTACTCTTGTCGATTGCAATGCTTGTGGTCTGGGCTTCGCAGGAGTAGTCGTAGAGGAAGCTCATTACCATCCGATCATAGATTTCTCGCCACACGTCGTATGGCCGGTGAGAAGGCATCATGAAAAGCAGGGAGAAGTGTACCCACGTGTCGATGTTCTCCCGGTAGACGTACTCCTTCAACACTTGATCGTTTTTTCTCTGCTGCACAGTCAGCTGTACGTAATCCCGTTCAAATCCCGGCAGCAGTGTAAACGTAAACCCAGATATGAAGCCGCTGATGATGGCAACGGCCGTGTTCCCCGGCGTAGTCCCGATCCGAAAATCCCATTTAATGCTGTTCTGTATTTTTTCACCATTCGGGCTGCAATGTTCGGGAGCCTTTAGGAAAAAGCCGCTCTTCTCGAGCATGGCAAACGTTCTGTCTATGACCTCCCGGTCTGCATCCTTCATACTGCCCGTTGGCTTCGACACCAGACACGTCTTCTCCTGGGGTGGCGGCCCAAGATCCGAATAGGTATAGGAAGGAATTTCCTTGCCGGGAAAAGAAGCACACCCGTTCAGCCAGAGAGCAAAGGTCAGGAACGACAGGACGAGAATAGGAGTGTGGCTTTTAAACGATGCACACGATGTATTTTTCCTAGTATTGGTCATGGTCTCCTCTGTTTGCTATGAATCATCACTTACCCTGCCGCGATATAGTATCTCGAATTTCGGCGGCCTTCTCTCGTGCCTCCCGAACTTGCCCGGAGGCCAGTCCCTTAATGATGACAGCTAATCGGTCTTTGTACGTCGTTTCATCCTGCAGCAGCCAGGCGCATGCAGCGACAGGGTCTACCGCAGTACCTCTGCCGTTCAGATACATGTCCGCCAAGTCACCAATAACGTTGCGATTGCCTTTTTCCGCAAGTCCACGTATGTTTTCAAAGACCTTGGATTCCAATTGTTTCATATGGTTCATGAGCGTTTCTTTTTGAACTTCTTCACGGGATTTGCCGAGCTTGGCCCAACGACGACAATCTTCGATGTTATCCTTGTCCCAGGCTTCCGGGTAGTAGTTTCGCGAGTCGATAGTGTTGAGCAGATTCATTGCCTCAACCTTTCCGGCACGACAGGCGAATCTCGCATGCCAATTGAGGACCCACGATGAATTCGGATAGTTGAGTTCGATCTGTTTGAATCCCGCATTCATTCTGTCCCATGAAACGTTGGAGCTCTCAAAATCCTGCCACTCCCGATTTAGAAACATGGTCCATGCGGTCCTGGCATAGATCGTGGCTCCCTCGGCGCCTGGGTTCTTGTTTGAAATTTCCGTGATGAATCGCTGCCAGTCTCCGTCAGTGCCAAACCACTTTGGCAAAAGATAGTTCGCCCTGGCAAAGTAGTGCGCATAATAATCCGGTGTCTGCTGGATCGCTTCTTTGAAGAGGATTGCATAGGCATTCTCCTCCACTCCTTTGATCGTTGCCAGTGCAAGAAGGAGCTGGAAGCGTTTCGGACAATCAGCAACGCCGGGTCTCAAAGGTTGATTAATAATACTCCACGCCTTGTCCAGGCGCTCCTCGACCAGTCGCCATGCTTCCTGCTTAACCTCTCCGGCATAGCCGCTGCCGCGCGCTTTCCAGGCATAGGACTTCCATAAAGCCGCGGATGCACACTGTGCTGTTACGGAATCACGACGTGAGCTCCGCCACTTTTCCGCGCGGGAAATGTACAGCGGGAACACCCACTCCGGCGTTGTGCTACCCGGCTCGAATGCAGTATAGAAGACATGTAATTTCCACTGACCGTCGGGGAATCGCGTTTTCTCTACGCGAAACTTGGCCGCCATGTTGTCAAGTTCCGTGTACTTTTCAACCTCGAATAGTTGCCTCACCGATTTGACCAATGCATCGTGAGCCTTAACGCCATCGGTAAAATCATTCGCCCAGGCCGCACGTATGGGGACTGCCGCGACAAGGATCACGAGGATGTAATAACCGGTTTTCAGAAATAAGTTCACAATCGTCTCCGCAAAGGCCGATGTTGTCAGACATCGGAAATTAAGATTTTGATATCATCATCTTTACGTTATAAATGCGATGTCCCTTTTTCTCTCTGCAACCGGATGCTTACTACCGGTAGGATTGGGGACAATGTCTCTCATTTTGCATATCTTCAAGTCTTTCCTTCGCTCTCTTTATATCATCATTACCAAATAGGCCCCATGAACAACCAACGGAGTGCGACGCGTTCCTCGGCCGTCCCGCCGTTGAAGCGCGCAAGCGTACGCTCAGCACGGCCGTTTCTTGACTGGAGCAGGTCATACCTCGTTGCCATAGTCTTCGGCAAGGTGGTGGTTGCACCCGAGGCGAGAGTCCATTCCTGCCAGGTGATTGCATTGCAGAGATCGAAGTCGTACTTTATACGAAAGACGGACAAATAAGGATCGGCAAAATACGTATAATCAGGCGGGTCCGGAACCGTTCCGCCGAGCCCGACAAGTTCATCGGCCAGGGTGGTATCTGTCTGATACGAGAGAAGCGCACCGGGCTTTACCCAGTCATACGCGATATACTCTTCAATTGTCCAGTAAGGATCTATGCTACTCGATATTCCGCTCTGCACAAGATCGGTGACGGTCATGCCCGACATGATGCCGCTTGATGCCTGCATGTTGCCGATGATGCGTGCAAGAATGCCATCTATTCCGGGATAGGCGGAAGGAAGGCTCAGCTCCATAGAGAATCGAAACAACAGCAGATCGTTCATTGCGTCGCTGTTCCACTGCATGGTGATCAATGACCCACTGCTCGAACTAATCAGGGAATCTGCAAGGTTTCCCTCGACGGACCTGAACTCTGCGGGCAGAGCTGCTTCCAATACATCCACGGTCTGCAGTAGGTGATCGGACAGGATAGGATCGACGCTCAGGGAAGCCATGGATGAAACGCTTCTATTCAACACGGCGCGCTGATGCAGCTGATTCGTCGTCATGATCATCAGCAAATTGACCAGTTCGCGGTCCGCGTCGGTAAAGGTTGAAAACGGGGGCTGCGAAAGCTTCGGCTGCAGGTCGACGAACGAAGCAAGTACTGCCAGATCCAGCTGTTCCGGTGTAATGCCCGAAGTCCCGGCAGCCTGGATCACGTCCCACATCAGCTGATCGACCGAGGTTGCTTTTGCATCGACGTCTGCTGCGGCCTGATAGTTCGTTCGAAAGGTCTGAAGGACCGTTGGAAGCGCATCGACAAAAGGCGTCAGGTCTACACCGTTGCCGAGGGAATCCTGGAAAGCCTGCGCGCTGTTCTTTGCGGCGGCTCCGAGTTCAGCGGCATATGCCGTAGTCGTTACGCCGGACCGTGTCGTAAACGTTACGATAAGGTCGGCCACGCTGGTAAGATCCACGGTGTTCGGGGGAGGCAGCGGCCCGGGCTCGTCCTTCTTGTTTTTGCCGCAGGCGTAAGCCAGGCTGAGAGAACATACCATAAGGAGAACCATGATTTTTTTGCACATTGGCAACACAGTGATTCCTCCTTTCGATGCGATAGCGTGTTGAAGCACGATTTGAGTTGCGGATTCTTCGTCTTAACCTGTTGCCGGATTGGCACCTGATGGAGGGACACGGTTGATGGAACGAGAATAAGATAATCGGACGGAAAAGGCAAGTGTCTCGATGGGGTATTTTTGGGGGAGAAGATTTTAAAGCGGTTTTGAGTTGTGAGTGTTGAGTTTTGAATTGCTACCAGGTCCCCATTGCTCTCCCCAGTTTTCCGGCTTTCGACAACCAGCGGTTGCCGATGTGTACCGGACCCCGGGTTTCCGCGCTCTTCGCGCCCTGGGGTAAACCGTTTGTTGCTCTGTTTTTTAGGTTCTCGGGGTCAATTTGTATCTCCGGGAACGGCAATTTTCAAGTCTCACCTCCTCGGTCCTGCCACAAGCTGCCGGCGCTTCCGGGCCGGCGTTCACCTTGACTGCAAAGTACAGATACCCTATGGCCATTATGAAGAAGACGATCGACGAGGCGGGCACGTGAATGCCCGCGAGCAGGAGCAGCGTGGGAAGGACGACGGCCGGCGTGAGCGCCACCGCTGCGAGCCGGTACAGGGCATCGGAGTCGAGCGGGGCCCTGAGCTTTTTCACAAAGATCATCCCGATCCCGGCGTAGATCATCGTCTGGAAGAACCGGTAGACAAAGTCGCCTGCCAGCATGACCGGATAGGCGACGATGCCGAAATATTTCCCGAACGCCCGGACCCAGCGGTCCACAATGTCGCGGTCGATGGAGGCGTCGGCCCCGGACAGGTTGTAGACCTTCGCCGCGTCCCTCTGCGGACTTCGGAACATGATCTGGTCCCCGGTGAGGAGCACTGTGGCGTCCGTCTGCTCGAGCGAGATGATCCCGCCCGAGGTATCGATGACCATGAACGGCGTGCGGCCGTCGGACTCCAGGATGGTGTACGGAACCGGCCGGTCGATCGAAACGCGGCCGGCGGCGATCGTTATCTTCGGCATCTGATCGAGGTATTTCGGGACCTCCTGCCTGATCTCTTCCGACAGGTCGCCATGCATCCGGTAGGTGATCGGCAGCCAGGTGACGGCCAGGAGGAGGAGCAGGTAGAGAAAGCCCGCTCCCTTCCAGTTCTTCCGCACGTCCCGGTAAAGGTCGCGTGAAAAAAAGGACAGGTAAAGCGCGTGCAGCATGCAATAGCGTTTCATGGCGTCTGCCCCATCGGTCCCGGACGGTCCATCGAACGAACCAGCCCTATAGTAATTATGGATCT
>CAVVOB010000034.1:0-48677 GCA_963749655.1 Nitrospirota bacterium
CATGTTATGTGCTCGTATTTTACTTGGTTCAGTTGGTGTTTGCTCCCGAGGTGGGCGCGAGCGATTGGGATTGCACGCTGGAGGCGGGCGCTGTGCGCCTCGGGCTGCGCATGGTGGGAGGCTTGAGCGAGGCGGCCGCGAGGCAGGATCGTCTCGGCCCGCGCCGCAGGTCCGTTCGCTTCGGCGGAGGATCTCGCGCGC
The DNA here is from genome assembly GCA_963749655.1 of Nitrospirota bacterium. Classification (GTDB taxonomy): domain Bacteria; phylum Nitrospirota; class UBA9217; order UBA9217; family UBA9217; genus JAJYKN01. The sequence continues at coordinate 202 of CAVVOB010000034.1, forward strand.
CGCGCCGCGCTCGGCCGGCGCGAGCTGCGCTGCCTGGCCGAAGGCGGAGCGCTTGCCGCCCTCGCCGGGCACCGGCGCCAGGCGCACTGGGCCGTGGCCGGCCTGCGCCCGGCCGCCGGCCTCCTGCGCGAAGCGCCGCTCGGCGAGACACTACTCGAGCTGCCTGCGCCCGGCGAGGGCGAGGACATCGTCGCCGACTACGCGAGTCTCGGACTGACGCTGGGCCGGCACCCGGTCGCGCTGCTGCGTGGCCGCCTGCACGACCTCAAGCTGATTTCCGCGCAGGCGCTCCGTGCGCGGCGCACGGCAGCAGGGTGCGTGCGGCAGGTCTGGTCACCTGCCGCCAGCGGCCGGACACCGCGAGCGGCGTGGTGTTCGTCACGCTGGAGGATGAGACCGGGACCGTCAACGTGGTGGTGTGGCGCGATCTCGTCGAGCGCCAGCGCCGCGAGCTGCTCGGCGCGCGCCTGCTGGGGGTGGAGGGCGTGATCGAGCGCGACGGCGATGTCGTGCACCTCGTCGCCCGTCGCCTCTCGGACCACAGCCGGCTGCTGGGCGAACTCCTCGCGCCTTCGCGGGACTTTCACTAAACCGTCTAACGCCTATGACGGGGTTTGACAATCCGCCGGGATGGACGGCGGCAAACCCCCTATAATCGCCCACCAAATGACCGCCCCCACCTCACCGTCACCGTCGCCAAAGACCTCGCAGACCTGATCCCCGTGTTCTTCAAGAACCGGCAGAAGGAGCTCGAGACCTTGCGTGCCGCACTCGCCGCGTCCGATTTCGAGCAATTGCGCCAGCTCGGACATCGCATGAAGGGGGTCGGTAATTCCTACGGCTTTGCCACGGTGTCGGAGATCGGCAAGCGCATCGAGGACGGCGCCAAGGGCAGCGGACACGGCGTCGATCAACGCCTGCATCGGCGAGTACGCGGACTACCTCTCGAAGGTGCAGATCGTCTATGAATGACCTGGCGGCGCGCGGCGGCGCGACCGCGCAGCCGCCTACCGCGTGCTGGTGGTCGATGACGATCCCGACATGGCGGGCTACCTCGCGCACCTGCTGCAGCGCGAAGCCCTGGAGGTCGAGACATGTTGCGGGCGCTGAGCCGCTCTATCTTACCGCCGGTTTTGTGATCGAAGAAGGCTTTCCGATCGCGGACCTGCGGCGGATCGTCTCCTCCATGGCGGCAGCAGCTGCCAAGGCGGGAGTGAAGATCGTTGCCGGCGACACCAAGGTAGTGAACAAAGGAAAAGCGGACGGCATTTTCATCAACACTGCGGGAATCGGCGTAGTTTCCGACGGCGGGGAAATCTCGGCTTCAAGGATCAGGAAAGGGGACAAGATCATTATCAGCGGCGAGATCGGAAGTCATGGAGTCGCGGTTCTTGCCGAGAGAAACGGCCTTACCTTCGATCCACCGGTCGTAAGCGACACCCGGGCATTGAACGGCCTCGTTCAGGCGATGACCGCAGTGAGCAGCATACACTTCATGCGCGACCCCACGAGGGGGGGGCTGGCAACGACGCTGAAGGAGGCGGCTCTCGAAGCCGGACTCTGCATGCGCATGCGGGAGGACCTGCTCCCGATACCCCCGGGAGTCAGGGGAGCCTGCAGCCTTCTCGGTCTCGATCCGCTTTATGTTGCGAACGAAGGCCTCCTGATCGCCGTCGTCAGCGCTGATGTCGCTGAAGCAATCGTCTCGGCCATGAGGGCTCATGAGTTCGGCCGATCCGCGGCGATCATCGGAGAGGTCGGCGAGGCTCCGGCAGGTATTGTACTTCTCGAAACCACAATAGGCGGCAATCGCATCATCGACATGCTTCAGGGTGAGCAGCTTCCGAGGATCTGTTAATTCAATTTATCAAACCGGAATCATTTGATAAGACCGTTTAAAATATCCAGCCCGCTCCGAAATAAGCAAGTGTGGCAAAGTCATGTGTAACGATGGGGCTGTCTCTAATGCCGCTGCCGTAATATACACCGTAAATCCCCCCGAGCAATAACCAGTCGCGGTTCAGCAGGTAGAGTCCTCCCAATCCTGCGTTGATGTTGACGGTGTCCCGTCCGGCATAAGCCGGTCTGTTTATGCCGGCCTCGGACGACCGGACCCCGTAATAATAGCCGACCAGATCTGGCATTCTGCCATTCACCGCCGAAAGCCGGCGTCAGCCTTAATCTCGAACCGATCCAATAATTGTGCGACACCCTGACCGATGCAGAACTTCCCTTGCTGATCTTGCCGATGTCATGATAGAGAGACGCGCTGATGTTCAAACTCTGCGTTCTCCAGAGGGCATTCACGTAGCCGTCAATTGAGTTTTTTCGTTCAGCCATGCCGGCCAGCACGGGGTCGTCCTCTGGTTCCCATCCGGGATGCAGCTTTATGCCAAGTCCGAGCTTTGCCATCCTGTCATCCGATTGTACCAGCCAGACGCCGCCTCCGCCTAAGCTCCAATACGCCTGGTCCTTATAGGTTACTATGATGAACGGGAGCGGAAGGGTCTTCCGTTTATCATCGCCCACAGGTTTGTTGAAATTGAACAAGCCCGGACCGAGGATCCCGTGCAAATAGGACAGCGCGGCTTGTTCCTTCTCCGGCACGCCGGCGGCAATGTTGTCTTCCGTCAAATCCGCTGTCGTATCCGCATGAGCCTGACCGTTGACAAATAGTAAAGCACCACAGAGAAGACCGAGCAGAATTATCTTCACAGATTCTCCTTTTGAGATTATGAACCTCGTTCCGGGAAACGAAAAGAATCTATAATATGTTTCCTGCAAAGTCAAGATGCAATTATGGGACCTGAACAACCCGCAATGATGATATTCTCGTAAACAGGCAGGTTGATAGAATTGACGCTCAACGTTCTCTCCGGTATAATGAGCCTGTTCAAGCTGGCTGAATTATGTTTTCTTGTCTTCCCCGGGTCGCTCACAGCGGTTGCTCTCTTCCGGAGGCATCCTGGTTATGAGGAAACGATATTGAACCCTTTTTTATAAAAAGCCTTCTTATAGTCGGATTCTGGACGATCACGGTTTTCATGATCTTCACGTCCTCTTTTGCAGGGCTCAAAGAACGATTGCAGGACCGAAGAACACTTCGTGAAAACGGGTCCGCCGGCGGATCGGAATGCGATAAGCTAATACCGGAAATCAGAAACGGGTATGGCGCGGACGGACAATACGATATGGACACCTTGACCTTCAGCAATCCTTTATGGAGCGGGGAGCCCGTTTCGGTCTTTTTCCCGAAAGGCATGAAGGGACCGCGTCCGGTTATCTTTTTTTCTCACGGATTCGGCGCATCGGACTTGAAACATGCCTATACTTTTTTTATACGTCACATGGTCAGCCGCGGCTACATCGTGATCTTTTCTCCCTATCAGACTGTTCGCGCGACTTTTGACGAGCGCTATGCGACGCTGTGGAAGGGATTTGAGCTCGCTGTTCAAAAATTTAGCGATAAGATTGATGTGACCCGCGTAGGATTTGTCGGCCACTCCTTCGGCGGGGGAGCAACGCCGGCCATGGCATTTAAAGGGCTGGTAAAAGCCGGGTGGGGCGGGAAAGCCGCGTTCCTGTACATCATGGCTCCGTGGTACGCCTATCAGACAAGTCCCGAGGAGCTGAGTAAATTTCCCAGTCATACCTTTCTTGTCATGCAGGTATACGACAAAGATGACACTAATGATCACCGCATGGCCATAGACCTGTACCGTAGTATCCGACTGCCCGAAAGCCAGAAGCACTTTCAAATTGTTAGTTCCGGAAAAATCAATGACTGCGAGATCGTGGCGGACCATGCAACACCCAACAGGAATCCTTCTTTGCGATTGAAACAATACGCCATTTTCAGAACCTTCGATGCCCTTGCCGACCGGGTTTTGAACGGCAACTCAGAGGGCGATAGGATCATATCAGGAACCGAGGTGCTTTCAAAGGATAGCGGTTACCTGCCTTTGTCGATAAAAGCTGTCCCCCGGCCGCTTCTCCCGGAGGAACGTTATCGATTTCCCTGGAATAGCGACAAAAATCCGCGCCGTTCGTCAAAATCCGATGGTCCGTGAATTTCGGAGCGAGTGCCTTTCCGCATTTTGCTGCGGGAGCTTCAATCCTGCTCAGGAAGCGATATGTCTCTTCCTTGTTGACACTCCTGCCGTATTTCTATAGAATCGTCTAATACATAAACTACATCGTTGTTGCCGCACCTGTCGTTGAATTATACTGGTTGATTTCGTGCAGAACAATATCCGCAAGCAGGTCTTTTCCCTCGCCCTCCCTGTCGTTCTTTCAAGCCTCCTCCAGCGGTCTGTCGGCATCATCGATATTTTTCTTGTCGGCGGCCTGGGCGCTTCAGCCATCGCAGCGGTGGGAATCGCGCAGGTCATGGTGTTCGTCGCCATGAGCTTGTCGTGGGGCATCAACGTAGGAGCAACCGTCCAGGTAGCACAGCTCTGGGGTGCGGAACGAAAAGGAGATGCCGGCAAGGCCGCATACCAGGCTATGCTGCTGGCCTGCATAGCCGCTCTTCTTACCATGTTTTTTGGTCTCGCCTTCGGCGGCAATGTCGGTTCTTTGCTCGGAGCACAGGATGAAGTCAGAGGTATTCTCGCCGATTATACGAAAATCATTTTCACGTTTATTTTTTTCACCATCTCCATCAACGTTTTGGCTGGCATCATGCACGGGACCGGAGACACAAAGACCCCGCTTTACGCCATCTTCATTGTTAATATACTGCACGTCATCATTGCCTATCCCCTGATCTACGGATACCTGGGGATGCCGAAACTCGGCGTCCAGGGCGCTGCCATCGCGATTTCCGTGTCAGAATGTGCAGGCGCACTGTTCCTGTTTATCCGGTCCGTCCATAAACGCTATATCCTTATCACTCGGAACCTCGAGATGAAATACGCTGCCATGACCTTCAAGCTTGGTTATCCGATCTTTATCGACAGGCTGCTGCAGAACCTCGGGTCCATGGCATTCGCAAAAGTCGTACTGCTGTACGGGACTTCGGTGTATGCCGCACATCAGGTGGGGCTGGCCATCGAGGCTTTTTCATTCATGCCGGGCTACGGGATAGCAGTAGCAGCAGCGACCATGGTCGGCCAGAATCTCGGCGCGGGCCGTCCTGATCACGCCCGTATCTCGTCATACGAAGCGAACCGTCTGGCCGTCATCTTGATGGCGGCCATGGGGCTCGTTTTCTTCTTTTTCCCCTATGCCCTGCTGCGTACATTTACGAGCGACCCGGAGGTTATAAAATATGGTATCCTGTATATGAAGATCGTTGCGTTCGCCCAGATACCCCTGGCCGTTACCATGGTGGTCGGCGGCTCGCTTCGCGGGGCAGGGGACACGGGTTTCATCATGTTCTCGACGGTCGCGGGCATGTGGCTGGTCCGCCTGCCTGCAGCGGCCCTGCTCGCGACGGTCGTCAAAGCGGAGATCCGCATCGTCTGGTCCGTTATGATAGCGGACTGGCTCGTCAGGATGTCTTTGCTGCTCTGGAGATACCGGAAAGAAAGATGGGGAAGGCTGGAGATATAACAAATTCGGAATGCGGAATTAACGACTATGGGGAAGACTGAAAATACAGCAGATACGGAATGAGGACTTATAAGAAGGAGAAGTAATGGCTGACATTCAAAGCATGATAGGCAAGGAAGTCGAGGTGATCGCCAACGGCATGATGTACCGCGGCGTCCTTGTGGAAGTTTCGGACACAGAAGTGCATCTTAAAAGCCTGATGCAGTGGATGTCTCTTCCGGCGTCGACGGTAAGCTCTGTGAAACTTGCAGGCCAGGGGCGGAAAGAAACCGAGCGGGATGGAATTTTCTCGAACGGAGATAACTCGTTCTGACCGTATCTAAATCTAAGCCGTCTCGATCCTGAGCTTCTTCAGCTTCCGGTACAGGGTGGCCAGGTCGATGCCGAGCGTGTTCGCTGTCGTTTCCTTGTTCCCCTTGTTCTCCGTCAGGCTGCGCTTGATATATTCCCGCTCGAACTCGTCGAGCGCCTGGCGGAGCGATGAGGTGGAAACCCCTTCGAGGTCCAGGGTCCTGAACTTGTCCGGGCAGATCGTGGATGGTGATCATGTCGCCGTCGGCCAGAACGGTCGCACGTTCGATGGTGTTCCGCAGTTCCCGGATGTTGCCCGGCCAGTCATAGGCGAGCAGGGCCTGCATGGCCTCGTAGTCGATGTCCTTGACGCTCTTTTCCGCTTCCTTGGCGAAGATCGCCAGATAATGCTTGATGAGCACCGGGATGTCGTCGCGCCGCTCGCGCAGCGCCGGCATCCGGATCTCGATGACGTTCAGGCGGTAGTAGAGGTCTTCGCGGAAGCGTCCTTCCTTGACGCGTTGCATGAGGTCGGCGTTCGTGGCCGCGATGATCCTGACATCGACGGTGATGACCCGGGTGTCGCCCACCGGGGTCAGTTCCTTGGTCTGGATCACGTGCAGCAGCTTGACCTGCAGCGCCAGCGGCATTTCACCGATCTCGTCCAGGAACAGCGTGCCGCCGTTCGCCATGGTGATGAGGCCTTTTTTGTCCTCGTTGGCCGAGGTAAAAGAGCCTTTTTTGTGGCCGAAGAGCTCGCTTTCGAGCAGGTTCTCGGGGATCGCTCCGCAGTTGATGGAAATGAACGGTTTGTCCTTGCGCGGACCGGACTCATGGATCGCCTGGGCGACCAGGCCTTTGCCGGTGCCGCTCTCGCCGGTGATCAGGATGTTGCTCTTGTTCGGGATCACCTTTTCCATGACCGCGAAGATCTTCTGCATGGCGTCCGAATTCCCGATGAATCGCTGAAAGCGACTCGGCCGCTGGCTGAGTTCCTGGCGAAGGATCTGGTTCTCCATCTGGAGCTCCTGTTTCTGAGGATCCTCTTGATGGTCAGTCTGATCTCGTCATTGATGAAGGGCTTGGTAATGTAATCGGATGCGCCGGCCCTCATCGCCTCGACGGCGGACCCGACCGAGGCGAAGGCGGTCATCATGATCACCGACGTTTCCGGGCTGATCTTCTGGGTCTCCCGAAGGACTTCGAACCCGTCCATTTTTTCCATCTTGATGTCGGTCATGACGATGTCGAAATTTTCCTTCTTGATGCGTTCGATGGCCAGTTCGCCGTTGTAGGCTTCCTTGACCGCGTATCCCTCTTTTGTGAGGATGATATTCAGCGCCATGCAAATGTCTTTTTCGTCGTCAACGACCAGAATGTTGGCTTTTTCCATGCTTGATGGTCTCCCTTACTTTCCTTGCTTCGACCGGAAGAATGATGGTAAACGTCGTTCCCTTGCCGACCTCGCTTTCGACCTTGATATCTCCTTTGAACCGCTTGATGATATTGTAGCTCAGAGAGAGGCCGAGACCGGTGCCTTTGCCCACTTCCTTGGTCGTATAGAATGGATCGAAGATCTTTTCCAGTTCGTTCTTGGGGATCCCGATGCCGGTATCGGCGAAGGAGATCAGGATCGGCTCGCGTCCCTGTTCGTCAGATCGCAGCGCGTTGAGACGCTGCAGCGTGCCTCCTTCGGCATGGCATCAAGCGCGTTCAGAATGATATTGATGAATACCTGGGCCATCTGGCCTTCATCGATCATGGTCTTCGGGAGGTCGGCGTCGAGCGAAACCGAGATCGTGATGGTGTTCTTCATCCGCTTGTCGAGCCGCATGAGGTCGAGGGTGGACTTAAGAACATCGTTGAGCTGCACGTACTTGATGTTCATGACGTGGCGCGGGAGAAGGTCGACATCTGCCGTACGATATCGGTGATCCGCTGGATGTGGTTGTTGATGATGTCGAGGCTGTTCTGCGTGAATTCATCGGTCGCCATTTCGCGAAGGAGCTGGGCAAAGGTGGAAATGGAGGTGAGCGGATTGCCGATCTCGTGGGCGACGCCGGCGGCCAGCCTTCCGAGCGCGGCGAGCTTTTCGGAGTGCATGACCTGCTGTTCGAGCTTCTTGGCCGTCGCGGTGCCCTTGTCGACCTTGTCCTCGAGTTCGACGGTATACTGTTTGAGCGCTTCCTCGAGCTGGACGCGCTTGGTCACATCATTGCTGGTGACGAGGATCCCCGGTGTCTTGCCTTCGATCAGCAGCGGGCTGATGTTCATCGTCAGGTAGAGGGGGGATTCCCGGAGCCCCATGACCTGATAATCCTTGATCTCGAAACTGCGGCCCGGAGCGTGCTGTTCAGGATCGTTTCGATGGGGATGCCCTCGTAGGGCAGCAGGTTTTCCGGGAACAGGGCGAAGAGCGGTTTTCCGAGGACCTCCTGCTTGGGACGTCCGAGCGTCTGCGCCTGGGCCGTGTTCAGCGTCCTGACCATCAGGTCCTTGTCGAGGACCATGAGGTTGGTTTTCGTATTTTCGATGATGTTCTCGAGGAAATCCTTCTGGATCTCGATCTCCTGCTCCAGCCTGCGCTGATTTTCCAGATGCTTGGCCTTTTCCTCGGCCTTGATCTTCTTCTTGTAGTTGACGATGGTTAAAGCCGAGGCGACCAGCGTCGTGATGAAGATCGACAGGATCAGGAGGGAATAAAAGCGCCTGCTCTTCTGCATGAGGGCGATCACTTCGGAATAGGGCGCCGAAACCACGACGATCCACGATTTGCGGGCAATGGGGAACTTGTAATAGGCCGCGAGCTTGTTTTCGCCGCCCGGCGCTTCATAGGAGCCGAAGGTCTCCGAGGTGCCTTCGATCATCTTCTTTTCGGTGTCAAAGGAATTATGGCACTGGAAGCAGGACGTATCGGTCCGGTAGAGGTTTTTCCCGACCATCTGCGGCTGCTTGGGATGGAAGAGCAGGGTGCCGTCGCTGTCCATCATCCAGGCATAGCCGCGCGTCCCCGATTTGATGGGCTCGATGAACTTTTGGGTGATGCCGTCCAGGGAAAGGACCGCGAGGACGACGCCGCTGAAGTCGGGCACGGGCAGGTTGGCGTGCTGCTGGTAGATGGGGGTCGCGATGATGAACTGTTTGGACTCGGTCTTCTGGTCCGCTGAAGGAAGAAGATCGGTAACCAGTTTTTCGTTTCGCGGGAGGTACCGTGCCTTCTGGAAGTAATCGGTCTTGAAGAGGTTGACGCCCTCGCGCCCCGGAAACGCACTGTCGTACAGGACGATGCCGTTCCTGTCGAGGACGCGGATGGTGATCAGCACCTCGTTCTGAAGATTGAAGTTGATGGCCTCGGCAACGGGGCGGCACGAGCTGCCCGCATCGAGCTTTTGCACCTCGGGCATCCGGGATATGACGAGGATGTTCTTGTAGACGTGGTCGATGAAACTTTCGATGTTCATCGCCACTTCCCGCGCAAGCAGCAGCTGCTGCTGGTTGAACTGATCGGCCATCTCCTCCTGGAGCGACTGGTGAAAGAACTGCCCGAGAATGATGATCAGGGAGAGAACAACGAGAAGGCCGAGGATGAAGCCCGCGGGGAAGAAGAGCTCCTTTTGTTTTAAGGTGTGGATAATACGTTGAAACATGAATTAATGTACTGCTAAAGCGCCAGGGAGTCAAGAATGAAAAGGGGAGGGAGCGGCTGAATGGGCGTTAAGTAACGGGCCTGTCAGAGGGCGTACCCGCTACCGCGGGTGGCGTCGGCTTCTAGTCCTGGTGAGAATCATAGATCTCTGCGAAGACCGGCGCAATGTCCTTAAAGGCGTTCAGGACCGCGGGGTCGAAATGCTCCGGCATGGTCCTTCCGTCGCCTTCGAGGATGATCGAGCAGGTCTTTTCATGATCAAAGGCGGGCTTGTACGGCCTCTTGCTCCGCAGCGCGTCATACTGGTCGACGAGCATCACGATCCGTCCTGCGATGGGAATGTCCTCGCCCTGCAGCCCGCGCGGATACCCCTTGCCGTCCCAGCGCTCGTGGTGGCTCAGGGCGATCAATGCGGCCACCTGAATGCCGGGATAGGAGGAGCCGACAAGCATGTTTTCTCCGATGGTGGTGTGGGTCTTCATGACTTCGAACTCCTCGCGCGAGAGGGAGCCCGGCTTGAGCAGGATGCTGTCGGGGATGCCGATCTTGCCCAGATCATGCATGGGGCTGGCGAACGTGAGCGTCTCGATGAACTCGGAATCCATGTTCAAAGCCTGGGCGAGCCGGCTTGAGTACATACCGATCCTGGCGATGTGAGCCCCCGTGTCCGTATCGCGGTATTCGGCAACGGCCGTCAGGCGCTGGATGATCTCGGTGCTCATGTTCTTCACCATCATGAGGGCGTCCGCCAGTTCCTGGGTCCGCAGTCTCACGGTGTCCTCCAGCATGGCCTTGTAGTTCTTCTCCATCTGGACGAACCGCGTATACTTGACCGCCTTCTCCACGGAATGGATCAAATAGTCCGGATTGTAGGGCTTCGTGATGAAGTCGAAGGCGCCCCGTTTGATGGCGTCGACCGCGACATCGAGTTCGGCGAATGCCGTCATGAGGATGACCGGTATCTGCTGGCTGTAGGAATGGATATTCTGGAGGAGATCGATGCCGGTCACCTGGGGCATCTTGATGTCCGTCAGAACGACGTCGAAGCACACTTTTTCGACCATATTCATGGCATCGTTCGCGTTCTGGCAGGTGAAGACGGCATAGCCGTATTCCTTGAGCAGCGTCGATATCGATTCGAGGACGTAGGGATCGTCGTCGACGATCAGAAGGGTGCTTTTCCCCTTGTCGTTCATGTATCCAGAACCTCCCTGATTTTTTTCAGGAGTGCTGCGGGCGAGACCGGCTTCGGGAGAATAGTCATGCCCTTTCTTACAGAATTCCCTGCCTCGCGAAGGTCGCAGCGTTATAGCCGCTCATGAACTTCTCTCCCGTCCATTTTCGGCATTATGACGTTGAGCAGGAAAAGATGAACGGGGTTGGTGCATTCAAGGAGCCTTCGCACTGCAGCTTCCCCGTCTCCAGCTTCCACTATAGTATACCCGAAATCCTCCAGAAACGTTCTGGTAAGATAGGTCCAAGATCCGCAATCACGCCTGACTTCCCGGTCACCTGACCGAGGGCTATCCTCTGTAATGAAGATCGTTTCCGAACCGTCGCGGTGTAAGGGAGACTGTCCTGTTTTTTTCTTGATAACCGACGGACTTGACAGCGGCAGCAGGCAATGCGTGTCGTGCCCAGGCAGGGTGTGCTCTGAATGACGACGAATCCGCTGCGGGATTTAACAATGCCGTAAAAGATGAAGAGTACGATGGGAGTAAGTTTTTTTAAGTAAACAGAAGCCATGAAATTCTTCCCCTCGCGTAAAACCTGACGAGGAACGTCAATTATTTCAGGTGTGACCGGAAACATGGCGTGAACAAAATTATACCCGCCGGATAATTGATTGAAATAGCGAACATTTTTGTGCCTGCAGGCGCGGCAGCACGGTATTTTCCACAATGGCTATTGATTATCTTATCGGATAGGAACCTGATATCTTTAATGACGGGGCAGCTAAGGCACGGAAGCAGGGGCTGTCGGAATTGTCTGAGCAGCCGCCGGATAGCAGGGCGCCGATGTCCTTTGGCGGCCGCAGCGCCGCCGTGAGCAGCGGCGTGGGTGCACAGATGCGTCCTCCACTGCCTATTCGCACCGGCAGGAATGTGGCGCCGTTCAAGGTTGAGTGACTAATCCGTTATCTGATGTATGCTTCCGTCACATATCGCCGCATCATGCGGTGGCTGTTGAAGTAGTAGGCGTTCTTGCTGATGGCATTGTTCATCATCCGGCTCCACTTGCTTTTGTCCGGATCGTAGTATTTGGGAATGATGAGCTCTTCCAGCTTTTTATAGAGATCCGTTGCATCTTCGGCATCCGACATTGCGCCCGGCTGCACCGTTTCCGTTGGCATGGCGCCGATGGACCACCCTGTAAAGCCCTCGATGTGTCCTTCTATCCACCAGCCGTCGAGCACGCTGAAGTTCACGACACCATTATGAGACGCTTTCATGCCGCTCGTTCCCGACGCTTCCAGGGGCCGGAGCGGCGTGTTGAGCCATACGTCCACGCCCGATACGAGCTTGAGCGCGATGTCCATGTCGTATCCTGGCAGGAAGGCGATCGAGATCCTTCCCTTGAGCTTTTCCCGGTACTCATAGATGCCCTGGATCAATCTTTTCCCGTTGTCGTCGTGGGGATGGGCCTTACCGGCGTAGATGATCTGGAGCTTGCCCTTGTCGCTGATCTTGAGCAGCCGGTCTACATCATGGAACAGCAGGTGCGGCCTTTTATATGCCGTTGCGCGACGGGCAAAACCGAGGGTGAGCAGATTGGGGTCCATGATGATGCCGGTCGTCTGGCCTACGTAGGTGAGCAGCTTCCTTTTCGCTTCCCGGTGCGCTTCCCAGAGCTCAAGCTCGGGGATGTTCCCCGACCGTACGAACAGCTCGGGCTCGTTGGCCCAGCCGGGTATGTACTTGTCGAACAGCTTCGCCATGTCCTCGCAGGTCCACGTGAAGGTATGCACGCCGTTCGTAATGGCATGGATGTGATAACCGGGGAACATGTGCTGCGACACTTCGCCGTGCTTCTTCGCAACGCCGTTGACGTATTTACTCAGGTTGAGCGCCAGCATCGTCATGTTCAGGTTGTCCTTGCCGGCGATGTCCCTGAGCGTATCGGCGGGGATGATGTCGCCGAGCACCTGTTTTACAAGCGGGTAGGGGAACTTGTCATGCCCCGCCTCGACCGGCGTATGCGTGGTGAACACGCAGAGGTCCCGGACCCGAGCGATGTCCCATACCGACTTTTCATCCCAGACGCTTTCGATGTCCCGTTTGAACCGCAGGAGAAGTTCGAGGGCGAGGAAGCTGGCGTGGCCTTCGTTCATATGATACTTCTTGATATGGAAGTCGAGGGCCTGGAGAATCCGGACACCGCCCATGCCCAGCACCACTTCCTGCTTGATACGGTAGTTGCTGTCCCCGCCGTAGAGATGGTCGGTGATGCTCCGGTCCTGCGGGGCGTTCTCGGGAAGGTCGGTGTCCAGGAAGAGGATGGGCACCTTGCCTCCGGTAGGGCTGATGACCGTGTACATCCATGCCTGGATGGCGACGTCGCGGCCCTCGATATGCACCCGCGCCTTCGGGGGCAGGAGCGTCAGGTGCCGGGAGGGGTCCCAGGACACCGGCTGTTCCCTCTGCCAGCCGCTCTGATCGATCTCCTGGGAAAAGTATCCCTTGCGGGTTATGAGCGTGACGGCGACGAGCGGCAGCTTCAGGTCGGCCGCGGACTTGATCGTGTCGCCCGCCAGGATCCCGAGGCCTCCGCTATACGTGGGGATGTCGTTCTTTACGCCGATCTCCATGGAAAAATAGGCGATCATGGGCTCGGCCGTAAATTCATGCAGGCTGTTCATGTTCCTCCTCAAGGGAAGATCGGGGCTCCCGATCCTGCGACGTTGTACGTAAAAGATAACAAAAAGGACGGCACATTTCAACTGTACCGGTGTTGTTCATTTTTCGAATGATTGTATCGAAACGATGAAGGTGTCCTCAGGAAGGTCCGCGTGAACTTCGTCTGTTCCCGCGGAGATGCCGTCCGTCACTCCATCCTGATCCGCTTCGGCCAGGTATAGATGTTCATACGATCGCCTCGTGCGAACCCGATGAGCGTGATCCCCATGTCCTCGGCGTAGCTGATCGCCATGCAGGATGGCGCCGCCCGGCTGATCAGGACGGGAAAGCGGTTTCTTCCTGCCTTGGTCATGATCTCCGAGGTCACTCTCCCGCTCGTGAGCAGTATCTTGTTTTCGACCGGGACCGACTGCAAAAACGCTTTGCCGATGAGCTTATCCACGGCATTGTGCCTGCCGATGTCCTCGGAAAAGAACAGGATGTCCTTGCCGTCGGAGAGGGCCGCGCTGTGGACACCGCCCGTTTCCAGGTAGAGGGTTGATATCGTTCTGAAGGTCTTGAGCAGGCTCCTGATGTCGTCGAGGCCCATCAGCGGTCCCCTGACATCGATCCTGCTGTCGGAATAGAGGCGGTAATTGGTAAAGGTTACGCCTTTGCCGCATCCCGAGGAAATGGTCCTCTTTTCGAACAGCTTTGAAAAATCCGGAGGAAGACCGCTCAGCTCAATGTAGACCGCTGCTTCCCGTTCATTCACATCGAGTCTATTGATCGATGATCTGTCCCTAAGCAGTCCTTCGGAAAGGAGGAACCCCACGGCCAGTTCTTTAAGCTCGGAAGGAGTGCACAGAAGCGTCACCAGGGGCTCGTTGTTCAAAACAAGCCTGATGGGCAGCTCTGACGCAACTTCGTCAATGATACCTTCGACCGCTGATCCGGCGATTTTGAGGATGGGAGCGTCTCTCTTGGTATCCACGAAGGGAATATAACACACTGGACCGCGTCGGGCAAGGAAAAGGGGACGAAAAAGCCCCCGGAAACGCGGTCCGGGGGCTGTAATAAATCTTGAGTACCGCTGCCGCGGAGTCGTCTAGAAGCTTACTCCAACCTCGGCAAAGGGGCCGCTGAACTTGATGTCCGTTTTCACATCGCTCTGATCGATCTTGACTTCCTCGGCGCGGTATCCGCCGGCGATGTACAGCACCGGGATTGGGCTTATTTTCAACCTGCCGATGTAATCATAATAGTGGTTCTCGCCGTAGGCGATCCCTCTTATTTCGGCTTCGATGCTGAACAGATCGATGGGCTTCAACTGCACGCCGGCGTAGATCATGGGGACAAATAACGTGAGCTTCTTGGCAGCAGAATAGCCCAGGGTATCCTGGCTGATCGTTCCATCAAAATTGATCATCCTGGCATTCAGTCCCAATTCGACATTCAGAATCCCCGCTGTCGCCGTTTTCAGCAGCGGGATGGGATAGAACAGAGCAAGATCATAATGGTCGAGGGTAAGTTTGGTCTGCACCGGGACGCCAGCTGTGAAGGTCTGTCCGCCGTACGTAATGCTTCTGGTGATCGGTCCCGAACCTTCGAACGACATGGGCGTTGCCATGAAGTAGAGGTTGGGGAGAATCAGCGGAAGTTCTGCCTTCACGCGTACGAAGGGCTTTCCCTCGTCGCTAAGGTGCATGTCGTTCTTGAGGTCGAGCTGGTCAGACGCGGTGAGCGGTTTGTATGCCAGGGTGCCGGACGGCGTCTGCTGCCAATAGCCGACGCCCGCATCGAGGCCGATGAATGCAAAGGCACTGTATGGTACAAGGGTCATTGCGAGGGCAATCAGGAAAACTAGAACATTCTGCGGTCGTTTCATGGCTCTGTCTCCTCTTTTTCGTGAAATAGGTCTGATGCTGCAAACCGATGGTTAGTGGTGTAAAACTAACAAAGGCGGTGGACTTTGTCAAGCTTATTGTATTTTGAGGAAGATTGCTCTTGACAGGCACGATTCCACTGTGTTACGTTTTTGCCACTCGGTAGCACGGAGGTTTGTTCCATGTCCACCATCACGCGCTTCGGCGTTTCCATCGACAGTCAGTTGATCAGAAAATTTGACGTACGCATCGCCCGCAAGGGGTACACGACCCGGTCCGAGGCCATCCGGGACATGATCCGGGACAGTCTGGTCGAAGAGGAATGGGAAGCGGAAAGCAGGGAAACGGTCGGCACCATCACGATCGTGTACAACCATCATACGCGCGAACTGGAACACGCGCTCACGGACATGCAGCACAAGTCCTACCACCAGATCATTTCCGCGCTCCATGTCCATCTTGACGCCCATAACTGCCTCGAGGTGCTCGTGGTAAAGGGGATCAGCAGCGAAATCAAGAAAATTGCAGACCGGCTCATCGGAACGCGGGGCGTGAAACACGGTAAACTTACCATGACAACGACGGGAAAGGAACTGGCATGAAGAAAGTGACGATGCCATGCGCTTGCCCGTCGAGGTCGTGATCGGATCAAGGGAGAATTTTTTATGCGGATCATGCTGCGTTTTTTTGCCGTCGTTTTTATTCTGCTCGCGCCGCTGCGGGCATGGGCCGTGCATCCCCTGCAGGTGGATGAAACCAATACCCAGGGGAAAGGCAACTTTGTTCTTGAATTGAACGGTGATTACAGCAAGGCTAAAAATGGCGGATTCAAAACGGATGCGGTCACCGGCGTTATGACTGTGGGAGCGAGCGATCACACCGACTTTACTCTCGAGTATCCCCTATGTCATGCTGGATCCCAGCCCCACAACGGGTATCTACGAGCAGGGAGGGGGAGATCTCCGGATGGCGTTGAAATACCGCCTCTTCGAAAACGAGGTGAAGCAGTCCATGGGGTTCAGGATTTACAGCGGGATTCCCACCGGCGATGCTAATAAGAACCTGGGCGTAGACCATTATGTAATCGGATTCGAGCTCATGGATCAGCAGGAATGCGGGAACAACATTTTTCATGCGAGCGTGGGGTACGAATCGATCGACAGGGACCTGTCCAAATTCCATTTTTTCAATGATTATGCCTTCCGATTCGGACTTGCGGCAGAGCATAAAATAACCGAATCGTTCCGGTTCCTCATGGAAGTGGCGGGAGAAAACCGGAGGCAGACGGACGAAGTTACGGGCGGGCGCTTCTATTCGCTGCCCGTGACCGCTCTCGTTGGATTCACCTATGACATCTCCCGGTCCTGGTATGTGGACCTTGCAGGCCGCAAGGGCCTGAACAAATACGCCGAAGATTATGCAGCGCTCTCAGGAATTGCCTGGAGATTCTGACCATTCGAACATTGCGGCGATGGCGTGCGTCCCGGCAGCTGCGAGGGGCGCAATCGCTGTCTCCCGTTCCACGATCAGCGGCAGGCTGGCGAGCATTCGCGAACTCAAATCAAAGTTCATCCGAGGTTCCCCCTCCCTGAAAACGACAAGTCTTGCTCTTTCTGCTGCAGTTCAGACAACTCGTTCCTGTCCCGAACATACGTGCCGTCATGCCGGGAAAAGCGGCACTTTTGCCTTGACAGTCCATATTTCGTGTGCTACAAAATATAAAATCGTGGCACTTGTCGGATCCTATAGTCCTTTTCTCCGATGTCCTCGAGCGGCAGGCGGTTTTCCCGGATAAATCAGCGGAACCTTCAGGCGGAGAAAGAATGAAACAAATTCTCAACAACCTTGTGTTCTGCATGGTTCTCGTGCTGCCCGGTGCCTCCTGGGCAGCGCACCCGCTTATCACCGATGATTCCGGCACCCAGGGAAAGGGAAAGTTCCAGATCGAGGTAACGGGAGAATATGATTACGACAAAGAGACCATAGAAGGCGTCACCACAAAGCAAACGAACGAGCAGGCGGCCGCATCGCTGTCCTACGGTGTCGTCGACAGTACTGATGTGGTTCTGAGTCTGCCCTACGTATGGGGGACGGTCACTGAAAACGGGACGAAGGTTTACGACGAAGAGGGCATCTCGGACTCAACGCTCGAGGTGAAATGGAGATTTTTCGATAAAGACGGGCTCAGCTTTGCCGTGAAGCCAGGCGTGGTTTTCCCGACGGGCGATAAGAATAAAGGACTCGGTTCCGGTGAGGTCGGCTACCATCTGTTTCTTATCGGTTCGCGGGAAGCCGCACCCTGGGCGTTCCACGCGAATGTCGGCTTCATCCGGAACGAAAACGGGTTCGACGAGGAAAAAAACCTTTGGCATGCATCGCTGGCGGCGACGTATGACGCCCTGGAACGGCTAAAGCTTGCAGGCAACATCGGAGCTGAAAAAAATCCGGTCAAAGGGGCTGACAATGACCCGGCGTTCGCCCTGGCCGGTGTAATCTATTCCCTGAATGATCAGATCGACGTCGATTTCGGAGTCAAGTCCGCACTTACGTCGTCGGAGACCGATCTTTCCCTGATGGCAGGTACGACGATCAGATTTTAGGGTAGGCTCGCAGTTCTCTCTTCGTCCATGAAAGCGGATAGGCATGCATATTCCTGATGGATATCTCGGCCCGACCACCTACGGCGCCATGTTTGCCGCGACGATCCCTTTTTGGGCCGTGGCATCGTGGAAATTGAACAGGACCCTGAAAGCCAGGCAGGCGCCCTATCTTGCCATCGGCGCCGCCTTTACCTTCGTCATCATGATGTTCAATATCCCGATCATCGGCGGGACAACGGGCCATGCAACCGGCGCAGCGCTCCTGGCTATTCTGCTCGGACCGTGGGCGGCCGTGATCGCGATATCTGCGGCGCTTATCATTCAGGCGCTGCTTTTCGGCGACGGGGGCATCACGGCCATCGGAGCAAACTGCTTTAACATGGCCGTAGCCGGAGTTTTCGTCGGATACGGCGTGTATCGCCTCCTGAGCGCAGGGTCGGAGCGGACAAGCCGCAGGCGCGTGCTGGCGGGAGCGGTATCCGCTTACGTGAGCCTGAATGCCTCAGCGGCTCTCACGGGAGTCCAATTGGGATTGCAGCCGGTGCTTGAGCGCTCCCCGGCAGGGCAGCCCCTCTATGCACCCTTTCCACTCTCGATCGCATTACCGGCAATGGCACTTGAACATTTGCTTCTCTTCGGCTTCGTGGAAGCGGCGGTAACTGCGCTGGTCATACGGTATTTTCAAAAGAATGATCCCGCTATGCTGGGATGATCGAGCAATCAATGAAGAATGAATCCCAAAAAGGAAAAAGTATTCCGACAAAGAAGTTGTGGCTCGCTATCAGCATACTCGCACTCCTCTCGCCCCTGGGCCTGCTTCTTCCCACGCTTCTCGGTGCAAAGGGCGCATGGGGGGAATGGGGACTTGATCAAATCGAGAAGATGGCCGGCTTCGTACCCGAAGGGATGAAACGCCTGGCCGGAAAATGGAATGCGCCGATGACCAATTATGCCGTCCCCGGTCAAGGGGAAGGGTTGCTGCACGGAGGACTCGGCTATTTCCTGACCGCTATCATCGGTATCGTCGCAACAGCCGGTCTGGTATACCTGCTCGCGAGACTGCTGACCCGGAGGGACGGTTCTCCGGAAGATCGGTAACGGTTGTTTTGGTGATGAATGTCAAGCTCGACATTTCTTGATAGAACGCTCCTGGCAGTCACGCGCGTGGCGGAGCAATCGCTGTTTTCCGAGCGGTTTGCGAACCGGCGCGGATTCCTGCAGTCCCTCGATATCAGGTTCCAGCTCGCGACTTTTGCGCTCATCCTCATCCTGATCAGCGTTCTTCATCAGCCCCGTTCGTTGTGGATGCTCTACGTGACATGCCTGGCGCTGGCGGCGTTGTCCCGGGTGCCGCTTTGGTTCTTTGTGAAGCGTGTCTGGTTATTTGTACCCCTTTTTACCGCTGCCATTGTCCTGCCTGCCGTTTTGAACGTGGTGACTCCCGGGGAGCCTGTATGGGTGCTCTGTAAACTTTCCCGGAGCCATACTTGGGGGCCCTATACGGTTCCCGCGGAAATCGCGGTCACGCGCCAGGGCCTCTGGGGAGCGATCATTTTCGTGTCCCGCGTCGCCGATTCGGTCTCCTTTGCCGTGCTGCTTACCCTGACGCGCCGGTGGGCGGACATCTTTGCGGGATTGCGCTCCCTGTTCGTTCCCCGCGTCTTTATCATGACGCTGAGCATGACCGAACGGTATCTTTTCGTGTTCCTGCGATCTGATCCAGGACATGTACCGCGCCCGGAAGAGTAGGACGATCAGGGCCTTTTCCGCAGCCGTCGAGCGGAGCTGGATCGCGTCGCGCATCGGCGTGACGTTCAAGAAGTCCGTTGAGATGAGCAACGACGTATACCTCGCCATGCTTTCGCGCGGTTTTCACGGAGAGTACAAGACCCTTGACCGCTTTCGCAGCCGCACCGTCGACTATCTCTGGCTGGCCGCGATCCTGGCCTGCGGCGGCCTGCTCGTCCTGGGTGAAAGGGGGATGCTCCGGTGACCACTGCATTCAGTCTCGAGAATGTTTCCTATGCTTACCTGGACGGGTCGCCGGTGTTGAAGGACCTGACGTTGGACTTCATGACCGGTGAACGGACCGTCATCCTTGGCGCAAACGGAACGGGCAAGTCGACTTTGCTTTCCCTGCTGGACGGGCTTGTCTTTCCCGATGGCGGGACGATCAAGGCCTTCGGAAAATTACTCTCTGAAGAGACACTGGAAGACCGTGACTGGTCGATGGACTTCAGAAAACGGGTGGCCTTTGTGTTCTCGAACCCGGATGTTCAGCTTTTTTCCGCCACCGTATGGGACGAGATCGCTTTCGGTCCGCTTCAGCTCGGACTTCCTGCTGCCGAGATCCGCGGCATCGTCGACCGGCAGCTCGAGTCCCTGCGCATCACGGAACTGCGCGACCGGCAGCCTCATACGCTGTCCGACGGCCAGAAAAAGAAAGTCGCCATCGCGTCGAGCCTTGCAACGGACCCCGAAGTCCTTCTTCTCGACGAGCCCACGAACGGACTCGATCCGCGCACCCAGGTCTGGCTCATCGAGATCCTCCACGGCCTCCATCAGCAGGGCAAGACGATCATTTCCGCGACCCATGACCTTTCCATAGCGGGAGATATCGCCGAACGCGCTCTGGTACTATCGGAGGAGCACACCATCGCCGCAGACAGCGACTTTGCCGATATCATGAGGAACGATGAACTGCTTCTGCGGGTGAACCTTATCCATGAGCATGCCCATTACCACGGGCAGACCGCTCATGTTCATCGACACGGTCATTTCGGACACATGCACGCAATCGGAGGGACAATGCACGAAAACCACAAACACGGCGCCGCTGCTCACGATCACGATCAGAGTCAGGGGACGGAGGACCTGCGCAAGCTGCTGGTCCTGCTCGATCACTGGATCGAACACGACGACAGCCACACCGAGAGCTATCGCGAATGGGCGGAGAAGGCGGACACGGCAGGGGAAAATGAGATCTCCCGGGAGATCCATCTCGCCATCAGCGATGGCGAAGCAGTGAAAAGACCACCTGAAACGGGCAAAGGCGATCCTTGCCGCGAAGCTGGTGTTGAAAAAATAATACGATAGTTTCAGTTTCAAGTTTCAGGTTTCAAGTCTAGGTTCAGGTCTTGTTCTTTCTGTAGCATTGAGTCTTCAACTTTGTCTTCAAACTTGAGACTTGAAACTTGAGACTGTGATTATCATACAGCGAGGTAAATAGTATGACCGAGTCGAACAATGACGATTTACGCGATGCAGTCCAGTTCCACGGCCACTTATGCCCCGGGCTCGCCCTCGGCTTTCGCGTGGCGAAAGCGGCGCTCCGTGAGTTGAAGGCGGACCGGCCGCAGGACGAGGAGCTCGTGGCAGTGGTTGAGAACGACTCCTGCGCCGTTGATGCCATCCAGTTCATTACCGGCTGCACATTCGGAAAGGGGAACCTGATCTTTCGCGACTACGGCAAGCATGTCTACACATTTTACAACAGGCGCACCGGTCAGGGCGTACGCATATCAGAGGACTATCGCGGTTTCGACGCCGACCAGCGCTTTGTTGAGCTTAAAAAACGGGAAGAAGCGGGAGAGGACGTAGGCCGTGAACGGCATGGGTACATGATGGAAAAGGCAGCGGCGATTCTCCGGGCGGAAGAGAGTGATATCATGACGGTGACGCCGCTTACCGAACGTCCACCGCAGGAAGCCAGGATACGCGGCTCTGTCCGATGCTCCCTCTGTGGGGAAAAGCTGATGGAGTCCCGTGGACGGGTGAAGAAGGGAAACATTGTCTGCATTCCCTGCTTCGAGAAACCTTGACATCCGGGAGCGGGGTTTTCTCCTGCTCTTTCAGTGTATATAAGTACTACCGTACTGTTTCCTGCATTCGCCGGGAATCGTGTCTGCAACAGTGGCATTCTGCACGCTCGTTTCCCCTCGTTTATCACTGCTTCCTTACAATATTCTTGACAATAAACGCCACTGAAGTTATTATAACCGGGCTCAATCCCGTGTTCTAAGGCGTTTCGATAACAAGGAGGCTTCAATGAACAAACAGCTTGTATTTCCGGTATTTGCCTTATTGTTGTTGAGCGGATGCGTATCGCAGGGAACGTTCGATGTGAAGTCCAAGGAAGCATCGGACTGCGTTGCGCAATCAGCCACTCTTTCCGCCCATGTCAAGGATCTCGCCGCACAGCGCGACAGCCTGACGCAGGAGAGGGACAAGCTCCAGAAGGAGAAGGATGCCGCCCTGAATGAGAGCGCAGCCCGCCAGGCGAAGATCGACGAATTGACACAGAAGGCGGAGAAGGCGGAACAGCTCGAAAAGGCCACGCAGACCTATCAGGACCTGACCCGGAAGCTCGAGAAGGAGATCCAGGAAGGGCAGGTGCAGATCACGGAAATGAAGAACCGCCTGACGATGACCATGGTGGACAAGATCATATTCCCGTCGGGGAGCGCCGATATCAGCAAAGCCGGCAAGAAGGTCCTCGACAAGGTGGTCAGCATTCTGAAGGACATCAAGGACAAGCGCATTCAGGTTGAAGGGCACACGGACAACGTCAAGATCGTGAGCGATCTCAAGAATACCTATCCAACGAACTGGGAGCTCTCGACCGCCCGGGCCACCGAGGTGGTGAGATATCTGCAGGAGCACGGCGGCATCGATCCTACGCTTCTTTCCGCGACCGGCTACGGTGAATTTCAGCCCGTGGCAACGAATGACACGGACGAAGGCAGGCACAAGAATCGCCGCATCGAGATCGTTCTGCTTCCGATGTTGAAGTAAGAGATGTTGAGCAAGAAACAGTAAGGAACGGCATGTTTACGGGCATCGTGGAAGAAATGGGGACGGTGAAGGATCTCCGGCGGGACGGGGGAGGCGCACGTCTCGTCATTTCTGCGGCCACGGTGCTGGGCGGGACGGTGTTGGGAGACAGCATCTGCGTCAACGGGGTCTGTCTGACCGTCGTCGAGATGAGCCCCCAGGGATTTTCCGCTGATGTCGCCGTGGAAACCCTGAAGGTCACGAACCTCGGAGCGCTGAAGGCGGGCGCCCGGGTGAACCTGGAGCGCGCGCTCCAGCTGTCGGCGCGGATCGGCGGCCACCTGCTCAGCGGCCATGTGGACGGCGTGGGGCGCATCCGTGAAAAACGCGAAGAAGGCAACGGTTGGCGCATCTTCATCGATGCGCCGGAAAACGTGCTGAGATATGTGATCCGCAAGGGCTCGATCGCCGTCGACGGCATCAGTCTGACGGTGGCGGACCTGGACCAGAAGGGGTTTTCCATCGCCATGATCCCCCATACGGCGAAGCTGACGACACTGGGATTCAAGGCTGCCGGCGACACCGTGAACCTGGAAGCGGATATCATCGGAAAGTATGTTGAGCGTCTCCTGTCCGGGCGAACGGAAGGGGGCGTGAGCCTGGAGTTGTTGAAAGAGACGGGATTTGCATAGTAACCGGCAGATCAGGGGTCCGGGAAAAGCTGTTTTGTCCCCGCCCTTTGCTTCTTGACTGGTAGCCCTGCATCTTATAGAGGTGATGTACATGAAGTTCAATACAATTGAAGAAGCACTCGACGATATCAAGGCCGGGAAAATGATCATTCTGGTCGATGATGAAGACCGCGAAAACGAGGGCGATCTCACCATGGCAGCCGAAAAGGTGACACCCGAAGCGATCAATTTCATGGCTACGCACGGCCGGGGCCTTATTTGTCTTTCCCTCACGCCGGAGCGCGTGGAGCATCTGCAGCTGCCGATGATGACCACGGACAACACGTCATCGTTCGGTACGGCATTTACGATTTCCATCGAAGCCAAGAAGGGCGTGACGACCGGCATTTCGGCCGCTGACCGCGCGAAAACGATCAAGACCGCCATTGATCCGAAATCGGGTCCCGAGGATCTTGCCCGTCCCGGTCATGTGTTTCCCCTCCGCTCGAAGCCGGGAGGGGTGCTGCAGCGGACGGGTCAGACCGAGGGATCGGTGGATCTGTCGCGGCTCGCCGGTCTCTATCCGGCAGGCGTCATCTGCGAGATCATGAACGCAGACGGCACGATGTCCAGGGTCCCGCAGCTTACCGAATTTGCCAAAAAGCACGATCTGAAGATCGTGACCGTCAAGGATCTTATTGCCTACCGCGTCAAGAAGGAATCCCTTGTTCGCCGTGTGGCGGTCACCAAGCTTCCGACATCGCACGGCAACGAGTTTACCGCGATCCTCTATGCGAACGACATCGACCGGCAGAGCCACATCGCCCTGGTGAAGGGCGAGATCAAGGAGGACGATGAAGTCATGGTCCGCGTCCACTCCGAGTGCCTGACCGGCGACGTGTTCGGATCGATGCGCTGCGACTGCGGCGAACAGCTCCACAACGCAATGCAGATGATCGACAAGGAGGGCAAGGGCGTAATTCTCTATATGCGCCAGGAAGGGCGCGGCATCGGCATCGAGGGCAAGCTTAAGGCTTATGAGCTCCAGGACAAGGGCAAGGACACGGTTGAGGCAAATCTTGCGTTGGGATACAAGGCGGACCTCAGGGACTACGGCGTAGGCGCCCAGATCCTTCGGGACCTCGGCGTCCGCAAGCTCAGGCTGTTGACCAACAATCCGAAGAAGATCGTCGGACTCGAAGGCTACGGCCTCACCGTGGTATCGCGCATACCGATCGAGATGCAACCCCATACCAAGAACATCCACTATCTGAAGGTCAAAAAGAGCAAACTCGGCCACATGCTGGAGAAAGTGTAAGACAATTGCGGATCTCGAATTGCGGATTGCGGATTGAATAATCAAATTCGAAATCCGCATTCCGAAATTCGAAATGTGCGGAGGAAATGATGGCGAAAATAATCCAGGGTGACCTGAGCGGCAAGGGCCTGAAATTCGGTATCGTGGCTGCCCGGTTCAATGATTTTATTACGAGCAGGCTGGTTGACGGCGCTCTCGATGGTCTGCAGCGGCACGGTGTCGCCGAGCAAGACATCGAAATCCTGAAGGTTCCCGGCTCCTATGAAATCCCTCTGGCCGCGAAAATGATGGCGCAGGCGAAGAAGTATCATGCCGTCATCTGCCTCGGCGCGGTGATCCGCGGAGCAACGCCGCACTTTGAGTATGTGAGCGCCGAGGTGAGCAAAGGGGTGGCTTCCGTATCCATGGAAACGGGAGTGCCGGTCATCTTCGGCGTTTTGACGACGGATACGATCGAGCAGGCGATTGAAC
Organism: Nitrospirota bacterium; assembly: GCA_963749655.1. Lineage (GTDB taxonomy): Bacteria > Nitrospirota > UBA9217 > UBA9217 > UBA9217 > JAJYKN01. The sequence continues at coordinate 25,250 of CAVVOB010000034.1, forward strand.
GGGCCGGAACGAAAAGCGGCAACAAAGGGTGGGATGCGGCGCTTTCCGCCATCGAGATGGCGAACGTCATAAAACAGATGGCTTAGCGGCTGGTGCGCGGGCAGGACCGCGGTCGGATGATAAGAGAGTATGAAAAGACGCAAGGCCAGAGAGCACGCGCTTCAAATATTGTTCCAGCTCGACATCAGAAAAGACAAGCCATCGGCTACCGTTCTGAAGCATTTCTGGGCGGAATATGACCCCGACGACGAAGTAAAAGCCTTCGCCGAAGAGATCGTCAAGGGAACATTCAAGCACCTCGCCAAGATCAACGATCTCATCCATCAGTGCGCCAAAAACTGGACCCTGGACCGCATGGCCGTGGTCGATCGAAATGTCCTCAGGATGGCTATTTACGAAATCCTCTACCGGATGGACATCCCCACCAGTGTTACCATCAATGAAGCCATCGAAATTGCGAAAAAATTCGGAACCGACGAGTCCGGCGCCTTTGTGAACGGGATCCTGGACCGCGTTGCCCGGCTGACGGGGAAACTGGAAGAAGGCAGGATCGAGGAATAGAGAGGGATGCCCGAAGTGACGGTGAAAGTCATGCTCCAGGACATTACACGAGTGGAAACCGATGCCCTGGTCGTAGGTTTTTTCGAAGACGTGAGGCCGTTGAAAGGCCTGGCAGGCCAGCTCGATTGGCTGCTGTGCGGAACCCTGTCCCGGCTCCTGATCGAGAAAAAGTTGAAGGGGTCCATGGGAGAGGTGGCGCTGCTTACGTCGCAGGGGAAGCTTCCGGCAGCGAAAATTTTCCTCGTAGGTCTCGGCACCCGCGCGGGGTTTTCCGTATCCGTGCTGCGGAGCGCTGCCAGGACAGCCGCAGCCAGCGTGGCGGGCGCCGGTGTGGCGCGTGCGGCCATGGAGTATTTTCATCCCCACGATGCCCCTGATGATGGCGGTCTTCCTGCGCTTCGGGACGGGCTTGCGGAAGGCGCAGGTGGGCGCGGTCTCATTGTCTCGCTGCTTGCGCAGGACTCCGCAGCATATGAAAGCCTGACGCGGCACCTGGCATTGCCGTCGAACATCGGCAGCTAGACCACCGCAAGGGAGACGGTGACCGGCGTAAAGACAGAACGATTCCGGCCTGTATAGCCCGCTGCCTTGCGCGGCGGGGAGCCGGATTTTAATCCAACCCGCAGGAGAAACGAATGATCGCTCGCTACAGCAGGCCTGAGATGAAAGGCCTTTGGGAACCCGAGAACAGGTACCGCGCATGGCTCGACGTCGAGCTCCTTGCCTGCGAAGCGAACGCGAAGCTGGGACTGATCCCGGCCAGGTCGCTGGCGACGATCAAAAAGAGGGCTGGCTTCAAGATCCACCGGATCGACGCGCTCGAAAAGATCGTGAAGCATGATGTGATCGCTTTTTTGACGGCAGTGGGAGAGCAGGTCGGGCCGGATTCCCGCTACATCCATCTGGGGCTTACTTCCTCCGATGTTCTCGACACGTCCCTGGCCTCGCTCATGCGTCGGGCTTCGGACCTCATCATCCAGGATATCCGCACCGTCCTCTCCACCCTGAAGCGGAAGGCGATGCAGCATAAAAAGACCGTCATGATCGGCCGGTCCCACGGCGTTCATGCCGAGCCCGTAACCTTCGGCCTCAAGATGGCCCTCTGGCACGAGGAGATGAGCAGGGCGCTCGACCGAATGATCCGGGCGCGTGACGTCATCAGCGTGGGCAAGGTTTCGGGGGCGGTCGGAACCTTCGCAAACATCGATCCCTTTGTCGAATCCTACGTCTGCCGCAAGTTGGGGCTCATGCCCGAGCCGGCGGCGACCCAGGTCGTACAGCGCGACCGCCATGCCGAATTCCTGACGGCCCTGGCCCTGATAGCCTCTTCGATCGAGAAGTTTTCCGTCGAACTGCGTCACCTGCAGCGCACCGAAGTGCTCGAGGCTGAGGAGTTCTTCTCCGAGGGCCAGAAGGGTTCGTCGGCCATGCCGCACAAGCGAAATCCCATCTCCGCCGAGAATCTTTCCGGGCTGGCTCGCGTCGTTCGGTCGAATGCCTTTGCCGCCCTGGAGAATGTGGCGCTCTGGCATGAGCGGGACATCAGCCACTCGTCGGTGGAGCGCATCATCATCCCCGACAGCACCATCCTGATCGACTACATGCTGGCGCGGTTCAACAGCCTCGTGGACAAATTGTTCGTCTATCCAAAGAATATGAAGAGGAACATGGAATTGTCAAAGGGGCTCTTCCACTCCGAAACGGTCATGCTCGCGCTGGTACGGAAAGGGCTGACCCGCGAACAAGCCTACTCTTACGTCCAGAGAAACGCCATGAGCGTGTGGAAAGAGGGCGGGGACTTTGAAGACCGCCTCCGGAACGACCGGGATATCCGCAAGTATCTGAGCGTCACGGAGATCAAGGACTGCTTTGATCTTTCGCATACCTTGAAGAAGATAGATTTCATATTCAAGCGCGTTTTTGCGAAGAAGAAGGTATAAGGCTTATGTTCGACAAGATTCATGAGGAATGCGGCGTGTTCGGGATCTTCGGCCATCCCGATGCCGCGAACCTTACCTATCTCGGATTGTATGCGTTGCAGCACCGCGGACAGGAGTCCGCCGGCATCGTGTCGTCCGACGGGAAACAGCTCTATGGGCAAAAAGCAATGGGGCTTGTAGCGGACATCTTCGATGAAGAGAGGATCAAAAAGCTCCCCGGTCAAATGGCCATCGGCCACAACCGCTATTCTACCGCAGGGGGCAGCATCGCGATCAACATCCAGCCGATCCTGGTGAACTTCGCCCTTGGCGGTCTTGCAATAGCCCACAACGGCAACCTTGTGAACGCCGGGATCCTCAAGGATGAACTCGAGGCATACGGGTCCATTTTCCAGTCAACGATGGACAGCGAGGTAATCGTCCATCTCATCGCCCAGTCGCGTATGGCGACGCTGCATGAGCGGATCGTGGACGCGCTGAGCCATGTGCAGGGGTCCTACAGCCTCCTCATCATCACCGAGGAGGAACTCATTGCGGTGCGCGATCCCCACGGCTTTCGGCCGCTCTCCCTGGCCGAGCTGGACGGCGGCTACGTGGTGGCGTCGGAGACCTGCGCATTCGATCTGATCGAAGCGACCTATATCCGGGACGTTGCACCGGGAGAAATGGTCGTGATCAGCAACAAGGGCATCACCTCGTCATTTCCCTTCAAGGCGGCGGATCCTTCTCATTGCATCTTTGAGTTTATTTATTTCGCGCGTCCGGACAGCATGGTCTTCGGCCAGAACGTCTATACGATCCGGAAAAATTTCGGCAGGCAGCTCGCGCGGGAGACCATGATCGACGCCGATGTGGTGATCCCCGTTCCCGATTCCGGCGTCCCGGCTGCCCTGGGCTATGCCGAAGAGGCGGGGATTCCCTTTGATACGGGATTGATCAGGAACCACTATGTAGGCCGCACCTTCATCGAACCGCGCCAGAGCATCAGGCACTTCGGGGTCAAGATCAAATTGAACCCGGTCAAGGATGCGCTCAAGGGAAAGCGAGTCGTCGTCGTGGACGATTCCATCGTTCGAGGCACAACGAGCAAGAAGATCATCAAAATGATCAGGAGCGCAGGCGCGTCGGAGATCCACATGCGGATCAGCTCTCCGCCGACTTCCTATCCCTGCTTTTACGGGATGGACTTTCCGACACGGCAGGAACTGATCGCGTCGACGCACAGCATCGAGGAAATCAGGAAATACATCACCGCAGATACCCTGGGTTATATCAGCCTGGACGGCATCCAGAAGATTGTGCCTCACCGTATGAACTACTGTTCTGCCTGCTTTGACGGCGAGTACCCCGTGCCGTTCCCCGGCGAAAAAATGCTGCAGCTGGGATTGTTCGATAAAGAATGATCCAATGCGGATTCCCCGATCAGATCGGGACAGGTCTTCATGCGGAATGCGGAATATAAAACCGCAATTCACGCAACATCGCGAAGCCCCCTGTCATTTATGCATCGCCAAATGTAATTGCAAGTCAGGAAAGGAAAAATGGTGCCGAGGCGCAGAATCGAACTGCGGACACGAGGCTTTTCAGGCCTCTGCTCTACCAACTGAGCTACCTCGGCATAAGGCAGCACTCATCAAAGCAGGACGTTAAAATAACAGAGTGAGGGGTTGATTGTCAAGCGATTTTTGATTGTCAACGACGAAACTATGGCCTTCGTAACGGAGGCCGATTGGTCAGGAGCACAACCCGGTGAACAAAGTATTTTCGCGTCCAACCAGTTTAAAGAGCACCCCGTTCCGCTACTGCCCCGGCTGCAGCCACGGTGTTTTGCACAGGATTGTCGCCGAAACGATCGATGCTCTCGATATCCGGTCCCGGACGATCGGCATTGCTCCCGTCGGCTGCGCTGTCTTCGCCTACGATTATCTGGATATCGACATGATAGAAGTTCCCCATGGCAGGCCGCCGGCCATCGCTACGGGCATGAAGCGGACGAGGCCGGAATGCGTGGTTTTCAGTTATCAGGGTGACGGCGACCTCGCTGCCATCGGAACGTCCGAGATTGTCCACGCCGCAGCGCGGGGCGAGAACATCACCGTGATCTTCGTCAACAACGGCAACTACGGCATGACCGGCGGACAAATGGCGCCCACCACGCTGCTCGGGCAGAAAACGACGACCACTCCCGGCGGTCGGGATGCCCGCACGGCGGGAAGCCCCGTCAGGGTCTGTGAAATGCTGTCTACACTCGACGGGCCGACCTATATCGAGCGGGTGTCTCTGGACAGCCCCGCCCATGTGCTCACCGCAAAAAAAGCCATCAGGAAGGCATTCAGGAACCAGATCGAAGGACTGGGTTTTTCTTTTGTCGAAGCATTGTCCATGTGCCCCACGGACTGGGGGATGACACCCTTCCAGGCGGTTGACTGGGTGCGAAACCGCATGATCGCATACTATCCGCTCGGGGTGTATAAGGATACGGGCGCGGGCCCTAAGGATTGAAAACAGACAATCGGCGAACAGGAGCAGCGTAACCATGTACCAGGATGTGATGATTGCGGGATTCGGAGGGCAGGGCGTGCTGGTTGCGGGAAAATTACTCGCCTATGCCGGTATGCTTGAAGGCAGGCACGTGACGTGGTTTCCGTCCTATGGCGCCGAGATTCGCGGCGGAACAGCGAATTGCACCGTCATCATATCAAGCGATGAGATCGGGTCGCCCGTGGTCCAGCATCCTTCGGCCTTGGTAATTTTTAATGAAGCCTCCTTTGATAAATTCGAGAAGCGGATACAGCCGGGCGGTCGTCTTTTTTTGAACACCTCCCTTGTTCATGCTCCTTCTCAAAGGCCGGACGTCGCCCTGATCGAGGTGCGTGCGAACGACATCGCCGAAGAACTCGGAGACAGCCGTATTTCGAACATGGTGATGCTCGGGGCATTGCTGAAACAGACAGGGATCGTTGCCATGGAATCGGTCCTCGCCGCACTGAAGGAGGTCCTTCCCCGTCGCAGGCACTCGCTGATCCCGCTGAATGAGGCCGCTCTGAAACGGGGCGCAGAAGTATGCGTCGGCAATTAGGCCGCGGCCGCCGGTCACGGTGACGATGAGCATGTTCCTGGCCCCTTTCGGGCTTCTCTCCGCAGGTTGAGTCGTTCCGTTGCTGTTTCTTCACCGGCATTGTTTCTCCTTTTCGGGTCCCTTTAGGCTGCCGCGCAGCCCTGCCATGCCTCCTGTTTCCCTCTCATCAGACGTAAAATGCCGCTCTGTGCTCAAAAAACGCACTCTTCAGTGCTCATTGATAAGTATTACCTTGACTTTTAGCCCCTGTTTTTGGTAATATTTTTTTGCATCGGTTTGATAACACAAGAAAATTTATGAATAAAGAACCCTCCGAAATAGCCAAGCTGACGGAGCGTATTTCCAAGGATCCCAAGTCGAAACTTTTTGTCCCTCTTGCGGAAGAGTACAAAAAAGACGGGGACATAGAGATGGCTATTCATGTGCTGTCTGAGGGTCTCAAGCACAATCCCGGATACGTCACCGCAAGGTCCATTCTTGGGAGACTCCTGTTTGATAAAGGGGATTATGAAGGGGCTCGGAAAGAATTCGAAGAGGTTGTAAAGGCGATTCCCGACAACCTTCTGGCGCAGAGAAAACTGGGGGATGTGTACGCATTAAAAAACAGCAAGGACGAGGCTCTCTTACACTATAAAATAGCGGCGGCACTCAATCCCGGGGATGAAGAGCTTTCCTCACTGATGGCCGAAATCGAAGCCGAACGCGACGTGCATACGCGGATCCTGCAGCAGAAGCCCCGGCCTGCATCCGAACCTGTCACGGGACGGGACAAGCAACCGCCCCCTTCTTTAAAACCAAAAGCCAAACCGGAATTTTCGCCGCCGGAGACTGCCGCGCCAGCAGCACTCAAGGGGCCGGCGGCTTCCGCAGCATCCAAACCCGGACCTGCTCCCCGGGAGGCAGCCGCGCCCGTTCAGCCGGCACCCGAGAAACCTGATCATGCTGCAAAACGTCAGAAGACTGAGGGCGAGAATGCCCCGGCTGGCCAGGGCGGAGCGGTTGAATTCCTGAAAACATCGGGACCGTCCGCTCCGTCCCAGAGCGGCGGCACCGATTCAGCGGGTTTGCAGGAGGTGCGTGAGGAACCCGAGGAAATTCTGTTCGTTGAGCCGATTGAAGACGAAGTCCCGGCGAAAGAGGAAACGGTATCCGGTTTTGACGCCGGTGTCTTTGAGACGTTCGAACGCACCCCCGAGAAAGCAGAGGAACATGTCGTTGGTGCGACCGGGGATGTATCCGAAGTATTGAAAGCCGAAACGCCGATCTTTGACGAGGCGCAGATTCCCGGCCTCGTTGAAGAGGAAGCGCCTGCGGAAATTGAAGCGGTTCCTGAGATGGCTGCTCCGGAGGAAAGTGTAAAAACTGCGGATCAGTCAGACGACTTTACCACCGATACGCTTGCCGAGCTGTACATTGCCCAAGGGTTCTTTGAGAAAGCCATCGATATCTATGAACGCATGATGGCCGATCATCCTACCAGCCAGGCATTAAAGGACAAACTGGCGCGGGTGCGGGAAATGGCGTCGTTCGAGGAGCCGCAGGAGCAGAAACAGGAGTCCCCGGCTGCTTCTGACAACGTTCCTGCAGGAGCTGGTACCGGTCAGAAAAAGTATTCGCCGCCGGCGGCTCAGATGTCAGAGGAAGAGGATCTGACCCCCAAGAGGGCAAAAGCGGAAGCTGCCGATTTTCTCAGTGAAGCAGTAGAGTATGTGCCGCCTCCCTCAGTACCCGAGGATGAAATCCTGACCATCGATGCCGTGGAGGTGGATCCCGAACACGCCGTCCACCCCCAAGGGGGCGCTGCGCTATCAGAAGAGACGGCACTACCGGAAGAGGAAGACATCACCCTGGATGCGGAGTTGTTCGTCGAACACGAGGAACCGGCGGCGCCCAAGAAGGCGACCGGGAAAAGGTCGCCGGACTCTGTTTTCGCCGAGCGGGAAGAATCAAAACCGCAGGAGGACCTCTCCCCGCCGGCACCGCGGAAGGCCCAGCCAGTTGAAGAGGGGTCGAGTGAGGCGTCATTCGATATATTCATGACTTCTCCCGCGCAGAAGTCCGGCATAAGACCGCTCTATACTGATTTCGAGCCGCGGGAATACGTTCCTCCCGCTGCCGAGCCCGCTGGCGATGCGGTGCAGGCCGCTCCGGCTCCTTCGATTGCATCACGAAAAGAAACGCTTGATCGTCTGGAAACCTGGTTGAAGAACATCAGGAAGGAGAAATAAATGCCCTTTTCCGACATCCTGAAGGAAGTGGTGAACGGCACGGAAGGGGCTTTGGGCGCCCTCATTGTCGGACTGGACGGAATTCCCGTAGAAGAATACTCTGTAGACAAGGAGATAGACCTGCAGTCCATGACCGTCGAATACTCATCCTTGCTGAAGGAGATCGAAAAGGGATCCCAGGCGGCCCAGATGGGAACGACCAAGGAGGTCACGGTCATTGCGGACAAGGCCATGATCATGCTCCGCAGGCTGAATGACGAATATTTTTTCGTACTGATCATCAAACCTGAAGGTAATTTCGGAAAGGGAAGATTTCTTCTCCGGATGTCCGTTCCGAAACTGCTCAGGGAATTCTAAGACGGGAGCTCGCTGTACGCTGTTCCCGGTGCACCTCAAACTGCCTCAGGCAGTTTTTTATTTTGTATGGGGGATTCATGAAGATACTGGTCATAAACGGACCGAACCTCAATCTCCTCGGAAAGCGAGAACCCGAGATTTACGGATCGTTTACGCTGGAGAATATCAATGAACGTATCAGGGCGCTTGCTGCAGAGCTCGGCGTCGAAGTCTCTTTTTTCCAGTCGAACCACGAGGGGGAACTGGTCCAGAAAATTCATGAGGCGATGGGAATGGTACATGCTATCGTGATCAACCCCGGAGCCTATACTCATACGAGCATCGCGATTCGCGACGCGATCTCATCGACAGGCATTCCGACGATCGAGACGCACATCTCCAATATCTACCGGCGCGAGGAGTTCCGAAAGCATTCCTACATTTCGGGCGTTGCCGTCGGTCAGATCGCCGGCTTCGGGCCGGACAGCTATCTGCTTGCGCTCAGAGCGGCTGTTGGGCTCGCCGCCGGCGGCAGAATCGGAAAATAATAATGAAGCGAAGACCGGAACAGCTGAGACAGATGAGGCTCAGACAGCTCATGGCCGCTGAGGGCATTGATGCGTTGATCATCACCCGGCGGGAGGATGTACGCTATCTCACCGGCTTCACCGGCTCGGCAGGATCCCTGCTGGTGGCCGGCGGAAGGCCCTGTCTGATTACGGATTTCCGGTACAAGCTTCAGGCGCACAAAGAGTCGCCGTCGGTCACGGTGGTCATTCAAAAAAGGGACTTCTACACGGCCCTCCGTGAGACAGCGGACCGGCGCGGCGTCGATACGCTCTGGTTTGACGAGGCGTCGCTCACGCTCGACGCGGTAAAGAGGCTGAAAGGAACCGGACTTCGTCCCAAGGGGCACCGCGATCTCGTGAACCGGCTGAGGATGCGCAAGGACCCCCGGGAGCTTTTGCACCTTAGGACGGCCATTCGGAGGGCGGAGGAGTCATTTCTTGAACTTCTCCGGTACGTTCGGCCCGGCGTGACCGAGCGGGAACTGGGCATCAAGCTCGAGTATCTCATGCGCGACAAAGGCGCCCGAAAGGCGGCGTTCGACACGATCGTCGCATCCGGCGGCAACGGGGCCATGCCCCATGCAACGCTCACCAACCGCCGGCTGCGGAAGGGCGACCTGGTGACGATCGATTTCGGAGCCGAGGCCGAGGGGTATTTCAGCGATATAACGAGAACGCTGTGCCTGGGACGGCCCTCGCCCCGGCAGCGTGAGCTGCATGAAATCGTATTGGCTGCCCAGGCCAGCGCCATGAAACGCATCCGGCCGGGAGTGAACTGCAAGACTGTGGATGATGCGGCGCGGGAAGTCATCCGCAATGCCGGCCATGGCTCGCATTTCGGCCATGGAACCGGTCACGGCATCGGCCTCATGGTGCATGAAGGTCCGTCGATATCGCCGCTGTCCAGGGACACGGTGGAGGCCGACATGGTCTTTACCGTAGAGCCGGGCATCTATATCGACGGCTGGGGCGGCATTCGCGTCGAAGACATGGTGCTTTCGACCGCATCGGGAATGAAAGTGCTTACCACGCTTCCCCGTGAGCTGGATGCCATCGGGAAAATGATGTAATCGCGTCGGATTGCTTCAACCTCCGGCAGAATGACACAAACGACAGAGTCGGATTGATGAAAGGGAGGTAGTAAGAAAGTGCCTGTATCGACAGCTGAGTTCAGAACGGGATTGAAAATCGAGATTGACGGCGAGCCTTATGTTATCGTGGATTTCCAGCACGTCAAGCCGGGAAAAGGCGGAGCGTTCGTAAGGACCAAGATCAAAAGCCTCAAGTCGGGGAATGTGATCGACCGGACCTACCGTTCGGGAGAAAAGGTGGACCTGCCCGAGCTGGAGGAAAAAACCATGCAGTATCTGTATGCAGCGGACAAGGACCGCGTGTTCATGGATACGGCAAACTACGAGCAGATTTCCATGAATGAGCAGCAGCTCGGCGACAGCATCAGCTATCTCAAGGAAAACATGGAGATCAAGGTCCTTTATCACAAGGGGAAACCGATCAATATCGATATCCCCATGTTCGTTGAGCTTGTCATCGCCAGGACGGACCCGGGCGTGCGCGGCGATACGGCGTCCGGCGGATCCAAACCGGCCACGCTGGAAACCGGGGCCGTTGTCAAGGTTCCCTTCTACCTGAATGAAGGGGATGTGATCAAGATCGATACGCGAACGGGAACATTCATCGAGCGTGTCAAAAAGTAGCGGGACGACATCCGGTCTGGCCAAAGGAGCAATCATGAACCTTAAAGAAATTAAGGAACTGATAGAAATTCTCAAAAACACCGACGTCTCGGAACTGGAAGTCGAGCGTTCGGGCGTGAAAGTGCGTATCCGCAAGGGCGGCGACGTCACGTTCCACCCCGCCATGCCGCGGATGGAATATCCGCCGGCGGCCCTTGTCGCTCCGGCAATTGCGGAGGCCCCCGCTCCGGCGGCGGAAAAACCGGCTGAGCCCCCGAGATCGAACCAGATCAAGGTGACCTCGCCGATCGTCGGCACCTTTTATCGATCCAGCTCTCCGGACAAGCCGGCTTACGCGGAAGTGGGCGACATCGTGAAAAAGGGGCAGGTGCTCTGCATCATCGAGGCGATGAAGCTCATGAACGAGATCGAGTCGGAGGCCCCCGGCAGGATCGTTCAGATCCTGGTGGAGAACGGGCAGCCCGTCGAGTTCGGGCAGCCGCTTTTCGTCATCGAACCGGTATGACGCGGCTTCGAAATTCGAATTTCGGGATCTATCCCATGGGGTGTTTGCGTGTTTAAAAAAATATTGATTGCCAATCGCGGCGAGATCGCACTGAGGATCATCCGCGCGTGCAAGGAGATGGGCATCCTGACCGTCGCGGTGCATTCGACGGCAGACGCCAACTCGCTGCATGTCCGTTTTGCCGATCAGAGCGTCTGCATCGGGCCGCCCAAAAGCGCCGACAGCTACCTCAATGTTCCCAGCATCATCAGCGCGGCGGAGATCACGGATACGGAGGCCATCCATCCCGGTTACGGCTTCCTGGCGGAGAACTCCAGCTTCGCGGAGGTGTGCAACTCCACGGGGATCCGCTTCATCGGTCCCAGCCCGGACAGCATCAAGCTCATGGGCGACAAGGCCAAGGCACGGGAAACGGCACAGAAGGCGGGCGTGCCGGTGCTTCCCGGCAGCAAGGGCGTCGTGACCGAGGAAAGCAGCGCGATCGAAATAGCGCGGGAACTGGGCTTCCCCGTCATTGTCAAGGCGGCGGCGGGCGGCGGCGGCAAGGGCATGCGCGTGGTCATGCAGGAGGCCGATTTTGCCAATGCCTTCGTCATGGCCCAGGCCGAGGCGCTTGCGGCGTTCAGCAATGCCGATGTATATATCGAAAAGTACATCCTGAAGCCGCGCCACATCGAGATCCAGATCATGGCCGATGAAAAGGGCAACGTGGTATACCTCGGCGAGCGCGAATGCTCGATTCAGCGTCGTCATCAGAAGCTGATCGAAGAAGCTCCGTCGGTCATCATCGACGAGGGCCTCCGTAAGCAGATGGGCGAGATGGCCGTTGCCATAGCCAGGACCGTCCGGTACCGCAACGCAGGGACCATCGAGTTCCTGATGGACGAGAACAAAAAATTCTATTTTATGGAGATGAACACCCGCATCCAGGTGGAGCATCCCGTGACCGAGATGGTTACGGGGATCGACCTCGTGAAAGAGCAGATCCGCGTCGCTGCCGGGCTTCCGCTCTCCCTCAAGCAAGACCAGATCCGGGTGAAGGGGCACAGCATTGAATGCAGGATCAATGCCGAGGATCCCGACACCTTCACCCCGTCGCCGGGTACCATTACGGCCTTTAACCCGCCGGGCGGACTCGGCGTGAGGGTGGAAACGGCGTCGTACACGCAGTACGTGATCCCGCCCTACTACGATTCCATGATCGCCAAGCTGATCGTGCATGCGGACACGAGGGATGAAGCCATCATGCGGATGCGGCGTTCGCTCGACGAGTTCATCATCGAAGGAATCAAGACGACGATTCCCATGCACAAAAAGATCCTTGCAGATTCCGATTTCCAAAAAGGCGACATTTCCACCAAGTTCATGGAGAGGTACCTCAATTCGCCGAAATGACATCAAGGGACTCTGCCTGATCCTGGATCATGACTTGCTGCGGGACAGCGCGGAACAGGTCATGGTGCGGGCCCATGCCGCAGGGGTTGTTTTCTTTCAATACCGCGCCAAGAACAGAACGAGAAGGAACATTTACGAAACAGCCCTGGGTCTTGCCCGGACCGCACGCGATCTGGGGGCACTCTTCATGGTGAACGACCACGCCGATATCGCAGCGGCTGTCGGGGCTGACGGCGTCCATCTGGGACAGGACGACCTTTCCCTGCGAGAAGCCCGGATGGTACTCGGCCGGGATAAAATCATCGGTATTTCCACACACAGCCTCGATCAAGCAATAGAAGCCGACCGTTCAGGCGCCGACTATATCGGGTTTGGACCGATCTTCCCGACGTCCACGAAAGATGCGGGAAAATGCCAAGGTGCAGCAGGCATCGAACAGATTAAAAGGTCCGTCAACATCCCGGTCATTGCCATCGGCGGCATAGGCCACGCAAACGTTCAAGAGGTCATCCGGCACGGCGCCGACGGCGTTGCAGTGATCTCTGCCCTGCTTTCGGCGACGGACCTGTCGCGGGCAGCTGCGGATATGGTTGCCCTGATCGAGCAGGCCAGGTCCGGGATTTCATCAGGGGGAGGGAGAGTATGAAAAAGTTTTTTTCGGTCATAGCTCTGTGCATGATATTCGGGTGCACCACGCAGGACGCCAATGTGATCAAGGTCGGCGCCGCCGGACCCATGACAGGCGATCAGAGCAAGATGGGGATCGACCTGAGGAACGGTGTGGAACTCGCGGTCGCGGAATGGAACGAGAAGGGGGGCCTTCTCGGGAAGAAGATCCAGCTGATCGCCGGCGATGACCAGGCAGACCCGAAACAGGCCGTTTCGATCGCAAATAAGTTCGTGAACCAGAAAGTGACCGCCGTCGTAGGCCACTGGAATTCGAACTGCTCCATCAATGCAGCACCCTACTATGACGCTGCCAAGATCGTCGCCATAAGTCCTGCTTCGACGAATCCCCGTCTTACCCGCCAGGGGTACAAGACCATCTATCGTGTGTGCGGCACCGATGACCAGCAGGGCGCCGTGGCAGCAGAGTTCGTGCTGAAGACCGTGAAACCGAAGCGGGTGGCTGTTCTGCACGATAAGACGACCTACGGCCAGGGTCTGGCCGATTATTTCAAGAATGCGGTTCAGGACAAGGTTCAGGTCGTGTTTTACGACGGCATTCAGACGAAGGACCCGGATTACAAGGCAGTCCTGACCGCGATCAAGGAAAAGAAGCCGGACATTTACTTTTTCGGCGGTGTGTACCCCGAAGCCGGCAGGCTGGTGCGTCAGTCCAAGGAAATCGGCATGATCATACCCATGATCACCGGCGACGGCGTTTATGATCCGACGTTCATCAGCATTGCCGGCAAAGCAGCCGAGGGGACCTACGTGACCTTCGGAAAAGACCCCTCGGGGCTGCCCACCTCAAAATCGTTCAACGAAAAGTACACGGCGAAATACGGCGCACCGGGGCCCTATTCTATTTACGCCTATGACGCAGCCAACATCATTCTGACAGCCATACAGCAGACCGGGTCCACGGAGGGGCTGAAGCTCGCGGCGTACATATCGGCCAACACGTTCAAGGGGGCCTTCGGCGACATTTCGTTCGATAAGAACGGGGACGTGACCAAGGCGCCCTACGTCGTCTGGCAGGTTATGGACGGGAAGTTTGTCGAAGTAAAATAACAGGCAGGGTTCTCCATGTTCGTTCAGCAGCTTATCAACGGTCTGGCCCTGGGCGCGGTCTATGCGCTTATCGCACTCGGCTACACCATGGTCTACGGGATACTCCAGCTCATCAACTTCGCCCACGGTGAAGTGTACATGCTGGGAGCGTACCTCGGCATCATCGTCCTCGGCGTCCTGACGTACCTGGGATTGACCGCCTACAGCATCCCGCTCGCTCTCCTGGTCACGATCATCGTGTCCATGGCCTTTTGTGCGGCCTACGGCGCGGTGATTGAGCGAGTCGCCTACCGCCCGCTCAGGAACGCGACCAAGCTGGCGCCCTTGATCAGCGCCGTCGGCATGTCGATCATTCTTCAGAATGTCGTGATGCTTGCGCAGGGCAAGGAGTACAAGAATCTTCCGCCACTCCTCCCGTCGGAGGGCATCATTATACTCGGGGCGAACGTTTCTCCGGTCCAGATTTTTGTCCTCCTCTCGTCCATCCTGCTCATGATCGTGCTCCACCTGTTCGTCGCCAGAACGAAACTGGGGAAAGCCATGCGCGCCACTTCCCAGGACCGCGTCATGGCGGGCCTTGTGGGGATCAACATCAACCAGGTCATTTCGGTCACCTTTATGATCGGCTCATCGCTTGCCGCTGTTGCGGGCGTCATGGTGACGCTCTATTACGGCGTTGTGCATTTTTTCATGGGCTACCTCGCCGGCATCAAGGCCTTTACCGCTGCTGTCCTCGGCGGCATCGGGAGCATACCCGGCGCCATGCTCGGCGGTTTCATGCTGGGGCTCATCGAGAACTTCGGCGCAAGCTACATTTCGAGCGTGTACAAGGACGCCTTTGCCTTTATCGTGCTCATCGTGACGCTCATCATTCGACCTGCGGGGCTGCTGGGGCAGAAGACAGTGGATAAAGTATAGCGTTAAAGCAGAATCTAAACTTCAAATCCCAAAACACGAAGAAATGTCCAAATACCGAAATGCACTAACCAACGGATGGAGCTTAGACCCCTTTATTTGAAATTTGGCGATTGAAATTTGCGGTTTATCCCAGGAGGAATCAATGTCCGATCTTAAGAAGATGTACAAAACCATCATGTCCGACAATTTCCCTCCCGAAATGACCATCACCTTCGGGGACCAGAAGCTGGTGTACCGGAAACGGTCATGGAAACTTGCGGACGAAAAGACCGGAGAGGTGATCGAGAAGGGACTTCGCTACGGCGAGAACCCGGACCAGCAGGCAGCCATGTATCAGCTGGTCAAGGGCAACCTGGCGCTTGCCGGCGTGAAGTTCATCGAGCCGGGCAACGGTCTGGTGAGCAGCATTACCGAAGAGCAGATGCTCCAGGCAGGCAAGCATCCGGGCAAGACGAATTTTACCGACCTGGACAATGCGCTCAATATCCTGAAGTTTCTCATGGACCGGCCGGCCGCGGCGATCATGAAGCACAATAACCCCTGCGGCGTGGCCCAGGGAAAGAGCGTTTTCGAGGCCTATGACCGGGCGAACATGGCCGACCGCATCGCCGCTTTCGGCGGCTGCCTCGTCGTGAACCGGGCCATGGACAAACAGACGGCGGAGCTTGCGAATTCGAATTATCTGGAAGTCGTCGCTGCTCCGGATTTCGAGGAAGGCGTCGTCTCCATCCTGGCAAAGCGAAAGAACCTGCGCATCATCAGACTGGAAAAGATCGCCGACCTGGCGAAGTACCGGGACATGAGCTTTGTGGAGTTCAAGGCCCTCATCGACGGCGGCCTTATCGTACAGCAGTCGCAGAAGAACGCCATCCGGACCAAGGCGGATTTTCAGGAAGCAAAGACCGCGTACAAGGGACGGAATACAAGATCGAACGGAAGCCCACGGACCGGGAATACGATGACATGCTCTTCGGCTGGAACGTGGAGCAGGGGATCACGTCCAATTCGGTCATCTATGTGAAGGATGGCGTCACCGTCGGCATCGGCACCGGCGAACAGGACCGCGTCGGCGTTGCCGAGATCGCGATCTTCAAGGCCTATACGAAGTACGCCGATGCTCTGTGCTTCAAGAAACACGGCGTTCCGTACAAGACCTATGAGCTGGAAGCGGACCAGGGCAAACGCGATAAGGGCGCTCTCAAGGAGATCGACGAGCAGACAAAGAAGGACAAGGGCGGTCTTATCGGATCGATTATGGTGTCGGACGCCTTCTTCCCGTTCCGCGACGGAGTGGATGTGGGGATCAAGGAAGGGATTTCAGCGATCGTGCAGCCCGGAGGGTCGGACCGGGACTTCGACGCGATTACCGCCTGCAACGAGGCTAACCCGAAAGTAACCATGGTCTTCACGGGTCAGCGGGTGTTCAAGCATTAATTCAAATCGAATCTTGATTTAAATAAAATTCCTCATGCTTTATCAAGCATGAGGAATTTTATTTGAGATGAGTTCTTTCACGATCGCCGGCATCCATGCTTGTAATGATGAAGAAGAATTATGTGGCAGAGTGCGGAACAATCCTTTACCGGGAACGGTCCAACAGCGCCTTAATCTCCGCCAGTTTCTCCTCTGTCGCTTTCTTTCCCCGTTTCAGCAGCTCTTTTGCCTTTGACAGGTCATAGAGCGGGATCCCTTTCGCATCGACGTTGATTATGACATCGGCGAGCTTTTCCTCTTCCCGTGCATTCCTTGACGCCACGAGCGCCGATAAATGGGCCGCGATCGTGATGATGTTGTCGTAGCGGTCGGCTTCCATTCCCCGATAATTCACATTCACCGCGATCACATGCCGCGCGCCCAGCTCTTCCCGCACCGTCCGGACAGGGATCTGGCTGGCGACTCCGCCGTCTACGAGCATTGTTTTGTTGATCTCCGTGGGAGTGAAAATAACGGGAAGGCTGCAGCTGGCCTGCACTGCCCGGGCAACGGAGCCGGTCGTCAGGGCGACCTTGGCGCCGGTAGCGAGATCGGTTGCCACGGCTGCGAAGGGGATTGTAAGGGAGGAGAATTTTTTCACCGGCAGGATCGCTTCCATGAAACGGTAGATGCCTTCGCTGGAGATCAGTCCCTGCCGGGGGACGGTGAACTTGAGGACGTCCTTCCACTTGGTATTGATCAGGATCTTGCGTATCTCGGCCAGGGTCATACCTGCGGCATAGAGCGCGCCAACAACGCTTCCGGAGCTCGTCCCGGCGATGGCATGGACAGGGATTCCTTCCAGCTCCAGCGTCTCCAGAACAGCGAGATGGGCGATTCCCCGTGCAGCGCCGCCGGAGAGGGCCAAACCGATCATGGGATTCGCTATAACGGGCATAGAGGATGTTTGGAGCGCCTCAGCCCCGGTATTTGAAACGGGGGATGAAGCTGCATGTCCTAAAAAGAAATCCCCGAAAAAGATTCTCGGGGATTTCGATAAAAACAGTATCGAGGCCGGTGAGCCTGGGCAAGATTCCGTCGGCGAATGTTATTTGCCGGCAAGCTTCTTGACCGTATTCTTGATATGGGCGCCGATATCTTCAAAGGCGTAGAGGATGCACAGATAGGTGGACGACGATTTCGGGGAGCATTCGCCGGTCACGAGCCGCTCTTCATGGGCGGTGGCGAATTCATTGGCCATGCGCTCCATAGCATCGCTGTCCGCCAGGACGGCTTCGAGGGTCGTTGATGAGCCGGTCACCGCGGCTTCGCCGGCTTTTTTCAGGACATCCTTGCTCTTGGTGAACAGCTTGCCGGTTTCCAGTATGGCCTTGTCGCTGAACAGCATGCCTTCCTTGATGCGGCTGCGGCTGTTCTCGCTGATCCGCTTGATGGCGGTCGCGATCTTTTCGATATGGGCCGGGACGGTCAGGATCGACCGGGCTTCGCTGTTGTTGGCTGCCATTTGCGCGAGCGTGGCGGTGAGGCTGTCTTCCTTCGCATGGATCTCATTGGCGAGTTCATCCGCCTGGTCCAGGGATGCCAGCTTGCTCTTCATGAACCCGTCTTCCGTGAGTTCCAGCATTTCCTGGGCTTTATGCATCACCAGGTAAATTTCCTTTTTCACGTCCTTCAGGTTCTGTTCCGCCATACGATGCGTGCTCCTTTCGAGATTCGCCGTACCTGCAGTTCGTGTTTGTCCGGAAAATTTCAGAAACTATATCAGAAAAAGGCTTCCCTGACATGTTAATTTTTTTTATATCAATATTGCTCCGGCTTATAGTTTTTGTTTCGGCCATGACGATTCCCTCCTTTTTCGCTGAGGCCTCATCACACCCTCATCCCTACGAATATTTTAGCATATTTCGTCTTGTCAGACGGCTTTTTTCTTGACTTACCCCGATACCGCTGGTATAACCTAAACCATCGTCACCAATTCCGCCACGGAGCCGTCATGCCTTTTTTTGCCGGAGAGATTTTTGTCAGCGAGGTCCAGAAAAAGCCGGTGCTTGACCAGACGGGCGAGGAGATCGGCAGGCTGAAGGACATTGTCGTGGGTCTCGGCGATCCCTTCCCGGCGGTCACCGCGCTGATCGTCGCATCGGGCAGGTCCACCTACGTTCTCCCCTGGGACTCGGTCAATCTCTTCAATCGCCGCGTCATTTCGGTGAATGCCCGCCGGGCAGATCTTACGGCCTCCCCGGGTTCAGCCTCCGATATCCTGATCTTCCGCGACCTCCTCGACAAGCAGATCGTCGACATCAACGGCGCCAAGCTGGTGCGCGTCAACGACCTTGAACTGGGCGACGTGAAGGGGAAGCTTTGCCTGGTGGCCGCGGACATCGGTCTTCGGGGGCTGCTGCGGCGGCTCGGCCTCGAAAAACGCGGGGAAAAGTTCTTTTCCCTGTTCAACTACAGACTGCAGCACAAACTCATTTCCTGGCACTATGTTCAGACCATCGAACCGAAGGTCTCGCGGCTTACGCTGACGGTCTCCGGACAGAAGGTATCGAACATGCACCCGGCTGACCTGGCGGAGATCATCAGCGAGGTCTCGCAGCGGGAGCGGACCGCGATCTTCGGCAGCCTCGACGTCGATACGGCCGCCGAGGCCCTGCACGAACTCGAACCCCGCGTCCAGGCGGACATCATCGACGACATGTCCAAGGAGCGGGCATCGGACATCCTGGAGCGCATGCCGCCCGACGAGGCGGCGGACGTGCTCGGCGACCTGCCTGAAGCGAAGGCGCAGGAACTCATCGATCTCATGGAGAAGGACGAGGCCGAGGACGTGCAGGAGCTCCTTGAGCACGAGGAGGACACGGCGGGCGGTCTCATGACCACGGAATACCTGTCCTTCCTCCCGGACATGACCGTCGAAGAGGCGATCAGGGAGCTGCGGCTCGAGGCGCCGAACGTGGAAACGATCTACTACCTCTTCATCGTGGATACGAACGAGCGCATCATCGGCGTGCTGTCGCTCAAGCACCTGATCCTGGCCCTGCCGCAGACTCTGCTGAGCGACATCATGATAACGCCGCCGAAGACGCTTACCCTCGACGCTAAGAAGAAAGATGTGGCTGAATTCATCTCGAAGTACAACCTTCTCGCGGCGCCGGTCGTGGACGAAAACAACGTCCTGCACGGCATCGTGACCGTCGACGACGTCGTGGATTTCCTCTTGCCGACAGCCTCGCGCAAGAAACGCCGAAAACGCTAGTGTTTTTCCCAGGATACTCCCACTGACAGATGAGCCTGAAAAGACAGTTAACCACTGATGAACACGGATAAACACGGATTCAGCTGCAAGTAAAAGCAAAACCATGAAACACGAAGCGGACGCAGCGTCAAAACGACGCAGGTTCGGTATATGTTTTACCTGTTTTAATTTACGTTTGCTATCGCCGTTCTTGGATGAAAGATTCTTACGGAAATTGCCCATGATCAATAAGAAAAAGATACTGGTATTTCTGTCCGTGCTCGGACCGGGTATCATCACCGCGAATGTGGACAACGATGCGGGCGGCATTGCCACCTATTCGGTCGCAGGCGCCCATTTCGGCTATTCGCTGCTCTGGACGCTGATCCCCATCACCGTTGCGCTCATCGTCGTGCAGGAAATGGTGCGCGCGCATGGGAGTGGTCACCGGGAAGACCCTTGCCGATCTGATCCGGGAGAATTTCGGCGTCAAGGCGACCTTTTTCCTCATGCTGAGCCTGCTGCTTCGCGGATATGGGCAATACGGTGGCTGAGTTTGCCGGCTGGGCCTCGTCCATGGAGATCTTCGGCGTGAGCAAGTATGTTTCCGTCCCGATCGGCGCTTTTGCGGTCTGGCTGCTGGTGGTAAAGGGGACGTACCGGTTCGTTGAGAGGATATTCCTTATCGCCTGCACCGTTTTTTTGACCTACGTGGTCTCGGCATATCTCATCCATCCGCCGTGGGGGCAGATCATGCTCGATACGGTGAAGCCGTCGTTCGAATTCAAAGCTTCCTATCTCATGATGCTCATCGGCATCGTCGGGACGACCATCGCGCCCTGGATGCAGTTCTATCTCCAGTCCGCCGTGGTCGAGAAGAACATCAAGGTCGAGAATTACGGCGCATCGCGCATGGACGTCATCGTCGGCTGCGTCATGACGGACGTGATCGCTTTTTTCATCATCGTGGCCTGCGCCGCGACCATGTATACCGCCGGCATCAGGATAACGGATGCCAAGGACGCAGCCGTCGCTCTTGCGCCGCTCGCCGGGAATTACGCCTCGGTCGCTGTTCGCGATCGGACTGGCGAACGCGTCGCTCTTTGCAGCGTCCATTCTGCCGCTGGCAACTGCCTATTATGTTTGTGAGGGAATGGGGTGGGAATCGGGGATCGACAAGAATTTCAAGACCGCTCCGCAGTTCATGTGGCTTTATACGGGCATCATCGCAGTGGGAGCGCTCATTATCCTCATCCCGGACGCGCCGCTCGTGCCCATCATGCTCATCTCGCAGGTCGTGAACGGCATCATGCTGCCCTTCGTCCTCATCTTTATGCTTCTCCTGATAAACGACAAGGACCTGATGGGTGACTATACGAACTCGAAAATTTTTAATAGTATCGCATGGGCGACCGTCATCATCATGGTCGCGCTGACGCTGGTCCTGGTCGTGACGAGCTTCTTTTAGCTCCGGTCCCCGGCCGGTTGATAGGGGATCGGGTCCTTGACGCCCGCCTCTTCGAAGCCTTTCAATCTCAGCATGCAGCTGTCGCACCTGCCGCAGGCCCGGTCGCTGTTCTGATAACAGCTCCAGGTCAGGTGCAGGGGCGCGCCGAGTTCCATGCCGCGCTTCACGATCTGCGACTTTCTCATATGGATGAGGGGCGTCACTGCCTCGATCCGCGTTTCCGGCTTCGTCCCTGTCTCGATCGCCTTGTTGAAGGCCTGGTAAAAAACTTCCCTGCAGTCAGGATATCCCGAGCTGTCCTCTTCCACGGCGCCGATGAAAATCTTGGTTGCGCCGATGACTTCTGCCCAGGAAACGGCGATGGAGAGCAGATGGGCATTCCTGAAGGGAACGTAGGTCATGGGAATTTCGGAATTTCCCGACTGAGTCGAGACAGGCTCCATGCGGAATGCGGAATGAGAATCAGCAGCCTCCGGCACGGGGATGCTCTCGTCCGTCAGGGCCGACCCGCCGATAATCTTCAGGTGCTCGATGCTGACCACGAGGCGCTTTTCGGCATGGTAGAAATCGGCGATGTTGTTGAAGGCCTTCAACTCGCGGGCCTCGGTCCGTTGCCCGTAATTCACATGCAGGAAAGCCAGCCGGTATTCACGGGCTGCCAGGGCTGCGGTGACGCAGCTGTCCATGCCTCCGCTCACCAGTACGATTGCAAGCTCTTGGTTCATGAGTGTGTTTTATTCCGTTCGAGAACGTATTTCCCCGTATCCATCCGGGAATGCCGGTATTGTAAAGCATGACAGCCCAAAAAGCCAATCCTACTTTGTGGTCGGATCAGGGCAACACGGCAGGAACTGCTTCATTTATTGGTATGCAGCGAGGGTGAAGCCCGGAAGGGGAAACCCCTGACGGAGCGAAATCGGTGCTCTCCGTCAGAGGCCGTTTCGGGGATTAGTGGGCCCCATGGATGAGCATGGGCAGACAGCGGGTGCAGACGACCTTTTCCTTGCCTTCGTGAAAGCAGGGCAGATATACGCGGGTCTTATCGTCCGCGCCGCATACGAAGCATTTTATCTCTTTGGCCGGCATTTATTCCTCCAGGGCGTTGATTTCGTCGACGATCTTGTTCGGGTCCATATTGTGCATCATGGAGCCGAAGGAGATGGATTCCATGTTGATGCCGGGGCAGGTAAAGCAGCCGTTGCCGAAATGCTTCTGGATAACCGCTTTTGCCCCCGGGCTCATTTTTATGACGTCCCCGATTATGGTATCCTTTGTAACTTTTTTCTTTTCCGTTATCATAGGAGCCTCCTTATTCTTAAGATGAATGAAGTATACCGGAACAGGTCCTCGATGCCTATGACCTGCATCATACTCCCGTAATATGGTACACTATGAGATGGATCATAACCCCGCGCTGTTTCCGGTGATACAATCGGTACAGCAACAATCAATCATATATGTGGAGGTCGTAAAAACATGGACAGATTCGTAAAAGGTTTCATCGTCATGAGCATCATCTATCTCGGCATTGCCGCGGCCCTCGGCATCGTCATGCTCTGGAACCAGAACGTCATGGCCCTCAAATTCGTTCATTCCCATCTGAACATGCTGGGCTGGGTCTCCATGATGATCTATGGAGTGGGGTATCACATCCTGCCCCGGTTCATGGGCCGGCCGCTTTACAGCAACAAGATAGGGGAGGCCCAGTTCTACCTCGCCAATATTTCGCTCGTGGGTATGCTCCTTTTTTACACCCTGAACGTTTACAACCCCGGAGGCATGTACCGCACCGTGACCGTGCTGTTCGGCGCAGTGCAGGCCCTGGCCGCTTCTTTTTCTACAATATGCTCATGACCCTGCTGACAAAGCAGGAACAGCCGCAGTGACAGGGCATAGGGCATAGCGCAGAGAGAAGCGGAAAAAACTAAAAACTAAAAACGCTTTTACCCTCTGCGCTTTGCTCTCTGCCCTCTGCGGTTTTATCACGATGCCAGCTCCGTCAGTCCTTCCTTGTCCTTGATGACGATCCTGCCGTCTGCATCGGACAAAAAGCCCATCTTCTTGAACTTGCTGAAGGTACGAATGGAAGTCTCCACCGTCGTACCCACCATGTCGGCAACATCCTGTTTGGTGAGCCGCATATCGATCATCGTGCCTTCTCCGGTCTTCGTTCCCACCTTGTTCGCAAGCTTGAGCAGGAGCGCTGCGATCCTGGCCTCGACCCGTTCCAGGGCGATGTTTTTCAGCGAGTCATAGGAGCTTTTCATGCAGCAAGACCAACTGAACCAAGAACAGGCACACAACA
>CAVVOB010000035.1:0-93931 GCA_963749655.1 Nitrospirota bacterium
TGCAGTATACCGGAACAAGCGGTGGTACATCGACAGCGAGGCTGTGCCTTCTGTGCGCGGGCAAGCCGAGACCCAGAAGATCGTCTGTCCCGCCTGTCTGAAGATCCGCGACAATTTTCCGGGCGGCGTCGTGACGCTGAAGGGCGACTACGTCCTGCCGCACAAGCAGGACCTGATGAACCTCATCAAGAACGAGGAGGAGCGCGCGCGGGGATTCAATCCGCTCGAGCGGATCATGTCCATCAAGGAGAACGGCCACGGCAGCCTGGTGATCACCACGACGAACGAGAAGCTTGCCCAGCGCCTCGGCCGCGCCCTCAAAAAAGCTTTTCACGGAGACGTGGCATATCAATGGTCGCATGACAACAAGCTGGCAAGGGTGGATTGGGAGAGGAATGAAGGGTAAGGTATCTTCAAAAAAAGAGGAGGCCGGCAGCAGGCGCTCATGACCGATACAGACGGACGCCGGTGTGTCAGCGATTATCGGGGTTTTCCTGTCCGAGCGCTTTGAGATACTCCTCCCATTCCGATGGGAGGAGATATTTTTTTTTGTTGTTGCAGTCCTTGCACGCAGGCACGAGATTGCCCTGCACGGATTTGCCTCCCCGCACGATGGGGACCAGATGGTCCATGGTCAGATCAGCAGGCTTGAACTTCCGGCCGCAATAGTAGCACACCCCGCTTGAGCGTTTCCTTTTCCACCACTGCGAATTGCGCAGTTCCCGCGCTTTTGCTTTTTCCCGCTTGATATGCGAATCGTCAACGGTGATAAAAAAATTGTCCTTCATAGGTACTTATATAGTACGTTTGATTCTCTTTTTTGTCACGAAGAAAAATAAAGGGCCGGCCTGCTCGCCCCACCACGTAACATCTCAAAAATTAATATTTTTCTTGACAAAGATATATTTGAAATATATACTTTTGCCAGCAAGTGGTATAAAGTGGGAAAGGGTGGAGAAGAGAGAGATATGTTCCGGGGCAGCGCCGAACATACCGTTGATTCCAAGGGCAGGGTGAGCATGCCGGTGAAGTTCCGTGAAATCATCTCGGACCGGTACGAGGGCAAGCTCGTTCTGACGATGGACTTCGATCGCTGCCTCGCCGTCTATCCCCTCGAGGAGTGGGAAAAGCTCGAAGAAAAGATCAAGACCCTCCCGATGATGCAGAAAGAAGTAAAGGACTTCATGCGGTTCTTTTTTTCCTCGGCTACGGAGTGCGAACTGGACAAGCAGGGCCGCATCCTGATCCCGCCCGGCCACCGGGAGTCCGCGGGGATCGCGAAGAGCGTCATGCTCGTCGGGATCATGAACAAGATCGAGATATGGGACGCAAAAGCGTGGGAGGCGCGAAATATTCAAAACGGCGACAAGATCGGCGAGGCGTTGGCCGCATTGGGCCTATAACGACATGGGCGAGAAACTCAAAGTATACCAGATGAACCTCGAAGGTGAGATCGACGCGGCGAAGATGGCCGAGATGAACCGCGTTATCGGCCAGCTCGTCAAGGGGGAGATGTACGGCCTGATCCTCAACTTTGCGCTCGTCGAGCACATTCACTTCACGATCCTGCAGTCCCTCGTCGAGGAGAAGCGCCGGCTCCAGTCCTTCGGCGGCGACATCCGGCTCGCTGCAATGTCGGACTATATCAAGAACATTTTCCGCACCACCGGGGTGCTCGAGGAATTCCAGGTTTTCGATACGGTCCAGCAGGCCGCGAAGAGTTTCGGCGTGAACAAGCCCGAGACGAACCTGCCGCTGGGGCTTTGAAGAAATGCGGAGTGCGGAATGCGGAATGCGGAATCATCTGAAGGCAGGAAGGAACCCGAAACTCCGCACTCCGAACTCGACACTTCGAACTTAGTCCACGTTCCCGTTCTGCTCCGCGAGGCTGTGGACCTGCTGGCCCCCCGGCGGGGCGGCGTGTATGTCGACGGCACACTGGGCGCCGGAGGCCACGCAGCGGCGGTCCTCGAACGGTCCGCTCCCGATGGGATCGTCATCGGCCTGGACCGGGACCTTGATGCAGTGGAACGATGCACCGCGAGCCTCGCGAAGTACGGAGGCCGGGCGATCATCCGCCAGGCGAACTACCGCGATCTTCCGTCGGTGCTCGCCGACCTGGGTTATGAAGCCGTGGATGGGGTGCTGCTCGATCTCGGCGTTTCGTGGTTCCACCTCAAGACCCCGGAGCGCGGCTTCAGCTTCATGCTGGACGGTCCGCTGGACATGCGCATGGACAGGAACGGGCCGCGGACGGCGGCGGACCTGGTGAACGGTCTCTCCCGCGACGAGCTTGCAAGGATCATCGGTGAATACGGGGAGGAGCGCAAGGCCGGAGCCATAGCGAGGGCCATAGAGAAGGCGAGGGCCCGGAGGCCCATCACGAGCACGGTACAGCTTGCCGAGATAGTGTCCAGTGTCTTTCCTCCTTACCCTCCCCGGCGCATTCATCCCGCCACACTCACGTTCCAGGCCCTTCGGATAGCGGTCAACGACGAAGTCGACGCGCTCAGCGAAGGCGTAGCCGCGATGATCCCTCTGCTGAAACCGGGGGGAAGGATCGCCGTCATCACGTTTCATTCGCTTGAGGACCGGATCGTGAAACGCGCCTTTGTCGGCGCGGCAAAGGGGTGCATCTGTCCTCCCAAAATGCCCCTGTGCGCCTGCGGAAAAAAGCCGGAGCTCAGGATTCTCACGCACCGTCCTCACATGGCGGGACCGGAAGAGGTGGCGCAAAACCCTGCCGCACGGAGCGCCAAGCTCCGGGCTGCGGAAAAACTGGCGTCTTCCGTTGAAGACGAGACCGGACGCCGTGCGAGCGGCGGACGGGGGCGCAACTGATTTCCGGCTTTGTTTTTGCCGGTGAACGAGTTATTTTATGACAACACGGGTCGGCGGCATAGGGTCACTGGTGTTCGAACGAGGCAGGCGCGGAAGCCTGCGGCGGATGTTTGCGACCCTCGTGATCATCACCGCCCTGCTTCTCTATGTGGGAGGGAAGGTCAAGATCATGCGTCTCGGGTATCAGATCGAGGCGCTCGAGCGCGAGAAACGGGAGCTGGAACGGGCGAACCGGTCCCTCAAGATCGAGGCGGCAAGTCTGACCACGGCGGCGCGCATCGAGGAGATCGCGAAAAAGCGGTTCGGCATGGTGGTTCCTCCCAAGGATTCCATTGTCGTTGTGAAACGGAAAGCAGCGCCCAAAGAGAAATAAGGGCGGACTGCGTCGGCACTGTTCGCAGCGTGAAGAAGGGGAGACTGCTTTCGGCCAGAAGTCGGAATGCAAGGGTCGCGGTTTTTCCGGCTTCAGGAGATGTTCCGGTCTGGTCCGGCGCCAAGCGGGCTTGTCCGGGTTAGGTGAGTATGGAACGACGGGGGCGCATCCTCCTTATATTGTTTGTCATCACCGCGGGCTTCGGGCTCGTAGCCCTGAGACTTGTCTACCTTCAGGTGCTCGAGCGCTCCAAGCTTTCGGTGCGGGCGGAGCGTCAGCAGGAGCAGGTCGTGACGCTCGAGCCCAAGCGCGGGACCATCTTCGACCGCATGGGCAGGGAGCTGGCCGTAAGCCTCGATGTCGATTCCGTATACGGCGTTCCTTCCAAGGTCGACCGGCCCCGGGAACTGGCGCTGCAACTGTCGCGGATCCTGCATGAAGATCCCCGGCTGCTGGAGCGTAAGCTCGAGGGCGGCAAGCACTTTGTGTGGCTCAGCCGGAAGGTGGATCCGGACAAGGCGAAAAAAATAAAAGAACTCCGCTCCGATGAGGTCGGCCTCCGCACCGAGACGAGGCGGTTCTATCCCAAGAAGGCCCTGGCCGGTCCGGTGCTCGGTTTTACGAGCATTGACAACATCGGCCTCGAGGGACTTGAACGGACCTACGACTCGGTCCTCCGCGGCGTGAACGGGTGGGTTCTTGCCGAGAAGGATGCAATGGGCAGGACGGTCTTCCCCGGAGGCCCCGGCTACCAGTACAAGATGCCCAAGCCCGGGAGCGACGTCATCCTGACGATCGACGAGGTGATCCAGCACATCGCCGAGAAAGAGCTTGACGCCGCCCTTGCCAGCTCCCGCGCGAAAGGCGGGGTCTGCCTTGTCATGAATCCGCAGACCGGAGAGATCCTCGCCCTGTCGGTCCGCACGAACGGTCACGGTAGCGCGGCCTTCAATCCGAACGAGCCCCAGCGCTACAAGCCGGCCGAATGGCGGAACCGGGCGGTAACGGACAGCTTCGAGCCAGGCTCCATATTCAAGGCGGTGCTGGCAGCCGCGGCCCTCGAGGAAAAGGTCGTCCATCCCCTCGAACGGGTCGATTGCAGCGCCGGCAGCATCAAGGTCGCTGATCGGGTGATCAACGACGCGCACCGCAACGGGGTGCTGACCTTTACCGATGTGATCGCCGAATCGAGCAATGTGGGCACCATCAAGGTCGCCCTGAGGCTCGGAAAGGACCGCTTCTCGAAATACATCTCCGCTTTCGGCTTCGGCCGGAAGACCGGCGTGGACCTGCCGGGAGAGATCTCGGGGTCGGTCAAGGACAGCAGGCTGTGGTCGGGAGTGTCCATCGCCTCGATCGCGATCGGCCAGGAGGTCGGCGTTACGCCGCTCCAGATGGCGACCGCCTATTCGGCGCTGGCGAACGGCGGCACGCTGATGAAGCCGTACATCGTGTCGGAAATCGCCGGCGGCAGCAGCGGGCAGGCGAAAAAATTCGGCCCCCAGCCGATCGCCCGCATTGTTTCCGAGGACACGTGCAGCAAGGTGAATGCGATGCTGAAGCGGGTCATTGAGATCGGCACGGGCACGCAGGCAAAGCCCTCCGGCTACAGCGCGGCCGGAAAGACCGGCACTGCCCAGAAGATCGACTCGCGAACGGGCTTGTATTCGAAGAAGGACTATGTGAGCTCCTTCGTCGGTTTTGTGCCGGCATCGGCGCCCAGGCTCGTGATCGTTGTTATGGTGGACACTCCTGAAAGCGGATCTATCTACGGCGGCACCGTGGCCGCGCCGGTGTTCAAGGCAGTGGCCGAGCAGAGTCTCGCCTATCTGCAGGTCCCGCCTGATGACATGGGAGGCAGGATGCTTCTGGTGACACGATGAAACTGGGCGAACTCCTGAGCGCCTTGGAGGGAACGGCGACGCTGCCGCAGGCCGCGATGAACGGCGAAGTGGCCGACATCGCCCACGATTCCCGGAAAGTGGCCCCGGGCTCCCTTTTTGTGGCCGTGCGAGGATTTCACTCGGACGGCCATCAGTTTATTCCGCAGGCCCTCGAGCGGGGGGCCGCGGCCGTGGTCGCAGAACAGGCGGGTGTTCCCGCGGCAACGGGCTCCGGCTCCGTCCCCTTTGTCGTTGTCGAGGACTCGCGCCGGGCGCTGGCGCGACTGGCAGCGGCTTTTTACGGTCATCCTTCCCGCAGGATCAAAGTGGTCGGCATTACGGGGACGAAGGGAAAGACGACGACCAGCTATCTCGTCAAGTCCGTTATCGAGGCCGCAGGGCAAACAACGGGGCTCATCGGGACCATCGACTACCGCGTGGGCGACAAGGTCTATCCCGCTCCGAATACCACGCCCGAATCTCTGGACCTTCAGGCGCTCCTCGCCGAAATGGCCGCTGCGCGGGCCGGGTACTGCGTGATGGAAGTGTCGTCACATGCCCTTGCCCTCGGCAGGACCGATGAGTGCGTTTTCGAGGCAGCCGCGTTCACGAACCTCGCCCACGATCACCTGGATTTTCACGGAACGGCCGATGACTATTTTCAGGCCAAGCTCCTGTTGTTCACCGGGCTCGGCCGCGACAAGGTCGCGGTGGTCAATGCCGATGACGAGCGGTCCAGGCAGATCGTCGCAAGCAGCAAGGCCCGCCTGATAACCTTCGGGCTTGCCGGGAACGCCGACGTCCGTCCGCGGACGGCCATCGGCCATGGCCTGCAGGGGCTGGCTTTCACGGCGGCGACGCCTGCGGGCGACATTGCCGTCGAGTCCCCCCTGGTGGGGAGGCACAACGTCTATAACATCCTGACGGCTGTCGGTCTGGGCCTCGGCCTCGGCTTCTCTCCCGGGACCATCGCGACGGGCATCCGGCGAATGCGGGCCGTGCCCGGACGGATGGAGAAGGTGGACGAGGGCCAGAAGTTCGGCGTGCTCGTCGACTATGCCCATACCGAGGGTTCGCTCGCATCGCTGCTGGAAGCCGTCCGCGACGTGGCTGCGGGCAGGATCATCACCGTCTTCGGATGCGGCGGAGACCGGGACCGGACCAAACGGCCTAAGATGGGAGCAGCGGCCCTGAAGGGAAGCGATCTCGTGATCGTGACCTCCGACAATCCGCGCACCGAGGACCCGGCCGGCATCATTCGGGAGATCGAAGCCGGCATGGCCGCGGGATAAGAATGATCGAGTTCGAGTCGCTGAAGGGATATACAAAGGACGGCGTCCGGGGAAGCAGAACTCCCTACGCGGTCATCCCCGACCGGCATGCAGGCAATAGCCGCCGCAGTCGGGATGGCCGGTGCAGGGGATGTCGTCGTGCTTGCCGGCAAAGGCCACGAGGACTATCAGATCATCGGCGACCGGAAGATCCACTTTGACGACCGGGAAATTGCGAGAGAAGAAATCAGGAAGCAATGCGGATTGCGGATTGCGAAATGCGGAATGAAGAAGGGGTTAGGGGCATTGCGGATTGCAAATTGGACAATCGACGGTCAGCATTCTTCATCTTGTTCTCGTATTGCAATCCGCAATTCGAAATTGAACTATGAACAGCATCTGAAGAAATGTTGTTAAGCGATCTCTTGGGAAGGATGGAGCGCATGGAAATCAAAGGAGTATCCATAGACTCCCGGAGCATCAGGGAGGGCGAGCTGTTCGTCGCGCTCAAGGGCGACCGCTTTGACGGCCATGATTTTGTTCCTGCCGCGATGCAGCGGGGCGCCTGGGGCGCGCTCGTGGACCGCGTTGCGCTGGAGAATAAGTTCGCCAGCCTGGGCGGGCTCAAGAACATTCTGCCCGTGGATGACACGCTGTTTGCGCTGCAGGAGATGTCGCTCATGCACCGGAAGAAAGTACGCGATCCCTGTCGTCGGGATCACGGGCTCGAACGGCAAGACCACGACCAAGGAAATGCTCGCCGGCATCCTGGCGCAGAACGGGCCGGTGCTCAAGAACGAAGGGAACCTGAACAATCACATCGGCGTGCCGCTCACGCTCCTGAAGCTCAACGCAGGCCATCGGGCGGCAACGGTCGAGATGGGAATGAGCGCAGCCGGAGAGATCGACCTGCTCGCGCGCCTGGTGAGCCCCACGGTGGGTGTGATCACGAACATCGGACCCGCGCACCTGGAGTTTTTCGGCGGAAGCCTCGACGGTGTGGCCGCGGCCAAAGGGGAGCTCCTGGATAATCTGGGGCCCGATGCAACGGCCGTGCTGAATGCCGATGATCCGTATTTTTCGGCCTTGCAGGCCAGGTTCAACGGGGCAAAGGTGACCTTCGGCACAACCGCTGGGGCGGATGTGGCTGCCACCGGCATCCGACAGGAGCGGGACGCCATCGAGTGTACGATCTCGGCCCATGGCGCTTCGGCGGACGTCCGGCTCCGCGCCGCAGGCATGCATAATGTCTACAATGCTCTGGCCGCGGCTGCAGGGGCGATCGCAGTCGGTCTTACCCTGGAGGCGGTGAAGCAGGGACTGAACAGCTTCACTCCCGTTGCTCTGCGGTCCGAGATCAGGGATGTCCAGGGGAGGACCGTTCTCGCAGATTGCTACAATGCCAATCCGGCCTCCATGGCGGCGGCGATCGACACCCTGGCGTCACTCGGCGCGGGCCGGAAAACCATAGCCGTGCTCGGCGACATGCTTGAGCTGGGCGATGCCGGCGTTGAGGCCCACCGCGAGATCGGCCGCGCCGCGGCGCGAAGCAAGATAGATCTGATCATCACGCTCGGCACGCTGGGCAGGCAGATCGGTCAGGGCGCCCGCGAAGCGGGAATGGAAAAGGGGCAGGTTCTGGAAGCGGGTAAGCACGCCGACGCGGCGGAACTGCTGCGCAAGCATTCGCGGCCGGGCGACGTCATCCTCATCAAGGGATCACGGGGCATGAAAATGGAGAAGGTCCTGGAGGAGTTCTGATGCTTTATCATTTGCTCTATCAGCTGCATAACACGGTCCCCGGCTTCAACGTGTTCCGGTACATAACGTTCCGGAGCGCCGGCGCCGTGCTGACGGCGCTGCTCGTGAGTTTTCTCCTGGGGCCGTCGGTGATCGCATGGCTGAGGCGGCTGAAGGTCGGGCAGCACGTCCGGGACGACGGGCCGCATACCCACCTGTCCAAGCAGGGCACCCCGACCATGGGCGGCCTTCTCATCATTGCCGCCCTGGTCACCTCGGTCCTTTTGTGGTCCGATCTTTCGAACAAGTATGTCTGGGTCGTGCTCTTTGCGACAATCACGTTCGGCGGCATCGGCTTCTGGGACGATTATCTGAAAGTGGTGAAGAAGAGGTCTACGGGGCTCCGGGCGTATCAGAAGTCGGGGCTCCAGGTCCTGGCGTCGCTCGCGATCGGTTTCTTCCTCTACTATACTCCGGGCGATCCCTTCAGCACCCATTTGTCCGTGCCGTTCCTGAAGCGCCTGTTGCTGGACCTGGGCTGGTTCTACATTCCCTTCGTGGTTGTCGTGATCGTCGGATCGTCCAATGCCGTTAACCTTACCGACGGCCTCGACGGCCTTGCGATCGGCCTCGTGGGAATTGCGTCCACGGCCAACGCGGTGATCGTCTACCTGGGCGGGAACAAGATCATTGCGGATTACCTCAAGATCCTCTACATTCCCGGAAGCGGCGAGCTGGCGATCTTTTGCGGCGCGCTGCTCGGAGCGAGCCTCGGATTCCTGTGGTACAACTCGCACCCGGCCGAGGTATTCATGGGCGACGTGGGCTCCCTCTCCCTGGGCGCAGCGCTCGGGACTCTTGCCGTGGTCACGAGGCACGAGCTCATCCTGGTCATCACCGGCGGCATCTTCGTGGCCGAGACCGTGTCGGTCATGCTGCAGGTCGCATCGTACAAGCTGACGGGCAGGCGCATCTTCAGAATGGCGCCGATCCATCACCACTTTGAGCAGATCGGATGGCCCGAGTCCAAGGTCATTACACGGTTCTGGATCGTCGGGATCATCCTGGCGCTGATCTCGATCGGGACACTGAAGTTGAGGTAGAAAACAACAGAAGTGCATGGTGCAGAGAGCAGAGCGTTAAATTCCTTGCGCCAAGCGCTCTGCGCTCTGCGTGAGTGGAGGCATTGTGCAACCTGATTTCAAGGGCAAGAAGGTAACGGTCGTCGGTCTGGCGCGGAGCGGGGTCGCTGCTGCACGGGCATTGGAAGCCCTCGGCGCGAGCGTGACCGTGACGGACAGGAAGCCGCTGGACCAGCTGACGGCGCAGGTCCGGGCGCTCGGCAGCAGCCGGATCGCCGTTGAAGCGGGCGGACATCCCGACCGCATTTTCCTCGAGTCCGATCTTATCGTGCTTTCCCCCGGCGTGCCGAATACTATTCCGCCGATCATGCAGGCACGCGGCGCGGCGTGAAGGTGATCAGCGAGCTGGAGCTGGCGTGGCTCCTCTCGGATTCTCCCTACGTCGGCATTGCGGGCACGAATGGAAAATCCACGGTCACGACGCTCGTCGGGCTCATGCTCGCGCGGGCGAAGAAGAAGGTCCTGGTGGCCGGAAACATCGGCAACGCGCTCACGGACGATGTTTCGCTTCTCAGGGACCGGGACTGGATCGTCGCCGAGCTTTCCAGCTTCCAGCTCGAGGACATCGACACCTTCCGTCCGCGTGTTGCGACGATCCTGAACGTGACCCAGGACCATCTGGACCGGTATCGCGATATGAACGAATACGCCGAGGCCAAGGCCCGCGTCTTCATGAACCAGCAGAACTCGGACTTCCTGGTGCTTAACTTCGATGATCCGGTTGTGAAGTCATTTGCACGGCGGACGGCTGCGACCGTGGTCCCCTTTTCCCGCCTTCTGCGCTTTAACCCGGGCGCATGCGTTCTCGACGGGAGGGTCCGTGTTCAACGGCAAGCCCGTTATCAATGCCGACGAGATCAGGATCAAGGGCGTCCACAACCTCGAGAACGCCCTGGCCGCCGCCGCGATGGCGCTCTGCGCAGGGGCCGACACCGGGTCGGTGGCCGCTGTGCTCCGCGAGTTCCCGGGACTTGAGCACCGCCTCGAATTCGTGCGCGAGTTGAACGGCGTCACGTATATTAATGACTCCAAGGGAACGAATGTGGGCGCCGTGGTAAAGTCCGTCGAAGGGTTCACGCAGCCGGTCATCCTGATCGCCGGCGGCCTGGACAAGGGAAGCGACTTCAGCCCCCTCTTCGACCTGTTCAGGCGGAAGGTGCGGCTGCTGATCCTGATCGGCAAGGCAGCAGACAAGATGGCGAAGGCGCTCGGAGCTTCCACCGAAACGGTATTTGCGCAATCACTTCAGGATGCGGTGAAGCTTGCGTCCCAGCGCGCGAATAAGGGGGACGTTGTGCTCCTGTCGCCTGCCTGCGCGAGTTTTGATATGTTCAGGGATTTCGAGGACCGGGGCAGGCAGTTTAAGGAAGCGGTGAAAGCGCTTTAAGCAGAGAGCAGAGAGATCCTCCCCTCTGCGCCATGCTCCATGCACTATGCAGGAGAATTCTATTGCAGAACGTAATGCATGAAAGAGGCCGCTTCGACCGGGTGCTGCTTTTCGCCATCCTTGCGCTGGTCGTGGGGAGCGTCGTGATGGTATACAGTGCGAGCAGCGTTGTCGCGCTCACCACCTATGACGACCCGGCGTTCTTCATGAAGCGGCAGGTCCTGTGGGCGCTGATCGGCCTCGCGCTCATGATGGTCGTGATGCGCATCGACCACCGAAGGCTGGCGGACCAGCGGGTTGCGCTCGCGCTGATCGCGGTCTCCCTGGTCCTGCTTGCGGCCACGCTGGTGCCCGGCATCGGGAGAATGGTGAACGGTTCCCGCCGGTGGCTGCGGTTCGGCATGTTGTCGTTCCAGCCGTCGGAGCTGGTGAAGTTTTCCCTCGTGGTGTACCTGAGCTACTACGTCGCCAAGAAGGGCGAACGGCTCCGGGATTTTGCGAACGGCCTGGTTCCGGCCTACGTCGTCACGGCCGTGCTTCTGGCGGTGGCTGCGCTGCAGCCGGATTTCGGAGCGGCCATGACGCTGGCCTGCGTGGCGGGCGTCATGCTCTTTGCCGGAGGCGCCAGCCTGCTCCACATCGGGGGGACGGTGCTCGCGGCCCTGCCAATGGTCTATTTTGCCGTGACGCATGAAGCCTACCGCTGGCGCCGCATCTCGTCCTTTCTCGATCCCTGGTCCGATCCCCAGGGGGCGGGACATCAGATCATCCAGTCCTTTCTGGCCTTCGGCAGCGGCGGCGTGTTCGGGCGGGGGCTCGGTGAAGGCAGGCAGAAGCTCCTGTTCCTGCCGGAGCGGCACTCGGATTTCATCTATGCCGTGATCGGCGAAGAACTGGGCCTCATCGGCACGCTCGCGGTGATCGCGCTGTTTTTGATCATCCTGCGCCAGGGAGTGAAGATAGCGCTCAAAGCGGGCGAGCCTTTCAGCCGCATGCTCGCCCTCGGGATAACGCTTCTTATCTGCCTCCAGAGCCTGATAAACATGGCTGTGGTAACCGGTCTGCTGCCGACCAAGGGGATCGCGCTTCCGCTCGTGAGCTACGGAGGCTCGTCGCTCGTGATCACGATGGGGGCGCTGGGTGTACTGCTGAATATCTCTAAGGAAGCGTCGTGAAGAGGCAATGCGGAATGCGGAATGCGGAATGCGGAATTGAGGTCCGCACGGCGCAAGCGGAACCCGAATGAATGTCGTCATCGCAGGCGGGGGGACGGGCGGACATCTGTATCCCGGGATCGCGATCGCCCGGGAGCTCCTCCGGAAAACCGGTAATTCGGTGCTTTTCATCGGAACGGAACAGGGGATCGAGGCCAGGGTCCTTCCCAGGGAGGGCCTGCCGGTCCGCTTTATTACGGCAGGCAAGCTGAAAGGAATGAAACTGCGGTCAATCATAAAAACGGTGTTCGGCCTGCCTGCGGGCGTCGTCCAGTCCCTGCGGCTGCTGCGGCAGGCAAAGGCTGAGATAGTGATCGGCGTGGGCGGCTACGCTTCAGGACCGGTCGCCGTTGCTGCGCTTGCGCTGCGGATTCCGCTTTTGATCGTGGAGCCGAATTCCTACGCAGGCCTGGCGAACAGAAAGCTCGGCAGGTTTGCAGACAAAGTGGTTCTCTGCTTTCCCGGCCTCGGAGCCCGGCGGTTCTTCCCGCAGACAAAGACGGTCATTACGGGCCCGCTGGTCAGGAAAGGGATCGATGAGGGCGACCACGGCAAGGCGCTTGCCACCTTCGGGCTGGAGCCCGGACAATTCACGGTTTTCGTGATGGGCGGAAGCGGCGGGGCCCATGCGATCAATATGGCCATGAAAGAGGCGGCGCCGCTGCTTAAAGATCTGCCGAAGCTCCAGGTTCTGCACCAGACCGGCGAGAAAGACGTGGACGATGTGGCGCGGGGCTACCTGGCTGCCGGCATCAGGGCCGTGGTCCTGCCATATATCGATGATATGGCGGCGGCATATGCCGCCGCGGATCTGGTCGTGTCGCGTTCCGGCGCCACCACCATTGCCGAGCTTGCGGTTTGCGGAAAGCGGGCGGTGCTCATACCGTTTCCCTTTGCCGCGGACAACCACCAGGAGTACAACGCGCGAACACTCGCAGAGCGGGGCGGCGCGGAAGTGGTGCTCCAGAAGGACCTGACTCCCCTCAGGGTGGCCGGCCTGATACGGCAGTTCGCGGGCAAAGGGGGCGGACCCGGCCGGCCTGTGAAGATGGAAAAAAACGCCGCAGCGGAAATCGTGAGGATCTGTTCAGACTATGTTTAAGAGAATAAAGCACATCCATTTCGTGGGAATCGGCGGCATCGGCATGAGCGGCATCGCGGAGGTGCTCCTGAACCTGGGGTATAAGGTATCGGGTTCGGACATGAAGGAGTCGGACACCACCGAGCGCCTGCGAAAGCTGGGAGGCGAGATCTTCATCGGCCACCGGGCGGAAAACATCACGGAACCGCACGTGGTCGTGATCTCGTCGGCGGTGAAAAGCGACAATGTCGAAGTCGTCGCCGCGCGGGAGAAGCAGATCCCCGTGATCCCCCGCGCCGAGATGCTGGCGGAGCTGATGCGGCTCAAGTACGGCGTTGCCATCGCCGGCGCCCACGGCAAGACCACGACCACGTCCATGGTCTCGACCCTGCTGGCCGCCGGCGGCATCGATCCCACGGTCGTGATCGGCGGAAAGCTGAACAGCCTCGGCACGAACGCCAAGCTCGGACAGGGGGAATTTCTCGTGGCCGAGGCGGACGAGAGCGACGGGAGCTTCCTCAAGCTCTCCCCCACCATCGCCGTGGTTACCACCATCGACGCCGAGCATTTGGACTACTACCGGGACATCGATGAGATCAAGGCGGCTTTTCTCACCTTCATCAACAAGGTGCCTTTCTACGGCGTTGCGGTATTGTGTCTCGATCAGCCGCATATCCAGTCGCTGATCCCGCGCGTCGAGAAACGCTACCAGACCTACGGCTTGAGCACCCAGGCGGATTACCAGGCGCGCGACATCTCCCTGCGGTCCCTCGGGTCGACCTTCAGGGTCCTGCACCATAACGAGGACCTGGGCTCCTTCGAGCTGGCGGTGCCCGGCGTACATAACATCAACAACAGCCTTGCCGCGATCGCCGTGGCGCGTGAACTGGAGATCGACCTGGAGGTCATCAGAAAGGCGCTCAAGGAGTTCAGCGGAGTCCAGCGACGTTTCCAGATCAAGGGCGAGGCGAGGGGCGTCATCGTTGTTGACGACTACGGTCATCACCCCACGGAAGTAAAGGCCACGCTGGCTGCCGCGGCCGCGGGCATGGAGCGCCGGGTCGTGGTCGTGTTTCAGCCCCATCGTTACACGCGGACGCAGCACCTGCTTGAAGAGTTTTTTACCGCTTTCAACCAGGCCGACAAACTGATCGTCATGGACATCTATGCGGCCGGAGAGAAGCCGATTCCGGGTGTCACGGGCCAGGCTTTATACGAAGGGATCAGGAAGCACGGCCACAAGGACGTGACCTACATTCCTGAACGCGAAAAGATCGTCGATCATCTGGCCGAGGTTCTGAAGAAGGGCGACCTGATGCTGACCCTGGGCGCCGGCGACGTGTGGAAGATAGGGGAGCAGGTCGTGGAGCGATTGAAGCGTGAAAATTCCGGGATTTAAAGGAGAGCTCAGGAAAAACGAACCGCTCAGCCTGCACAGTTCCTTCCGGATCGGCGGGCCTGCAGACCTGTTTGCGCTGCCTGTTGACCGTGAGGATCTTGCCGTCCTGCTTCAGGAGATCGCAAAGCAGGGCCTCAGCTGGTTCGTCATCGGCGGCGGCACGAACCTGCTGGTCAGGGACGGCGGTTTCCGGGGCGTCGTGGTCAGCCTGCAGCGCATGAAGTCGATCAGTGTCGACAGACAATACCGTTCGATCGGAGGGAATTTTGCCGTCCTTGCGGTTGACGCTGGCGCGCTGCTGGCATCGGCCCTGTCCTTTGCCGTCGAGGAAGGGCTGACAGGCCTTGAGTTTGCCGCCGGCATCCCGGGCACCGTGGGCGGCGCCGTGTGCATGAACGCGGGAACAGCTGCGGGGGAGTTCGGCGATATCGTCGAGTCAGTGACGCTCCTCGCGCCTGACGGAGCGTTCCTCGTCCGCGGGCGGGAAGAAATGGGCTTCGGATACCGGACTGCTACGGTGCCCGACAGCCACGTGGTTGTGGATGTGCGAATCATCCTTCGCCGCGGCGAAGCGGACCGGGTCAGGGCAACGGTCCAGGAGCTCATGGACGGGAGAAAGAAACGGCAGCCCGGCGGGTTTCCGAACGCGGGGTCCGTATTCAAGAATCCGCAGGAAGCCGCCGCGGGAAGATTGATCGAGGCGGCGAAGCTCAAGGGAAAGCGGATCGGCGGGGCGCAGGTCTCGGAAAAGCATGCCAATTTCATCGTGAATACGGGGAATGCGACAGCTTCGGATGTGCTCAGGCTCATGGAGATCGTGAAAGAGGCCGTGCTCGACACCCAAGGCGTGCGGCTTGAGCCGGAGATCAAGATCGTGGGAGAAGACTGAATAGAATTTCGGAATGCGGATTTCGGAATGCGGATTGCGGAATGCGGAATGAAAATCGGAAATCATGTAAGCAAAGACAAAACAAAGTTAGCCACGAATTACACGAATTTGCACGAATTGGAAAAGACTTGCTGACGGGTTTTAATTCGTGTCAATTCGTGAAATTCGTGGCAAGAAGGATTTGA
This sequence comes from Nitrospirota bacterium, assembly GCA_963749655.1. GTDB lineage: Bacteria > Nitrospirota > UBA9217 > UBA9217 > UBA9217 > JAJYKN01. The sequence continues at coordinate 15,406 of CAVVOB010000035.1, forward strand.
CATGGCCTTGGTGACAACGAAAAAGATCGGCGTTTTGATGGGCGGGCTTTCGTCGGAGCGCGAGGTTTCGCTCGCAACGGGCAACGCCATTCTGAAAGCGCTCAAGGAAAAAGGTTACGACGCCGTGGGCGTGGACGTGGGGCGTGACGTGGCGGAGCAGCTGCGGAAAGCCGGGGTCGCGGTGGCGTTCAACGGGCTTCACGGCAAGTTCGGCGAGGACGGAGCGATCCAGGGGCTGCTCGAGATCGCGGGCATTCCTTACACGGGTTCGGGCATCCTTGCAAGCGCCATGGGCATGAACAAGGTCGTCTCCAAGCTGGTTTTCAAGTCCCACGGCCTTCGTGTCGGGCCCTACGCGGTTATCGACGCGGACCGGCGCGAGCAGCTGAACGAGATCCCGTCGATCATTCCCTTTCCCGTGGTGGTCAAGCCCATTTCGGAAGGATCGAGCGTCGGCGTCAGTCTCGTGTACACGTTCGAAGAGCTGAGGCCCGCGGCCGAACTCGCCTTCGGCTTCGACCGGGAGATTCTGGTGGAGAAGTTCATTGCCGGCAAAGAAGTCCAGGTCGGGATCCTCGGCAACCGCGCTCTGGGCGCGATCGAGATCGTGCCGAAGAAGAGCGCCTTTTACGACTACGAAGCAAAATATGCAGAAGGAATGTCGGATCATTATTTTCCCGCCAGGATCGATGCGGAAGCATATCAGCGGGTCCTCGATGCCGGTCTGGCAGCGCACCGCGCCCTGGGGTGCAGGGGCTACAGCCGCGTGGACTTCATTGTCGACGCTCTCGGTTCGCCCTCTATCCTCGAGGTGAACACGCTTCCGGGGATGACTGCCACGAGCCTGCTGCCCGACATCGCCCGGGGCGTAGGCATGGAGTTTCCCGATCTCGTGGAGGAGATCCTGAGATTGGCGCTGTTGAAAAGCGGAATGCGGAATGCGGAACCGGCATGGAATGCGGAGTGAATGACGCAGGCGCGAACCATGCGTGACTACAAGAACGTCAGAGTTCCGAAGTCGTACCGCGGCGGATCGAACCGCAGAACGGTTAAGCGGGTACAGGTCACCCGTTCTGCCGGGCGGTCCGGCGAACGAAGCGGCAGCGGGCTGGTCGGTTTTCTGCAGAAAACCCTGGCTGTGCTCGTTACCGCCGCGGCCATCGGCCTCTGCTGGCAGGGCTACCGGACGCTGACCACCTCCGGCATGTTCATCGTGTCCGGCGTGGATATCAAGGGCGTTCATCATCTGAGCGACGGCGACCTCGCCGAGGTTGCAGCGGCTTTTTCGGGGCAGAACATTTTTCGGGTCGACGTGGACGCCGCGGTGCGGCGCGCCCGCGCCAATCCCTGGGTAAAAGACGTCCGGGTCCACCGCCGGCTTCCGAACCGGATCACCATGGTGGTCACGGAGCGGGTGCCGGCGTACCTTCTCGAAACAGGAGCCGGGCGTTTTGTGATGGACAATGAGGGAGCGATCATCGAGCGCATAGCGCAGAACGACGGCCATCCATGGCCGCTCCCCGTGGTAGCGATCAGGGACTGCCGCGTCCGCCCCGGAGAACAGGCGGCGACCGAGGGGCTGGCCGAGGCGATGCTTCTTCTCGACGAAATCGCGGCCCGGGGCGGGTGGAAGCTTGCGGACGTGACCATCAAAGCTGCCTCGCCGGAGGCGCTCACCATCGTATATGCGGACCATGAGTTCAAGATCGGGAACGGCCGCTATGGTGAAAAGCTCCGCAGGCTCTCAGAGGTCCTGGCGGACGTGCAGCGGCGCGGCATCGAGATCGCTTACGTGGACCTTCGGGCGGAACGCCAGGCCGCGGTAATGGTGAAGAAGCAGGGGCCAGGGTCCGGGGGCCAGGAACAAGGGAAAACGTCTCTAGCCGTTCCCTGGACCCTTGCTACTGGACCCTTGACCCGAATGAGGAGGTTGCTTGTGGCCAAGAAAAAGCCGGACAATGTTCTTGTGGGTCTGGACCTCGGAACGACCAAAGTCTGCGCCATCGTGGGCGAAGTCAAGGAGGGCGGCCAGGTCGACATCATCGGGATCGGGATCAGCGCTTCCCACGGCCTCAAGAAGGGCGTGGTCGTCAATATCGACAGCACCGTGGAGTCCATCAAGAAGGCGATCCAGGAAGCGGAGCTCATGGCCGGCGTGGAGATCAACTCGGTCTATGTGGGGATCTCGGGCGGACATATCAAGGGCATCAATTCGCGCGGGGTGGCGGCCATCAAGAACCGCGAAGTCGGGCCGGCGGACGTGGCACGGGCGATCGACGGGGCGCGGGCGGTGAATTTCCCCATGGACCAGCAGATCCTCCACGTGCTGCCCCAGGAGTTCATCATCGACGACCAGGACGGCATCAAGGACCCGCTCGGCATGTCGGGAACGCGTCTCGACGTGAAGGTCCATATCATCACCGGCGCCGTCACGGCAATCCAGAACATCGTTAAAAGCTGCTCCCGGGCCGGACTGAGCGTGAGCGACCTCGTGCTCCAGCCGCTCGCCTCGAGCCGGGCCGTGCTCACGGCCGAGGAGCAGGAGCTCGGCGTCGTGGTGGCCGACATCGGCGGCGGGACCACGGACCTGGCCTTCTTCCTGGAGGGAAGCCTCTGGCATACCGAAGTGCTTCCGATCGGCGGCAACCACCTGACGAACGATATCGCCATCGGCCTCAGAACGCCGGCGTCGGAGGCGGAAAAGATCAAGATCAAGTACGGCTGCGCGCTTTCGTCTCTCGTGAAGCACGAGGAGACACTGGACGTCCCCAGCGTGGGCGGAAGGCCCCCGCGCCTGTTGTCGCGCCAGATCCTGTGCGAGATCATCGAGCCGCGCGTGGAGGAGCTCTTCGGCATGGTGCAGCAGCGGCTCAAGAAGACGGGCTTCGAGGACATGTTCGCCTCGGGCGTCGTGCTGACGGGCGGTACGGCGTTGATGGAGGGCGTGCAGGACGCCGCCGAGCGGTACCTCGGCCTTCCGGTGCGCAAGGGCGCGCCGCGGAACATCGGCGGCCTGATGGACGTGGTGAACAGCCCCATTTACGCTACCGGTGTCGGGCTCGTGATCTACGGAGCAGAGAACCTGCAGGAATCGCCACGCAAGTTCAAAAGCGCCGGCTCGGTGAGCCGGATCTGGAAATGGCTGGGGGAGTATATTTAGGAATTGCGGATTGCGAATTGCGGATTGGAAGCAGACGGCTCGGCTGAATGTTTTTCGATCTTCGGTTTTTCCTCAATGCGAAATCGACAATCCGCAATTCACAATTGTATTATCCGGAGGAGCTATGGACGACAATCTCGAGTTCGGGTTTCAGGACATCATGGAGTTCGTTGCCGGTTCGCATGACGCCCCGGAGAAGAGCGAGCCGGTCGCGGAGAGGAGGGCACACGGGATGTTCCAGTTCGAAGAGGAAAGGCTGCCCGCGGTCATCAAGGTGATCGGCGTAGGAGGCGGCGGGAGCAACGCCGTCAGCACCATGTACCAGTCCGACATCAAAGGGGTCCACTTCATCGTGGCGAACACCGACATGCAGGCCCTGGAACTGGCGCGGGCGCCGATCAAGCTCCAGATCGGGTCCAAGCTTACCTGCGGCCGTGGCGCCGGAGCGAATCCCGAGATCGGGCGCAATGCCGCGCTCGAAGATGCCGAGAAGATCAAGGCCGCCCTGGCGGGCGCAGATATGGTTTTCATCACGGCGGGCATGGGCGGCGGCACGGGAACGGGCGCCGCGCCCGTCATCGCGAGTCTTGCGCGCGAGACCGGGGCGCTTGTCGTGGGCGTAGTCACCAAGCCCTTCAGCTTCGAGGGAGAGGCGAGAAAGCTCAAGGCCGACGAGGGCGTTGCCGAGCTTAAAAAGAACGTGGACGCCCTGATCGTGATCCCGAACGAGCGCCTGCTGAACCTTGCAGAGCGAAAGACCACCCTGCTGCAGTCGTTCAAGCTCGCCGACGGCGTGCTGGCGCAGGCGGTGAGGGGGATTTCGGACGTGGTCACGAAGCACGGTTATATGAACGTCGATTTCGCCGATGTAAAGACGGTGATGGCGAACCGGGGCAGGGCGGTCATGGGGACCGGCGTCGGGAAGGGCGACGGACGGGCCATCGACGCAGCGCAGAAGGCGATCGCGAGCCCCCTGCTCGAGGACGGATCCATCAAGGGCGCGCGGGCGGTGCTCATCAACGTCACCGGCGGCGAAGATATGGGGATCTACGAGTTTACCGAGGCCTCGGCGATCATCAAGGAGGAAGTCGATCCCTCAGCCAATATCATCGTGGGCGTTGTGATCGATCCTGTCATGAGCGAAGAGCTCATGGTCACCGTGATCGCGACGGGGTTCGACGAAGAGGGCATCCGGGAGCGCGTGAAGCGGCCGGTGAACCTCAAGGAGTTCATGAAGGTCGTGGATAAGCCGAAGCGGAGGCAGGAGTCTTTCGATTTTCGGAACGAGGCCCTCGGCATCGACAGCGAGGACTTGGACAAGCCGACGTTCCTGAGAAGGCAGGCGGATTAGAACGAAAAACCGCAGAACAAACGCCGCATCGATTTCGATATGCGTGCGGCCGTGTCCTGCGGTCGGAATGGAATGATGGCCGGCTGTGCTTCAACAGCCGGTTGTGCACTCGTACCTAGTGGCGTTTCGCTTCAAGGGCCGCTTCGTGCGCCATTACCATGACCCCGCCCCTCTTTTTCTCCAGGGCCTTATCCAGTCCCAGCCGCGTGGCTGAAAAGCCGATGGGGCAGTCTTCCTCTTCTTTCTTCACCCTGTTCATGAAATCGCATCGCCAGCAGTTATTCAGCTTCTGGGCGTAGGTCCCCTGGATCTTACCGCCGCAGAGCGAGCCTGCGATCGCCCAGCAGGCCCTGCCGGCGTTCTTCCCGTCATGCGCGCCGTCAAGAGCATGGTACGTCGTCACCGGACAGATACCCAGTTCGGCAGCCTTGTGGCCGCCGGGCTGCCGGCCGCAGTTCTTGTGTTCCCAGCAATTCAGCTTTCCCATGCTTTCACCTCAGGAGAATTGGATTCCATTGATGGGGACCGGCTATCCGGCAGTCCTGCCGGTCAGTGGTCCGCATCAGGAGAGAGATCGGCAGCAGTGGATCCCTGGCTCCGCTGTTTTTCGAGTGTCCTGTCCATGCCGAGGCGCGTATGGGAGAAGCCGGAAACCGTCGGATCCTCTTCCATCTTCACCTTGTTCATGAATTCGCACCGCCAGCAGTTGTGCAGCTTCTGGGCGTAGGTCCCCTGTATCTTTCCGCCGCAGAGCGAGCCCGCGATCGCCCAACAGGCCCTGCCGGCATTCTTTCCCCCGTGAGCCCCGTTCAGCGCATCATAGACGGTGGCAGGGCAGATTCCGAGCTCCGCAACCTTATTGCCTCCGGGCTGACGACCGCATTTCTTGAATTCCCAGCAGTTCATCTTCTTGGCCTGGTCGACAACAGGTACGATACTTTTGAGAATTGCCATGGCAGGTTAACCTCTCAACAGGACCGGACCTTGTCCTGTATTCATTAGTATTGCAGGCGCCCCGACGACTGGCAGAGCGCATTTTTTCTTTTCGCGACAATATAATAATGGTCAAATACCCAGATTGTCAATCCGAATGTTAAACTAGACATTATATGCTAATTCTAGATTGAGGTGGGAGCGGTCGGCGCTTATTTACGCTCCAGCCTGTCGATGCTGCTCAGGATTCCCTGGAGAATACGTACTTCCCTGGGGTCAAGTTTCGCTCTGCTGAATATCTGGCGGAGCGAAAACATCATTCGATCGGGCAGGTCGTGTTCGATAAAACCTGTCTTCTCCAGGGTCTCCTGCAAATGGCGATAAAAGTTTTCAAGATCTTCGGATTTCGCCAGAATGACATCGGCAGCCGGGCCGCCGGCTGCCGCCTCGCGATATAGTTCGTAAGCAAGTACCATTACTGCGTGGGAAAGGTTGAGCGAGGGGAAGGCGTCTGCAGAAGGGATCGCGACGAGTGAATTGCAGAGGGCAAGATCGGAATTTTCCAGCCCGTTGATTTCATTGCCGAACACGACTGCGACCTTGCTGTTTGCCAGAAGGGGGACGACCTCGCAGGCCATATCACGGGGCGTCATCGTGTTTCGTCCGAGCCTGCCCGCATGCCGCGAAGCCCCGACAACAATGTTGTGGCCCACCAGCGCTTCTGCCAGGGTTGCCGTACTCAGGCTGTTCCTCAGGATCGCATCTGCCCCTGCCGCGAGCCGGACGGCGTCATCGTTTCTGTCAGCCGGGGGGCGGACGAGGATGAGCCTGGAGATGCCGGTGTTCATCATGCACCGCGCGGTTGAGCCGATGTTGGCCGGCGTCCTGCATTCGACGAGGATGATGCTGATATTATCGAGGACGGTATTGGTAGGCATAGCGGGTCGCGTGGTCCGGTCCGGCGTTCCTTGCGCGCGGGTTCATTATAGAAGATGTGTCCGAAGGCCACAAGAAGATTCTGCGAGGGGGCAGCGAAGGAAGCGCTGCGCAATTGACAAACAACCGCGGGGCTGGTAAAGTGCAGTCAACGATGACCATGATCGCCATATCACTGCAGTCGGGGAGCAACGGCAACTGCATTTACGTCGAAACGTGCGGCGTGAAGCTTCTGTTCGATGCCGGCATCACCGGTGTGCAGGCCGAGGAGCGGCTCGCCTCGCACGGCCGGAATATCCGGGACGTCAATGCCGTGATCATCTCCCATGACCATTCGGACCATATCCGCCATGCCGGCGTGCTTCAGCGCAAATTCGGGCTGCCCGTCTACGTGACGCCGGCGACCCTCGCCGCGGCAAAGGGGCGGTGCACCCTCGGAAAGCTGCAGGACGTGCGTCATTTCCGGTCCCATGACAAGCTGCGCTTCGGCGACGTGCTCGTTCACGCGATTCCCACTCCCCACGACGGCGTGGACGGATCGGTCTTCGTCGTCGAGGCCGGGGGCAAGCGGCTCGGCATCCTGACGGACCTGGGGCATGTGTTTCAGGACCTCGTGCGCGTCGTGAGTTCGCTCGACGCCGTGTTCCTCGAAAGCAACTATGACCCCGACATGCTGGCCCGCGGACCCTACCCCGCCTATCTCAAGCAGCGAATTCGAGGTCCGCGCGGACACATATCGAACCTCGAGGCAGCAGAGGTACTGCTCCGCGCCTCAACCGAAAATCGCCTCCAGTGGGTCTGTCTGGCCCATCTCTCCGAACAGAACAATCATCCCGACGTGGCGCTGCGCACGCATCGCGCAGTCGTCGCCGAGACGCTCACGCTCCATGTCGCGGACCGCTATTCAGTTTCCGGCATTTTCACGGTCTCGTAGCGTCGGGCATTCTTCCCCGCCCCTCCGTCATCTCGACTGCTCTTCCGAAGTCCCGCGGAAAGTCCCGGCCCAATCCAGATAGAATAGATGTATCGAGAATGCGCTGATTTGAGGGAAAAGCGATCTCGCGCGGAGACGCGGAGGGCAAGGCTGAGGAGATCAACCTAAACCGTTCTCTGCGTCTCTGCGCCTCTGCGCGAAAAACAGATTCTGGTTTAAGCGGTTGTTGTTCTACTGCCTGCGAAGCGCTAGGAACAGCCAGAGGAAGAGAACGCCGCAGGCCGCCAGGGACCAGGTGCTCTCCGTATCAAAGCCGTTGATGCGGAACGTCGCGCCAGCCATGCCTGCGCCCACGATGAGGATGGAAAGCACGAAGGCTTTTCCGATACGCGAAATCGTGCGGAGTTCGTCGACGATGTCCTTCGATGTGATCTCCACGCGGGTTTCGCCGCGGCTCGTCGTTATCAGGAAATCGTGCAGCAGCTTCGGGAGCTGAGTGAACGAGCGGGCCGCAGTCCAGGCCCGACCCAGCAGAGCCGCGGGCGCCGCTTCCTCGCTTTTGATGAATCGGCGGGCAAAGGGCGTGGCGATCTCGATGATGTTGGTTTCGGGGTCGAGCCGGGAGCCGAGGCCGTTCAGCATGCCGATGACCCGGCCGAAAAGAATGAAATCGTTCGGGATCTGGATGGAGGGGCTCAGCCGGAGTGCTTCCGTGATGTCGTTTCCGATGTCCTGGATGTCCATGGACTTGAATTCCGAAGCGGACATGTCGCGGTACTTCTGGAAGATCCGGTCCACGAAATGCACGAGCGGATTGATGTCCTTCGTTAAAGGAATGAAGTCCATGTCCACAAGGGAGCGGACCAGGCCGAGGGAATCGCGGTCCATGACGGCCGTGAAGGCCCTGCGGAGCCCCGCTTTCTTCGGCGTCGAAATGCGGTCGACCATGCCGAAGTCGACGAGGATGATCTCCGGTCCGGGCGTCACGAAGATGTTGCCGGGGTGGGGGTCTCCGTGGAACAGTCCGTCGGCGAAGAACATCTGGGCATAGGCTTCGGCCAGGACGCGACCGATCTCTTTGCGGTCGATCCCCGCGTGGTCGATCGCGTCGAAGTCCGTGATCTTGATGCCTTCGAGATATTCGAGCGTCAGCACCTTGGACGTCGTGAAAGGCCAGTACACGAGGGGAATCTTGATTTTCGGGTTCTTGGCGAAGTTCCGCGCAAAGGTCTCTGCGTTCTTGCCTTCCTGTATATAATCCAGCTCCTCGCGTATGATCCGGGAGAACTCCGAGTAGATCACGTCAAGATTGATTTGACGGTAGAGCAGCCGCAGGATGCGGATCACGAACTTCAGCGTCCGCATGTCGGAGGCGATGACCTCTTCGATTCCGGGATACTGTACTTTCACCACGATGCAGTCGCCGTCCCTGAGACAGGCCTTGTGCACCTGGCCGAGGGACGCTGACGCAATCGGCGTTTCGTCGAATGAGGAGAAGACCTCGTCCATGGGGCCGAGCTCCTCGGTGACGCGCCGGGCGATCTCGGCAAAGGGCGCGGGCGGCACCTGGTCCTGCAGCTTCGAGAGCTCGCTCGGTATATTCCTCGGGAAGGATGTCGACGCGGGAGGACAGGAACTGGCCGATCTTGATCAGGACGCCGCGCATCTGGATCATGCGTTCGCGCAGCTTGAGGGCATTGCGTGCGTGCAGCCGCTTCAGCCGCTCCCTGCGCACTGCAGGATTGACGAAGGCGTTCCTCAAGGCATGAAACTTATAGCTCAGGAGGATTTCCAGGAACAGGCGCACGCCCTTGAGAAACCGGCCGCGATAACTGTAAAATTGCATACTTGATTATACCAGAAGCCATGCAGGATAGGTATCGGGTTACATACGAGGAGCAAGTTGGGAGTTTCGGGTTTCGAGTCTCGAGTCTCGAACTTCAGGTCTCAAGTCTCAGGTCTTAATCCTGAGCGAACTTTACACGGATCGCTCGATGCAGATGAATCTTAGTGCTCCATGGAGTTTGAAGCTCAAACTTGAAACATGAAACTCGAAACTTGAGACTGAATGCTTTACGCAAAGATCCCGATCACCGCGCCGGTCATGCAGGTGGCGAGGGTGCCGGCCACGAGGGCCTTCATGCCGAGTCCCACGATCTCGGTGCGTCGCTCCGGCGCCAGACTGCCGAGTCCCCCGATCAGGATGCCGAGACTTCCGAAGTTGGCGAAGCTCGACAGGGCGTAGGCCATGATCAAACGGCTGCGGTCTGCAAGAACGCCTGCGGGAAGCTTGGCCAGATCCAGGAAAGCCAGCAGCTCGTTCAGAACCGTCTTGGTCCCCATGAGCTGGCCGGCGGTCTGGGCCTCGGACCAGGGGATGCCGAAGAGCCACGACGACCGGAGCCATTACGAATCCGAGAATCCGCTGGAGCGTGAGCGGCCTGCCTGCCAGGTCCGGAAGCAGGCCGATCAGCTGGTTTGCGAGATGCACCAGCGCCACCATGACGACGAGCATTGCAATAATATTGAGCAGCAGGTGGAGGCCGTCCATGGTTCCCCTTACCACGGCGTCCATGGAACTCGTCGCGGTCCGCTCCGGAGCCAGGCTTCCCGATGTCTCCGGTCCCGTCTCGGGCACCATGATCCGCGCGATCGTTATGGCAGCGGCCACATGGATGAAGGAGGCGATCAGGATGTGGCCAAGGGGATCGGGGATCACGTTGTTCAGGAAGGTCGCGTAGAGGATCATGACGGTGCCGGCGATGCAGGCCATGCCCACGGTCATGAGTGAAAAAATCTCGCTCCGGGTCATCGCTTTCAGGTAGGGTTTGATGACGAGGGGCGCCTCGACCATTCCGAGGAAGATCGTGGTAGACGCTCCAAGGCCCAGTGCGCCGCCGATGTTCAAGGTTTTCTGGAGCAGAAAGGAAAAACCGCGGACCACGACGGGCAGGATGCGCCAGTAGAATAAAAGGCCCGAAAGTGCGCCGATCACGAGCACGAGCGGCAGCGCTTGAAATGCGAGGATGAAGTTCGCACCGGGGTCCTGAAGCAGGAACGGCGGGACCCCGCCCCCGATGTAGCCGAACACGAACGAGGTGCCGGCCCTGGTTGCCGCTTCGAGGGAAAGTACGAGGTTATTCAGGAGAAGAAAGAGCTTTTTGAAGACCGGGACATAGAGGAGGATTGCGGCAACTGCAAGCTGAACCATGACGCCGGTGAACACTACGGCCGGTTTTACATTTTTCTTCTTTTCACTGAAGATCCATGCCACCACCAAAAAGACGATAATGCCGAAAAAACCCTGAAAGCGCATGAACATGCCCCTTGTGAGTCCTGTGGACGATTTTTTCCGGGCTATTATGGCATGGTGGACTGCAAAATTCAACGCGAAAAAAACGGTTTTCACGCCTTCAGCAGGCTGAAAAGGAGGGAGTGGATTGCTTGAACGCAGGTCTGTCCCGTTGAACCTGCTGGGTATGCGGCTGGCGTGCACTGGCCAACTTTGAAGGTGCTCATGGCTTGCTGTACGGAAAAGGGCCAAATAGTTACGAAGTATTTTATTTCTCATTTTTGCCAACTCGTTGATATATAACGGTTCTGTTTTGGCATACCCTTAAAATACCCTTATAATAATATTGACATGTAAAGTTTGTTTGTAGTACTTTTATTGTGTAAAATCCGCTCCCCTGACGGCCTCGCAGGTCCGACAGGAAAGTCATCTCTGCTGCGGGCGGAGGTCACGCGGAAGTGCGGCAGGGAGTGTCACCTTTCCCGCGGCTTTGAACGGCCGGACGGTTATGGCAAAACAAAAAATTCTCCTCATACAATCAACAGAGACGCAGGGCAACGGGACCAAACGTTTCCTCGAAGAGAGGGGCTACAAGGTCATCTGGGCCCGCTCCGGACTGACTGCGCTCATGATGGCGACCAACATGGCCATCGACGTCATCGTCCTCGATGTCGCGCTGCCCGATATTGAAGGTCTCGATCTCTGCCGCCGCTTTCGCCAGCGGAGCGACACGCGCTCCATTCCGATCATGCTGCTCACTTCGCGAGGGTACGCGCCGGAGCAGGCGAAGCGCACGGCCTTCGGCCCGGACGATTACCTGGCAAAGCCCTATTCGGGGAGTGAACTGGACAATCGGATCTCTGCGCTGCTCGATGCGGGAATGCCCGAAGCGGCGGGATCAGGGACACCGGCGCCGTCTGAACAACCGTTAGCGCCTGAGGCGCCGAAGAAGCCCCTTTTGTATGCTGAATCCATATTGCTGCCGGAACCGAGGCGTGCGATGATAACGGTGGCGCAGCAGGCGCAGCAGCAGGACGTAATGCTGGGAGCGAGCGGGGATACGAGGCCCCGGCAGGAGCCGGTGCTCGGCGCAGAACCGGAAGAGGACCGGCTGCACAAGACGGACCTCAGGGCCGGTTCGCAGCCCGCAGCGGCGTCGGAGAAAAAAGAAGAGGCCTCAGCACAACCGGCGTCGGATGCTCCGCCGTCGTTGCCCCTGCTTCCGGTCCCGGCAACGGGCGACGTCGTCATCGATCCGGCCACCGGCCTCTTCGGCCGGCCGCAATTCGAGGCCATGTTTGCGAAGGAGTTTAAGCGGGCGACGCGCTTCAAACAGCAGATGAGCTGCATGCTGATCGATCTTGACGGGACGAAGGTGGGGAGGCGCGCCGAGGCGGGTCTGGTCACATCGATTATCGGGCTCGTGCAGAAGACGATTCGGGAAATAGACACCGCGGCTTGGTGGACCGGCGAGACGCTCATCGTACTGCTTCCAAACACCATCCGCCATGACGCCCTGCAGGCTGCAGCGCGCATCCTCGAGGCTGTTGCGATACATCCGTTCACGTGGCCCGACGCCACAAATGTTACGATGAGCATCGGTGTTGCCGGCCTGCCCGACCCTCACATCGATACGGAAGAGAAGCTGCTCGAAGCAGCAGAGGCGGCCCGCAGCCGGGCGCAGGATCTGATGGTGCCGTCTCCCGACCACAAGTCTTTCCTGAAAAAGCGCTGAGCGCGATATTCTCCTGAGCACCATCGGTAGCGGGATCGCTCCTTTCTCTCGTCTGCAAGCCGGGAACAGAATCCCCCCGATTTCTATTTTTCATCGAAAGGTTCCAGGCCAAATCCGGTCATCCCGTCAGGTCCGCGAGGCGGGAATGAGTTTCTCGATCAGCGCATGCAAAGCTGCCGTCTGAATGGGTTTTGTCACGTATCCGGCCGCGCCCATTTCCATGCCCCGCCGGGTGTCCTCTTCCTTTCCTTCCGTGCTCTGAATGACGATGGGGATATGCGAATATTCCGGACTTTCTTTCACTTTCTTCAGGAACTCCAGCCCTCCCATGATCGGCATGTTGATGTCGAGCAGCACCAGGTCGGTGTCTTGGTTCTGAGCCAGCAGTTCCAGGCCCGCTTTGCCGTTTTTCGCCAGTAAGATGGTGCATTTATAGCGCATCAAGGCCATCTTGTACATCTGGTGTATCAACGCCGAATCATCAACTACCAGAACCTTTTTCAACATGACTCCTCCGCTGATATGCTGATCTCGGGTGCTGCTGATAAGATGTGCATCCGGGCCTTGCCGCCGCAAACGGGCCAGGACTCCGTCGTCTCTGATTCTTGATGAAACGCCTGCACCGCTGTTCCGTCGGCGGGCCGCCTCAGCTCGTCAGGCTGCGCCCAGGTCCGGCCTTGTCCTTCAGCAGGTCGAGGAAGCTCTGGATCGTGGCGAGCTTCCGCTCGGAATGCGAATAGAGCTGTGAAGAAAAAAGCGCCGTGGCCGCGTGTCCGGCCAGCATCGAAAAGAGTTCGTAGTCCACATTCGTCAGCTCCGGCTTCTGGATCAGCAGCTTGTATATCACGATCGCGCCGATGACGTGCTCCTTGATCTTGAGCGGTATGACGATGAGCGGGTGGTCATAGTCCACGCCGGAGAGGTCGGAGGGATCGCCTTGACGATAGTATGCTTCACCGGTCTTGACCGATGTTCCGATGACGCCGTTGCCGAGCCTGATGCCGGGCCGCGACTGGGGCCCGAGGCCTTCCTGGGCGACGACGAGGAGCTCATTTGTCTTTTCATCGAGCATCATGATCGCGAATTCTTCCGCTCCGATAAGGTTCATTACGATCTCAAGGATGATCTTGAGGCTTTCACTGAAATCCAGCGTCGAATGAAGCTGGTAGCTCGCCACGTAGAGATTGGCAAGGTTGTTGTTCTCCGATTCCACCTCCACATAGCGGTTCGCAAAATCCTTGTTCTCCTCTTCCACCATGCGAAACTTGTTGAGCAGTTTCTGGTTTTCTTCCTCCAGAAGCCGGACCCGTTCCGAAAGGGAGTTCACCTGGGCGCCGCTCGCCTTGCCGGGTATGCGGGTTTCGTTTTCACGCTGGGCGATCCGATACCTGAGCTTCTCATTCTCTTTCAGCAGCTCCTGGGTGAACTCTTCTCCTTTTCTGAAGATGTTCAGAAAGTCCTCAACCTTTTTGGACATCGCTCCGCCTTCTTGCTCCATGGCCCTTTCCTCCGTAATCCCTGGCGTTCTTGTTTCGTTGGTCCCTCGTATTATTGGTATATTGTAGCATAGACACGATATTTGTCACCTAATTCATGCACGACCAGGGAAATAATCTTATCGCGCCCGGCGGGCTGAGCAGGCAGTTTGCGGCTGAAACGGAATCGGTATTCCCGCGGCAGGGCAGGAGTTTCTATTTACCGCAACCGCAATAATAATCCTTGACTTCCTGCCAGGGAAGTGGCATTATTACTTTCAGAAGTTCCGGATGTACTTGTAGGGAAACCGCAAAGACAGATCGGCTTTGCGGCATTTTTTTTGTCCTTTTCCGTCGCTTCAATTCACAAGAAGGAGGTAGCTCATCACATGGAAACAGGCACAGTAAAGTGGTTCAATGATTCCAAAGGCTTTGGTTTCATTACTCGTGAAAAGGGCGGCGATGTATTCGTTCATTTCGGCGACATTCAGGACAGCGGCTTCAAGTCGTTGGCTGAAGGCCAGTCCGTACAGTTCGACGTTGTCGACTCACCCAAGGGCCCCAAGGCAGCCAATGTTGTAAAGCTCTAAGCTGACAACGCTTAAAACCTTGAAGCAGATCCTGATTCGTCAGGGTCTGCTTTTTTATTTCCCCCGCCCGCCCCTCCGGCGAAATGCCGAATCGACCTTCAGACCGTAACCTTAAATAGTCGTCCTGCCCGTCTCCCGCAATCGTGATTTCCCAGTTGTTAAGCCGGCGCTCTTCAGGTATTTCAGCACCTGTTTGCGAGCATGCTGTTTTTTCTGTTGGAACGGACAGTAAATTGCAAACATAAAAACCTGTCTAAACTAAAATTACAGGTTGACAAAATGCTAATACTTTAGCTATATATGAAAGTAAGGGATAAAAGGATTTTCCCTTCACGAACATCGGAGTCAAATACTTCAAGGAGGTGCTCTCATGACGCAGTGGAAAGATATCGGGATCGGGAAGAAGATCATGATTGCCATCGGGATCATGATCGCCGCACTGGCATTTGTTTCGATCATTGTAGTGCGTGGAATTTCCGATATTGTCCGGGACGGACTCGAGGTGCTCGGCCGGGAACAAGCTGCGCGGCGAACTGCTCCAGCGTGAGGTCGACCACTTGAAGTGGACCCAGGAATTGGGACGGTACGTCTACGATGACCGGGTGAGCGACCTGAAAGTCCAGCTCGACCCCACGCAATGCGGGTTCGGCAAATGGTACTACGGCAACGGCAGAAAAGAAGCGGAAAAACTGCTGCCGGCGCTGCGCGATTCCTTGAGGCCATAGAAGAGCCTCACCGCAAACTGCATGAGTCGGCAGTCGCATATCAAGGACCTTCGGCGCAGGGCAGGAGCAATGAAACCCATGACTATTATGAGTCAACGACGATGGCCCATCTGGGCGCGGTCCAGGGATTGCTGAGAAACATGGCAGAGACCGCGAAGGAGAACATCCTGTCCGAAGAGGGGATGCTGTCGAATGCCCTCAAGACACGGATGAGCACCATCATTATCGCGCTCGTTGCGAGTCCTTGCCGGGTTGCTCCTGGGATGGGTGGTCGCACGGACCATGTTCGAAGCCCGTGCAGAAGAGCGTCGAGTTCGCAGAAGCGGTCGCGGCCGGGGATTTCCGTCAGCACCTCGATATCAAGCAAAAGGACGAGATGGGGCGGCTGGCGCGTTCGCTGAATGCCATGGTAGACAAGTTAAAGCAGGTCATTTCCGATGTACAGTACGCCGCGGACAATGTGGCTTCGGGGAGCCATCAGCTCTCGGCCGGGTCGGAGCAATTGTCCCAGGGCACGACGGAGCAGGCGGCCTCGGCTGAGGAGGCATCGTCCTCGGTGGAAGAGATGAACGCAACGATCAGGCAGAATGCCGACAGCGCCAGGCAGACGGAGAGCATCGCGCGCATGTCCGCGAGCGACGCGCAGGAAAGCGGAAAGGCGGTGATCGAGGCGGTGGCGGCGATGAAGGACATCGCGTCGAGGATCTCGATCATCGAAGAGATCGCGCGCCAGACGAACATGCTGGCATTGAACGCCGCGATCGAGGCCGCACGGGCCGGCGAGCACGGCAAGGGCTTTGCCGTCGTAGCGGCCGAGGTGCGGAAACTCGCAGAGCGGAGCCAGGTCGCCGCCGGCGAGATCAGCAAGCTCTCCGCATCGAGCGTCGACGTGGCGGAGCACGCAGGAGCAAAGCTCGCGAAGCTCGTACCCGACATCCAGAAGACCTCTGAGCTCGTTCAGGAGATCGGCGCCTCCACGCGGGAGCAGGCGACCGGCGCGGACCAGATCAACGGCGCCATCCAGCAGCTGAATAACGTGATCCAGCAGAACGCCGGCGCTGCGGAAGAGATGGCGTCCACTGCGTCTGAACTTTCTTCCCAGGCGGAGCAGCTTCAACAGGCCGTGTCGTTCTTCCAGGTGGGTATCGAGAGCGGAAGCCGCGCGCCGCTTCGTGTTCTTCGCGGGAAAAGCTCGGTCACGAGCAAAGGACGGAGCATTCCGGCAAAATGCGGTGGTGATGAGCTGGCCAAGGCGGCCTGAAGCCGGCAAATGTTCGCTGTTCTCTGCCAGTGAGAGGAGGTTGCCATGAATGCACCCGTGATGATCCGGCCGACCCAGTTTCTGACCTGCAGGTCTCGGGGAAGAGGTCTTTGCCGTCGATATTGCGAAGGTCCGTGAGGTCCTCGACGTTGCAGAAGTAACGCGTGTGCCCGGGATGCCCGGGTTCATGCTCGGCGTTATCAACCTCCGTGGCGCAGTGGTGCCCATCGTGGACCTGCACGTCAAGTTCGGCATGCCGAAGGCCGAACGAACGGTGGATACGTGCGTGATCATAGTCGAGGTCATGGTCGATCGTGAAAGCACGGTTCTGGGGGTCCTCGCCGACTCGGTCCGGGAAGTGGTCGATCTCGACAGGGAACAGATCGAAGCAGCGCCCCGGATCGGGACAAGGCTCCGTACGGAGTTCATCGCCGGCATGGGCAAGCAAAACGGAAGCTTTGTCATCATTCTTGATATCGACAAGGTCTTTTCAGCCGGAGAAATGGGCCAGGTCCAGGCCGGTCGGGAAGAACATGTCACAGTGAAGTGACTGCTGTTGAAGAGCACTGAAAAAGGCCGAAGGGATGCTTCCCTCCGGCCTTTGTGCGTTTGCTCCACGGCGAGCGCGAAGCCCATGGTGCTGAATCGGATTACCTGAGGTCTTTCTTCCTCGCGACGTTTACTTCAGCGAGTCCCTCCCTTGCCAGGAGCTCAACATCATCCCGATCCAGAGCGGTCGTTGATAACGAAATCCTGTAGTCTCTCTCTGCCTCGTTCCATTCGCGCCTCAGCAAATGGAGCTCGCCGGAAATACAGGAGATCCTGCCTCCCATGCGTCCGGACAAATCATAGCGCTCTGCCATCCGTTTTGCAGCATCGAGCTCTTTTTGGGCGGCAGTCAACGGAGCGGCAAGAGAAGTGCCGTTGCCCTGGACCTGCCTGGCCAGCGCGAGGTTTTCACGGGCAAGGAGTATGTGGTGTGCAATTGCCGTTTGCCGGTGATCCGCTAGAAAGACGGGCAAGCTCAGCGAGGCAAGCGCAATTATGATCGCTGCGAAAAACGCAGTCGACCACAGGGAAACCTGCCGTTTCTTCGGACACGGAGCCGTCCCCGGCTGTTGTGTAAAGAAAAGCCTCCGTGCCATTACGGTGATCCCGATATAGGGGACGATGACGACAAAGGCCGTGCTGTAAAAAGTCGGCGTCCTGAAGGGCCGGTACCCCTGTCCCTGGAGGCCCAGATAGTATCCGGAAAACGCTGGCACGAACGAGATCAGATAAAAAAACGTCCAATGCGGTTCGAGCACGATCAGGGCCTCGAAGAAATCCGATGATCTGAAACGATGCTGCAGCAGTGATCGCTATCCATGATGCATGCTTCAATTGTTGCAGGTTCACGGGTATTCACTCCTATACTATGCGCTTGAATTTGCGCCGGCAAGTCCAAATCGGCCGGGCGCCGTTTTGCCGCGCACGTCTACTGCTTTTCCCATTCCTCCGCCGAGTTCTTCTTCCGGAAGAGCAGGTCATCCGATCCGGACCGGATCATATATTCCAAAGATCCCGTTCGGTGATAGGCAGTCAGAGTATACCCGTCCTTCGTCATCGACACTGCGGTCATAACTACATCCCTGGACTGCTCACATTTCGCTTCCTCCAGCGTTGACGGATAGCGCTGATGGTCCATAACATATGCAGAGAGAATAGTCCTGCAATTCCGGAGATCGTACCCTGCAACCCTGCTCCGTATCCTTCCCGCACCTTCATCTGTACCGGACCAGAGCGAAGACCAGAATCCGACGAGCAGCACGAGCACGACGGAGGTCAGGACCAGCATCTTTTTCGATCCTTCTCCCGTCTTGAATGCCCATGCTTCCCTTACGACCTTTCCGAAAGCAGCGCCGGCCATGCACGCCGCAAGTACAATGAAGAGGAAACGGTCCTCCTCCGCTCGGTGAATCCCCCGTGCCTTCCAACGCCTTTCCTGCCGTGATGACGCCGAAGACCAGCCCTGCTGCCCCGCCGGCGATGACCTGCCAATCAGTATGCCCTTTCTCGATATCACGAACAGGAGCCGGTTCTCCTTTCTTGCCGAGCCATGACAGGCGCCACATGACAGCCAGAGTTATTACGATTGCCATGGAGGGGACCAGCGCTGCCGCGGCAGGGTATACATAGAGCTGCCATTGCTTGAACGGTTGGTACTGCTTCGACCGAAGATGAGCATAAATGCCGCCGCACAACGGCAGTAATGAGATCAAGCTTAGGAAAGACAGTATCGGGGACGCAAGGTCGAATGCATAATAGTGCGCGGCCTGCACGGCTGCGGCAACCCCCATCAGACACCAGGACATCTTTTCCAATCTTCCGTCGTTCACGTGCCGTCCTCCTCGTTCAATTGGCTAAAGCCCTGTCGGCCGCTGAAGATTCTGCTACTGATCTGTCCCGGACATTGATGTTTCTCCGTTCCTGCAGGAAACCAAGCTGATACTATTCGAAAATAATCCGCCCCGGATTACCAATGCCCCGTCCCGGACACCGGCGCCCTGATAATTGACCACCACTGCCTGTGCACCATGGGGAACGCCGCATTGGTCTGGTTGCCATCGCCGGCTTCTTACGACGAACTTTTTTCCGGGATCGATCCTGACAGGGACATCGTCGTCTCCGGGTCTCTGGTCCCGCGCCAGGGGTAATCTTTCCCACGCCGGCGGTCCGGGGATAACGCCTGCCTGTTCTTGAGGGTAGACCGCGACCTTCACTCCCGCCCATTCGTGTGCATTGCCTCCGGCGGGCGGGAGCGCAAAATACACTGCTTCCCGACCGGGATTGACGATGTCCATTTCAAAGTACTCGTCGTCGCTTGCGACAACGTGGCGGACCTCCAGCTTGAGCGCCGCTCTCGGATGAGACCGCAATTCGGCCTGCAGTGTATGGAGCTCCATCATAAGCGGTTCGAGGAGCGCCAGGGATCTTCGTTCGCCGCTTCCCGACGGTTTTCGCGACTTCTTTCGCTGCGGTCTTGTACGTGAATGTCAGAAGACTTTCATTGGACATCTCGTACCTGCCTTCAGGCTGAAGACTGGTGAAGTTCGCGGATTCAAGAAGAGCTCGCAGCCGTTCAAGCGCAGAATCTTCAATGGTCATCTCGAATCGTCCGATCGACTGACCCGCATCGTCTCCCGGGTGGCGGTTAATATCGAGAGTGGCTTTGCCGGACCTGCTGTCCACGGTGATGGTGGTCTCCCACATATGCATATCCTTCGCGATGTTTGCTCCGCCACGGGAGGAGTACGCAAACAAGTAAGTATCTTTCACTTCGCTCATAACGCCTCCGGCCGGCATCGGGCTCTGCTTCCCCGACCTGTCAGACACCGTGCCGGCAATCGCGGTCATACAAAAAACGAGCAGCAGAATGACAACAGCCCCCCCTGTCCGCATGCTGGTCCTCCTTGTCGGTTCGTTCTCTTCAATATACGACTGTCGACCGGAACTTCCCGTGATAACCGTGACGGCGACAGCACCCGGGGTCTCATCTTTCGGCTTAAGCTACCGCTCCTCGATCGCAGCATCGCCGGCCTCTAAGGGAACTTCCAGCGCGAAAATCTTATCGCTGCACGCACAGGTGAAAAAGATCCTGCTTCCCTCGTCATGGCGCGTGAACAGCGTATACTCTGCAGCGGTCGCATTCTTATAGGGCACATCGATCCTGGCGCCGTGATCACGAGCCAGGTCCTCGAATGTTCGGTCTTCGATCTTTGCATCACGGTTCTTCAGCGCCATCTCGGAAACATTTTGCCTGGCAGCCAGTACCATCCTGTATGCGTTTGCGTCGTTTTCCGGCAGCAGAGGAACACGGGGCCGCGAGATCTCGGAAATCGCGGCCGCCATGTGCATCGTTGTCGCCAGACGCACTTTTACGATGCCGCGTGCGGAATCTGAATATCCCCGATGTCCGACTGCGTAGGAGATCGCCAGGTAAATCTCCCTGCCTTGTTCGTGCAGCGCGCTGATGAGATAGCAGTCCTTTTTCACATCGAGAAGACTTAGCGTCACGCCTCGCTGCAGGGAAAAATTGCTGTACGATGATGCCGCATCAGCGCGGTCAGCGCCGACGATCAGAGAGGTGACGCCGGTAGACGAGCTCAGTCTTGCCGACGCGTAGCTCCGGAGATCGGCGTGGACGGCGTCCAGTGTTGTCACGGCATTTCTTAAATCAGATAATGCTGAAGCGTCGCAGGCTCTGTCACGGTAAGAAAAATAGGCGGGAACGTTAAGTCCCACAAACAGGACCATGGTCGTCCAGAGCGCCGCGATCGCAGCGCCGCCTATGGTAACGCCGCAGGGGACCGCCTTTCCGGCGTTTTGTCTCATTGCAGAGCGGATTTTCAGAAAGTAAAGGTAGTTGCCGGTCATCCCAAGAATGAGGCCCGGCAGACAGAAATATGCTATCGGAGACCCATTGAACTGCTCCACCCACCAGGGCAGGAGAACAAACAGGAGGGGCGCTGCGATCGCCAATCCGTACATGCGCCGGTACGCCGGCCAGATAAAAGGCAGCAGGAAGGCCGCCCAGTTCCAGGTGAATCTGAAGCGGTCCTCTGCCGTCTGCGGTGAACTTGCGGAATTGTAGGATATAGTATTCATGATTCTTCCTGATCAAATGGGCCGCTTCTGTCGAGGAGCTCTTTTCCTGGTCGTTTTCCTTCTGCTTGCTGTTCATTCTTATGCCTCGCTTGAGCAAACTCATTCCGGTGTACATTGTATGCCGATCATCGCTTTCAAGCCGTGACTATCTTCACTGCACCATCGGAGCACCTGACTGTCTATAGCAATGTCCAGGACGAATGTTGCACTCATGACGAATGCCTGTGGCTCTCGGTGAGAGGTTTCGTTGTGCCGCCATTGATGTAGAATGTCTCATAGCCGTCCAGCTTGCCGCCGAGTGAGAATTCTTGAATAGTGATCCTATTTTTGTCGTTATAATGATCAGGATAGGAATAACGATAATAGATCGTATATCCGTTTTTTTGAATAGAACAGACACCTGAAAAATTGTCCTTGCAGGAGAAACCGTCAATAGTTTCCGGGCATTTACTACTCTCTTTGCAGATACGGTCCACATGCGCTGCTGTCTGCCTGACAAAATCAATAGTCGACGTCTTGTTTTTATTACCTGCGTACTGACTAGAAAAGAAAAAAATGAACATCGACGCTACGGCCAGCAGACGTACAAAAGCATGGCGTGCGGCATTCTTTTCGACCGAGAGATATAATCTCACGGCAAGGAAGATGACCGGGGCAATGCCGATGAGGAAATAGCTCGTATTGCCACGACTCATAACTTGAAGTATTACCGTAAGAACAAAGTAGAGAATAATTGCTCCTACGGTGTTCAGCACTTCATCGAGGTTGGTATTCGTCGGCGTCGAAGGCTGCTCCAGGGCGTTCCCGCATTGTATGCAGACCTTCAGCCCCAGGGGATAGGACGAACCGCATCTTTTGCAGTAGTCTGTTACTTTCACGAAGCTCCTCCCCGCAATTGTGGATTCGCGCTATCAATAAACAGTCACTGCTCTTCACTCACTGTTTGCCGCTGTTCTCAACGCTTCCCTGAAGGCGCTCGCCCTTCTGCTTCTCCTTCAGCCACATTCGCGCCGACTCTCGCAGGTTTTCCCGCTCTTCGGGCGTGATGCCCTTCGGATCGAACCGATAACGATTATGGAGAGTGATAAGGTCGGACAGCCGGCTGCACTGCTCAGCGGAAAAAATCCGCTGTTGCTCCATTTTTCCAAGCCAGGCGCCTGTTGATTCCCAGGGCTGTCTGAGAAATCCCCGCTCTTTCAAGACCGCTTCCACCGTGTAGAACTCGGAATCATTTCCCGGAGAGGCGTGTGCACCGGTATCACATGTTCTCCCGAGGTTCTCGTTTCTTCCGTGTCTTATAGATCTTCCATGCGAAAAAAATAACAGCCGCGCCCAGGCCCCAGATGCTTAAGGACCGGAATCGCGTGATGCCGAGCCCGCGCCGCCATTGCGAAAAAAGGAAAACCGCTCTTTGCCAGAGGTCGTGGACATAGGTGAATATCGGAGCCTGCGTATTTTCAATATCCGCCCATGAGGGCGGCGTGGTGTCGAAATCGCGCCATGCGCCATTCACGTAGACCAGGCACCAGGCATGGGCATGGCGGGACCGGACGATGAACATTTTCTCAAGGTCGCTGTACTCCTGGACAGAGTAGCCGACTGCATACCGCGCGGGGATGCCCGCGGCGCGCAGCAGCAGAACCGTGGCGGTGGCGAAATATTCGCAGTGCCCCGCGCGCGTCGTGAGCAGAAATTTCGAGAGCGGCAGAGGGTCCTGATCGTCTGCTTGGGCGAGGGAATAGCGGAACCGGTCACTGAAAAAGCCTGCCAGGGACTCCATGGCTTTCTCCGGTTCCCCTGAACTGAGTCCCAATCCGGCAACCATGGTCCGGAGAACGACTGCTTCGTTTTCCGGGACAGCGACATCCTTGTCCGTGGGCTCGTCAAGCAAGACACTGTCGGAATCGGTGAAGACCTCATAATCGGCCATGCCGGGTCCATCTTTGACCTTGACGGTCCCCAGCCTACTCCGCGACAGCGCCGCGGCGGGAAGCTCCTCGATCCGCGCCGCATCCAGGGGCAGCGGCAGGACCTTTTCGCCCTCACCCAGAGCCGCGTGAACAGTCATGATCCGACGTGCGCTCCCGTCCGCACCAAGACGCCACGTTCCGTTCCCGGCAGGTTGAACCGAAAGTTCAGCGGCATTGCCCGAACTCCAGACCCGAGCGCGATACGCTGTATAGGCGGCCTCGCGCAGGAGCAGGGGGGCGGCGGCCTTATCCGAAAGCTCCACCCTGAGCACGATCCGGTTCGAGAGCTTGCGGGAACCGACAGCGCCGATGGCGCTGTGTTTCGGGTCAACCTCTCCTTCGCCGCTGCGGTCCCCTGCGAACCAGTTCGTGAATACCTGCTCGACCTTGCCCTGCAGGGAATGGAGTCCCACATGCCCGGCATATCCCGACAGGCCGCACAAAGCGATAAGCGCCAGCCAGGTGACCAACGACAGGGAGCGTGACCGCGCGCCCCAAAGCGCCCACGCTAGGAACACAACGCCGCCTGCGTAGAACCACGATGAGCGCTCCGGCGCCGCGCTTGCAGACAGGATGCAGAGCGCAAGAAAAGGATAGTCAAGCGTTATTGCCTTGCGGCCGGCTTCTCCTTCCCGGCGCACTCTGTTCCGGGATAGAATGGACAAGATATCGAGATCGACCTTGCCCGCGGAGCTGTACGCGATCGCCGCCATCATCGGCAGCATGGTTACCGGCGCCCATCGAAGCGTCGCAGCAACTGTTTTTGAAGGTTCTGTAACGACAAAAAATGCGGCAATGCCGATGAACAGGGTCGCGCAGCCGTTCCAGATAAAGCCGAACTGTCTGCGGGAGACCTCCAGCCGCCAGGAGATGAACCGAGGCGCTTCCAGCAGCAGTGCCGCAGCAACTCCCAGGACCAGGTGTCCGTTCAGCCACCCCTGGAAGATCATTGCCGCGCCGAGGATGAACGCAGGTGTATTCATAGCGAGGCGAGTCCTTCCCCGATCTTTCCGACCTCGATCACGCGGACACGGTCATTTTCGGGATCAGGCCGTGCTGCGCCGGGCGACGCGGGGTCAACGATGACGATCGCAAGCACGGGGATGCCGAGCGACCGAAGGCCGTGAATGAGGCGTTTTCGCTCATCGTCCCACGCCAGCAGAATGCAGATGCACCCGCTCAGCGAAGATACGCGCTCCATGACCGCAACGCGAAGATCCTCGAAAGGCCTGGTCTCGCAGGGCAGGACCGAGGCAAGGGTCTCCAGCGCCTGCTCCATCCGGCCGACGCCCCGGCCCACGGTGACGCAGAACACGTCTGCGCCCACGAACAGCAGGTCGAGCAGGCTTTCCTGCGTTTCTATCGTGCAGGCAAAGGAGGCAGCCACGGAAACGGCTTCCTCGAACACCGCTGCGCTGACGCCGGCCTTGAACGTGTCAAGGACCAGCGCATGGCGCACAAAATACTCTTCCTGATATTCCTTCACCACGGGCTTGCCGGAACGCGCCCAGCTTTTCCAATGGATGCGTCGAAGCGGATCGCCCGGACGGTAATCCCGCAGGGATACGAACTCCTCGGAATCTCCGATCGAGCCGGCCATCGATACGCCGCCCTGCTGGTACACCCGCGTCCCCGGGGAGGCTGACCGCAGGAAGCGGATACCTTTTGGGAAGGATGAGAACGGACTGACGAAGAGGAACGGCGCGACCGATCTTGAGCAGTCCGAGAGGATCGCGTTTCGAAATGGTCACGCCCTCGAACTGCACGATCCCCCGCCGCGTGGGGATGAATTCGCCCCGTACTTCGCCGTCGCTGTTCTGCGACACTGCGGGGACGGTCTGCTCTTTGATCGCAGCGCAGCTCTTCGCCGCGACCAGGTCCAGCCATCGGGAATATCCGAGGAATTCGAACGTTCCTTTCCGGCGGGCGCCGCCCGGGTCCGCAGTGCCGCTGAATTCCTTGTACGAGGGGCGGGGATCAGCGAGGTTTTCCTCAAGCACCAGGTCCCGGAGCGTCCCGCGCTCCCCGCTGCTCACGATGACGCGGTAGGCAAGCGGCTGGCCTGCAGTGCCGAATTGCGGAAGAACGCGGCGGGCAACGGCGCGGGTGTCGAGAAAGAACCGTGAAATGAATGAAAGCGCTACCAGGGACAGGAGGAGCGTGAAGAGCTGATAGGCCATGGTGAGATTGGTGTCGACCCCGATCACCGCGGAAGCGACAAGAGTGGAAAGCACGAACGTTCCCGCCGGGGTGAACCTGCGCGTGATCCGGTACCTGACTGCGGACAGGATACGGAACAGCATGTAGGGAATGCGTTTCATGATTGATGTTTAAAGTTTTCCGCCACAGAGATCACCGAGGGAACGGAGAAAGTCTTTTGTGTCATACCCGGTGGCCATATACTTCAAAAACAATTTTTCGCGCGGAGACGCAGAGACGCTGAGAAAGTTTTCATCTTTTATATCAGGACTGTCATCCCCTGTGCTTTTGGGACGTTTCTGCCGTTCTTCGCGACTCTGCGTCTGCGCGCGATACGCCGTGCTTTCGTTGCGTCCCTGCCGTTCCTGCGACTCCGCGGCTCCGCGCGAGACCGTCTTGCTTTTGACCCGCTTCCCTGCTACGCGGGCACGGGGACCTTCTTCAAGCAATCCTCCACGACCGACCGCGAGGTGAGCCCTGAAAACTTCGCCTGCGGATTGAGCACGACCCGGTGAGCGATCACGGGCGCGGCCAGTTCCTGGAGCTGCTCGGGCAGAACGAATTCCCTGTTGTCCACGAGCGCCAGCGCCTGGGCGGCCTTCACCAGGGCGATCGATGCCCGCGGGCTCGCGCCGAGCTGGACGCCCTGGGCCGACCGGGTCTCGCGAACGATGTCCGTCGCATACCGCTTCAGCTCATCGCTGATCCTCACCGATTTCACACGCTCCCGAAGCAGGGTCACGTCTTCCTTGGTCACGCAGGCCTTGAGATCATGGATGGGATGGCGCTTTTCCTGGGCGGTCACGACCTTGACCTCGTCTTCCGCAGAGACATAGCCGAGGCTGAACTGCATGGCAAAGCGGTCCATCTGGGCCTCGGGCAGCGGATAGGTCCCGCGGAACTCGACGGGGTTTTGTGTCGCGATGACGAAGAACAGGTCATCAAGGGGCAGGGTTTTCCCGTCTATGCTCACCTGTCCCTCGGCCATGGCTTCGAGCATGGCCGACTGGGTCCGCGGCGAGGCCCGGTTGATCTCGTCGCCGAGCAGGATATTGGTAAAGACCGGCCCGCGGTGCAGGTGAAACGCCTGGGCCTGCTGATCGAAGATGGATACGCCGAGAATGTCCGAAGGAAGAAGATCGGGCGTGAACTGGACCCGCCGATACTCGGCCCCCACGGAGAGCGCGAGCGCTTTTGCCAGCGTCGTTTTGCCGGTCCCGGGATAATCCTCCAGAAGGACGTGCCCCCCGCTGGCAAAAGCGGCGAGCAGGAGCCTGATGGCCGCTGATTGTCCTTTCATCACGGTTTCGACGTTCTGCATGATGCTGTGAAGGGTTTCTACAGGTGACTGCTGTTGTCCGCTCATCATGATCTCCTTATGGTGACTAGCAGCTGATACGGGCTCTACTCCTCGATCAGCGTTTCACAATATGACGACCCGGATTGCCGCGCCGGCGACAAGGCCGGGAATGACCGGAACCATCAGTGCCGATCTCGTAAAAAGTCTTTTTAGCCACAGAAGTCACAAAAGTTTAATAAGTATCATTGATTTTTCAAAAACTCTTTTTATGCCTTCTGTGCCTTTTGTGGCAAATCTTGACTTCATACGACTACATCATCAGTGCTGTCTTCTATAATCTGCCTGAAAGGCGGGTACCACGGCACTTATGCGGGCTTCGGCCTGCCGAACCGCTGCCGGAGCGCTTCCGTAAATTTGCCGTCCGCTTTCAACGAAACGAGCTCGATCGGCGAATAACCCCGTTTCCATGCCCAATAGAACATCAAGAGGAGGAGCGCGCCGGTGATCGCAAAATTCTGGCAGCCGTTCAGGGGCCACTGCCCGCTCCAGACATATGCACGGTTCGAGAACGGCCAGAAATAGGGGACGGCCCAAAAATCGTCTCCCAGGCCGCGGGAGCCGACGAGGTCTTCCAGAATATGCACATGAAAGCTGACAAGAACGAGCAGCAGGACGACCCGCCTGCGCACGCTCATCGCGAACCCGAGCGCCGAAAGAATCAGTCCGAAGAATATGTTATGGCCGAAAACATGATGATACCGCTGATAGAACTCGAATTCGTTGCCTCTCGACAGCACGTCCCACACGACGCCCAGGCCGTCGATGTCGGGGAGGACCGCAGCGAGGGTCACGATCATCCGCTCGCGTCTGCTCAGCGTTGTCGTGTTTGCGACGGCCCATCCGGAGAGAAAATGGGTTATGGGGCTCATAAGCAACTCCTCCTTGCTGGAAAGCCAGTGGTCACGGGAAGGAACCGGATATCGTCTTTCCCGGAGTCTGATCCCAACCTGTTGTTGCAGATTCACTCCTATGTATGAACGTCTCGATAGCTCATGACGCATCGACGTTCACTGCCCAAAACACCTGCCCGAGTATTCTTTGGCCCTGCCCGGAACAACTGTTGGTCTTTGCAATCGGTTTTTACAGCTGTGTTCACGGCGGTTTGATCCTTCTTTTCAGTGTCTCCCTCGGTAGGCCGTGGTGCTCCCTGGCCTGTTTGCAAACTCCTCCCGTTTCACCTCATCGAGCACTTTTTTGGCTCCGTACACGCCGAGGAGACCGATAGGGACGAAGGCGACGCAGCCGATGATCGCCAGGATGGCGCCCGTTCTTCTGTTTCCCGACGAGATCATCACGGCCCCGAAAACGGACAAGGCTACAAAGGAGCCGAAAATAAACATCACCACACCCTGGAGCTCGGGGTCCCTATCTGCTATTCCTACTGTTGCCAGGGCATTAATAATGATGCTGATCACAATAAGTTTATTCATCTCCTGTCTCCTCTGAGTGGTACGCTCGTTTCCCGAGTTTCGTTCGGCGCCGGTCCGTCGAAACTCTGAAACGCATTTATGAAGCTGCCTTGCTCGAAAGAAATTCAGCAAGCTGTTCTCCCTGGTTCTCTTCGAGGAGGTCGAGCGCAATCGTGATCTTCCGGGTCCCGCCGTCATCGCTTCTCACCACCAGGGCGAGACGTCTCCGCGAGGGCCGCTCCACTTTCTGAATATCGCTGTAGCGGATCAAGTGCAGGCTCGTCTGGTCGATCTCGACATGGTCGTCATGGATGGTCACCATGGGTTTCTTGCTTCTCATCTTCGTCTGAATGTAAATCATGATCCCCGTCGCCGGCAGTATGCCGAGCTTCACGTCGGCGTTTGCGTCGTCTGACATGAAAACGATCGCGATCAGCACGAGTCCTGCTCCTATTGCGCCGTAGCTGACCCACAGCCACTGTTGAGCCAGTGCTTTACGCTGAAACAGCGCTTGTCCGATCATATCGCCATCTCCTTTTTCAGCATTTCCTTTGAACTGGGCAGGGCAGCTCTCCGTTTGTTCTTGCGGGAAAAACAATCCTGTTGTCCGCTATTGTTCTCTTTCGTCATCAGCGAGGTGTCAACTCATAAGGCTGTCGGGTTTCACTCCTTCGCCCCTGCAGCCCGCAGGACCTGCGCCATCCCGGCATATTCTTTCTCCTTCGCAAACCGCAAGGCGGAATAGCCGCTCTTGCTCCGGGCGTTCACATTCGCGCCTTTGTCCAGGAGTAATTTCACCGCCTCCGTATGGCCCTTGGATGCCGCATTCATCAGCGCCGTGTACCCGTTTATTTTTTTCGCATTTACGTCCGCCCCTTTTTCGAGGAGAAGTTTTATCAGTTCCGTGCGTCCAAAAACCGATGCCCCCATCAGGGGCGTGAACCCTTCCTTCGTATGCGCGTTTACGTCTGCTCCTTTTTCAATCAGGAGTTTTGCCGCGTCGTTTTCATAGAATGTGGCGACAATAAGAGCCGTGTGGCCGTCCTGGTCATATACTGCATTAAGGTTCGCCCCCTTGCCCAGGAGCAGGTTTACCATCCCGAGCTGTCCTTTGCTTACGGCGGCCGTCAGCGGAGTATATGTGTTCTCCTCCGACGTGTCCCTGGCCTTGCCGTTGATATCCGCGCCGTGTTCAATCAGAAAGGACACTGTTTCGGAATTATCTCCGAAAGCCGCCCATATAAGAGCGGGCATGCCGTTATATTTATCCCGCGCGACCGCTTTCGCATCTTTACTCACAAGAGACTCGATTGCGCCCCTGTCTCCTTCCATGGTCGCCCAAAGAAGAGGAGGGACGCCCTTGATGTTCTTGGCGGCGCCGCTTTTCAAAAGGATCCGGACCGTCTTCATTTCATGATCTTTCAGCGCATGGAGTAAAGGCGTCAGCTCTGTACTGTTCCGGATATCGAGGTTCGCGCCCTTCTCCGCCAGCAAATTGACAATATCGAAATGTTTGGCATCGGATGCATGGAAGACGGCGGTCGCGTTTATGATATTCTTTGCATCAAGGTCGGCGCCCTTGTCGATCAGCAGTTTGACAAATTCAATGTTGCCCTTCTCTGCCGCTATCATAAGCGCCGTTGCCGCGTCGATTCTGCTCTGAGCGTTGATCTTCGCTCCTTTTTCGAGAAGAAGCCCGCCTATTTCCGGGTTTCCGCCCTCCGCTGCGAACATCAACGCGGAACAATCGCCGTCCTCGAGCTTTGCGCCCTTGTCGAGGAGATAGCGCACGAGATCCACATGTCCAAGCAGGGCTGACAGCTTCAGGGCCGTAGTTCTTGTGCGCTCCTGTTTTTCTACATAGCTTTGTTCCCCATGGCTTTCGTCCGCAGGGGCGGCCCCATCCGCCTCGACTGCATCGACATTGACGCCCTTTTCCACCAGGAACCGGACCCCTTCGAAATTGCCGTTCCTGGCCAGGTTGATCAACCCGGTGCCGGCATGCTCCGATTTCGGATTGAAGACCACGCCGTTTTCCATCAATACGTTCATGGCACCTGCGTTTCCCGAACGTAAGGCGAACATGAATGCCGTCTTTCCCGCCTTATTTTTCCGGTTGATGTCGATGTTTTTTGCGATCAGATACTTGATGGATTCTGAGGTGCCACTTTGGGCGGCAAGTATAAGGACGGTATTGCCCTTCTTGTCCAGGGCTTTCACGTCGGCCCCTTTTTCAACGAGAAGCTTTATGGTGTCCGGATTTCCGTTCTCGGCCGCCATCAGGAGAGGCGTTGCTCCGTTCATTTTCGGGTCGATCTGTGCGCCCTTCGCGAGAAGCGCCTCTGCCGTCCCGGCGAATCCGCCTGCCGCCGCAGCCGCCAGGGCCGTCCAGCCGTTCAGATATTGCTTTTTCTTCATTTCGTCGTTGAGCGCCTGAACGGAGCGTTTGGACGCTGATTTCAGAGCGGTTATGCTGTCGGATTGCGGCTGGGTAAAGGGGCTTAAAACGGTATTTACTTCGCCGTGCATGGTTTTCCAGAATGCATCTACCGCGGCCCTGTCCATTCCCTCGACATCAATGATGGAGGCTTTGGCATTCGGGTCAGCGCCCTTCTCCAGCAGAAGCTTCACGACTTCGGTGCGGCCCCGGGACGCCGCGATCATCAGGACCGTACAGTCTTTGCACTCGGCGGTGGCGGTCCTTGTGTCCGGCTTCGCTCCTTTTTCCAGAAGCGCGGCCACCCCAGCGACATCGCCGCCGCCCGCCGCTGCCGTCAATTGATCGCCGATGGATGCTCCAAACACCGTGAGCGGCGAAAGACAAAGGAAAACCACTGCGATACACATTCGTTTCATTGAAGGCCTCCTCATCGTGTGGTTTGCACCCGTGCTGCAGGCTTGATCGTTTGTTTGATGTTCAAGGTAGTGCCGCTAGCATATGAACAATGTTTCTCTCACCAACCCTGTTCGAGCGCCGCTGTTTATGAGTGGGCGACAGCGCCCTGTCGGTAAAGACCAGGATTTCTATCGAGGGATACAGGTTCTTGATGGTTGTGATGGCATCGTAACGCGGCTGCAGGGTGTTTACGGCATTCAGACTACAGGAATAAAAAGCGAAAAGCAATAGTCCTAGAAGGGTATTTTAAGGGTAGAAGAGGCAAGTCGCAATTCAGAGGCTGTCAGCTCGCAGCGGTCAGCTTGTTGCTTAATATCCAGTCCGCAAGCCGGAAGCACGACGGTTTCTCCTGACTCCCGGCAGTGCTCAGGGCCTTACCCTTTCGCCACCCGGATGAGCGTATTGTTCTCGTTCATGCCGTCGATGATGGCGCCGAGGCCGGCCATGTTCTGCAGGTAGTCGATGGCGTCCCGGGAGATCTCCTCTCCGGGGACGAGGAGCGGGATGCCGGGAGGGTAGACGGTCACGATCTCGGTCGAAACCCTTCCCGCGGAATGATTGACGCTCACCAGCTCGCTGTCGGAATAGAAGGCCTTGCGCGGGGTCATGGCAAAGCGGTTCTGGAGCATGGGAGGATGGACCTTGTCCAGGGGGAGCAGGGCGCCCTGGAGTCCCGTTTCAGCGGAAATCACCTGCAGCGCCTCGACAAGGCGGTTCAGGTCGTCCTGCCGGTCGCCGATCGAGACGATCACCAAGACGTGAAAGGGATCGGCCATCTCGACCTGGATCCCGAAGCGGTTGTTCAGCACATGGGAGACGTGGTAGCCCGACAGCCCGAGGTCCGAGACCGTGATCGTGAGCTTGGTCACGTCCATGTCGGCCATGCCCACCTGTTTTGCCCGGTCCTTGCCGAAGCAGGAGATGCCGGGGATCTTGTCGATCGCGGCCCTGGCGTCTTCGGCCAGCTTGATCGTCCGGTTCAGGAGCTTTTTCCCCTCCGTGGCCATCTGCATGCGCGCCAGGTCGAGGGACGCCATGAGGATGTAGGACGGGCTGGTCGTCTGGAGGAGCTTCAGGGTGTTGGTGACGTCGTCGATGTTGATCCTGCCCGCTTTCGCGTGGAGCATGGACGCCTGGGTCATGCCGCCCACGATCTTGTGGGTCGACTGGACGCACATGTCCGCTCCGGCCTCCAGGGCGCACATGAGGGAGCTTGGAATTGAACTTGAGGTGCGGGCCGTGCGCTTCGTCTACGAAGACCAGGAGGCCCTTCTCGCGCGCGTAGGGGATGATCCTCTCGATGTCCGCGCAGAGTCCGTAGTAGTTCGGGCTGGTGATGAGCAGCGCCCGGGCGCCCGGATTGTCGTCGATGGCGGCCCTGGCCGCCTCGAAGGTGATGTTCAGGGTCATTTTGAGATCGCGGTCGAAAACCGGCTGGAAAAAGATCGGCTGGGCCCCGCTCATGATGAGCCCGGTCAGAACGGACCGGTGGCAGTTCCTGGCGATCAGGACCTTGTCCCCGGGTCCGGTCATGGACGCGACCATGGCATGGTTGCCGACGGTCGTTCCGTTCACCAGGAAATAGGACCGGTCCGCCCCGGCTGCTTTGGCGGCCAGTTCCTGGGCTTCCTTGATCACGCCGGTGGGGTTCTGCAGGGAGTCTACTTCGTCGAGGGTCGTCAGGTCGATGGAAAATATTCTGGGCCCCACGAACTTGCGGAACCGGGTGGAAATGCCCTTGCCGCTCTTGTGTCCGGGGGTATGGAAGGAAACCTTGCGGCTCTCCGCAAGATTGACCATGGCGTCAAACAGGGGTGTGCGGAACTGCTCATCCTCGAATCGTGAAGGAGGAGGATTCATGGCCTCTAGTGGTACGTGAAGAGGGGGGCGTTGTCCTCTATGATCTTCGTCTCTTCAGCCATGGCTTTGCGTATATGCTTGGGGAGCATATACATGCCCTGGTTCGTGATGCCGTCATAGTACCGGCACTCGCCCTTGATCCGCTTCTTGATCAGTTCATCCACGTGCTGGGGCGTGAACTTGCTCGGGTCGAGGTTCTTGGAAGCCAGGGTGAAGCCCCAGGGAAGACCGAATGACGGGATGCACACGTTGTAAGGGGTCACCACGGGGAAAACGGCGTTGAGTGTCTTGTTTACGGCCGTGAAGTTCAAAAGCTGGTGCAGGGCCGTGGTGCCGGCCTGGAGGGCGATGGTGCCGTCCGGCGTGAGACGCTCTTTTACGATCTCGTAGAACTCGCGGGTGAACAGGAGGTAGGCGGGGCCTTCCTCGACCGGTTCGGAAATATCGATGATAATGGCATCATAGCTGTCGGTGGTTTCTTCCAGGTACTTGCGGGCGTCCATGTACCGGAGGTCGGTCCGCGGATCGTCGAATGCGCCCTGGTGCCACTCGGGCAGCAGTTCCTTGGACTTTTCAACCACTTCCTGGTCTATGTCCACCATCATGCAGTACTCGACGCTCTTGTGGCGGAGCACTTCGCGCAGCGTGGCGCCTTCGCCGCCGCCGACGATAAAGACCCGTTTGGGGTTCGGATGGGTCAAAAGAGCAGGATGGACCAGTGCCTCATGGTAAATGAACTCGTCGGTGAGGGACGACTGCATCTTGCCGTCCAGAACGAGGCACCGGCCGTAGCTCCCGCTTTCCATGATTTCCATGTTCTGGTACTTGGTCTGGCTCGCGTAATGAATGGTACGAATCCCGTGGATATGGCCTTCCTGGGGACTCGTATATTCGATGAACCACTTGTAGCTCTTGGGTTCGATCATGCGGTGACCAGTTCGGCCTGCGCCATGGGTTTATGGGGAAGCTTTGCCTGGCCCAGGATGCCCCGCTTCATCTCGATGATGGAGGGGTTTTTGGATTCGAATTTTTCGATCAGGAATTTTGCGGCGACCCGGGGGTCGATAAGGTCTCCGCAGGTGAAGACATCGACGGCAGCATAGCCGTATTCCGGCCAGGTGTGGATGGCAAGGTGGGATTCGGCGATGACCACCATCCCGCTGATGCCAAAGGGGCTGAATTCGTGGAAAGCGACTTCAACAATGGTCGCCTTTGCCTCAAGGGCTGCATTTTTGAGTGTTTCCTGTACAAACTCTAAGTTGCCCAGGGTTTTGGAGTTGCATTCCCGCAGCTCCAACAAGAGGTGAGTCCCCAACGCGTGCAACCTGTTTACCTCCTTCTCCGCCCGCCGAACCAACTTCTCCCTGTTCGGGAGATCCTGCGAGCACCGCCCTCCGTTCCCACGGAAGGGATTGCTGTTCGAATCCAACCCGCCTCGACTTCAGACGGCGCCAACAACATCAAAAACTAGTTTTCATTTATCAAAATTACAACTCTTTGTCAAGAATAAAAACTCTCGGGCCTCATTTTTTTTCGAGAGCGTCCGGCGTCGCGCTGAGACTGCCCGGGAAATCCCTCCGACGCGGCGCGAACAGCGTCTTCGGGACCATTTTTTTGAAGCGCAATATACTCTTTTTTACATCAATTGCAAGAGAAAATTAGCGGAGGAGAAAAAAAACTTTACAACCATCCCCGACTGACTTAAAATGCCTTTCACGCAGAGACCGCGAAGACGCAGAGAGCTTTAGCGCGGAGCCGGCGAAAGGGGGAATCGGAGAGTGCAGGCGACCGCCGGAATTTTCACGCTGTTGCTCCGGTTTCCCCTTGCGTACTCCGTATCCGGTAAATTTCGTTTTGTTTCAGGAGGCTTTCATGTCATCCGGCCAAAAAGGCTTCGTCGAAATCGCTTCCGTGCTCGTCAATCCCGAGATCTTCACCCGTCCCTACACCTGCGACGTGGAAAAATACGGCTGCAAGTCCATGTGCTGCTACCGGTCCTGCATCGTGCCTCCCCAGGAGGCGGAAAAGGTCGAGAAGCACCTCGACGGGATCCTCGCCTACCTGTCCCCGGAGAACCGCGAGGCGATCAAAAAGAACGGGTCCATCCTCGGAAACTGCAAGACCCAGTGCCCCACGGGCTGCGTGATCCACGAGGACGAGGCCCAGGCCATCCGCCGGAACTTCGGCGGCCAGGACTTCCGCTGCGTGCTGCTGTTCAACAACGACTGCGCCCTGATCTACACCAACAAGGAGGGCATGCGGTACTGCAGCGTGCACAGCTACGCCATCGAAAAGGGCATGGTCTGGGAGGAGTTCAAGTTCGCCGACTGTGTCCAGTACCCCCTTTCCTTCTATACGACCGAGGGCGGGAAGAAGGTGCTCTCGATCCAGGACACGCCTTTCCTGAGCCATATCAAGTGCATGACCGATCCATCCGGCGAACCCATGTATAAGAGCCTCAAGAGGACCATCGAGACCTACATGGGCAAGGATTTCTATAAAGCGCTGGAAGCGTACGCGGCAAAGAGAAAGTAATGCATAGATTGTGCATTTTTACTCATCTTTGGTTGTCCGGCAGCTCTGCTATAATTTGAACCTATGGGTAACCTCTTCCTCAGTTTCACTATCGCGATCGGCGGGGCCATCGGTGTGGTGACCCTCAGCCGTGTACTCGATTTCGACTCCTACATCAGCAAGATACTTCCCATCGTCCCTCTTTTCTACGCCATCATCTATGAGCTCCTTGACCGCAAGAAGGCCAGAAAAGCGGGCAGGGCCGCTGTTCCCGCCCCGGCGGAAGGCGTAAAGGCCGCCCCAACCAATATCGAGGCGGGCATTTCTGCCGGCAAGATCATCGTAGACGTGGCCGTGAGCTTCGTGGTGAAATTTGCCGCTGAAATATTTCTGGTTGCCCTGTTCATCCGCCTGAGCGGCCGGCCCTTCACCGAGATCTACGGGTCCTTCAGCATCGAAACCATGGCCACGTTCCTCAAGGGAGAACATCCCTGGCTCGGCGACAGGGAGGGGATCTATCTCCTTGCCCTGGTTGCCATCCTGTCAAGCTTCGCAACGGGCGTCTGGATCGGGAATACTTCGAAGGGCAATGCAATCCTGGAGGGCGTCCTTGCAGGCGCCTTCGTCACGCTCGTCAGCACCATGACCAGCATGCTCGTCCTTTACCGCACGATCGAGGAGACGACCGTCAGGCTTGCCGATTCCATGGGCTATGCCTTCCATGCCGGCTTCCTCATCGTCATCGCGGTCCAGGTGCTGCTTTACGGCCTCTGGAGCGGGCTGTCGCAGAATGCGAAACAGGAGCGCGGAGCGAGAAAAACGCGGAGAGCGCGGAAGTAGCCTCCCCCTGCCGATTCACCGCGGCCGCCGAACAGGCGGCCGTCCCTGCCTGACATGTTCAACGGAACAAGTATGAAATGATCCTGAGGCGGCATTTACACGGGGCCGGTGCGGAGGGGGCTTTTGTGTTCATGGAAATCGCGATTGCGGCGGGTTTCTAGGCAAATCGTCTTGCTTCGACGAAGGACTTTTTCCAGTAGGGGTCCTGCAGGCTGTTCTTCCGGACCTTCTGTCCCGAGCTGGGAGCGTGGATAAAGGTGTCATGGCCGATATAGATGCCGACGTGGGAATATCGTTTCCCGTTTTCGTTAAAGAACAGGAGGTCGCCCCGCTTCATTTTGCCCGGGCTGACCGGGACGGTCGTGCTTCTGAGCGCTTTCGTGCCGTGAGGCACGTTCAGGCCTGCAGCGAGAAAGCTGTACTGCACCAGGCCGCTGCAGTCGAACCCCTCGGGACTGTCTCCCCGGTACTTGTAAGGCCTGCCTATCATGGAAAGGGCGGTCTTTACCGCCTTTTCGCCGATGGCGGGAGTGTAGCCGGTGACGGGCTTTATCGGGGCCGAGAAGCAGGCGGGGAGCGCCATGAAAAGGCAGAGGATGACGGCGAGCGCAGGCAGGCGGCGCCCTTTTTCCGGATCAAGCATGTCGGCATTGTAGTGTTTTGCGGCGAGCTTGTCAATGATCCGCCGCCTCAGTACGTGGAGGCGGGCTCGTCCTTGTAATGCTCGTAGATCTTTTCAAAGGTCTTGTGGGTGTCCTTGAAGACCTCGATCAGCTTCGGGTCGAAATGGCGCGGACCCATCCGCTCGTTTCCCTCGACCATGATGCGGTACGACATGACGTAGTCGAAGGGGGGCTTGTAGGGCCGGATGCTTCGCAGGGCGTCGTACTGGTCCGCGAAGGCCGTGATCCTGCCTTCGAGGGGGATCTCCTCTCCCTTGAGTCCCGCCGGATACCCGCTTCCGTCCCAGCGCTCGTGGTGGTTTATGGCGATGGTCTCCGCCATCCTGAGGTATTCGGAGGTCGAGCCCTGCAGGATCTTTCCGCCGATGATCGTGTGGGTCTTGACCAGGGCCAGCTCCTCGGGCGAGAGCGCGGCGGGCTTGAGCAGGATGTCGGAGGGGATGCCGATCTTCCCGATGTCGTGCATGGGAGACGCGTATTTGATCGTCTCCACCTGCTCATCCGACCAGCCGAGCTGTTTTGCGATATGGGCGCAGCACAGGCCCACCCGTTTGATATGGGAGACCGTGGCCTCGTCCTTGTACTCGGCCACGACGGTCAGCCGGAAGATCGTGTCCAGGTAGCTCACCTTCAGCTTCCGCTGCGAACGCTGACGATGTCCTGGAGCGCGGCATTCAGCTCGAAGGTCTTTTTCTCGGTCTCCGCCTTGAGACGGCCCGCATGGTCTTTCAGGAAGTCCTCGAACTCCTTGATGCCGAAGCAGGTTCCTCGTCCTGATCGTCACTTCGGTGCCGTCGATGGGTTTGGTCAGAAAATCGTTTGCTCCCGCTTCGAGCGCCTTGAGCTTGGAGGCCTTGTCGTCGAGCGCCGTCACCATGACGATCGGGATGTGCCGCGTGTCGAGGTTGTCCTTCAGGAGCTTGCAGACGGCGTACCCGTCCAGCTCCGGCATCATGATGTCGAGGAAGATCAGGTCCGGATCGAAGGACGACGGTCTTGAGAATGGCCTCCTTGCCGTCCTTCGCCGTCTCGAAAACACCGTGAAAGGTTCTTCAGGATCGACGGAAATGAGCCGGTGGTTCTTCTCCTCGTCATCGACAATCAGGATCCTCGGTTGTTTATGTGCGTCCGTCATCATACCTCCCATTACCTGCCTGATCACTGCTGCCTGCGGTCGTATTTCCGGCCGTCGGAGTAAATTCCCGTTATCGCTGTTTATCCGGCGCCGCAGCCCCCCTACCCGTTATCCGACGGACAGCCCATCACGCGCTTTGAGCGGAATGGTGAAGCTGAACGTCGAGCCTTTGCCCGGCTCGCTTTCGACCCAGATGCGTCCGCCGTGCAGTTCAACGAGCTTTCTGCTCAAGTGGAGCCCCAGGCCCGTGCCCTCGTATTTTTTGGTCAGCGTGTTGTCGAGCTGGAGAAAGCGCTGGAACAGCCTCCCGCAGTCGTCAGACGGACATGCCGATGCCCGTGTCAACGACGGAGATTTCTATGAAATCTCCGTCAGGTTTATGGTTCATCGTTTCGAGTTGCGGGTTGCGGATGGTGTTTTCCTGAACCGCGAACCTTGCGCCGCGAACCCGTTTTGCCGTAATCCTCACGCGAGCCGCCGTCAGGGGTGAACTTTACCGCGTTCGCAAGGAGGTTCAGCGTCACCTGCTTGATCTTCGTCTTGTCCGCGACGATCACGTCGATATCGTCGTCGATCGCTGAAGCCAGCGTGATCCGGCGCCGCTGCGCCCGCTCCCGGAACAGCGAGAGGCTCCCTTCGAGCAGTTCCTTCAGATAGAACTCGTCGAGATTCCAGCTCCATCATGCCCGCTTCGATCTTCGAAAGGTCGAGGAGGTTGTTGATGATCCGCAGGAGGTGCTTGCCGCTCTCCCAGATGTCCTTGCAGATAGTCCTGCTGTTCCGGCGAGAGCGGGCCTGCAGCGCCGTCCTTCATCACCTCGGAGAAGCCGATGATCGAGTTCAGCGGGGTCCGCAGCTCATGGGAGATGTTCGACAGGAAGTCGGATTTTGCCTTGTTCGCGTCCTCGGCGAATCCTTCTTGCCTGCTCGAGCTCCCGCGTCCGCTCGCCCACCTTTTCCTCCATCTTTTCGTAGAGCAGGGCGTTCTCGATCGCCACGGCGATGTGACCGGCAAGGGCCTCCAGCAGATCGATGTCGTCGGGCGTATAGGATCCGATGCTCCGCTTCTGACCCAGGGTCAGCACGCCCAGCAGCTGGTCCTTGTGGACGAGCGGGATGACGGCGGCGGCATCGATGTCGCGCAGATACCCGATGATGAACGCCGACCGCCTCCTCGCGGTTTTCCGCCTCGAGCTCCTCCCGGATCACGACGCCTGCCGATCCCCGGAGCAGCCGGGCAAGGTCGTCGGAGAGGGACCAGTTCGCCGCGACGCGGGCCTGGACATCGTATCCCTGGCGGAGCATGTAGCGGCCGTCCGGCGAGCGCAGGAAGAGGCAGATGCTTTCCACCTGCAGGTTCTTCCTTCAGGATTGAGATGATGAAGGCGAGCAGCTCGTCCAGGTCGAGAATCGTGGAGATGGCCCGGATCGATTTTCGCAGGACCTCCTGGTAATCATAGGCCCGGCGCTGCGTAAAGGCCCGCTGCAGCCAGGTCCACAGTCTGCGGTTGAACTGGATCCCGAAGACGGCAAAACCGATGATCGAAACGGAGACAAAGATCGCTGCCGGAGCTTCGAGGGACGGCTCGAAGAGCGTCGAACAGGGCGAGGTGGCGTCCCGATCACCAGACCCGCACAGGAAGCACGAGTCCGAAGGGCGCGGAACAGGACCTGGCGGAAGTCGAAGAGCCGGTGGTGGGTGACGGCATAGGAGGTGACGACGACCCAGGGAAGGGTGAAATAGGACGCAAGGGCCGGGTCGACAGGCGTGCTGCCGAAGAGCGGGAGCAGGCCGGCGACAAGGGCGCCTCCTCCGGCGAAGATCACGTTGCCGAAGAAAAAGTAGTCGAAGCGCGTCCTGGTGATCCCCGTGACGCGTTTCCGGAGCTGGTTGACCTCGACCATGATCCAGACGACCATGGCGAATCCCGAGCGCCCGGAACGGGACTTCGAGGGGTCCCGAACGGTCGACAAAGGGCATGAGCGATACCTCGCCGGGCTCGACCAGGTCGGTAAACAGGCAGAGGAGGAAAACAACGGACCAGAAGGAATAGAGGACCGCTCCCGCGATCCGCGCCGATCTCCCGGTCTCGTCCTTTTGATAATAAATGAACTGGAACGCCGCGGGCACCATGAACCAGCCGATCCAGGCCATGCGGCTGAAGTACGAGGGGTCCAGGCCGTTATGGGAGCGAAGGTAGGCGATCGCAGTGGCCAGGGCGAAACCCGCGGCAAAGAAGGACAAAGCCGCAATGGACTTGCGCACCGGATTTTTGCGCGGTTTGCCGCGTAAAAGGATGGTCCCTAGCGAGGATCTCGAGCGCCGATACCAGGAGGAGCGAGTAGCCGATGATTTCAAAAAGGTCCATGCCGTGCTTTCAGTATAACTCCGTGGCCGGGTCTGCTGCAGAGTGTACAGATTGTAACATAATCAGGTTCCGATGCAACTGAAAACAGCCACAAACCGCTTGACCCTTTCGGGTCACCCTGTTATATTCCGTGAAGGTACACACGAAAGACAGCTCGTAACCACAGATGAACACAGATTAACACTGATAGAAGCAGGTAAAGAAAAAATTTAAACGTGACTTTGCCGCTGTTTTTTCATCTGTGTCAATCTGTGTTTATCTGTGGTTCCAGATATTTTTTTTGATCCAGCGAAAGGAGCTGCAGAGTTGAAGCATACGGTAACTTTTCTTCCCGACAATATCGCGGTGAGCGTCGACGACAACACGAACCTGTTCAGGGCCGTGAAGGCGGCCGGGCTGTATGTGCTGTCGTCGTGCGGCGGCAAGGGCAACTGCGGCAAGTGCAAGGTCGTGATCAGGGACGGGCAGGTCGACGGCGGCAAATCTTCGTCCTACCTCACGGCGGAGGAGATCGAACGCCGCTATGTCCTCGCCTGCCACTCGCGCGTGAAGAGCGACCTGCTGGTCGAGATCCCGCCGGAGTCGCGCATGCAGGCCAAACACAAGATCGCGACGGGCGCGAAGGCCGAGGAGCTCCTCAAGCGCATGCATGACGCGGGCGGGTGCCTCGAGTCGCGCATCCACCGGATCTACCTGGAGCTCGAGCCCCCCCACGATCGACGACAACATCGCGGATTTCGAACGGGTCCGCCGCGCCCTGGACGAGGCGGGCTTCGAAGCCGCGCACCTGCACATGAACTACATGATGCTCTCCAAGCTGTCGCGCGTCCTGCGGGAGGGGAACTGGAAGGTGACGGCCACGGTCCTCACCGTCACCGATGTGCTGGAAGTGCTCGACCTCTTCCCCGGCAACGTCACGAAGTCGCGGTACGGCGCGGCGGTGGACATCGGAACAACGACCGTCGTCGTGTACCTCGTGGACATGACGAACGGCCGCGTGATCGGCACGTCGTCCACGTACAACAGCCAGGTCAAATGCGGCGACGACGTGATCACGCGCATCGTCTACGCCACGGAGCGGAACGGCCTCAAAGAGCTCCAGGAGCTGGTGGTGGGCAACATCGGCGTCATGCTCGCCGACCTCGCGGAAAAGAACAAAGTCTCGCCGGGCATGATCGACTACATCGTCGTCGCCGGCAACACCACCATGGAGCACCTGTTCTACGGCATCGATCCGGCCGCATATCCGCGAGGAGCCCTACATTCCCGCCGCCACCTTCTTCCCGCCGATCCGCGGCAAGAGCGTGGGGCTGCAGGTCTCGCCCCAGGCCATCATCTATTCCATGCCGAACGTGGCGAGCTACGTGGGCGGCGACATCACGTCGGGCGTGCTCGTGTCCCAGATCCACAAGCGCGACGAGGTCTCGCTCTTCATCGACATCGGCACGAACGGCGAGATCGTGCTCGGCAACCGCGAGTGGCTCGTGACCGCGGCCTGCTCCGCCGGCCCGGCCTTCGAGGGGAGCGGCATCAAGTTCGGCATGCGCGCCATGGAAGGGGCCATCGAAGAGGTCGAGATCAACCCGAAGACCTTTGACGTGAACTACCGCGTCATCGGCGACGCAAAGCCCATCGGCATCTGCGGCTCGGGCATGATCGACATCCTCGCCGAGATGTACCTGAACGGCGTCATCGACCAGAAGGGCAAGATCCGCGAAGAGATCGGATCGAAGCGCATTCGCCGGGGCGAGAGCGGGCTCGAGTTCGTGCTCGCCTGGCGCGTGGAGTCCGCCATCAACAAGGAAATCGTGATCACCGAGGTGGACCTGGACAACCTGATCCGCGCCAAGGCGGCGATCTACGCCGGCTTCGCAACGCTCGTGTCCCACATGGGCATGACCTTCGCCGACGTCAAGACGCTCTATATCGCCGGCGGGTTCGGCCGGTACATCGATGTGGAGCGCGCCATCATCATCGGCATGCTCCCCGACCTGCCGGTGGAAAAGTTTCAGTTCCTCGGCAACACGTCCATCATGGGCGCCTACTACGGGCTCCTGTGCGACCGACTGCGGCACGAGGCCGAGGATATCGCCAAAAAGATGACTTATGTGGAATTGTCCGTGTCGCGGAGCTTCATGGACGAGTACATGTCCGCG
The DNA here is from genome assembly GCA_963749655.1 of Nitrospirota bacterium. Classification (GTDB taxonomy): domain Bacteria; phylum Nitrospirota; class UBA9217; order UBA9217; family UBA9217; genus JAJYKN01. Next base: position 57,836 of record CAVVOB010000035.1, read on the forward strand.
CTGTTCCTCCCCCATACGGACCTGAACGCTTTTCCCACGGTGAAGAGGGAGATGGAAAAGAGGAAGAAGTGATCGCCTGACGGCGCCGGGATGAAACGATTACGGGCTGACAGCGTTCCTGCGGTCAGCCCGTTTTGTTCTGGAAGGCATCGTCGGGTTTCACTTCGTTCTACCCTACCGACTGATATTATTTCAAGGAGAATGACTTGATCCTATTGGCTTCCAAGAGTGTTTTTGGCACCGTGAAGGCGATGAAGCGCACATCGCCATAGAACTCAAGCACCCATGCCGTCACATGCTCATGATCGCCGGTAGCATACCAGTAGCGCAGGACATCGCGACCTATAGAGCATTCGGGATTAGTAAGCACGGGGTCTACGAGCGTACTCCGCAGATGTAGAGCATCAGATGGCTTGATACCCTTGAGCCCGTCCTCTGACCAGACGGTTACTTCGTGATCGTTTGGCAAGCGCACGTGGCCATAATGGTGCCAGTAAAGGCCACGGGTGACGCGTATGACGACACGGTCGAGTCGGGCGAGGTCCACATCGATTCCTTGAACCTTACCTACATGAAGCCCTGCGGGAGTTCGAAGCGCCAAGCGTCGTATGCTACCCATAATCCGCCGCGTGAATCCAGTCTTTTTCGGCTTAGTAAGCCCACGGAAAACTGACTCGCGGATCGCCACAGCCTCCGGATGGCTCCCCGCACGATCTTTCAAGACCATCATCGTCTTGAAGTACTCATCGTCTTTAGATGCTCCTCCGTTACACAGCTCGCAGCTGGGTACCACTATGAGATCCGAAGGTCTCGGCTTGCCGCAAAGAGCTTGCGGAGGAATATGATCTTCGGTGAGCGGTAGGATGCGTCCACAATAAACGCATTCGCCAGTTCTTACTTTCATAACGTCATCCAGGATATGGTGTATGCTACACGGCGCTGACGCGCCGCTTTTGGCGCGATGCTGTCGAGCGCCAGGTTGGAATCAGCCTGATGATTATTTTATCTGAGTTCATATTTCATCATTGGCGATCATCAAGAGAAGTTTGTCGATTTCTCGTGGTGTTAATTCTGCACCGAGACTCTTCTGGACATGATCTCGAAGCCATACGCACCGTCTGACAAAGTCCTTGTACTCTGGGTCGTATTCATCTGCTTTTAATTCTGGTATTTCGTTGAGTCGTGGAACGACTTTAGTGATTGATTGACGAGCTCTACTATCGTAAATGAAAAAGGCATTTGGCTTGTGGAAGTGCAAGTATTTTGCGGCCAATGATCGCTTTTCGAGATCGGTAATTGACTGAAACAGGTCCATTAGTTTCCTGTGTATTACAACCGTTCTCACACAGCCCGACTTATCTGCACTTTGTATTGAATCAAGCCACAAGTCTATCGGCTGACTCCGCATAGTCGGAGCCACAACAGTCTCATAGAAATCGTCCCCAATGTGTTTTGCATTCTTGCGGCGTTCAATTGCGGCTGCATATGAGCGCCCAATGAGACAAATTTTCGCAATAATCGCATCATGTTCGGTGTGTCCTGGATAAGTCTGACACATATCATAGAGAATGCGATTACCGAGGTCCCACACCCAAGGTTCACGGATTGAGTCAATATCTTCTCTTGTGATTTGTCTCATTTTAATTTTTCCAACGAGTCTGTAGAGTCGTTTTGCGTGAGTTCTAACCTACGCAGAGAACCTACCGGCTCGTTTTCTTAATATGTTTTTCTAGCCAACCTTCGATTTGCAGCAATCTCAGCACGGGCGACTTTAATTCTTCCGAATTGCTTGCCGCATATTTCTTTAATTCTAGAAAAGCCGAGTGAAATTTTTCGTTTACCATCAGTTGGACTTTGATTTTAGTTCTTTGTTTTATTTCATCTGTCATTCTTTTCAAATGATCTGCTTGGTTATACTCAATCATTCCTTTTGAATCTTTAACAGTTGGGCTCCACAGCATAAATTCTTTTTTGTAGCCTTTGAAGTATTTATTGGCGTATGCGATATCCTTCGTAAACTTATCGATTAGTCTTTGGCACGTGTCGGGCCTCTTGTTTTTTGTGTATTTAAGGCCTGTCTTCAGGTGACTTGCCACTTCACAAATAAAGACTTTCTTCGCTTTATTGTTTATACCTACAACATCAATTTCTCCTTGAGAGTCACGCGTATATACGTTGTAATCGATGAAGTCACAGTTCCCTTTTATTCTAAGATAATCTCCAACTAAAATTTCACCCGCATTTGCCTTCTTAACCTCTTTTAAAAATCAACGATGAGTTCACACGCCGCGAAGCGGTCGGCGTAGAACGATTTGTTAACGCTTGATTTTGGTGTACTGTGAGTCGGTAGGTCGGGTAGCGCGTAGCGAAACCCGACATCTTCGGTCCCTTGCGCTACTGCAAGTATTCCGGCAAATAAACGTCGGGTTTCACTAAAGACGTTCTACCTGACCTACACGGCTGTCGAGGCGCAGGTTAATATTTCAGGACTTGGTCTCTCAGGGGCGCGACCCGATCCCCCGTATTCCCTGGCGTTGATTTGCTCCCCGAGGCGGCGGCGAAGTAGGTGGGGCAGGCATCCGGCTACCCTGATCTAACAAAGCGATATTGTTCGCCGAAATTCATGAAGTAGAGCTTTACAATCAAAACTATTCCTTATATCTATCTTGTCACCCTTTCCCTCGAACAGACTACGCAGCTCCCCTTTAATAAGCTGACAATCAGTATCTGAAATATTAAGCGCAGTTCCGAAACAACCTGATTTTCTTCTAGTGTTTGTTTCATGTGGCCCTTGCTGTTTCATAAGCTCTAAATTCTGTTTCCAGTACGCGAAGCCTAAAAATAGTATTTTGTCTGCCTCTCGAATCTGCCGTCGTATTGAACCAATTTCACTTGATCCTGGATCTATACCTTCTGTAAAGGTCTTTATACCCCGGGATAGTTGAAGCAGCTGATTGGCATCTGGCATAGCGCCGTATGCAATAGAATCGCCCGGACTTTGCCAGGGAAGCTTTCCAACCGTTCCGTAGGGATGATATATTTTTATACTGTTGACATATTCTGCCGCTTTCGAAGCATCCATCCCGTAAATGTTTTGTAAAGAGATATACAGAAAGTGCTCAATGCAACGATCGTAATTGAAAATGATTAATGCAACAGACCCAAGTCTTGACGGTAGCTCGCGCTCATTACAGTTCTCCGTGAGGATACGAATGAATTTGTTATGCCACGTATCCTCGATTAAGCTAAAATCCGCATACTCATTGCCCTTGCGATAAATTTGAGCAAGTTTACTTGTACCCTCCGCCATGAGGATCGATCGAACGATTGCGATTTTTCCGCAGAACTCGACATCTTTATTATCTCGGTGCTTGTCGATGCAATTGTCGATAGAAGCTTCCTGTGGTAAAGCAGTTCGGATTCTTTGGCATGCATTAAGATATGATTTTAGCCGTGTAGGATAATTAATCTTCGATTCATTTTCTATTACATGATATATAAGCCTATCACCGCCGCGCGAACTTCCCATCGAATCCAACTGAATGTCAAGAAGACCTATGATGTTATTCTTCAATGTTTCACCTGCCGGCATATTGATATCATAGCCAGCACCTGCTCCCACTATCACTAGTATTTCTGTTTTTGCCATAGTTGGACTTCTCTCTTACAATTAACCAGTGTGACTTTGGGGACAACCTCATGCTCTACCCATATATAACGTTGTTTCTATGCTTGACTTTCTCCCCTTACTCAAACCTAAGCACAAAGCAACGATAGAAACAACGTCTCCCTACTGTTCCCTTGTCCTTTTCAACGATTAAAATCGTGTGCGTATTTGATTTATGTGCTGCCTTTCTTAATTGCAATGTCAATAAGCACGGAACCATAACCTGTAACAAGTGGGATTGAAGCCTTAATGCTAAATTGTCTTAAAAGACTTCCTGAAATTGGCCAGACTGGATAGACTTCTTTAATTTGTTTGTGTCGTTCCTGAAGTGATTTCAGATTTTCCTGGGATACATTAGGAGCATTATATTCTTTCCGAAATAGAACTGATATCTTTGAAAGTTCAGAATCACGTTTGTTAACCATTGCGGCATGGGCTGACCAAATAGGCATTATCAAAGTGATTGGTACGAGAATAATATATAAGGTATATAGCAGCAGGACATCCGCATAAGCCCATCCGACGCCTAAAATTAATCTCGCAATTGTAACACCCGTCGCCATAAAACCCAATCCCACGGCGACGCTGCTGAATTTTATTCCAAGTCTCCCTACTGGTCCGAGGCCCCCTGCTTCGTCAGGATGTAATGGAATAGTTTCAACAATGGCATGCCTGAAGAGGCTATTGAGCATGAAAAGGATTCCTATTGCTCTAAAAACGAGCATGGCAGCCAGGTAGTATCCCACTGTGGTGCTGGTGACAAAGAAAAAATAAAAGTACAATTTGTTTTTGTACCAAAAAAAGTATTTAGCCATTTTACTAGATTCGTTAGGAAAGACATAACATATCTGAACTGTTATAAATAGAACGGCTACGAGTAAAGCTAATAACGATAGACGTAGATTGTCTATTGAATAGACTTTAGATGCAACAAAATCACTTAATGATTTAAAGCCATCGATCTTGATAATCTTTTCTTTTTCTAGTTCGGTAAGAGCGGAAGAGACTACGCGAGGTTGCACCAAGTACAAATACCAAATGACAGGAAGAAGTACAAAGGATGCAAATAGGGCATAAAGCAGGTGCTCTGAATCAAATACACGTATGATCGGTGCATCCCTGAAAATATAATAGCTTAGAAATGCGCCACCAGCAAAAATGATGATAGCATTCAATATAATATGAGACAGCGCAAGATATTTAGGCGACACTTTCAGAACTTGCTTGGCAAGGTATATGATCGGATCCGAGGAGTTCAATGAGGGTAAATTACATGAATCTTTCATATCTGCCATAGTTGCACTCCTCTAATATGCATGAATTTACAACGACGAGTTGAGCCCCGCGCCATAAGCGCGGGAGACCGAACGGGGTCAGACATAAGAAACTAAGTTTTTTCCATCTGCCCTTTTGCTTACGTCAAAAACGAGCTTAATATTCTCCCTGCACGAGTACTTAAAGACAGCGGTGCAGAGTGCTTCCTCTGAGTTGTACAGTAGGATAAATGAATACGAATGTCAACGATTTCGACGGGGGTATTTATGGGGTAGACGAATTCTTTCCGTTTCGAGTTCCGAGTTTCGAGTCAGGAATAGGAATGCAGCGCATAGACACCAGTGACAATAACGAAAATGTAATCTGCATTAAACTCTCGATTCCACTCAGTGCAGACTTCAGGAAGAAGTCCGGCACTTTCCCACATTATTCAACCGTGAGATATTTGAAGTCGTACACTTCCCGAATAAGTTTGAAGTCCTTTTCATTCCTGGTAACAAGGACCGCGCCCTTTCCCCGGGCCGATAACGCTATCAAAATGTCTGCCAGGAGCCCTTTCACTCTCTCCCGGTCTATTCTTCTGTCCCTTCTCAGTTTCATCATGATCTCGCCGCACAGAAACCATTGGCGCTCGGTCACTGAAATCACGGTAAAGTTACGTGCGATCTGATCGATTAGTTTTCGTTCCTTCGGATCGAAGGCGCCGGCGAGCAGCTCCATGAGCACCACTGAGCTGAAGGCAATATGGTAATACCGGTTGAGGTTCAGGAAGGCTTCTTGGACCGTTTCTTTTCTGAAATGCTCAATAAGGAAGGACGTATCGGGGATCGCCTTCGGCTTCATGTAAGACCCTCGAATTTGAACTTGCCGGTGGTCTGCTCAATGAACCTCCGCATCTTCTCCTGGTAGATGACCTCGGCAAGCGCCGTTTCGATCGCCTCAGTCTCGGTTTTGGAACCCAGAATCTTCTGGGCGTTCTTGATCATTGCCTCATCCAGCCTGAAATGTTTGGCGGTCTTTTTCGTTGCCGTCTGCATGGCCCCTCCTTTCATGTGTGTATATACATTATATTATTTAGTGGCTACAGTCAAGGCTTTTAAAAGAATGACATGCCTGGCGGAGAAGATGGAAAATTGCGCTATTCGCCCTTCATTTTTTTCGGATTCTGGATTTTGCCTCAATGCCTTCCCGCCCCGATTTCCATTTCAAATATGCAACTTTGCCGATTATGTCAAGTACGCAAGGTACAGGAAGAACAATTGTCGCCATTTTGTCCACTGCTTTTACGAACGGTCGGCGCGTCCTTTAAATTCGTCGCGATTCTTTTCCAGATCGCGTATGACGCCGGCAGCGCACTCGGGACAGATCCCGTGCGAGAACAGCGCTTCCGAGTGGCTGGAAATATAGGATTCGATCTGCTCCCAGTAGTTCCTGTCGTTTCTTATTTTCTTGCAGTAGGAGCATATAGGCAGGAAGCCCCGCAACTGGCGAACTTCGGATTCCTGTGCCTTTTCAGGGTCCTGCGCCTCTCCCTTCGGTCACGTCGATACAGCTCCCGATATACCCTGTAAAATTACCTTCGTAGTCGGAGTAGGGCACTCCGCGGTCGAATATCCACCGGTACACACCATCAAACCGGCGAAGCCTGTATTCCATTTCGAATATTTCTCGCCTGGTAAAGTGCTCTGTATATATTTTCAGACAAGCATTAAAATCATCGGGATGCACTCCTTCAGCCCATCCGTTTCCCAACTCCTGTTCCATCTTACGCCCTGTAAATGCCAGCCAGGTTGCATTGAAATAGTCGCACTCCATCGTAACCGTGGAACGCCAGATCATAATGGGCGCCGCTTCAACAAGGAGTTTATATTCTACATGGCTGAGGCCCGTTTCCATATCAGACCGCCTTTCCGGTTCCTGCTGAAGTTTCATTGATGCGGCGGGTTTTGTCGCGGCCCTACGAGCTCAGGAGCTTGTTCAGCACGTTCTGCAGGTCTTCGACTTCGTAGGGTTTTTTAAGAACAGCCTTGAATCCCTGGTCCTGGTAGCAGGCAATTGTCGCATCCTCCGAATATCCGCTCGATACAACGGCCTTCACGGCGGGGTCGATCCTTAAAAGTCGTTGAACCGTTTCCGCGCCGCCTGTCCCGCCCCTGATGGTAAGATCAAGAATTACGACGTCGAACGGCCGGCCCGACTGCCGCGCCTGCTGAAACTTTTCGATTGCTTCGTCCCCGTTGGCTGCAAATTCCACGCTGTGCCCGAGCGCCTCGATCAGGTCGCCGGCGACGTTGAGGATGAGCGATTCATCATCCATAACAAGCACGCGCCCTTTACGCCCCGGCACCGATGGTGCGGGCGCTGCTTTTTCCGCTTTTTCCGTTATTGACGCGGCAGGAAGGTACATAACGAACGTCGTCCCCTTGCCCACCTCCGATTTCACCTTGATCACGCCGCTATGATTCTTGATGATGGAATACGATGTCGCGAGCCCCAGGCCGCTTCCTTTTTCCTTGGTGGTAAAATAGGGGTCGAATATTCTGCCGACGTACTGTTCCGGTATGCCGATGCCGGTGTCGCTGACGGCAATCTCGACATAGCGTCCTTCTTCCAGTTCCTGCGGCATGTCAGGACCGGGAGCCCGGACATTCCTTGCCGCAATCTCCACACGGCCGCCGTCAGGCATGGCCTGATCGGCGTTCAGAACGATGTTCTGGATCACCTGGCTTATCTGCCCTTCGTCCGCGTCAAGCTGCCAAAGACCGTCCTCGACAACGACACGAACATCCGTTCGCGATCCGCTCAAGGCGAACTTCGCGGCATTCTCAAGCACCGGGAGCAGGTCAATGGTCTTCTTGACAGGCTTGCCGCCCTTCGAGAAGGTGAGAAGCTGGTTCGTCAATTTCACCGACAGGTGAAGCGCCTTCTCCGCCTCCTCGAGCGCGGCCAGGCTTTTTTCCCGATCATCCCTCTTCAGCCTGGCGAGGGAGATGTACCCGAAAACGCCCTGCAGCAGGTTGTTGAAATCGTGGGCGATGCCGCCCGCCAGCGTTCCGACGGCTTCGAGCTTCTGTATCTTGAGGCGTTCTTCCTCCGCGCGTTTCCGTTCGGTGATGTCTTTTATTAATCCGATGAATCCTATCGTTTTGCCGTTGCTGTCGGTAAAGAATGAGATCGCAACCTCCCCCGGGAAGGTTTCTCCGTTCTTTTTTCGGTAGTCGATCTGATAGATAAAAGGGGTCTTGTTCGAATGCGTCTTGAGAGACTCTCCGAGATCGATGAACTGCTCATGATGCGCAAAAATAGAGGATGTTTTTTTACCGACGATCTCATCCAGAGTGTATCCAAATATTGTCGTAAATGCGGGATTGGCGTCGACAATCGTGCGCTCCATATCAGCTATGAGAATGGCGTCTCTGATGCTGTTGAATAATTGCCGATACTGTTCTTCGCTTTTCCGGACCGCCTCCTCCGTCCGCTTCCGCTCGGCGATCTCCCGCGAGACCTGCTGAAACAGCTGCGCGTTTTCAATCGCAATGCTCACCTGATTCGCAAACATCGTCAGAAGATCGAGATCGTGCTGCGTAAAACATCCGCCTCCCTGTTTGCCGAGAGCGGACAATCCGCCGATGATGCCTTTGCGTCCGAAAAGCGGCACGAGAACCGCCGATTGCTGGCCCTCTTCCCACGTTGTCTTTTCGTCCATCCAGTGCGTGCTTGTTTCGCCGAACAAAAGGCTCCGCTCATGCCGGAGCACCCAGCCGCACATGCCGACCTGCGCGCCGAGACTTGTGCCGAGCACTTTTCCCGCATCCGCGCCCGCGGCCGCCACGTAGGTGTACCGGCTGCGCCCCTCGTTCAGCATCGGCACGAGGACCAGTTCGGCGTGCACGATCTCGCGGGCCTTGGAGGCGACCAGATCGAAGACCTTCTCCAGGTCCAGCTCGGAGACGATGAGCTTGCTGACCGACAGAAGATGCGCGAATTCATCGGCCTGCCGCTGCAGGGTCTCTCCCTTGTCCGTCTCCGCCAGGGCGGCGCGCAGCGTCCGGATCTCTTCTTGCAGCCGGTCAATGGTTTCCCGAAGGTCGAATATCTTCTGCTGTGCCACGGTATTCCTTCTCGCTGATCAGATAAACAGATTGACGTGCGCTTCCATGGTGTCCTTCGCGTATTCGGCAACGCCCTTGACCTCGACATTCGGCACGATCAGATCGTCGACGCTGTTTCCCAGCGCGTCGAAGCAGATCTGGCACATCTTGAACTTGACGCCGAGGTCGTCTGCGCTTCTGATCAGCTCTTGCAGGCCCATGATGCTTTTTTTCCTCAGCATCTTGTCGAACAGAACAGGCCCCAACCCCATGAGATTGAGCCGGGACATGGGCAGATGCTGCGCCCCGCCGCGGTTCAGCAGCTCGACCATGGGTTGAAGGATATTGTCCGTCTCCAGCACCCGGTAGGCGCCTTCCCGCGTTGGGTCGACCTTGCGGCGGAACACCGAGAACAGGCTTCGCCGCTTCTTGAGGCAGTTATAGCCCCATATCATGAACCACATCTTCACTTCGACACCGAGGGCTGCATAGCCGTTGGCAAAGATAAACGCGCACAGCGCCTTGTCAAGTTCGCCGCTCTGCAGCAGGATCGTCACTTTCTTTTTGTCCACCATGGCCTCCCCGCTTCAAAATACTCTCCGTCAGATCCTGATGACCATGCTGACGGTCTTTCCTTCGCGTTTTGTATCCAGAATCTCATGGCATCCTTCACGGCAGAACTCGACAATGGACTCCTCGAAGATCGGATCATTGCCGGTGATCCGCACTGTTTGTCCCTGTGTCATGGTGCGCACCTCCCGGGCAAGGGCGATCAGGGGCATGGGGCATGCTTTGCCCACGACATTAACGACTCTATCCTCGGACATGTTCATCTCCTTCAGGGCGTCAAAGGTCTTTCTGCTGATAGTGTAAGTGTATCATATCGTTGGTAATTAGGCGGGGAGCTCTTGCGGAAGGGGGGTGGGGTAAACAGTTTTCCCGGGGATAGGTCAGGCTTGATTTAACATGCAATTCCCCGTAGCTTGCTACGGGGTCATCTGATAGGTCCCTCCCCCTTGATGGGGGAGGTTAGGTGGGGGTGAAGAGCAGACGAACCGGATACTTCACCCTCCCCTCGATCCCCTCCCATCAAGGGAGGGGCGAACATCATGATCAAATACCCCGCAGTTTGCTGCGGGGAGATTAATTGCTGCAAAAGAAGTGATCGCGCAACAGCGCAGGGCTACCGGGCACGAGACGCGGCTCTTGTCACAAAAAAAAGCACAGACAACTCCGGGTTCCCGAAAACGCCTGATACGTGCTAATATTTCCCTTATATGGAACAGTATGATCAACTTATAGCCGAGCTCTCCGGAATTGCCGGGATTATACCCGAGTATTACGATATCTTCGGAACGAAACACGTCGCGTCGAACGAATCAAAAAAGGCCATCCTGTCGGCGATGGGCCTGCAGCGTCGGCGCTGTCGAAGAGGTCAGGCACGAGATCGACCATATGCGGACACGGGAGTGGCTTGCCGTGCTCGATCCCGTTACTGTCATTTCGGTCCATAGTCAACCGTACTTCCTGCCGATGCATCTCGCGCTGCCTGTGGGCAAGGAGCAGGGGGCGGAGATCAAGCTCTTTCTGGAGGACGAGAAGGGGAAGAGGGAAGAGCTCTGTTTTGCCGCCGGCGCCCTGCAGATGACCGAAGAACGGCATCTCTCCGGCCGAAGGTTCATCCGGCTGCTGCTTCCCCTGCCTCGTAAGGAAATGGGCTACTACCGCGTTGATCTTACCTGCTCCCATGAGGAGCCGGTCTTTGACAAGGGCGCCCGTACTCTTGAACGATCAACGCGTCTCATCGTCACGCCTGATTCATGCTATATGCCGGAACTGCTTCACACCGGGAAGACCTGGGGCATCGCGGTCAATCTCTACGCGCTCCGCTCGGAGCGGAATTGGGGCGTCGGGGATTTCGGCGATCTGCAGAGGCTCATCGCCTGGGCCTCGGGCCTTGGCGCGGGCTTCGTCGGCATCAACCCGCTCCATGCCATTCCCAATACCGCGCCCTACGGGACAAGCCCCTATTCCCCGATCAGCAGGCTGTACCGGAACTTCATCTATATCGACATGGAACGCGTCGACGAGCTGTCCGGAATTTCCCTGTCCGGCGAGGTCGCGGAAAAGATCGCGTCCCTCAGAAAGAGCGAATTCGTGGACTATGAAGGCGCGGCAGAGGTCAAGCGCGGGCTTCTCGAACAGGCTTTTGAAACATTCTATCGCGATCAGTATCAGAACCGATCGACACGGGGCAGGGCATTCCAGGCCTATCTGCAGGAGGAGGGGCTGCCGCTCGAGGAATTCGCCCTCTTCTGCGCGCTGTCGGAATACATGCGGCGCAGGCACAAGGCCGCGACCTGGCAGGAGTGGCCCGGGGAATATCATTCACCGGAGAGCGCGTCGGTCGCCGCCTTCAGGAAAGAGCATGAGAAAGAGGTGCTTTTTTTCGCCTGGCTCCAGTGGCTCATCGACGGCCAGATGGCCGGTCTGTCGGCTGCGGCATCTTCGGAAGGAATGTCTGTCGGCGTGTACGGCGATCTGGCGGTCGGGGCGATCGAGAACGGCAGCGACGGCTGGACGTACCAGGACGTTCTCGCCGGGCAGGCGACCGTGGGCGCGCCGCCCGATGATTTCAATCACAACGGCCAGGACTGGGGATTCCCGCCGATGATACCGGACAGGCTCAGGGAAAGCGGGTATGAGCTGTTCATCAGGACGATCAGGAAGAACATGGAGCACCTGGGCGCGCTCAGGATCGATCACGCCCTCGGGCTCTTCCGTTTCTTCTGGATACCCAAGGGGATGCAGCCGGCTGACGGCGCCTATGTGCGAAGCAATGCCGAAGATCTCCTCAGGATCATAGCGCTCGAGAGTGTAAGGAACAGGACGCTGGTGATCGGCGAAGACCTGGGGACCATCACGGACGAGGCGCGCACGATGCTCCAGCGCTTCGGCATCCTGTCGTACCGGCTTTTTTATTTCGAACGAAACTATCCCGACCCTTCCTTCCTGCCGCCCGACCGTTATCCATCCATGGCGCTCGCAGCGGTCACCACCCACGACCTTCCCACGCTGACGGGCTACTGGTCAGGCAGGGATTTGGAGGTGAAAAAAGAGCTGGGAATCATCAGGGACGAGCAGTCGTACGCGCAGCAGAAGAGCGACCGGGAGCGCGACCGGAACCTGGTCAGGAAGGCGCTCGAAATGCACGGCATTCTTCCCGGCAATCCGGCAGGGGACCCTCCCGCCGTCACCGCGATGACATCCGGCCTCTGCAGCGCTGTCTACCAATATCTCTCGGTCTCGCCCGCGAAGCTCGTGCTCGTGAGTCTTGAAGACGTGATCGGGACGATCGATCAGCAGAACCTTCCGGGCACAATAGCGGAGTATCCCAACTGGAGGCAGAAGGTTCCGCTTGCCCTGGAGGCAATCGTTGCGGACCCTCGCTGGCAGGACCTCGCGCTGATGTTCAGGAATACCCGGCCAATGAAGAAAGAAGAAGTGGAAGTGAAGGGTTCATGAAAAAGGCGAGAAGAGGCCGCGACGGCGATTAGAAAGCTCACCTACTACTTTGCACAACACCCGATGGATGGAAAGTTCTAGAATGCCGGTTGAAAATTGCAGTAAAACGACTCAGCTAAAAGCACGGTTTTAGAGATCCCCGATCCGAAGGTTTAGAGTCATCGTCGATTTTCACTTCACTCAAACCGACCTGCCGGCCCCGGAGCTATTACAGATGGATTAAATCCTTTAACGATCAACCATACAGCCGTAACAAGTTCTTGCAAGGCTATCGGAAGATTCAAAATAACCTGGATTTTTGAAAAAGGACTGATGAGACGAAACATGAATAACAGGCTTGCTGCTATGGTCAAGGTGATTCCAAAGAGCCCCCAACCTGACAGCCATCGAGGAATGAGCCTTGTTTGATAGAAAATAGAATAATATATCAGAGCGCCCATGCACCACGCCAGTATCACTGCAACGTGATTCACCAAGGCGCTTCCTTCCCGTAATAGCGTCCCCGCGGTCTGGAAATACGATAAATCCGGGGCTCCTGCTTCTACGAATTCCCGGCTTAATGTCACGAGCAATAAAAGCATGATGGCACCGACAATCTGGAACACTGCCTCGATAATCCTGAAACTAACAGCTCCAAGAGCCAGGTCTTCGTGATATCTTTTTAAGACCGGATACAGAGAAATTCCGACACCTGCGCATGCGGCAGCCATAATAAACTGAAAAAAAGCTCCGAGTATGATTTGGTTTGCATTTGCAGAAACATCAATAAGATAGGCTGGATCATCAAGAATGGGCTTTGTAAGGGCAACCGTCAGCACGCCTGCAAACCCAACGATAAATAATACGCCTGAAATGATTGCAGTCTTTCTATCAGTATTCATATGCTGCCACATATTTAATGAAACCTTCCATAAACGCATTCGGCCGCCCATCCGCGTGTGCGTATGTCCACCTGTCCGCGATTTCACCCTCGGTGATTTTAACCTCAGTTTACCGCGGCACTAAGTTGAGGATAAGCCGTTGCCTTAAGATCAGTGCAGTACGCTGTTCCAACAAGCCCGTACTTCCAGCGCTCGCTGACATTTATATCGGTCACATGATAACCGGGCCCGGCGTCATCGAGCAGTTCAGCGTACGCCCGTTCATAGCGATCATTGATCTTGATCGGTATGAGAAACAGCAGCTGAAAACCGCAGCGCACTGCCCGATACCGGCCGGCCCTTCGTTACGTCATACTTGGCGTTTGTTAACGATTTGAACGTAACAGGATCTCCTACACACCCTGCGCAGGCCGCATACATTATCAAAAGAGCCAAAAGCATCATCGTTAAGGTTTTTTTCATCGGATCGCCTCACCTGAGATCGTTACGCATTTGGTCGAGCCGAGCACCCACCAATACCATGTTTCCTGCATTGTCACATCCAACAAAGCCGTTGCGCCGGGTACGCTGGCAATCGCATTCTGGTACGCGTTTTCGATGCGTTTATTCAAAGTCCCGCCAATGAATGGGAGCTCGACCAGCGGGATAAAGTAATAGGGTGCGAGGATCATCATCGAGCCGCAGGCATTCCCTTTGGCCGCTCCCAGTTTTTGGTAGCGATCAGGTGGCGTCGGCAACACAGTTTTGTATGCCGAGGCACAGCCTGCTGCGGTCAAAAATGCGGTCATCAAACAGACTACGATGAATCGCGCTTTACCCTCATCCATTCTGAACATGATGCACACCTCCTTAGCAAATACAGGCACCTGCCGATTCTATATTTTTTTGATTAAATTCATTTTTTCTCTTTTTCAGCATTCTCTTCGAACGAAAATACCTCTTCCAAGGGGGGTCTGAAAAACCCTGGCAATGCGGAAAGCCAATTCCAGGGTAGGCGAGTATTTCCCGTTTTCGATGGCTATGATGGTCTGTCGCGTTACATTGGTTTTATCAGCCAATTGCTGTTGTGTCATTTCATTGGCAAAAAAACGTAACTTCCGGATATTGTTGCTGATGGGACATTGGCTCATACTAAAACCCTTTGCGGTAAAAATAGATTTTGGCTGTTTCTGAAGCTATTGCTGCAATGAAACCCGAATAGATAAGAGTTATGAGCATCACCCAAGGTTGCATCCCTATCGCCAGCGATCCCATTGACAGTATAAAGCCCACGATGAACGTCCAATGAGCGATCCTTATGGCTTTCAACTCGATCAGCCGGTCCCGTTCATCGGTAATGTCAGGCGGGCACTCGTGGGTTGCGATCTTGTTGATGGTGAAAAAAATAATAGTGAATGATGATTTGTGCCGCAATCGACACCGGAATCAGGATCAGGTAGGCCTTTCCCCAGAATTTGAAGTCATTAAGAATATCCGGATTTCCCGCCAGGTACTGATGATAGACATACAGGGAATAGGACCCGAGAATCAGTATCATGGTGAACAAAGATACAAGTACTTGTTTTTCTTTAGGGTACATATGTACCTCCGATTATCTCTTAATACTCGATTAGTGTAAGATATTTTATACTACATGTATCATATACTTTACCATATGTCAAGTTTACTTAACATTCGCATGAAGAAATGCATGGTGATACAGGGATGAATTACATGGTTGTTATGGCGGATGGTCAGTAGTGGTTTGCAGCGCATCGAAAGCGGTGAGGTATTTATTGATTATGAATTGTAACTTTGCTTTGTTTTGAAAAGTTGCAACTCGCGTCTTTCAGGAAGAAATGAGGATTTGGTCGTCACTTATTTAGCCTGTCACCTGCTTGCGGCAAAGGTCTTCTGGATGATCGTGTGAACTTTGGGGACATCGTGCCGAAGTGGACTTAAATCTTCAATTACTCGGCCGTGTCTCTCTCCGGTTTATCTTGCAGGCTTTACCATTCATAAATCCTGATTCGGCCTTCTGCTTCCCGTTTTCTGAGTTTTCTGGTGCGATAGGAACCAGCGCTGTTGCTGCGATGAAGTGCAGGAAGCTCGGCGAACGGACGGGCATCACGAAGCTTGCTGAAACGGAGCAGTTTCTCCAGGAGCGAGGGTCAGATGGGCAGAAGTAGGAAATATGAAGACATCATAGGATACGGGCTGACCGCGCCTCTGCGATCAACCCGTGTTGTGTTTTAATGCGCCTCCGGAGTCGGCACAACCTCGATGAATGACTCAGATACAACGTGCAGTTGAAATATGCTTATCCGGAGATCGCTTGAAAGCAGCCTGTCTTATTTTGCACGCGCATAGCACTTCGCCTTGTTCCCCCTGTCTTCCTCCCCCAAACAGCGATTGCACGAGGTGCACTGCGCCTCCGACCGTTTGCCCGAGAGCCATTTGTTCGGCAGATCGGGCTCGCGAACGAGCGGGCGGGCCAGGGAGACAAAATCCGCGGCGCCCGTCTCCAAAATGTGCTCCGCGGCTGCGGGCGTGCGGATGCCGCCGACGAGGATTAAAGGTATTTTCAAGGTCGGCTTGAGCTGCCTGGCGTAGGGAAGAAAGTATGCCTCCTTGAACGGGGTAAAGAATTTCTGCAGCTTGAACGCGGCCCTCAGGCTATGCCGGACGAGAGGAGTGCGGTCCAGGCAGATCAGATCGGAAGGCACTCCGCCCCGCGATATCCTGAGGCCCATTTCAAAGATTCCCCCGCTGAGCTCCAGGGCATCGAGCCCCCTTTCGGCAAGATGCCGGGCAGCAGGGAAGCTTTCGGCCGGCGTGAGCCCTCTGCAGGTAAAGTCGTTCGCGTTCATCTTGTACAGCACCGGAAAGTCCGGCCCCACGGCGCGCCGGACCGATTGATATACTTCCGACGGAAAACGCAAGCGACGCTCCGCATCGCCGCCCCATTCGTCACGGCGCCTGTTCGTCAGCGGGGAAAGAAAACTGGAAACCAGGTAGCCGTGAGCGGCGTGCACCTGGACCGCGTCAAAACCCGCTTCTTTGACGCGAGCCGCCGCATCGCCGAAATCCTTGACCGTCTGCACGATCTCGTCCCTGGTCATTGCGCGGGATTGGGTAAGATAATACAGATTCGGCGCCGCCGAAGGGGCTACGGACTGCACTCCGCCCAGTGCTTTCGGGTTGCTCTGCCGGCCGCAGTGCACGATCTGCATCGCTATCTTGCCGCCCGATTGATGGACCGAATCGGTGATCCTTCTCCAGGCGGGAATCATTGCGTCCGCGTGTGCGCCGTGCTGCAGAGGCTGGCCCCTGCCCCCGGGGTGCACGTATGCCATTCCCGTGATGATAAGGCCAACGCCGCCCCGCGCAAGGCGTTCATACAGCTTCAGCGTGTCGTCAGTCGGGAGCCCTTCGGGCGTCGCCATGTTCTCCAGGAATGCTGATCTTATGATGCGGTTCTTCAGCGCCATTCCGCCGATCGATGAAGGCTCGAATAATATGGACATGGGAGTGTCTCCTTAATGCTACCGTCGGATCATTTAAACGCGGAATTCCACGCTTCTATTCTTCCGAGCTAAAAAACGGTAATGCCGTTATAGCCCTTGCTCAAAAGTGTCTCCTTTGCTCGCTGTCCGGCGCAGGACCCTTGGGCGCCCGATTCCTGCGTACCCAGGTCGAAAGCGGTGATCCCGTTGAACATCTTCACTGGTTCTTTTTCTAAAGCTGCTTCCGCAGCTCCACAGGCCGATGCAGGGACGGGGTCGGAATAGGTAATTCCGTTAAAGAACTTTCCGCTCGCTTCAGAAGCTGTCTTGCCGTCTGCTGCAAAAGCCGATTCAAAGGTGAATAGGGATGCGATAACGATGAGCAACTGAATGGTCTTTTTCATTTTAGGTCTCCTTTTAGGGTTATTGATCCGTGCATGAACCTTCAACAGATTGCAGAAGCAGTAAAAGTCGTAATTATTTCTGGGTCTTCTCCCATATGAGTGGGTAAATTGGATGTTCCTATTCTCCTTGTCACCTTTCTTGCGTGCCCAAGAAAGGTGACCCAAAGAAGGGCACCCAGCTGAAAATAACCTTTTAAAGCACGCTCGGTCGTCCTCAGTACATTTCGGAAACTTGCCCTTCGGGCTTCGGACACCGCGCACTCCGTGCATCCGCACTCGTAAACACCCGGTGCAGGCAGTCCGAAATGCTTAACTCTCGGACTCGGTCGCATGCCTAGATTTTCGCATGGGTTTACCCCAACCCCGCACGTCCCTGGAGCGGCCCTATGAAATTTCTGGGCACCCGTCTTGGCCTAAGGCAGCGTCCCGAAGGGCGAACGCGCATGTCTGAGGCCGCAGGCCGAGTTTGCGCGGGCGAGCGGACGTGGCCTTAGACGGGTCAGAAATTTCATTCAGGACGCGAAAGGGATGTGCAAATAAACCCATTGCACCCACTCGACAAGGAGATGACCCTTATTTCTTTCCCTCCTTTCTCCCGCCGTCGCAACTTCTTTTCTGACTGCGTTTCGCTGCATTAGTCCCCGTGCAGACGGCAAGTCTCCGGTTAATGTTAAACCGACCGGTTGGTATGGTTATGAGAAGAAAAAAATGTCTTTTGGTATTGTGGAGAACCTGCAGGATAGTCGATACCAGCCTGTGCGGCGGCGACTGCAGGGAAGTTCCGAGGTCCATAGGGTCATCCTGTTCAATGCCGCTGAACCCGTCGCGAAATTCACGATAGTAGAGACACATGCCTATTCTTTTGTCCGCGTCTCCGCGTCGGTACTCATTGAGAACCGGATCGATCTTCATGCGTTCCTCCTTGTTTTTGCCGGCATGAACATAAAACCTGTCGGTTTGTGCATGCTCAGCAGGGAAGCAGCAACTCGTTCGCTATATTATTTGACAAAGATGCTTTTCAGATAATTTTTGAAATGAAAAAGGCTGTTCGCGACAACATCGAGGTCCTGCCGGGTCTTCGCCAGGATCAGCGAACCCTCGAAGAGCGCAATGAAATGATCGGCAAGAGTGCCCGTATCAAGCCCTTTGACTTTGTACACTGCCTTGGCCGCATCAAGCTCCTGCTTCAGCATGTCGGCCCAGAACTTGAAATGGGCTGCGCATTGCGTCCGGATTTCAGGATGGGTGTCCGTCAGCACCTGGGCAAAATTTCCCAGCAGGCACCCCGAACGGCGTGTTGGATCTTTCGACAGCTCGATCATATAGTCGATATATCCGTACAGGCGCTGAAGAGGGTCGCTTTTTTTAAAGAAGGGCGCATTGTGGGCGTCCTGAAACATGGTCTTCATATACCTGTCCAAAACGGCTTTTCCCAGGTCTTCTTTGCTCGGAAAATAGTGAAAAAAGCTTCCCTTCGTAAGGTCCGCGGCTTCGCAAATCTCCTCAACGGACGTGGCGGTATATCCCTTCGCCAGCATCAGATGCTGCGCCGTTTCGAGAAGCTTTTCCCTGGTTGCAGGGTTTTCCTGACGGGTTCTCATAATTAATAAACCTACCGGTTGGTATACTTATACCTAAAACGCATTGACATGTCAAGACGCTTTTTAGAAATTTTTTTGGGTAAAGTCGACGGTTGCAGGCGGAACAGAATGGCTTCTGCCTGAAGCCAACTTGTCATGTTCGCAAAAAGCTTGGTAATCCATTATGCAAAACCTGCGGGATTTGATGTCCCACGCAGTCGGTAGGTCGGGTAGAGCGAAAGGAAACCCGACATCTTCGGTCCCTTGCGCTACTGCGGGCATTCCGGCAAATAGGCGTCGGGTTTCACAAAAGACGTTCTACCCGACCTACCCGGCTGCCCGATCGCGCGATGCGTGCAACTGCCTTCTCTCATTTATTATATAACGTCATTCCGGACACAACTTCATCATCACGAGCGGGGACAGCAGCAGTTTGATCGGATTCTGCAGGGCGCCGGCGAGGCAGCCGCAGTTGGAGCAATCAAGGCCGGTAAAGCACCTTCTCTTTTCCCATGCAACGGTATAGTGAAGGGCTTCATCACCCCAGTGGCAGAAGCCCAGGTGATCAGGAAATTCGTACCAGTCCAGCATCGGCCTGGTCAGGAGAAAATAGTCGGGATAGAGCTTTTTTATCCGTTTGAGCTCGCTGATGATGGCTTTTCTGTTTTCCGTCTTTATGAATAACGCGCTTCTCTTTCCCACGGTAGGCGTATAGATATTGCACACGACTCCCCGCAGGCCGTGGTCTTTCGCGATCTTGACGATACCTTCGACTTCAGCATAGTTGTCGTTGGTGACGGTCACGTTGAGGACGACCCTGGCATCCATTGAATAATTCGCCAGGACCTTCGAAAAAACACCGTTACCCCTGACGGAATCATTTCTCTCGCGGCCGCCGTCGAGGGAAACAAACAGAAGATGCTTGAAAGCGTCAGGCACCTTTATGGTGCCGTTCGTTATGATGAAGATATACGGAAAGATGCTGTCGGCAAGCATGAGAATATCGCTCCTCAGTGCCGGCTCTCCGCCCACGAGCAGAACTATTCTTACGCCCGCCCGGTGAAGCTCTTCGAATCTCGTGCGCCAGACATCGAGAGGCAGGTCCTTGTTGTTCAGCTTCTCCTTCCCCCCGAAATGGTAGCAGTGGACGCATCTGAGATTGCAGTTGTCGGTTATATCGATTTCCGCAAAATACTTCGTCTTGAAAAGAAACCGTTTCAGCTCCAGAGAAACCATGTGCGCTATATTGAAATATTTTTTCATTCGATTCCCTGCGCTGCTGATATCCTTCCCGGAAAAATGCTTGGGGGCTGTTGCATCGCGTACGAATGGTGCACGCAACGCGTGCAACAACGTCCCCCGCAGTCCGTTAATTCCCCTTGCCGCCTGACCCGCCTTCTTTCTTCTCCGTCATCGCCCCCAGGTAGCTCGGGCAGCTCCACGCCCGCCATCTTCGCGACATCCTGAAGCGGCGGGATGCTGCGCACGAGGCTCGACAGGAAATTGGAGGTGGACGATCCGCCGTCGCCGTGGCCGCCGCCGAATCCCAGACCGTGACCTTGTCGATCTTGATGTTCTTGATGGCCTCGACCTGCATGGCCACGATCTGCTCGATCTTCTCGGTCATGAGCAGCGTCGCGACCGCGCGCGGCGTCGCCGTTGCAGCTCTTGACCAGGTTCTGGTAGCCCGCGGCCTTGCTCTCCAGCACCTGCCGGATGCCCTTTGCCTCGGCCTCGTACTTGAGCAGGATGCCGTCGGCCACGCCCGCGCCTCGCGGCGGGTCTTCTCGGCCTCGGCCTCGGCCGCGATCTCGATCTTCTTCTTGTCGATCTCCTGCTGCACCACTTCCTCGGCGTTCAGGCGCTCCTGCTCGGCCGGTACTGCGCCTTCTGGATCTCGACCTCGGCCTCGCGGCTGGCCACCTCGCCCTTCTGGAGCGCCTCGGCCTGCCGCATGGCCAGCTCGGCGTTGGTCGCCGCGATGTCGGCCTTGGCCTTGTTCTCGCCCGTGACCGCCTCCGCTTCCTGTCGCCTGCACGTACACGCGCCGGTCGGCCTCGGCCTTCTTCTTTCCCTTTTCGGACTGGGCCACGTTCTCGGCGATCCGGATCTCCTTCTCCCGGTTGGCCTCCGCTTCGCCGACCGAGGCCGCAGGTCTCCTGCTGCTGCACGAACACGCGGCGGTCCGCGTCGGCCCGCTTCTTTCCTTTTTCCGCCTCGGCCGTGTTCTCGGCGACCTTGATCTCCTTGTCCCGGTTGGCCACGGCCTGGCCGATGGCGCCCATCTTGTCCTGCTCGGCCACGTCGACCTTGGCGCGGTTGATGGCCTCGGAGGCCGCCTTCTTGCCGATGCTCTCGATGTAGTCGGACTCGTCGGTGATGTCCGTGATGTTCACGTTGATCAGGTACAGGCCGATCTTGTTCAGCTCCGGCTCGACGTTCTTCCTGATGGCCTCGAGGAAGCTCTCGCGGTCCTGGTTGATCTGCTCGATGGTGAGCGAGGCCACGGTGAGACGCAGCTGGCCGAAGATGATCTCCTTGGCCATGTCCTCGATGCGCTGGGGCTGCAGGTTCAGCAGCCGCTCGGCGGCGTTGTTCATGATGTTCTTGTCCGATGCTGATGCCCACGGTGAAGGTGCTCGGCACGTTGATGCGGATGTTCTGGAGCGACAGCGCGTTCTGGAGCGGGATGCTGATCGTCATGGGCGTGAGGCTCATGTAGGCGAGTCCTGGATCAGCGGCCAGACGAAGGTGCCGCCGCCGTGGATGCACCGGGCCGACTGTCCCTCGCCCACTTTTCCGTACACCACCAGGATCATGTCCGAGGGACACCGTTTGTACCGCGACGCCAGGAACATGACCGTTGAGACCACCAGAATGATCAGTGCTGCGATCGGAAGAACCCACAAACCCATGTTGAACATACGACCTCCTTAGATTAACAGTTGTAGTATGACGTACCAAGTCAAACGTAGTATCCGCAGAGTACGCAGATTACGCGGATTAACGTCTGAAACTCGTAAGTCATGCAACAAGTCTTCGCCGCTGTCATTGCGAAAGAACTGAAGCGGCATTCCGGCTTGTCCGGACAGTCGATGAATTGTCGAGATCGTATCGCCATCGGTTCGCGATATGACGGCGAGGAATCTCGACGAACGGCTGTTTCGATTAATTCGAAGTGCATCGCTACTTATAATTGTGTTTATTTAAAACTCTGGCGGCCATCTGCGCCTCTGCGGGCAACTATTTTCCTCGCTCACACCTTCTCGACCACCAGCACGCTGTTGTTCACTTCCAGGACCTTGATCCGCTCTCCGGTCTTGATCTCCGCTCCGTCCTTTGCCACTGCCTCGAACTCGCGCGGCCTGCCCTGCAGCGTGATCTGCACCTTGCCCGTCCCCTGTGCGCGGATCGTAAGGTACACCGTGCCCGGATTCTCCGACGGCGCCCGCATTGTCCAGGGTGCCGCTGGACTGGAGCTTCTTGACCGAGGAAAAGATCTTGCCGATGAGCCAGACCGTTCCGATCCCGGCAGCAAGCGCGCCTGCCAGCGCAACGCCGCCGCTGGTGCGGCTCTCGCGCAGCATGGCGAAACCGACGAGACCGAACATCATGAAAGAAAGCGGTCAGCCCCTGGAGCGTGAGCAGTTTGAAGCTGACGTCGGCGTCAACATGGTCCACGTCGGCATGTCCTACTGAAGGTCGGTGTCCGCATCAGTGCCGTCGCTGCCCGCCGAAGAGCTGGATCAGCGAACCTGACGATGAACAGCCCGCCGCCGATAACGGCGCAAATAATGAAAAAGAGCTCAAGACCGCTGAATGCCGCGCCTGTATCACCCATGCCTTTCCCCCCTTTTTTCCGGTGCCGAAATTTGGTGCTGCTGCCAGGAAATGACACGAACGGGGACTCGGTCCCGAAATCCCTTTATTGGTTTGCCCTTGATCGCGCCATGTCAGTTACAAGGACGAATATATGCCGGTTTCAGAGCGATGTCAACGACGGCGAATGGGTATTTTAAGGGTAGGTTCGGAAAACAATTGCATGTTACGAGTGCCTGGTTTTGAGCCGGGCGGCAGGGACGGAGCATAGTAAGAAACGACATCTACACAAGGCTGTTCGTTACCCATACGCCGCGAACCGGTCGACGGGGAACAACAGTTTAGGCGCGGCTTCGAGCGGCCTCATGGTTTTGGTACATGAATCCGGCTGATCATGAGTGAGCCGGAGATTGCATACATGAAGACCAGCGGATGAAGTTTGAACCCCCCGAGAGTGACGACGCCGAGCCACAGGGACTGGTGTAGTGCGTCATACGATGCTGCCAGAGCCATGATAAAGACCAGGAGTATCGAGGTCGGGATCGGTGTTCCTTCGAAGTATTTCACCTTGTCGGTTCCCTGCGACAAGGTCTCCGCCGTGACGTTGTAGCGGGCCAGGCGCGAGACCCCGCATCCTACGAAAAAAGCCAGGATGACGCGATCGTACAGGCCTTGCAGCCCGCAGCCGTACCCGATGATTGCCGGAGCCACACCGAATGAAATCACATCGGCAAGAGAATCGAGTTCTCTGCCGAGCAATGAAGTCTTATGCCGCCACCGGGCTATGTGGCCGTCCAGGAAGTCGAATACCACGGCAGAAAGGACAAGGCTGGCCGCGAAGTAGATGTGTATGGCGTCGGGTGTTTGGAGATAGGTCATCATGGAGAAGATTGCGCCTGTGCCGCAGACGGCGTTTGCGAGTGTGAACCAGTCCGCCAGCTGAAACTCGCGAATCATCGAGAACGCCTTTTTGGGAGTGCTTGTCGTCATGGATTTTGATACTCCTTTTCGGTCCCTTATGCTACTGCGAGTATTCCGGCAAATAGGCGTCGGGTTTCACAAAAGACATTCTACCAGACCTACCCGGCTACCACGTCTGCCTCAGGGGAGCTCAATCTGAACGGATGAGCCGGATGTCGGCGCGTTATGGAATTGCTTCCACTCGATCACGTTGCGATAGAAAGAGTTTTAAACGATCACGATGCTTTCTCAAGGCGTTCCGCGACCCAAACTTTGATGATCGATTGGCGGGGGACACCCAGGCGTTTTGCCTCTTTGTCCAATAATTGGATCATCCACACCGGAAAATCGACGTTCACTCTTTTCTGCTCCTGCTCAGGTCTCTTTGCCTTTTTCACATCAAGGTGCTTCGATATATCCGCACCTTCATCGAATTTCTTGTCGAAATTACGCGCTTTCACTTTCATAAATCTCCACCTTCTCTTTCCTGGATCGCCGCACTGATATAATCCTTATCTTATCGCCTCGATAGGTGATGACCCCCGACCAGTGCTTCCCCGCTATCTTTCCAATCACCAGATAGCGGGGCTCATCAATGGTGTGAACGGGGATCTCCATGAAATCGGGATCATCCCACAAAGCTTTCGCTTCATAGAAATCAAGCCCGTGCTTTTGTTTGTTGCCTTCACTCTTCTTCGGGGCGAACTCGAAATCCATGGTATAGAAATTATACCTTAATTATACCGGCAGTCAAATGAATATTGTAAGGTTTTGGAGGAAGGAAATCGCGAGTGATTTGACTATTATATAGTAAGAAACATCGACAATACTACGGACAAACAGTCGGAAGTTCGGGCAGAGCGCAGCGAAACCCGACATCTTCGGTCCCGTGCGCTACTGTGAGTATTCCAGTAAATAGGCGTCGTGTTTTACAAAAGACGTTTTACCTGATTTACCCGGCTTTATGCGGTCATTTCAATGGAAGCACGGATGTTTTAATGTGGCTCGGGTGATTTATTCTATTTCGGCAGTGTCTTCTCAATGCGTCGGTCAGGGAAAAGCCACATTACGGCAACCAGAACATACAGTGAAAAAGCGATCCAGGAATCGATAAATGCGAAAGGTATCGCCACAAGATAGATCAGCATGGACACCTTGCCTTTAAAATCCCTGCCGACTGCATTCGCAAGCACCGAATCTCTTCCATGGAGAGAGATAAGCGTCCGGGACAGGATGAAGTAGGCAATCGAGGCAAACAGCAGTACCGTGCCGTACAAGGCGACCGGCCAGGGAGCAAAGTTGTTCTCACCTGTCCAGGCAGTGGCAAAAGGAAATAACGACAACCAGAACAGCAAATGCAGATTGGCCCACAGAACGCGGCCGTCAACGTATTTGATCGCCTGGAGCATGTGATGGTGGTTGTTCCAGTAGATGCCGAGTAAAATGAAGCTGAGCACATAGGATATGAATACCGGCACCAGGGGAAGCAGCCCGGCCGGATTCGGGCTGTTCGGCACCCGTAATTCAAGCACTATGATGGTGATAAGAATCGCGATCACGCCGTCGCTGAAGGCTTCCATTCGTCCCTTGCTCATGTTGATCTCTCCGGGCCGCTGTCAATGGACCCGGTTCTTTGTGAAAGATGCGGCGCTTCACGCTCCTGCCGCAGGAAGGTAGTCCTCCCGCAGGGGCGAGAAAACCTCTATGGCAACGCAGTCTTCTCTCGCGACCGCGTTGTGTTCCACATTGCCGGGGATGCACCAGCTGTCGCCGGGTGACAGGCTGCGCGTGCTGACTCCGATCGTCAGGTCGATGCCGCCGGACACGAGGTAGCCGGTCTGCTCGTGAGGATGCTTGTGTTGCGGCAGGATCGCGCCTTTATCGAGCCTGAATTCGGTCATGAGCGTCTTCTCGCCGTGGACCAGCGTCTTCATCCGTATTTTGTCGAGTACATCTTTGTAGCCCGCACTGCTGTTGTTCTGAAACATTCGAAGCACCTCCGGTGGAATATGCATGGGCATTGGGCATAGGGCATAGGGCATGGGGAAAGCCTATGTAGGTTGCGGTTCGCAGTTTGTGGTTTTTAACTAGAAACGAGAAACCAGAAACTGAATCGCTCTTTGTGCTATGCGCTCTGCTCTCTGCGGTTTTGTTTTACCTGTCTTGCCTGCTCGAACGCCAGCGTCTTGTTTCTCCCGCCTGTTTTTGCGGCATAGAGCGCCTCGTCGACGCGGATGAGAAGATCCTCCATGGTCGCCGCGTCGACAGGATAGGTGCAGATGCCGCCGCTGATCGTGATCCGGATCGGACTGCTGCTGATCCCGACGAACTCGTTTTCCTCGATCTTTTTCCGGATGCGTTCGGCCATCTCCCGCTCCGAGCCGTTGCTCTCGGGCATCAGGACCACGAATTCCTCGCCTCCGTACCGCGCCACCGTGTCCATCCTGCGCGCATTCATCCGCAGGATCGCCGCGACGGCCTTTAGGAGCGCATTGCCTTTTTCGTGGCCGTAGGTGTCGTTCACCTGCTTGAAGCGGTCGAGATCGAACAGGATCACGGAGAAGTGCGACTTGTCGCGGTCCGCCCGGTACTGTTCATGCCTCAAGCGGTCGATGAAGTGGGCGTGGTTGTAAAGGCCCGTAAGATGGTCAGTGATCGAGGCCCGGCGAAAATCCGCCATGACCTTCATGGTGAACTGTTCGCCGCGGGCGAAGATGGATCCGTAGAGCGAGGTGGCCACGAGGGAGATGAGCCCGAGGACCAGCCGGTTCGCCATGTCCGGTCCGACTCCGGGCGTGTCACGAACGAGGAGGTAGACGAAGAACACCCCCATGGGGGCCTGGAGCAGGAGTGACTGCTTGAATCCGAACCGCATGGCCGTCGCGAAGAGGGTAAGATACCAGATGAAGAGGAAGGGGCTGTTGACGCCGTCGGTGTAATACAGGCCCACGGCAACGGCAACCATGTCGAGATAAAGAAAAAGCAGCGTCAGCCGCGTCGAAAAGAAGCGCGTCCTGGTAAGGTACAGATGGATCCCGACATTGTAGATCGCTGCGATCACGAGCAGCCGGTTGAACAGGCCGAGGGGCCAGTTCGTCAGGTGCAGGAGATTCAGGTACAGGAACAGGAACCCGATGACGAACCACCGGGACTTCGTGATCATGAGCTCCATGTTTCGGTAGTTCTGCACTCGCACAAACTCGCAGGATGCGTCGTCCTGCTCTTCGATCGTGTTGTTCACGGTGCTTCCTTAAACGTCCTGCCGCCGCACATCGCCGCCCCTCCGGCCGGTGCCGATGACGATGGGTATCGTTTCCCGGTACTAATGCAAACGAAGTAAATATTGTTACATCCAGAAAAGTCCCCCCTCGCCCAACCCTCTCCCCTCTGGGGAGAGGACTAAGGTGAGGGGGCAAAGCAGTATCGAATTTAAATGCGTTTGTATTAGCTACTACTATAAGCATATATCAGGCAAGAAGGGGTTTCAAGGGCAGGGGGCTCTATTGCGTCTCCTACGATGCCATCCAGCCCGCGTACTTCTTCCTGAGCGATTCCTGCGCCGACAGGGTAAGCCTGAAGCACTCCTTCAGCTGTCGGGCCTCCAGTTTTCCGAGGCCGTCGGGATGGATGAAATTGTCGGGCTCTTTCCCTTCCCCAAGCTGCTGGAACTGGTGGCGGAGCCTGAGCGACATCAGGAATTCGAAGGCCTGCTCGAGCTCGCGAAAAAGCGCGCTTCCTTCGCCGGGCCGGTCGCCAAGCTCCCTGAGCCTGGCGGCTGTGGAGGTGTGATATACCCGGCCGTCGAGGGCGGCCAGCCTGGCGATGTCGATGACCGGGCTGATGCCGTTGATCTTGATGTTGAATGCGCCCTTATGCGCGCCTGTCGTTTCCCTGATGAACCTGTTGAACAATCCCAGAGGCGGACTGTTGCGGAGCACCGTGTCCGCCATATGGGCGAGAAACGTGCCGCTCTCCTTGACGGCGCGTCCGAGGTAGGCCCGGAGCTGCTCGCCCAGGAGCAGGTTCCCGTGGACAGGCCGGAAATCGAAGAAGATAAGAGACCGCAGGATCGCCTCAGGCAGGGGGGTGCTGATCCAGTCTGAGAAATAGCGCTTCCACATTGAGAGGGGCTGGCGCCATTTCTCGTTGCTCGCCATATAGTCGGCGCAGCAGGGCGGGAACCCGCAGCGCGCAAGACCGTCGCGCATGCGATCGGAGAACTCTGCAAAGTAGGCCCGGACCTCGTCGTCCCTGCCCTCAACGTCCTGGTATATGATGGCGTTGTCCTGGTCCGTCTTGAAGGTCTGCTCTTTTCTCCCTTCGCTGCCGAAGACGATCCAGCAGTACTCGACGGGCGGCGGGCCGAGCCTCGCCTCGGTGATTTCCAGGACTTTTTTAACCAGGCGGTCGTTGATCTCCGTCATGATCCGCGTAATGTGGCCCGCTTTCGCGCCCTCCCGGACGAGGAGGGAGATGATCGTGTTCATCTTTCGCGCAGCCGGCGCGAGGCCGTCGATGGTGTCCTGGTTCTCGATGTCCCGGGCAACGGACAGGGGCGAGGCGCCCTGCAGCATCATGAGGTCGTGGTTCGTGATGATCCCGCAGAGCTTACCCTTGTCCACCACGAGAAGGTGGTGGATGTTGTACCGCAGCATTTTCAGGAGCGCTTCAAAGCAGTAATCGCGAGCCTCGGCCTTGATGATCGAAACGCTCATGACATCGCCCACGCGGCTGTCGAGGCTGCGGCCTTTTGCGCAGACACGGCTCCTCAGGTCCCGGTCCGTCACCATGCCCGAAGGATAGCCGCAGGAGTCGAGCAGGACGAGGGAGCTGATGTTCCGGTCGGCCATGATCGCGGCGGCCTCCCGGATAGAAAGCTCTTCCGATGCCGTGACCACCTGCCGGGTGGCGAGATCGGCAAGGACGTTGGTGAACAGGAGCTTGTCGCCGCCCCCGTACAAGAGCGTCCGGTCGCGGATCTCCCGGTAGGTCATGTCCGCGAGGCGCCGGAGCCGCGAACGAAAGCAGAAGTCGGAGAATTCGGCGTTGGTGCGCAGGAGCCGCAGCACGGTTTCCTTGTCGATGCACAGGCATGTCGTGTCTTCGACGGCGACGATCGTGTCCCGGGAAATGTCGCCGCAGGCGAAGGAGAGCAGGCCGAAGAAGTCCCCCCTGGTCCGGTAGTCGACCAGCACTTCTTCGCCCTCGTTCGTCCTGATGAATACCTTGACCGCCCCGCTCGCGACGATGCTGAGGCGCTCGGCAGCGGGCCCGTGCTGGTGGTGAATGGTCGTTCCTTTCGGGTGGAAGTCGAGGACGGCTTCCGACGCAAGTTCTGCGAGGACCGCCTCCTCGAGGAGGGAGAAGGGGGGAGTCTGCCTGAAGAGCTGAAGTGTGTCGTCAGTGTCCATAAAAAATGGAA
Source organism: Nitrospirota bacterium (assembly GCA_963749655.1). Taxonomy (GTDB): domain Bacteria; phylum Nitrospirota; class UBA9217; order UBA9217; family UBA9217; genus JAJYKN01. The sequence goes on from CAVVOB010000035.1 coordinate 86,945, forward strand.
ACGCCGGTGGAGCCTGTGACGATCCGGCTTGGCGAAATGGAACAGCCTCCCCATGCGACTTCCCGCAGCTTCCGGGGCTGCGGCGTCAGGAACGCTGCATATCGAGGGCCTTTCGTACGGCCCTTTTCATCTCGTCATGCATGAGGGGTTTGATGATGAAATCGCAGGCCCCGGCCTTGATGGCTTCGACAGCCGACGTGAGCGAAGCATAGGCCGTGATGACCATCACTTTCTGGGAAGGCGTTGTTTTGCGGTACCGCGTCAGGAGCTCGATGCCGCTGATGCCGGGAAGAATGATATCGGTGATGATGAGGTCGTAGGTGCGGGTCTCAAGAAGGGTGAAGGCGGATTCGGCGCTGAATGCGATATCCACCTCGTAGCCTTCGCGGACGAACACGCGCTGTAATGACTCGCAGAGGGTGTCTTCGTCCTCCACTATGAGCAGTCGTTCAGCCATGATGCCTTTCGCCGGGAAGCTCGTTGATACGGGATATCAAAGAAGGGCCTTGTCGTGGTGAGTAAAAATATTATACCACGACTTTATGCGGCAGTACACCGGATAATTGAAGGGGGAAGGCGGGTGGCTCCCCCTGCGCTCCGGCATTGCCGGCGCGGCGCGGGTTTATGCTATACTCCAAATCATGATCGTCATCGAGCAGTTCAAGGGGAGATCGGTGATCGACCAGCGGGTCGAGATCGTCGAGCGCAAGGGCAGGGGACACCCCGACTATCTGTGCGACGCCATGATGGAGGCCGTTTCCATCGCCTTGTGCCGCGAATACCTCCGCGAGTTCGGCACGATCCTCCATCATAATATCGACAAGGGGCTGCTCGCCGCAGGCAGGACCGAGAAGCGCTTCGGCGGGGGCAGGGTCGTGAAGCCCATGGAGCTGACCATCGGCGACCGGGCTGCGGTCTCCGCTGGAGGGAAATCAATTCCGGTGCCCGAAATTGCCGTGGCAGCGGCGAAGGCCTGGCTTGCCGCGAACATGCGGCTCGTGGACCCGGAAGAGCACGTGAACTACCGCGTCGTGCTTGCGCCCGGCTCCGAGGAGCTGACGGACATCTTTTCCCGGGCCGGCGCCGTGAGGAGCGCCAACGACACGTCCGCGGCAGTGGGTTACTACCCGCTGAGCCCCCTGGAGCGTCTGGTGCTCGAAATGGAGCAGTATCTGAATTCACCGTCCTTCAAGAAGAAGTACCCCGAGACCGGCGAGGACATCAAGGTGATGGGCCTGCGCACGGGCAAGGCCGTCGACCTTACCGTCGCCATGCCGCTCATCTGCAGGTACATCGGATCGGAACGCGAGTATTTCGAGCGGAAGCACATCATTCATCAGGAGTTGCGGAAGTTCGCCGGGAAATCACGGGACTTCGGGAGCGTCCGCATCCATTGCAACACGCTCGATGCGGAAGGCAGGGGGCTGAACGGCGTGTATCTGAGTCTGCTGGGCACTTCGGCCGAAGACGCGGATTCGGGCCAGGTGGGACGGGGCAACCGCGTGAACGGGCTCATCTCCATGAACAGGCCCATGGGCACCGAGGCCGCGGCGGGCAAGAACCCCGTGAGCCACGTGGGCAAGATCTACAACGTGCTGGCGCACAGGATCGCCCGGCAGCTCTACGAGAAGGTGGACGGTCTGCGCGAGGTGTACGTGCTGCTCCTCAGCAGGATCGGCACGCCGATCAACGAGCCCCAGGTTGCCACGGCGCAGGTGCTGCTCGAACGGGGCAGAACGGTGCGCGATGTCGTCAAGCCTGCCGAGGAGATCTTCAGCCGCGCCTTTGCGAACATCAGCCGGTTCTGCATGGAGCTCAGCGCGGGGAAGTATCCGATCTGTTGAGAATCGCTTTCAGCTGTCATTACCTGCCCTTTCCCGTCTTTTCGGCCACTTCCTGTTCCCCCACTAAAAGCTCGCGCGATTGTTCCTTGTCCATTTTGAGCAGCAGGGCCTGGAATTCTCCGACGTGGGTCTTTTCCTCGCGCGCGATGTCGAGCAGGATCGTGCGAATCGCCTTGCTGCGCGTTACGGCGGCCATCTGTTCGTAGAGGTTGATTGCATCCAGTTCCGCGATGATTCCCGTCCGGAGAATTTCCTTGTCCACGTCTTCCTTCGCGATTTTGTCGAGCTGCAGGGGGATTTTTGAAAGCATGGCGCCGTCTCCTTGTGGGGGAATGAAAAGCTTTATACGAGTATACCAGACAGGGCACGGGAAATGGGCGCATCGATATCGGTTCCGGGAACGACAGCGAAGGCCGCCCCCCGTCAGTTGAGCCCCTTGGTGATCTCCTTCTTGATGAAGCGGCGTATGGCATCCTGGTCCTGGGGGGAGATGGCGACGAATTGCAGGCCCATGCCCGGCTCGTCATCGGCCGTGTCGCCGGCGTCGTGCGTGTAGATGACCTCTGCTTCCGCGGACAAGGTCCTGTCGCCGAGCTGGACCCGGACCGGGAGCCTCGTTTTGAGCGGCTGGGGATCGAGGGTGCGGACATATACGCCGTGCTCCGACAGGACTGATGCGCATTCGCCTTCAACGCACTCCACGGTCCGGTTGCGCACGGTCACCGCGAGCCGGGTATTGATCCGGATGTTCATGCGGGGGACCGGCTCGATGGCCACCTGGATCACGCGGTAGAGGTCCTCTGCCTGGACGGGCTGTGCCAGACAGGTGACTGCGCCGGCATTGAGACATTCCCGTTCATCGAATCGGTCGGTTTTGTCGGTCAGCACGATCACGGGAATGTCGCGCGACGTCGCGTCTTCCTTCAGCTGCCTGATAAGCTCGCGGCCGGGAATGTCGTTCAGGAACTGGGCGGTCACGATCAGCGCAGGAAGGGCCACGCCGGTCATTTCGATTACTTCGGTCCCCGTGCGGGCGGGCCAGACATTGTACTGAAACCGCTGCAGAAGCGTGGTCGTGTAAAAGAGGCGCCGGACATCGCTGTCCGCCACCTGCAGGAACCGGTGGCGGGCGGCCGGATGGGGGTTAAGAGAACCTGCAATCGTCATAGTGAAAACTTCCTATAAAGATCAGGAAAAGGCAAGTATTCGGAAGGAGTATTCCTTTTGGGGGTACCCGATGCCTTGGCAGTTGAAGGGCTTCGGGCATGCTGTTACGGCCTCACTTGCCGGTTAGTGGTCCCTCACGACCACTGCAAGTTTTTTCACCACGTCCCTGGCGTTGACACCCGGGATCCTCATCGCCGCAAGGTCCGCCATCGCCTGCTGATACTCGTCCTTTACCACGACCTTCCTGGAGGGGTAGCCGAACTTGTTCGGCTTTGTGTTCTTCAGGTCATGCCGGTACTCGACCGTGCCGATATACACGGCCCTGGCTTTTGCAGGAACGACGATCTTCACGTCGCCGTAGAGCATGATATAGGTGATGTCCACGCCGCCCGGTCCGGGTGAACCGGCCCGTGCCGTGCCGTAGGTGTATCTGCGGGAATCGAGCATGAACGTTCCGAGCCGCGCGTAGCGCGTGCCGGGGGGCACGGGAATGAACGATGTCTTCGTGTAACTCCAGTCCATCTGCTCGGTCGCGCTGAAGGGCATGAGGGCCTCCCTGTCGAGGGGTTCTGCAGCGTCAGCGGCAAAGTTCATTTTGATCACGCCCTTGTGGGTCCCGTTAACGGCCTGGACAGCGATGTTCCCCTGGTCCATGAGAGGATCGATGGTGAATTTTCCGATGAGCAGCACGGTCTGGACAGGAAGGGCGTCGCCCTTGTCGAGCGCTTCACGAAAAGGGGAGGAACAGGCGAGCAGAAAAAAAAGACATATGCATGCCGTGAACAATACTCTTCTCATGAGGCCTCCTTGTGATTCGGGAATGACGTCAGGGCCCGTCGGTCTTTCCGGAAGGAATCACCGGTCCGACGTTGTTTATTTGACAACCGCGGCAAGTTTTTTCGTCATGCCGCCTTTCACGCCGCTGATCTTCATCTTCGCAAGATCGCGGGCCGCACTGTCATACTCATCGCGGATGGAAACCGAGGTCGTTCGCTTCCCATCGTGGCGATAAACGATGGTGCCGATATACACGGCCTGCGCCTTTCCGGGAACATCGAGCCTGATGTTCCTGTACACGCGCAGGACCTCGTAAATCGGCTGTCCTGCCGCAGGTCCGTTGATGTGATGACCGACGACCTTCATCACCTGGCCCGACCGGATGAAGCGGACCCCAGCGGGAACCGGAAAAAAGAAGGTCTCGTTGAGGACCGGCGCGATGGCCTCTGCCGGCATGTAGATCTCGCCTTCTTTGACCTGCGCGCTCAGGTCCGGGGTCATGCCGATCTGGATGTCCAGGGGCTCATCATCAACCTTCTTTTTCCCCATGGTTTCAAAGGACGGTTCAAGAACGACCTTGCCGACGATGATCACTGTCCCGGCCGGGACCTCGTCGCCTTTCTTGAGAGCTTCGGTAAAAGAAGGACCGCAGGCGGCAACAACAATTACGAACAAGAGCGTGCTGACAAACGTCGCTTTTCTCCGCATCTTCTTTCGCTTCCTCCCCGGGTAAAGATTTCCGCAGAAATTCCGCACTCTAGTATAGTCAACCAGAGTATCAGGTCAAAATTATGAAATGAGGTCAAGCGGTCATGACGGGAGGTGGTTGCAATGATTGTCTGGCCGCGAGGAAGGGCCTCCCGCAGACGACATTACTATAATTTGACGAATTAGGCAAGGGGTTCGACAGGGGATTTTGGGGGAGGCGTAGAAATGTCCGTAGTTGTGAGTTCTTAGTTTTTAGTTTTGAGTTGAAATTCGGTAAGCGGCTGCTGCGGGGTTCAAAGTCCATTTCCAGGGTCAGGCTGCGGGATAGCGTTTCTCACTTCTGAAGATCCTGCTGTGGTATGCTAAAAGAAGGAGAGCTTTGGAGCATGTCGCGGACCATCCTGATCATCGAAGACGACGAGGACATCGCCAGGCTGGTGAAAATGCACCTCGAGGACGCCGGCTTTGCGGTGCGCACGGCGCTTGACGGCACGAACGGGCTTGAGCTGGCGTTGTCGCGATCCTTTGACCTCATCATCCTGGACATCATGCTCCCCGGCGTGGACGGCCTGGAGATCTGCCGCCGCGTGCGGGCGTCGTCCGCCGCCACGCCGATCCTGATGCTCACCGCCAGGTCCGCGGAGATCGACCGCGTGCTCGGTCTGGAGATCGGGGCGGACGATTATCTGACCAAGCCCTTCAGCATCCGCGAGCTGCTGGCGCGGGTCAAGGCCCTGTTCCGCCGCGCCGAGGCCCAGGGCGCTGGCGCGGTGCCCGATGATCACAACGGTCATCAACATCGGCGACCTGGTCATCGATGCGGACAAGCGGCAGGGTCCTGCTCAATGGAAAACCGAGTGTCGCTCACCGCAAAGGAGTTCGACCTTCTGTCTCCAGTTCGTGAAGCATCCCGGCCGGGTTTACACGCGGCTGGAGCTTTTGAACTCCGTATGGGGCTACGGATACGAGGGCTACGAGCATACGGTCAATTCCCACATCAACCGTCTTGCGCGCCAAGATCGAGGAGGACCCGGCACGGCCGCGGTACATCCTGAGCGTGCGGGGCGTGGGCTACAAGTTCGCCGAGGTCTCGGACCTGGAGGGAAAGGCGCATGTTTAAGAACCTGTATACACGGCTGGCCGCGGTCCTGCTCGGACTGTTCCTGCTGATCGGCGTCCTGTACATCCTGCTGACGCTCTACACCACCCGGCTCTATTTCCAGGAAGTGAACCAGAAGCTGAACCGCATCCTGGCACAGCACCTGGTCTCGGAGCAGATCCTCCTGAAGAACGGCCAAGTCGACGAAGGGGCGCTGAAGAACATCTTCCACATGCTCATGGTCGTGAAAGATGTTTTTTGACGCCCTTCCGTCGACGCCGGCCGTTCTTCCAGAGGATCTGCTCGGCGACCAGGTGCTGGGCGAGGTACCTGTTCAGCTTCTGGTTCACTTCCTGGAAATAGAGGCGCGTAGTGTAGAGCGTAAGCAGGATATAGAGAATGCCAATCAGAAGGAACAGTCCGAGCAGGACCGCGGCAAGCCGTGTGCAACTTTCCCTGAACATACACATTTTCCAGGTCGGAGACTTCGGCGAACTTGTACCCCACTCCGCGCGCGCTCCAGGATGTAGCGGGGCCTGGCAGGGACCTTGTTCAATTTGCCGCGAAGACGGTTGATGTGGGAGTTGACCGTGTGCTCGTAGCCTTCGTATCCGTTAGTCCATTCAAAAGCTCCAGCCGCGTGTAAACCCTTCCCGGATGCCACGAACTGAAACCACAAGATCGAACTCCTTTGCCGTGAGCACGACCGGTTTTCCCCCCGCGCAGGACTTGCCGCCTGTCCTGATCGATGGACATGTCGCAACATGATGACCTTGTGATCATCGGGCAGCGTCGTTTTAGGATCCCCGTGGCCCAGCAGAACAAGCCCCTTACCCGGGCCGGCAGCTTGGCGATTGTGAAGGGCTTGGTGACATCGTCGGCCGGATCTCGAGACCGAGCACGCACGGTGGAATTCTCCGCTGACCTGGCGGTGAGCATAGGATCGACGTGGCGGCGGACCAAGCGCGCACGCAGCAGCATTCTCCAGGGCGTCCACACCGGGAGCATGATGTCCAGGATGGTGGTCTGGAGCCCGCCAGCTCAACCAGTTGCGTGCCGTGGACGCGCCGTGCGCACCGCAAAGCCGGCGTCCTCGAGGTGCATTTTCACCAGCCTGGCGATGTCCTCGTCGTCTTCGATGATCAGGATGGTCCGCGACATGCTCCAAAGCTCTGCTTCTTTTGGCGTACCACAGCAGATTGTAGGAAGTTGAGAAACGCTATCCCGCAGCCTGACCCTGGAAATGGACTTTGAACCCGCAGCAGCCGCTTACCGAATTTTGGACTCGAACTTAAAAACTAAGAACTCACAACTACGGACATTTCTACACCTCCCCCAAATCCCCTGTCAAACCCCTTGCCTAATTCGTCAAATTATAGTAATGTCGTATTG
>CAVVOB010000036.1:0-19710 GCA_963749655.1 Nitrospirota bacterium
GGGGTTGTAAGAATTGCGGATTGCGGAATAGAGGGCCCTTCCATATTAGCATTAACGTCGAAAAGCAACGACGGACTTCTGTCTCTCGCAAAGCCGCCAAGCACGCAAAGACGGCAACGACAGAAGCAGGAGAAAGACTGTTGGAATTGCGAAGACCTTAGATAAAGTTCTTGTTATCCATTCTGTTCAACACGGCATGCTGTTGTTATGAGGCGTTAGCTTTCTTTGCGCCTTTGCGTCTTTGCGAGAAAAATGCTTTTATTGTGGATTCGTTGTTCATTTTCTATAAAGGGTAAAATGTATTTTCAACTAAAATGCGAAAGAGCCAATCATGATGAGGTGAGAACATGATCCTGGTAACCGGAGCAACGGGTTTTGTCGGCAGTCATCTGGTGAAGCGTCTGGCCAAGGAGGGACTGAAGGTCCGCGCCGTGACCAGAACTCCCGCAAAGGCGCAGTACCTGGCAGACCTGGGCGTCGAGGTCGTTCCCGGTGACATATCCGATCCGGCATCGCTCGAAGCAGCTGCGAAGGGCTGCGATACGGTCGTCCACCTTGTCGGCATCATCCAGGAGGGCAGGGGCTTCACCTTCCGGAGCGTTCATGTCGAGGGCACAGGTCACGTCCTGGACGCGGTGAAGAAGGCGGGCGTCGGTCACGTTGTGTACCAGAGCGCCCTGGGCACGCGGGAGAACGCCAAGAGCGAATACCACCGGACCAAGTGGGAGGCTGAGAAACTGGTCAGGGCCGGCGGGATACCCTTCACCATTCTCCGTCCTTCGCTCATCTACGGCCCCGGCGACCTGTTCACCATCCGGCTTGCCGAGATGATCAGGCTCTCGCCGGTCCTTCCGGTGATCGGCACGGGCAGGTCGAAGATCCAGCCGATATATATAGGAGATGTTGCTTCGTGTATCGTGAAGATCATTGCCGGTAAACAGCACAGGGGAAAGACCTATGAGATCGGCGGGCCGGAAGAGCTCACCTATGAAGAGGTGACGAAGGCCATCGCGGAGGCCTTGGGCGTGAAACGGCCCGTGGTGCATATGCCGCTGTTCTTCATGCGGACTATGGCAAGGGTTGCCGAAACGGTCCTGCCTAAAGCCCCGGTCACCACGGACCAGCTTATCATGCTGCAGGAGGACAATGTTTGTGACCTGAAGGATATCCGGGAGGTCTTTGGGATCGAGCCGGTGGAGTTCCGGGCGGGGCTGGCGAGGTTCCTGGGGAAGATGAAGGACCTTTAGACACAGAAGATGCGGATTGAAAGGGCGGATAAAGGCGGATTATTCTACCAGCCAGAAAAAACCACACCTTTTTTCACCGCAGAGGACGCAGAGGGAAAAGCAAGGCGAGGAAATCGAAGGCCTTTTGTCTGTTATTAAAACCGTAAGAAAAAGAACCGCATTTGACGTTGTCGTCCTCGCAGTTGCTGTCCTCTGCGTCCTCTGCGGTAAAACGAGGCCTCTGACGTCGCTTGTTTTTGGATGTGTCCAAAATTCTATTGCCGGGATCATGCCCCTTCATAGCTTTTTCAGTGTCCCCAGTGTCAAAAAGAGATTGTTCAGGCATGGTATAATTGATTCATCAGGTTATGAGGAGGGGGGCCATGGAGACGATAAAAAAGTTCACGGCGAAGAACGGCGTGGAGATCAGCATCAGGCCCGCGCAAACTGATGACTCCTGCGCCATCATCGATACGGTCAGGTCGAACGCCAACGAGCGCAGCTACGTCCTCATGGAACACTACGGCAAGGACGACGCCTCGGAACGGGACTATATCGGCCATCTCGACACTGCGAAGAACCTGCTCATCGTCGCGGAAGCAGGCGGCGATGTCGTCGGCTGCCTTGCGGCCCTGCAGGCCGATGGCGGGAGGCGGCCGGAGACCACCCACCTCCTCCACCTGGGGCTGCACCTCCGGGAGGCGTACCGGGGTATCGGTATCGGGACGCACCTGCTCGACTACGCGGTCGCCTGGGCCGTTGAGAAAGGATTCAAGAAACTGGAGGCGAACATCTTCACGACCAACAAGCACTCCCTGGGCATGTTCACGACGGCCGGTTTTGTCGAAGAGGGCGTGCGGAAGAACCGGATCCAGGTGGGAAGGGAATTGATCAGCGAAGTGCTGATGGGAAAGGTGTTGTAGCGGGTCAGGAACCATCCAACTGGCAACGGATAAAGTCTGTTAGCCGTCTTTCCGAGTGCGATCCTTTGGTTTGTCATTGCGAGCGAAAGCGAAGCAATATCGTCTTTTCGTTTCTGCGCCATCCCCGAAAAATACCCTACCGCGCTTCTTGACAATTTCCGGATTGCTTCTATAATCGTAACCACTCCAACACGAACCGTTGACTTCCTTTCCGGCAGCACATTCTTTTTCGAAATCTTTATTAATCAGGCGCTTTATTAGGCAGGGCTTGCGAAGCTTATTTGTCAGGCAATATTAATAAGCATTGTTTCTAAACTTATATTGCTATTAGATCGAAACAACCGACCTTGGAGACTCTGCGAGTTGAAGACCGGCTTAGTACAGCGGATTTACCTGTTGTGCAACAGTAGTGCCCGACCCCAAGTAAGTTCGTTTGAAGTATTACTATCTGATCTAGCACACAGAAGTCGAGCATCAATTTTGCAGGCTATTAAATAACAGAATTTCGTGCTTTACTAGCCGCACGCGGCTAGATATACACTTGTTAGCAATGCCCTTCGTATTTTGAGGCAACATGATAATTCTTGGTGACGAAACTGGAAAAACACTCCAAATTGAAGACAAAACATTGCTTGTCTTTATCGATGAAACTGGCACCGAAGGGCAAAAAGATCCTACGTATCCAATTTTTGGAATGGGTGGATGTATGGTTCCCTCATCCAAATATTCCGCAAATATTAGGAAGCCTTGGTTGTTTCTAAAAAACAAGGAATTTAATGGAGAAATGGTTTCTTTGCACGCTACTGATTTAGTAAAGCAAAAACCGTCAAAACACCAAATCGACATCTTGAATAAATTTTTTTCTTCATGTGCATTTGGAAGATTCGCTACTGTTATTTCAGATAAGACTGTCTTGAATACAAAAGAGAGACCTTATCATATAATCGTTGCAAGTCTTTTCCAGAGGATAAGCGTTATTGCCGCTAATTCAGAATTCGAAGATATTATAATCATTGTTGAAGAGACCCAAAGTTCTGATAATCTGAATCGTGACTTTTTCGGCCGATATAAAATTCGCAAAAATGGAATAGATGTGCCAACCAAGACATTCAAAATGCCTAAAAAGATGTGTGAGCCTGGACTTGAAGTCGCTGATTTTATTATACATACAGCCGGAACTGGAGTGAGAGATCGACTAGCAGGAAAAAGAACAAAAGAAAATGAAAGACCTGATTTCGAAAATATCTTTACGAAAATAGATTCTCGACTTTCGAGCTTTATGGAAATTACACAAGTATCTGACATTCCACCTTTCAATACATGAGCGGCTAACAATCGGGTCAACCTGACCGCGAGAAGCGCGGTGGCGCTACGCGCGGGAAGGTCGTTGGCGCGGCAGGTTACCCGAAACGTTCCTGCGATTGGGAAGCGCCCCATTATATGAGAAAGAGACAAGTCATGAAACGGATAACTGACTTCCCGAACATTTCTAAAGAAATGAAAGCGCTGTACAGAAAATTTATGCGCTCAGGGAATTTTGAGGAAATTATGCCTCATATCGACAAATTTCTTAATAAATATCCGTACTACACGGAAGCTTTAATTTTCAAGGCAAGAGCATTGATGGCCCTCGGTCGCAACAATGATGCTCTGAAATGCATAAAGATCGCAAAACGAATTAATAAGCTGCAGTTGATCGGTCGTTTTGACGAAGCAGAAATTTACCTCGAAAAAAGAAAAAACGCGGATTCGATCAAAGCCTATGTGGACGCTGTAAAAGCATATGCTATTGAATTGAAAGACGGTATGGATAGTTACTATCTGTGCTGCAATTCTGAAAGCAAAAAGAAGATAAGAAGTTTAACACAGAAGGCATTGGCTGACTTCTTTGCTCACGACGAGAAAAATAAACCATTTGATAAGCTTCAAAAAAGTTTCATGAAAATGAAAAATAGGTTTCATGACTACTAAATAGAAACAAGGGAGCATATTGGGGTCAGGCTTAGGTAATTAGGTATAGACCATCCCGGGTCTGCCTTTAGAATCGACATTCTAACTATCTCGGGTAAATGAAATTGGGGGCCGCCACGGTCAGACATGATTTTTGGCTACAGGCAATAAAAATACGACACATCGATTAAATAGCAGGTAGTGAACATGAAGCGATTTGACGGTCTAATAATTCTACTGCTGTCGGTTCTCCAAGTGACCTCATATTCCGCCTCGGCGAACGCGTTCGAAGACATCGAGCGACGTCGCGACCAGTTCGAGACGGACTTCGCTTATTTCCTCTATCCCATCGCATCGAAGATTCCCGGGCTCGGCACCGCGCAAGGGGGCGGCGCAACGGTCGTGAACATCGGCGGAACCAATGCCGATTTTACCGGCTTCAAACTGGTCGGCGATTTCGAGGCGTCCGGTTACGCCCTCCTCGATGTGCACGTGATCCCGAGACGTCTGATGTTCGATTTCGGATACTACGATTTCGAGGTCGCGCCGATCGCGTACAAACGGGGGATAAACTCCGACCGGAACGACTACATCCTTCCCAAGGCGAAGGGCTCCTACGCCATTCTTCAAACCACACTCTCGTTCAAGGAACGCATGTTCGAGGTGTATCTGCGTGAGCTGCGGGGATCGCAGCGGCTGCTCAGCGTTTCGGACAGGAACGGAAACGCCTTTGAAACGTTCGATACCAGCAAGCACGGCGCGCGGGTGGACACGGTCGGCGGGATCATCGACCTGACAGACGACAGGCTCGATCCCCGGAGGGGCATCCGTTTCGAAGCGGACGCGAAGTTTCCCGCCATTGACGATCCGAACCTCAGCAAGTACTTCGTGGCGGACTACAATCTGACCGGGTACATTCCGTTCCGGAAGTGGGACACGCTGGTGTTCAATCTGTTCCGATCCGACGCCCATGTTACCCGCGAGGCGAGCACGGATTTTGCCGAGCTGCAAAAGCAGATCGGTCTCGGGTGCGCTCAGGTCCCCGCGGGGCCCGACCACGACCAGTGTGTCGCGACCGAAGCGTCACTGATCAACGCGCGGATCGCCGAGAACCAGCACGGCAACGCGACATCGCTGGGCGGGACGCAGAGGCTGCGGTCGTTCGACGGCGGCCGCTTTTACGCGGGCCACACGTTCTTCTACGGCATGGAGTACCGCCTGAACCTGACCGATGAACGGACGCCGTTCAATATCATCATCGCAAAAGGGGTCCGCACCGGCATCCAACTGGCTTTTTTCGCGGAGCAGGGCACTGTCTACGACTCCCGGGTGGACCAATGGAAGAACATGAAGACCTCGTACGGGGCCGGACTGCGGATCGTGATGTCCGGCGTGATCATCAGGGCAGACGTAGCGCGCGGTAGTGAGGGAGGCACATTTATCATCTTCATCAACTATCCCTGGAGCATGTTCTCGGTGGACAGTCCGGGATGAGAGCGCTGGTCATAGGGCCGGACAAGGCAACTTGAGATCCGACGCCGCGGGAGGTCGCTTTCTTGAAGGGAGCTACCGGCTCCTGCCGGTGGGGCTCTACTGCACCGTTGTAAATTCTAGCGCAAAATGATACCATTACAACAGTCACAATAAGGAGGTAAGGCATGCGCGTTAAAGACCTTCCTGAAATATCGAAATTAAGCACACCTGAAAAGATCCTGCTGGTCGAAGATCTTTGGGACAGCATCTCTTCGGATGAATCGTCCGTTATTGTGCCGGAGAGTCATAAGACCGCACTGGACAAACGGTTCGAACGGTATCGATCTGCGCCTGGCGCACTCCTGTCTCTTGACGACCTCCGAGCGAGAATAGAAAAGCGAAAATGACATACTCGCTTCGTTTTCTGCCTGAGGTCGAGGAAGATGCGATCGGCGGCTATTCGTGGTACGAAACGAAGTCAACTGGACTTGGCGAAGAGTTTCTTCGAATGTTTTACGCCAGTGCTGGTGATATCCCCCACAACCCCCTCCTGTACCAGAAAGTTCATAACGACTTCAGACGCTGCCTGCTCAGGCGCTTTCCTTACGCCATCTATTTCATGATCAACAACGACGAGATCATCGTAACCGGCCTTTTTCACTGCGCGCGCGATCCCCGCATTGTTGGATCAAACCTGCGGAACCGGTAAGAAACTTCACCAGCCCTCCTGATTGCCCCAAGCTGTTCCTCTGAAGCGCTCGACTTTGTGACATAGCCCACCGCTCCCGTCTTGATCGCCGGTCCGCCTGCAACTCCTCACTTGATAAATAGAACCTTTGTCGTTTTGATATAATAAAAATATAACAGCATCTGCTATTATGTATGAACGCATTTAATATTGTGTCGTTGCGAGGAGTTGGCGACGAAGCAATCCCGTATTTACTACGAGATTGCCGCGCTCCCCTTGGGTCGCTCGCAAAGACAGCGCAACAAAACTTTATGCGTTATTAATAAAGTCAGGGCACAGGTCGAGAGGTTTTGGAGGGCAGTACATGAATAAAGTCACCGCGTTCGTCGGCACTGCCCGCAAGCAGCACACGTATTACGCGGTTCGCCGGTTCCTGGACAACCTGAAGACGCTCGGTGACGTCGAGTGCGAGATCGTCGCTCTCACTGACCACCGGGTGGAGCTGTGCAGGGGCTGCAAGAACTGCTTTCGGAAGGGCGAGGAGTTCTGCCCCCTGAAGGATGACCGGGACGTGCTCATCGAGAAGATGATGATGTCGGACGGCGTGGTCTTCGCGACCCCGAACTATTCGTATCAGGTTTCCGCGGCCATGAAGATGTTCCTCGACAGGCTCGGCTTTCTGTTCCATCGTCCGCGTTTCTTCGGCAAGACCTTTACGAGCATCGTGGCCCAGGGTATCTACGGCGGGTCGAAGGTAGTGAAGTACCTGGACTTCGTGGGCATGGGTCTCGGTTTCAACGTGGTCAAGGGCAGTTGTACGACCGCCCTCGACCCGATGAGTGGGAAGGAACGAGGAAAGATCGACAGCATCACTGAAGAGCACAGCAGGAGGTTCCACTTCGGACTGTCGCAGCCGCAGTATCCCGTTCCCTCGCTCTTTAAGCTTTGGGGCTTCCGGGCGGCCCGGACGAGCATGCGGGTGATGCTCGACGAAACCTCCCGCGACTTTACGTACTACCGGGACAAGGGCTGGTTCGAAGACGACTACTTCTATCCCGTTCGTTTGAATATGTTCAAGAAGGCTGCCGGAAGCATGGTCGACTACATTACGGCGCGAAGTCTGAAGAAGCAGTCCAGCTTGTAGGCGTGGAAGGACCCGAAGTCAAAGGAGGCGCACTATGATACGAAAGGTCGCGCTCATATGCGGCATCATCTCTTCGCTGGTGTATGTCGGTACCGATATTCTCGCGGGTACGCTGTATGAGGGCTACAGTTTTACCGATCAATTCGTCAGCGAGTTGTTTGCTATAGGCGCTCCCACGAGCGATCTCGTAGTACTGCTTTTTACCCTGTCCAGCGCGCTCTTGTTGCCATTTGCATGGGGCGTGTTGTTATCATCCGGCCGAAATCGCGCGCTGCACTTTGTGGCATTCATGATAGTCGGAAATGCGGTCAACAGCCTGGTGTTATGGAATTTCTTCCCCATGCACATGCGTGGTGCCGAGATGACATTTACCGATACCATGCATCTAATTCTCGCGATCAACCCTTTCGTTCTGCTGGGCATTGTGTTTGGAGTCGCTGCATCCAGAAGCTGGTTCCGCTTCTACTCGATAGGAACGATCCTGGTACTCGTCGTGCCTGCGATCGCGTCATTCCTGTACGCTCCTGGGGTTGGCACAAATCAACCTACACCGTGGGTTGGGCTGACTGAGCGTATTTCGCAATACGGTTATCAGCTGTGGCAGGTAGTGCTGGCCATCGTCCTCTTACGCGTCCGGGATACTGACGCCTTTGGATGACTTTGGCAGAGACGTACTCCTGCATGTAGGCTCTCTACAGCAAACTGCATGGAGCTTCGATCCTCAGGGTTGAACTAATTATACTAATCGCTTGCTAACCCCGCAATAAGCAGCGGGGAATGCGCTCGCTCCTGGATTCGATAATCGAATACCCTCCTTCGAAAATCATATACATCGCTCCACCTGGCTCTCCCGGTCCCCTAATGCCGCAAGTTCATTAAATACACAACCCTGCGGAACATAACGCTTTTCTTTCACTTGAATCCCATCTCGATCGCTCCCTTGCTTTGGCACAGTACCTGCAAACTACTGATCAACGTATATGAACGTACGCAACATTTGATCTAGACTAATAAGGAGGATTGAACATGGGAGACCAAACAGTAGTACAGATGCGGGAGATCTCGAAAGGCGTGGGAGCCGCGGGCAATATCGTTGAGCGCTATCTGATCCGCGTGCTTGGGCCCCTCGGGAAGAAGATAGCGGAAGCTTCCCAGGTGGGCCGGGTAATGGCGCTGCTCGGCGTCATCACGGTCATCGTGAGTCTCGCGCTCATTTACACTGACGCGACCTGGTTCAAGCAGTCTCAAAGCAAGGGCAGGCAATTTGTGAATATAACCTATGAGCAGAAAGGTTACGGCTATGCGTTCTTTGCGGGTCTCGGCTTATTCGGCGTCGGCATGATGCAGAGAAAGGGGAAGTGATCGCTCCCGCGTGTTGACCGAAACCGCAGGAGATCCGAAATACCAAGGGCTGTCCGGTGGATATCACCGGGCAGCCTTTTTTGTTTGGAGCGCGTTTGCGCGGACCGCCCTCAGACCAGCCTGTTCCTCGCCGCCATTTCCCGCTTCACCGTGGGGAAGGCGTTGATGTTCGTGTGGGGCAGGAACAGCGCAGACATATACTCATCCATGAAGCTGCGCGAGACGGACAGCTCGATGTAGGTCATTTTGCGGGCGATATCCTCGGCCTCGTGCAGCATGCGGTCGCACAGCAGGCCGTAGTAGGCGCCCATGATGGATGTGTTGCCCAGGAACACGAACGTGTCCACCGGCAGGTCGGGCAGCATGCCGATGGTGATGGCGCGCTCCACGTCGATGTACCGGCCGAAACCGCCGGCGATGAAGACCTTGTCCAGGTCGGCGAAGGTCATGTTCATCTTCCGGAGGAGCGTGCCGAATCCCGCGTAGATGGCGGCCTTGGCGCGGATCAGGTTGTCCAGGTCCACCTCGGTGATCACGATCTCCTTGTTGATGGCGCTCTCGATGCGCCAGGCAATGACATATTCGAGCCCCGAGTCTCCCCTGCGGATGCGCTTGGACCCGATCTCCTCCCGTATCTTGCCTTTCTGGTCGATCACGTTGTTCAGATACATCTCGGCGAGGATGTCGATCATACCTGAACCGCAGATGCCGATGGGCTTCACGTCGCCGATGACCCGGTAGTTCACCTCGAAGGTCTTCGGATTGATCTCCACTTCCTCGATGGCGCCTTCCATGGCGCGCATGCCGAACTTGATACCGCTCCCTTCGAAGGCCGGGCCCGCCGAGCAGGCAGCGGTCACGAGCCATTCCTTGTTCCCCAGCACGATCTCGCCGTTCGTGCCGATGTCGATGAAGAGCGAGACCTTGTCCTGCTTGTGGATCTGCGATACGAGCACGCCCGAGGAGATGTCGCCGCCCACGTAGCTGGCGACGTTCGGCATGGAGTAGACGACCGCCTGCGGCGTAAGGTCAAGACCGACGCTCTTGCCGCGGATCGGCGGGAAGAAGGTCGCCGCCGGGATGTAGGGCTCCTCCCGGATGTGCTGGGGGTCGATGCCGTAGAAGAGGTGCATCATGGTGGTGTTGCCGGCCACGACGATGTAGTCGATCATGCCCGGATCGATCCGGTTCTTTTCGGCAAGGTCCGCCAGCAGGGTGTTGATGTTGCCGACAGCGAGCTGCTGGAGCTCCTTCAGGCCGTTCTTCTCCGTGGCGTAGACGATGCGGGTGATCACGTCATCGCCGCACTTGACCTGGCTGTTGAAGGTCGATGCCGTGCCGATGATGTGGCCGTGCTTCATGTCCACGAGATAGACGACCACGGTGGTGGTGCCGATGTCCACGGCCGCTCCGTAGCGCGTCTGCGTGGCGTTGCCGGGAAAGAGGTCGAGCACCTCGAGCACTTCTCCATAGCTGAAGACCGTGGCCGTGACCTTCCAGTGGCCTTCACGGAGCACGCGCGACAGCTTGCTCAGCATCATATAGTTCATGTGCAGGTGCTCGGCGCTGAAGCCGGCGTTGTCCAGGGCGCGCCGGACCCGCTCGAAGTCGGCGATGTTGTCGTCGATGGTGGGAGGGGTGAGATCGAGATATACCCGGAAGATGCGGGACTCCAGGCACCCGCCGGCCTGCTTCATGAGCTTGAGGATGTCGTCGGGGTTGGCGCCGGTCGCGATCTTGTGCTTCGCCTGCATGCGCGATTCCTGCGGGATCTCAATGACGAGGTCGCTCTGGATCTTCGAGTGGCAGGCGAGGACGTACCCCCGCTCCGCCTCTTCGGCGGTCAGGAAGGAGCGCGACTGGCCGGGCTGGACCGTGCCGGTCTTCACGACGAGCTTGCATTTGCCGCAGTTCCCCTTCCCGCCGCAGGACGAGAGCACATAGACGCCGGCGGCCTTGGAGGCCTTGAACAGGCTTCCGTCGTGCTCCATCTCGATGGTGATGTTGTCGGGGAGGAAGGTGACCTTGTGTTTCATGCGAAAAACTATAACAGGGTGAACCGGCAGGGTCAAGGGATTTCTGGAAAACAGCGGGACGTAATACCTCTGACAGGGAGACCGGGCGACAGTCATTGACATCTAGCGCGGCTCCCGTTAGTATGTCGCTGACATGCGTAACATTCTGCTCATACTGAGCGCCGCCGGGCTTCTCCTCGCCGGCTGCGCCGCAACGCCGACGAAACGTGTGAACGGGTACTCCCCGTCCGTCGGCAACAAGGCGGCTGACACGGCGCTCACCATGATCGGCAGGCCGTACAAGTTCACGGGCGACACGCCTGCCGGCTTCGACTGCAGCGGCCTGGTGCGGTACAGCTATCTCACCGCCGGGATGGACCTTCCCCACGGGACCAAGTCCCTCATGAACATCACGCGCTCCGTGGGACTCCGGAACGCCCGGAAGGGCGACCTGCTGTTCTTCGTCCAGGAAGGCAAGAAGTACTCCCACGTCGGCATCTATGTGGGAGGCGACCAGTTCGTCCACGCCCCCAGCACCGGCGGCTCCGTCCGCAAGAACAGCCTCGCCGATCCCTACTGGAAAAAACACTACCTCGATACCCGAAGATTTCTCTGAAGCCCTTCATGTTGTCGCACATGCCGGATGACCTTTTCTGCCCTCAGCTGCATACGCACGAACTCTGAAGCACCAAATCCCAAATCCCAAATCACAAATAAGTTCCAAACACCAATGACCAAATTAGGCGTGGCGGGCGTCTCGTTCTACTGCGCGGCGGCAGGGCCGTGATTATTCCCTAATTTTTGTGTGATAAAATTACAGACAACCGTCGCCGTCCGAATTTATCATATATACTAAAAGGTATCGCCAATTCGAGCCAATATATAGACGATGCCGGTCAGGTCGGCCTGGCGCGCAATATTCTGCAATAGATTGGTGAACGATGATCAGCCAACACAAACAGATGATGACCCCCTTCGAAAAAGCAATTCACCATGAGAACGCGGGCGAGTACGATAAGGCCGCGGAGCTCTTGAGGCAATGCTTGTCCGAACGGGGCCATGACGAGGGGGAGATATACTTTTACCTCGGCTGGTGCCTCGAGCAGGACCCGAAGGGGGACCGCGCAGCGGTGGTGAGCAGCTACGAGCAAGCCGCGGTGAAGGCTTCCGAGGTCTTGATGCGGGTAAATGCGTTCTTTCGTTCGGGATGGGTGCTGCTGCACGAACGGGAATATGAACGGGCGGCGGGTTCGTTCCGCCGCGCCGTCGATCTTGCGGCGCGATCCAGCCTGCGCCATGATCTGGTCCACCAGGCGATCCACTGGAGCGCGGTCTGCCTGGAGCAGACGGGACAGTATCTCGAGGCGGCGGCCTGCTATGCGCGGGTGCAGGGACTGTCGCCGCTGCTGGCGCCGGAAAGTTCCTATCGAGAGATCCTTTGTCGCAATCAGGTCGGACAGTACGCAGAGGCGCTCGCCGTCTGCCGCTCGTTCCCCGGCGCCGCGCCCGAGGGATTCGATGCCGCTCGATACAGCGAGCTTTTTGCCAAGGTCAGGCAGGAGGAGGCCCTCCTCGCCCGGTGTCTTGCGGAGGAAGGGCCAGCTGTCCCGGAGGGTAACGCCCGATGATAAACACGGCAAACAGGGACCTTGATCTTCATAGGTGCGATGAAGCGGACCACACGAACGCATTGGAATATCTTGCCCATCACGGGCGGCATGCCGAGGTCTATGAGCGGATCAGGCGGGTCCCCGAAGCGGACCGCGCGGGCTGCCACAGCGTGCTCGTTCTGAGCAGCGTCGTCATCGGCGGCATCGCGCGCGTGAGAGCACTGCAACAAACAGCGGCTGATATCGATGCCGCGCTCCTGGCAACCGAAAGCGACCTGGGTCGGCTCGTGCGTTATTGTACGAGCAGGAGCATCTGGCCGCGGGAGCTGTACGAGCGCATCCTCGACTGGAGCGTCGCGCTCGCGGATATGGCGCAGACCGGCAGGGCGCTCCGGTGCCTGGACGAGGCCGATGCGTCCGGCGTCCGGGCCTATCCCGACCTGTACGCCCAGGTCGTGCTCAAGCGGGCGGAGCTGCTGTCCGGCACCGGGCGGCACAGCGACGCACGGCAGGTCCTGGCTGCTCTCGTGGAGCGCTATTACCTGGTGCCTGACCGGAACCTGCTGTCGCGGGTCCTCCTGCTTTTCGGGCAGGTGTCGCTGCTGACGGGTGATGCCCGGCAGAGCGCGGCACTGCTGTTCGGCGGCCTTCGCTCCTTCTATACGCATGACGATATCAGGCGGCTGTTCACCGACCTGCTCTGCAAGATCCACCGGCACCCCTATCGCGTCCTTGTTCGACGGACGATCCCGGCCTCCGACCGGGCCCTGTTTGCCGTGCACTGGCTCCACCTGGCGGTGCATCGTAGCCGGCTGGGAAAGACGCTCAGGTTAGACCGCCTGATCAGGCTCGCGGTGCTTGCGCTGGTGTACTATCTCAATTACGTCGTCTGGCAGGGCCGCTCGCGGCATTTCGCGGCAACGGGGGGGCTGCCCGGCGGGAACGGGAAGGCGATCCTCGTGACGCGGGCAATGGGCGGCGTGGGCGACCTGCTGATGATGACCCCGGGACTGCATGCCTTGAAGCAGAGCCATCCCGATCATGAGATCCATGTTGCCGTGCCCCGGAGCTACGCACCGCTCTTCATCGGGAACCCCGATGTGACCGTGATCGACATAGAACAGGACCCCATCAACGTGGCCTCGTACGGGAAATGGTTCAACTTCACGGACTGTCCCGCGGCGCGGATCGAGAGCAGGACCGCGCCCGAGGTGACGATGAGCCGTGCGGATATTTTCGCCCGGTCGCTCGGCGTCGGGGGAAGGCAGTACCGGCGCATGGACCGGCGGCCCCGGTACGTGGTGACCGACGAGGAAAAGCGGTTCCAGCAGCGGTTCTGGAAAGAGCGCGGCCTCGAGGGCCGGCAGGTCATCGGTGTTCAGCTGCGCTCGGCCGAGACGTACCGGGACTACCCGCACATGGCCGCACTGGTGCAGCGGCTTTCGTCGGAAATGACGGTCCTGCTCCTTCACCACGAAGCGATGGATATCGCTGCGCGGGGTACGGTCATCGATACGGGCCCGCTCCCGCTGCGGCACGCATTCGCGCTCGCCGCGGCCTGCGACGGCATCGTCGCCCCGGATTCGGCCTTTGTGCATTTCGCGGCGGCATTCGATATCCCGTGCGTCGCTCTGTTCGGGCCCATCGACGGCAGGGTCCGGACCATGCACTATGCATCGTGCGCGTTCGTCGACGTCCGCGATGTGCTGCGGTGCGTCCCCTGCTGGCGGAACGAGAAGATCCCCTGCAAGCTTACGAACCTTCGGAGCAGCGCGTGCATGGAGAACATCACGGTGGAGAGCGTCCGCGAAGCGCTGCGGTCCGTGATGAGGAGGACTGCATGAGCCGGGGCAAGCAATGCAAGATCTGCGGTGGGGCGGCCGCTGAGGCCTTCCGGATACCGAGGTCGAAGCTCACCGGCCAGCCGATCCCCGATGCGCCGGACGACTGTGTTTACTATGAGTGCACGCGGTGCCGGTTCTGCTTCACCGACATTCTCGATTCCGTCGACCACGCCGGCGTGTACGACGACGCGTACTGGAACAACCAGGACCCGGACTGGTATGGGCGGGTGACCGAGACCCTCCGACTGGTGCTGCTGGCAAATACGCTCCTAATCAGGGACCCGGCAAAGATCGAAATACTCGATTTCGGCTGCGGCATGGGCACCTTTATCCAGACAGCGCGGGAGAAGCTGGGCATGCAGGTGTGGGGGCACGACATTATCGAACCGAAGTTCGGCAGGGACTTCTTCCTCAAAAAGCTCCCGGAGAAGAAGTTCGACATCATCGTCTCCTGCGAGGTCCTGGAACACCTGCCGTTCCCTTATGAGATCCTGAAGGGGGTCCTGCGGGCACTGAAGCCGGGCGGTGTGTTCGCGTTCCAGACCGCGTACTACGATCCGAAGGTGTGCAAGCGGGACTGGTGGTACATAGGCCCGTCGAACGGCCACGTATCGCTCTACAGCGCCGGTGCGTTCGACGTGCTCTTTCGAAAGTTCAACGTGGAGCGCAGGTTGCTGTGGAACAACTACCCCGGCGTACAGGCCTGGCAAGTGGATAACAGGGGATGCGGAGATGTTTCCGTAATGAAGCGGCGCTGGTGGAGACGACCATGAGTCCCGAGCGAAGCGATCCGAAAGATCCATCCGGGGAACGTTCCCGGCCGATGAGCAAGGTCTGCGATGCGGCGGATTTTTTTTCGCCCGATTATATTGCCATGGTCAAAGAGCTCAAAGCGGTTCCTGCCTTGCACAGAAAGCAGTGGGAATTCGCCATGATTTATCTCGCCCTGAAGAAGCGGGGCATGCTGGATGCAGGCAAGACAGGCCTATCGATGGGGAGCGGCAAGGAGGTCGTTCTCTACGCGATCGCCGGCAAGGTAAAGCACCTGACGGCCACGGACCTGTACAGCAGCGAGTCGCAGTGGGATGGCGCAAAGGCCGCCGATCCCGATGAGTATATTCGAATGGACAAACCCATCCCGGTCGATGATTCCAAGCTGTCCGCATTGCACATGGACATGCGGAGCCTTGCATTTGAGGACAACACCTTCGACTTCGCCTATTCGGCCTGCGCGTTCGAGCATATCGGCACCGATACCGATTTTCTGAGGCACCTGGACGAGGTGTACCGCGTGCTGAAAGACGGCGGGACCTATGTGATGACGACGGAGTTCACCTTCGCGAGCAAGACGGTCCCTATCAAGAACAACTATCTTTTTTCCGCGGAACACCTTGGCCGGCTTCTTGCGGACAGCAGGTTCACTCCAGAGCAGCACTTTGACGCCCGGGTCACCGAGCAAAGCGCAAATTTTCCCATTCCGGGCCGGGTGGACGACCTGTCGTACCTCGGCGACCATCATTTTGCGGAGACCCTGGTTTCCGCCGGCGTGATACCGCATGTTCAAGTGCTGTATGGAAAATATCCTTTTACCTCCTGTCTCTTTGTTCTCACGAAGGAGGCCGGTGCACGGAGCAATAAGGGGATCGTCTTCGACGGACTGGCTGAATCACGGGCCTTTCTGAGCGCGTGCGTAAAGCAGTATGGCGCCATGATCCAGGCGGACCTGGACCTCAACCCCTTCTCGTTCCTCCGGGGAGGGATGTCCTCCTGGTTCGCGCCGCACGTTCTCCGGGCAGGCCAGGCGGGCCTCGAGGCGTCGAACGCCATTTTTCACACCGACTACTACTGGTTCGGGAGCGGGGTGCGGACACTCCACATTTCCATGATCCCTCAGAACCGGGACCTGGATGATACGTTCTTTGTGGAGTTCCGGGTGCATCGGATCAAGACGAACGATCCCGCCATGATGGATTGCTGTTATCATAACGCCGTCACGTTCTCTGCAGCTCAGGATGTGCAGCAGGTCATGACGATCGCCATTGATGATGAGTATGCCTATGCCGTCCTGACGGTCCCTCACCAGGGCTCGTGCCTGTTCTCCGACATCCGTGTCCGCGTATCGGCCGCTCCCGGGGCGGGAGCCGCGGCGGGACAGGTGACGCACGCGGTGTCGCCGAGAAGGATGCCTTTCCTCCGGAGAGTAAAGGCTGCCGGATTCCTTTTGGCCCCTGAATGGGTGAAACCGATCTACCGCCGGGTCAAGGGCCTGCTGGTATCGTAGAATGCGGTTGATGCAAGATATGGCCGAAAGAACGTCCATGAAAACACTGTCGACACATTTTCTGTTCCTGTACACGTTGAGCCAGCTCAAGCTCAAGTACCGGCACACCTATCTGGGGTTCCTTTGGAACTTCCTGGAGCCTGCCAGTTACCTGATCGTGCTGAGCATCATCTTTGCCGTGGTTAACCGCATGAACATCAGCAATTACGCCGTCTACCTCTTCGGAGCGCTGGTGGCCTGGCGGTATTTCGAGCGGACCGTGGGCCTCATGATGGAATCGATCGTGGGCGGCGACTGGCTGCTCAAGAAGATGCCCGTTTCACCGTTCGTTTTTCCCCTGTCGCGGTGGCTCATTGCAAGCGTTGAGTTCCTCTTCGCGTTTGTCGTCGTCCTGGGGCTTTTTCTCGTTCTCAAACCGGACTGGACCATACATCTCGTTGTCCTGCCCCTTGCGATGGTCCCCTGGGCGGTGCTCGGGCTGGGCACCGGCATGATCTGCGCCGTGGTGTTCGTCTTTTTCCGCGATATCCGCCAGGTCGTTCAGATGCTGCTGATGTTCGTCTTCTTCACGTCGCCGATCCTGTTCAAGGCCGACCTCTTTGCCGAGCACTCGCTGCAGGCGGCGCTGCTGCGGCTTCATCCGATCACCTACTTCGCCGCGTTGTTCCAGAAGCCGCTCTATTACGCTGCCTGGCCCGGCATGGCCGATTGGGGCGTCAGTATCGGCATCAGCACCCTGTCGCTGCTCGCCGGATGGTCCTTGCTGAACAGACTGAAGGGACGCTTATATTTTTACCTGTAGGAGGAGTGCACGAGGACCGATGATCTTCAGCGCAACGAACGTACGCGTAGCTTTTGCCCGGAACACCCTGACGCAGCGGACCCTCAAGGGCGCTCTCGCGGGTCTGTTCACCCGCACCGCCGCTCCCCGGTTCCCCGCCCTTGACGGGGTGAGCCTCGAG
The DNA here is from genome assembly GCA_963749655.1 of Nitrospirota bacterium. Taxonomy (GTDB): domain Bacteria; phylum Nitrospirota; class UBA9217; order UBA9217; family UBA9217; genus JAJYKN01. The sequence goes on from CAVVOB010000036.1 coordinate 17,479, forward strand.
ATCGGCGAAGGCGAGCACGTCGGCGTCATCGGGCGGAACGGCGCGGGCAAATCCACGCTCCTTCGGGTGCTTGCCGGGGTCATCGAACCGCAGGAGGGATCGGTGTCCGTGGCCCGCGGTAAACGCATCGTGCCCCTGCTGGAGCTCGGCATCGGCTTCCATCCGGACCTCTCGGGCAGGGAGAACTGCTATCTGGCCGGTTCGCTCATGGGGTATTCCGTTCGAGAGCTCGACGGAAGGATCCCTTCCATTATCCGCTTCTCCGAACTGGAGGAGTTCATCGACGAGCCGGTGAAGAACTATTCCTCGGGCATGTACGCGCGGCTGGCGTTCGCCCTGGCGACCGACGTGGAGCCCGATGTGCTGATCGTGGACGAGGTGTTCGGCGTGGGAGACGAGTTCTTCATGCGGAAGTGCGTCGTGCGGATGCAGCGGCTTATGAAGGCGGGTGCGACCACCGTTTTTGTGTCCCACAATCTTGATTTCCTGGTGGCGCAGTGCGACAGGCTGATCTGGTTTGACCGGGGACGAGTGGCGATGGATGGAAATCCTGTCGATGTAGCATCCGCCTATCGGTGCTCAGAAGGGCTGCCTGCAGCGTAGCAGGCAGGTGCGGCACGGTGGAGGAACTATGCACGGAACAGTGATCATCAACGGCACGGCGCTGGGATCGAAATTAAGCGGCATCGGCGTCTACCTGCTGGGATTCCTGACGGCGCTGACGGCGATCAAGACCGATATCGCTTTCATCGTCTATCTGAACAAGAGCGCCCGGTGCCATATTGAGCGCCTTCGGATCCCGCCGCATATGACGATCCAATGGACAACACGTTTTCTCTCTCCCGACTATAAATTCGCCGGCCATGCGCTCCGCCTGCTCTATGCCAATGTTATTGCCTTGCGCCACCGCAAGCTGCTCTGCTTCAACGGGAGCCAGCTGGAGGCCATGCTTTTTCGGCCGGGGCAGATAGTGATGGTTCACGATATCATCCCGCTGCTCGTCAAGCAGGGGCATTTGAAGCAGAATCTCCTGTTCCGCTATGTCCTTCCCCGCGTCTTGCGCTCCTCTGCGGCGATCATCACCCCGTCCGCCGTGGTGAAGGAACAGTTGATCGCGGTATTCAACCTCCCTGCGTCCAAGATCCACGTGATCCATCACGGCATTGAGCATGCCCGTCGAGCTGGGGACGGACGACCGTTCCCGGAAACCGGGCCGTATATTTTATACGTCGGCCGGGGAGATACCCATAAGAACCTGGACAGGCTCCTGGCCGGATTCCGGCGTATTCAGGACCTCCTGGTCCATACGCTGGTCCTGGTCGGGGTCGACGGCAATGGAAGCGGGGCGCGCGCCGCCGGTCAGGAGCGGGTCATGTACAAGGGGTATGTGTCCGAAGAGGAAAAAACAGCGCTCTACAGGAACGCGTCACTTCTCGCGTTCCCCTCCCTGCAGGAAGGCTTCGGTCTTCCGCCGCTGGAGGCGATGCACCACGGATGCCCGGTGGTCGTCTCCTCCGCCTCCAGCATCCCCGAGGTGTGCGGGGACGCAGCGTATTACGTTGATCCCGACAATGTAGACAGCATCGCGGACGGAATATATCAAGTGGCAACGGACGAAGCGCTGCGGAACGATTTGATCGCGCGGGGTCTGGAGCGGGCGAGGATGTTTTCCTGGACGACATCAGCGGAAGCCCATGTGCGGCTGTTCCGAAGACACCTTGCCGAGCGGGGGGATGCCCGGCAGGAGAGGATCGGCATGGAGCAGGAAGAATATGCCCGGTTGCCGCGGCCTTTGATGTAGAAGGGCGGCCTCAGATGGCCTCATGATGGAGGAAACGCGCACGGCGCGTTCGCGCTGCTGCGAATCGCCTTCTTTCCAAGCTTCAAACACCAACCCTAAAGCACAAAATCCAAAGCGATCATAAAGAACGCCTCTCTCAAAGGCGCATACTTATACCCGGGTACGGTGCGCATCGGGAATGTGCTGTTGGGAGGGGGAGCGACTGACAGCCCTGAAGCGGGCTACTTTTTTGCCTTCTTCGCGGACTTCTTCTCGGCGGCCCGTGCTTCCAGTTCTTTCTTCGCGCGGCAGGCCATGCCGCTCCAGAGGCCGTACAGCAGGACCTGGAGGGTGATGACCACGGCGTAGCCGGCGTGGAACACGTAGCCGAAGGACTCGGCGCTCTGTTGGGCGAGGTTCTCGATCGTGCGGTAGAGTCCGACCATGTTGGT
>CAVVOB010000037.1:0-14087 GCA_963749655.1 Nitrospirota bacterium
TTGTTTGTTTGCTTGATGAAGTACTGTTGTCAAACATTATCGCAGGATTCTCTTCATACAAGAGTGCACCGGTGATAAAACAAAGGCGGTCCAGAATACTGGTTGAAACACGTACATGAACGATGAGTTCACACGCCGAGAAGGGGTCGGCGTGGAATGACAAGTTGGAATTAATTCGGTTATTCTACAAATCGGCAGGCTGGAGACCCGTCTTCTTCGCAATGCGAGCAAGCATACGGGGACCTATTTCAGTACCATCATGAAAGGCGAAGACATAATCAGGCCATCCGGGCCGTGAAAGAATGCGGTGGGAACCGGCAGTTTCTCGTTTGATAGACCAGCCGATATGAAGGAGTGCGGCAAGAACCGCGCGGGCTTTCGCGGAAGGCCATTGACTCATGCAGTGACGGCGAAAAGTTCATCGAGTTCCGGAATGGTCTCACCATGATCTATCCGATCCGCAATCACTCGTAGAGCAAGAGCTTCAACTTTGGCGATGGCATCTTCACGCGTTTTACCATAGGTTAAGACGCCAGGAAGATCGGATACTTCGGCAATCCAACGCCCGTCTTCTTCTTTCTCGATATCTATCTTCATTTTAATCTCCTCTGATGATAAATTTAGCTGATTATGGGGCTGTTTGCAAGCCTAATTTATCATGGGCGGGGCGGTTTTTTCACCTGTTAAGTGAAACCCAACACAATTATCACCTGCTTTTGAGCCGTATCATATGCATCGGGTTACACCTTGCCCTACCCGACCTCCCGTTTATCTTCTTATCCGTCCGCATGCTCTCGGAGCGCGACAAGACCGTTGACATGATCCTCGTTTGTGCGGCAGGGTGATGCTGCATTACTGAAGCCGGAAGGGTTGAGGAGGTTGTAGGGCTTGTTCTGTCAGTGGGAGATCGAAATAAGTGGCTTGTGAATTACACCTACGAAGATGCATGCCGGCTAAAACGGAAATAGTGCTGCTTACGGCTTGAAAGTTGATAGCGCGACGAACGCGATACCCGCTGTCACTCCGAGAATGGCAATTTTCAAGCTTGTAGGTTGGGCTGAACGCTTTATGTGAAGCCCAACGCATCATGACCGGGAAATGTTGGGCAGGTAGGCCTTTTGCCCAACCTACAAACTATATTATGGGACCGACGCAGTGAAAAATTCACCTACGAAGTTGCACTGGTGGTCCGTTCATGATTCTGAAAACTTCCGGTTGCAGCCTTTTTCATGTTATCAGACATCGGAATCAGGATATTTACCGACTCGCCTAGTGATGGTACATATTTACTTGTCCTATCTGAGGAGTCCAAACAGCCGGCTGCGTGTTTAAAGGCATTTCCGTTTAACGCGGACACGCCTTGTACGGCGCATACCGATCACTACTGCAGCATTCTCCAAATTCAAATAAACTCCGGACATAAACCTCTTTGCGAGCTGAGCATGATGCTGTGCAGCCTCCTTCATTAGCATCCTGTGGCCACGCCACGGGTGAATAAGCCCAATTCAGCGTGAGTGAAATAGTAACATTGCTGAGAGATCTCGGCGTTCATTTCTGGAACAATTCTTTTCATATAAGATTCGAGCTGAATTCAATGAATATGAAATTGTGCAATAAAAAGCTCACCGACGCATTTTCTGACTTATAATAATAAAAATGTCACCTTAGTCCGCCAAATTTGCTATCTTTATATCTATTGCATATACGAATCCATCGAATGCTGCAGGAGAAAGAGAATTTCAACTAAGTCGGTATTCCCGACTTTTCTACGGAGAGGAAAGTACAATAATAGTCTGAACTGCCTTTGGGGAGTTGCTTATGTCCGATAAACAGAAAGCTCTCGTTATATGCCGGACTCCAGCCGGTCGCATGTATTTGGGCGTCCTGCTCAATCGTATCTGGTATACACCCATCTTCGCAGAAAGCACAAGCGAGGCGGACACACTTGTGAAAAAACATGCACTCTCGGTAATTCTTTTGGACGGGGACATACCGGACAATGACAGGGACGCTGCAGTTTCTTTTCTGAGAAATGATCCTGCATTGAAAGATCTGCCCTTACTCGTCGTTTTTTCAACGGAGAACAATGTCTTGCGCGAGTCATTGATATCAAAAGGATGCGCTGACGTTATTCAGAAGCCAATTGATTTATCCCAGCTCTACAGTATACTTTGCCGATTGAGCGATCAACCAAGACAGACGCCGCGGGTCCCGCTCAGAACGCGCGTAGAGATTGGAAAACAGACCCAAAACATGTTCCTGACCAGTGTTGATATCTCAGAAGGCGGCATTTACCTCCGAACGTACACACCGATACCCGAGAATACAACCCTCCGACTTTCCTTTACACTTCCACATGACGCCAGCAGAATCAGCGTGGTGGGAGAAGTGGTAAGGAATATTCCGCTTGGACTGCAACTCGACACGGAACCGGGGATCGGACTCCGCTTCGTAGGGATATCAGAAGAAGCCAGGGGCAGGATCAGAGACTTTGTAAAATTCTACGCTGATGAGCGATCTCGGATGGGATTTGAACTTACAGGAAGCGGTGTGAAGCCCCATCATCACGAGGTCTTCTCTTGATCACCGCCTATTTTCGCCTGCTCACGACTCTCATTTATCGTCGTCTTATTCGATGCCCACGCATAATCAACGTACCCTAGAATCTGCGTCCTGGTCGCATCCGGGACCTGTCGAAACTTTCTGAGGAGCTGTATTTCCTCCCCATTCATGATCTTGCCGAGATAGACGCACTGCTCAAAGGAAAGAGGCCATACCCGTTTCTTTTCCCAGGTTTTTGGCTTGTCGGCAGAGAGGAAATACCCCTTCACCTCAACAGGCACCTTCTCCCGGTGCGCTGCCAGGATCAAGGAGGTCTTGTCCAGTCCGAGATTGCCGGCTATTTTCCCGAGTGTCGCGTCCTTCGGGATGTGTTCGCACTTGACCACGCGTCTCAGAAGTTCCTGGCTGATGCCGACGGCCTTCGCGGCAGGCTTCAACGTCTGCAAGCCTCTCTGTTCCAGGGCCTGCTTGATCAATTCTCCGATTTTAAAGGTGTCCTTTTTCAAAGCCGTCTCTCTCCTCTATTCGCGCGCCGATGCCGATGAGCTCCGATACAAAAGATCCCCCTGTGGCTCACGCCGATATTCATATAAATATTCTATCACTTCATGGGGCGTTTTCTGCATATTACTGCTCAAACGGCGGGGTATTTTTGGGGTATGTCAAAATATCGCCTGGACCGACGATTGGTAAACGCAGGGGTGGTTGGGCTGCGTGCAAGGTAACAGCGGTGTTGTGATGCGGGTTGTGAAATAAACGGATCTTCAATGAGAGAATGAAATTTTACTTTCGAAATCCGCTGCTGTCTCCCCAGTTCAGGAAAAAGCTGGTGTCGTCGTTTATTTTCTTGCACGGGTATGTACAGGGGCAGGTTGTCTCTTCACCGTCTTAACGTTCACGCTGAAAGGCCGGACGCGCTCACGCTGGAAACCTCTTCGCAGTGCGCGCCCTCGCCTTGGCCGCCTCTTCCTCGCGGTTCCTCGGCGGCGCGCTGGTCTCGAGCGAGTCCAGCAACTTCCGTGAAGCAGCCGCCACCTCGCCCACGGCCGTAAGAAATGCAGCTTCGTTCGCTTTCGACGGTTTGCTGAAGCCGCTCACCTTTCTCACGAATTGCAGTGCAGCCAGATGAACTTCCTCATCCGTCACCGGCGGTTCGAAGTTGAACAGGATCTTGATATTTCTGCACACAGGGATTACCTCCTCGTAAGGTGTTGGAAATGCCGGAAGGCCGCGAGCCTGACTCTCTCTTATCGTGTAAAGATCAGCCGGATCACATCGTCGACCTCCATCTCATGGATCAGGATGTCCTCGACCGGCAGGCTCGACGAAAGCACCCGCGAAGCCACGGTCTTCACGTCCTCGCGCGGCACCTTGAGCAGCGCCTGGCCTCCGCCGAACTTCACGACCTCGCCGAAGCGCTCCAGGTCCGCCTGCTTCATATCGTCGTGAAACATAACGGTCAGCAGCTTGTGCCGGGCGTACTTCCTGATGAGATCGTCCAGTAAGCCGTCGTACACGATGGCGCCCTGGTCGATGATCACGACCCGCTTGCACAGCTGGCTGATGTCCTCCATATAGTGGGAGGTCAGGACGATCGTCGTGCGCTTTTCGGCGTTGTAGGCCGCGATGAAATCCCGCACGTTCTTCTGCGCCACCACGTCCAGCCCGATCGTGGGCTCGTCGAGTAGCAAAACGCGGGGTTTGTGGATCAGCGCGGCCACCAGCTCGCACTTCATTCTCTGGCCCAGGGAAAGCTTGCGCACGGGCACGTCGATGACGTCCTTCAGCATCAGGAGCTCGGTGAGCTCACCGAGGTTCCGCTTGAATTCGTCGTCCGGGATCTCGTAGATCGCCTTGTTCAGGGCAATGCTTTCCCGGGCAGGCAGGTCCCACCAGAGCTGGTTCTTCGAGCCCATGACCAGGGAGAACTGGTTTTGATATTCCGCGGCACGGTCGAAGGGAACGTGACCGAGCACGCGGACGCTCCCCGCGTCGGGATACAGAATGCCGGCCAGGACCTTCAGGGTCGTGGTCTTCCCTGCCCCGTTCGGCCCGAGGAAACCGACGAGTTCGCCCCGGGCTATGGAAAAGCTGATGTCTTTCACCGCCTCGATGATCTTTGTCTCGCGCTTGAACAGTCCGGCAATCGATCCCCACAGGCCGGGCCGGCTCAGGGTATATTCGTACTGTTTCGTAAGGTGTTCAACTTCAATGTTCTGTATCAGTTTCATGCTATCTGCGCACCTCGGGGTACGTTCAGCTCGACGCGCTGCTGTATTTTCTGAGCGCCCGGCTCCACAGGAACAGGGCGAGCTTCAGGAACAGGCCGGCATACATAAGAGCGAAGACGATCCATTTCCAGCTCATGATCTGAAGGGCTGCCTTGACCGGAAAGGCGACGATCGTGATGATCGGGATGATGATCATGAAGATCAACTGCACCGGCGCGGCATAGATCTCGGGAGGAAAGCGGCCGATGGTCATGGCCTCGCGGTAGACCCAGATGAAATTTTCGCTTTCGATCTTCCAGATCGTAACGCTCGCGGAAATTATGTGGATCCCCAGGACGATGACCAGTCCCACGAGGAGCATCCCGGCGTAAAGGAACATGCTGGACAGCGAGTGCATGGCCGGGATCCTGACCATAACAAAGACGATCAGGGCGACGATCGGCGCCAGGAAGATGAAGTCCGCAATGTCGGTCAGCCGGCTGAGCGAATAGAACAAGGGGTTCACGGGCTTGCTCAGAATGAAATCGAAGTTGCCGGTCTGGATATCGCGGCGAAACAGATAGATCCCGCGGAAGAGGGCCTGGGAACAGACATCGATAAAATTGAAGGTGAGAAAGAAAAGCACTGCTTCATACTTTGTGTACCCGGCCAGACGGTCCGTGAACCGGAACAGGGACGCGATGAAAAGAAGAAAAAAACCGAACCGGATAAGCTTGCCGACGAAAAAAGACGTGTAGTCGATGGCATTGGACAGGTAGGTCCCGATCGCCAGCCTGGTGAGCTGTTTCCAGATGCCGTAGTATTTATTCACGAGCAATGTCATGATCCTCTAAGCGACTTTGCGGGCAGCAATCAAAGTTCAAACAACAATATCCGCAGATTTCGCAGATTGACGCAGATGAAAGCATAACAGAAATAATGCCGGCCTGAGCTTAAATTCAGCGAAATCTGCGCAATCTGCGGACGAAAAGACTTCTCCGTTACATCCCCTCCCCGGTATACCGCTTCAATCCCCTCCTCCAGGCAACGGCAAGGACCAGACCGATGATTCCCGTCCAGAGCGCCTGCTGCAGGATGCCTGCTGCGGCTGCGGCGGGGCTCAGACGCCCCAGGTATATTTGAAGAGGAAGATATATGATGCCGGCAAAAGGCAATGCCTGCACAACCGCAAGGGCCGGCGCCGGAAGAATGTCGAGGGGAAAATAAGCGCCCGAGGCGAATTCGAGGACCCAATCGAAAAGGAACCGCGGCCCCATGGCCTCCCGTGACCAGAACGCCAGGAGGCTGATAAGATAGCTCATGGCAAAGAACAGCACCACTGCCATGGCAAGAGAAGCGATGAACAACAGCAGCAGAATGCCCTCGCGCTGCAGGAAGAAGGTGACCTGCAGCAGCAGGCCGAAGAGGACGACCTCGGCGAGCGACGTCAGGAAACAGATGATCCGCGGGGCCAGCTCGGCGGAAAAGGTGCGAAGCAGGTAGCTCATGGGCATGACCAGGTACGCCGAGAACAGGCCTTCGTTGATGTCGATAACGACCTGCTTCGACTGGTTGCCCTGGATGATCGCCCGCAGGATATTGACGCCGAAGACATAGGTCACCAGCTCGTCGCGGGAATATCCGGCGAACATCCCGGTTCTCTTCGTAAGGGAGATCCAGACGAAGTACAGCAGCAGCATCGTAAGAATGTTTCGAAGCCTGCCGAGAATGAAATTGAACCGATATTCGAGTTCCCGCTGCCAGCTGATCCTGAAAACGGCTATATACTTTGCGCAGTGCATTCCACTCCGGTAGCATGGGTGACCAGGAATGTGTCGGTCGGACTCTTATTGTTCTTATTGTATCATCTCCGATTTAGAAAAACAGCAGGAGAGTACCGGAGAACGAGGCCGGGGATACCCGGTGCGAGGATCAAGATACGGGGTGATGGCGGGGGAAATTTACTTGGGTTTCTTCAGCAGTTTACCGACAACGACGTTGAGCGGATTGGAACGGTCGAGAAAAGGGAGCGGCGGCGCTTTCCGAAGCCCCAGTTGCTTCATTTCCTTCTTGAGCTCGCTGTTGTTCTTGTCATAGCCCAATCCCTTTTCATAGGCCATGACCGCTTCTTTTTCTTGCCCGAGGCAAGATAGGCTTTCCCCAGATTGAGATAGAACACAGGGTAGAGCGTTGCCGCGGTCTCCGCGTCTTTGGGCTTGAATGCCGCGAGGGCCTTCCTGCAGGACTCGATGCCGCTCCGGTACTTTTTGTCCACTACTGCCTGCAGTGACCCGTAAAAAGAAAGGAGGACCGGCTCGTGGGGATAGTGCACGATTGCCTGGATAAGGACGCCGTAGGCATCCTTCTGCCTGCCCCCTTTCAGATGGGCCCGCGCTGCCCGAAAATACTCCATAGGCGTGGGCTGTGCCGCAGTCTCAGGCTCTTTCGAATTTTCAGGCTCTTTCCCCCCGGATTTTTCCATGGCGAAATTCTAGCACGTCCTGAGTGCAAAAAAAAGAGGAAAAATCAGGGTTGCATTCCGATGCAAACCAAAAGCATTCCTGCTTGCCTCTCACAGGTCTATTGTTTATAATCCCGGCAAGGTGCCGCAGAAGGACATTTTCCCCAGGCCTCAAGCTGACTGCTGAATGCGAGCCTTGCTGCGCAGGCAGGAAAGACAAGCATGGATGAAGTCGACATAACGATCATCGGGGCGGGCGTGGTCGGACTTGCCGTTGCTGCGGAACTTGCTTCCATGCAGCGGAACATCGTGGTCCTCGAACGAAACGATACCTACGGCCGCGAAACGAGCAGCCGCAACAGTTGCGTGATCCACTCCGGCATTTACTACCCGCCGGGTTCGCTCAAGGTACGGCTGTGCATCGAAGGCGCGGACCTGCTCTACGAGCTCTGCCTCGCCCACGCGATCCCTCATCGCCGCACGGGGAAGCTGATTGTTGCCGCGGAGCAGCACGAGGAGAACGCCCTCGAAGTGCTCCTGAAGACCGGACAACAGAACGGGGTCAAAGACCTCCGGGTCCTCGACCGGCAGGCAGTCGCGAAGATGGAGCGCGCCGTCATTGCATCGGCTGCGATCCACCTGCCGCACACGGGCATCATCGATGTCCATGCCTTGATGAAGCACTTTTACAGCGCCGCATCAACGAAGGGCGTTCTCTTTGCTTTTAACAGCGAGGTTGACCACATCGGAGCGGAGCGCGGCGGATATACCGTCAAGATCAGGCAGGATGACTACCGGTTCCTGTCGCGCATCGTCATCAACTGCGCGGGGCTTGCCTCGGACCGGATCGCGGCTGCAGCGGGCATGAACGTCCAAAAGCTCGGATACAATCTCAAGTACTGCAAGGGATCGTACTTCTCCTATGCCAAGCCCTCGCCCGTCAACACCCTCGTCTATCCCCTTCCCCATGACGCGCTGGTGGGGCTGGGGATCCATGCGACGCTCGACCTGGGAGGAAGGCTGAGGTTCGGGCCCGACGCGGAATACGTGAGCGAAATCGGCTTCACCGTCGACCGGGGCAAGCAGGATCGCTTCTTCGAAGGCGCCGGAAGGATAATCAGGGGGCTTGCGAAAGACGCCTTCCTCCCGGATATGGCCGGGGTGAGGCCGAAGCTCCAGGGGCCGGGAGAATCGGTGAGGGATTTCGTGATCGCCGACGAAACCGGAAACGGTCTTCCCGGACTGATCAACCTGATCGGCATCGAGTCTCCCGGGCTCACGGCCGCGCCTGCCATTGCGCGCCACGTGGCAAAGATGGTAAAGGATTTACTGGCAGGCTGACAAGTTTACAGGCTTAAGCACTTCCATTCCGCATTCCGAATTCCGCATTCCGCATTGGTTCATCACATTCCGCATTCCGCACTGTGATCCTTGCCCCTTGCCCCCTGACCCTTAAATTGTTTTCTTTTCCGCCGACCTGAGCGGATGCTCCGGAAGGAAAAGCACCAGAAAGAAGGAAAGCCCGATGATGACCGAGCCCAGGAGAAACGCGGTGCTGATCGCGTGGCGGTAGGCGTCGATGACGAGCTCCCGCTGGGCCGGGGGAAGCGCTGCAATCTGCTGGATGCCCTGCTCCATGATCGAACGGCCGCCGTGCGCGAGACCGGCCCATTTCTCGGCATGAAGGCCCTGGAGCTCCGCAGTCATGATGGCGCCGGACATTGCCACGCCGAAGGTGCCGCCGAGTTGCCGAAAAAAGGCAGAGGTGGCCGTTGCCGCGCCCTGTTCGCGGGGGCCTACGGCGTTCTGGATCGACACGACAAGGTTCGGCATGACCATGCCGAAGCCGCAGCCCAGAACGATGAGCGCTGTCTCGATCACGCCTATGCCGAACCCCGCGGCAGCCGCGATCATCACGGCGATGAATGCCAGCGTTGCGGCGCCCAGGCCGAAGGCGGTCAGTTTTTTGTATCGTCCGGTGCGGGACACGATGCGGCCGCCGATAAAGGACGTCGTGATCATGCCTCCGGTCATGGGCGCGAGCAAAAGGCCGGCCTTCGCCGGATCCATGCCGAGGACAAGCTGGAAGAAGAGCGGGAGAAACACGAAAGCTCCGAAAACTCCCATGAAGGCGAGCCCCATCACCGCCGAGGCGATCATCACGGTCCTGTTGTGAAAGATGTGCGGCGAGAGCACCGGCTCCTCGGAGCGCCGTTCCGTGCGGATGAGGAGAGCGGTGAGCCCTGCGGAAGCTATTGCAAGGCCGATGATGAGCGGAGAAGACCACGCATACTGCACGCCGCCCCAGCTGAGCACCAGGAGCAGGGCCACCGTGGCGGAGGTCAGGAGCATGACCGCCAGGTAATCGATATGGTGCGAGACCTTGTGATGGGGGCGCCGGAACCCGAAGACGATCATGGCCAGGGCGGGAATGCCGACGGGAACGTTGACGTAGAATATCCAGCGCCATGAGAGGGCGCTCGTGATGAACCCGCCCAGGAGCGGCCCGGCGATGCTCGAGAAGGCGAAAACCGCGCCGAACAGGCCCTGGTAGCGGCCCCGCTCCCGCGGCGCCACCAGGTCGGCGATCGTGGTCTGCGCGAGCACCATGAGGCCGCCGGCGCCGAGGCCCTGGATGCCGCGATACGCAACGAGCTCCGCCATGGAGCGCGACAGGCCGCAGAGGCACGAGCCGATGAGGAATATGACGATCGCGACGACGAAGAGCGGCTTCCTGCCGTACATGTCCGAGAGTTTTCCGTACAGCGGCGTCGTGGCCGTGGAGGTCACGAGAAAGGACGTCACGACCCACGACAGGTGATTGAGGCCCCCGAGGTCGCTCACGATCTGCGGCAGCGCAACGCCCACGATGTTTTGATCGAGCGATGCGAGTGCCAGGGCCATCAACAGGCCCGCGAGCACGGTCTTGACCTCGCGGGGAGAAGGCTGTGTTGCATCCGGCTGGTCGGAAGACAGAGAAGACATAATCGTGGGATTATAGAGAGTGATTGCGATTTGTCAAGGGAAACGTCCGTTTCCGGTCATGTTCACGAAAGGAACGGGGCTTCAGTTTCCGCCCGACCTGTACATCACCGTTTTGCATGCAGCAGAAGTATTTGAAGGTTCTCAGGTTGAGGGCTTCAGGTCCTGCTCTATGACCGCGTGCACCTGCCGGATATTGCTCACCGTGTCGTTCATGTGCTTCTGCGCCATATGTTCATATACCGTGGTTTCGTTCAACAGGGTCTTCATCTTCCTGACAGCCTTTTCCCTGGTTCTTCCCCTGACGGTCATCACATCGCCGCAGTTGCACGTCATGCTGTAGGTCATTGCCGCCACCTCCTTCATTCACAAAGTTTTGCGGCAAGGCATATTTGACAAATTCGCAAAAGGCTTTTCACCGCAGAGAACGCCGAGGTCGCAGAGAAACTTAGTCGGAATTTATAAAGGATCCCTCTGCGTTCTCTGCGCGCTCTGCGGTAAAATTTGCTTTTTACTATTTCATCATATTTAACTGTACCTCCGGTCAAGAGAGAGGTCAAGAAAACCGGCCCCTTACAGCATCAAAAAACTTCCGTCACCCGGATTTCTAGAACAAAAGTAAGCAGCGCGGCCATACCGCCCCGCATTGTTCCCTTCTGCAAGCACGAAAAAAGGCGCCCGGAGATGCCGGCGCCTTTCGATTCTTTACCTGCTGTGCGAATGTCGGTCTGCCCCGGTCTACTGCGCACCCGGGCTTAATTCACTGCCTGCCGGAGAATTCGCCGCGCATTCAACCGGGGCCGAGAGCTCAAACTGGTGTTGCCGGTACCAGGGGCAGAGGGTAAACCAGTCTCCCCGGCAATATTCCTCTGATGAGAAGAGGGTGTGAGCCAGCAGATCACTGGTTGACTTGCAGGTTGCAGGGCCGCTGGAAAGGAACGGGCAGTCCATGGTCTCTCCTCCTTCTTAGTTGCCGATATAAATAACAGAGCAACAGCTCTGCGATGAAACAGTATCCTGATGTAAGAGGCGAGATTTACCGTTGTGATCACGTGATATCTGCAGATCTAAAATGCAAATTTCACACCATCTTTTTTGTTTTCATCATCCGGAAAATTAAACAGTTCCAGAATGGAGATTTTCATGCGTTGTCACTTTTTGCCACGCAGTGACACAATACGTCAGTCGGCGGAGCAGTTACGTGCTTCCCTTTTTACGGTGTCATGACTTTCGAAGAAAAAACTTTGCCGGGATTCAGTGGAGCCCCCTCCGGCATCCCGACCTGTCGGGACTAAAATTGACGCGACCTCCCGCCTGCACCCGGCGTTTACGAGTGCGGATGCACGGAGTGCCAGGTGGAACTGCGAACTCGCGCATGCGTGACACGTTCGTGTCACGCGCAAGTGAGCGCTTTCCACCCCCGGCAGGAGCCGGGGGATGCCAAGGCGCGGATTGCGTTCAAAGACATACGAGAAGCAGGACAGCGGATCGGGGAAAAGAATACAGCGAAGAGGGACGTTACGCAGGGTGAAGTGGAATCCGGGACGTTCGGGAGCAGTCAGCTGAAAGTCCGGGAGCACGGCCGCGCTCTGCATGCGAGGTCACGACGGAGGAGCAGGAACAGGTCTCACGGCAGGCTTGCTTCCACCCCGCGGCTGAGCTCGACGAGGTCAAGCCAGCGTTCCGGTCCGCCGTTCCTGCCCGTCAGCACGACCGTGCCGGCCGCGCTGATGCCGATGCGCACGGGGTATTTGATCGACGATCCACAGCGGTCGACCAGGAGCGACTGCAGCGCCGGGGTCACCGCGCGCCCTGCAGACGACCGGTCCTTCGCGATCACGATGAAGTGTTTTCGAAAACTCGGCATCTCCAACGTCGACTCTGTTCGTGAGCGCGGCCGCGTTTATCCGGCTGCGCGCAACGATGTCCACGGCCGTTCCAAGGGAGCGGAAGCGCGGCGACTCCAGAATGCACCCGGTGCCGAAGCTGCCGCCGCTGCGACGCTCGCGAAGACGGTACTGGCAGTCAAAGAAGCGAACGGCACGCGCACCGGTCTCGATCGTTGTAATATTGTCCAGCTGGAACAGTTCGTCAGGGAAGAAGGCTTCGATCCTTGCGGACAACCCGTCTCCATCCGCCGCCTGAAAGCTCCAGCCCTGAGACGCGGCGAACCGCTGCAACAGGGCCTTCCGTCTGGCATTGGACCGTGCCGCATAGATCACCGCACCAACGAACGCTCCTGCGATGCATAAAATGACTGTCAGCGCTGCCGGATTGATCGCTCCGCTGCCCTGATTCATGCAGAACCTCCCCGGGAAAGAAGCCTGAAGGACATAAAAGAGAATAGGATAATTTTATGAAAAAGGCAAGAGGTTCGGAAATGCGGAATGCGGAATTCGGAGTGCGGAATAGTGAACCTTTTGGCTGTCAGTTATCCGCGATTAATGCTCATCTCGATCGGCACCCAACGTAAAGTCGTGCTGTGCATTTAGTCTCTTGCCCATTCCGCATTCCGCATTCCGAATTTCGCATTTAATTCACGCCTCCTGTCCGATCGCCTTTTTGAGCGGCCGCGAGCAGTGCAAAGAAACGCAAGGCCTGCAATAAAAGACAGGACAAACATGAGGAGGAAGAAATTTTCCCTCGGCATCTTTTCCCAGAACGTTCCCAGGTATCCCGACAGATAGTTTCCGAAAAAACTCGACAGGAACCACACGCCCATCATCATGGACACGATCCGGGCCGGCGCGATCTTGGTCACGAGCGACAGACCGATGGGGAAAGATAGACCTCTCCGAGCGTGAGCACGAAGGTGCAGGCCGTGAGCCACCACAGGCTCGCCCGGGGATGAACAGCGAGGTGTCGGGCCGGCGGGATCAGGATCAGGAAGGCGGCGGAAAGGAGAATGCAGCCGATGCCCATCTTGGCGATGCTCGACGGCTCTTTTCCGCGGCGGTCCTGCCAGGACCAGAACATGTTCAGCACGGGAACGAAGAGGAAGATCATCAGCGGATTGAAGGACTGGAACCACGAGGCCGGCATCTCCCAGCCCTAAGATCATCCTATCCGTATTGGCGTCGGCCCACAGCGCCATTGTATTGCCCTGCTGCTCGTACACGCTCCAGAAAACGATGGACAGCGCCATCATGACGAAGATCGCCCCGATCTTCCGCCAGTCTTCGCGGGTCATCGGTTCCCGCGGCTGGCGCTCCCGTTCCCTTGCGCTCCATGATGAGATCGGGGGCAAGGTGCTTCTGGCCCGAAAGATACACGACGAGCCCGATCACCATGCCCACGCCTGCGGCTGCAAAACCCCAGTGGAACCCGATTTTCTCGCCCAGGGTGCCGCACACAAGCGGGGAAAAGAATGCGCCGAGATTGATCCCCATATAGAACAGGCTGAACGCGCGGTCCCGGCGATGGTCGCCGGGAGGGTACAACGCGCCGACCTGCGTTGAGATATTCGGCTTGAAGGCGCCGTTTCCGAGGATCAGGAAAACGAGGGCCGGGAAAAACAGGCTGGGGGCAGCCGTCAGGAAATGTCCGACAGCCATAAGCGCCGCTCCCAGGATCACTGTCGCTGGCCCCAGGACCCGATCAGCGAGCATGCCACCGAAGAGCGGGGTGAAGTCGGGCGAAAGCCGGTATCCAGACCATAAATCTCCGATGACCGTTCCTGGGTAAACTGCAGGTGCTTGATCATGTAATAAACCAGGAGAGAGCGCATCCCGTAATAGGAAAAGCGCTCCCACATCTCGGTGAAGAAAAGGACGTACAGCCCGGGAGGATGTTTCCGGTTTGTGGTCATAAATATCAGTTGCGCGGGCTAAAGCCCGCGACTACAGAATCGTAACGCAATTGATTTTGCAATT
>CAVVOB010000038.1:0-182939 GCA_963749655.1 Nitrospirota bacterium
GGCCGTTCCGGAGAGGAGTTTGGACGTCTGCTCCAGGACCATCGTCCGGTCTTCCTCGTGGATCATCCGGAACCAGAGGTCGGGGTTCGCTGCGTATTCCTCCGAGGTGTATCCGGTCACGGCGATGCATCCCGGCCCGTGGTGGGTCCCGACGGCGTGGCCCTCGGAGACATCGACGGTGAAAATATAGTCCGTGACCGATTCGACGAGGCGCCGGTAGCGGCGCTCGCTTTCCATTTGGGCGTGCTCGGCGCGTTTGCGCGACGTGATATCGGAAAAGATCGTGGCAAACTGTCCTTTGGCAGGCGAGAACGCCGCGATCTCGAAGTGCTTGTCGAGCCGTTCGGCGTAATGTTCGAAATGAACGGGCTGTCCGGTCAGCGCGACGCGGCCGTAGGTGGCGATGAAGTCCGTCTTTACTATTCCCGGCAGCACCTCGGTCGCCCGTTTGCCGATGATGCTGCCGCTCCGGATGCCGGTCATCTCTTCAAAGGCGGCATTCGCCTCGAGGAAAACGGAATCAACGGGCCTGCCCGCGGCGTCCGTTATGACCTCATGGAGGGCAAAGCCGGTGAGCGAGTGGTCAAAGAGGTTGCGGTAGCGTTTCTCGCTTTCTATCAGGGCCTCCTCGGCCCGTTTGCGCGCTGTAATGTCCCTGACCGCCTCGATGCCTGCGATGACGGCCCCCTCTTCGTTTCTGAGCGGAGACGAGGTGATCTCGAAATAGTGCAAGCCATCCTCATGCTGCATGCTTCTTTCCGCGGTATGAACCATCCCGTCGGACAGCGACTTCGCCATCGGACAGGCCTCGCACACGGTCGTGCGGTGCTCATAGGCTTCGTAGCAGGGCTTCCCCGCGTGCTCGCCGATCAGGTTCTTGTGGACCTCGTTCTGATACAGTATCCGGAAATTCCGGTCCTGAATGCTGATCCCGTCTCCGATGGCGGCGATGATCGCTTCGGACCGGTTCTTCTCATTGATAAGCGCGGACTCCGCCTTTTTGCGCTCCGTGATGTCGCGGATGATGCTCTGGACAAAGCTTGCGTTGCCCCGGTCGATCAGTCGGGAGCTCACCTCCACGGGAAAGACCGTGCCGTCCTTGCGGCGGTGAAGGGCCTCGAATATGAACCCGTTCTGCTCGCTCACCTGCTCCATCCGGGGCGGCGGGTCCTGTTGCGGATCCCGGACCTCGAAGTCCCTGAGGGACAGCTGGAGCAGTTCTTCGCGGGTATAGCCGTAGGCCGTGACGGCCCGGTCATTGACTTCTATGATACTGTTCGCCCGGTCCGCGAGAAGAATGATGTCGTTGGCGTATTTGCTCAGGTAGTCGAACCGCTCGGACAACGCCTTGCGGGAAAGCTCGTCCTCGTAGCGCCTGCGGACGTACTCCGCGCTCCTTTGCCGCCACCAGACGATAACGCTCATTTCCGCCATTGCGATCAGCAGGATGATTATCGCCGAGAGGAGGAGCGCCCGCTCCCGCAGCGGGGCATTGATTTCCTCGCGGTCGATCTTCGAAACGAGGAACCAGGGCGACTGGGGAACAGTGCGGATCACCGCCAGGACAGGAACTTTGCGGTAGTCGAGTGTCTCTATGACGCCGTTATTCCCCGTGTCCAGCAGGGAGACGATCCCGGGTTTTTCGTCGAGCGGCATGCGAAGCGAGAGCGCGGTGCCTTCTTTGTGCCGCACATCATTGAGAAAAACGGCATCGTTGCCTTCCCTGCGCGCGAGAAGCGTTTCCGCGGTCCTGCTTGAACCGGGCCACGTCTCGATGAGGGGGTAGAGAAACATCTCGGGATCGATGTGGATGACGATTGCACCGACGGGGAATTCAAGGGATTCTTTTTTGAGGAACAGCGGCGTGACGAGGTCGAGATGAACGTACGCGACGACCTGCCCGTGATGGATGTCGGAGAGGACCGTTTGTTTCGTACGAAGCGCTTCTTTCACCATTTCTTTCGCCTGGGGACCCAGCGTTGTGTCCCGGGGGGCGGTAGACATGCGTATGGCCCCTTTTGCGTCGACGAGAAGGATGGACCTGAAGTCGCCGTATTCCTGAAGCGATTTCATCCATCCGGCAATGTCCCGTTTCAGACCTGGCGTTTCGGGCTCCCGGAAAAAGCGGTCGATGCTTGAAATAACGATGTTGTTCTTCGCAAGGGCATTCGCCTGGCCGATGCGTTCCCGGCGCCAGGTGAGGAGCTGGTTGAGCTTGAGGTCGGCGATGGCGGACAGTTCGTCCTCGATGTCATGTTTGACCGACTGTTTTTGATGACTATAATAGCGGTACCCTGCAAAACCGATGCAGAGCGTGAGGAGGATGAATACGGCGGTCAACCGGGGTATCATGGCGTCCGAACCGAACCGGGACTGCATGGAGTGCCCGCCTCTCTTGGCGTCAGGGTTTATCGGGCAGATCAGGGATGTTGACGTAAACTGTATCAAACGATTCCGTTGTTGTCAAT
The DNA here is from genome assembly GCA_963749655.1 of Nitrospirota bacterium. GTDB lineage: Bacteria > Nitrospirota > UBA9217 > UBA9217 > UBA9217 > JAJYKN01. Next base: position 2,469 of record CAVVOB010000038.1, read on the forward strand.
GAGCGTCGCCAAACAGCGAACCGATTTTCGGTCCCCGGCGCTCATTTCTCTTGACAAGTGAACAGGTGTTCACTATACTGGTTTCATGGCTACCGAGGTCGATGAACCGATATCGGTCGGCGCGGTCTTCGCGAACGGGACGATAAAACCGGTGTGGTTCTCCCGGCGGGGCAGGCAGGTCCGCATCCGCGAAGTGGCCCTGACCTGGAAAACCCGGCAGGGCAGCGCGCCGCTTCTCCATTTTTCCGTCACCGACGGACAGGGGCTCTATGAGATCCGCTTCAATACCCTTACGCTGGGGTGGAGGCTTTCAAATGCGGAAGAGTCGTCAAGTGCGGAGTTCAGAGTGCGAAGTGCGGAGTAAGAACCAGGATGTCAGAATATGCTGAAGTAAGGTCTGGGAATATGCTGCATGACAATCTTAAACATCGCACCAAACAATACGCATTGCGAATAATGCATCTCGTGAACATGCTCCCGAAGGGAAAAACGACGGATGTGATAGGCAGACAATTACTGCGATCGGGAACGTCGGTGGGTGCTAATTATCGGGCTGCTTGCCGGGCAAAATCTTCGGCAGATTTCATTTCAAAGATGGGGACCGTTGAGGAAGAGATCGACGAATCTCTTTACTGGATGGAACTCCTTGTTGAGGCGAGCTTGATCAGCGAACAATCATTGGACCGGCTGATGGGTGAGTCACGGGAAATCCTGGCTATTACGGTGACGTCGATCAGAACGGCAAAGACGAAAAGATAACATCGGAGGTCAACATGAATGCTCTTGACGTTGATTCCGCACTTCGCACTCCGCACTCCGCACTCGGGACGCGCAGCGTCCTTCACATCGACATGAACGCTTTTTTCGCCTCGGTTGAGCAGCGGGCGAACCCGTCGCTCCGGGGCAGGCCCATGGCCGTGGTCGGCTCCAAACACCGCGGCGTGGTTCTCTCGCCGTCCTACGAGGCGCGCGCTTTCGGCGTGAAGACGGGCATGACCTATGGCGAGGCCGTGCAGGCCTGCCCGGAGCTCCTCCTGGTGCCCGCCGACCCGCCAAGTATTCCACATGCCTGCGAAGAGCTGATCGAGATCTGGAAGGACTTCACGCCCCTGGTCGAGCTGTTTTCGATCGACGAGGCCTTTCTCGACGTGACCGGATGCGAGCGCCTGTTCGGCGACCCGGTGCGGATCGCCGTCCGGATCAAGGAACGGATCTGGAACGAGATGCAGCTCACCTGTTCCATCGGCATCGCGCCGAACAAGCTGCTGGCCAAGCTGGGGAGCGACATGCAAGAAGCCGGACGGGCTCGTGCTGATTTCTCCCGACGACGTGGCCGAGGTGCTCGAAGACCTGCCGGTCAAGGAGATCTGCGGCATCGGGCCGAGCCTGACGCAGACCCTTGCGTCAATGGGCATCCGGACCTGCGGAGAGCTTGGGCGCGCGCCGCTCCGCGTGCTTATTGCCCGGTTCGGCATTGTGGGCGAGCGGCTCCGGGACATGGGTCGGGGGATCGACGACGATCCGGTCGTGCCTCCGGAACAGCAGCAGGCGGAGGAGAGCAAGTCCATGGGCCACAGCATGACGCTCGACGAAGACTGCTCCGATGTCACCCTGATCGAACGCCACCTGCTCCAGCTTTCCGAAAAAGTGGGCCGCAGGCTCCGGCGCGGACTGTACCAGCGGCAGACCGTGAGCCTCACCCTCCGGTACGCGGACTTCCATACCTTCAGCCGCAAACAGCGGCTGCAGCATCGCCGTGAATCACGGGCTCGACATTTATGCCGCGGCCCGGCCTGCTGCATGAGCAGCGTCTCGCCAGCCGGTACGGCTCGTGGGCGTCAGCGTGTCGGGCCTCGAACGGAATGCTGTGCAGATGCCGCTGTTCGCCGACGAACGGAAGCGGGGGTTCATTGCCGAGGCCATGGACGAGATCAACGACCGGTACGGCGATTTCACGGTCACCTGGGGCACGCTCGCTGAGCGGCGCGAGCCACGAGCGGGTCATTTCGCCGGCCTGGCGACCGGAGGGGGACAGGAGCTACTAATCCTGAAAGTCGAAGTGCGAAGTGCGGAGTGCAGAATAAGGGAGAAACAGCCGGAGCGGTCCGGAATCCGGATCCGAGAGGGGCGAATATCCGCAGTCTATGCTCAGTAAGGTATGCAATGCGAAATGTAACGGATTTATGACTGAGAAAAAAACGTTGTTACATCAATCAGGACACGGGAGGACAGTGATGCCGAGGAAAACGGGCAACAACAATTCGAATGAGCGCCAGGGTTCTCACTCCACACTTCGCACTTCGCACTCCGCACTGGAGCAGCGCGTCACCGATCGTCAGCGGCAGATCTACGATTTCATCCACACGACGCAGGCAGCCCGGGGCATTCCGCCCTCCATGCGGGAGATCGGGGAGGAGTTCGGCATCCGGTCCACGAACGGCGTGGAGGGCCATCTCGCGGCGCTCGAAGCAGACGGCCTCATTTCCCGGGAACGGGGAAAATCGCGCGGCATCTCCGTCCACATGGCGGAACGCTCCGTGGCATCGGTCCCCCTCCTCGGGCAGGGTCGCGGCGGGCATGCCGGTGCTGTCTCCGGAAAACCGGGAGGGCGACGTCATGGTCGATCTTTCTCTCTTCTCTCTCCGGAGCGGCGGCAATCTCTTCGCGCTTAAGGTGAAGGGCGAAAGCATGGTGAACGCCCATATCATGGACGGGGACACACTCCTGGTGCGCGCCCAGTCAACGGCGCAGAACGGCGACATCGTCGTGGCCCTCGTCGAGGGCGAGGCCACGGTGAAGCGGTTCTTTGCCGAGAAGAACGGGGTCCGCCTCCAGCCCGAGAACAGCAGCATGAAGCCGATCACGGTCGAGCGCGGAGAGTTCCGGGTTCTCGGCAGGGCCGTGGGGGTGATCAGGAAGATATGAAGGAGCCCACTTGAGGAAAGCCAAGGATTGATGTTCACAATGCCAGTCCTATACTCATATCGCTGTCTTGCTCGAAACGTCATTCCAGCGAAGGCTGGAATCCAGTTTTTACCAGGTTGACCGGCAAAATAGATTGGTTTTGCGTAACAGTTATTCATATGCTGACGATCAATCGTAATGGAGCGATCATGGCCGTTCCAGTTGCCCGGTTCCCTTGCATTTTTAAAGATTCTTTGACTTTTAGGGAAATTAGTAATACAATGTATTACCTTGGAGAGTGATCATTGCTTATCAGGGATTTTGAATGGGACGAAGGCAATGTTGTGCATATAGAACTTGGGCATGGTGTGAAGCCGGAGGAGGCAGAAGAAGTTTTTGTTGAAAGACCCCTGTATCGGAAAACCAAAAAAGGTCATTATGTAGCAATGGGGCCGACACAGGAAGGGCGGTATCTCACCATCGTATTTGCTTTGAAGAAAAACGGCATAGCGAGAGTCATTACGGGGTGGGACATGGACAAAGCGGAGATTAGGTATTGGCAGAAGCATACGGGGTGAGGTGCGAGGGAGGCCAAAGTGATGAAGGTAAAAACGGCGAAAAAGCAGACCAGTGATGGGGAATACTACGATAAGCGGGGCATCCTCGGCGAAATCGTTGATGAAAACATGGTGATGAGTCTTGATGAGGCGCTTCGCAAGGACATTATTTCGGGCAAACGGAAGAGGAAACTGCAGAACGTTTCGATCAAACTCGATCCGCTCTATCTCGTGTCGATCAAGAAGGTGGCAACGAAGAAGGGAATCCCTTATCAGACCCTGGTGAGGCAGTGGGTTGCGGAGAAGATTCGCAAAGAGCTGAAGATAGCGTAGGGCATCTGACGGATTGCCGGGGTGAATGCATGAGCGAAGAAACGATAGTAAAAACAGTGTTGAGCTTTTATCCCGATGCAGAGGCTATCTATCTTTTCGGTTCCTTTCTGACGCCGGACCAGCAGCAGGACAGCGACGTCGATATTGCCGTTCTCTTTCCCCCTGAAAAAGCCGGGCTGCTCAATAATCCTCGCCCTGGGCGATTGCCGGGCAGCTCTCGAAAAGGTCTTGAAGAGAACGGTGGACCTCGTCAACCTGCGGAAGGCAAATACGGTTTTTCAGAACGAGATCATGCAGCAAGGCAGGATCATCTATCAGCAGGATGAACGCGTTGTCGATGAATTTGAGATGCAGGTCCTGTCATCGTACCAGAAATTGAACGAGGAACGGGCGGGTATCCTGGAGGATATACTGGAAACCGGGAGAATATTGAAATGATGATGGACGTGATCCTGAACAAGAAGGAGAGCATTGAGCGCTGCGTGCAGCAGATACGCCTCTATTATGCAACGCCGTCCGAACTGCCTTTTGAAAAAGACCACTTGAGGCAGGACGCTATTGCCGCGAATCTTCAGCGGGCAGCAGAACAGGCCATCGACCTGGCAAATCATGTCATCAGAAAAGGAAAGCTTGGCTTGCCAAAGGAGAGCAAGGAAAGTTTCGAGATCCTGGCCAGGGCCAAGGTCATTCCCCAGGAGCTTGCGGATAAATTAAAGGGAATGGTCGGGTTCCGCAATATTATGGTCCATCAGTACCAGGAGCTGGATATAAAGATAATGGTGGATGTCATCGAGCATCGTCTTGACGATCTGGTCGTTTTTACGACGCTTGTCATGGAGTTCGGGCGCGGCCGGAAATCGTGAGCAGCGCATCTTACGCGTTGACGTGAGGAGAATCATGGCGGTTCCTGATTTTCAATCGTTCTTCAAACCCTTGCTGGATGTTGAAGATCGGCGTTCTTGAAAGGAAAACTGTATGAAAAAAGTCGCACTTCCCCTGGCACGATTATCATTTTCCCAAAAGCTGGATTTAATGGAGGCACTCTGGGCGGACCTGGCTGGGGATGAGAAGAAACTGGAGTCCCCGGCCTGGCATGGCGCTCTTCTCAAGGAACGGGGAGCTGCCTATGCAGCCGGCAAGCTCACTGCCTCGGACTGGGAACAGGCCAAAAAACGAATCCTAAACGCGGCGGAGAAGTCAATCGGGGACTCTCAACGTCACCTAAGGTGCTTTCCGGCATGAGGCTGTTTTAACTGCTTGCAAGAAAAAGCCGGCATAATGATATTAAATCAGACATCACAAATTGCATTACCCGGTATGGACCGACTTCAGGCTGCTGTAGAACAGTTAGCTACTGCAGGAGTTGAAGAGCGGGGTGCTGTGTTTACACGACGCGAGGTAGTCGAGTTCATACTGGATATGACCGGCTATTCGACTACTGTTGCACTTAGTAAAAGACATTTGCTGGAACCGTCGTTCGGTGAAGGCGCTTTTCTTTTGGTAGTGGTTGAGCGACTGCTTGATTCGTATCAGGCAAAGACTCCCTCGAATGCTAATGTCGTAGACGATCTTAAAGACTCCATCCGTGCAATTGAGCTGCACAATAAAAGTTTTATTGAAACTCGTTTTAAACTAAGGAGCTTGCTCAGAGAGAAGGATTTAAAAAGCGACGCAATTGAAAAATTACTCGATGCTTGGCTAATTCAAGGCGATTATCTTCTTGCTGATTTCCCATTTAAGTTCTCGCATATCGTTGGTAATCCACCTTATGTTCGTCAGGAGATGATACCTGATGTTTTGCTCGCTGAATATAGGCGACGTTTTGACACACTTTATGACCGGGCCGATCTCTATGTCCCATTCATTGAAAAATCACTGACACTGCTAGAGCCGAAGGGCTCGGTTGGATTTATCTGCTCTGATCGCTGGATGAAAAACAAATACGGTGGTCCACTTCGTAAGATGGTATCGAAAAGCTATCATCTTAAATACTATGTTGATATGGTGGATACAGATGCCTTTCATTCAGATGTGAGCGCGTATACGGCGATTACAGTAATTTCGAATGAACCTGCTTCGGCAACGCGTCTCACTCATCGGCCGCAAGTTGATAAAGATACGCTCGCTAAGATTGCTTCTGACATGTGTGCCCGATCATTAAAACATAACAGTGCGGTGCATGAAGTGTCCGGCATCATGCATGGCAACGAGCCGTGGATTCTTGAGTCCTTTGACGAGCTTGCCATTTTACGGCGCATTGAGACAGCTTTCCCCATGCTGGAAGAGGCAGGGTGCAATGTCGGCATTGGTGTGGCGACAGGCGCAGATAAAGTCTATGTAGCTCCCTATGACGATCTTGACGTGGAAAAAGACCGTAAGCTGCCGCTGGTCATGACAAAAGATATTCGGGCCGGGAATGTGGAATGGCGGGGGATGGGCGTTATCAATCCCTTTGACGATGACGGCAAACTGGTGAACTTGAAGAAGTTTCCGAAGCTCGCGGTGTACTTAAAGAAACATAAAGATGTGATTTGCAAGCGCAATGTGGCTAAACGGAATAGCGAACGGTGGTTCCGAACGATTGACAGGATATATCCAAGTCTTACACGTACGCCAAAGCTCCTTATTCCGGATATCAAAGGCAGTGCGCACATCGTCTACGAAGAGGGCAAATATTATCCTCATCATAACCTCTATTTCATCACGTCTGACATGTGGGATTTGAAAGCGCTTCAGGCGGTGCTCCTCTCTGATATCACCCGTCTTTTTATCACAACCTATTCCACAAAGATGCGCGGCGGATATCTGCGATTCCAAGCTCAGTACCTGAGGCGAATTCATATCCCGTTGTGGAGTGATGTGCCTGAAAAAGCCAGGAAGGCGCTCAGGGCTGCAGCGGCAAAAAGGGATATCGCGATGTGCAACGCCATTGTTTTTGAACTTTACAAATTAACGCCCGAGGAGCGAAGAATCCTTGGAGAAGTCGACGATAAGGGAGTGGATGATGCCGCTTGATCTAGCTGATTATGACACCAAAGCCCGTTCCGCTGTAAGGAAGTTCTGGACCCGTAGGAATAAGGCTGCTAAGAAGCAACGGGCTGGAGGCAAGGTCGATCAGGGCGAGAGAAGTGCAGTTACCGCCGGCGGCAACATGAATGGTTTTATAGATCTCGTCATCGACGTGGTCCGTGCCAATGGTTTATCTGATGCTGAAATAAAACTTCAGCGGAGGTTGCTGACGCTTCCTGGTTTCTTCCGACCTACTAAATTGTGGGACATGATCGTTATGCATCAGGGTAAGCTTGTTGCGGCAATCGAATTCAAATCCCAGGTCGGACCGTCGTTCGGCAACAATGCCAATAACCGATGTGAAGAAGCGCTCGGGACCGCTGCGGATTTCCGAACAGCCTTTCGCGAGGGGGCTTTTGGAAAGTCGAAGAAACCCTTTGTCGGGTACCTGATTCTTCTGGAAGACGCTTCCGCTTCCCGCACACCGGTTAAGGATTTTTCTCCAAACTTCCCCATTTTCCCTGAATTTCAGAACGCAACCTATGCCGATCGCTATAAGATTCTGTGCGAGAAACTGATGTCCGAGGAGCTTTACAGCGCAGCGTCTGTCATTCTCTCTCCCCGGAGTGCTTCCCGATCCGGCGCATTCTCTGAGTTGAGCGAAGAAACAGGGCTCAAATCATTCGTAACGACATTAGCTGGTTATATTGCCGCGACAGCGGCGATGTGATGAACGGCCTTCGGATTCGAACGATTTGAAGCAGACACCCTTCCGAACATTCCCCGTCTTTCCTTTTCTTCAAAAGCAGGAGCAGAACAGCGCCCTCAATCTCCTTTATCAATCGTGAAGGTCTCGTAAAAAGTAGGCTTTTATGCTTTTTTTACATCATTTCGGCTTGTCCGGAATCTCTTTTTCCAATTGCGATACGCGTCAACACGACTTCCGGCAAGCGGGAGTGACGACTTTTTGCGAATTCGTCACTCGTAGAGGGATTTTTCTCCGTTCGGGCGGGTCTTGAACCTGCGGTAGGTCCACAGGTACTGTTCGGGCATGTCCCTTACCCACGCTTCGATCTCGCGGTTCATCCGGGCGGCGTCTGCAACGGCATCAGCGGTGGGGAAGTTTTCAAGCGGGGGCAACAGGCGCACTTCGAAGCCTCTGCCGCCAGGCAGGATGCGGGTAATGCAGGGAACCACGGCGGCGTTGGTCGTTTCAGCGATCCGGCTGAGGGCCGTGATCGTCGCGGCAGGAATGCCGAAGAAGGGGACGAAGACACTGGCCCGTTCGCCCATGTCCTGGTCGGGGAGATAGTAAAAGGGCCGGCCGTCGCGGATATGGCGGATGATCGGCTTGAGACTTGCCGATCGCTCCACCATAACAGCGCCGAACCGCTCGCGCCGGTGGAAAAGATATTCGAGCAGGGGGTCGCGCGACTTGCGGTACATGGTGACGTACTTTCTTTCCGCCGAGAGCCTGACCCCTCCCATGTCGAGGCCGATGAAGTGCGGGGCAAGAAGGATGACGTTCTTGCCGTCGGCATAGACATCCGTAAGGCGGTGATAGTCGCGGATGGTGATGAACCGTTTGAGCCTCCACGCCGGCGCGAACCAGGTCACGCTCAGACTGAGTATGGCGAAGCCGCTCAACCGGAAATGCCTCCTCACGAGTTGCCCGCGCTCTTTCGGGCTCATGCCGGGGAAGCAGAGCTCTATGTTTCTTATGGCGAATCGGCGGTTGGAAGTCGGAAGCCAGGACATTATCGTCCCGAGCGCCGCTCCCATGATCCAGAGGACACGGCCCGGCATCCAGCTCATGATGAGCATCAGCGCCAGCGCCGGCCAGGCGTACCAGTACCGGGGACGGAGAAAGGTTTTAAGGGACGGTTGTGACGACATGTTCTCCTGCCGTCATTCCGGGCTTGATCCGGAATCCAGGGCATCTTCTCTGAACTCTGGATTTCTGCCGGAGTTATCCCGACCGGTCGGGACCGAAATGACGAAACCAGTGCGCCCTGTAACTGCAGCAGGGAATCGCCGCACAAAAAAGCCTGAGAATCTTCCGATCCTCAGGCTTGTACTGGTAGGACCCGCTCACGGCGGGTCGATTAGACGCCTCAGCCGCCTCCCCAGGAATGGCCGCCGCCGGTGCTGCAGACCGAGCCGCTGCCGCCTGAAGAAAAGCTGGACACGAGCTTCTTTGCCTTCATCTGATTGCAATAAGGGCAGGTCGTCTCTTCCGCCTTGGCGCCCATGGACTGAAGAAGCACGAAGTCCTTGCCGCAGGCTTCGCATACATATTCATAGAATGGCATAAAACAACTCCTTTGGAGAAATTCCCGATAACAAATTAAACTTAAAACTTCAATGGTCTAGAGCCTATAACTTTGTGTTCCCGGGCAGTGAGCTTGTTTATTCAGCACTTACAGCGCTCTCTCGCGCCGAGACTGAATAACATAATTACTCACGGGGCAAAAACCTGTCAAGGCAAAAATCGTCAGCATGACGCCCACAAAGCCCGTAAAAACGAACCACCCAGGGTGCACGAAGTGACCCAGGAGCACGCTGCCCGTCACAAAGATGCCTGCCGTCAGCCGAATGAGCCTTTCGAGATACCACGTTTTCGTATCTGCTACGTACATTTTTTCTCCTTTACGGCCGTTTGATTCCGTTAAAAGTGAAAGGTGAGAAGTGAGGTCAGTTACTTTCGTTTCACGTTTCACCTCTCACGTTATTAAAAAACCTCTTCGGAATCAATCGTTCAAGCCGCTTTCCTTACGCGCAGGCGAAGGCTTCAGCCCGTTCTCCGGCAGCGAAGGTCGTATAATCAGGCGCTACCGTGGCGTCCATGATGGCGTTCCTGCTGACGACGCCGACATACTTGCCGTTGTGAACGACGGCTACCACCGGAGGATTGTTGCTGAGCATCATCTGGATCAGATCGCGGCAGGTTGCATCCGCATCCACGGTCACCGGGTCCTTCATCATGATCCCTGCAGCGGTTACGGCATCAAGGTTCAAGCCTTCCGTTACCGCCTTGAGAATGCCGCACTCGGTCAGAACGCCGACCACCTGCAATGCTTCGTCCACAACCGGCAGACCGGGCAGGCCGTTGGAAATCAACAGGTGCGCCGCCTCCCTGACCGTGGTGTTCATTCCCGCCTTGATCTTCTTACGCATAATCTGTCTTGCACGAATTGCCATGTTCTTCCTCCTTTGGAATAAAGGGTCACGGGTCCGGGGGCCGGGGTCCAGGACAAATCCTTACCCTTGACCCTGGCTACTGGACCCTGCGACCCTGCTTTTTAGAATCTTTCCCACTGCTTTGTGTCAGGATTAAAGGCCTCGCTGAAGGCCGTGACCTCCTGCTGCAGCCCCGACGTCGTAGCCCTCGTTCAGCCCGACATTGACGAGCATCTTGATCGAGCGGAGCGAACTCAAGCTGTTCCCGGCGATGCGGAGAGCAAGTTTATTCGCCTCTTCGTCGAGCGTCTCGGTCGGAACGACCTTGTTCACCAGCCCGATGCGGAGCGCCTCTTCGGCATCAACGGTCCGGCCGGTGAACAGCAGTTCCTTTGCCCTGCCGATGCCGACGGTCTTGGCGAGCCGCTGTGACGACCCGAAGATGGGCGGCACGCCGAACTGCGCTTCGGGAAACGAAAAGACCGTGTCCGCTGCCGCGATCCTGATGTCCGCGGCAAGCGCAAGCCCCAGACCGGCGCCCGTGGTCTCTCCTTTGACCGCGGCGATCACCGGGACTGGCAGGTTCTCGATGTGTTTGAGCAGGTTGTAGCCCACCTCGGCAAAATGGCCTGCTTCGTCCTTGGTCATTTTGACAAAGCCTGCATAATCGATCCCGGCGGAGAAGTTCCTGCCCCGGGAAGCGATCAGGACCACGCGAAGGTCTGCCTGGGCAGCGTACACTTCGCTCACGGTCTTGTTCAGCCTCGCCAGGACCTCCTTGTCCAGATAATTGACCGGCGGGTTGTCGATCGTGACCGTGCTGATCCAGTCCTTGCATTCTATGCTGACGCATGTGTTTGACATGACGACCTCCGTTCAATTGCGGATTGCGGAGTGCGGAGTGCGGAATGCTAATCTCTCAGATTGGGTGACATTCCGCACTCCGCATTCCGCACTCCGCACTAGTTTACGCCGCTTCCCAATGCTTCTTTTCCACCATATAGTAGAACAGCGGGACCACCACCAGGGTCAGCGCCGTCGACGCCAGCATGCCGAAGATGAGCGCCAGGGCCAGGCCCGACCAGACCGGGTCGGTCACGATCACGGCGGAGCCGAGGATCGCGGCCGCGGCGGTGAGCACGATCGGCCGTGAAGCGGATGGCGCCTGCTTCGATCAGCGCCTGCTCCAGCGGCAGGCCTTCCTGCTTCTTGTCCAGGATGAACTCCAGCAGCACGATGGAGTTCCTGACCACGATGCCCGCCAGGGCGATCACGCCGATCATGGACGTGGCGCTGAAGTACACGCCCGTCATGGCAAAGCCCGGCATGATGCCGATCATCGAGAGCGGGATCGACGCCATGATGACCAGCGGGATGGTGAAGGACCGGAACCTGCCGACGAGCAGCAGATAGATCGCGATCAGGGCCACGCCCATGGCCGCGCCCAGGTCGCGGAACACGTCAAGGGTCAGCTTCATCTCGCCGTCCCACTTGACCGTATACCCTTCCGGAAGCGGGTGCTTCCAGAGATACCGCATCATATCGATCACGGCATAGACCTGGCTCCGGTCCCCCATCTCGCCGTACACGTAGGTCACGGGCTCGAGGTTCTTGTGATACACGGCCTTGTCCATTTCCGACGGCACGATCGTGACGAGCGACGAAAGCGGAACCTGGCTGCCCTGCGGGCTGGAAAGGAAGACCTTGTCCATGTCCGAGAGGCCGGTGCGGTCGCTCTTCGACAGCCGGAGCATGATCGCAACCGGATTCTTGGCCGACGGGACGTGCAGGGTCGATACCGCCATGCCGGCGACGGAGATCCGCAGGGTCTGGACGATCTGCTCCGTCGAGATGCCCATGAGCGCGGCCTTTTCCTTGTCCACGATGAGCTGGTACTTGTCCTGCTTCTCCTTGACGCTGTCGTCGATGTCCACGACCTCGTCGGTCTTCGCAAAGAGCGCCCTGATGTCTCCGGCGATCTCGCGCTGTTTGTTGTAATCAGGCCCGTAGATCTCGGCCACCACCGTGGCGCGGACCGGAGGCCCGGGCGGGTCCTCCACGAGCTTGATGTTCGCGCCGTATTCCTGGCCCAGCTTGTCAAGGTCGGGCCTGATCGCGAGCACCAGCTTTTCGCTCGTGATCTTGCGTTCTTCCTTGTCGATCAGGTTCACGCGGATGTCGGCAAAGTGGCTTGCCTCGCGGAATGCGCCGCCGCGGAGCAGTCCGTTAAAGTCCATGACCGAACCGGTGCCCACAAAGGTCTCGTAGTCTTTGACCTCGGGAATGCGCCGGAGGTAATCGCCGACTGCGCGCGCGACGCGGTCCGTGTTCTCGATCACCGTGCCGGCGGGCATGTCGATGGACACGAGAAAGGTGTTCTTGTTCGCCTTGGGCAGCATGCGGAACTTCACCAGCTGGAACAGGGGAAAGCTCATGGTGACGAGAAAGACCGCCATGATGGCCGCAGCAAGATCCTGCGCCGCGTCGTATCAGCAAGGAGCGGCCCCAGGATGCTTTTATAGATGCGGTAGATCTTCGTCTCCTCGAGCGACGGCGGATTTCCGTCGTGATGGTCCGCTTTCATCAAACGGTAGCTCGCCCAGGGCGTCACCACGAAGGCGACGAGGAGCGAGATGATCATCGCCACGGGCACGTTGAAGGGGATCGGCATCATGTAGGGCCCCATCATTCCGGTCACAAAGGCCATGGGAATGAAAGCCAGCACCACGGTCAGGGTCGCCAGGATCGTGGGCATGCCGATCTCGTTCACCGCCAGGATCGCGCCCTGGAGCCGCGAGTGCTGCTGCAGCTTGTAGTGGCGGTGGATGTTCTCGACCACCACGATGGCGTCATCCACGAGAAGGCCGAGGGACAGGATGAGCGCAAAGAGCGTGATCCGGTTGATGGTCTGGCCCGCCACCATGCCGACGGCCAGGGTGATGAAGAGCGTGAGCGGGATGGCCAGCGCCACGATGGCGGCCTCGCGCCAGCCCAGGGTGACGAGCAGCAGCACGATCACGACGATGATCGAGACCACGAGGTGGAACACGAGTTCGTTCACCGCATCGTTGGCGGTCTTGCCGTCGTTCCGCGTGACCGTAACGTCGATGCCCGGGGGGATCTGCGTTTTTTTCAGTTCGTCGAGCTTTGCCAGGATCTGGTTCGAAATTTTTACTGCGTTCAGCTTCTGCCGTTTTGCCAGGGCCACGGTCACGGCAGGCCGTTCGACTGTTGAAGCGTCACTTCCCGTTGCCACAGCACCGCTGTGAACATGGTGCGCGCCGAACGCGATGCGCGTGAGCTTGACCGTTTCTTCGAACCCGTCGGTCACGTCGGCCACGTCGCCGAGATAGACGGGTTTGTTGTTCGATACGCCCACGACGGCGTTCTTCACGTCAGCGGCTTTCTCGAAGAACCCGCCGGTTTCGAGGGCCAGCTTCTTGCTGCCCTGGTCGAGGTCGCCGGAGAGCAGATTCGCGTTCGACACGTTGATAGCGCCGGCGATCTGGAGCGGCGATAGTCCGTAGCCCGCGACCTTGAGCGGATCGAGGGTCACGCGCACCTGGCGGCTCCTGCCGCCGATCACGGCGGTGTTGCCCACGCCCGGCACCTTCCGGAGTTCGTCGAGCACATGGTCGGCCACGAGCCGGAGCCGGGCATCGTCATAGCTCCCCGTTGAAGCGTTGGAGAGCGTGATCGCCACGATCGGCACGTCGTCCACGTCGATGGGTTTCACCAGGGGCTGGGACGCGCCGGGGGGCGAAAAATCCATGTTGGACATGAGCTTGTCGTAGAGCTTCACCATCGACCGCTCTTTGTCCTGGCCCACGTAGAACTTCACCGTGACCACGGACATCGAGTTCATCGAGACCGAGTAGACGTCTTCGACGCCCGGGATCTCCCAGAGCTTGGCTTCGAGCTTTTTCGAGACCAGCTCCTCGACCTCCTTGGCCGAGGCGCCCGGCAGCATGACCATCACGTTCGCCGCGGGCACCGTTATCTGGGGGTTCTCTTCGCGCGGCGTGAAGCAGAGCGCGAAGAGCCCGAGGATCGCCGTCGCCGCCATGAGCAGCACGGTGAGCTGGGAGTTGATGAAGTATTGCGTTATCTTGCCGCTGATGTTGAGTTTCATGAGTCATACCGTTCTGTCAGCATGATAACGAGAGTAAGCGGAGTGAAAGCTGTGAGGAGTAACGGTGTACAAAATCCAGTGTCCTTAACCCATTCGCTTCCGAACTCCGATGAACCCGAGGTCTTACTCCTGATCGGTATCCGCATTCCGCATTTATTTGCGCTACGACTTTTCTTCCGTCAAGCTTCGCGTCCTGTTTGCTCACGATCACCCTGTCGCCGGCCTTCAGCCCCGTAACGGCTTCGATGCTGTCGCCAAAGGCATCGCCGAGCTCGATCATCTGAAACACGGCATTTCCGTCGGCAGAGACGATGTAGACGCCGGTGATGCCCGACAGCATGACCATCGCCGTTTTCGGAACCAGGATGGCATCACGGGTGCCGGTGCTGAAGAATGCCTTGCCGTACATGCCGGTGATCAGGTCTTTTTCGGCCGGGATGTCGATCTTGACGATGAACGAATGGGTCCTGATGTCGGAAGCGGGAACTACCTGCGCCACCCGCGCCTTGATCTCCTTGCCGGGAAGGGCGTCGATCGTCACGGTCACGGTTTTGCCCGGCTGGATAAACCGGAGGTCCTGCTCCTTTACGGTCATTTCGAGCCTCAGGTTCCTGTTGTCCTCGATCTTGAGGATCGGCTGGCCCGGCATCGCCATCTCGCCCAGGTTGATGTGCTTCTCCACGATCTGGCCGGTGATCGGCGCATTGATCGTGGTATAGCTCTCCATGGCTTTTGCGGCGTTCAGTCCGGCTTTTGCCGACTCGAATCCCAGCGTCGCCTGGTCCATCTCCATCTGCGTGGCCGCCTTCTCGTCAAAGAGCGTCTTGATGCGGTCATACTGGAGCTTGGCGTTGTTGTACGCCGCCTGGGCCTGGTAGGCCTGGGCGCTGATCTCGCCGCTCTCGATCCTGAGAAGCAGCTTGCCCTCTGCCACGTGGTCGCCCTCGTTCACCGTCAGCGCCACGACCTTGCCCATGACCTTGCTCGACAGCACCGAAGTGTTCCGGGAGTTCAGCGTCCCGGCGGCAGACACGACTGCTTCGATGGTCCTTGGTTCGATGGAGATTGCCGAAACCTGCACCGGCGCCTGCGTTTCCGTCTTCGGTGCGTTCGCAAAGCTGTCCTGATTTCCGAAAAAAATGTATCCCGCCGCCAGGACCGCAAGCGACGCCGCGATCGAAGCGCTGTAAATGATCTTCTTATCCAATGATTTTATTTTCGTCTGTATAGTCCTGATGTCCATTGTGTTCTCCTTATTCATTCCGCAATTCGCAATCGGCAATTCGAAATTGATTTACAGTGTTCCCACCGCCAGCTTCAGCTCCGCCTGGGCGATGTTGTTGTCGTAGAGCGCCTGGAGCGCGTTTGTTCTCGCCCGGATGAGCGAGTTCTCGGCGCCGAGCACGTCGACGAAGGTCGTCATGCCGGTCTCGTATCGCTTCTGGACTATGCGCAGGCCCTCTTCGGCTTCCTGCACCGAGGAGGCCGATGAAGCAATCCGGTCGAGAGATGCCGTTACATTGTAATACGACTGCCTGACCTGCAGCTGGACCGTCGAACGGGTCTGTTCTTCGAGGGACCTCATTTTGCTGCTTGTTGCGAGCGATTCCTTCACGCGCGACCGGGTCACGAGGCCGTCGAAGAGGTTCCACGAGAGAACGGCCATGACGGTCCAGCTTTTCCCGTCGTTGCCGGCGAAGGAGTCGCTGTTCCAGTCAGCCTCGGCCATGAGGTTCAGGCTCGGCAGGTAATCGGCCCTCGCCATCGTCACGGAGGATTCTGCATTCCTGCGGTTCAGCTCCATGGACAGGAGGTCGGGCCGCTTCGTGGCGGCTTCGCTGATCAGCTCGTTCATGTCTGTTTTCACGTCCTGCGCAGCGAGTGTTCCGGACACTTCATACTCGGCGGTCTGGGGAACGCCCATGGCAAAATTGAGCGCCGCGGCCGCGAGCCGTACGCTGTTCCCGGAGCGCGACATCATTTCCTTCACTTCGGCAAGCTGGACCTTTGCGCGAAGGAGGTCGGACTGGAGCACGGCCCCGGCCTTGTATCGCGCTTCGGCGAGCTTTACGTTCGCCTCGCTCGTTTCAAGGGACTGGGCAGCGACCTTGCGGTATTCACGGGCAACCAGCAGGCCGTAGTAGGCTTTCACCACGTTGTACACCGTCTCCTGCCGCGCCCGCTCCCGGTCCTGGAGGGAAGCATCCTTGGCGAGTTTAGCCTGCGTCCTGCCGACGTATTCCTTGCCGCCGTTGAAGAGGGGCTGCACGACCGCAAGCTTCGTGTTGTAGTTAGAGATGGCAGCGGGATTGTTCAAGACCGCGGGGTCGAAGTCCGCGGGCGTGACGATCTCCTGGTTCAGCTTCGTGCCGAGCGCCATGAGGGGGCTGTCGGTCTTGCTCCAGGTCTCCGACACCGTGACCTTGGGCAGGAAACCCGACGCCGACCTGGTGACAGTCGCATCGGCCGCCTCCACCTGGGCATCGGCGGCCCGGAGGCCGGGATTGCTTTCGAGGGCCTTGCTTATTGCCTGGTCGAGCGTGAGTTCTTCTGCGGCGTAGCTTACCGCCGCCACGGCCAGCGTCAACGCAGCGATCAGCAACAGCAGGAGTGCGAGGGATGAAACCTTGCATTTCAGGCTCGCGGTTTTCAATGTGTCTAGGCCTTGGCCAAAGATGCATTTCCAGTTCTGTCCCATAAGAGAATTCCGCCTTCGAGATTTTTTACTTTGTAGCCCATGCGCGAGAGGTACGAGCAGGCATAAGCGCTTCTGTTTCCTACGCGGCAGTAGACAACGATCTCCTTGTTTTTGGGGAGTTCGTTGAGACGATATCCGAGTTCCTGGAGCGGGAGCAGGTGAGACCCTTCGATGGCCTGGGCCGCATGCTCCTGGGGGGTCCTGACGTCGAGGAGCAGAAAGTCCTCACGTGATTTTATTTTTTCACTCAGATCATCGGGTCCGATGTTCTGACATCCTGTTGTATTGAAAAACATGGTTTCCTCCTGAAGGTCTCTTGAACCTTCCTGGTTCCCGAGCATTTATCCTTAGTTGTTTTTAACTGCGCTCGAACAATGGACATTGCCAGGGGTTGTATCCTTCGGGGTGGAAGGAAGAGGGGGAGTGACAATGCCCATTGTTCAAGCTTTGCCGTTACTATTACAATCCGCATGCCAAAGAAGTAAGGTGTTGTTTTTGCGGATATTAACTGAATATCGGAAACAATGCGGCCTTGGATGCGGAAGATTTTGTCGAATGGAAATAAGTATCATGAAGGCATAAGATGCTGATTTTATGGAAAAGAAATCGTCGGACCGTTTCGACATTTTTGTCGTATGCGGCTGCATCTGTCGCAGTGATCCGGATTTTTTCAGGTTAGATGAAAATTTTATTGATCACATTTATTTTTTTCCTCTTCGGCTTCATTCTATTTACGGTAGACGCGTTTTTTTGAAGCAGGTGAAGTGCTGAGCGTATTATTCAGAGCTTTTTTCTTGAACAGCCAGATGCTTTGTGTTAAATTTGACACAGTTGCCGAGGGGGGAACATGCGAAGAATCCTGCTCGTGTCGTTCTTTATTCTCTTTTCATTCACCGTTGCTCAGAATGCGATCTCCGGCCAACCCGCCTCCCGGGAGTACAGCAGGGCGAACGGGCTTTTCACGCGGGGCAATTATTCAGAGTCTCTCCTTATATATAAGAAACTGCTTGCCTCGCCGCCAGACACGGTCGCGCTCAGCGATGTCCATTCCCGTATCGGCGATTGTTATTTTCAGCTGAATGATTATCTGAACGCCCGTTCCGCCTATAGCAACGCCTTGCAGCATCAGCAGCCGTCGCAGCGTCCTTCGACCCAATACTGGATCGGATTCTGTACTTTTCTGCTCGGCAGGGACCGGGAGGCGGTGGCCGAGTTCCTGAAAATACCGGACCAATACCCGTCCTCCGGGATGTGGGTCAACACCGCTTTTTACTGGGCAGGCAGGGCGAGCGAGCGGATGGGCAGGAAAGACGAAGCAGCCGAGTATTACCGCAAGGCAGGCGGCAGCGGGAAATCGGTCACGGACCGGTTCGCAATGAAAAAAGCGGAGGCAGTAAAGAAAGGGGCGAGCAGCAAGTAGCAAGGGGCAAGTAGCAAGGGAAACCAGAAGACAGTGGCAGGCAGCGAAGGGATTTCCTTGACCCTTGCTACTTGACCCTTGACCCCGGACCCTTGACCCAGTCTTTTCATCATGCTCAAAGAACTGAACATAAAAAACTTTGCGATCATCGATGAGCTCCGCGTGGAGTTCGCGCCGGGGCTGAACGTGTTCACCGGCGAAACCGGCGCGGGCAAGTCCATCATCGTCGACGCGCTCAACCTCGCCCTGGGCGAGCGGGCGAGCGCCGATCTCATCAGGACCGGCTTCCAGGAGGCCGTGGTGGAGGCGGCGTTCGACCTGAACGGCAGAAGCAGGAAGACCGTCTCGGCGCTGCTCAAGGAGCAGGGGATCGACGTGAACGACGGCGAGGACCTGATCGTCCGGCGCGTTCTTTCGTCGTCAGGCAAAAATAAGGTCTACATCAGCGGCAGTCTGGCGAACCTTGCGACCCTGGCGACGCTCGGCGGGTATCTTGCCGACATCCACGGCCAGCACGAACACCAGTCCCTCCTGTCCGTCGACCGCCAGATGGAGATGCTTGATTCCTTCGGCGGCCTCGACGAGCTGGTTGCCGCCGTGGGGTCCTTTTACCGCAGGCTGCTGGATGCGAGAAAGGGGCTGGCGGAGCTCCAGACCGGTGAGCGCGAACGGGCCCAGCGCGAGGAGCATCCTCCGGTTCCAGAAGAACGAGATCGAGGCCGCCGCGTTCAAACCCGGCGAGGATGAAGGGCTCGCCGCCGAGCAGAAGGTCCTGGCCAATGCGGAAAAGCTTGCGGGGCTGGCCGCGATGGTCGACGAGACGCTCTATTCATCGGACGATTCGGTCCTTTCGAGCGTGAAAAAAGCGGTCAGCGGCCTTCGGGACATCGTCGAGATCGACAACCGGCTCGCCGGCGCCGTCGAGCTCTGCGAATCGGGCAGGGCCCAGATCGAGGAAGCGGCCCGCGAGATCGCGTCCTACCGGGACAGCGTGGAGTTCGATCCCCAGCGGCTCGAGCAGATCGGCGACCGGCTCGACTTCATCCAGAAGTGCAAGAAGAAATACGGCAACACCATCGAGGAAATCATCGCCTTCGGCGCGCGGGCGGCGGAAGAGCTGGACCGCATGGAGAGAAGCACCGAGGAGATCGAGAAGCTCAAGTCCGAGATCCAGGCGATCAAGTTCGAGCTTACCGACAAGTCGAGCGAGCTTACGAAAAAGCGCGGCGCGGCTGCGCGGGACCTCGAAAAAAAGGTTGAAGCCGAGCTGGGACAGCTGGGCATGAAGAATACGAAATTCACGGTGAAGATCATCCAGGAGCCGGGCGGAGATTCCCTGGACGGCCTGAAGCTCGGCCCACGCGGCGCGGACCGTGTGGAATTCCTTATCGCGCCGAACCCCGGCGAGGAGCCGAAACCCCTGGCCAGGACCGCCTCAGGAGGCGAGCTTTCGCGCATCATGCTTGCGCTCAAGACCATCCTGGTGGAGGGCGACAGCATTCCTACCGTTGTTTTCGACGAGGTCGACGCGGGAATCGGCGGCGCGGTCGCCGAGGAAGTCGGGAAGAAGCTCAAGCGTGTTGCGGCGAAGCGCCAGGTTTTCTGCATCACCCACCTGGCCCAGATCGCGAGCATGGCAGGCAGCCACTACGGCGTGTCCAAGTCCGTGAAAAAGGACCGGACGAGCACCGAGGTGCTTCTCCTGGACAGGGAGCAGCGCGTCGCCGAGATAGCACGCATGCTGGGCGGCAGCACCATCACCGACGCGACGGTAAAGCATGCCGAGGAAATGCTGGGGCTGTGAACGTCCGAGAGGCCGTGAGGCGTGAGAAGTGAGGAGTGAGGGGAAGGAAGCGTAATGGGCAAGGTCGTTATCAATGTCACGTACTGCAAAGGCTGCGGGCTCTGCACCACGGCCTGCGCAAAGAAGTTTCTGAAGATCGGGTCGCAGTTCAACAAGAACGGCTACTATGCCGTGGAATATTGCGGCGACGAAGGGGCCTGCACCGGATGCGCGCTCTGCGCCGAGATGTGTCCCGACGTGGCGATTGAAGTGTGGAAGTGATCGAGAAGTGTGAAACGTGAAAAGTGAAACGAAAAAAGTGAAACGTGAGAAATGAAACGTTTGAAGCGTCTTACCTTTCACCATTTACGTTTCACGTGTTCGGAGAGGTTGCGTAACAATGTCCAAAGTATTAATCACCGGTAACGAAGCCCTTGCCGAGGCCGCTGTCAGGGCCGGCTGCCTGCGCTATTTCGGATATCCGATCACGCCGCAGAACGAGATCCCCGAGTTCATGGCGCGCCGCCTGCCGGAGCTGGGCGGCACGTTCATCCAGGCCGAGAGCGAGATCGCCGCGATCAATATGGTCTACGGGGCTTCGGCGGTGGGGGAGCGGGCCATGACCTCGTCGTCGAGTCCCGGCATCAGCCTGATGCAGGAAGCGCTGTCCTTCATGGCTGCGTCGGAGCTGCCGGCCGTGATCGTGAACATGCAGCGCGGCGGGCCCGGACTCGGCAATATCGCGCCGTCCCAGGCCGATTATTTCCAGGCCGTCAAGGGCGGCGGCCACGGCGATTACAAACTTCTCGTGTACGCACCGTCCACGATCCAGGAGATCGTCGATCTGACGGTTCTTGCCTTCGACAAGGCCGACGAATACCGCAATCCCGTGATGATCCTGGGCGACGGCGTGCTCGGACAGATGATGGAGCCGGTAGAGCTGCCGGAGATCACGCCGAAGCGGGTGGCAAAGCCCTGGGCCCTGACCGGGGCGCAGGGCAGGCCCGGCCAGGTCATACGGTCCCTCTTCATGCTGCCCGGCGAGGACGGCGCTCTCGAGCAGCGGAATTATCTTCTCCAGGCCAAGTACGACCGGATGCGGGAGCACGAGGTGCGCTGCGAGACACTGCTGACCGATGACGCCGAGATCGTTGTCGCCGCTTTCGGCACGTCGGCCCGGATCGCCAAGAGCGCTGTCTACGCCGCCCGTGCCGAAGGGATCAGGGCGGGGATGGTTCGCCCGGTCACTCTTTTCCCGTTCCCTGAAGCGATTATTGCAGGCATTTCGGCGCGGGTCCCCCGTTTTCTCGTCGTGGAAATGAACATGGGCCAGATGGTGGAGGACGTGCGGCTTGCCGTGAACGGCAAGGCATCCGTTGCGTTCCACGGCAGGCCCGGCGGCGCCGTGCCCACCGTTGAGGATATTCTTTGTGCCATCCGGGACGCCGTCCGCAGCGCGCAATCGCACTGCGGAGTGCGGATCGCTGAATAAAGACAACGAACCGGGGTGAAACCCGAAGCCGAGCCCTGGCCGTTCCGCAGGAGGATCCAGCTATGCCGAAAAAGATAAAAACCATACTCGATCTCATCGGAAATACGCCGCTCGTCATGCTCAACCGCCTCCCCGGAGCCGGCGACGGAGAGGTCTGGGCCAAGCTTGAAGGGTTCAACCCCGGCGGCAGCGTGAAGGACCGGCCGGCCCTCGCCATGATCGAGGACGCCGAAAAGAAGGGCGCGCTCGCAAGGGCATGACGATCGTGGAGCCCACGAGCGGCAACATGGGCATCGGCCTCGCCATGGCTGCCGCGGTCAAGGGTTATCGCATCATCCTCACCATGCCCGAGTCCATGAGCCAGGAGCGCCGAAAGCTTCTCGAAGCCTACGGCGCGGAGCTCGTACTCACCCCGGCGGCCCAGGGCATGAAGGGGTCCCTGGACAGGGCCGACGCGATCGTGGCCTCGGGCAGCGGGTATTTCAAGCCGAACCAGTTCGTCAACCCCGCCAATCCCCAGGTGCACCGCAGGACCACGGCGAAGGAGATCCTCGCCTCCCTGGGAACGAAAAAGATCGATGCCTTTGTCGCCGGCGTCGGCACCGGCGGAACGATCACCGGAGTCGGCGAGGTCCTGAGACGGAAATTCAAGAATATCCGCATCATCGCGGTCGAGCCCGCGGCATCGCCGCTCCTTTCCGGCGGCAAGCCGGGTCCGCACGCCATTCAGGGGATCGGCGCGAACTTCGTTCCCGCCATCCTGAATACGAAGATCTACGACGAGATCATGCCGGTGACGAACGAACAGGCCAAAGAGACGACAAAGCGGCTGGCGCAGGAGGAAGGGCTCCTGGTGGGCATTTCCTCAGGTGCGGCCTGCTGGGCGGCGCTCCAGGTTGCGGCGCGGCTGGGCAGGGGAAAAAGGATCGTTACCGTGTTCCCGGACAACGGAGAGCGGTACATCAGCACCGGCGTATTCGACAGAAAGATAGTGGAATGAACGGTTTTCTGCAGCGGGTCACGAACATACTCATAAGGCCGCGAAGCGAGTGGCGGGAGATCCGGGAAGAAACAGCGACGAATGCGGACATCCTGCTCCGGTATGTATGCCTTCTTGCGATGATCCCTCCTGCGGCCGCCGTAGCAGAGCGCTACCTTTTCGGCAGGGGGATCGTCAGCAACGCGGTTCATTCCCCGTTCGGCTATGTCCTTGCCGCCAATATCCTGTGGTATTTCGTGATCGTCGTGAATATGATCATCACAGCTGTCGTCATCACCGCGATCACCCAGTCGACGGGAACGGGCTGGGTGGGTCTCCGGGGACTGCATCTCGCAAGCTACTCATACACTCCGCTGTTTATCGTCGGCATCCTCACCATCATTCCGACGCTGGGCTGGCTCGTCTATCCCGCGATCCTGTACAGTCTTTGCCTCCTCTATCTCGGCATCAGGGCGATGACCGGCGCCGGGCGGAGGAAGGCCGCCTGGCACGCATTCGCATCGTTTCTCGCGACCGGAGCGATCGTCGGTCTGCTCAACGGAATAGAGTATATGCTTGAGTCCTTTATAGCAGAGAAGGTCTTCTTCTGATATTTCCATGGCCATCTACCTCGATTACAACGCAAGCACTCCCGTAGACCCGCGGGTGCTTGAAGAGATGCTTCCGTACCTGAAGGACCGATACGGAAACCCATCGAGCACCCATGCGTTCGGCGCTGCCTGCCGTGCCGGCATTGAGCAGGCCCGGGAGCGGGTCGCCCTGCTTCTGGGATGCAGGGCCGAGGAGGTCATCTTCACCAGCGGGGCGACGGAATCGAACAATATGGTGATCCAGGGCGTTGCGGCAGCGTCGCCCGCGGGAAGCCGCATCATCACCTCGTCGATCGAGCACCCGGCAGTGCTCGAACCGTGCCGCTATCTGGAGCGCAGGGGGTACGCAGTCACGTATCTGCCTGTCGACCGGCAGGGGATGGTGGACCCGGCCGCCCTTGAAAAGGCAATCACGCCGAAGACCGCGCTCGTTACGATCATGCACGCGAACAATGAGACGGGAACTCTGCAGCCCATCGCGGAATTGAGCCGTATCGCCGCGTCGCGGAACGTGTTGTTCCACACCGACGCCGCCCAGAGCGCGGGCAAGGTGCCGGTCTCGGTGGATGAGCTGGGAGTTGATTTTCTCACCGTGGCCGGCCACAAGTTCTACGCGCCGAAGGGAATCGGCGCGCTCTTTATCCGTTCCGGGAGAAAGCCCGCAAACCTGATGTACGGGGCCGGCCACGAACGGGGGCTCCGTCCGGGGACCGAGAACGCCGCTTTTATCGCGGGCCTGGGCGCAGCCGCCGTGATCGCGATGCCGGTCCTTGCCGGCGAAGGAGAGCGGCAGAAAAAGCTCGGGCAGCGGCTGTTTGACGGCTTGACGCGCGCGGGCCTGAAGGTGCAGCTGAACGGCCATCCGGACAAGAAGCTTCCGAACACATGGAACATCAGCTTCGAGGGTTTCACCTCCGTAGAGGTGATGAACGCACTGGGCGGGGAGATTGCCGTCTCTCCGGGCGCAGCATGCCACGGCGATCTGGTAGAACCGTCGCACGTCCTTGCAGCCATGGGGATCGATACCGCGCTCGCACGGGGGGCGATACGCTTCAGCCTGGGCAGGGAAACAACGGAAGTGGAGATTGACTGCGGTCATTGAGAAGATTGAAGAAATGGACTCAAGAGGATAAGGCGGAATTAGTGTCATATGCGGATTGCGGAATGTTGCGATCGAATAACCGCAGCGTATTCGGAGATCTTCAGCTTGGACGCAGTTTTAAAAGTTTAGGATTTATTTGCGCCTTGCGGCTTTTGCGGATTTGAAATTTTCGTCGGAAACCATGCCGAAAGAAACTATTCTCATAATCGACGACGAAGAAAGCGTGCGCAGGACCCTTGCCGACGTGATGCGCGACGAAGGCTATGAGGTCGTGACCGCGGCTTCGGGCAAAGAGGGGATCGACCTGCTCAGGGAAGCGCAGCCGTCGCTTGCGCTCCTGGACATCGCGATGCCCGAGATGGACGGCATCGAGACGCTCCGGAGAATGCGGGACATCAGGCCCGACATGCCCGTGATCATGATCACCGGTCACGGGACCATCGAGACCGCCGTCAAGACGACGAAGATGGGCGCCTATGATTTCATGGTCAAGCCCCCGGAGCTCGCCCATCTTACGCTCGTCGTCAAGCACGGTCTGGAAGAGTTCCGTCTGCGCGAGGAGAACGAATCGCTCAAGCGGAGCATAGAGCGCAGGTCCGAGATCGTCGGAGAGAGCGATACGATCAATGCGCTCAAGCAGCAGATCGCCCTGGCCGGACCGACGAACGGATGGGTGCTGATCCACGGCGAGAGCGGTACCGGCAAGGAACTTGTGGCGCGCGCCATCCATCGCGCCAGCAAGCGGGCAGCAGGGCCCTTTGTCGAGGTAAACTGCGCGGCCATCCCCCAGGAGCTCATCGAAAGCGAGCTCTTCGGGCATGAGAAGGGCTCCTTCACGGGGGCCACGGGCATGAAGCGCGGCACCTTCGAGCTCGCCGACGGGGGCACCATCTTCCTCGATGAGATCGCCGAC
Source organism: Nitrospirota bacterium (assembly GCA_963749655.1). GTDB lineage: Bacteria > Nitrospirota > UBA9217 > UBA9217 > UBA9217 > JAJYKN01. The sequence goes on from CAVVOB010000038.1 coordinate 27,582, forward strand.
ATGAGCCTTGCCACCCAGGCCAAGGTCCTGCGGGTGCTGGAGGGGCAGGAGTTCCAGCGCGTGGGCGGCACCAGAACGCTCCGGACCGATGTGCGCGTCGTTGCCGCGTCGAATAAGCATCTTGCCGATGAGATAAGGAAAGGATCGTTCCGGCAGGACCTGTTCTACCGTCTCAACGTCATTCCTCTCGACGTCCCTCCGTTGCGGGAGCGCACGGACGACATCCCCCGGCTTGTGCGCCATTTTCTCCGGGAGTTTTCCAGCGAGTACGGCCAGAAGCCCAAGGACATCGAGGATGCCGCGCTGGCCCTTTTCATCCGGTATGCCTGGCCGGGCAATGTGCGGGAGCTGCGGAATTTCATCGAGCGCCTGATCATCATGGTCCCCGGTCCCGTACTCACCGCCCGGGACGTTCCGACGCCTGTCGGCGGCATGCATGCGGCGGACCGGACGCTTCCGGGAGCCGGCCCCGCAGCACCGTTCCGCGCGAACGGCGAGACGCTCAGAGAAGCGCGGGTCGAGTTCGAGCGCGAGTTCATCAGCCGGAAGCTCAGGGAATTCGGCGGCAACGTGAGCAGGACCGCCGACGCCATCGGCGTGGAGCGGAGCAACCTGCACCGGAAGATCAAGGCGCTGGGGATCGAAGCTGAGCCGTAAGGAGTGAGGTGGGAGGGGTAAGGAGGGAAAAGACCCTTTGCCCGAACGAGGCGTTGAGTCGCTCGCCCGTCTTCGCCGCCTTACTCCTCACACCTGACTCCTCACGGATGTTTAATAATGATAGAAACACGAGAACTTACAAAATATTTCGGCGATATCGGCGCCGTGAAAGTCCATCAGCTTCACGGTCGGCAAAGGCGAGGTGTTCGGCCTGCTGGGGCCGAACGGCGCGGGCAAAACCACGACGATCCGCATGCTGACCACGCTGCTCGCTCCCACGTCGGGCAGGGCCACGGTTGCCGGGCACGATATAACAACGGAACCGCTCAAGGTCAGACAGTCAATCGGCGTCGTGCCGCAGATGCTGAACCTCGACATCGACCTTACGGCGGCCGAGAACCTCGACTATCACGGCAGGCTCCACAAAATGAACGCCGCAGACAGGAACGCACGCATCGGTGAACTGCTGCATTTCGTGGGGCTTTGGGACAGAAAGGATACGCCGGTGGAGCACCTTTCCGGCGGCATGCGCAGGCGGCTTTTGATCGCCCGCGGGCTGATCCACCGGCCCGCCGTCGTTTTCCTGGACGAACCCACCGTGGGACTCGACCCGCAGGCGCGCCGGATGATCTGGGGAATGATCGCCGACCTGAAGCAGAGCGGCATCACTGTCCTGCTGACGACGCATTATATAGAGGAGGCCGACGCCCTTTGTGACCGCGTGGCCATTATGCGCACGGGGACCATCATGACCATGGGAGCGCCGGCCGACCTCAAGGCCATCGCGGGCAGATACGTGCTGGAATGCCTGGGAAGGCACGACCTGCCGCGCAGGTTCTTTCACGGCCGCCACGAAGCCCTGGACACGGGCAAGGAACTGGGCTGCAACGTCGTCGTGCGCGATGTCACGCTCGAAGACGTGTTCATCGAGCTGACCGGGGAACGGATCGAAGGGTGACCCTGTTTTTTTGCCACGAATTGACGCGAATTTTCAGGAATGTACAGGACATGAAGAAGGTTTTGATCAAGTCGTAAAGAAAGAATCTACGCGATCAACGTATGAAATCATCGCTTTCAATTCGTGCTAATTCGTGCAATTCGTGGCCAACTGAGATTTAACCTCCATATGAACTTCTATCCCATTTTCTGGAAAGAGATGATGCTGATCCGCAAGAAACCGTGGCGGTTTCTTGCGTCGAGCCTGGTCATGCCGGTCCTCTACCTGGTCACTTTCGGCTGGGGCCTGGGACGGGGAATGAACATTGCCGGGGGCAGGTACCTTCGACTTTATCCTGCCGGGCATCCTGGCGCTTTCGGCGATGAACAACAGCTTCGGCCCGGTCTCGACGTCGCTCAATATCAGCAAGCTCTACACGAAAACCATCGAGGAAGTGCTTGTTTCTCCCGTAAGCCATTGGGACATTGCGCTCGGCAGGACGCTCACCGGCCTCGTGCGCGGAATGTTCGCCGCGTTCATGCTCCTCGTCGTGGGGCTCGTGTCGGGGGTGAACATCCACCTGACGGCCCGCTTCTTTCTCGTCCTGGCGCTGACGTCGTTCTGCTTCGGGTCAGCCGGCGTTGCCGCGGCAATGACCGCCCGCTCCCATGAGGACATGGCGAATTTCAACAGCTTCTTCATCATCCCCATGTCGTTCCTGGCAGGCACGTTCTTCTCCCCCGACAGGATGCCCGAACCGTTCAGGAGCATGATCCTGGTCTATCCGCTGACCCATGCGAGCCTGCTGCTGCGCGCTCTCGCATCGGGCGGCGACGTACCTGCCGGCTCGATGGTCATTCTGGCGGCCTATACGGGAAGCTTTTACCTTCTCGCCGGCATGATGGTAAAGAGAAGTTGAGGGACAACCGGAAAAACGGTACACCGCCTCCTGAATTGCCGCGTGTGTATAAGAATCGGTAATTGACTGCGTTTTAAATAACCATGGCAACAGAATTCACGCATATATTTGTATCAGCGGCCTTCGGCAAGCTGTACACCGACGAGAAAATGCCCGCCCGGTTCTGGGCGCTGTCCGCGGTCTGCTCCGTGCTGCCCGACGTCGACGTCGTCGGGTTCTACTACGGGATCCGCTACGGCGGCATGCTCGGACATCGGGGGTTTTCCCATTCCCTTACCTTTGCCGTGCTGGCGGCCCTCCTCGTGGTCATCCTGGGATTTCCGGCAATCGGCCGGTTTTCCAGAAAATGGTGGAGCATGGTGCTCTTTTTCTTCCTGGTCACGGCAACGCACGGCGTTCTCGATTCCATGACCGACAAAGGCATGGGGGTGGGCTTCTTCATTCCCTTTGACAACACGCGCTACTTCATGCCCTGGAGGCCCATCTTCGCATCTCCCATGCCCATCTCCCGGTTCTTCAGCCGTACGGGTCTCGAAGTGTTCGCCGCCGAAGTCCTCTGGCTCTGGCTTCCTCTGCTGCTGCTCGTTTTGGGAGTAACGCAGCTTCGGCGAAAAAAGTCCTCCGCTGGCCTGACATGATCCGAAAGTGCCCGGTTCGGGTATCCGATCCCGCACCTTGGCATCCCCCGGCGGAGCCGGGGGTGGAAAGCGTTCACTCGCGCGGGACACGAACGTGTCACGCATGCGCGAGTTCGCAGTTCCACCTGGCACTCCGTGCATCCGCACTCGTAAACGCCGGGTGCAGGCGGGAGGTCGCTATGATTTAGAGTCCCGACAGGTCGGGATGCCGGGGGGGGCTCCACTGCGCTCCCGCGGCGTTATTTTCCGACGAAGTTATGATATAATAAAAACGATTTCAATATTCGACGACGGAACGAGTCGACATTAAGATGTTGTTTAATACACTCTTGCAACAGGACAGATGATCATGAAAAAAATTGTCATCGCCGAATCGCTCAAAACACTCATCCTGAACGGAGACAGCCTCTTTCGCCGGTCCGACATACAGGTGTTTACCGCAGCTACGAATGACCAGATCCTCGAACTTCACCGCCGGGAAAATGTGAACCTCATCATCACCCGGCTCGATATTCCGGGGATGAACAGCGAAGAGCTCTACACGTTGATCAGGAACGACCGTGTGCTTCGCCAGGTGTCGCTGATAATGCTTTGCGAGGAAACCGAGCGCGAGAAGGCGGAGCGCTGCAAACCGAACGCTGTTTTTGCGCCGGCGCCTGACATGAAGTCCCTGATCGAGAAGGCGCAGCGACTGTTGAATATTTCGGGACGCGAATCGTACCGGGTGCTGCTGAGCGTGAAGATCGAGAGCAACGGCAAGGACCGGTCGTTCTTCTGCAAATCGGAGAACCTCAGCGCTTCCGGCCTGCTTCTCGAAACGGACCATGTCCTCGCCAAGGGCGACCGCGTCGTATGCTCGTTCTTTCTTCCTGAATCCCGCCGGATCATATTGACCGGTGAAGTGGTCAGGGACATCCAGCAGACCGGCCAGGCCTCGGGCCACCGCTACGGCATCAAGTTTTTTCAGGTTTCCTCAGGCGACAAGGCCGCTATCGAGGATTTCGTGGGCAAAAAAGCCCAAATGTTTCATTCGTAAGAGACAGCCGCCGTTCTTTGCGCCATTCCCCGTAAAAACCCTCCCGTTCTCCATCCCTCTGACGCCTTCGGCACATTTTTCAGCGTCCTTCGCCTTTCTTGACATGCCCCCCGGCGGGGTGCTATCTTTAATTAGGATAAGATTGCTCCCGATAAGCCAAACTCTTCGCAAGGAGAAGGCGGAAAGTCACGGGCCTTCGTCATCGTGGGGGAAGACAGCCGGGCTGCCGAAGGATCAGAAGGGATTTGCGGGCGGCCCGGCTTTGTTGTTTTGAGGGGAGTCCCCGTGCTGGTCGCGGCGCCGAGGCCGGGTTCGTGAGTGAAAAACCTCGCAGAGTGCTGGTGAGAGAGCGGAGCGCGGAAATTTCTCCCGGGGAGAAAAACCGGCAAACGGGACCAGGGCCGGAGGAACGGCTCCATACCGGCTTTCGGCCTCTTCCGGATGCCGGTTTGATTTTTGAATGGAAGTCTCAAGGAGGTGGGTCATGCCTGATCCGAGAAATACGGGAATATCGAGCATCACAGGAAAGCTCGTGGCCATCCGGCACGCAACGGACCTCGACCGCGTCATCGTCGGGGAGTATCTCAAGCAGAACCATGACGATTCCGACCTCAACAGCTCGGAGCTTGTTGTCGCCGTCGAGGACGACCGGATCATCGGGTTCGCGGTCCTGAAGCAGGCGGACGGGACCGGATGCCTGTCCGTGTTCGAGGACAGCAGAAGAAAGGGCATCGGAACGTCGATCGTAAGGCACCTTTCGGAATTCGCGCATACCGAGCGCATTTATGCAACGCGCTATGCGAGCTACTTCACCCATGCAGGCGTGGCGCAGCTTCGCAAGGTCCGCGCATCGCGCCAGCGGGAGGCGGGGAAACCGTGCCGCCTGCCGTTGATGGAGAGGCTTTCCATTCCGGCTTATCAGAAGGCCTCATGAGGATGCACCCATGAAACGACGCTACGATGCCGTCATCATCGGCGCAGGACCGGGCGGTTTGCAGGCCGCCATTTATCTCGGACGCTATAACCGGGACGTGCTGCTTCTGGACAGGAGCGGCGGGCGGACGTGGCATGCGAACCGGATCGAGAACGTCCTGGCGCACCGCACCATTGCGGGCAGCGAGATCATCGAACGGGGCATGGAACAGGCGCGGCGGTTCCATGTTGCGGTCGAACGGCAGAGGGTGATTTCGGTCAGGAAGGGCGAACGTTTCATCGTAACAACGGCGGAGGGTTCCTACGACGCCCGTTACGTGATCGTCTCGTCGGGCATATACGATATCATGCCTCCCCTGGAAAATGTGTTCAAGTTTCTCGGGAAGGGATACTACACGTGCATCGACTGCGATGGATATGAGATGACGGGCAAGCAGGTGGTCGTGACGGGGGATGCGCTCGAGACCGTCAACATCGCCCTTGCAGTAAAGCAGATGTTTACAACGGACATCACCTACGTTCCCTGGGGGTTCAGCCTCCCGGACACGGCGGAGGAGGTCCTTGAAGAGGAAGGGATCAGCATCGTGACCGGCGAGCCGATAACGATCATCGGCGAACAGGAAGTGGAGGGCCTTGAGTTAAGGAACGGCGAGCGGGTGCCCTGCCGGGCGATCATGGGCTCCTTCGGCGTCAGGCTGAATGATGATTTCCTTGACGGGCTCGGCCTGAAGAAGGACGCTCTCGGGTTCAAGTATGTTGTAAACAGTGTGTACGAGTCGTCGGCGCGCGGCCTCTATATCGTGGGCCCGCTCAACACAGGACAGGACCAGGTCGTGATCGCCGCGGGCGAGGGGGCTGTCGCGGCCATAGACATCAACAAGCGTCTGCTGGAGGAGAAGGACGTGCGGGCCGAAGAGTACGCAGGCGCCGGGCACGCATGAGTAGGACAGGATTTCACTCCCACTTGAAGATCAATGATCCGATCGCGAGAAATACCGCGCTCATTATGCTCAGAATCAGGAGCTGGGGCGCAATGTCGGCAAGTCCCGCCCCTTCGGTCATGACCGCGCGGGCGCTGTCCACGATGTGGGTAAGGGGAAAGAAGGGGGCGATCTTCCGGACCAGGGGATTGGTGCCTTCGAGGGAGAACCACACGCCCGACAGCAGCATCATCGGCCAGGTGATCAGATTCAGGATGCCGCCGGCAAGCTCCTCGCTGGCAAGCCGTGATGAAATGAGGAGCCCCAGTGATATGAGGCAAACCGCGCCGAGCAGCGAAACGAAAAACAGGTTTATGTACGAACCCCGCATCTGGAAGTGGATGAAGACGTTGCACCCTGCGTACACGAAGACGGTGATGAACTGGATCAGGATGAGGCGCGACACCATCTGGGCCGAGAGAAATTCGAAAGGGTTCAGGGGCGTTGCCTTGAGCCTCTTGAGGAAGCCGTTCTTGCGGTACCGGACGATGACGTAGCCCACGCCGAAGAGGCAGCTGAACATCATGTTCACGGCGAGGATGCCCGGCACGACCCAGTCCACATAGCGGATCTCACGGCCCCGCAGCACGATCCGCTCGTACTTCGCCCCTCCGCTCCCCCGCAGCATCCGCTCCAGCACATAACCGTTGGGAGAATTCTCGTTGATCCAGTAGCGCATGCCCGAACGGACGTCGATCAGCATGTCGAGCTGGAAGTGATCGACTTTCGAGACGGCCCTGTCCCGGTCTTCGACGCTGATGAACTGCACGTACCGCGTGTCGAAGAACTCCCGCTCGGGGCCGCGAAGCATCGCCGTGTCGCCCATCACACCGACCTTGAACAGGGGCTTCGGTTCGCCGGAGAACAGGGCGGCAAAACCGAAGACCAGGAGGAGGGGGAACAGGATATTCCAGCCCAGGGCCGACGAGTCGCGGATGAACTCCATGTTCCGGGCGTGGAGGATGGCGAGAAATTTTTTCATGTGAGACCTGCAAGCCTTTCTTGGCCACGAATTGACACGAATTTTCACGAATTAAAAACAAGACAAACAAGAACTCTTGACTCGTTAAAGAATTTCAGGTGTTTCTTAAATTCGTGTTAATTCGTGTCAATTCGTGGCAAAATCCAAAGAGGTTCTGAAGTGATGTTTATGAGTCAAAGCCTTGGTTCAGCCACGAATTTCACGAATTTTCACGAATTAAAAACAAGACAAACAAGAAGCTCTTGAAGTTAAAGAATCTCAGGTGTTTCCCAAATTCGTGCAATTGGTGTCAATTCGCGGCTAAAACAACTTAGCCTCTCAGATCTTTTCCCGTCAGCGCGATGAACAGGTCTTCGAGGCTCCAGGAGCGCATGTTCATCCGGTTGAGCGACACGCCCCGCTCCAGGAGCATCCTGATGGTGCCGTCGACGTCATGGGCCTGGATCTCGCACCAGCCCGGCTGCTTCGATACGCAAAGGCCCAGGCCGTCGAGCCTGCCCGCCACATCCTCTTCGGGGAACTGCAGGATGACGTTGCCGAAGTGCTCCTTGAGCAGGTGGGCCGGCGTGCCCCGGGAGATGATTTTGCCGCGGTCCATGATGGCGATCTCGTCGCAGAGCGCATAGGCTTCGTCCATGTAGTGCGTGGTCAGGACCACGGTCTTGCCCTGCGAGCGAAGCAGGGCTATGAGGTCCCAGAAATTGCGCCGCGACTGCGGATCGAGACCGGTCGTGGGCTCGTCGAGGAAGAGTACCTCGGGGTCGTTGATCAGCGCCAGGGCCATCAGCAGCCGCTGCCGCTGGCCGCCTGACAGCTTGCGCGCGTCCCGGTCGAGAAACTCGTCGAGGCTGCACAGCCGTATGACTTCCTGCAGGTTGAGGGTCCGTGGATAGAGGTTCTTGAAAAGCCTGAGCGTCTCGCGGACGGTCAGGAATTCCTGGAGCGAGGTGACCTGAAACTGGATGCCGGCCTCTTTGCGGAACCGGTCCCCCGCAGGAGCGCCCTTGTACAGGGTGCTCCCGGAATCGGGCTGCTGAATGCCCTCCACGATTTCGATGAGCGTGGTCTTGCCCGCCCCATTCGGGCCGAGCAGGCCGAAGCAGATCCCCTGCTCGATGGAAAGGCTGATGCCGTCGACGGCCCTGATGCCGGGATAGGTCTTTACGAGGTTGTGTATTTCGATGATCGGCGCCATAACTCTTCCGCATGATTCGCAGCTGTTCTTTCGAAAACAGTAGCACGCGGTCCGGGCGCTGTCAAGGCTGCGCAGGCGCAGCGTAACTGAAAGTGATATAATTTTGATTATTCCCTATAAAAGCGGAATTTTTACCGCAGAGCCACAGAGGCGCGGAGGAGAACCCCGGTTCTTACAGGTTTTCTCTGTGTCTTCGCGTCTCAGCGGTAGATCAGAATTTTCTGACTGTATTATTTTTAACAGGTGTGAAAAGACTGCGTGAAAAGAGTCATCACGAAAGGGAGGCCCTCATGACCGAAAAAATGCCCGTTCTCTTCATCGGACACGGCTCCCCCATGAACATCATCCTGGACAACAGCTATACGAGGAGCCTTGCTGCGCTGGGGAAGAACCTGCCCAGGCCCCGGGCGATCATGGTCGTCTCAGCGCACTGGCTCACGAAGGGGACCTCCGTGACGTGCATGGATAAGCCGGGCACCATTCATGACTTTTACGGATTTCCCGAAGAGCTGTACGCGCTCCGCTATCCCAGCCCCGGCGCTCCCGACGAGGCGCAGCTGGTGACGGAGCTCGTGAAGAACGTCAAGGTGGGGTGCAGCAGGGAGTGGGGACTCGATCACGCGTCATGGGCCGTCCTGAAGCACCTCTATCCCCGGGCGGACGTCCCCGTGTTCGAAATGAGCCTGGCGTATACGTACAACGAATGGCATCCCAAACCGTTGAACTACCATTACGACCTGGCCCGGGAGCTTGGGGAGCTGCGCAACCGCGGCGTTCTCATCATCGGGAGCGGCAATATCGTCCATAACCTGGGTATGCTCGATTTCGAGAACATCGATGCGCCGGTTTTCGACTGGGCCGGAGAGTTCGACGAGAAAGTGAAGTCCAGCCTCCTTAACAGGAACCACGACGATCTGATACATTATCAGGACCTGGGCCGTTCGGCGCTTCTGGCAGTTCCCACCCTCGACCATTATCTGCCCATGATCTATGCCCTTGCCCTGCAGGAAAAGAACGAGCCCCTCGCCTTCACCCACGAAGGGTTCCAGTACGGCTCCATCTCGATGCGCTGCTTCAGGATCGGATGAAAAGGCAAAAAAAATTTTTGCCACGAATTTACGAATTTCACGAATTAAAAACAAAAAGCTTCTAACGATTCGAAGAATCTTTGGTTTTTTTAAAAATTCGTGTAAATTCGTGTCAATTCGTGGCTAAAGCTGTAATTCTTTTTAATCGTTAAAGCTTTTTGCTTGTTCTAACTTTAATTCATGACCAGTCGTGAAATTCGTGGCTGAACTAAATCCTTTAAAAGTGTCCCACATCCCGACGCTTGCCGTGCGCCACCGGCCGCCGGAAGCCCGTGCTTGTTCCCCAGGCGCTGGTCTGCCAGTTGTCGTTCCGGTCCATATCGGGGATCCAGGGCGGAAGAGGCAGCCGCAGCCTGACGGACAGTGCGTGCACATAAGGTTCGTACATGCGACGCAGCTCCGTCAGCCGCCCTGCAGCGTCGGCTTGGGGTTGCAGCTGCACTTCTTCGGAGTTCAGAAAAGCGCGCAGCGTGGCAAGGTCCTCAGACGGCAGGCGGTCGGTATCCGGCTCCCGCGGAGGCCTGCGAAGGACGAGCGCAAGATCGACGATGGCATGTCTTGCCATTGCAAAAGTAAGCTGGGCCTGGCGAACGGCTTCTCCCTCCAAGTGAGTGATCACGAAGGCACTGGTATCGAGGATGGCCGTGAGCGCGGCAAGCCAGGACTGGTTATCGTGCTGAGACCGGAAATAGACGAGCACCGGGTAGGACAGGTGGCTTTCGAGCAGCTCCGCAGACCACCGCTCCCATTCATGCAGGAGCGCGACAAGGGAATTTGCTTTTTCACGGCCGTGGTCGCGGATGTGCCGGCGCAGGATCTCGAGCGCAGAGGGAGGGGAGCCCGCGCGTGCGTCAAGGAGTGATATATTGACCTCCCTCCGGGAGAAGGACTGGTTCAGGGCCGGGAGGTAACTGATCACGATCGCAAGGAATCCGAATCCCATCCCTGCTTCGAGCACCATGAGCATCCTTACGCGCATGGGTGCGGGGTACGATGTCGCCCAGTCCGAGGGTGAAGAACGTGGTCCCGCTGAAATAGAGACACGCGCCGAAGGTCACGGTCCCTTCGGGGGTCCTGATGGCGTTGCCCGGCGCCCAGTACAGGAGCGCATACCCGAAAATGAGCACCGCGGCCCAGATGCTCAGCAGGGCAGGCAGGGAAAGGGGGCCGAAATAGCTCAGAAAGTTTTCCTGGACTTTCGGGCTCGAAAAGAGCCGGGAAGCTTTCGACCATATCGGCCAGGTAGAGCGATAGAAGAGGCGAGCGAGCCGGAGTTTTCTCGTCACCCGCCGCGGCAGCACAACGGTCTCGAAGGCGTCCACGAGGACCGTGATGATGAGGCCTATTCCCACAAGGAATGCGATGATCGACATAGTGCTCTCCCGCACCTTTTGATATTGTCATTATATCACTGCGGTTTTCGGCAGGCGTTCCGCCGGAATCGAGCACCGCAGGTTCCCGCAGAGGTGCTACTTTCTACCGAACCGCTCTCTCCGGTCGATTCCGTGCGCAGGGGGAAGAAGCTCAGGTCCGGAAGGGACGGTTTTTCGTTGTACTGCAGCCTTTGGTCGGGTACAATGGATTCTGTTCTCATATCTATGACCGCCATCACGCAGAGGTGCACTGTGCAATCAGTCGGAAAAACGCTCGAAAAAGCACTCGCTCATTACGAAAAAAAGGAATATGCACCGGCTGAGAAGGCGGTAGACGAGCTTCTCAAGGCCCAGCCGGGCTTTCACCGGGGAGAATTTCTCAAGGCCGTGATCCTCGAGGAGACGGGGAGGGCATCGGAAGCGGAGAAACATTATGAGCTGGCCGGCAATCGCTTCACGCTCTGGTCCCGCCTGGCCCTGCAGCTTCATGATATCGATCCTGACCGGGCGATCGTCTATTACAAGCGGGTGACCGCGATGGACCCGCAGAACAATTTACTCTGGTTCAAGCTGGGGAGCTTGTATGAAACCCTGGGCCGGATTGATGAGGCCCGTACCTGCTTCAGGAACCTTGCGCCGGGAAAGGAAGTCCTTGCCCGGATACTCATTCCCCTGGGATTCATGATCTTTTTGATCAGCGGGGCGGTCGCGATGCTCCAGCGGAAGGAAACGGGTCTTGTCGCGGTCGTCATTGCTTCGGCAATCTTCTGTCTGTTCTGGCTCAAGCGGGACGGAGGGCGCGCGCTGCAGATGCTCGGAAAGAAACGCAAGTATGCATGAGGCGGAAGCCGTCCCTTTCTCCTCCTGCTGAGGGCCGTCCGCCGGCGTGCAGGATCCTGCGCCGGCCCGGCGCAGCGGGATTCCCTTCGCCAAGCTGCGGGTATCCGTCGACCCCGACGCGTTACAAGTCTCTTCCTGTTATTGTTCTTCTCTCACGAACTACCGGTGTCCCTCATCCCTTTCCGGGCAGATTCCGAAGCAGGCGTTTTTCCGCAAAGTCATTTCAGAGGACTTTTTGTCGCAGCCATATGCTATAATATTTTATCGCGTATTCGGGAGGATAGATCGAGATGGGAAAAACCAAGAGTGGAAAAGCCCCTGTTGTGCACGGCATCAGCCGCCTCACGGACCACGATATCTATCTCTTCAAGCAGGGGAACCACTTCGGCCTCTACGAAAAGCTGGGCTCCCATCTCATGACCGTCGAAGGCGAGGAGGGCGTCCTCTTCGCGGTCTGGGCCCCGAACGCGTCAACGGTATCGGTGATCGGCGACTTCAACGGGTGGAACAACGACACCCATCGCCTGAGCGTCCGCAAAGACGGATCGGGAATCTGGGAAGGGTTCGTTCCGGGGATAGGCAACGGCGCGCTGTACAAATACCATATCGTTTCACGGCACGGACATTACAAGGCCGACAAGGGCGATCCCTTCGCTTTCTCCTGGGAAACGCCGCCGCGGACCTCGTCCCTGGTCTGGGACCTGGCCTACGACTGGAACGACGCGGCGTGGATGAAGGACCGGCACGGACGGAACTCGCTGCAGTCGCCGATCTCGGTATACGAGCTCCATTGCGGGTCCTGGCGCAGGGTCCCCGAGCAGAACAACCGATCGATCACCTACCGCGAAATGGCCGCCTACCTTCCCGAGTACCTCAAGGACCTGGGCTTCACCCACGTGGAATTCATGCCCGTGATGGAGCACCCCTTCTACGGGTCCTGGGGCTACCAGATCACCGGATTTTTCGCGCCCACCAGCCGCTACGGCACGCCCCAGGACTTCATGGAGCTCGTCGAGCGCCTGCACCAGGAGGGGATCGGCGTGATCCTCGACTGGGTGCCGTCCCATTTTCCGAGCGACGCCCACGGGCTCGTCTATTACGACGGCACGCACCTCTACGAGCACGAAGACCCGAAGAAGGGCTTTCATCCCGAGTGGACGAGCTACATCTTCAACTATGGCCGCTACGAGGTGCGGAACTTCCTGATCTCGAGCGCCCTGTTCTGGCTCGACAAGTACCACGCCGACGGGCTCAGAATCGACGGCGTGGCATCGATGCTTTACCTCGACTACGCGCGCAAAGAAGGCGAGTGGATCCCGAACCAGTACGGCGGACGGGAGAACATCGATGCCATCGACTTTCTCCGGAGCTTGAACCAGGAAGTATACCGGGCCTTCCCCGACGTGCAGACCATTGCCGAGGAATCCACGGCCTGGCCCATGGTTTCGCGCCCGACGCACGTGGGCGGCCTCGGTTTCGGATTGAAGTGGAACATGGGCTGGATGCACGACACCCTCGATTACTTCGCGCAGGACCCCGTCTTCCGCAAATACCACCACAACAACATCACCTTCAGCATCTGGTACGCTTTTTACGAAAACTTCATGCTGCCCCTGTCCCATGACGAGGTGGTCCACGGCAAGGGGGCGCTGGCAGGCAAGATGCCGGGCAGCGGCCTGCAGAAGATGGCGAACCTGCGGCTGCTCTTCGGTTATCTCTTCACCCATCCGGGCAAGAAGCTCTTGTTCATGGGCGGCGAGCTCGGCCAGTGGGCGGAGTGGAACCACGAGTCGAGCATCGAGTGGCACCTTCTGCAGTTCAAGGGCCATTACGGCGTGTGGGCGTGGGTGCGCGATCTCAACCGGCTCTACCGGAGCGAACCGGCCCTCCATGAGCTCGATTTCGTGAACGAGGGGTTCGAGTGGGTGGACTTCAGCGACTGGGAATCGAGCGTGATCAGCTACCTGAGGAAGTCCCGCTCCGGCGGCGCGGTGCTGGTCGTCTTCAACTTCACGCCGGTGCTGCGCCACAACTACCGCATCGGCGTGCCCGAAGGCGGGTTCTGGCGCGAGATGCTGAACAGCGACGCCCAGGAATACGGCGGCGAGGGCTTCGGAAATCTCGGGGGCATCGAGGCGGCCGCGGAACCATGCCACAACCGCAGCCATTCGCTGCTCGCGACGCTTCCGCCGCTCGGGATGGTTGTGTTCAGGAAGTGACGGCCGCAGGGCGCGAGGAAACTCGTCGACCATGGACACTAATGAATTTGCACATGCAGGGTTCCTGCGGGAAGTGTTCGATGCGATTCCCGCCATGCTGCTGATCGTCGACGACGACGTCCGGATCCTGCATCTGAACGCCACGGCCTCGTCGGGGCTCGGCCTCGACCTCAGGAATGTCCGTAACAAACGGGGAGGAGAGGCGCTTCACTGCGTGCATTCCACGGAGGACCCGAAAGGCTGCGGACACGCACAAGCCTGCAGAGACTGCGTTATACGAAATTCCGTCGCGAACGCGATCAGGGGAGGAAAAACCTACCGGAAAGCCACCAGGATGGAGTTCGTGACGGGAGAGACGAAAATGGAGTTGCACCTCCTCGTTACCGCATCGCCGTTCAAACACGGGGAAAAGGCCTATGTCCTGCTGACCCTGGAGAACGTGAGCGATCTGGTGCAGCTCCATAGCCTGCTGCCGATCTGCATGCACTGCAAGAGGATCCGCAACAGCGAAGGGTACTGGAATGACGTCGCTGTCTATCTCAACCAACACCTGGACGTCGACTTTTCCCACGGCCTTTGCGAAGAGTGCCGCGTTAAGTTCTATCCCGACCTGGAAAAGCGGTAGCATTCCGCTGTGATATCCAGCTCCCGAAAAGAGGACGTGCCCGGCTTTTCCGAACGATCCCGATTGCAGCGCTCCCGTCAGGCGTTTCCGCCCCTCTCAGCGTTTCAACCTCAGTTATCTATCGATATTCCGGCTTCCCCCGCATCTACCGTTAAAGCCAGATAGTTCACCCCATCGAACCCATACAGGTTTATCACGGCTTCTGTCCCGCTCGCGAGCGCGCCGGCCGTGCCGGCATTGCTGTAATCAACGGAGAGTGTCCTGCCGCCTTTATCGGTAATGGTAAAGGTATGGGCCGTCGTGTCCAGGTTGGAGACCGTTCCCTCGAGCTTCACGTATACGGCAGTGGCCGTGATGATCGTTGTGGACAGGTCCATGGCCGCGGTCTTGACCTTGACGCGCAAACCGTCGATCACGGCGCCCTGGAGCAGGCTGTCGAGGCCCGGCTGCTGCGTCACCGTGATTCCGGAGTAGAGTACGCTGAACGTGGAAGACCCTTTCGTGAGCGTGAAGGTTTTTTCCGGTCGTGGAGAGGCCGGAGACGAGGCCCGTTATGCTCTCGGGTTCTCCGAGTGCTTCCACTTCTCCGGCATGGAGCGGCGACACCTTCATGGTCACCGTACAGGTTGTGGGCGTGCCGAATCCGACCACATCGAATTCCTTGAGATTGAAATCAAGAGCTAGTTTGCTCTGCTGATTGGCGAGCACGTTCACCGCG
Source organism: Nitrospirota bacterium (assembly GCA_963749655.1). GTDB lineage: Bacteria > Nitrospirota > UBA9217 > UBA9217 > UBA9217 > JAJYKN01. The sequence continues at coordinate 42,722 of CAVVOB010000038.1, forward strand.
CCGGTGATGTCCAGCGAACAGTTTGTTCCGCTGCAGCTCAGGGTATTCGGCGCGTTCCCCGCATCCTTGTAGGACACGAAGGAGCAGAGCGAGGTCGTTCCCGGGACCGTGCCGGTGGCCGCGGTCGCCAGGACCACGTTCTTCTCGAACTCTATCCGGATGCGGTTGTACGATGCAGCGGGACATCGGACGATGCTCGCGAGATGCATTACGTTCGCGAGCCCGGCGATATTCACGGCCAGGGGCGTCGTCAGCATGTCACAGGAGTCACCCGAGCCGGTGTTCAGGACCTGCACACTGTTGATCGTAGCAGTCACCCGGGTAAAGAGGGACATGTCATCGGTGATGTAAAGTCCCACGACACCCGGGGCAACACCGCCAGTTCCGCTGCCGTTGTTGCCGGAGCAGGAATAAAGAAGGAACGCTGAAAAGCATGCAATCAAAGCAGCCGCAATAAAGCCTACTAATACTTTCTTCTTATTTTTCATTATGCGCCTCCTGAACGCGGTACTTATACAAGCCGTGATGGTCACCGTGAACATGATACTAAGAAGCTATCACTGATCCGCAGGTTGTCAAGCACCGCGACGCGCGTGCCATCCGCACCCCCCGATTAGAATTCGATGATATACTCTAAATGCTGCATTATGCAGTTCCCTATTTCATCGTGTTTGCTGCGAATACGCTGTCCCTTGTCTGCCCAGGCTGATCGGACGAGATAGCCTGCCCGTGAGAAAAGAGCGATAAAAATGGCGGTACTGACAAAGAGTCGGGAGTGTTGATTTCAACAGTATGAAGAACAGCGAGACCCATAGGGACGATTTCCGGACAGTGAGTGCCTGGGACCGCACCGTGTACCTGCTTGCTTTTCTTGCGCTCCTTACAGGACTCTCTATTACGAGCTTGTACAGCTACCCTCTGTTTCACAGCCTTGCCGAATTATTCAGCATCGTTATAGCGTTCGGCATATTCGTCATCGCCTGGAACTCCCGGCCTTTTCTGAACAACAACTACCTGCTGTTCCTCGGCATAGCCTACCTCTTCGTCGGAGGCCTGGATCTCATTCATACCCTTGCTTATAAAGGCATGGGCGTGTTCAAAGTCAACGACGCCGATCACCCGACCCAGTTATGGATCGCAGCCCGTTATCTGCAGAGCCTGTCGCTGCTGGCCGCCCCCTTTTTCATCGGACGAAGGCTCAATGCCGGCGCCGTGCTGGCCGGATATGCCGGCATCTTTGCTCTGCTGCTGTGGACCATCTTCGGCAGCGATAGTTTCCCCGTGTGCTACGTTGACGGCACGGGGTTGACGCCGTTCAAGAAGAACAGCGAGTACGTGATCAGTCTCGTGCTGCTGCTGTCCGGAGCAGCGCTGCTTCGGAGGAAAAGCGTGTTTGAGGGGAAGGTCCTCCGTCTTCTTCTCCTTTCCCTGGCGGCGACCATCGTTTCGGAGCTTGCCTTTACCTTTTATATCGGCGTCTATGATCTGTCCAACCTGGTAGGGCACCTGTTCAAGATCATAGCGTTCTCTTTTGTCTATCTGGCTATCATCAAAACGGGCATCAAGGACCCCTTTGACATCATATTTAGAAGCCTGAAACAGCGCGAGGAGGAGCTGCAGAAAACAAAGACAGGGCTGGAGGTGCGCGTTGCAGAGCGCACCGAGGATCTGAACGCGTCGAAGCAAATGCTCGAACGGGAGATTGATGAACACAAGCGCACTGAAGAGATGCTGAAGGGACAGTACTCGACCCTGAGCAGCATTCTCGAGGGCGCGAATGCACTGATCTTCTCGGTGGACCGGCAGTACCGGTACACCAGCTTCAACTCAGCCCACGCAGCGGTAATGAAGGCCATATACGGCACGGAGATCAGAAACGGCTGGAGCATACTGGATTTCATGACTGTTCCCGAAGACCGTGAAAAGGCGAAACAGAACCTCGACCGTGCTTTGGGGGGTGAGCGCCATATGGAATCGGCCTATTCCGGCGAGGACGCGAGGTCCCGGCGGTACTTCGAAGTGTCCCACAGCCCGGTCGTTGCCGACGACGGATCGGTGATCGGCGTGGCGGTGCTGTCGCAGGATATCACCGACCGCAGACAGGCGGAAGAGGCCCGGCGCAGATACAGCGAGGAGATCGAAGGCCTTTATAATTTCGCCCCCTGCGGCTATCATTCACTGGACTCTGAAGGAGTCATTATCCGGATCAACGATACCGAACTCCAGTGGCTTGGTTATGCGCGGGACGAGATCGTGAAAAAATGAGGTTCTCCGATATCGTAACAGAGAAGAGTCTGCAGGTCTTTCAAGCGAACTTCCCTCTGTTCAAGAAACAGGGCTGGGCGAGAGACCTGGAATTGCGAAATGATACGCAAAGACGGGACGCTCCTGCCGGTGCTCCTGAGCGCCACGGCGATCTACGACGAGGACGGCAATTTCGCGATGAGCAGGTCGACCGTCTACGACATCACCAGGCGCAAACAGGCCGAGGATGCTCTGCGAGAAAGCGAGCAAAAGTACCGCGATATATTCGATAGTGTTCTCGACGGACTGTACCTTCTCCGTGCAGGTCCGGGACAAACCGCGGTCTCTACGGTACATGGGCCGGGTTGCGCTTCAGTGACCGGCTATGCACCGGAGGACTATGCGGGCGACCCGGGTCTCGGTATCGAATGGTGTACAACCGGACCGGCGGAGGTGATCGGGAAGACGTCAGGATCCTGGCAGGCGAAGCGGCATCGCCGCTGGAACACCGGATTATCCACCGGGACGGCTCCCTGCGCTGGGTGCGGAATACGTCCGTAGCCAGTGACCAGAAACGGCGGCAAATCGGCTACGATGGTCTGATCGCAAAGTATCGCCGGGCGCAAGCGGGCGGAGGAGCAACTGCGCCCCATCGAAGAGAGATACGGACTCTGGAATCCTTTGACGTCTTTTTATCACCTCACGGGACGGGAAAATCCTCGACATGAACAAAAAAGGCATTGCGCTATTCGGGTACGACACGAAAGAGGAAGTTTGTCGCCTTGATCTGGAACGGGACGTCTATGCTTATCCGCTGGACGGGAGCAGATCCTTGCACTCGTTGGGGCGCTGGGCACGGCCGAATATGAAATCATCGTCAAGAAAAAGAGCGGTGAAAGAATAACAGCTCATTGCGCATTGACAGCCGTACAAGGAGACGACGGTGAGATTACCAGTTACCGGGGAATCATTCAGCGCATCACGGAGCAAAAGCTGGCAGAGGAGGCCTTGCGCCGGCTGAACCGCGAACTGCGCGCCATCAGCAACTGCAACCAGACCTTGATGCGTGCGACGGACGAGCAGACGCTCCTGAACGACGTCTGCCGCATAATCTGCGATGAGGCCGGCTACCGCATGGCGTGGGTCGGCTATGCCGGAGAACGACGAGCAAAGAAGCGTCCGTCCCGTGGCCTGGGCCGGGGTAGAGGATGGATATCTGGCCACCGCCGAGATCACCTGGGCAGACTGCGAACGCGGGCGCGGGCCCACGGGAACGGCCATCAGAACCGGAGAGAGCGCCTGCATCACGGATTTTATGACCGATCCGCAGGCCGCCCCCTGGCGCGAGAATGCCCTGAAGCGCGGATACCGTTCCAGCATCTCCATGCCCCTCAAGGATGAAAGCGGACAAACCTTCGGCGCCCTCACAATCTATTCCACTGATTCGAATACCTTCACGCCCGGCGAGCGACGGCTCCTGGAGGAACTGGCTGGCAATCTCGCCTTCGGCATCACGATCCTGCGCGCCCGGATCGAGCGCAGCCGGACCGAGGAGGCGTTGCGCGAGCGGGAAAGACACGCACAGTCGCTGCTTCGCCTTTCCCGCAGGCTGGAACGCGCCCAGACGTACGATGAAGTCCTGAACGCCGCGCGGGACGAAGTCAGGACCAGCATCGGCTACAACAACCTGTGGGTTTACCTTCTTGACGAAGACAACCAGCATGCCAAAGCGCTGATTGCCGGAGGACCGATGGCCGATGTCGTGATGTCGGAGGAGGGCGCGGCAATCCTGACCATCCGGGGCGACCGCATGCTCGAGGAGATCGTCGGAACGAAAGATATCGTGGTAGTCGAGGATGCGCGAATCGACGATCGAACCGACAAGAAGATCGTGGCTGTGCTGGGAAACCGCACCATCGTCAACGTTCCGATCTTCCTGATGGACAAGCGCCTCGGATCGGTGGGGATGGGGACGTTCGGCGACGAGGGTGTGCGCGTCCCCACGAAGTCCGAGCTGGAATACCTGTCCGCGCTGGCGAGTCACATGGCGGTCACGCTCGACTGGATCCAGCTGCTCATTCGTCGCAAGAATGCTGAGGAGGATCTGCGCAAGCTGAACCAGGAACTCGAACAGCGGGTGAAGCAGCGAACCGCGGAGCTGGAGCAGAAAAACGAGGAGCTGGAACGGATAAACAGGCTCTTCGTCGGCCGGGAGCTTCGCATGGTGGAGCTGAAGGACAGAATAAGGGAGATGGAAGAGATCATCGCAGGGAGGGAAAAGAAATGAACAGGAGCCGAAGACCTGCTGTGATGTCCCTGGCGCTCTGCTTCGCCATGCTGGCGTTCTCTCTGCCCTCATGTTCTGCCGTGTCCAGCGCCGGCGCTGCCGAACGGTACGCGTTCGGCGTGGTGCCCCAGTTCGAACAGCGAAAGCTGCACGGCATATGGACACCGATCATCAGGGAACTGGAAAAGCGGACCGGACTGAACTTCGACGCTGGTGACCACGCTCACTATCAACGACTTTGAAAAGGAGCTGGCAAACGGCAAGCTTTGATTTCGTATACACGAATCCTTACCACATCCTCAGGGAAAGCCGGAACCAGGGCTATATGCCTCTGGTGACGGGACCTGGCCCCGCTCAAAGGAATTCTTGTCGTCAGGAAAGACAGCCCGCTGCAAAAACCCGCCGACGTCGCAGGCAAGGTCGTCGCCTTTCCCTCGCCCAATGCCATCGGCGCTTCGCTCCTGATGCGCGCAGATCTCGAAAGACTGCATGGGACTGTCGTCAAACCACTGTACGTGAAGACGCACAGTTCCGTGTATCTGCACGTGGTCAAGGGGCTGGCGGATGCCGGGGGCGGCGTCGAGAAGACGCTTCAGGAGCAGGACCCGGCGGTTCGCGAAGCGCTGCGGATCATTTATACGACGCGTTCCATCCCGTCGCATCCCATAGCAGCGCATCCGAGGGTGCCGAAGAAACACCGGGAAGAAGTGCGCCGCGCCTTGCTCGCTCTGGCGGAAACCGCCGAGGGCAGGGAACTGCTTTCGAAGGTGCCGATAAAACAACTGGTGTCCACGTCCATGGAGGATTATCGGGATATGCTCTGGTGGGGCCTCGAATCCTACTGGGACGCGGCATGGAAAGAGGAGTGACCAAGTGAGCCTCCGGGCAAAAGTATTATTGCCGCTGGCGGCGTTCAGCATCGTCCTCGTTGCGTATCTTTACGCATACTGGATGCCGCTGTCCCTTGCGAACATCGAAGCGGGGTTTCAACAGTCCATCGAGAAGCACCTGGACAGCGTCGACGAAGGGCTCGTCCCGCTCCTGCTGGGGCGCCAGCTGGATGCCGTCTACGAAAACCTGGACAGGCTGATGGCTAAAAACAAGGATTGGATCGATCTCAGTCTGACGGATCCGGAAGGCAGAATACTGTATCCGCTGATTCCCCGTACGTCGACAAAGGCGGCCGCCGGGAACGATGTTCATTTCGTCGAGCGGCGCATCAAATATCTCGACCGTGACCTCGGCAGCCTGGCGCTGCAGGTGGATTTCGGTCCGCGGCTGTCGGAGTTGAGGAAAAGGCACTGGGAACTCACGCTGGTCTTGCTGGGAGTCGTTCTGGTATTTGTCGTGACAACAGGCGTCTTCCTGGACCGGCTTGTGGTGCGGCCCGTTAAGCTGCTGTCTCACGCTTCCCGGAAACTGGCCGAAAACGATTTCAATGTGCCGGTCGAAAAAGTCGGCGAGGACGAGGTCGGTGTCCTGGTGGACGATTTCGACGGCATGCGGTCCGCGCTGCGGGAGTATCGTTTTCATTTGCAGAATATCCATGAGCAACTGCAGCTCGAACTCGCCGAGCGCAGGAAGGCGGAACAGGAGCTGAGGGAGGCGCATAAAAGGCTCCTCACAGTTTTGAACAGTCTGGATGCCATCGTGTATGTCGCCGACATGAACACCTATGAGACGCTGTTCATTAATAAATACCTCGAGGATATTTGCGGGGATGTCATCGGCAAGCAGTGCTGGCAAAGCCTGCAGTCCGGACAATCGGGGCCCTGCGGTTATTGCACGAACAAATATCTCCTTGCGCCGGGCGGCGAGCCCGCGGGTGTCTACCAATGGGAGTTTCGGAACACCAGGGACGGGCGCTGGTACGATAATCGGGACAGGGCCATTCAGTGGGTCGACGGCCGGTACGTGCGACTGGAGATCGCTACGGACATTACCAGGCGGAAGGAAACGGAAGAAGCTCTCCTGAAAAGCAGGGAAGTGGTCGAGCGCATCTTTTCCATGACAACGACCTGCATCGCTTACCTGGACCGCGATTTCAATTTTATCAGAGTGAACAAGGAGTATGCCGAAGCCGACGGCAAGACCCCTGAATATTTCACCGGCAAGAACCATTTTGCGCTCTTTCCGAACGCTGAAAACGAAGCGATCTTCAGAAACGTCGTGCAGACGGGAGAGCAGTACCGGGTCCATGCAAAGCCATTTGAATACAGGAACCATCCGGAACGCGGGGTCACCCATTGGGACTGGAGCCTTACCCCGGTCAGGGACGCGGCGGGCGAAGTCGAGGCGCTCATATTATCGTTGATAAACGTGACCGAACGCGTAATGGCCCAGGAGGGCCTCGCCAGACTCAACGACGAGCTGGAAGAGCGCATACGGGGCAGGACGCGAGAGCTCGAGGAAAAGAACAGGGAACTGGAACGCCTGAATAAAATTTTCGTCAACAGAGAACTCCGCATGGTGGAGCTCAAGGACAGGATAAGGGAACTGGAAGAAGGTCTGAGGAGGACTTCATGAAATCGACTTCACTATCGTTCGCGATCAACGTCATAAAGGCGGGAATTAGGATTGCGCTGCTTGCGGCGATCGTCCCCGGCGCTTTCCCGCATGCATCGGCGGAGCAGCAGGTCGTCTATACTCTTGCCGTCCTTCCTTCCGCTCCGCCTGTAGTCATGCACACACAATGGACGCCGTTCCTGGAGCGCCTCTCCCGCGAAACAGGCCTTGAGTTCCGCCTTAAAGTTTACGAAAAAATGTCTGATTTCGAACAGGATATCTGGAGCGGTGCGCCTGACTTCATCTTTGCCTCGCCGATCCAGACCGTAGTGGCCCACACGCGGAACGGCTACATACCGCTCGTGCGCGGCGGCAATCCCGTTTCGGTCAGGCTCTTCGTCCGCAATGATTCCACGGTCAAAACCATTGACGATCTTTCCGGGAAAACGATCGCCTTTGTCGGAAACAAGAACCTCTGCAGCGTGTTTGTCAGGCATTTGCTTGACAACCGGCAGATGAAAGTTGCCTACCTGTCGGAGTATACCGGTTCAACCAAGAATGTGATCAAAAGCGTTCTGTTGGGCAAGAACGACGCCGGAGCGGTTTTCGTACCCGAGTTGGAACGGGAGACGGCAGAAACCCGCAGTCTGATGCGGCCGCTCCTTGATACGCCGAAAATCGCCCCCCATCCGCTTAGCGCACAACCGCGCGTGCCGAAGAACGTTCAGAAAAAGGTGGCAAAGGCGGTGCTTGACATAGCCGGGACGCCGGAGGGCGCGGAACTTGTCAAAACGCTCAGGCTGCCGTCGCCGGTTGCGGCCGACTATGAACGGGATTATAAGATGCTCGAGGAAGTGGACGTGATCGGGCTGACGGATTGGGGGCATTGACAATGTCTTTCGTTCCCCATCGATTGAACTCGCGATTGGTACTGCTGGTCTGTGTCACGCTGGTTGCGAGCGGCGCGCTGTCCGGCTGGGTGACCGCAAAGAATCAGTCCCGCATGCTGATCGCGGCGATGCGCTCCGAATCGTCGGTCATGGCCAGGAATTTCGCGGAGAGCGGCGCCTACTACCTGGTGCTGAACGACTACGCCGGCCTGGAGTCCTTCCTGCTCAAGTCCGCGGAGCTGCCGGACATCACGGCGCTCCAGGTATGCGAACCGAACGGTGCGCCGCTCGTGCAAATTGAACGAAACCCGGGCGCCAGGCCTGTCGCAAAGGCCGCTGTGGCCCCGATGACGCCTCCGTCGTCCGCATCCACGGAAATCGGCACTGAGGAAGAACGCATGATCATCTGGCAGCCGATCGTGGCCGGCAAGCTGCTCGGATGGCTCAAGGTAACCTACAGCCTGTCGGACATCCGGAAAACGCAGACCGAGACCCTGATAAACAGCCTGGTTCTTGCGTTCGTCTGGGTGGCCGGAAGCTCGATCGTTCTGCTGCTGGTCATGCGGACGACTGTGCGATTGTTTAGCGAGCTCACCTCCTTCGCCAGGCAGCTTGATGAGCACAAGGGGACGGAGATATCCGTCAATACGCAGATCAGCGAGATCTCGGAGCTTGCGGCGTCGCTGAACTATGCCTCGAAGAAGCTCCACTCCTCGGAGCAGCAGCTCGTCCTCGACCGTGAACGGCTGCGGAAGAGCGAAGAAAATTACCGGTATCTGCTGAACACGGTCCATGAGGGCATATGGGTCATCGACAAGGATGCGGTCACCACGTTCGTGAACCCGCGCATGGCCGAGATTCTGGGATATGCTCCCGAGGAGATGACCGGGAAGCCCCTTTTCTCTTTCATGGACGACGGGGGCAGAGCGCTCGCCGAGCGCAACGTGGAGCGGAGGAAGCAGGGCATCAAGGAGCAGCACGATTTCGAATTCATCCGGAAGGACGGGACGCGGATCTATACGAGCCTGGAAACCGGTCCGATACAGGACGACAACGGACAGTATGCCGGCGCTATCGCCGCCATCTCCGACATCACCGGGAGCAGGAAACTGGAGGACGAGCGGCAGGCGAATTTTAAATTCTTCGAAAGTATGGACAAGATCAACCGGGCTATTCAGGGCGCCCCGGATGTCGACGGCATGATGAACGATGTGCTTACGGCCACGCTTTCTCTCTTCGATTGCGATCGGGCGTGGCTCTTCTATCCGTGCGAGCCCGATGCCCCTCTGTTTCGAGTCCCGATGGAGGTTGCCAAAAGTGAATACCCGGGCGCGGGAGCACTGAATGTGGATATACCGATGCCCCCGGACATGGCCCTGAATCTGCGGGAGGCACTGGCAGCCGCGGGTCCGGTGACATACACCGAAGGGACGGAAAAACCCGTTAACAAACTAAGCGCCGAGCAATTCAGCGTCCGGTCCATGATGCTGACCGCCCTGTATCCCAAGTCGGGCAAGCCCTGGGCCTTCGGCCTCCACCAGTGTTCCTACCCGCGTGTCTGGTTGCCGGAAGAGGAGCGGCTGTTTCAGGAGATCAGCAGGCGAATGGCCGACGCCGTGAGCAGTCTGCTGTCTCAGCACGACCTGCGGGAAAGCGAGACGCGGTATCGCCAGCTGGTAGACATGTCGCGCGATATGATCACGATCCATCTCTACGCGCAGGGAACGGTTGTTTTCGTAAACGAGGCCTGTGTAAGAATGACGGGGGCCTCAAGTCCCGATCAGCTTATCGGGAGATCTGTGCTCGAGTTTGTGCCCGCCGGCAGCAAAGAAATGGCCCGGGAGAGAATGCAGAACACGGTGAAGGGTGCGTCCAAGTCACCTCTCGATGAGCAAAAACTGCTCAGGCTCGACGGGACGGAGCTGGATATTGAAGTGTGGAGAGTCCCCTTCAATTATCAGGGCCAGGCAGCCGTACAGCTCGTCGCGCGCGACATTACCGAGCGAAAGCGGGCCGAGGAAGAGCTGCAGAAACTGAACGAACAGCTCGAGCAGAGGGTCAAGGACCGGACAACCGAACTGGAAGCGAAGAACAGGGAGTTGGAGCGGCTGAACAAGGTATTCGTGGGCAGGGAGCTGCGCATGGCGGAGCTGAAGAAGCGCATTAAGGAGCTGGAGAGAAAACCGTCGTGATTTTTGAAACGGACTTGCTATGAAGAAATCAAAGGTGTCATCGGGCCGCTCAATACGCACCGTCCTGCTGACCGTCTTGCTCGTGCTCGGCGGTTGGGGATTCATTGCGTCGCTTCTGCAGATCGGCGGCAGCGTGCAGGCCTATCACGAGAGCCGCGATCTGGTCGACGGGGCCCGCGTCGCCGTTCGACTGCTGACCGCGGCCCAGCATCTTGCCTACGAACGCGGCCGCGCGGCCGTGGTCCTTCAGGCAGAAGGGACTGTCTCGTCCAGAGACCGGTCGTTCCTCGATGAACGCAGACGGCTGGCCGACGCCTCCCTGGAGTCGGTCTTCGCCGCAGGAAGGAAACTGCCGGATGCCGGCTCTTCCGATGTTCTCGAAGAATGGCGGGCGGTACGGCAGTTACGGAGCGAGATCGACCGTGTTTTCGTCCTGCCCCGCGCCTCTCGCGATCCGGCGCTTGCATCCCGTTGGTTCGACGCCGCAAGCCGCATCATCAACACCATCCAGCGAACGACGGTGCGGCTCGTCGGATATTTTCCGCCCGGGGATATGACCACGCGCCTGATGCTTCTGTCCTCGGCTGCGCTGGAATTGCGCATAACAGCAGACGCCGAAGCGTCTTATATCGCGCAGGCCTTATCAGCCGCACAGGCGCCGTCCGAAGAACGCCTGCTTTTCATTCATGAGTTGCGGGGGAGGGAAGACCGTCTTTGGCAGGAAGTAGACCGGCTGGCCGACTATACGAGGATCGAGTCGCTGAAAAGCGCAGCTGACGAGGTCAAGAAGCACCACTATGCGGTGTTTCGTCCTTTGCAGGACAAGACCCTGTCGGATCTGACATCCCGCAAACGATTTATCGTTCCGCTCGCAAAACTTACCGCGGAATCGCTGCCGACGCTGGACGGAATATCGGACCTGATGACGCGGGCTGCAGAAGGAGCAGTGCGCCTCGCCGACGAGGGCGTGCTGAAAACACGCCGGCTTCTGATCGAATTAATGGTATGGTCCGCATCCCTTCTTTTTGTGCTCCTCCTTTCCCTCCGGTATGTGGTGCGCCGCGTCGTCCAGCCCTTGGAGCAGGTGGACGGGGAGCTGCGCCGTCTGGGAGCGAGGCCTCTTGCCGGACCTGCCGGAAACGAGATCGACCGCCTCAAGGCCAGCGCCGAGGAGCTGAAGGTCAGCATGGCGGCCCGCGCCGAGGCCGAGGCAGGACTGAAAAGAGCCAACGACGACATGAGCACCCTCAATAAGGAGCTCGAAGCGCGCGTGGCCGACCGGACGGTCATGCTGCAGCAAGCCAACGACCGGCACCTCGTCGAATTGGCCGACCGGAAAAACGTCGAAGAAGCCTTGCGCAAGCGGGAGGCGGAACTGAACGAGTCCCAGCGGCTGGCGCACATCGGGAGCTGGGACTGGGACGCGGACAAGGACGTCATCTGGTGGTCCGACGAGTATTACCGCATCTACGACATTGATACGGCGAAGCCGACGCCGAACTACGAGGAACACAAGCAGGCCTATACCGGGGAAAGCATTGCCCGGCTTGATGCCGCGGTGAAGCGAGCCATGGAGACCGGCGAGCCCTATGAACTCGATCTCGAGCTGGCGCACCCGACCGAAACGACGCGGTGGATCGTGGCCCGGGCGGAAGCAAAGCGCGATGAGAGCGGAAAGATTTGGGGACTGCGCGGCACTGCCCAGAACATAACCGAACGGAAGCGTACGGAAGCGGAACTGCGCGCTTCGGAACAGCGGCTCGCGCTGCATTTCATGCAGACGCCCCTCGGAGTCATAGAGTGGAATCTGAACTTTGAAGCCATGAAGTGGAACCCTGCTGCGGAAAAGATCTTCGGTTATCGCCGGGACGAAGCGCTCGGTCGCCATGCGTCCCTGATCGTTCCAACGATCGCAAAAGAACACGTAGACCGGATCTGGAACGATCTTATTCGAACAGAAGGAGGCGCCCGCAGCACAAATGAGAATGTAACAAAAGAGGGGAAGCGTATTTTTTGCGAATGGTACAACACTCCGCTGGTCGACGAGGCCGGAAAGGTGATAGGCGTCGCATCACTGGTTCAGGACGTCACCGATCGCAAGCAGGCGGAAGAAGAGATCGGAAAACTCAATGAACGCCTTGAGAAGCGCGTCGCCGAGCGCACGTCCGAGCTTCAGAAAAAAAGCGACGAGCTGCGGGACAGCCAGATGGCGCTCACGAACATCGTGGAAGACCTGAACGATAAGACTGCGGAGCTGGAGCAGGCCAACGCAAAGCTCCAGGAGCTGGACCGCCTGAAGTCCCTGTTCATCGCCTCCATGAGCCATGAGCTCAGGACGCCGCTCAACTCCATCATCGGGTTCTCGAGCATCATGCTGAACGAATGGACCGGTCCGGTGACGGTTGAACAAAAGGAAAACCTCGGCGCGATCCTGCGGTCGGGAAAACACCTGCTGGCCCTTATCAACGACGTGATCGACGTATCGAAGATCGAGGCCGGCAAGCTGGAGTCGGTCGCCGAAGCGTTCGATATCTGCGCGGTCGTATCGGAGACAGCCCAGGCTTTTAACCAGGATATCGAGAGCAAGAAGCTTGTGCTGAACGTTCGGGTTCCTCATCAACCGATGCGCACCGACCGCAGAAGGCTCCTTCAGTGCCTGCTGAACCTCGTGAGCAACGCCGTAAAGTTCACCGAGCAGGGAACGATCTCTGTCCGCGGCGCGGTGTCCGCCGACGGCCGGTGCATGGAACTCTCCGTCGAGGACACCGGGATCGGCATCAATGACGAAGACTTGAACAAATTGTTCGCGCCTTTTGTGCGGCTCGTTTCCTCACAAAGGACTGTGGTCCCGGGCACGGGCCTGGGCCTGTACCTTACGCGAAAGCTGGTCCGTGAAGTGCTGAAGGGAGACATCGTCGCAGCGAGCGTCCCGGGGAAAGGGAGCACCTTTTCTCTGATCGTGCCACTAGCAACGGAAGGAGGATATGATGCGCAAAGTGCTCGTGATCGAGGACAATGAGGACAATCTGAGGATCGTGACCTATGCGCTCCGGCGGGCGGGTTACGAAGTCGTTGCCGCTCAAAGCGGCGAAGCAGGGGTCGAAACGGCCTCGCGTGAAAGTCCGTCCTTCATCCTGATGGACATCAATCTGCCCGGCATCGACGGCATCGAAGCCACGAGGCGCATCCGGAGCTCGAAAGCCGACGGCGGCGTCCCGATCATCGCGATAACCTCCTACGCCATGAGCGGCGACCGGGACCGCATCATCGCGGCCGGATGCAGCGGGTACATCGAAAAACCGATTGACCCGATCAAGATCGTGGAGCAGATACACGCGATCCTGGAAAAGCCGGAGAAATGACGGAGCGGGTAGGAGAGCGGAAAGGGCAGCCGCATCCCGGAGCAGATCAGTATGAACATACTTATTGTTGACGACAACCGAGACGACAGAACGGTGCTCAGGTACATGGTTTCAAAGAACGGCCACCAATCGATCGAGGCGGCGGACGGCCTGGACGGCCTGAAAAAAGCGCGCAGCAGCAGGCCGGACCTGATCATTTCCGACGCCCTCATGCCCGTGATGGACGGCTTCCAGTTCCTGAGGCAGGTGAAACAGGACCCGGACCTTCGCACGATCCCGTTCATTTTCTATTCCTCCTCGTACAAGGATTACCAGGACGTTCGGCTTGCCGTTTCACTCGGCGCGGACGCCTACATCATTAAGCCGGTGGAGCCCGTCGAGTTGTGGCGGAAGATCGAAGATCTCTTGAAGGCCGGCAAGACGGCGGCGAACCCTCCCGTCCCGCTGATCAGGGAAGATGCGGAATACCTGAAGCGATACAGCGAGGTCGTGGCGACGAAGCTCGAAGAGAAGGTGCGGGAACTGGAACTGACCCTGGAAGGACGCAAGCGGGCTGAGGAGGCGCTTCGGGAAAGCGAACGGAAATACCGGCGGATCGTTGATACGGCCAGCGAAGGCATCGTGATGCTCGGCCCGGACGCCATGACCACTTTTGTGAACGCGAGGATGGCCGACCTGCTTGGCTATCGGATCGAGGACATGATCGGTCAACCGTTGACCGCTTTCATGTTCGATGAGGATGCTTCCGATCACCTCCGAACAATGGAGGCCCACCGCCTGGGCAAGACGGACCAATATGAACGCCGGTTCCGCTGCAGGGACGGACGGGCAGTCTGGACCCTGGTGTCGGCCGTGCCGGTCTTCGACGGCGAAAACAAGTTCAGCGGCTCCTTCGGGATGTTCACCGACATCAGCACGCGCAAGAAAGCCGAAGAGGACCTGGAGAAAAACGAAAGATTTCTCAATAACATCGTGGAGAACATCCCAAACACGATTTTCGTCAAGGACGCCGAAACGCTGAGGTTCGTACGATTCAACAAGGCCGGCGAGCAGCTTCTGGGATACTCGCGGGACGAACTGCTCGGGAAAAGCGATTACGACTTGTTTCCAAAGGAGATAGCGGATTTTTTTACCGCAAAGGACCGTGAAGTGCTCGGGGGAAAACTACTCGTCGATATTCCGGAAGAGTCAGTCAGGACAAAGGACAAGGCCGAGCGCATCCTCCATACAAAAAAGATCCCGATCCTGGATGAAACCGGAAAGCCGCAATACCTCGTCGGGATATCCGAGGACATCACGGAGCGCAGGCGGGCCGAGGAGTCGATTCGCAAACTCTCCCAGGCGGTCGAACAAAGCCCGGTATCCATCATCATTACCAACGCTTCGGGCACAATCGAGTTCGTTAACTCCAAATTCACGGAGGCAACCGGCTATTCCCGCGCCGAGGCCCTGGGCCGGAATCCCCGCATGCTGAAGTCCGGCGAAACGCCGGCAGAGGAGTACCGGCGTCTCTGGAAGACCATCAGCTCGGGCGGGGTGTGGAGCGGCGAGTTCCACAATCGGAAAAAGAACGGCGAGCTGTTCTGGGAGCAGGCAACGATCGCCCCGATCAGAAATGCCGACAACGTCATCACCCATTATGTCGCGGTCAAGGAGGACATCACCGGGCGCAAAAAACTCGAAGAACAGCTCCGCCAGGCCCAGAAGATGGAGGCCATCGGGACCCTTGCCGGCGGAGTGGCCCACGATTTCAACAACATCCTCACCGCGATCATCGGATACGGCACTCTCGTAAAGATGAAGATGAAGCACGATGACCCGCAGCATCACCTGCTCGACCAGCTCCTGCTGTCATCGGAGCGGGCCGCAAATCTGACGCGGGGGCTCCTCGCTTTCAGCAGAAAGCAGGTCCTCAATCCGAAACCGGTCGACCTCAACGACATCGTAAAGAGCGTGGAAAGACTCCTCCGCAGGCTTATCGGCGAGGACGTCGAACTTGCTATTACGCTTGCCGATACAAATCTCATTGTAATGGCCGATGCCGGCCAGATCGAGCAGGTCCTCATGAACCTTGCTACCAATGCCCGGGACGCCATGCCGGAGGGGGGGGCGCTCTCCCTTACGACCGAGGACATCGATCTAAAGGAAGGGTTCATCGGCACCCACGGATCAGGCCGACCCCGGAAATATGCCCGGATCACCGTTATCGACTCGGGCACCGGCATGGATGAGCAGACACGGGAAAAGATCTTCGATCCCTTTTTCACGACAAAGGAAGCGGGGAAAGGCACCGGCCTCGGGCTCGCGATCGTGTACGGGATCGTGAAACAGCACGACGGGATCATCAACGTGGAGAGCGAGGCGGGGAAGGGGACTGCGTTCAAGGTCTATCTGCCGCTCATCGCCACGACAACGGAGCAGGCGCCTGCTGAAACACTACCCCCGCCGCGGGGCGGCACGGAGACGATCCTTCTCGCCGAGGACGATCAGGACGTGCGAAATCTGACGAAACACGTGCTGCAGGATTTCGGCTACCGCGTCATCGCCGCACAGGATGGCCAGGAGGCCATAGACAGGTACACGGCGCAGGCGGACGATATCGATCTCCTGATCCTGGACGTCATCATGCCGAAGAAAAGCGGCAGAGAGGTATACGACGCCGTCAAAGCGGTGCGCAGGGATGCGAACGTCCTTTTCGTCAGCGGGTATACCGCCGATGTCCTGCACAAGAAAGGCATGTTCGAAGAAGGGATCCAGTTCATTGCGAAGCCGGTGAGCCCCTCGGTGCTGCTGGAAAAGATCCGCGAGGTCCTGGATAAGCACCCCTCCGGCTGACAGGTCGGACCTGCCCGCCATCCGCCTCGCTTCATCCGTGGATGTGGAAAAATCCGTTGCCAAAATAATCCTTCCTGAGTAAAATGGTCCCCATCTTTTCGCTATCCCGCGCCCTGGCGTCTCCGGCACTGCCGGGGGTGGGACCCACCCTCATCCGGTCCTTCCCCCCGCGGGGGAAGGGCTGATGGACAAGGATAGTTCTATCCGCTTACTCGCGCGTGGCTGGAATGAGCCACGCAGACGCGAGTGTGCAGTCCCACCTGGCACTCCGTGCATCCGCACTCGTAAACGCCGGGTGCAGGCGGGAGGTCGCGTTATGATTTTGACTCCCGACAGGTCGGGATACCTGAGGAGGCTCCGCTGGATACGATCTTTTTTCTCAAGGGACTCATCATCGGTTTCGTCATCGCGGCGCCGGTCGGCCCTATCGGCGCTCTCTGCGCGCGCCGCACACTCATGTTCGGCAGGCGGGCCGGGTTCTTTTCCGGCATGGGCGCCGCAACGGCCGACGCGATCTACGGATTTGTGGCTGCCTTCGGCCTGACGCTCGTGTCTGACTTTCTCATCGGCCACAATGTCCTTCTCAGGCTCCTGGGAGGCGTGCTGCTGTGCATTCTGGGAGTCAAGGCGCTGTTTGCCGATCCGAACCGGCAGCAGGACTTCCCGAAGACCTTCAGAAAATATGCAGGCATGTTCTCGTCGACGTTCTTCCTGACGTTGACCAATCCCATGACCATTTTTTCCTTTGGCGCCGTCTTTGTAGGCTTCGGGCTGGCGGGCGTCAGAGGGAGCGTTCTCTCCGCCGGGATTCTCATTCTCGGCGTCTTTCTGGGGTCGGCGCTCTGGTGGCTTTTTCTCGTGGGCCTCTTCAGTATTTACCAAAAGCGGTTTCACTCCGACCAGCTTCGCTGGGTGAACTACGTCTCCGGCGGCATCATCATCGCCTCGGGCATCCTTGCCCTCCTGAGCCTGGAGTGGTGAACCATCAGGCGGCAACTCTTTTCACTCTTTTGCAGTCCCACACGATTTTCCTCAGTCCTTGCCTGACAAAGATGTAAATATTGTCTCCAAGCCCCGACATCAAACAGCTTCACATGCGGTTCGTTCTATAGTAGAATCATCGGGAACGGGGATTCACCGCAATCCGTAAAAAGGAGGGAAATCATGAAGATCAGCATGGACGTAAAGAGTATAGAGTGGTGGTTCTGGGCCGTGACGTTTGCGTTCATCATCGCCGCGCTGTCCGGCTGGACGCCGGGATATGCAGCAGTCATGATCATAAGCGCTCTGCAGGTCGTCTATTTCAGCATCAGAACGGGAAGTCCGCGCTCTTTTCCCTCACAGGTGCGGATCGTCTACTTCGCCTGTACCCTACTTGGGTTCTGGGAGGTGGGAAGGATCTATTGGTATGCAGTTTTATTCTTGGGCACGGCAATGGTCGTCTTCTGCAACCGCTGCGGCATCGCGCTGGTTCTGAAATTGATGCCCTGGAACAAGGATCTGGAAAACCCGCAGTGCAAACTGCCGGGGGCATAGGGAAGGACGAGAAGCCTTTTTTTTTAATTCCGGGCTCCTGCCAAATAGTTTTGATTTCAGGATTGGGCGAGTTGAAATATTTCTATGGATGATGGTCTCGTAGAAAGAGGGATATAAGCCGCGGAGGGCGCGGAGGAACCATCCAATCTTCAAGTCCTTTCTCGGCGCCTCAGCGTCTCGGCGGTGAATTTTTGTTTTTCTACGAATGCATCAAGCATCAAGGATACTTCAGTTTTGAAGAAAGAGTGGACTCGTTGAAATGGGAATGGAGGACAGAGACTGGTACCGGGACAAACGGATCGACTGGGAGCGGGGAGGGCTGAAGGATAGAAATGCGAAGAGACGCCGTTTTCCCTCGTTCCTCTGGTGGATCGCGGCTGCCGGTATTCTTCTCATGATCGCCGCTGTATTGCTCCGTTGGCATTAGTCAGTTACGAGTGAAATTCTTCTCAAGGCGGCAAGAATATTCTTACCGCGAAGGCGCAAGGAGCGCGAGGACGTCAAATACAACCAACAATACAAAGTCTTTCAGATTTCCTCGCGTCCTTCGCGTCTTCGCGGTTCAAAGGTTGTTTCCGGCTTGTCCGGGTTAGGTCCTGTCATCGGACCTGCAATCGATAATGTCCTGTAGGGGCGAACGGCCGTTCGCCCCTACGTAATGGATTCTTATCGGGTTCGGTTACGCCGTTGTCGTCTTTATGGTGAGCCGCCGCATCTCCTTCCTCTTTTCCTCCTTCCGGTCGTGCATGAAGAAAATGATCACCGTTCCGGCCGCGAGCAACAGTCCGGCCGCGGCAAAGGAAGCTGCGAACGATCCGCTTGCTGCTGAAAGCGATTCCGAGACCCTGCTCATCACCAGTCCGCCGAAGCCCCATGCCGTGAACAGCACTCCGTAGTTCACCCCGAAATGCTTCATGCCCCAGAGGTCCTTGGTGTATGACGGGAACAATGCCAGGTTCGCGCCGTAGTTGAACCCGATCAGCGTGGCGAGCAGAACGATAAGGACCGGGCTTGCAGACGAAGCTCCGGTCACGGCGATGGACGCGAACATGAGCACTGCCTGGAACGCGAAGAGCACCAGGAGCGTGTTCTTCCTGCCGATCCTGTCCGAGGCCATGCCCGCTGCGATGCGGCCCGCGGCATTGCCGATCGCCAGGATGGCCACAGCGACAAAGGCGTTCTGGCCCATGCTGGCCTTGGCCATGCCCGCCATGCTTCCGATGACCATGAGCCCGGCGCCGGCGCCGATGAAATAGAGCGTCCAGAGCACCCAGAAGAACGGCGTCCTGATCAGGTCCCGGGGGACGGCTTCCTGGTCCTGAACCTGCTTCCGTGCGTTCGGCGGCTCCGGGGCCCTTCTGCTGGTGAACGCCGGCTGCGGCACATAGCCTTCCGGAGGATTCTTCAGGAACAGGGACAGAAGACTGACGACGAGGAAGAAGGCGATCCCGAAGAACAGCATGGCCCCCTCGATCCCCCGCGTTCTGAGAAGATACTGGGCAAGCGGCGCGATGTAGACCGAGGCGAGGCCGAATCCCGCAACCACGATCCCGCTGATCCTGCCGGTCCGGGCGGGGTGAAACCACTTGAGCGCGGCAGGCGTTGCGGCCGCATACCCGAAGGCGATCCCTGTTCCGGCAAGGACGCCGAACCCGAGCACCCAGCTCAGATAGGCCGTGGTCTGCGAGATCCAGACGAAGCCGGCGCCGACCAGCACGCCTCCGGCAATGGCGGTGATGCGCGGCCCGAACCGGTCCTGGATCTTTCCCGCCGCGATCATCATGCAGGCGAACACGATGCAGCAGAGGGCATAGGGGTCATTGAGCGTGGCGGGGTCCCAGTTGAACGCGCCGGGGCCGCCGGTCTGGATCGATTGCTTGATGGCGCCTTTGAAGATGCTCCAGGTGTAGAGCACACCGAGCGCCAGATTGATGCCGGTGCCTGCTGAGGTGACGATGATTCCCTGGTAGTTCCCGCGCGCGGTCATAGGGCCTCCCTTCGTGCTGTTCATTCTGCAAGAGCTGTCTTGCCCTAGAGAAAATGTAGCACAAAAAGGGAAAATACGACTTCAGCTGCGCGGTCCTGCAATGTTGTGCATTGAGATGAGTGTTTTCGCATCTGTCATGAGCCGAAAGGATTCTGTTTTTTCGGGCCGGCGCCGGGTAAAACGGCTGTTCGCATTATTTGCAAAGCAGGATGATTTCAGGTAAGGTATGTGCATCCGCAAGGAGCAGGGAGTGAGGAGTAAGGTGTCAAGACAGAGAGCAACGATCGTTCCCCTTACTCCTCACGTTTCACTCCTCACCGGCTTCAAGACATGAAACCGCGCATCCTCCTCATAAGTCCCTGGATCCACGACTTCGCTGCCTTCAATCTCTGGGCGCGGCCGCTCGGCCTGCTGAAGGTCGCGGAGTACCTGAGCGCCTTCGAGGTCGATCTTCACTTTATCGACTGCACCGATTCGTTCAGGCCCAATCCGCACGGCATCGGAAAATATCACAGCGAGAGGATCGCGAAACCCGGCCTGCTCCGGTCGATACCGCGTTATTACAAACGCTACGGCATGTCCGTTCAGGAGTTTCGGTCCCGCCTTCTGTCGCTCATGCCTTTTGATATCGTGCTCATGACCTCGCTGATGACCCATTGGTATCCCGGGGTGCAGGAGGCAACAGGGCTCGTGCGCGAGGTCGCACCCGGCGTTCCCGTCATCCTCGGCGGCATCTATCCGACACTCCACCCCGAACACGCACAGAAGAACAGCGGTGCGGACCGGATGTATGCGGGGCCGGTGAACAACAATCTCGACCTGCTCATGCACGATCTTGGGCTTCCGCTCCGACGAAGACAAAACCCGGCGCCCTACTATACCCTGGGCCTTTCATCGCATCGTGCATCAGCGCCCATCCTCACCTCAACAGGATGTCCCTTTCGCTGCTCCTACTGTGCGTCGAGAATATTGTTCCCCCATTATGAACGCCGGACGGCCCCGGATATTTTGGAGGAGATGGAACGGCATTTCTCTTCCGGGGTCCGTGACTTCGCATTCTACGATGATGCGCTGCTGTACGATTCCGATAATCACATCAAACCCCTTCTCGAGGCCGTTATCCGCTCCGGCCTCGCCATCAGGCTCCATGCGCCGAACGGCCTTCATGCGCGGTACGTTGATTCCGATCTGGCAAGGCTGATGAAAAAGTCCGGTTTTGCCACCGTGCGGCTGAGCCTCGAGACCACCGATCCCGCGCGACAGAAAGAAACGGGTGGAAAAGTTGCGACCCCTGATTTTGAGCGGGCGCTTGCGCATTTGCAGCGCGAGGGGTTCACCAAGAAGCAGATCGGCGTTTATCTGTTATATGGACTGCCGGGCCAGGCACTGGAGGAAGTGGAGAAGAGCGTGGAATTTCTGAAAAGGGTCGATGTGCGCATCCATCTCGCCGAATTCTCGCCGATCAGGGGGACTGCTTCGTGGGACCATCTGGTGAAGCAGGGAGTCATTTCCGATGATCTCGACCCGCTGCTCTGCAACAACACCGTTTTTTCGTACCTCTACTCGGGATACGACTGGAATGCCGTTGAGAAGCTGAAGATCGACGTGAAGGAGTACAACCGCAGGTAGCAGGAAGCCGCCGGGCCTCCTGCTTCATCACAAAGAGCGCAAAAGAGAAAGGCCCCTCGTGAGCAGGCCCTTCGGGTCACGCTTTGTCGCTCTTCTGCCCGCCTGCCGGGTCCCGTTCCTCCTTCATCGCTTTTTTGAAGGATTGGATGCTCTTCCCGAGCCCTTCGCCGAGCTGCGGCAGACGGCTTGCTCCGAAAAGCACAAGAACGATGACCAGAATAACCAGCATTTCCGGCATGCCCAGACCAAACATGGATTCTCCTTTTCCCTCGCCATAGCGCTGCTGCGATGCTGCGGCAAGTTCTGTTTTTTAAGATAGCTTCGGAACGGCTGCCGCAGCTTCCGCTTCGGCATCGCCCTGTGCATGCTCCGTTTCCCCGTATTCATTTCCGGGAACGCCCCTCGGCACGATCTGTTCCCGGCTCGCGATCTCATGGGCGGTCGGCGCAAGTTCCTCGACCCGGGCAGTTTTTTCGACTGCCTTCATTTCTTCCTTCACGGAGTCCTGAAATTCCTGCGACGCTTTTTTGAACTCCGCCATTGCGCGACCTACCGATCTGCCGAGGTCGGGAAGCCGTTTGGGGCCGAAGACGAGCAGGGCGATCACGCCGATGACGAGCAATTCCGGTATTCCGAGTCCGAACATGGATGATTCTCCTGTTGAAGCAGCGGTCGTTCCTGCGTTTGTTCACGACGGCTGCGGCGAAAATGACGGGCGGGCGAACTGCCCGCCCGTCGATGCGATCCCTTCCGGCAAGCTTACGACTTTGCAGCAGGGGGCGCCGGAACATTGGCGCCGTGGCACTCGGTGCAATTGTTCTGAGACGTTATGCCGTTGTTCAGCACATTCGCCAGGGGCTTGTTGACCGGCGTGTATTTGCCGCCCGCGGCATGCCATGTGTTGAGCATCTCGACGGTCTTGTAGGCGATCGTCGCGGCGACGCGGGCGCACCGCTCGGCCCGTTCATTCGTGAGAAACGCCACGTTCTCCGCTTTCATCCATTTGCCGACGGAAATGTGGCACACCGGGGTGTCCGCCTTGGTTGTCATTCTGATATCGGCCTTGATCGCCTTGGCGGGCTTATAGACCGGCAGCACGGTATTGGCATAGTAGGTCATGATGTCGTTGCTCATTGCCTCGGCAGTGTCGATATTGCCGGTGATGAGGCCCATTGCGATGCTGGCCCCGACCGGCGATCCGCAGACCGTGCCCCATCCCGCAATGCCGCCGTGGGCCCACCGCATGGACTCGACAGGGAACGATTTGTAGGGGTCGCCGACGCTTTTTGCGAGCGGGGTAAAGATGCCCTTCAGCACGGTGGAAGCGCACCACAGGTCGAAATAGTTCTCGTAGGCGATCTTCGCCGCCTCTTCGGGGTTGACCGGCTTGTACTGCCAGGTTTTGTATCCCTCGACCTTGGCCAGGACGATTCCGGGAACCGCCGATGAAAGCGCCGTGATGCCGGCGACACTTACCGCGCACTTGCCTGCATTGATAAGAAGACTTCTCCTCGACATCTCTGTATCAAGTATCGTATTCTCTTCCATGGATTATATCCTCCTGATAGGGTTAGGGGCCGACCGTCCGGTGCTGCACGGAACGGACCTGTTGCATGGGAGAAACATTCGGAGACGCGGAAAAATGACTCCGCTCCCGTCATATCATCATGTGCGGGCATGAGAATGCGGATATGCCGAAGCGGAGCCGAGCTTAAAGGGGAGGAATGCCCCTGAGGGACAGTCCGTGCGCGAACGCATGCACGCACATGCGCAGGCGCAGTTGTGATGAAAGCTCTCGACTTCGGTTTTGGGATGAGGCGCTTGAGATCAGGCTTTTGGCGGACGTTCGTCCAGAGAAACAAACAGGGAAGGCTTGAAGGGGATGACCGTGATTGCCGCTGCTGCGCTCTGCTCGAGCGGCGGGTGCATGCAGGGGCACTCATTCATGCACGGCATGTCTCCGTTCGACGAGAGGGCCGGCATTGCCGAGTGGCAGACGTCAAGGGTCCCGAGGACCGCGTGGTTCCCGTTGCCGGAGAAAGCCGGCATGACGGGCGGGATGATAATGCCGAGGACGATCGAAAAAAGGATGAGAACTGCCTGACATTTCATGGTCGCCATCATAGTGAGAACGAAATATCCTGTCAACGTAAAGTTCCAATTTGAGAATAATGGTTAGTCGCCGTTTGCGGCTTGCAAGGTCCTGCTCACGCCCTTTTTCGTTTGTCATGATCATTCGCACCGGTGATCGCACCCTGAGCCGGTCGGTTTCAAACGACAGGGCTGGTGCAGCCAACGGAGACGGACACCTGGACACCGCCGAAAGCGCACGGTATAATAGGCTTCGCTGTAACAACTTCAGGGAGGAACGATGAAACATTTCTTCGGAAGCTTATTGTTTCTGACGGTGATGGCTCTCCTGCCGTCCGGGGCCTGTGCAGACAACTGCGGGTCCGGTGCAGCGAAGATCACGGAGGCGGCGAAAAAGTTCTCCGTCATTGTACCGCGCTCGGCCGGCCTGGGCGAGCAGTCCTACGACGACATCGGCTGTGCCGTTGTTGCGAGGAACGGAGAGTGCGCGACCCGCCAAGGCATGTTCGACAGCGGAGCAATTGTTCGCGACTATTCGACAGGCGAGGATCTTGCCACGGAAAAGGCCTTTTTCGTCCTGAGGACCGATGTACAGACGCCGCAAGGCTACGGCATCGCGGCGTTCAAGGACCGGGCCGGGGCGGAAAAGTTCTCGGCAGACCACGGAAAGGGCAGTGTGGTCAGATGGTTCGAGCTGGTCGATGAAAAGCTGAAGTAACGAAGCGCGGCGAAAAAACGCAGAGGGGAGGAATCCATGATCGACAAAAAACCATCTCGCCTGAAACGACCTCGCTATCCAATGCCTCCTTTCGTCCGGAAGGCCCTGGTCAGCGGCAACCTTATGGCCGCCTACAAAAGCCGGCCGCCCTACCAGCAGAACGATTACATCGGCTGGATCAAGCGCGCGAAGCTGAAGACCACACAGGACAAGAGGCTGGCCCAGATGCTCGATGAGCTGGAGCGCGGAGACCGGTACATGAAGATGGCGTACCGGCCGAAAGCGGCCAAGGGAGCGCCTTCACAATGATATCCGCACTGCTCAGGGCTTCAGCTTCTCCTTGTATTTCACCCCGTCCTTCCAGGCATTCCCCACCTGTTCTCCGAGGGCCCAGAACCGGTTGTCCGGCATGGTGAGCAGGAAGGGCCGCATTTTTTTCGGGTCCGCCTTTTTGTCGGTCAGGTACCGTTCTTCCGAATAGATGTTGCTGATCTCGCCGATGAAAAAGCTGTTCGTGGGAAGTTCCACGGTCTGCACCACCCGGCATTCGATGTTCAAGGGGCAGGCGGTTATCATGGGCGCTGCCTTGAGCTCCCCGTAGAAGACCTCGAAGAGCGCGGACTTGTCCGTGCTCTTTGCCGACGTGATGCCGCAGTAATCGGTAATCGCCACCATGTCCGTTGACGGGACGTTCACGCTGAACTCGCCGGTCTTGTGGATCGCCTCGTTCGTTACATGCCCCTTGCCCACGCAGATGCCGAGCATGGCCGGCTGGAAGTTTACCCGGGTGAGCCAGTCCAGGGCCATGAAATTGACCTTGCCTTCCACATGGCTGCCCAGCAGGGTCTGGGTCCAGGGAAGGCAGAAGAGGTTCTTGTCGACTGTGATTTTGGTCATACGTCCTCCTGGGATAGATTGAAGATCATAGAATGAGAATACCATAAAAAGGGTGCCTGTGTTTCTTATCGAATCGATATGGAGCAGGTTGAAAATTGCTATAATTCCTTCATGGAACAGGAGCACAAAAGGAAAACCAGCTTCCAACCCTTTATGCGTCTATCCGGAGCATTCTGTCTCCTTGCAATGGCGGTCCTGCTGGGCAGCTGTTCTTCAGAACCGTCCGACAGGAGGGCCAGGGCCGATCTGCAGAAGTGGTTTGAAAACCGCTGGTCCCGCACCGTCGTGATCATGGAACACGAAGTGATAAACAAAGCGTCGAGCAACGGGAACTACCTCGTAGAGTACCGGGCGAAGGCCCGGTTCATCAGGGACGCGAGCGGCTGCGTCCTGACGTGCTGCGGCGAAGTTTGTTTCGACAAGCTGGTCGACGGATTCAAATGGATCGAAAAGACATCAGGCGATCCCCGCGTTATCCGGAAAGGAGATACATTCGAAACGCGGGGAAAAAGGACGTATACGAAAACCGGAGGAGGATGGCAGTGCGAAGAAATGTGATCACGAGGGAAGCCCTATGAGAGACTGGAGAGCCCTGCTCGCGCGAATGTTGCCCGCCGCAGGCTGGTGGCCGCAGGTGAACCAGCGAACGCTGAAGAGCGACCTGATGGCGGGCCTTACCGGCGCCATCATCGTCCTGCCGCAGGGCGTGGCCTTTGCCATCATTGCCGGCCTGCCGCCGGAGTACGGTCTCTATACCGCGATCGTCCCCGCCGTCATCGCCGCGCTTTTCGGCTCGTCCCATCACCTGGTCTCCGGTCCGACCACGGCCATTTCCATCGTGCTCTTCACGACCGTGAGTCCGCTGGTGCAGACCGGCACGACCACCTACATCGAATTGATCCTGACCATTACGTTTCTGGCGGGCCTGTTTCAGTTTGCGCTCGGACTCGCGCGGCTCGGCGCGCTCGTGAACTTCGTGTCCCATTCCGTGGTGGTGGGGTTTACGGCCGGCGCCGCGCTCCTGATCGGCACGAGCCAGCTCAGCAATTTTCTCGGCGTTCCCGGCTCCAAGCGCCATGCCTTCATCCATGTCTGGGCCGACCTGCTTCAGCATGTTTCAAGCATCAATCCCGTTGTCCTGGCAATCTCCGCGACAACGCTCGTATTCGCGCTGCTCTTTAAGCGATTTCTGCCGAGGATGCCGGGCTTGCTCTTTGCCATGGTCATCGGCAGCCTGCTGTCGCTCGTTCTGAACGGAAAAGAACACGGAGTGCGCCTCGTGGGATCGCTGCCCGCACACCTGCCGCCGCTCTCGCTGCCCGATCTCTCGACGGCGAACATCCGCAGCCTCGCTCCGCCGGCGCTGGCAGTCGCCATGCTCGGCCTGGCAGAAGCGGTTTCCATCGCCCGCGCCGTCGGCACGAAGTCGCACCAGCGCATAGACAGCAACCAGGAGTTTATCGGTCAGGGCCTGGCGAACATGATCGGCAGCTTCTTTTCGAGCTACGCATCGTCGGGCTCCTTCACCCGCACGGGTGTGAACTACGATGCCGGCGCGAAGACGCCCCTGGCCGCCGTGTTCGCGGCGGCGGCGCTCATGCTCATCCTGCTTTTGATCGCGCCGCTCACGGCTTACCTTCCGATCCCTGCCATGGCCGGCGTTCTGCTGCTCGTGGCCTGGAACCTCGTCGATTTCCACCACATCGCCACGATCATCCGGACGAGCCGCCAGGAGGCCGCGGTGCTTGCGGTGACCTTCGTTGCCACCCTGCTGGTGGAGCTGGAGTTCGCGATCTATGTCGGGGTCATGCTCTCGCTCCTGCTGTATCTGAACCGCACCTCTCATCCCGGGTTCGTGACGCTCGTGCCCGAACACCAGGACGATCACCAGCGCTTCATCAACATCGAACGGAAAAACCTGCCTGAATGTCCGCAGCTCAAGATCCTGCGCGTAGACGGCTCTCTTTTCTTCGGCGCGGTGAACCATTTTGCAGAAGAGCTGCGCACCATAGCGAAGGAAAGCCCTGAGCAGGCCCATATCCTGATCGTGGGCGGAGGCATCAACTTCATCGATGTGGCCGGCTGCGAGACCCTTGCCAACGAGGCGCACCGCCTGCACATGGAGGGAAGGAAGCTTTACCTCTGCTCCCTGAAAGGCGAGGTGGTCGAAATGCTCCATAACGGAGGGTACATCGACCGCATCGGCGCAGAGAACATCCTCGGCTCCAAGAAGGCCGCAATCGCTGCGCTCGTTCCCCGTCTCGATCCGGAGCGGTGCCGGGTCTGCAGCCGCCGGGTGTTCGACGAGTGCCGGTTCATGCCCGGCGCGTGAGCTGAAGAATGAGTCGTAGATGCCGCTGCCGGGCAATCCCGCGCCTTGGCATCCCCCGACTCCTGCCGGGGGTGGAAAGCGCTCACTCGCGCGTGACACGAACGTGTCACGCATGCGCGAGTTCGCAGTTCCACCTGGCACTCCGTGCATCCGCACTCGTAAACGCCGGGTGCAGGCGGGAGGTCGCTACGATTTAGAGTCCCGACAGGTCGGGATGCTGGAGGGGGCTCCACTTCAATCCTTATTCAGCGAAACCGAACAGCACGCTCTGAATGATCTTCGTACCTTTGATCATCTGTCCCGCGGTTAAGTACACTCCTCGAATTCTATGAGTCCTTTTTCGGTGCTCTCTGGCATGTTCTTCCGACCGGAAGAAGACCGTCTCCTTTCAAAATGCGTTGATGATGCTCTCGTCCTGCAGGGTCAGAAGATCCACGTCCGGAATGAAGACCATAGGCGCCCGGCCCCCGTCCTTGACCGTGAAATTGAGATCGCTGTCGATCGTCAATTCCATCGGCTCCTTGCAGTGAGCGCATTCGGTGCGCACCGTGACGGTGATCGGCTGGTTTCGTAAGCGCCCTTGCACGAAGGGCGTTGCAAATGCATCCGCTGCTCAGGCCGCGTACACCTGCTCGCCGGTGCTGAAGGTAAGGTGATGGGGGGTCTTATCCACGGTGACCGGGTATGCCCAGGTAACGGCTCCCTCCTTGTTCCTGAACAGGAAGGTCATGTGTTTCTCCAGGTCTTCCAGGAGGCGCACGACCCGGTCAGGGGGCAGGGACAGTTTTTGCGAAATGAGCCCGGGGCTTAATGGCTTTCCCGTGCGCGGCAGCTCCGCAACCACGAGATGGTGCACACGGCGATGGTCCGTTGTCATGAAGCCCATGGCTGCCTCAAAGCGCATCTTCTGGCGAAGGAGCTTCTTTTCCGGGTCCACGAGAGCGGACGGGATACTCAGCATGTACTTCCATAATCCAAGCATGATTCGGTTCTTCATTTGTACCTCCTTTGTGCAATGCAATCACGAAACTCTAATATCGAAATTCTAAACAAGGACAACTGCATGAGTCAAAGGCATCTCGCGCAAAGCCGCAAAGGGAATCCGGAATTGCCGTATGAGCGCTCACTCGCGCGTGACACGAACGTGTCACGCATGCGCGAGTTCGCAGTTCCGGGAGGTCGCGTTGTTCGAGGGAGCCTCCGGCTCCTGCCGGAGGGGGCTCCACTCATCCTGTTTGAAAAACCTGCTTCTCCCACCCTCGCCGCGAATACTTCCTGATGAGCGCGATCTCCCGGGCGGGAATGCCGAGGGATTCGAGAAAGTCCTGGTGCGCGTCGGGGGCGAGCCTCTCGAATTCTGCGTGCCATTTGTTCCTGGCAGCCTCGTCCAGCCCCGCGGTCTCCAGCAGCTTTATCCAACTCTCCTTGTCCATGACCCTGATCCGTGACAGGGCGCGATCGCTCTTGAGCAGGGTCACGATGAAATGCTGCTGGGTCCGGAGCGCGCGGATCTCCCGGCTCAGCTCATCGAGCCGCTTCTCGAGGAGCGGGACGATGCCCCGGTTGCCCCTCGTTTTCATAATCCTGTTGATGTCCTCGAGGGAGAGCCCGGTCCGGCGAAAGGTGCAGATCTGTTCCAGCCTGAGGCGGTCCGCTTCGGTGTACGTACGATAATTTGCATTGCTTCTACCGGATGGCGAAAAAAGGCCGATCGAGTCATAGTAGAGCAGCGTGCTTCGGGATAGTCCGAATTGTTTTGCCAGCCGGCCGATGGTATACACGGTTGCCTCCTGCACCTGGAGTCTAGCATAAACCATGAAGTAATAGACAGGTCAAGTTCTTTGTTTGTGGAAAACGAAGAAGGACCGGTGGTAAGCTTAAGAAAGCTACTGAAGGATATTGGTTTCCTAGTTTCTAATCTTCTTGACTATGCCGTGAGCGCCGTGCTATTCTTGCCTATTCTATATATTATAGAAGGAGAAATGAAATGTTCAAAAAGATCTCAGTTCTTGCGTTCTGCTTCTTCGTTCTTTCGCTGGCAGCGGTTGTTTCCTCGCCTGCCGCAGACCAGGCCTTGAAGCCCTATTTGCTCGGCTTCCGGGGACCCGCAACCATCGCAGCCAAACTGACCGATGTGAAGACGGCGCTGGCGCAGAAGGGTTTCCAGATCGTCGGCGAGTATGCGCCCTATACGGGCGCAACAGTGCTCGTGGTGACGAGTGATGCGCTCAAGGCTGCTGCGGCAAAGTCGGCATTCGGGGCCTATGGCGCAGTGATGCGCGTTTCGCTCACCAGCGTCGGCAGCGAGCTGCAGGTGGCTGCAACGAACCCGCGATACTTTGCAGCAGCATATCGGCTGAAGGAAGACCTGAACGATGTTGCAACGGCGCTCGAACAGGCAATAGGCAAAACCGTCGAATTCGGCTCCAAGAACGGGATCACGGCAGCCCAGCTGAAGAAGTACCACTATATGGTGATGATGCCCTACTTTGACGACCAGGTAAAGCTCGCCGTGTACCCGTCCCAGGACGAGGCGCTTGCCGCCGTCGAGGCGGGGCTTGCGGCCAGGAAGGGCGGCGCGATCAAGGTATACCGCGTGGACCTGCCGGGAAAAAAGGAATCGGTCTTCGGCGCTTATTTGACCGAGGGCGCGGGTGCTGATGCCGCGATCATGAAGGTCATCGACATCGGCGAACTGAAGCATACGGCCCATTTGCCCTATGAGCTGGTCGTGTCCGACGGTACCGTGTACATGCTCCACGGCAAGTTCAGGATCGCCCTCGATTTTCCGGACCTCACCATGGGCACGTTCATGAAGATCTCCGGAGCGCCGGCAGCCATCGAGGAGAAGCTCAAGGCGGCGGCAGGAGGGAAGTAGAAAACATTGTTCATCGTAAAACAAACAAAGGCCAGAGTGAACAAACACTCAGGCCTTTTCTTCGTGTCAAACCTGTTATGAGGAACGATTTTGAAGCAAGCCAGGCATGCCTGGAGTCGGGGAAGTCTACCTTTCAAGACCCAAATCCTTTTTCGCACGAAGACGCCGAGACGCAAAGAAAGGCGGTCATTTAACCACCGCCCCCAGATACTCCCTCAAATATTTCCCCGTATACGATTCCCCGATCTCTGCCACTTCTTCCGGCGTGCCCTGCGCCACGATCCTGCCGCCTGCTTCGCCTCCCTCGGGGCCGAGGTCGATGACCCAGTCCGCGGTCTTGATCACATCGAGGTTGTGCTCCACGACGACCACGGTGTTGCCCGCGTCCACGAGCGCGTTCAGCACCTGGAGCAGCTTTTTTACGTCGTCCATGTGGAGGCCTGTCGTGGGCTCGTCGAGGATGTAAACCATGTCGTACAATTTCGCGTCGCCCAGTTCGTGGGATATCTTGAGCCGCTGGCTTTCGCCGCCCGACAGGGTCGTTGCCGGCTGGCCGAGCCGCAGATACCCGAGCCCGACCGCGGCGAGCGACTGGAGCTTGTCCTTGATAGGCGACTGCCCTTCGAAGAACGTGAGGGCCTCGTTCACCGTCATCTGGAGCACGTCGGCGATGTTTCGGCCCTTGTAGTGTATCTTCAGTACCTCGGGCTTATAGCGCCTGCCTCCGCACTGTTCGCAGGTGACGAACATGTCCTCGAAGAAGTACATCTCGATCTTCTGCACGCCTGCGCCGTCGCAGGCCGCGCACCGTCCGCCTGCAACGTTGAAGGAGAAATGGCCGGGGCCGAACTTCTTGCGCTTCGCGTCCGGCAGGCCTGCAAAGAACTTACGGATGAGGTCAAAGGCCTTTACATAGGTAACAGGGTTCGAACGCGGCGTCTTGCCGATCGGTTCCTGGTCGATGAGCCGCACGCCCTTGATGTGCTCGAGGCCCAGGAGTTCCCCGTAGGCCCCCGGTTTTCCGAATTCGACGCCCAGTTCCCGCGCGAGGGCGGGGTAGAGCGTGTCCTGGACGAGCGTGGACTTGCCCGAGCCCGACACGCCGGTAATGCAGGTCAGGGTCTGGAGCGGAATGCGGACGTTGATCTTCTTCAAGTTGTTTCCCGACGCCGCGCGGACCTCCAGGAACTTGCGTTCCTGCTTTCGCCTCCTGGCAGGGACCGGGATCGTCTCCCTGCCGGAGAGGTACTTGGCCGTAAGGCAGGAACTGCGAAGGAATTCGCGCTGTGATCCTTCGAACACGACGCGACCTCCGCGTTCGCCTGCTCCCGGCCCCATTTCCACGACATGGTCGGCAGACCGGATGAGCGCGGGATCGTGCTCGACCATGAGCACCGTATTGCCCGATGCGGAGAGCTCGCGGATGATCCCGACCAACAGGTGCGTGTCGCGCGGGTGCAAGCCGATGCTCGGCTCATCGAGTACATACAGCGTGCCCATGAGCCTGAGCGCAAGCTGGTTCGAGAGATTCACCCGCTGGGCCTCTCCTCCTGAAAGCGTGCGCGTCTGCCGGTCGATCGTGAGGTATCCGAGGCCCACGCGGAGAAAGTAGGCCAGCTTCATTTCCAGCTGCCTCAGGATCTCCTTTGCCGCCTGCTTCTCGAATTCGGTCAAATCGAGATCGTGCAGCCATTGTACGAGGTACGCAACCGGCGTGGCTGACGCCTGCGAGATATCGATCCCGCCGACCGTGACGATGAGCGCCTCGGGCTTGAGCCGTGTTCCCCGGCACACCGGGCAGATTGCGGCGCTGCGGTATCTGCTCAGGAACACCCGCACATGGAGCTTGTAGCGTTTGCCCTGGAGATACGCGAAAAAATCATCGATGCCGTGAAAGCTCCCGGTCCCCTTGAACAGCGCTTCCCGGTCGGACTTCGGCAGGTCCTGCCACGGAACATCCACGGCGATCCCGGCCTTCTTCGCGCCTGTGAGCACCTGGCGCATCCACCATTTCGACGATGCCTTGGTCCAGGGCTCGATCGCGCCCTGTTTCAGGCTCAGGTGCTTGTCGGGGACGATGAGGTCCTCGTCGTAACGCAGGATATTGCCGAAGCCGTTGCACTCTTTGCATGCTCCGACAGGGTGATTAAAGGAAAAAAGAACGGGCTGCGGAGCCTCGTACACGGTCCCGCAGGAAGGGCACGCGAGCGCCTGGCTGAAGCGGATGGTCTTTTCCCCCAGGACCTCGACAAGGACCTCGCCCTTGCCCTCCCGGAGCGCGGTCTCCAGGGACTCGACAAGCCGCGCGCGGGAATCAGGCGTGACCACAAGACGATCCAGCAGCACGAGCAGTTCGGTAAGGTCCTTCTTCCCCGAATCGACTGCCGAGGTCTCGACGATCTCCTCGTCCCAGCTTGAGCCTGCCGAAGCCCCTGCTCTGGAGCTCCATCAAAAGCGCGCCCGGGCCGTCCGCGGGAACGGGGATCCGGAACAGAACGTAGATCCTTTTTTCCGAGGTGGTCGCGCAGAAGATCGTCGGCGATCGACGAGGGATGGGAGCGCTTTACCTCAGTCCCGTCTTTCGGACAGACGATCTTTCCGATCTTGGCGAAGAGGAGCCGAAGGTAGTCGTAGACTTCCGACACGGTGCCGACGGTGGAGCGGGACGTCCTGACCGGATTTCGCTGCTCCAGCGCAACAGCAGGACGCACGTTCCGGAGCTCGTCCACGTCAGGTCGGTCCAGCTTTTCGAGGAACATCTGTGCGTACG
Organism: Nitrospirota bacterium; assembly: GCA_963749655.1. Classification (GTDB taxonomy): domain Bacteria; phylum Nitrospirota; class UBA9217; order UBA9217; family UBA9217; genus JAJYKN01. Next base: position 75,875 of record CAVVOB010000038.1, read on the forward strand.
TGGACAGGGACTCGATGTAGCGCCACTGCCCCTCGGCAAAGACCGTGTCAAAGGCCAGCGAGGACTTGCCCGAGCCGGACAGCCCGGTGACCACGGTCACGGCATCGTGGGGGATCGCGAGGCTCACGTTCTTGAGGTTGTTCTGGCGGGCGCCTTGTATGATGAGTTCGGACTTCATAGGTCAAGTCTATTATTGTAACACGGCAGGGAGAAAAAACCCACAATTCTAAAAGCACTCTTCGCCTGATCCGATACGGACGGCGGATCATTTCTCCTGCAACCATGTCTGCAGATTCCCGTCCGCCTGGCGCACCCGGCTGTTCAAAATTGAAAAAAGGAGAGGGGCGCAATGAAGAACATCTCAAGGAGAGGTGTGCAAAGGAGAGTGTAAAACGGTCAATTTTTCAGGAGGAGTCACTGCGGCCTGGAGACATGTTCCCGCTGACGGGCAGGGTGAAGATAATCATGCTTCCACTGCCCCGCCTGCTCTCGGCCCATATTCTGCCGCTGTGGTGTTCGATGATCTCGCGCGCAATGGCGAGGCCGAGCCCCGAACCCTCCTCCGCGTTGGCGCTCTCGTCTCGGGAGCGCTGGAATTTTTTGAAGATCAGCTCGAGGTCCCCGGCGTCGATGCCGATCCCCGTATCGGAGATCTCCACGATGATCTCCTCCCGGGGAGAATACTGCCGACGCGCAGCGATCCGGATCGAGCCGTTGCGGGGCGTGAACTTGACGGCGTTGGAAAGGATGTTGGTCACGACCTGCACGAGCCGGTCCCGGTCGCCGGAAAGGCCGGAAAGGCGCGGCTCGAGGGAGGTCGTCACGGAGATGCTTTTACGCTCGAAAAGCGGTCCCATGACGGCGAGGGCCTTTTTTATCACATCATCGATCGACACCTCTTCGAACCGCCACCTCATCGACCCCGCTTCGATCCGGGAAAGATCGAGGACATCGGAGATGAGCCGCGAAAGGCGGTCGGTTTCGGCATTGATGATGCCCATGAACCGGGTCCGCTCCGGAGCGGGCATGTCCGGCTTCATGACGGTCAGCTCTGCAAACGCTTTGATGGTCGCGAGGGGAGTGCGCAGTTCGTGGGACACCATGGAAACGAAGTCAGACTTCATCTTGTCGACGGTCTGGAGCTGCTCATTTGCCTTTTGGAGCTGGAGTATGAGCTCTTCCCGTTCCTGCTCGGCGCGTTTGCGGTCGCTGATGTCGCTTACGACGCAGACAACGGCCAGCGTTTCGCCGGCGGGGTTGCGCATGATCGACGTGGACAGGCTGAGGGTGCGCAACGCGTCCTCCGGCGCCCGGAAATCCACCTCCCGGTCCCGGACCGTACCGTCCGCGAAAAAAGATTCCAGATGCCCGGCAAAAAAAGAGCTGCCGGCCGCACTTTCGCCCGGTCGCTTGCCGACCAGGTCCTGCTCCCGGCAGCCGAAGAGGGTGCACGTCGCCCGGTTGACGAGCCGGACGACCCCGTCGGAGTCGAGGACGATCAGGGCGTCGTTCATGGTGTCGATGATCTCACGGGCGGCGAAGGCGGGCGTGATGGCCATGAACCGGTAATGGAGTATCGCCCACGACGAGATGATGAGGAAAACGAAGATCTCTCCATGGGCCAGCGGCCGCCACGGCATGCCGAGGGAAATGATGAAGTCAAAGGCGCCGAGGTATCCCACGGCAAAACCGAACAGCAGTATCCGGGCGCGCATCTTCTGGATCGAACCCGGCACGGACGCGCGGTACGCCTTCACGAAGCTCCGCAGGGTGGCGATCTCGATCGCGAGGAAATACACCACAAAGGGAATGCTCGTGATGCGCGCTTGAGGATAAAAACCCCATGCATGGCGCTGCAGGGAGGAGAACTGCAGGTTGGTGGTCAGCATGAGGGCGGCGAAACAAGCGCTCAGCAGCCAGACAGCCGAGGACGCGTTTTCTCGCGCTGTCATAATCCTTCACGATAAGGGCGTTGAAATGGTAGACCGCGGCGGGGATGACGGCGATGCCGGCATAGGCGATCTTTGCCCACCACATCGCGAGGGCCTCGTCGGCAGCGCTGTACATCCAGGAAATTCCGAAAAGCCACAGGCCCATGGCGCTTGCCAGCACGAAAAAGACAACGCTCACATGGGAGCCTTGCTCGCGGACCAATGCGAACATGCCGAGGGCGATGATGCCCAGCGCCACAATGAGCGTCTGGATCGAGAGCGGGTTCATCGCATAAAGGGTGCTGTCGTAGAGAAAAGGCATCATGGGGAAACGGTTCGTTTTGCTGAAAGCGCCGGACTGTCGGATGGTCCTGAACGTCTTAACGTTTCGTATCCTTTTGTAAATGTATAATAAAAAATCAGTCCTGGCAAGAAAAATTGTTCGTGAACCTATAGGTCTGAGTTTCTAATACAAACGCATTTAAATTCGATACTGCTTTGCCCCTCACCTTTGTCCTCTCCCAGAGGGGAGAGGGTTGGGCGAGGGGGGACTTTTCAGGATGTTACAATATTTACTTCGTTTGCATTAGTTTTGAGTTTCCAGTTTATAAAACAGGAAAAATCGTATGGAGCACAACGTGGGGGGGGGGGCATAGGGCGTAAACTGCAGTGGCGAGTTTATCAAAAGCGCGGACAGATTCCCGGCATCAAGAAGTCATCGCTAAGCCGTATGAAGGAAAGAGCAGGAGCGGAGAATGTCAATTCAACAAAAGTACTACCTCGCACGGTATCATAAACGCAGGTGGTTTGCAGGTGGGGATTCCAAATCCCCTGTGAAAGCTTTCTGATCGGCAATATTTTTTATGCTACATGCAATAAACGAGTGTCTTTATTCGTCATAATAATAGAGACGGGAGACGCTAAATGGGTGCCCTATGAGCGATGAAACCGGTAAAACCGGTCTTGCGCGGTTTTTCAGCGACAATTATGGAAAACTGGTCAGGTACTTTCAGTTCAATTATTCCGACCTTTCGGATATGGAGGCCGAAGACATCGTGAGCGATCTGATGGCCGATCTGCTTGAGAAGGCCGACATCACCGCTCATGTCGAAAACCTGTCCGCCTATATCTATCGTTCCATCCAGAATAAGGCGATTGATTATCTGAGAAGGAGGAAGAAGACGATCCCGTTCGTAAATACCGACGAGGAGGAAAATGGAACCGCGAAGAAACCGCCCCGGAACCGCGTTACGACATGGAAAATGCGATCGAAGCGTCGGAAATCCGGGACCGGCTGATCGAAGCGCTCGATCGGCTAGAACCGGGTCAGCGGTCGGTCTGGATCGCCACGGAGATCGAAGGATATCCGTTCCAGGAGCTTTCGAAAGCATGGGGTGTGCCTATGGGTACGCTTCTGGCCAGGAAGCATCGGGCTAATGCAGCCCTGCAGAAGGAGCTGCAGGATTTCAATAATCCGTGAAAAGGAGTCAACACTATGGACAAAGAAAAACATTCGTATCACTGCGGGGGAAGAGGATCATGGACCGCACGCCGGATCGTAAAGGGAATTGTCATCGGTCTCGTATTCGCGCTGGTGTTCGGCATTTTTGTCCAATTGCTCTGGAACTGGCTGATGCCGGGAGTTTTCGGTCTGAGGGAGATCACTTATTGGCAGGCGATCGGGATGGTCGTCCTTGCGCATATTCTTTTCGGACACCGAGGGCCGCGGGAATTCGGCGGCCGGCACAGACACGGTCCCTGGGCGTGGAGCGGCCCCTGCTCCGGGGAAGGGGTTGCAAACGGTCATATCAAGGACTGGCGGCGATATGACGAATGGTGGGAAGCAGAAGGCCGGGATGCATTCAAGAAATATATCGACAGCCGGGAAATGAAAGGAGAGAGAACATGAACAGGAACAAGTATATTGTACTGACACTGCTGATGACGACCCTTCTGGCGCTTGTCGCCATCGCGTGCTATCATCGAACGCCGGAACAGCGGGCGGAGCGCGTAGTCCAGCACCTGGTTTCAACGCTCGGGCTGAATGCCGATCAAACGGCAAAGCTCGAAAAGATCAAGGAAGAATGTATGGCCAGACGGCCGGACATGGCGAAGATGCGGGAAGAAAGCTTGAAGGACATTGTGGAGATGATGAAGAGCCCGCAGATCGACGAGGCGAAGTTAAAGGCACGTACGGAGAAAATTCAGGCCCATGCGAACGACGTGATCAGTTTCATTTCCGCGAAGTTCGCGGAACTCCATGATATTCTGACTCCCGAGCAGAGGAAGCAAGCTTGCGGAGGAGATGGAGAAGCATGTGAAGCGGGCTCATCACTGGTAAGGGAAGGGCGGGTGTCATTTCTATATAAGAAGTTATTTTATTCAGTACTGTTCGTCATGACGAGCGCACTCATGCATTTGGGCGCTCGTCAGCGGCGTTTTTGGGAGCACCGGATACGAGATGATGCTGATCTTAATAGACATATGGATTACATTCACTTTAATCCGGTAAAACACGGCTTCGCGGTCGCTCCTCGTGCCTGGCGGTATTCGAGTTTTCACCGATATGTGGAAGCAGGGAGATACCATCCGGAGTGGGGTTTACAGGACGGGATTCGGCTTGGTTAGGGTGTTGGGCATGAATAAATAATGTTGGGCTTCACACGAGGAGTTCAGCCCAACCTACCGTTTTATAACAACGTTATTGATACTATATCCCGGAGGTACATAATGAACAAATCGCACAATGCCGTCCTCGTGTCCTGTCTTTTTGTATTCCTCTTCCTTATGTATGCCGCCCCGCCTGCTTTCAGCAGCGACTACGAAGGCGTCACGGTCACGTCCCTGAAGAAAACCACGACAACGACGAACGGCCAAAAGGTGTCCTATCCCGTAACGGATTCCCCCGAGGTCACCGCTGTCCTGGTCGAGATCCCTGCAGGAGGCGAAACAGGATGGCATCTGCACCCGATTCCGGTTTACGCCTATGTGCTTTCGGGCGCGCTTACCATTGAGATGGAAACAGGCGAGCACTATTCATTCAAAGAAGGGGACGCGATCGTCGAGGTGGTGAACGCGAAGCACAACGGCAGAAACACCGGGAAGGTGCCGGCGAAGCTCGTGGTCTTTTATACGGGCGTGGCCGGGAGTCCGGTGGCTGTCAAGGCACCGCTTCAGTAAAGGGACCTTAGGGATGATCTTTATATAGGTTGTTGAGCAGGCTCGACCGATAACGAACGCACCCTGAAGGGTGCGGCTACAAGAGAACCAATACGCTTTGTTTGTAGCCGCAGGCTTCAGCCTGCGTACCAGCTCAAAACATCACCGCAACAAGCAGCTCTGGATAGAGCTCTTCGCAGTTCTTGTACACGGCCCGGTCGCAGGTGAGATGAAACTCCTGGGCAGCGCCTGCGCCGAAATAGAAGTTTCCGCCGGTCAGGAAAAAGACTCCTGCCCGCGCGCCGATCGTGTCCTGGTCGCGGTATCCGTCGATGAAGGTGCGGCGGTAGAAGATGCCTGCGTAGGGATTGATCGGGCCGGTCGTTTTTATGACAAAACGGACCGAGGGGCTTACCTGCGTGATGCCGGGCGTGCCTGACCAGGTCTCGGCGTCGAGGCCGAGCTCAAGACCGTCGGCGACAAAGTAGCCCGCGCCGAGCCCGAAGATCGAATAGGTCTTGTCAAAAGCGTAGCCGCTTCCCAGAAAGAGCGAGATGCGCGCATTCCCCTCGTCAAAGGGGGAAGCTTTCTCCGCTGCGTTTGCTGCAGCAGGCAGCAGCAGAGCCAGAAGGAAACACCCTATCAACGTCCGGCGAAGCAACATCATATTCTTTCCGACCGTGTCCCTTGTCATCCTCGTCATTATTTTGTCTCTCCTCCGGAGCATCGTCTCTTCAATCCTTCGGTCACCCACCGGGGGACCGGCTTCCCCTCGTCCCTGAGCTTCTGCTCGAGCTTCTTCAGGATGTCCGGGGAAGGGGCGAACCCTCAGAGGGACATCTTTTTCCGGAACCCGTACCAGAACCATGCTGCCATGGCAGCGTAAAGCACAACGAGAACTCCGGCAATTGTCGCAATCATCGTCATGAGACCTCCCTAACCCGGGCAAGCGGGAATCTGAAAGGCAAAGCGTAAGGCGTCTCGCGCAAAGCCGCAAAGAACGTCAGGAAAACCTTACCATCCCTTTTCGAAAAAGACAAGTAGTTTGCCTTTTTTACGGCCTTACGCGAAATTTTTTCCGGGAAGATATTGATTCATGAGTTTTAAAACATTATGCACCTTTGACGGACCATCGCTCATTTGTCCTTGAAGTAATCGGGGTACATCTTCCGAGCGCAGTCCGCGCACAGGCCGTGGCTGAACTGGGCGTCCGTATGGTCGTGGATGTAGGTTTCCAGCTGGTGCCATGCGCCTTTATCGTCGCGGATCTTCTTGCAGCTCGAGCAGATCGGCAGGATGCCATGCAGGGTTTTGATCTCGGCGATTGCCTTCTGCAGTTCAGCGATCAGCCTTTCGCGTTCTTCTTCGGCGTGTTTGCGCTCGGTGACGTCATAGCCGACGACAGCCAACGCGACGACGCTCCCTCCCGTGTCGAATACCGGATAGAGCGCATTATCGATTATCCTGCCCATTCTCTCATCCTCGAATCGCGCCGGTTTCCCTGTGGCGATCACCTCGGTGACATGCTGTCTTCGTCTCAATCCGACCGGAGGGGGAAGAAGTTCCTCCATGGTCGACCCGACAAGTAGCCGCGGCTTTTTCCCGAGCCGTTTCGCTACCGTCTCGTTTGCCGCGAGGATCACTCCGTTCCTGTCCATGAGGAAAGCCGATTCGTCGATGGCATTCATGAACGTGCGCAGGAGGCTTGACGTTTCGATGAGTTCCTGCTCCGCCCGTTTGCGTTCGGTAATGTCAGCATGCGTGCCGGCCATGCGCAGCGGTTTGCCGTCGGCGGTCCATTCAGCGACCCTGCCCCGGTCATGGACCCATACCCAGCTTCCGTTCTTGTGTTTCATGCGGCATTCGAAGTCGTAAAGCCCCGTCTCCCCGCGAAAATGCCGCTGCAGCAGCTCGTCCGACAGGCGCAGATCATCGGGATGGCACAGTGCGATCCAGGTCTTGATGCTTGTTGGCGCGAGCTCATCGAGCGTGTATCCGACGATCCCGGCCCAGCGGTCGTTGAACACGGTCTCACCGGTCTGAACGTTCCAGTCCCAGAGGCCGATGCCGGTGCCCTGAATGACCAGATTGAGCCGCTTCTCACTCTCGCGAAGCTTTTCCTCCATTCTCTTGCGTTCGGTAATATCGCGGGATATGCCGTTGACTGCTACGGGCTTGTTCTCATCGAAGATATAGGTGGTGGAAACCTCGGTCCAGACCGTTGTCCCGTCCTTCCTTGGCTGCTCGACGCGCTGCAGTTCCATTTTTTTGTTTGATTTTCCCTCGGTAAAGCCCGCCAGCGCATTGGCGATCCACTGTTCGACGTTTTGCCGGGACTCCGGCGTCAGGCTCGCTGAGACCGGCTGGGCCATCACTTCCTCGGGGGTATAGCCGCGCAATTGATACACCGAGGGGCTTACGTAGGTGAACCGGTTCGTCCGAAGGTCCAGTTGCCAGAAAACGTCGGTTGTGTTCTCGGCAAGAAGGCGGTAGCGCTCTTCGCTCTCCCTCAGCGCCCGCTGCGACGCCGAGGTTTCTTCGTCGGCGCGACGGACGCGGGCCTGATGGTATCGAAGCGATATGATCGTGGCCAGGACGATGAGAATGTAGACGACGCCATGAGTCATGGCTTCGGTGCGCCATTCCGCAAAGACGGCGCGAAGATCGCGGCCTATGGCCACGACAAGGGGCTTGTCCATGCCCGCGCCGGCGGGCTGGATCGATCGAATCGCCATGAGACGTTCTTCGCCGGTGGCGTAAACCGTGCCGGACATGATGGTTTCATTTCTGCCGCTCTCCCGGTGGCGGCTGAAGAACGATCCGGGCTGGGCGAGGTTCTTGCCTGCCTGGCCTTCTCGGTCCGGAACCATGAGAAACTGGATCCCGTCGCCGTGTGCGACGGCGGCCCACATGTCCGGAGCGTACTGCACAGAGGCAAGCAGCGTCTTGAAATAGTCGCGGTCAAGCGTTGCGACGACGATGCCGTCGAACCCGTTGCCGGCGTCCGGGACCATGCAGGACAGGTTCATCGCATAGGAGTTCAGGACGGTCGTGTAGGGAGGAGAGAGGTAGAGCGTGGACTGGTCGGGATGATGGAGCGCGGTCTGGAAGTATTCGCGCTGGCTCAGATCCCGGCCGATCAGCTCCTCGCGGCTCGACGCCCGGGCGATGCCGCGGGAGTCGGTAATGAGCAGGGTACGCACCCCCGGCATGGCCGCCTCTATGGTCTTCAGCATCGTGTTGGCCAGCGGGCCGGTAAGCGTTTCCGTGCCGCCACGAAGGAAGATCGATCAGGATCCGGTGCAGGGCCCGATGGGTGGCGAGCAGCTGGCGGTTCAGGTTCTCGTCGATCACCCGCGCCTGGACGAGCAGGCGGTCATATTCAACAGCCTCAGCCGTGCTCCTTTCCTGGTAGAGGTCGCGTGCGATCGCCGCGCCAAGGGCAAGGAGAATGCCGATTGTCGCGAGCCACTGTCTGAGAAATTTCCGGTCTGTTTGCACGCTCATCGATCTACCGACGAATGTTCAACCTGTTTTGAGCACCCATCGCCCTGAAACCTGTCAAGCTTAAACAGAAGGCGGGATCGCCGACGGCGTGGCGGCTCGTTTCAGCCATCGCCCGCGGTACATCACTTCGTCACCACCACGATCCCCGAATCGGTGACCGTGCAGCCGCGCATCCGGTCCTCCTCGGGTCGAAGCCGATCTCCATGCCTTCGGGGATATGGAGGTTCTCGTCGATGATGGCGTTCCTGATGCGCGCGCCGCGGCCGATCTGCACGTTCTCGAAGAGGATCGAGTCTTCGACCAGGGCGTAGCTGTGCACCTTGCACGACGGTCCCAGGATCGAGTGCCGGACCGTGGCGCCGCTGGTGATGCATCCGCCGCAGACCATGGAGTCCAGGTTCTGGCCCCGCCGGCCCTCGTCGTCGAACACGGTCTTGGCCGGCGGGAGGTTCCCCTGGTTCGTCAGGATGGGCCAGCTGTAGTTGTAGAGGTTCAGCTGGGGGCTGACGCTGATGAGGTCCATGTTCGCCTCGTAGTAGGAGTCGATGGTCCCCACGTCCTTCCAGTAGCCGCGCTCGTTCGGGGTCCATGCCGGGACATGTTGTTGTCGAAGAAGCTGTAGGCAAGACCTTGTCCCCCTGTTCCAGCATCATGGGGATCACGTGCTTTCCGAAATCGAGGTCGTCGTATTTGCGCTTGCCCTTCCTCAGGACCTCGATCAGCTTTTTCGTGGAGAAGATATAGTTGCCCATGGACGCGAAGCAGGTCGTCCGGCCGGGCACGGGGAAGGGGTGCTTCGGCTTTTCCAGGAACGACGTGACCCGCAGGTCCTCGTCCACGCACAGGACGCCGAACCGCTCGGCCTCTTCGCAGGACACCTCGAGGGCGGCGATGGTGATGTCCGCCTTGTTCATGCGGTGGTAGTCCATCATCTGGGAGATGTCCATCTTGTAGATGTGGTCCCCGCCGAAGATGACCACGTATTCGGCGCCCGACGACTCGATGAAGCGGAGGTTCTGATAGATCGCATCGGCCGTGCCCGTGTACCACTGCTCGCCCATGTTGGTCGTTTCCGGGGAGATGGTGTCGTAGAATTCGCCGAGGCCCGATCCATTTGCCCCAGGATTCCTTGATGTGCTTGTTGAGCGAATAGGCCTGGTACTGGGTCAGGATGTAGGTCTTCCGGATGCCGGAGTTGAAGAGGTTGGAGAGGACGAAGTCGATGATCTTGTACTTGCCGCCGAAGGGGACCGCCGGCTTGGGCCTGCCGATGGTGATGGGGCTGAGCCGCTCGCCCTTGCCGCCGGCCAGCACCATGGCGATGGTGTTGCGGGTGATATTGCCGAGAACATGCATGATGAGAAAGGACCTCCTTGGATCGTGCGAAGGACGCAGGATGCGGACGGATCGGGAATGCGGGCGGAGCTCGTACTGTTTTATTGTAGCAGAAAAATGCGGCGGGCCGGGGTGAAAATTTGCATCCCCGGCCGGTAAAAAGGCGCTAAGCCCCTCTGTCCAGAACGTGCCGGATCTTTTTCAGGAGGTCCGACGGGCCGACCGGTTTCGCGATGAACTCCGTCCCTGCCTCGAAAACCCCTTTCCGCCGGATCACATCCTGGGGATGTCCGCTGGTAAAGAGAACGGGTACGCCGGGCCTGATCGCGCGGGCCGCGCTGCAGACCTCCCGGCCGCTCTTCCGGGGCAGGATGACGTCCAGGATCATCAGGTCGACTGCCGCCGCATTTTCCGTGAAGCGGTCGATGGCATCCTGTCCGTCGGCTGCGTCGATGACGCGGTACCCATAATCCTGCAACACGGTCATCATCAGATTCCGGACCTCCTTGTCGTCTTCCGCGAGGAGAAGGGTCTCTTTGCCGCCCTGAGGAGCCGCTTCCGGGGGCGACGGGTCTTTCCAAACAGGCAGGGCGACAAGAGGCAGGTGGACCCTGAAGGTCGCTCCTTTTCCCGGTTCGCTGGAGACGGTGATGATGCCGTTATGCTGCCTGACAATCCCGTAGACAATGGCCAGGCCCAGTCCTGTGCCTTTGCCGGGTTCCTTGGTCGTAAAGAAAGGCTCGAATATCTTTTCCCGGGTCCTTTCGTCCATGCCCGATCCGGTATCCGATACGGAGAGCACGGCGAAACGGCCGGCCTCGCTGTTTCCGTGAAGACCCTTGAATTCCTCGTCGGGATCCGCGGCAGCGGTCGAGATCTTCAGCCTGCCGCCTTCGGGCATGGCGTCTCGCGCATTGGTTGCGAGGTTCAACAGGACCTGCTCCATCTGGCCCGTATCGGCCATGACGATCAGCGCTTCCTGCGACAGCCGGGAGGTTAGTTCGATGTCTTCGCCGATAAGCCGCGCGAGCAGTTTTTCCACATTCGCGACGATCGTGTTCAGGTCGATCGGCTTCGGGTTGATGACCTGGTTCCTGCTGAAGGTCAGCAGGCTTTGGGTCAGCCGGGCCGCCCGCTCCGATGATGTCAGGATGGGATCGACCTGTCTTCGCAAGGGGTCGTCCTGCTTAGTCCGCATCTTGAGGATGTTGGCATAGCCGATAATGGCCGTCAGGATATTGTTGAAGTCATGGGCGATCCCTCCGGCCAGGGCGCCGACAGCCTCCATTTTCTGTGCCTGACGCAGCTGTTCCTCCAGTTTTCTCTTTTCCGTTATATCGCTTATGGTTTCTATTGCCGAAACGACGCGCCCCGAAGCGTCAGTGACGGGGTAGGATTTGAGTTCAACGTACTGTTTTGCGCCGGAGGCTTCCAGGTGCGTATGGGTGGTGCTGTGCATCGTTCCGGTCTCGAAGGTCCGCTTGACGACGCATTCCTCGCCCGATTCGGAGCAGGGCTTCGCGATATGGTGTGAAACCTCATAGCAGAACCGGCCGACGGGATTTGCATCAGGTGACCTGACAAGACGGCCGAATGCCCTGTTCGCCGACAGGATCCGGTACTCCCGGTCCACAACGATGAAGCCTTCGTCGACCGATTCGAGGATGTTCTTGATGAAGGCCTGGCTGCCTCTCAGGGCGTCTTCCGCCTCCTTGCGCTCGGTGATGTTCTGGGCCGTGCCGCGCAGGCCCCGGATCGCTCCGTTCGCGTCGCGCTTTGCCTCCCCCCGCGCGACGATCCATCGGGTCGCTTCGGTCGGCTGAGCCAGCTCAAGGTCCAGTTCGTACGGTTCCCCGGTCGCCATGGTCCGTTTCACCGCATCGTCGAGCCGTGCCGCGCTTTCCGGCGCATAGGCCTTGAGATGTTCGGCGTAGTTGGGCGTCGGCTTCTCCGGATCGATGCCGTAGATGCAATAATACTCGTCAGACCACCAGATCGTGTCGTTGATCGCGTCCCAGTCCCAGCTGCCGATATGAGCCAGCCGCTGGGATTCGTTCAGATCGGCCTCCCGTTTGCTCAGCAGGTCTTCGGCGCGCTTGCGTTCCGTAATATCGCGGCTGACGACGATGACCTTGTCCGCCCCGTAGACACCCATCTTTGCTTCATAAAACCGGATGTCCGGCGGCATGGGTACGGAATACCGGAACGTGATCGATTGGCCGGCTGCCAGGACCTCGCTGATATGGCTTGTTATCTCCTCCGCCAGGGCAGGATCAAAAAAATCTCGAATGTTGCCCCCAATGATCTTTTCCGACGCTGCGGCCAGATCGGATGGCGATACGGCATGATAATCGCTGAAGGTGCCGTCCCGGGTCATCACGAAAAGAAGATCGGGAATGGTTTCAATAATCTGTTTGCGCCGGCTTTCGGCACGAACCTGTTCCGTCACATCCTCCACCGTGCAGATCATTCCATCATATCGCCCCTCGTGCGTCCGCGGGATCAGCCATCCGGACAGATAGCGCTCGATGCCGCCGGGCGTCATAACGCGGAGGCTGTCGTAGCGCACCGGCTGCATCGCCTCCTTTGCCCTGAGATAGACGGGGAGAAAGGCCTCGCGGGTCGGCTCCGGGCTGTTCCGGAGGACCGGTGCCCCGATGATCTGTCTCGGCTCCAGTCCGGCCATGGCGCCTGCGGCGCGGTTGGCGTAAAAAACGACGTCCTCCCGGTCCGCGACCCATACGCCGGTCACGATGCTTTCGGCGATGTTCTCGAAGAAATCGCGGAGCCGTCTGTTCTCCCCGTCGGTCCGCTTGCGCGCGGTAATGTCGTGACCCACGCCACGGTAGCCGCGCAGGTTCCCTTGGCTGTCGAAGAACGGCACACCGCTGCTTTCGAGCACGACCTCGCGCCCCTGCTTGTGGCGGTTTACGGTTTCAAGGAACGAGAAGGGCAGACGGGCTTCGAACGCCGCCTTCATCTCAGCCGTGTGCTCCCTGTCCCCGGGCACGATCAGATCGAAGAGGGGCTTTCCCGCAACGTCTTGAGGGTCGTAGCCCAGGACGTCCCTGATCTTCGGGCTCGCATAGGAGAACACGCCGTTCACGTCCGTTTCCCAGACGAAATCGTTCGTCGTCTCGATCAGGTTGCTGAAGCGCTCCCTGCTTTCCCGCACCGCCTCTTCGGTCCGCGCGCGCTCGATGACGTTCCGTTTGCTCCGGGAATATACGAAGCCGATGCCGCCGATCCCCGACAGCCAGAGCACGGCGTGGGTGGCAAGCATGTCCCGCTCGGCTTTGCGCTGTTCAGCCAGAAGGGGATCAAGCGGGAGCGTGATCCCGACGCCGCCCCTGATGTCTCCTTCCCGGTATCCCTGATGAGCATGGCATTTCAGGCAGGCCTGCTTCGTTACCATGGGACGCATAAGCCGCAGCCGCGTGCCGCTGTTTTCGGCGACGACTTCGGTGATCTCGGTGCTTCCGGTTTCAAAGGCCCGCAGGGCCCTTTCTTCCCATGCATCGGGCCGGTTGCCGGGGTTGAGCGGCAGGAGACTCGTGATGCGGCCCTGGATGCCGTAGTCCTGCTCGAAATCGTGCATCAGCTGGCGCAGCGCATAGGCAGGGTTCATCAAGGTCAGTTTTTTGCCTGACGGAAGGGTGATATCGCGGCCGGGAACATGGGAGAGATAGGGATTCGGGGGCGTGTCGGTCGTAACGGGCACGTAGAGGCCGCCGTGTTTCGCCGCCCAGAAGCGGAAGGCCTGGTCCTTGTTGAAGGTCGCGAGCGCCTCCTGCCGCGCAAGGGCCAGGGTCTGGGTCCTCTCATCGTGGATGTTCCAGGCAAGGGACCCTCCGACCACCAGGGTCCAGAGCGCCATCATTGACAGCGTGAAGTGGTACATCGCCGTGAGCTTAACACCGGCCCGGGGAAGGCTCGTCATCGACCCTATGCTCCCTTTCGCGACGGGGCGCGGGTGCAGAAAGTTGTCCACAATCGCTCCGCGCCCCTATTATTCCATAAGCATAGCAGATTTACCTTCCCCGGACAGGAGGGGAAACTATCCCGCAGGGGGCTCCCCTTGACAGAGCTCTCCTTATTGTGTTATTCATATCACGCTTGCCCGCGACACGAGGATCAATGGCCCCCCTCATCACAAAAAAACAGGTACTTTTGCCGCTCCCGTCGGACAACGACCGCCGCGCTCACGATCAGCGGCTGCGGGACGCGCTCGGACTCGGGCCGATCGACATTCCGCTCGCCGTTCTCAAACGGCTTCCGGCGGCCGTCGGTGCAGGCACGCCCTTTTCCTGCATCATCGGAAGAACCGGCGACAGTCACAAGCTCATCGACCTAGGGCAGGAGCACTCCTTTTCCGTCGCCCTTGACCTCGGCACGACCAATCTCGTCGCCCTGCTCTACGATAACATCGCCCAGCAGGCGGTTTTGACCAGGAGCCTCGAAAATCCGCAGATCATGTACGGAAGCGACATCATGACGCGCATGCACCACACCATGGCGGGCAACGGCGAGGAGGTTTACCGCGTGCTCGTGAACGGGATCGACGATCTCATCACTGACCTTTGCCGGGAAGCGCGGATCAATACCCAGGAGATCCATGCCCTGTCCGTGGCAGGCAACACGGTCATGACCCATTATTTCCTGGGGCTCGACATCAGCACGATCCCGGTCGAGCCGTTCCTTCCCGTGGTCAGGGCGCCGGGATTCCTGACGGCAGCGGAGCTGTCGGTCCATATCTGTCCCGAGGCCGTCGTCTACGTGTTTCCGAACGCGGGCAGCTACGTGGGAGGCGATATCACCGCCGGCATCATGGCATCGGGCATGGCGCTGTCGGAACAGACCTCGATCCTGATCGATGTGGGCACGAACGCCGAGGTCGTGATCGGGAACCGGGACTGGCTGCTGGTGGGAGCGGGCGCTGCCGGACCGGCGCTCGAGGAGGGGATCACCCGGATCGGGAAGCGGGCGAAGAGGGGCGTTGTCTATGATGTCGTAATTCAGGACGGGAAGATATCGTGCAAGACCTTTGACGAGTGCAGGCCCGAAGGGATTTGCGGATCCGGCATGGTGAGCCTGCTCTATGAGCTGTACCGGGCGGGGATGATCGATAAAAGCGGTACGCTTCTTGACAATGAACACGTGACGTCGCTTGACGGGGAGAGGGCGTTCTCCATCGCCTGTGACTGCCACGAAGCCCTCTTGATCACCCAGAATGAGATCCAGAGCTTCATGAAATCAAAGGCAGCCATGTTCACGCTGCTGCTCACTCTCACGCGGTCCGTCGGCATCTCGTTCGGGGACATCAGGGCCGTTTACGTATCCGGCGCCCTCGGCACCGGCATCGACGCGAAGAAGGCGGTCGGTATCGGCATGCTGCCGGACTGGCCCCCGGAGATCGTAAAGCCCCTGGGCAACTCATCCCTTGAGGGCGCCCGCATGCTGCTTGCGGACGGCGGGCTTGCTGATGCGGTCAATGCCATTGCCGCGAAACTGACATATAAGCCCATGCAGGATGATCCCGAGTTCATGCAGGAATATCTCGGCGCGGTATTCATTCCTCACACCGATCCGGCGCTGCTCAAGGCGGATTAAGATAAAAGTCGGAATGAGTAAAATGCGGAGTGCGGAATTCGGAATGCGGAATGGGATAAGTCAAGGAGCGGCGGGCAGGGAAGATGAACGTGCGGCTTCAGATGCCGACGGTGAGCGGTCGGGTGTGCAAAGAAGAAGCGCGCTTCCGATTGAGAAGCGCGCCCGCCTCGTAACTTCATTTTTTTCATACTGTTTTCACACTGCCTGACGATGTCTGTCCCGCTCCTGGATGTAGGCCATCTTGCCTGCATCAATAGCTCCTTTGATCGCCGAGGCACTGTCTTCATAGAGGGCCTTGCCCTTGTCAACGGTTTCGGCGACCGTATCGCGTGTCTTTGAAGCCGCGTCACTGATGTCCCGTCGCAGTTCCTTGCCCGACTTCGGCGCCAAGAGCAGCGCTATTCCCGCTCCTACGATCCCGCCCACGAGAAAGGGCACGAGAACGGAGCGTTCCCTGCTGATGTTTTTTTCAAGTTCCTCGTTCATGATCCTCCCTCCTTCCTTGTTGAAAATTCGTCACGAGCGTTTCAATACCGGTCGTTATCCCCGCCTTTAATCCTGCCACGTTGGCCCCGGCCGTTGATCCGATGCTCTCCTTCACCCGGCCGAGCAACTCCCCGATGGCTTTCTCCAGGCTTGCAACGGTATGGGAGATTTGTCGTACGTCCGTCGTTACATCTCTGACATTGCCGCTGATCTTTCTCATGTTTTCAAGAGTGCCCCTCAGCTCGGACAAAGTCTCGTTCAGATTGCCCTCCATCTTCCCGAGGAACTCCCGCATGCTGTCGCTCGTCCGCTTCATGCTCATGATGTAGACAATATTGAAGGCCGCGTAGACAATGAAAACGACGAGCCCGATGCCCAGGATGATCTCAGTCATCGAATCACGCTCCCTTTTCTTACGTTGATTAAAGTATATCACAGCACTACTGCGGGACGTTTTCCTTCAGTCGCCATGCAACCATAGTTGCAGCGGCAGGGTCTTCCCCTCACGCCGCGGCCCCGCCGCAGCGTGTTGAATTCCGGCAGCGGCTGTGGTATTGTGCGGGACGTTTTTTATATCAACAAAAGCCAATGCAGCGCGGTTGGAAAGGTCCGGCATGAAAAAGGTACAGGCGAAGAAACCGTCCGCCCTGGCGCGGCGGGCGCATTTCCCGGAGGACGAAAAGCGGCTCCCCTGGCTGCCCCTTCTCCTTGACGCCTATGCCATCGCGGACACCGGCGTCGGAGTCGCGATCCGGGATGCCGAGAAGCGGCGGAAGGTGCGGCTGGCATGCGGGAAAGGATGCGGCAACTGCTGCGTGCACCAGCGGGACATTCCCCTTTACCCCCATGAGCTGGTCGGCATCTACTGGTACGCATCGGAAAAGCTGGCGCGCCCCGTGCAGGGCGAGGTGGCGGGCCGTCTTGCCTCCCATACGCCGGACGGACCCTGTCCGTTCCTTATTGAAGGCGCCTGCTCCATTCATCCCCTCAGGCCGCTGGGGTGCAGGCAGTTCAACGTTTTTTCCACGCCCTGTGCATCCGGTGAAGATCCCTACCATACCCGCAGAAACGATGTGCTCACGCCGATACCGGAGTACACGGACCGGGTCTTTGCCGCAGTACTGCCTTTTTACAACCTGAAGCCCGGTGCGGACACGGCGGCGGCCGTCAGGCTCATCCGGTCGCAGATCATGAATCTGCAGACCTTCGACTGGGGAAAGCTCGTTGCCCTCATGGAGAAAACAGCATCGCCGGGCCCGTAAAGGCAGGGAGGAATATCATGCTGAACAATTTTTTTTGTTCATTACCATAAAAGTCATTTGACTTTTTTTTATAGAAATGGTACACATAGAGCAGTTTTGTCGCTGCATTTTTAGGGGGGGACCTATGAAACCGGCCGTGCGGATCATCCTCACGCTCATAACGCTGTCGCTCTGTTTTTCCCAGCCCGCATTCCCGCAATCCACGCAGCAGCAAAAGAAAATCCTCATCGGCATTCTTCCTGAGATGAACGTCTTCAAGCAGAAGCAGCGGTTCAGGCTTCTGGGCGAATATCTTTCCCGGAAAACAGGCACGGAAATAAACTTCACGATCCTGAGCAGATACGGCAACATCATCGACCGTTTTACCTCGGAAAAAATGGACGGCGCCTTTTTCGGCTCCTTTACCGGGGCGCTGGCCATCCAGAAACTGGGAGTGGTTCCCCTCGCCCGTCCGGTGAATCTCGACAACACCTCGACCTATCAGGGCTATATTTTCGTACGGAAGGACAGCGGGATCACGGGGGCCAAGGACAGATGAAGGGCAAGAGAATGGCCTTCGTGGAAAAGGCAACGACCGCAGGGTACCTCTTCCCGTTGTGCCTATCTGCGGGAAAAGGGGATTTCGGATGTCGAAGGTTTCTTCAGCGAATCCTACTTCGCCGGCAGCCACGACGCGGCGATCAATGCGGTCCTGAACCGGAACGCCGAAGTCGGCGCGGCAAAGCACAGCATCTACGATCGTGTGCGGAAGGAAGACCCCAGGATCGACCGGGAGCTGATGATCCTCGCCGAATCTCCCCGGGTGCCGTCGAACGGCCTGTGCGTGCGGAAAGACCTGGACCGGTCGCTCCAGCAGAAGCTCAGGAGCGCCCTTCTTGACCTGCATACGGACCAGGAGGGCGCGGAGCGTGCTGCGGGAGTTCGGCGCCCTGAAGTTCATCGAAACCTCGGTCCAGGACTACCAGCCGGTGTTCGAAATGGCGCGCAAGGCCGGCATCGACATCAAATCCTATGCTTACCGAAATAAATAACCCTATGAGGCCGGAGGCCGCCTGCCTGGCGCGGGCGCCGCACCGCAGGGGCGGTGACCTGTGAAGCGCAAGATCATTCTTTCGCTTCTGACCGTCTTCATCATTTCCGCGATCGGCGCCGCCTTTGCGACCCTCTCCATCAAGAACACGACGGCAACCCTGAGCCGCCTTGTCAACCTGCACCAGATCGAAGACCTCCGGCAGCACCTGGTCATGTCCATCCAGACCGTGCAGTCAGACCTCTATACCATCAATACCTCGCTGGGGCACAGGCTTGACCTCATCACCGACAACGTCACCAATCTCGAGCAGGCTTCGCGCAAATGCTCGGGCTGCCACCATACCCCGGAGATCGCGGCAAAGATCGAAGGCGTGCAGGCCCAGATCGATAAATATGAAGGAGCCCTGAGCTATTACATAACCGCATCGGCGAACGTGCAGCAGATCAACAAGCTGAAGCTCGACGCCGCGGCGATCGGCAACGAGCTGCTCGTCACAACCGGCGATATGTCCCGGCAGGCGAGCAGCAAGCTCGAATCAATGACCCACGACGCCATGCGCAGGATCAGGCAGGCCTGGCTGATCCTTGCAGCGACCCTGTCTGGCGACTGTTGTTCTGGGGATCATGGTCGTCGTGAACCTCACCCGGTCGATCACCCGCCCCATCGACATCCTCGTCAACGCGACGCGGATGATCGCCGGCGGCGACCTCGGCTATACGATCCCGTACAAGGACCACACCGAGTTCGGCGAGCTCGCGCACCATTTCAATATCATGAGCGCGTCGCTGAAGAACGGCTATGCAAAGCTCGAGGAGGAGATCGGCGAGCGCAAACGGACCGAAGAGGCGCTCGTGAAGTCCGAGGCCTTTCTCAATACCATTTTCGACAGCATCCGCGATCCCTTCTGTATTCTCGACCGGGAATTACCGGATCGTGCGGGCGAATGAGGCCTATGCGCACATGAAAGGCAGGAAACTCGAAGAGCTCCTCGGAAAAGCGGTGCCATGCGGTTTTGCAGGGCAGCAACGATGTCTGCAACGACTGCATTGTCGGAAAGACGTTCGCGTCCGGGGACCCCTGCGCCAAGGAAAAGCCGGGGAACTCACTGCCGACGGGGTCAAGACGTGGAAGGCCATCTATACCTATCCCATCGTGGATATCGGGCGGCAACATCTCGCACGTCATCGAATACACCCAGGACATCACGGAGCGGAAAAAGAACGAGGAGGCGCTGCGGGAGAGCGAGGAGCGGTACGCGCTGGCGGCGCGCGGCGCGAACGACGGGCTGTGGGACTGGGACCTGCGGGACAACAGGATCTATTTTTCCTACCGCTGGAAATCGATGCTCGGCTACGGGGAAAAAGAGATCAGCGATCATCCGGCCGAGTGGTTCAGCAGGGTCCATCCCGAAGACCGCGACGAGCTGGAAGCGAGGATCAGGGCGCACCTGAACGGCAGGAACCCGCATTTCGAGGGCGAGTACCGCATCATGCACAAGGACGGCACGTACCGCTGGGTGCTGAACCGCGGTCTTGCCGTCCGCAGCAGCACGGCCAGGCCAACCGCATGTCGGGGTCGCAGACGGACATCACGTCGCGCAAGAAAGCGGAAGAACAGCTGGTGTACGACGCGTTCCACGACGCCCTGACGGGCCTGCCGAACCGCGCCCTCTTCCTGGACCGGCTCCAGCACGTCATCACCACGTCGAAGCGCCGGAACGGCGCGCTCTATGCCGTTCTGTTCATAGACCTCGACCGCTTCAAGATCATCAACGACAGCCTCGGGCATACCGTCGGCGACCAGCTCCTGGTCGTGATCGGCCGCAAGCTGGGAGATTGCCTTCGCCCCGGCGATACGGTCGCGCGGCTGGGCGGCGACGAGTTCGCCGTGCTCCTGGAGAACATCAACGATCTCACCGACGCCGTTGATGTTGCGGACCGGATCCATAAAAAACTGGCGGCGCCGCTGCTCGTCAAGGGGCACGAGATCTTTTCATCAGTCAGCATCGGGATCGCGCTGGGCGAGGAGCGCTACGAGCGGCCCGAGCAGGTCCTGCGGGACGCGGACATCGCCATGTACCAGGCCAAGGCGCGAGGAAGCGCGTGCTACGAGGTCTTCGATACGAAGATGCACGCCAATATCCTGGACCGCCTGCAGCTGGAGGCCGATCTGCGGGCGGCGGTGGACCACCGGGAGCTCGTGCTGTGCTATCAGCCCATCATCGATCTGAGAACGCAGCAGCTGACCGGCTTCGAGGCCCTCGTGCGCTGGAACCATCCGAGGCGGGGCATGATCTATCCCCTGGAATTCATCCCCCTCGCCGAGGAGAACGGACTGATCGGCCACATCGGGGAATGGATCCTGTTCGAAGCCTGCCGCGAGCTCAAACTGCTCCAGGAGCGGCACGCCGCGCAGCCGCCGCTCACGATGAGCATCAACATTTCGAGCAGGCAGTTCGCCCAGCCCGACCTCGTATCAAAACTGACGGGATTCCTGAAGGAGACCGGCGTGGATCCGCACTGTCTGGCGCTCGAGCTTACGGAGAGCATGATCATGGACAACGTGGACGATGCGGTGAAGATCATGAACGAGCTGAGGGACATGGGGATCCGGATCCACATCGACGACTTCGGCACGGGCTATTCCTCGCTCAGCTACCTGCACCGGTTCCCCATCAACGCGCTCAAGATCGACCGCAGCTTCGTGAACAAGCTCTCCGCGGACGGGGGAAACCGGGAAGTTATCCTGTCGATCATTTCGCTGGCCAACAGCATGCACTTCGATGTCATCGCCGAGGGGGTGGAGCTGGAGCACCAGCTGGCGAACATCCGGGAAATGCAGTGCACCTACGGCCAGGGATACCTCTTTGCCCATCCCATGGAATTCGGCGATGTGGAAGACTGGCTTCGGGAATACAATCACCGGCGGGTTTGAGGGCTTCGCGTCCGTCCTTCCGCCGTCATCCGATCACGCCCCTTTATCGGCCGTCCGCATGATCTCTTTTAACGTTGCGATAAAGTCGACCCCGCGGTCCTTGCGGAATCGACCCACGATCTCGTCGCGTTGTGCACGAAACCGCTGGTATCCGGACCGCCGCGCGCGGGCTATTTCCTCCCAGTCCTGGTGGAGGACAAGGTCCTCGTAGGCTTTTCTGATCTCCGGATACAGGATCCGTCTGTACCCGTCGGTCAGGGCGATGGTGAGCCCGAGCGCTGCCTGGTCGCGGTCGTGAATGATCCTGCTGTAGGGCCCCTGCTCGGATGTGTCGGCAAGCAGATCCTTGAGGGCGCGCAGATAGTGCTCCAGCTGGCGGTCTCCCGCGACCTGCAGCAGGATATGCTTCCATTCCGGGACTTCTTCCGCAGCTTCAGCGACCTCATGGGCCAGCAGGATTTCGGCATAGCGTCCGGCCAACTCTTCCATACGCAGTTGAAAGGTGCTGTCGATGATCTGGCGCTTGGGAAAACCGTAGCGGGTGAATGCGTCCTCGAGCGCCGACCCCTTGCGCGCGTCGAGTTCTCCATGCTTGTACAAAAGCAGCATTACGAGAGGCTCAATGCGGAGAAAGACGGTTTTTTCCTGCTGCATGCCCGGACTCGAGAACAGGTCGCGCACTAGTTCTCTCCCCGCCGTATAGACGGCCAGACCCGCGACCTCGCGGACGGACCGCAGCTCGGCAAGAAAGAAGGTAGGTTTCATATACATGGCGTAGCCGGCGCCGTAGACCAGATCCTGCCCAGCGAGCTCGCGGTTTATTTCGGCTGCCGCAAAAGGATCGAACCTTCTGTTGCCGATGGCGAGCTTCCTGAATTCCAGGCTCTCCAGCTCGGGCCATCGGGCCTCCTTCCGGCCGATCCATGCCGCGATGTCGGCGCGGTCGATCTGCGCCCACGGCTTGAGCCCTTGTTCCGATCGGTAGAGGTCCCGGTATCGCATCAGGAGCCCGCAAATCGAAAAGTATCCCCAGTACTTCGCATCGGACACGTCGCAATTGAATTTTATGTCTTCCTGGAGGGACCTTTCCATGGCTTCCTCTTTTCATCCGCCTTGTCCATTATTCCTCAATTGCCGGGAAAAGTAAATGGCGGAGTAAGGCTTCAGGGGCTAAAAAGTCCTTGCAACACCTGAAAAAATAAACTATAATTCACAAATCCCTTCAGACAGGTAGTGCCGTCATGTCCAATCAGAACATTCAGGAACTGCGTAAAAAGATCGACGATATCGACAACCGGCTCGTTGACCTGCTCAACGAGCGCGCCCGGATCGTGATCGAAATCGGCGACATCAAGAAGACCCGGAAACTTGATTTCCATTCTCCGTCGCGGGAGCGGGAGATCCTGGAGCGCCTGGCAGGGCGCAACACCGGCCCCTTCCCGCAGGACACGCTGCGGGCGGTGTACCGGGAGATCCTTTCCTCGTCCCTGTCCCTCGAGCGGCCGCTGAAAGTCGCCTACCTCGGCCCCCGCGCCACGTTCACGCACATGGCCGGCATGCAGCAGTTCGGCCTGGCTGCGCAGTACGTTCCGGTAGAGAGCATCAGGGACGTGTTCAGCGAAGTCGAGCGCGGCAGGGCGGATTACGGTGTCGTGCCCATCGAAAATTCCTCGTCCGGCGCCGTGATCTATACGCTCGACATGTTCATCGACTCGGACCTGAAGATTTCGGCCGAGATCCTGCTCGAGGTATCGCAGCACCTCCTGAACAAGTCGGGCAGGTCCGAAGAAATCAAGAAGATCTACACCATCCCCCCCGCCGCAGCGCAATGCCGGCAATGGCTTGAAAAAAACCTGCCCGGAGTGCCGGTCATGGACGCGCCGAGCACGGCCCGGGCCGCCGAGATGGCGGCCGATGACGCCACGGCCGGGGCCATCGCCAGCGAGATGGCAGCGGTGCTTTACGGGCTGCAGATCGCGGGCAAGAAGATCGAGGACAGCACCAGCAACATCACGCGGTTCCTCGTCATCGCCCCCAAATCCCCGGGGCGGACGGGCCATGACAAGACGTCGATCATGTTCTCGATCAAGGACAAGGTGGGCGCGCTCTACACCATGCTTGCGCCCTTTGCCGAAAGCGGCATCAACCTGAACAGGCTCGATGCCCGGCCGTCGGGGCGGAAGGTCTGGGATTACGTGTTTTTCCTCGATATGGAAGGCCACATCGAAGACGAGAAGGTCGCCGCCGCGATCGAGCGTCTGAGAAACGACTGCATGTTCCTGAAGGTTCTGGGGTCCTATCCGAAGAGTCAATAAGCCTCAAATGCGGAATGCGGAGTTCGGAATGCGGAATAGATTCCGGGAATCCGTAATACGCTATTCAAATATAACGGAGTCGCAATCATGATACCTGTTTCCGAAAACATCAAGACCATCTCCCCCTACGTCCCGGGCAAACCGATCGAGGAGCTCGAACGCGAGCTCGGGATCAGCGGGAGCATCAAGCTCGCCTCGAACGAGAACCCCCTCGGCCCGTCGCCCAAGGCCATTGCGGCGATCAAGAAAACGCTCGAAGGCCTGAACCGGTATCCCGACGGGAGCGGGTTCTATCTCTCCGAGGCCCTGGCAAAAAAATATGAGGTCGCTCTTTCCCAGGTGATCCTGGGCAACGGCTCGAACGAGTTGATCGAACTGGCGGTGCGCACCTTCGTACAGCCGGGGGACGAGGTCGTTTCGGCAGATCCGTCTTTTGTCGTGTACAAGATGATCACCCAGGCGGCCGGCGGGACGAACGTGATCGTGCCCTGCAAGGACCTCCGGCATGATCTCGATGCCATGGCCGAACGGATCACCCCCCGGACCAGGCTCGTCTTCATCGCCAACCCGAACAACCCCACAGGCACCATGAACACCCGTGCCGAGATGGACCGGTTCATGGAGCGCGTTCCCGACGGCGTGATCGTGGCTGTGGACGAGGCGTATTGCGAATACGTCACCCACGCCGAATACCCCGACTCCCTGGACTATCTGAAGGAGGGAAAGAACGTGCTTGCGCTCCGGACGTTCTCGAAGATCTACGGCCTTGCCGGGCTGCGCATCGGCTACGGGATCACGACCCCGGAGATCGCGGAGCTCATGAACAAGGTGAGGCAGCCCTTTAATACGAACGGCCCCGGACAGGCCGGCGCGCTGGCCGCCCTTGGGGACCGCAAACACGTGGAGAAGTCGATCGCCCTGAATAACGAGGGCAAACAGTATCTCTACCAGTCTTTTCAGCAGCTCGGCTTGTCATACGTCCCCACGGAGACGAATTTCATCCTCTTCGAGACGGCGCTGGAAGCCAGGGACCTCTATGCGGCGCTGCTCAAGCAGGGAGTGATCATCCGGCCCATGGGCGGCAAGCGTCTCAGGGTCACGATCGGTCTTCCCGAGGAAAATAAGCGGTTCGTGTCGGAATTGGAAAAGATAGTAAAGGCATAGAGCAGAGGGTTCTTCCCTACCCTATGCGCCATGCCCTTTGCGCTCTGCGGATTTTTCGGAAAGGACCACCATGATCATCGTCGTAAGACCTGATGCGACCCAGGAGCAGGTCGACCATATCATCAAAAAAATAAAGGACCACGGCCTGCAGGCCCATGTTTCGAAAGGAACAGAACGGACCATTATCGGCGCCATCGGAGATGAGGCGATCCTGCGGAGCGTGCCCCTTGAGGCCATTCCCGGCGTGGAAAAAGTGTTGCCGATCCTGAAGCCCTTCAAGCTGGCGAGCCGGGACTTCCGGCGGGAAAATACGATCATCGAAGTCAACGGACAGCAGATCGGCGGGACCAGGATCGCTGTCATGGCCGGTCCCTGCGCGGTGGAGAACAAGACCCTGCTCATCGACATCGCCAAGGAGGTCAAGGAGGCAGGCGCCAATTTTCTCCGCGGAGGAGCGTTCAAACCGCGGACCTCGCCCTATGCTTTCC
Organism: Nitrospirota bacterium; assembly: GCA_963749655.1. Taxonomy (GTDB): domain Bacteria; phylum Nitrospirota; class UBA9217; order UBA9217; family UBA9217; genus JAJYKN01. The sequence goes on from CAVVOB010000038.1 coordinate 101,099, forward strand.
AGGGCCTCGAAGAAGAGGGGCTCAAGTATCTTGCCGAGGCCAGGGAGCGGACGGGATTGCCGATCGTGACCGAGGTGATGGACCCGCGGGACATCGAGATGATCGCGAAGTATGCCGATGTGCTCCAGATCGGGGCTCGGAACATGCAGAACTTCAGGCTGCTGAAGGAAGTGGGGATGTGCAAGAAGCCGGTGCTTCTGAAGCGCGGCATCTCCGCCACGATCAAGGAATGGCTCATGTCCGCCGAGTATATCATGGCGGGCGGAAACCACAACGTGATCCTCTGTGAGCGCGGCATCCGCACTTATGAGACGGCCACCCGCAACACCCTCGATCTCTCCGCGGTCCCGGTGCTCAAGCAGATGACCCACCTTCCCGTGGTCGTTGACCCGAGCCACGCCGTTGGCAAGTGGGACCTTGTGGCCCCCATGGCCAAAGCCGCGGTCGCCGCAGGCGCCGACGGGCTGATCATCGAGGTGCATCCGAATCCCGAAGAAGCCCTCTGCGACGGCGAACAGTCGCTCAAGCCCAAGAGCTTCAGGCAGTTGATGAACGAGATGAAGCCGATCGCCGTTGCGGTGGGAAGGGACATTTAGCGAATGCGGAATCCACAACAACGAATGCGGAATTCGGAATGCGGAATTTGATCGGTAGCCGCAGGCTTCAGCCTGCGTGAAAACGTTTTCTCGGTTATTGAATTTTCAGAATAAACAATGTCCATATTTTTTAACAACGTCACCATCATCGGCGTGGGCCTCATCGGCGGGTCCCTGGCAAAGGTCCTGAAGTCTGCGGGGCTTGCAGGCTCGATCACCGGCTGCGGCAGGAGCAGGGAGACGCTCGAACTGGCGCTCAGGCTCGGCGTGATCGACCGGCTCGGCGGAGGGAGCGCGCACGCCGTGGAAGACGCGGACCTCGTCGTGCTGGCTTCCCCGGTTGCCTCATTTGAAAAGACCGTGGAGGAAGCAGGCAGGCACATGAAGAAAGGCGCGATCCTGACCGATGTGGGCAGCGTCAAGGGCATACTCGTGAAAAAGATCGAGGACCTTCTGCCTGCCGGCGTTCACTACGTCCCCGGCCACCCGATCGCCGGCAAGGAAAAGCACGGCGTGGCCGAAGCAACGGAGTCGCTGTTTCGCGGCGCCAAGTGCATCTTGACGCCTACGGCGCGCACGGACGGCAAGGCGCTGGATGCCGTGAAAGCGCTTTGGGACGCGGCCGGCGCGGGTGTGGTCATCATGCATCCTGACGCGCACGACCATATCTTCGCCGCGGTGAGCCACCTTCCCCATGCGGCTGCCTATGCCATGGTCAATGCCGTTGCCGAGTTCAACGAAGGGACGGACACCTATATCTCCTTTTCCGGGGGGGGATTCCGCGATTTTACGAGGATAGCAGCCAGCTCTCCTGAAATGTGGAGGGACATCTGCCTCTTGAACGGACCCAACATTGTCGAAATGATCGAACAGTACCAGTTCTCACTCAACAGGATTAAAAAGGCGATCAAGCAGAAGAACGGCGTCAAGCTGGAACAGCTGTTCCGGTCGGCGAGTGAAATCCGGAAGGGGCTGGACTAGTTCATGGGCGATATCCGGATACAACCTTCGCAGGGTCTTTGCGGCGAGATCACCCTGCCGGGGGACAAATCCATCTCGCACCGGTCGGTCATGTTTGCCTCGCTGGCCGAAGGCGACACGCCGATCACCGGTTTTTTGACCGGCGAAGACACGATGAACACGGCGAAGGCGATGCAGCAGCTGGGGGCCGGGATCGAAGGCCTGGGGTCCGACCGTCTCGTCGTTCATGGACGAGGGCTGCACGGGCTGGCGGAGCCGTCCGGGGTGCTCGACCTGGGCAACTCGGGCACCGGTATGCGGCTCCTGGCCGGACTGCTGGCAGGCCAGGATTTCTTTTCCGTGCTCTCGGGCGACCAGTATCTCAGAAAAAGGCCCATGAAGAGGATCGTGGAGCCGCTGCGCAGGATGGGCGCCGTTATCGACGGCCGCGCCGGCGGAACGCTTGCTCCGCTCTCGATACGCGGCGGCGGGAGCAGGACGAAGCCCCTCGATTATTCCAGTCCCATTGCCAGCGCCCAGGTCAAGTCAGCGGTGCTTCTCGCAGGCTTGAATGCCGGCGGCGAGACCTCGGTGACCGAGCCGGCAAAGTCGCGGGACCATACGGAGCGCCTCTTCCGGTTTTTCGGCATCGAAGTGCGGGAAGAGGGCGCGCGGGTGACGATCCGGGGCAGGCAACAGCTCCGCGCCCGCGGGCCGCTCGATATCCCCTCCGATATCTCGTCGGCTGCGTTTTTTCTGGTCGCCGCCTCCATTGTCAAAGGGTCGGACCTGCTGATCAGGAACGTCGGCGTCAACCCTACGCGCACCGGAATCCTGGATGTCCTGATCGCCATGGGCGGCGATATCACGCTTCAGAACGCGCGCGAACAGGCGGGAGAGCCCGTCGCCGACATCAGGGTGAGGCATGCGGGGCTGCGGGCGGTTCAGATCGCCGGCGACGTGATCCCCCGGGCCATCGACGAGATCCCGATTCTTGCTGTGGCCGCATCGCGCGCCGAGGGCACGACAGTGATCAAGGATGCTGCGGAGCTGCGGGTCAAGGAATCCGACCGTATCGCGACGATGGCTGCGGAGCTCAGGAAAATGGGAGTGATCGTGACGGAGCGGTCAGACGGCATGGAGATCACGGGCACGGACGAACTCAGGGGCGCGGTCTGTGAAAGCCACGGCGATCATCGCATTGCCATGTCCATGGCGGTCGCCGGTTTGGCTGCCCGGGGTGATACGGCAATACGCGATGCTGCATGGATAGAAACGTCCTTCCCGGGGTTTGAAGGACTGTTGAAGCGGACCGCACGAATATAATCTGGCTCCAGGAGGCACAGTGATTATGAGACGGACCTTTCTTCTGCTCTTGATAGGCATTTTCTGTTCAGTCAGCACAATCGTTGCCGCCGAAGAAAAAAATTTCGGCCCGACGAAATATGAAATCAAGGAACGGTACGGCCGAAAGAACCAGTATTCGGAAACCGTCAAGGCTCCTGCTGAAGGGGACTATGTCGTAAAATTGCAGAACGGAGAAAAATCAGCCGAGCGGCCCGACCTGATTGCTTTTTCCGTGAACGGAAAAGCAATCGTCAAGGAAGCAAATTACAGCTACGGTTATCTTGCCTGTTTTCTTTCCCTGAAAAAGGAGAATGCCTTCGAGCTGGCGATCAGGGATTATACCCCCACGGGTTTCAAGAGACCGCCGGCCACGCCGCGAAACGCCGTTGTCGAGATCCTGGCTGCGCCGGTCAAGCTGTCCGGTATTGTCCTCGGCCTCAATGCCTGGGAGGACCTTGGCAAGTATACTGCGGCGCTTTTCAAAATCAAATCTCCTGACGCGTTTTCTCTTGCCCTGTCGGCGGCGAATTTGCAGAACAGTTCAACCGACCGGGCTGCCGCCATGCGTCAGATCGCGGACCGAAAGGATCCGACGGCGCAGGATTTTATTTTTCATCTTTTCAGAGATACCATGAACAACCCGAACGTGCGGGCGGAGGCAGCCGTCGCCCTCGGGCTCTTGAATGACAAGGCAATGATCCCGGCGCTGATCGATGGGGCGCTGGACCCTGATGAGCTGATCAGGATCGGCTCTGCTCGGGCGCTGTCCTTTTACAAGGAAGCCGACACCAACGAGCTGCTTGCCAAGGCATTGAAAGGTCTTGACTCCTATATGCGCAGCGCCGTGGTGAAGACCATCGTAAGCGCGGGCTGGAAGCCGGTGAACTTATCGATGGAATTTTCCGAATCAACAGACCCGGCGATCGCGAACATGGGTATTGAGTTGATGGCCGGATCACAGGACAAGCGCATCGTTGACCGGCTCCTTCAATATCTGGACAAGCCCGGCGTGCGCGACGTGAGGTTCGTCATACTTGCGCTCGGTGAATCAAAGGACCCCCGGGCCGTCGATGCCTTGTCGCGTATTGCCCGAGACCCTGAAAAGCGGAGAGGGAAAGAGGCAGAGCTCGGGACGGCCCTCGCCGCGCTCGGCGATCCGAAGTCCGCGGATCTGATCGTCGACATGCTCAAGAAGGCGGAAACCGCCCAGACGTACCGCAAACTGAGCGAGGCCTATAAACGTCTGACGGGACTGGATTATAATAAGAAAAAGTAAGAGCCGGAATCCGGCCATAGGGTTTTCGCGGGGACATGAAAAAAAACGGACTGGTAATAGCCATTGACGGCCCTTCAGGCGCGGGCAAGAGCACGGCAGCGAAGCTCCTGGCGCGGCGTCTCGGATATCTTTACATCGATACGGGCGCAATGTATCGGGCCGTGGGCTGGAAGGCAAAGCGGGAAGGGATAGATCCCGCAGATGAGGTGAAGCTCGCCGAGCTCTGCAGTCGCATCGATGTTGCGATCATCCTGGACAAAGGCGATCCCCGGTACTGCGTGGACGGCCATGATGTCAGCGGAGAGATCCGCACGGCCGAGATGGGCATGATGGCGTCGGCCGTCTCAAAATCGCCCGCGGTGAGAAAACGGCTGCTCGCGCTCCAGCGGGAGCTCGGGAAGCACGGCGGCGTCGTGATGGACGGCCGGGACATCGGGACGGTCGTATTTCCCGATGCGGATGTGAAATTTTTTCTGGAAGCGAGCGCCGAGGAGCGGGGCCGGCGGCGGTATCGTGAGCTGAGGGCCGCGGGCGCGGACGTGGAGCTCGAGCGCATCACGCGTGAGATCGAGGAGCGGGACCGTCAGGACAGCGAACGGGCTCTTGCACCGCTGCGCCGGGCCGATGATGCCCGGCTGGTAGACTCGACTGCCCTGGATATCGATGCAGTCCTCGGAATCATGCTTTCCGCGGTGGACATGGCTCGGACTCAGGCGCAGCAGGGAAAAGGATAGTTATGGAAGTTTTTTTGGCGGATAAAGCGGGTTTCTGCTTCGGCGTCAAGCGGGCGATCAACACCGCGTTCGAAGCCGCCGGCAAGGGGACGGGGGGCGTCTACTGTCTGGGGCCGCTCATTCACAACCCGCAGGAAGTCGAACGGCTGCGCAGGCTGGGCATCGAAACGGTGGAAGATTTTTCTTCATTGAAGCCGGGCAATTCTCTTATCATCCGGTCCCACGGGGTGCCGCCCCGCGTTGTTGCGCAGGCCCGGGACATGGGATTGACCATCATCGACCTCACCTGTCCGTTCGTCGGCAAGGCCCAACGTGACGCGGAGACGCTTCAGAAGGAGGGCTACCAGGTTATCGTCGTCGGCGAGAAAAAGCACCCCGAAGTGCAGAGCATTCTGGGATATGCGGGAGACAACGCGGTCGTCGTGGAAACAGCCGACGATGTGGCCGGTCTCAGGCTTGAGCCGCGGCTCGGCGTGGTGGCGCAGACCACGCAATCATATAGCAATTTTTCGGAAACTGTGCTAAAATTACTCCGTCTTTCCAAAGAATTAAAGGTCTTCAACACCATCTGCAGCTCAACCAAGGAGCGACAGGAAGCAGCGCAAATTCTGGCCCGCAAGGTGGATGTCATGCTGGTAGTCGGAGGAAGAAACAGCGCGAACACCAGCAGGCTGGCTTCTCTCTGCCGCGACGTGGGGAAATCGACCTACCACATCGAGGTGGCTGACGAGATCCGCACGGAATGGCTGGCGGGCATAAAGAGCGTGGGGGTCACCGCAGGTGCTTCCACGCCCGACTGGGTCGTTGACGGCGTGCTCGAAAAATTGAAACAAATAACGGCCGGTCGGTAAAGCACGCCGCTTGACCGTTTCGCCCGTGCTCGAGGGGGCGACGGGGGGACTGCAGGCAGGACACCCGCTGCGACGGGGAACGACGTGATTCTGTAGATTCGCGGGAGAAAAAGCTGATCATCTCCCGCGGAGTTTATTTTCAGGAGGCAGGGACGTTTCATGGATGATCCGCGCGAAGACGTTGAGCACGAAGAGAACAATAACACACCGGCAGGACAGGACACGGAGTTCGAGACGCTCTACAACCAGTCGCTGAAGAGGTTCAAGTCAGGGACGCTGGTCAAGGGCCGGGTGCTGCAGATCCGGTCCGGCGTGGTCATGCTGGATGTCGGCTACAAATCGGACGGTATCATTCCGGTGGACCAGTTTACCGATGAAGAATTGAAGAGTATGAAGCCGGGCGACGAGCTCGAGGTCCTTCTTGAAGCGGCGGAAGATTCGAATGGGAACATCATGTTGTCCCGCGACAAGGCAAAGAAGCTGCAGATCTGGGACGATCTGAATCGCGCGCATCAGACCGGCTCGCCGGTCCAGGGCAAGGTGGTCGGGTCCATTAAGGGAGGCCTTACCGTTGATCTCAGCGGCGTGACGGCGTTCCTGCCGGGCTCTCAGATCGACATCAAGCCGGTCCAGAACATGGGGCAGCTCGTCGGAAAGACCCTGGAAATGAAGATCATCAAAATGAACTCCGGCAGGGGCAACATCGTGCTTTCCCGCCGGGCCATCCTGGAACAGCAGCAAAACCTGAAGAAAGAAGCCACGCTCGCATCGCTGACGGAGGGGCAGGTGATCAGCGGCGTCATCAAGAACATCACGGATTACGGCGCCTTCGTCGACCTGGGAGGCATCGACGGTCTTATGCACATCACCGATATTTCGTGGGGCAGGATCAACCATCCCTCCGAGGCTTTCAAGGTCGGGGACCGTGTCGAGGTCGTTGTGCTCAAGTATGACCGGGAGAAGCAGAAGGTCTCCCTCGGCATGAAGCAAAAGACGCAGGACCCCTGGCAGACCGTTGCCGAAAAATATCCCGTCGGCAGCAGGGTGCGCGGAAAGGTCATGAGTCTGGCCGATTACGGGGCCTTCGTGGAGCTTGAGCACGGCGTGGAAGGATTGGTCCACGTATCCGAGATGTCCTGGACCCAGAAAGTAAAACATCCTTCCAAAATCGTGTCAGTCGGCTCGGTCATCGAGACCCAGGTGCTCGCCGCGGACCCCGCGGGGAAACGAATCTCTCTCGGCATGAAACAGATCGAGCCCAATCCCTGGCAGACCATAGGCGAACGGTACCCTGTCGGATCCGAGGTGGAAGGCAAGGTCAAGACCATCACCGATTTCGGAGCTTTCATCGGCATCGAGGAGGGCATTGACGGCCTCGTTCATATATCGGACCTTTCATGGACCAAGCATATCAAGCACCCCTCGGAATTGCTCAAAAAGGGGCAGAAGACCAGGGTAGTCGTGCTTTCCATCGATTCGGCCAAGGAGCGCATCTCACTGGGGATCAAGCAATTGACCCCGGACCCCTGGGACAAGGCCATTCCGGAGCGGTACAAGACCGGCCAGGACGAGAACGTGAAAGTGACGAAAAAGGCCGAGTTCGGACTGTTCGTGGCTCTGGAGCACGACATCGAGGGGCTTATACCGACCTCCGAGATCCCCAAGGACTCCCCTGAGATAAAGGAGGGAGACGAAGTGACTGCGCGGGTGATCAAAGTGGACAAAGGCGACCGCAAGATCGCACTGTCCATAAAAGCCCAGATCAAGGGGCAGGACCGGTCCAGCCTTCGGGAATACATGAGCCAGCAGGAAAAGCCCGATACGACCATCGGCGCGCTGCTGAAGGAACGGAGCTGACGCACCATGAAACGGAACCCCGTTCTGATCGTGGCAGCCACTGCAGCGGTGCTCGGGATACTCTTTGCCGCCGTGCTCGTGCTGGCATCCTTTCTTTCCGGAGGAAAGCACAAGTCCGTTCCGCTGTCCGTCGGCGGCGGCACTGTGGCGCTGGTGAAGGTTGAAGGACTGCTCGTGAGCTCCGAGAACATCGTCGAAGAGCTGAATGACTATGCCGACGACGGGTCCGTCAAGGCGATCGTCCTGCGGATCGACAGCCCCGGAGGCGGAGTCGTCGTTTCCCAGGAGATTTACAATGCGATCGTGAATGCCAAAAAGGAAGGCAAAAAGATCGTGGCCTCCATGGGGACGGTGGCCGCGTCGGGAGGCTACTACATCGCTGCGGCGGCCGACAAGGTAGTGGCAAACCCGGGAAGCCTCACCGGAAGTATCGGCGTCAAAATGGAATTTGCCAGCGTCGAAAAACTGCTTGATAAGATCGGCGTGAAAGGGATGGTGGTCAAGGCCGGAGAATACAAGGACATCGGCTCCCCGTTCCGGAACATGACCGATCAGGAAAAAAAGCTGCTGCAGGGAGTGATCGACGATGTGCATAGCCAGTTCATCGAAGCCGTTGCGGAAGGGCGCAAGCTCCCCGTTGCGGACGTGAAGGCCATAGCGGACGGCCGCATTTTCACCGGCAGGCAGGCGCTTGCACTCAAGCTGGTCGACCAGCTGGGAGATCTCGAAGACAGCATCCGGCTCGCCGGGACCCTGACGGGGATCAAAGGGAAGCCGACGGTGGTGGAAAAAAAGAAAAAAGTTCCCTTTTTCGATTATCTGAAAGAGGAGACCTCTACCTGGATAGCGGAGGTTATTGCAAACGGACTCGGCCAAAGCTCCGTGTCGCTGCAGTATCGTTAGGTTTAAGTACGCCCCTGCTCAAGAGGGAAGAACGGCATCGGGACGCCGGCGCAGGGGACGAGAGACAAAAGTTTTTTGATTCGTGCATTTCCCCGCGGCCTGTGTGACTGAGCGGGACATGTCTTGCTGCTCCTGCCGGTCCGGGACGGGGCAGCCATCAAGTCGGGTGAGGGAGGGTAGTGCATGACAAAGGCGGAACTGGTGGACAAGATTGCCGAGAAAAAGCCTGGCCTGACCAGGAAGCAGGTGGAGATCGTCGTGAACACCGTGCTCGACGGAATCAAGGATGCGTTGTCCCGGGAGGACAAGGTTGAGATCCGGGGGTTCGGAAGCTTCCGCATCCGCTACCGCCGCGCCAAAGAAGGCAGAAACCCCAAGACCGGCGAGACGGTGCAGGTGCCGCCGAAAAAAGTTCCTTTCTTCAAAGCAGGCAAGGAAATGAGGGAGATGGTCGACGGGAAGCAGTAGCCGTCTCACCAGACATCTATTTTTATGATACCCCGTTGAATCGCGAATTTAATGAAACCGGCCCTGCTGTGAATGCCCAGCTTCTCTCCGAGATTGGTCTGATGGGCGATGACGGTTTTTACGCTGATGCAGAGCATGTCGGCTATTTCCTTGTGAGTATACCCTTCCGCAACGAGCTTGAGTACCTGCTTCTCCCGGTCTGACAGCTTTTCATAACTGTCCTCGGCATCCGACGGCTTATCTCCCTGCAGGTACCGTGCAACAACTTCGGTGGCTATGGAAGAATACAGGTAGAGCTCTCCCCTCGTGATCGCTTTGAGGCCCGTCAGCAGGTCGCTGCCCACCGCTTTTTTCAACAGGTATCCCGAGACTCCGGCCTTAAGAAAACGACTGATGTACTCCTTGTCTTCGTACTGGGTCAGGACGAGCACCTTCGTGTCCGGAGAGTTCTTCTTTATTTCGATAGTGGCTTCGAGCCCGCCGAGTTTGGGCATGTTGATGTCCATGATGACGATGTCGGGATGGTGCTTGTTCGTTTTTTCGATCGCCTCGATGCCGTCGGAGGCCTCGGCCACGACTTCGAACTCATCGCTCAGTTTCAGGAAGGCCGCGATGCCTTCGCGGACCAGGGCGTGGTCATCGGCAATCAACACTTTCGTTTTATGCTGCATGGTCAACCTCCGGCGGCATCAGGGGGATGCGTATGCCGATCTTCGTGCCGAGGCCCGGTTGCGAGCAGATTTCCATTTCCCCGCCGATCAGGAGCGCCCGTTCCCTCATCCCGAGGATACCCAGTCCCCGGCGGTCACGGGTGTCTGAGTTGTGAAGGTACAATGATCCGAGGTCGAATCCTACCCCGTCATCCTCGATTTCCGCGTACACGGTCTTCACGTCGGTTCGAAAAAGAACGAAAACGTTTTCAGCCTGCGCATGTCTCGCAATGTTCATCACGGCCTCCTGTACGATCCTGAACAGGACGATCTCCACTTCCGGCCGAAAGCGTTTTTCTTTCACTCCCGTCGTGTTGATGAAGTACTGTATGCCCCGTTCCCCCAGGTGGATGTTCATGAGTGACTGGACCGCCGCGATAAGGCCCAGGTCATCGAGCAGCGACGGTCTCAGATTCTGCATGATGGCGATCAGGCCGTCATAGGCTTTCATGATGATCCCCCGGATGGTGTCGATCTTTTCCATGGTGATCTGAGTGGGGTGGATACGGCAGATGTCGATCCTCATGAGCGCAGCCGTCATCTCCTGGAGCGTATCGTCGTGCAACTCGCGCGCGATCCGGTTCCGTTCTTCTTCCTGCGACGAGATGAGCTTCTTCAGCAGCCGCTCCGCGCGCCGCTGACTTTCGTTGATCTGCCGGGTGCGCTCCTGGACCCTGGTTTCCAGTTCCTGGGTATGCTGCCGGATCCGATCCATGGACTCGCCGAGCTTGCCGCGCATGGTCTCGAAGCTCCGGCTCAGAATGCCGATCTCATCGCTCCCCTGCGGTGCAATGGGCTCCGAGAGGTCCCCCTGGGAGATACGGTCGGCGCCGCGGATGAGTTCCTTGAGCGGATCGACGATGCTGCGACTGATCCCGATGGTGAGGATCAGGGCCGTGCCGATAAAAATCAGGCCGAGGATGATGAAGAGCCGCTTGAGGTTCGCTGCGGGCGCGAACACGTCCTCCTTCAGCTCCTGGATGGATATGCCCCAGGGGGCCGTTTCGAGCGGGACGAATGCGAGGACCGTCGACTGCTTTTCCTTCCGCGTCCCGGCTTCATGGCAGACATGACAGGTCGTCACCCGCTCCTTCCGCTCGTTGATGATGGTGGTGAAAAAGCTGTTCCGGTCGCACTGGGTGAACATCCTCGACGGATTGGACGATGCGACGACCACGCCGTTCGAATCGACGATGTCGATGAACTCGTTCTTTCCGATGTCGATCAGCCCCAGCTTCTGCAGCAGGAGCGGGCTGGTAGGGTCGATCAGGCCGCCGGCAACGCCCACGGTGCGGCTGTTCTTGTCCTTGAGCGGCACGAGAACAAAGAGGACTTTTTTCTGCGAGGGCTCAAGCGTGTAGATATTCGAGACCACCGGCTTGCCGAGCGCCAGCATCCTGCTGACAGGCGCGATGCTGAGGATGTTCAGGGAGGACTCCCTCATCCGCTCGGGGTAGTTCAACAGCATATTCCCGCCGTTGTCGAGAAGAAAAATTCCGTCGGTGAAGATGGAATACCGGTACGCCGTTTTTACGGCTTCCCTTTCCGGGCCGAAATCGCCGTCCTCAAGGTCTACGACGCCGGAGATTGAGATGTCGTAGAGCCTGCTGATGTTGTCCCTGATAATGTTGTCTACATTGTTCCTGGTCAGGCGGGAAAGGGCGAGTTTCTTGTTAAGCAGGTCGTCGATGTTCTTTTGGATGAGGTAATGGCTTGCGATCCCCAGGCTCAGCAGTATGACCGAAATCCCTATGAGGATAAAGAGGGTGATGCGTTTTTGCAAGCTCCCCGTTAACTTGCTCATGAACGGATTATAGCCCAATGGGGGCAAAAAAGAAAGACAAAGGGCGATATGACTGCGCCCTGTTTCGACGGCCTGCTCACGAGCCGGGGAGGCGATATCCCGGGAGGCGCCTGCAGGTCAGCCTGCATTTGCTGCAGGTCCTCGATCTCGTCGGAGTGCTCGCTCAGCATCCGTTCCCGCGAGATGTATCCCGTGAAGATGGTCGTATCGAGGGGGAAGACGTCGGGGCTGAAGATGGCGTTGTAGATGTGCCAGATGGAAATGATCAGGAAAACAACGAGGGCCTCGTTGGTATGGAGCACCTTGGCGGCAGGGATGACTTCACCGGGAAGAAACGAGGTCACCGTTGCCGGAAACCACAGAACTGCGCCGGTAGCGATCATCAGCAGGACGCCGGTAAGGATCCCCCAGTATTCGAATTTTTGTTTGTACGTATATCTGCCGCCGCTCGTGGGAAGTTTTTCCAGGCCGAGATAATACCGTATGTTGTGCACGACGTCGGTGAAGTCCTTTTTTGTGATCACCATGGAAGGCTGCCACCGCCGGTAAACGATTCCGAAGACAGCGACAGCCAGATGGGCGATGACGCCGAGGGAAAAGATCAGCCCCATGAACCGGTGGATCAGCCGCACGCTGTCGATCCCTCCCACGTGAAGGATGAACCACTGCGAAACGTCGAGTGCATAGAATTTTTGGGAGAGACCGGTACAGAGGAGAAGGCTGAAGACGAGCACGTGCGTCCAGTGCTCGACGACACGGGCGGTGGAAAACCTTCTCATTCGCTGTTCCGCAAGAACGGTGTTTTGTTCCATCATAGCCCCCTTCGGATTACCGGTTCACCACATAGCGCCAAATGTGAAGCAGGATCTGCAGCACCAGCCCGATCGCCAGCACGGGAATGAAGACCTTGTAGATCAGGTTGACGAAAAAGACAAGCGGGGCGTGGGTCAGGCTCGGCTTGTAATGGGACAGCCAGGAATCAGGGAAGTTCTTCGGGGCCTCGGCGTGGCACCGCTGGCAATTCTTCACCAGGTTGGCCTTCACGACCGTCGCCTCGGGACCGACGGTGCTGGTGATGTTATGGGTGCCGTGGCAGTCCGTGCAGACGGCAATGGGTTTTGCCGGCTTGTTGAGCGTCCCTTTCTGAAGCTTGTAGAATTTGAGCGTTATGCCGTGAAAGTCCGACAAATAACTGTCCACGACCGATACGGAAAGTCCGTATTTGCCCACGATGGACTCGTTGGCGTGGCAGTTGCTGCACATGTCGGGGACCCGTTCACGGTAGTCCAGCGTTCGCGGGTCCTGCATGGAATGGGCCGTATGGCAGTCGGCGCACACCGGCACATCCTGGTTGTTTTCATTGAACAGAGCGTTGCCGTGAACGCTTTTTGCGTAGGTGTCGTAGATCTCCGCGTGACACCGCTGGCACCTTTTGGCGATCAGCGCCCGTTCCTTGCTGATGTGGGAAATCCCGTGCGAACCGTGGCAGTCGATGCATACCGGGGCCTTCAGGTTCCCCTGGCTGAGCATGGTATAGTGGATGCTTTCCATCGTCTTGGTGTACTTGTCGAAGTGGCATCGCCTGCAGTTCTCCGACGAAGCCAGCGTATAATCGCGCCGCGTAGCGAAATTCCTTTTCGGGTGCTCTTCGGAGGAAAAGCCGTAGTGACAATCGGAGCAGGACAGCTTATCGTGCACCGATGCCTGGAGCGACGATACGTTCACCGTGCCGGAGAGCGCGTCGCCGTTCCGGAAGTGCAGCGAGATCCGGTTCCCGTGGCACCTCATGCAGTATTCCTCTTCGTTGGCGTATCTGCCCGACTTTTTGAGGGGCATGACGGCATGAGAACCGTGGCAGTTCGTGCAGATCGTCGGCGTGCCGGATTGCTCTTCCCTGAGCAGCGTCGCATGGACGCTTGTTTTCCTGATGCTGCTGTCCGGATGGCAGTGACGGCACACAAAGGCCGCCTTTGTCTGATATTGCAATTTGCTGCGGAACGATCTCTTGGGGTGCTTCACCGCTGAAAAATCGGGATGGCAGCGTGAACAGGAGAACTTTCGGTGAACGGAATTGCGGAATTTTTCGATGTCAACGTGGGCTTCCACGAACTCGTTGTTCTGGAAGGTGACCATGACGCCGTGCAGGCCGTGGCAGGACAGGCAGACCTTCGACTCATCGGTCAGGTCTCCGTTCTCGGCGTTTCCAGGGCCGGCCGTCACCGTGAAGAGGGACAGAAAGAGCAGTCCAGCAATGAGTGTGGAGCGTCCTTTTCCCATCGGTTCCCCCTGTGTCGTGCTCGGAACTTCGCAACCGTCCCGCGCCGGGCGGGATGCCGGAAGCCCGGAGATTTCATCGCAACAGCGCCGACTTTCGCGGTCTGCCTGTTAGGACGTTTTCTCCGGGCCGCCGGATCCACCTGTTCAATCTCAACAGCTAATGCGTTTCCTTATAATCCGGGTGAGCATGAAGCACGGGCATGCGGTTCAGGATCCACCGGAAGATCAGGATATGGATCGTCGCGATCGCCAGAACAACAGCCGTTTCTTTCCACGGCGGAATGATGTGGTGGAGATGGTTCGGAAGCTCCCAGTTCAGCGATATGATCGAGACATTGATCCTGTTCACGATGATCCCGACAACGGCCCAGATCGCGCCGAAGCGCACGGCGCCGACGCTCAGCTTCTTGACCCCATAGGTCATCACGAGCGCAGGGGCGATGACGAAGCCCAGCACCTCGACCAGGTACCAGTATCCATAGGGCGTGGTCAGGTAGTGCCAGTTGTTGTCATGGGCAATGCTGATGAGCTTGAACACGAGATAGACATACATGCCGACGGCCGCACCCTGACCCAGGCCGAGTGTCAGGCCCGGAAGACTTTCGAGGAACTCCTGGTCGCACCGCTCCTTCAGGAAGCGCGCGGCAAGCGTGCTGACGAAGATGACCATGGCAAGCGCCGCATAGATGCTGGAGCTGAGGAAGAGCACGGGGATATAGGAGCTATACCACAGGGGGTGCAGTTTCCCCGGCGTGAGCAGATACATCGCCCCGAGCGCCGACTGGTGGAGCGTCGACAGGATGATGCCGGCGATGGTCATGCCGATCGTTACCAGCACGGCCCACCGGCGCACACGCTGTGACTTGAGCCATTCCAGGATGGCGGGGCTGAACTCAACAAGCTGGACCGTCAGGTACGTGGCCACATGCCATGCCACCAGGAAGAGCACCGACTGGGTGCCGAACCCGATCATCATGGGATAGTAGTATCCTCCAGGGCCGGCCGAGGTCCACGAGCAGATAGATGACCGCGAAGAGATATCCCAGGAATCCGGTCAAAACGCCGAGCCGCAGCAGAGGATGGTATTTCTTGAAGCCGAAGATGTAGTATGCCGTCGCCATGATGAACCCCGTGGCGGAAAGCGGAACACCGCCGAAAAGCCCCCAGCCCAGGTACAGGCCCCAGGGATAGGCATTCGATGCATGAGTGACGTAATAGAGGCCGTAATAGAACCGGAGCACCAGCAGCGGCAGCCCGATGCTCAAGATGATCGCGGCTATTATATTGAAGGGCGTGATGAGACTTCTGATGTAATCGGGCCAGCTCATGCCCATCAGCAGCTTGTCCATGAACCAGGAGCGGAATTCCCCCGGTGTCTGTCCCGCAGGTTTTACTGCGATGCCGTTACCCATTTTTCCCCTCCTCCTTATGTTCTTTTTCCTTCGTCTCATCTTCCAGGTTTTCCCGATGGCGCAGGGCCGCGTAGATCGTGCCGAACAGGGCCGGCCATGCGGTGAGCACGATGGGAACCGCGCCGAGGAACCCTTTTGTTTCCTCGATCAACGGCTTGTTGGGAAGGTTCGTGGGAAGTCCGACCTGATCGAAGGGAACGCCCGATATGTACAGCCAGTTCGTTCCACCGACTTCCTTTTCCCCGTAAATGTGGTTGATGTACTTACCGGGGTTGGCTGCAATCTTTTTCCGGGCAAGCTGAAGCAGGTCCTCACGCTTCCCGAACGTTAGTGCGCCTGTGGGACAGGCTTCTGCGCAGGCCGTGGGCTTGCCTTCCTTGAGCCGCGGCAGGCACATGGTGCATTTCCGGACCCGCGGCTCCAGTGCGCTCCAGTAGTCATAGGCCGGAATGTAGAAGGGGCAGGCCGTCATGCAGTACCGGCAGCCGAAACACAGGTCCGGATTGTAGTTGACTGCGCCCTCCGGCGTCTTGGAGTATGCATGGATCGGGCAGGACGTCAGGCAGGCCGGCTCCTTGCAGTGGTTGCACTGGATCTTCCGGTAGATCGGCGTCCCTTTGTCCTTGGGATTTTCATAGCGGTTCACCACGGTGTACGCCTTCTCAGTCGGCATCCGATCTTGTTCGAAAACCGAGCTTTCGTCAAAGGGCTTATCCGGTTCGGGCAGCTTGTTTTCCGCATTGCACGCCTTTTCACAGGAACGGCAGCCCACGCAGGCGGTCAGGTCGGTCAGTACGCCGAAGCTGTTGGGATATCCCTCGAACTCCGTCGAGGCGAGGGCCTTTCCGGCTTTCCCCAGCAGCATGGTCCCGCCGATCGCGCCGACCGTGCCCAGGAAGATCCGCCTGTTCATGCCCGGGACGGCTTCTTTCTTTTCTTCCGGTTTTTCATCCGCAGGTGCGTCATTCGGATTTATTGGTTCTCTGGCCATAAGAATCCTCCTCTTTAAGCAGTGTGTTCATTCTTCCGAGAATCAACTGCGGAACTAACGGGCCGCTGTCTTGGCCTTCCTGGCGTGACAGAGTTCGGTGCAGCCCTTTGGATCCAAACCGATGTCCCCCATTCCCCGGTGGCACTCGAAGCATTTTTTGTGGTACGCGACTTTCAGCCCCGGCATGGCGGGATTATCAGGATCCAGGGTGGCATGACAGTTGGAGCAGGGCATGAAATTATGCGCAACGGAATTCTTGAAGGCCGCGGGGCTCAGGCTGTGGCATTCCTTGCAGGATGAGGTATTGCCGTCCCCGTGATGATGACATGACCCGCATTTGCCCGCGATCGAAACGTGTTTGGCATGATCGAAGGTCACCGCGGTATACTGATCCGAAATGGTCCCCAGCGTGCGAACGCCCGGAAGCCGGGCGCTCGAGGAGGACTGACTCTCCTCGGCGCCGAGGTACGCTGCGAAGATGATGCTCAGACCCAACACCAGGACAATACTTGCTTTCGTTTTCATTGTTCCCCTCCGTAAACGCGGTATTGGTATGGCGACTACTTTGTTCCTTCTTGCCTGGCTTTGGCTTCTGATTTTTCCTTCTTTTTTCCTGAGAAATAGGCCTCCATGGGCCTCCATTCAAAGGTCGCGCTCTTGCCTGCGAAGCCCGCGAAGCTCTTCACCGCCAGATTGACCAGACCGATGGCCACGGCCGCAAAGAACCCGATCGGCAGCATGACGATGTAGGCCAGCCCGATAAAGGGGGCGGTTGCGATCTTGCCGACGGCCTTCATGATTCCCTTGAATCCGCCGGTCTGCTCGATATAGCCGAGATCGTCCTTGCCGGTTTCCACAACGGTCTTGAACGGCTTGGGTTTCAGGACTTCCCAGAAAATCAGGAACCCGGCAATGGCAAGAAGCGACATGATGTACTCGATTCCCTTTACGTGGGTAATGAAATCAACAAGTGTAAACATGGCATTGCCTCCTCTCGTTACATTAGAATGTTTGTGTTCTCAGTGCGCGGCCCTCTGCGACGTTACGGCCCCGATGCGTGATTCACCGCGCACGCCGTCACTTCTTCTCCTCTTTCTTTTTCTTCTTTCCCGACAGATAGGCGCTTCGGGGCTGCCAACCGAAGGAGATGCTCTTCGCAACCAGGTTGTACATGCCGCCGAGGACTTTGCGTCCGGCCACGCCCGCGACCGTTGCGATGCCGATGAAGGGCATCAGGATCGCATAAAGGAGCCCGATTACCGGACCTGCCAGCAACATGACACCTGTTGACATCTTCCAATAGGTTGCCGTCTCATCGCCTGGGAGTATGCCCTCATCGGCAAAATCGATCCTGTGTCCTTTGCGCAGGTCCCAGTACGTTCCCTTGCCTACCCTATGTCCGCCTCGTGTGGTAAGCATAGTGTGTCACCTCCTTAGTCCGACGTTTGGCTGATTCGCCCTTTCTGAAGTATACAATATCATTGTCCAGTCCATACGACTATTGTCACTTGTTCCTAATTAGATAGGTATATTGTCTTAGAACTAAAATGTTAAATAAGTTGCACAATATTCTATCTACCCTCGTTACGGTCGTCCTTTTTCTTTTTTCCGGTAAAGTAGGCTTCCATCGGCCTCCAGTCGAAAGTCATGGACGTTCCGAACATGGTGCCCAGGCCCTTCATCGCCAAGTTGATCCCGCCGATCCCGAGCGCCGCTGCAAAGCCCACAGGCAGCATGGCAAGGTAAGCCAGGCCGATGAACGGAGCAGCGGCGATCTTGCCGACGGTCCTCATGATGTCCCCGAGGCCTCTCTGCTGGAGGTGTTCCAGGTCCTCTTTGCCCGCCGCGACCACGGTCTTGAACGGCGCAGGCTTCAGGATCTCCCAGAAGAGGAGGAACCCGCCTATGGCGGAGATGGACAGGATGTACTCGATTCCCTTGATGTGAGTGATGAAGTCTACCAGTGTATACATGAACCGTATCTCCTTTCGTTGTCGGTTTCTCCGTTCGTCCTGCGGATCGCCGGAGTGCTACTTGGTGCCGCCCTTTTTCTTCTTGCCCGACAGATAGGCATTGCGCGGTCGCCAGCCGAATGACACGCTCTTGGCAGCCAGGTTGTACATGCCGCCGAGAAGTGCGCGTCCGGTGAGGACCGTTACGGTTGCTATGCCGATGAACGGCATCATCACCGCGTAGAGAAGCCCGATGACGGGGCCCGACAGCAGCATCGCGCCCGGCGACATCCTTACGTAGGTTGCGTTCCCGCCTCCCGCGAGCACCGCTTCACTGAATACGTCGACCCTTCTGCCGCTAGCTAAATCCCAGTACGTTCCCTTTTCAACTGTGTGTCCTCCCTTGTAAGTAAGCATTGTGTGTTCCTCCTTTCCGTAGATTTGATTTACTTTACCTTGTATATATCAGGGATCGGATTCTTTGTATATTGGTAGAAGTTCCTAGGCAGGGGGGGATTATGTCGTAAAATTCGTATATTTATTGAGAAGAGAGCAGGGAATCGCTTCGGAAAGTTGCAGCAATGAGCAAAACGGGGAAGGCACAGTGTCGGTTTTTCAATCAGTTACGGGAGGAACGCGGCTCAAAAAGGATAGGATGCTTGTGGACCGAGAACAAATCCAGAGGATTGAGAGAGGATCTCTTTTTTCTACGAACGGCTTTTGATTTGTCGGGTTTCGTTTCGTTCTAGCCGGCCTGTTGGCTAACACGGAGTTTAATCCCGCGCTGGAACGCGCGGTCTGAACAACTTGATAATTTACTTTCAAAGCAGGTAGCAATATTTCAACTGATACATTATTCTCTGAAGTAAGCAAGAGCATTAAAGGTATCTGTCTCCATTTGTCGAGAGCGTTCACATTTGCTCCGTTGGAAAGAAGCAAATGCAGTTGCGTAGGTTGGGCTACGCTTCGCAGCCCAACATCTTGATTCTTGATGCGTTGGGCTTCAGTCAAAGCGTTCAGCCCAACCTACCACTGAGGGCGTCCGGTTGAGCCACGTGTGTACGCCCGACCGTCTTAGATTAGATGTCGGGCTTGAGCTTACTCTTGCCTGACTATATCGACCGAGATCTCCACCGCCGAAACCGTTCCTCTGTTTTCAAGCCAGTGTGTGGTGTTTCTATCCTCGGGCCAGCCCACTCCCGGTCCATAGTCCGTAGCGACTCCCTTTCGATGGTCAGTGATCGTTCCTTGCAGTATATAGACGGTGCCTGGTCTGTCTTTATGGTCGTGAATCGGGCCGAAGACGCCTCCTGGCTCGATGGTCACCATACGCATTCGAAGTTGGCGCCCTGCCATGCCCTCGATCTCAGGACCAAGGTCAACCGCTGCAAGTAACTTCACCGTAACACCTTTCGTCTCGGGTGCCACCTGTTCGTTGCTCATCGTGCTCTCCTCTTTGTACTTCCAATCGCGTAGGTTGGGCTACACTTCGCAGTCCAACATCGTGATTCTTGATGCGTTGGGCTTCAGTCAAACCCTTCAGCCCAACCTACCTGCTGAAAATACTTCACGCAACTGCGAAAATAATTGCACTCTTAAAAAAGAAGCTATCAGCAACACGGCTTCTTGAAGATTCACCGCATCATGCTTTCGGCGATGTTTACCAGTTCGAAGGGAGGGGCTTTCATGGCAAGAACGATCCTGCTGCCGCCTTCGGTCCAGGAGATCCTGCTGCAAGGCGTCTTGTCCCGGCAGACTCCGACTTCGAGAAGGGCGGCTCTGCCCTTTATAGCGTAGGCGACCGTTCTCGTGGTCTGCGCAATCGGAATGAGCGAGGGGGGAGTAAAAGCATCGGACCCTGCCTGGGAGATGACGAGCGCGACGTCGCGAGTGCCGGCTGCGTTGAAGATCATGATCACGGCGTGATAGGGCTTTGCCTGGGCCAGGATCTCCGTGGGCGGCCACGAGATGCTCTGCGGGAAGTAGGATGGTACGCGCAGGTCCCGGAGGTTCAGCTTTGCCGTCACCTCTTCGACGCTGTTGTACCTGCTCATCATGTCCTTCTGGAGCAGCGTGGGCACCCATCCGAGGAAGTCTTCAGGGACAGGACCACGGCAGCCGCGGCCAGGATGAAATAGAGCAGACCCTTGATACCGGATTTCATGACAGTCACTCCCCGATCATACGACGTAGTAGTTGATGCCCGCAATGACCAGCAAGGCAAGAATAAAGGGAATCCAGCTTGACTGGCGCTTGTTTGCCCTGCCCTGTTCAAGCCTTGCTATCCTGTTGTCGAGCTGGATGTTGTAGCTGTACTCCTCGAGGCGCACCGGCGCGAACAAAGGCTTATGCTCCGGTTCTGGCTCCGGCTCCTTCCGCTCGACAAGGAACTTTTTCAGCGCATTCGCCAGCGACTCCGGACGCTGGGACAGGGAAACGGCAATATCGTCGCAGATCTTCTCCTCGTTCCGGACGACCCTCCTGAACTCGATCAGCGCCACGGGATTGAAGAACAGGAGCATTCTGAGAGAAAAACGGCAAGGATCACCGGCCGCCTGCTGCGGGCGATGTGCCCCAGCTCGTGGGCAAAGGCCGCTTCCATCTCCTCGGGCGTGAGAGCTTCGGCAAGGCCGGTGGATATGTAGATTGCGGGGTTCTTTCCGGTCGATGAAAAGATGATAAGCTCGTCGTCCTCCACGAGAAGAATGTCGGGCGGATCGATCGAGAGGGCCCGGGACATTTTAGCCAGGAACGGATCAGGTCCGCACAGTTCCCCCTCATGCTCGGCAACACGCGACTCCAGGGAGTGCCTGACAACAGGGATCATTTCCTGGAGCAGAAATATGAGCGAGGTGATCCCCAGGATGGCCAGGAACAACATCCCCAGCGGGGGAAACCCCCAGACTTCCATATTAAGCCACCGCGAGGCGTCGAAGAGAGCGGACAGCCGGAAGATCACGGATCCCCGGTCGGGGTTGATGAGTTGATAGAGGGGAAAAGAAAAAACGGGAAAGAGCACGACCACGAGCCTGAATCGCTGGCGCACCGCGGGGTTTTCGATCTTCCATGCACGCAGGGCCTGGTCCATGATGACCGATGCAACGAGCGAATGGGAGAAGGACTGAACGACGTACATGCCCGCGAGGGAGCTGAAGAATGCTGTTATGCTCATTGTCCATGGACCATAAGCCGCCGTCCTGCGATGTTTGGAGAAGGTTCGCCCTGTCTTAAAAGCCGTGTCACCGCCGAGTCGCGGAGACGCAGAGAATGCTGTTCAGATGGTTTAATTTGGCTTCTATATATATGATGAATTCACAAAGAAAAGCATGAGTGTTTCATGCGGCCTTTCTTCGCGGCTTTGTGTCTTCGTGTGAAAATACTTCTTTACGATTTCACTGTATATATGATGTATTCGTAAAAAGTCAAAAACACCAAAGTACGGTCATTCCGGCTTGTCCGGAATCGTATCATATCATCGCGTTATGCGGCATCATGATTCCCGACAAGCGGGAATGACGACTTTTTACGAGGCAATCATATAATAGTAGCGGCGACGAATCCTCAATCTACCCTGCTGAGATTATACAGAAATCAGCGGATGGTTGCCAGTCTGATTTGGCGGCCTGATTGCAAAGCAGAAGGGTTTCAATTATAATTAACTCGTTGCGCGCGGCGATTTCGCCGCAGGGGAGGGGCTACGGAGACGTTCGATATCCTGGATTGCCGGGGCATAAAGACCGGGGAGACCATCGCGCGGGACGAAGCCCACCGGATTGGCGCGTGGCACGGCGCGTTTCACTGCCTTCTCGTGGGCGAACGCGGGGGCAGGAAGTATGCGCTCTTTCAGAAACGGTCGGCAGTCAAAAAGATCGCTCCCCGCAGGTTCGATGTGAGCGTGGGCGGGCATTACGCGAGCGGCGAGGACGCACGGGACGCGGGACCCCGCGAGATCAAAGAGGAACTCGGGATAGAAGTGCCGTATGCCGACCTTATCCCCCTCGGCCGCCGTGTCTTCGTGTACTGCTTTACCCAGGACGTCAGGGAATACGAGTTCCAGGACGTCTTTCTCCTGTGCCGCGACATTGCGCCCGAAGAGCTGCTCCTTCAGAAGGAAGAGCTCGAGGGCGTCGTCGAAATCGGCCTGGAGGAGGGGATTGCCCTCTTCTCCGGCAAAGTGCAGAAGCTGAAACTGATACTGCACAGAGCCGACGGGTCGCGGGAAGAAACGCTCGTGACCGCCGATGATTTCGTTCCTTGCCTGGACAACTACTACCTCAAGCTTCTCCAGCTTGCCCGGCGATACCTGAACGGAGACCGCGAAGCGCTGGTTATTTGATTTTTTGACTGTAACCACAAGTGTCTTTCATCGCTGCTTGTTCACGTTTCCTGCAGGCAGGACCGCTCTCACGCCATAAGCATTTTACAGGTGGTTCCCTCTGAGATACCCCCCCGATGTAAATAATAATTTTTTACGCCCTCCGCTTGACTCGCCGCATATCTCGGGTAAACTTAAAAATATAACGTACGTTACGAGGACTTTTTATTCACTCGCTACCGAGCGGGCGAGAGAGAAAGGTTATATCGTTGAAATTATCATGGCTCATCGGCGGCCTGATCGCCGCGGCAATCGTGCTGGCCGTTGTGCTGGCATTCATGTACGTTCTGCCGCTGGACCTTCTCGATCGTTCTCCCGTACAACCGATCGCCTTCAGCCACAAAATCCACGCAGGCGACAACAGCATACCCTGTCTTTTCTGTCATCGCTCCGCGCCGAGATCAGCGGTTGCCGGCATCCCCGCAGTGGCGGACTGCCGGGCCTGTCACCTGTTCATCGCCCAGAACGCCCCGGAGATCAAGAAGCTCATGACTTACTGGGACAACAAGCAGCCCATCCCCTGGGTCAGGGTCTACTGGGTGCCGGACTTCGTCTATTTCCCGCACATGATGCATATTCGCGCGGGTCGCGCCTGCACCGAGTGCCACGGCGACGTGGCGCACATGGCGCGCGTCACGCGGAAGCAGAAGCTGGAAATGGGCTGGTGCCTCGACTGCCACAAGCAGCACAAGGCGAGCATCGATTGCTGGACGTGCCATAAATGAATGCAAGGCCGAATTCGAACCGCGGGAGGCGTCGGAGACACGAGAGAAAGTTAATGGTTTGTAATGAGCGACGTCATCGTCTGCTCTGCAGCGGCGATTTTTTTTTCAGGTGCAATGTTCAAAAAGGGAGCTTGAATGGATCGCAGGACCTTTCTCCAATTAAGCGGAATGACGGCTGCTGCGGCCGCGCTTTCGGGCTGCAAATCGGCGAATGAGAAGATCATTCCCTATCTCATTCCGCCCGACGAGGGAGTGACTCCCGGCATCGCGAATTATTATGCCAGCACCTGCCGGTCCTGCCCTGCCGGATGCGGCATCCTTGTCCGGGTGTCGGAGGGCCGGGCAAAAAAGATCGAAGGCAATCCTCTCCATCCCGTGAACAGGGGAAAACTCTGCGCGCGGGGTCAGGCTGCTCTTCAGGAGCTCTATCATCCCGATCGGGTGCCGCAGCCCATGAAGCGAACCGGTGCGCGCGGTTCAGGGGCGTTTACGAAGATCACCTGGGAAGAGGCGCTCACGCTGCTGGTGGAGAAGCTCAAGAACCTGCAGCAATCGAAGATGACCGCCGGTCTTGCCCTCGTTACCCCGCAGCTGAGCGGCACCATGGCGGAACTCGTGACCCGCTTCACGCGCTCTTACGGTTCGCCGAACCACGTGTCCTACGAATTGCTCGTCCCGGACTGGCTCCGCGCCGCAAATCGCAAAAGCTTCGGCCAGGCAAGCCTGCCCTTCTATGATATGAGCGAGACCCGGTATCTGCTCAGCTTCGGCGCTGATTTCGTGGAAAGTCATCTTTCTCCGGTCCAGTACGGCTATGCCTTCGGCAGGATGCGCCAGGCCAGGGACACGGTGCGGGGCCACTTCACCTATGTGGGCGGCCGCATGTCGCTGACTGCTGCCTCGGCAGACCGCTGGATGCCTGCCCGACCGGGAAGCGAAGGGGTGCTGGCCCTCGGCATTGCGCGCCTGATTCTCGCAGAATCCCTTCATGACCAGGCTTCCCTTGCAGCGAACGGGCTCCGTAAAGAAACGCTGCTGCAGGGGCTCAAGGCTTACGACCTAACCCGTGTCGCGGATGAGACGGGGCTGACCGAAAAGGCCATTGCCGAAGTCGCCCGCGAGTTCACGGCAACCAGACCTTCGCTCGCCATGGCAGGCGAGGCTGTTGCCTTCCAGAGCAACGGCCAGGAAACGGTCCGCGCAATCAACCTCCTGAACGTGCTCGCGGGGAATCTGAACCGTATCGGCGGGATCTACCCGGACAACGGGTCCCCGGAGGGGCCGGCAAATTCCTTTAACGAGCTCAACTCTCTCATCAAAAAAATGGCGGGCAGCAGCATCCAGCTCGCCATGATCCTCGGCGATCCTGTGCACACCGTTCCCCAGGCAACAAAATTCCAGGAGGCCCTCTCGAAGGTCCCGTTCATCGTGAGCTTGTCCTCGTTCATGGACGATACGGCCCTGCAGGCCGACCTGATCCTGCCGGACCACGCAGGACTCGAGAGCTGGGGTGATGTCATTCCGCTTGCCGGCACGCGGGACAGCGTGGTCGGACTGATGCAGCCGGTGGTAAATCCTGTTTTCGATACGCGGCAGTCCGCCGAGGTTCTGATGACCGCGGCCCATGAATTAGGCGGGGCGATGAAGGCTGCATTCCCCTTCGAGACATATCTCGATATGCTGAAGACGGGGATGAAAAAGCGGGTGAGCGGCGGCGGAAAGGATTTCGAGGCGACATGGGTCGAGTTCCTTAAGCAGGGCGGGCTCTTCAAAACGAACCAGGGCCAGGGCAAGGCATTCCGCTGGCAGGCAGGCGCGGGGATCCCCAATCCTGCCAAGCCCGACTTCGCAGGCAATGAGAAGGAGTTCCCGCTCCATCTTCAGGTCTATCCCTCAACGGCTTTTTATGACGGCCGCGGCGCATCGCTCCCCTGGCTGCAGCAGCTGCCTGATCCCATGACCACGGCGGTCTGGGACAGCTGGGTCGAGCTTAATCCGAAAACCGCGCAGGAGCTCGGCATCAATTTCGGAGACCTGGTCGAGGTGAGCTCTCCGCAGGGGTCCCTTCGCGTTCCCGCGGTGATCTATCCCGGCATCAGGCCGGACATGGCTGCCATGCCCATGGGGCAGGGACATCTCGACAATGGACGCTATGCAAAGGGAAGAGGGGTGAATCCCCTCCATATTTTAGCGTTGGTTGATAATAAGGATGCTCAACCTGCCTGGAATGCCACGCGGGTGCGGATCAAGAAGATCTCGGACAAGGGCGAGCTGGTGGTTTACGGAAATCCGCAGGGGAGCTTCCGGAGCGAGCTGATAGAGATATAGTCAGGAGTCAGGAGTCAGGAGTCAGGAGGATTCCACTTTCAAAGCAAGAGTTTCGCGCCAAGACGCAAAGGCGCAAAGAAAGTCTTTTTTTAAACGAGATCAAATTTTGAGATTCTCTTGGCGTCTTTGCGACTTTGCGCGAGACTGCTTTCAGAGAATGAGGATTTCCGATCATGGAAAAAATCACGAGTCCCTATAAATGGGGAATGGTCGTGGACCTCGACCGCTGCACCGGATGCGGGGCCTGCGTGGTGGCCTGCCAGGCCGAGAACAACGTGGCCATCTGCGGGAAGAAGGAGATCGCCGAAGGCCGCGACATGCACTGGCTCAGGATCGAGCGTTTCTGGGTGGGCGAATACCCCGACGTACGCGTGAAGTTTCTTCCTGTGCTCTGTCAGCACTGCCACGACGCGCCCTGCGAGCCCGTCTGCCCGGTCTATGCCAGCTATCACAACCCCGACGGACTGAACGGCCAGGTCTACAACCGCTGCGTGGGCACACGCTACTGCGGGAATAACTGTCCCTATGCCGTGCGCGTGTTCAATTTTTACGATCACGAGCATTCATGGCCCCATCCTCTCAACTATCAACTCTCGCCTGATATTACGGTGCGCTCGCGCGGGGTTATGGAAAAATGTTCGTTCTGCATCCAGCGCATCCGGAGAGTCAAGGAAGATGCAAAAGCCGAAGGCCGCCTGATCAAAGACGGCGAGGTGCAGCCTGCGTGTGCGCAGACCTGCCCATCCGAGGCACTGGTGTTCGGCAACATGGCGGACCCGGAAAGCCGTGTTGCGAGGCTCAGCCGCAGCCCGCGGGGCTTCCGGCTCCTGGAGCACCTGGGTGCGCATCCCTCGATCACCTATCTCAAGGGAGGGGGAAGGGAACATGTATAGGAAATGCGGAATAATTCAAATGCGGAATGCGGAATTCTGGAGTGCGGAATGAAAGGCGAATGCGAGAATGCGGATCACACAAGTTTACGCATCAGCTTGTGACCGCATAAACACATTTACATGTTCTCGACAACCTGAGACTCGAAACTTGAAACTTGAAACCTGAACCCGAAGGAGAAGTATGTCTGAGAACAACGAGCATACCCTCGCTGCCAAAAGCGCAAAACAGGTGAACGATGAATTGCTCACCTCGATGCGGCCCCCGACCCTTCGCTGGTACTTGCTCATTGCCGGCCTCAGCGTGGTGATTGCCTGGGGCATGCTTGCTTTCGCCTACCAGGTGATGACCGGTATGAGCGTGACCGGCAAGAACCGTCCCGTCATGTGGGCGCTCTATATCACGGGCTTCGTGTTCTGGGTAGGCATGTCCCATTCCGGAACCATGGTTTCCGCCATCCTGCGCCTTTCCCAGGCCAACTGGCGCCGGCCGATCCTGCGCGCGGCCGAGGCGATGACCGTGTTCACGATCAGCATCGCGGCCCTGTTTCCGTTCATTCATCTGGGGCGCAACTGGGTCGTGCACTATTTTCTTCCCTATCCGAACCAGCGCGGATTGTGGCCGAATTTCCGATCGCCCCTGCTTTGGGACATAACGGCGATCACGACCTACATCATCGGGAGCAGTCTCTTCCTCTATCTGGGAATGATCCCCGATCTGGCAATCGTCCGCGACCGCACGCCCGAAGGATGGAGGAAAAGGATCTATTCAATTCTTGCGATGGGATGGCGCGGAACGGCACGGGAGTGGATCATCTACCAGAAGGCCTCGACGCTCATGGCGGCCTTGATCATCCCGGTGGCGGTCTCGGTGCATTCCATCGTTGCCTGGGACTTTGCAGTCACCGTGGTTCCCGGCTGGCACAGCACGATCTTTCCGCCCTATTTCGTGATCGGCGCGATCACGTCCGGCGTTGCCGCGGTCATCACGCTCATGATCATCATTCGCCGGGTCTTTCACCTCGAGGAATATCTCACGCCGCTCCACTTCGACAATATGGGGAAAATCCTGCTGGTCATCTGCCTGCTCTGGTCCTACGCCTATTTCGTCGATGTGAATATCACCTGGTATGCTCATGAACCGATCGAGTGGGAGACGTTCAGCTTCATGGCGGGCAGGTATACGCCGCTCCTGATCCTGATGCTTTTCGGCAATTCGCTGCTGCCGATCACGGTTCTCTGCTTCAAGAAGCTGCGGCGTAATATCAAGGTCATGCTGTTCGTTACGCTCCTGATCAACGTCTGCATGTTCATCGAACGGTTCCTGATCATCGTGCCGTCGCTCTCGCACAAGAATATGCCGTTCATCTGGCACTCCTATTCACCCTCGCTGGTTGAAAGTTCCATCAATGCGGCTGCCCTTGCAGGCTTCGTGCTGCTGTATGCGCTTTTCACGAAGTTCTTCCCGATTGTGGCGGTATCGGACGTGCGGGAACTCGGAGTGCGGCACAGGGATGTCAAAATCGGCCGGGCGGAGGTGCATTCGATTTCAGAAGAGTAGTCGGTAAAGCGCAGAGGGCATAGGGCATGGAGCATAGAGTCAAGAGTCTGGTGCATGGCGGAAAAGGTTTAACCCTATGCGCCGTGCCCTCTGCCCTATGCTGACAGGAGTTGCAAATGGAAACAGTGGGAACATTCAAAGATGTCGAGACCGCGACCGGGGCCGTGGACGCGTTGATCAAGGCGGGCTTTCCCGAGGAAACGCTCACGTCGCTCACGTCTACGCCTTATCCCAACGGCGTTATCGTAAAGACCGATCAGCGCACGTGGTTCCGCTGGGTCTCTGCCGGAGGCGGCATTGTCGGCGCCTTCGCGGGTTTTGCACTGGCAGCGGGCACGTCTTACCTGTATCCCGTACAGACCGGGGACAAACCGATCATCTCCCCGTTTCCGACGGGAATCATTACGTATGAGCTGACCATGCTCTTCGCCATGATGGGCGTGATCATCGGCATGTTCTTCGAGATGAGGCTTCCGCCCCGGAAGGAACAGGTTTACGATCCGGCAATCGGCGACGGCGCCATCGGGATCTGTGTTACCGTTGAATCCCGGGAAAAGATGACCAAAGCAGCGAAGATCATGGAAGCTTCAGGCGCTTTCGCGATCAAACATTAGACAGAACCGAATCTTGGAACCGCCAGGGCGCGAAGGACGCGAAAAACGTCTGACTAAAAAGAAATAAGGGTACGATTTCCTCGCGCTCTTTGCGCCCTGGCGGTGAATGCTTTTGATTCTCAGGTTGGAGAAAATAATGAATCTTATTCCAAAACTTGTCATTCTTGCTGCGGTGCCTCTTCTCATGGCGGCAATCTGGATGGATGACCAGCAGTCCTATAAACCGTACAAGGCACCGGTTCTGTCCCCGCCTGTTGGATCCGTGCCTGTTACCGGCAGGGAGATGGTTACGCAGGCATCGGAGCTGAAGAATCCCGTGCCTCCGACCGCTGAATCAGTGGCAGCGGGAAAGACGCTCTTCGAGACGAATTGCCTCATATGCCATGGCCAGACCTCCGTGGAGCGGGGCCCGGTGGGCAAAAAACTCGTGCCGCCTCCGCCCGGCCTCGATCCCGTCATGGTGAAAGGCCTGAGCGACTCGACCATCTTCAAGGCCGTTACCTTCGGTTTCGGCCGCATGCCGGTCTTCCAGGACAAACTTACCCCGCAGGAGCGATGGAACCTGGTCAATTTCCTGCGGACCCGCAAGTGAACGCAAAGAGAACTTGGATACTGATTGCCTGCACCGGGCCGTCTGAAAGACCTGCACGTCTGATTATTCCTTCTTCAAACATCCAGCGAAAAAGCCTTTTCTTAAAACGTAAAAAGCGTTAAACTGCAGGAATTCACTGTTCCGAAGTCCGCTGGAGAGGTCGCCGGGACAGTACGGCGAATCTTCGTTGGCGTACAGGGAGAGAGTTCATGATCGATCGCTGGTTTTCCGGTTTTTTGTTGAAGGCAGCTGCATTGTCGGGCTGTCTCCTTTTCTTTCTGGCCGCCTGCGCGAAGCCGCCGATGCCGCAGGTGACAAGGCCCGAGGATGCCCTTACACGGATCGCTTCGCACCGAATGTCGATCCGCGACGATATGGACCTGAAGGACACTGCCGCATCGGTGCGGCAGAGCCTGGAGTATTATCAGAAGATTCCTCCCGAGTCCACCTTTGTATTCGGCCCCGACCGCGTGACGGCCCTCGATATGACCGTTACGCTCCAGAACTTTCTCCTGATCGTTGACAACGCTTCCCTGTCCCCGGAGCAGAAGCTCGCGCGCATCATGCGGGAGTTCTCCTTCTACCGCGCCGTGGGATCGGACGGGAAGGGCAGGGTGCTGTTCACCGGCTACTACGAACCCACGCTGTCCTGCCGCATCGCCGCAGACGATATTTTCCGCTATCCGATCTACCGCAGGCCCGACGACATCATCGAGGTCGACCTCTCGCAGTTCGGCAACGATCTGCCGAAGAACAGGCTCTTCGGCAGGCTCGACGGCAAGAAGGTGGTCCCCTATTTCACGCGCGAAGAGATCGACCGCAAGAAGGCCCTTGCCGGCAGGTCGCTGGAGATCCTCTGGTGCAGCGACATCGTGGACATTTACGTGCTCCAGGTGCAGGGCTCGGGCAAGGTGGACCTGGGCGAGGACAACATCATGAGCGTGCTCTACGACGGCCAGAACGGCCGGCCCTATAAAAGCATCGGCAAATACCTGATCGATACGGGCGCCATGGCCAAAGAGGGGATGTCCATGCAGGCGATCCGCCAGTATCTTCGCGACCATCCGGACAAACTCTCCGACGTCCTTAACCAGAACCAGAGCTATGTTTTTTTCCGCCTCGATACAGGCCCGTCGCTCGGCAACATCGGCGTGGCGCTCACGGCGGGCCGCTCCATCGCCACGGACAGCAGGCTCTATCCCAAGGGCGCGCTGGGGTTCATCGCGGCCCGGAAGCCGCTCATCGAGGACGGCGTGATCAAGGAGTGGATCCCCTTCACCCGCTTTGTCGTGAACCAGGACACGGGCGGCGCGATCAAGGGGCCGGGCAGAGTTGATCTGTTCTGCGGCCGCGGCGGCGAGGCGGAGCTCTTCGCGGGAAACCTCAGGCAGGAAGGCGAGCTTTATTTCCTGGTGAGGAAGAAAGAGCAGTGAACCTTTCGTTTTTGCGCTGAGGGTATGACACCTTTTAAACTGCCGAACCTGTCTCGCGCCAAGCCGCCAAGTCGCAAAGAAAGCAAAGCAGTAAAAATGCGAGTTTCAACTTTCCTAATTTTGACTGAACTTTGCGTCTTTGCGCTTTTGTGCGAGATATCGATTTCTCATTGCTCTTTAGGCAAACCATCTGTCCTTGCTTCTCTTCCCCTCAATACCTCGGTATTAGAATCCGAAACGTGCAATATTGTGGCGCCTTGACAATGACCAGTGCGGTGATAGTATAAAGTTAGGATTATATACTACATCAAGAAAAGAGGCGATGAGTTATGAAGGCAGCGTTATTGGTAGTATTTGTATTGGTGCTTGCTCTTACTTTTGGCGTAGCCTATGCAGAAATGGCCGAAGTCTCGCTGGACAATGGTATAACCTACTCCTATCTCGCGAAGACTGACTGTGCCAGCGTGCGCGGCGCCGGAGCGGGCGGTGTGATTCCTTCGGCTGAACCGGTGCTCATGAACGGGATCACCCATTTCGAACTGGCTCTGCCGGGGACGATGCCCACAGGGCTGTGTGCGGGAGCATCGCGCATCGAGGCGCCCAAGCCGTGGCTGAACAACGGGATTACGAGTTTCTAGCGAGGGATGGAGGCTCGGGCCGGCAAGAGACAAATGGAGTAAGGAACAAGAGGTAGAAGCAGGAGGTAATCTCTATTGCGTGCGAGGATAACGTTCGAACGAACAGGCTCAACTTGAGCCTGTTTTTTTTGTGCCTTCAGCGGCCCCATCGGCCATTTCTATAAGGACGACGCGCCTCCATCAACGGAAGATCGCCCCTTGCGTAGCGCCGTGGTTCGTTGCTTCGTCGTAATGCCGTTCGTCGTCGTTCAGCTTTTTCATGCGCTCGTGGGACAGCGCCCTTACCGCCCGGTCCAGATCAGAACAGGTAGTCGCGGGGGGCATTTCCGAAATCACGCGGGAGAGGTCCTCTGCCGCCTCAACAGCCATGTCGCGGTGCTCGTTTTCATGGACGATGAGGTTCTCCATGTAGGAGCTCCATTTTTCCGCAAGCGTCAAAGGCGCATGCTCGGTCCGCAGCCATCGGGGATAGCGAAAAACAATGTCCACGTTCACCTGGAACCCGTCGGCGCTGCAGGCCTGCGAATCAGCCGAATATCCGTAATGCCACTTCACGTGCCAGCTGGTGACGGACTCGTACCTTTTCCCGTCGTCCCAGGGAATGCCTTTCTTCCCCAGGTCGCGAATCAGGTCGTTTTCGCAGCTTCCCTGGACATCATAGTACTCGTATTGCTCGGTGACGCTCGGCGGGAGGGTGGTCGATTTCTTCCCGACAGGAAGGTTCTTTGAAACGCTGGCGACCATCACGGCCTTGTCGCCTGCCGACGCCGTGGCGGCCATCATCACACAGACCAGGCATGCAGCTATCCCTCTTGGTACCTTCATGATTGCGGGAACTCCTTGCGGCAATATAATTTTGCTGAGGGGCTCTCTCCGGCGGACAACAGGCGGGATGAGTACTGCGGAACAGCGCGAGCCCGGTTGCCGGGCCTCTTCAGGTCCGGCACATTTTCCCCATAATACGACTGCCGTGATTATGAAAGCAAGAGAGAAACGACAGGACTGGAGCGCCTAAAATTGTAATTTGAGTCACAGAATTATTTCAGTCGACCGGATCATGGCATCGCAGGGGCGAACGGCCGTGCGCCCCTGCAGAAGTATTGGCGCAGGACGGTCTCGCACGGCTGCCCGCAGAACCCGGTCAGCTCCAGGGTTTGAAGACCATGAGGTAGAGGATCGCGATCACGACAAATCCCCCTCCCGCACCGAGGGCCCTTCCGAGCAGCGACATCCGTTGGTAGGTGCCGGAAGCCGGTCCGGCTGCATCTGACAATTTTATTTGCTTGTGAAGAACGACCTGGGAAGCTGCCACCAGAACAAGGCCGAGCGCCCACAGGGCCATGGCTGTCTCGATCCATGGCGTCGTGAGCAACCAGGTCAGATGGACCATCCATAGGCCTGTCAGAAGCATGAGGGTGTACCCGGGAAGAACGAACACCCAGACAAGCCGTTCAATGGCGCGGAGCACGAAAGGGCCGTGCACAGGGTGGTCCCCGTAGAATTCAAGCACGATGCCGAGCCCCGCGCTCGTTCCCAGGGCAAGGATCGCGATCAGGATGTGGATGAACTTTATGAAGACGTAGTCGATCATGACAAATATGAGCCGATCAGCCCTCTGCGGCCCTCTCCGCTTTGACGTCATAATGCTGTGACCGTTCGTCAAAACGGGGAAGGAGTGCCCGCGCCTTTGCCGGTACGACGGCTGCTTCGTAGTCTTCCCCTGCGAACTCGCGGACAGCGTCCAGGGTATCAAACACCGTGACCGTGACGAATTCAACTTCTTTTCCGACACTGCGGCGCAGCAGCCGGATGTTCTTGAAGCCGCTGATTTCGGCGGTTTTGAATATTTACGAAAATCTCCTCTTTCAGAAGGGCTTCGTATTTGTCCGCGTTCGAGGGGATTGTCCAGCCATGCCAGATGCGCGCGATCATGTTTCATGCCTCCTGATTTCAGGATACCATGATCGGATGCCTGCCGGGGGGGATGGAAAATATTATTGTATTCTCAAAACAATGCAGGAATACAATATAGTTGTGCCCTACCTGTCATATTGATGCCCGCCGGGATGCGTTCATGAACACAAATATCGAAAGGACACTTAGGACACTACGTTTCCAAGTTAGATTTGTGATGCAGAGCGCCGGGTACGTCCAGTCGGGCTTGGCGTGGCATGCTGCGAGTCTAAGGGGAAAGGGGACTCCTATCAAGTACAATGACACTCGGGACACAACGAGGTTCCAATAATTTTCGTCACTTGAAATAAACTTCCGGTTTCATGCCTGTCCTTTTAAGAACTAACTAACGTTCAAGGTCAGAGGCGCTGCGCGGCTTTATCGCGCAGCGTCCCCTGCACCGCAGGGTTGAGCGTCATTTGCATGCCACAAAGGAACGTTCAAGCGTCTGCGTCATTGCAGCGCTACCAAGCTCGACCATCTGCCCTATTGGCACACGCATTTCGTCTGGCAGGAGGTCAGTGACCCACAACACACGAGACTGACCGTTTGGAGATGGGAAGACTTGAAGATATGCATTGTGATGTGATGCACGGCCTTCAACCGCAGTGTACGCAAGCCTGCGATCTTGATCACTGACGGTGATGATCCGTTCCTTTACAACGAATCCGTTCGCAAAAGTGACCGTTCGGATATCGCCGGCCAGCACCGTGTTCGTGACGAAGCCTTGCGCGAGACGTGTATGAACCGAACCCACATCCTTGATTGCCTCCCAGACGAACTGAGGCGTTGCGCTGACAATGAATTCTTTGTAGATAGTGGCCATTTCTGCTCCTTACGTTATGCACCCGAGGTGTCTATGACGCCCAACGACGAGTTGATCCGCCTTGGCGGCTCGAACGACTCGTTGGGCTTCAATATTTTGTCTTTAGACCGTCTGGCTCACTCAGCGGTCGAAGGCCGCTTATCAATCACCATTTCCGCGATGCTCCCGAGCTATCCTGATGAATTCGTTATTCAAGTCGATGAACCTGCCATGGCCGATTTCAATGACTTCGAGCGCGTCCTCCTCGCCCCCTAGTTGAAATCAGTGGTACTGGTACGCGCCGCTCGAGGGCGATGAAGCAAAAGAAAATCCGGTGTAGTCCTCGGTAACGCCGACAGAGGAACTTCCGAGAGTCTTGCATACCGACGAATTCAACAGTGCGAAGTCCGCGTTCGCGGTATCAGTCATATCAACAGTACCACCGATTCCATGAGATTCAAAACCCGTCGAGCCTGTAAATGCCGAGACAAGATTGTATGCAGTTTCGCCATAGCCGAACATGTTCAGATGTTCGCTATAGCAGTTATTATCGATAACAGCGCCGGTCAAGGTAAGTGCGGAATAGAGATGCGTGGATGAACCATAAAAAATATTGTTCTGGATCTTCGCGGTTGCGGCGCCGCTCCAATTAAAGACGGCCATATTGATCGTGGTGTTCTCCGAGAGAGTATTTTGAAATAGTTCGAACCCTTCTGCAGTCGGGGAATTATAGGCTATCCCGTAGCCTCTGTTATGGTGGATCAGTGAGGAGGTCAGCCGCAATTTGGCGCTTGTCGCTGTCGTCTCCTGCAAGCTGATCCCGTTGTCGTTGTCAGTGATGTTCATCCTGTGCATGCTGACGTTGCTAATATCTCCGGCCAGCTTCACACCGTCTCCTATAGATCCTGAGATGGTCGTTGTATCGATCTGAACGTTGCTGATGCTGCCTGCCCCGTTGTCGGCTACTATGCGAATGCCGTAGCCCTCCGTCCCGTATCGCCTGCCGCTCCAACCGCGGCCCGAGTTCGTTATGGTCGTTTCGGAAATCAGCACCCCGGTCATAGTGCTGTTTGTTGTGCCGCCGTTGTCCAATACGGAAACTTCGATCCCTGCAAACCCGCAGGAACTGATCTGTGAATTTCTGATCGAGATTGAAGACATCGTCTGGCCGGATACCCATGTCTGAGGAGATATGCCGCTGTCGAATATGTCGTTTATCGTTACTCCATCAACCACGCCGTTTGTCGAAGAATTGTCGTACTCGACGCCGTTCCCTGCATACAGGAGGGGAGCAGTCATGATCACCGCGCCGCCGCCCTTTGAAAGGATCGAGTTATAGACCTCGCAGCGGACGCAATCTTCATAGTGAACGCCGTGCAGACTGAAACGAGTGATCTCGACGTTTTTTACGATAATGTCACTCTTCAATTTTGCAGTAATGCCGAAGATCTTGACGCTGGCTCGATATACATTTCCCGAAGGCGACGATGCCGGTTTGATGTATAGTTTGGAAGGATACTCATAAGAAAAAGTGCCGACAGGCGCACCCAAAAAGGTGGTGGCAGCATTTGTAGACCAGGCCAGGAACGACATCATCACGTCATTCTCGGACAGATTTCCTAGGGCTTCGTTCACGCCAAGGGTCATCGTAGAACTGCTATAAAGGCCGCCGCCTTCGTCTGTCCAGCCAGTTATTTCCTTTGACCCGTCAATCTTTGGCAGCATTCCGGTTCCATATGAATCGATCGTGATCCCCGAAGACG
Source organism: Nitrospirota bacterium (assembly GCA_963749655.1). Lineage (GTDB taxonomy): Bacteria > Nitrospirota > UBA9217 > UBA9217 > UBA9217 > JAJYKN01. The sequence continues at coordinate 136,914 of CAVVOB010000038.1, forward strand.
GAATTATCAGTTGTTCATACCAGACGCTCCCGCGCTTCAGGTAGATCATTGATCCGAATGGGATAGAAGATGTGGACACCTTTGCCAGAGATTGCCAGGGAGATAAACTTGTGCCCGCATTGGAATCGCTTCCACTCGCAGCATCCACGTAAAACTGTTTCTGCGGCGGGGGAGATGAAGAACCTCCACTGCTGCATGATATCGAAAAAATACTAGATGCAAATACAGTCACCATCAGAACCCGGTAAAAGATCGACTTCATCTTGCCTCCAGTGCGGTTCCAGCGGGATTGATATCACGCGGCTGACGCGCCGCTTTTGGCGCGTCGCAGTCGAGCGCCTGGTTGGAATGCTTGCATGGTATAGAGACGGCTTAGACGTGAGCTAAGGCAGGTAATCTTTTTATCTTCTTTATCTCTTTTGCAGTTGATGAGTGGGTCACATGATATAAATCCCACGCTAACTGTAAATTAAGCCAAAACTGCGCCTCCATGCCGAATAGCTTCTCCAGACGAAGTGCTGTGTCAGGGGTAATCCCCCGCTTCGCATGAATCAGTTCATTAACGCGAGGGTATGAAACTCCGAGCTTCTCCGCCAACTCGCTCTGTGTTATTTTCAGAGGTTTGAGAAACTCCTCCAACAGCATTTCGCCGGGATGCGTCGGCGGACCATATTTAGGTATGCGTACCATCTTCTTCTCCTTCACTCTTTAGTGGTAATCGGTAATTTCCACGTTTTCCACGCCATCATCCGTCCACACAAAACAAACGCGGAACTGATCGTTAATCCGTATGCTGTGCTGACCTTTCCGATCATGCTTAAGGGCTTCCAGTAAATTCCCCGGTGGAATTTTTAATGACTCCAAGGAAATGACCCCATTTAACTGGTCGAGCTTACGCTGTGCTATCCGCCAGATTTGATGCGGACAAGTTTCTCTGGCTTCTTTGGTGTTTCTTCTGTCAAAGATGTCCTCAGTGCCCTTGTCGCGAAACGATTTTATCACAAGGCGTCCCCGTCAGCATAATTTAACACTACGATAGATTATAACGGATACCGTTATATATGGCAACAGCTATTTGACTGTCATAACTGGTATCTTTAGCGTTTTCTCTTGAAGAAACTTGCTACCGCACCAAAGATAATGCCGAAACCGCCGCAAAACAGGCAGGTCAGTAATGGCGGTGGACCGGCATAAGGATTCGATGCAACTTTCATGGCGCCAACCTGGATTAGTCGAAGCCGGGCGCCTCCAAAGAATAATGCAAAGCCAATCAGGGCAAAGAGAAGCATCCGCAAATATAGTCGCGATCTCGATTTGGACTCGGAATTATTGTTGATTGTCATGAATGTACCTCGCACAATACAACGCGCCGGTCACGCGCCGCCTTCTGGCGCGTCGCTGTGGACCGGCAGGTTAACCGTACCATTCGCTGATTTTGCAGTGTTCGATACCCAATTGCCGTAACGTCTTCAGTGCCGTTTCTGATACGATTAAAGTGAAGTTGCTACTCAGGCCGAAATCATGGAGCCCGGCACGTCCTTCAATTTGAATCCATTGGAAGGCTGGAAGCTCCTTATTTCCGTAGAGTTCATTAAATTCTTCTGACTTTGAGGTCTTAACCTGTGCCAAACGATAACCAGTTAGCTTGGTTTCTTCCAATGTCGTCGCAGCTGCTTCTGTAATAATGAAGCATGGAAATGACTCAAGAAGCACGTCCCCCGACCAACCATCAAGTTGGTAGTGTAATCTTTTCACTTTGGGAGGATGAATCGAAACATCGGCATCGGTACTATCGCCCCACCCACCCGCAACTTCTGGTTCAAGTTCAAAGTATTTCATATTCTTTCATGGCTAATGATTAACATCCTTGGTTGTCTGTGATGTTTTATCCAAAGTCGATTGTTTACGCTTTGCCCCCGTGTCCTTTTAGCCAGGGCTTCGCATGAATGGCTTCAATGTCACCTGCCTGCAATAAACGCCACAGAATTAGCATGTCTTCTGGTTTCTGATTCACCATATGCCATGGCCCGTCGCCAGATTCCAGATTCTGAAACACGACTTTACCTGACTCATGTGCCGAAATAGTCCAGCCATCGTCAGCAGTCAACCAACAATCAGGATGTTCCTCGTCAGGTGTTGTTAGCTCTGCCAGGGCTGCGCGCAACTCCTTTTCATTGGGATTGACTCCTCCTCCGCCCCAGCGTTTTTCGAGGTGTGTCGTGGTCATGTTACCTTCCTATTTCTAAAGAAGTTAACGAGTCTGTAGAAAAAGTCGATTTGAAAAGCATCATTGATCCCGGGTAGCAAGTTTTTATCAGGGTGAGTTCTTGATTTGAGCTTTTGCGTGATTCAATCGGTCCTGGTCGATCTCGCTACTGCATTTTCTTTCTCTTTCTGCTTCCCGTTATCTCAACTTTCCGCGAACCCGAACCCGTATCGGTGCACTTTGAGCAGGTTGTGAACCACACAGTATAGCCGCCACTGGGTGCTTACCTTCTTTTTCCCTCTGAGACTGAAGCGGTCGAGACCGAGACTCGATCGGATGTCAGCAAATACCGGTTCGACCGTCGCCATCCTTCGTCCGTAGATCAACTTGCCGGCCACCGAGTCTATCTTCTCTCGCATCTTCTGCGTGAAGGTCTTTTCTTGTTTGTTGGTCCTGCCTGTGAAATGGGAGAACTGGCGCGTTTCGGTCACCTCGGGGTTCTTCAGGCACTGCGCGCGCTGCGTGCACGGGATACAGTCTCGTTTTGTTCCGTGATACTTGATCGCATGGAGTCCATGATGATTCGCGTTGCCGCATTTGTACATCCGTTTCCCGGCCGGGCAGGTGCAGAAGCTTTTATCCGGGCTCACCGTGAAGTCTCTCGGCTGGAAGACGATCGGCCGGTCGAATTTCTTTGCGATCTCTTTATTGAACCTCTCCTTATGCCTGTCGGCCGTAGCATATCGGGGATCGCGATGACGGAACTTGTTATCCGCGATGTATGCGTCGATGCCTTCTTCGATTACCATCTGCACGTTCATTGCGGAATGAAAACCGGCATCGGTCGTCAGTTGGGTCTTTTTGAAGATGTCCTCTTCTTTTCCGATTGTCTTGAAGTTTCCCCGGGTCCCTTCGACCATGGGTTTAAGTATTGCAGTCTCGGAGTCTCCGGTCGTATCGGCATGGACAACTACCTTGTGTTTGCTGTCCACCATGGCTACACCGTTGTAACCCTGGACTACTCCGTGCGAAGTCATCATATTCGCGCTTTCGTTGTCGGTTATGTTGCTCTTCCTCGGCCCCTTGCTGCCGGGCTTGTCGTCGTTATCGTTCATGAAGTCTTTTATCTTTTTGATCTTCGCCTTGAGGGTGGCTATATACTGCTCTTCCTTCTCGATTACCGCGTGGTCGGTCTCGGTTTTGTCCCGTTCCTTATGCTGAGCGATCATTGCCTTGATCGCCTTCTCCATCTTTTCTTTTTTACGTCGAAGATCCTTTTTAGTTCCGCTCCATTCCTTTGAAGCGTTCGAAGGGAGCTTGCAGCCATCGATAGCGAACATCTCTTTGCCGATCAGGCCCATCCGGTCGCAGATAAAGAGTACTTCAAGGAAGAGCTTCACCGTCTCCTGGTCGTTCGATGAGATGAAATCGGCGATCGTGGTGAAGTGCGGCCGGGTGTCTGCTGAGAGGGCCATAAACACGACGTTCTCGTTGCAGCATTCGGCGATCTTCCGACTGGAGGTGATTCCTTTGGAATAGGCGTAAAGGACGATCTTGAGCATAATCCTTGGATCGTAAGCCGGTGCGCCAGTTTCGTCGTTCTTATAGCGGAGATCGAAGGCGGAAAGGTCGATTTCATTGTCGATAAGATAGTGGAGCGTATGTTCAAAAGTGCCGGGAAGGATCTGTTTGTCGAAGCTGAGCGGGATAAATTTGCCTTGGGAATAGTCGTACTCTTTGTACTTCGCCATACGCCTCCCGTGGGTGAGGGGTTTTTGTTCTTCAGAAGTGCGTTTAGATGGCGCCAGTATAGCATAAAATGACTTTTTCTACACCTTCAACACGGCGCTGACGCGCCGACGTTGGCGCGTCGCTGTCGAGCGCCAGGTTGGTACTTGCATCTCTCTTTTATCTACGCATATCCGGCCCATGCCGAAAGGATTTTCCCTGCTCTCTGCTTGCTGAATCCGCATTCGACTGCCGTGTCTAGCGTAGTTCTTATATCTGCCTCGCTTGGCTTGAAATTCGGACCAAAAGACCTGCTTACGATTCCCATTGCTTTAATTGTTTCTAGGTCTTCTGAGAGAAGTGATGCAGCGACTTCGCTTTCTATTATAGTTTTGTGCTTGCCGCCTGACTGTGCAAAAAATGGTATCCGTGCCATCAATGATAAACTACGCGCTTGTTCAAGTTGTTCAGCACCATCTGGCATTGCGTCGTTCCTAGACTTAATCAATGATGTTTCTAAGGTCTGTAGAATGTCCTGCTCTCGCTCAAGGTTTCCACCAACTGCGGCGGCTTCTTCAAGCATGTCTTGCGTCTCCTGCAATAGTGATAAAGCGTTAGCCACAGAACTATGCTGACTCATCGCTCGCATTTTATCGCTGCAAAAGGATTCGAACTTCTTCTTGTACTGCTTCACGAACACAAGGTCCATTTCCTGTGCATCGAGGATTTCTTGAATTGTAATAATCCTGCGGTCAGCAGGAAAAAGCAGGTTCCCGTCTCTGCGCTGAAGTTGCCTTTCGTAGCAACCTGGGGCGTCGCTCCATACCTTTTCTTCTTCGGCCCAAGCACGTGAAAGCCTGTGCGCCGTGTTGACCGGCATATTTTCACCGTATTTTTCGATAAGTTCCTGCATCGTTTGTTCGATATATGCGCGTTCTTCCGGCGACGCGTCTGCTCGCTTTACACAAATCGAATTTACTGATACAGTTTTTCCTTCGAGGGCACCTTTATCAACAACATCGTGCATTTGTCGAGAAATTTGTTTGCGCTCTTTTTCTACAAGTATTTTTACATGCTCTGCCTGCTCTTGCGTCAATGTCACGCCGGTATCGCGTTTCGAGAATAGATTGATCGCCGCTTTTATTAAGAAGCTACCAATTCCCATGTCATATCTCCTCAGACTAATGCGGCGGTAAGTCGCGGTCCCCGTAGGGGCCCGTCGATCTTGACTGCCTTGATCTCTCCGCGCTTTTTGCGGAGAAGGCAGTTCCGCGACTTACCGCCGCAATCTTTCCGCGATTGCGAAGCGCGGAGAGATCGATTGGCATCACTAGCGGCTGTAAGCCGTCCGGTGGATGCCATGGTTATGCAATTAGTTGGCTTCTTTACCAGTTGCAAAGCAATAGATGCCCCCTTGTTTCATAGCAAGCATAGATTTTCTTTAAAGTGTCTTCAGTTTATCAATGACAGTCGGATTTCGGCTAAGTTGCTCAATTGTTTTTTGCACAAATGTATTTAGTATCACGCCGTCGTACTTCCGCTGTTCCGCTTCCTTAACTTCATGTGCCGCTCTGAGAATTTCACCGGACTTAGCTTTCTTATTGACATGAATCATCCTATCTTGATCCGCTTGCTTCAAAATTTCTGACTGTATCTTCCAAATCTCTTTCCAGATATCTGACTTGCTCCATAACGCCTCAAGCGTTTGATCAATTAAGCTCTGGAGTCGTCGATGGGCACGCAATTTCTTCAGCAACACTACGGGATCGATCGGTTTTGGCTGCGGTAGAGGTGGGAAGGGTGTATTACCTGTACCTGGGATTTGAGGCAACTCCACGGTGATATCTATGAGACCCCGTTCGATCAAATCGTGTAAGGCTCTCTCAAGTCTCGCTACCTTAGCAGCATCGAAAGCGTAGATTGTAACGGCCGTTTCGACATAGATTATCGATTTTCCATAGAAAAAGAACTGACCTTTTGCGACTGTGTTGAATTTATCTACAGATTGAAAATTGAACTCTACTGCTGTATCATTGTCATAGTCAAAAGGGTTATTTGTGAATCCATCGAATATTTTCTGACCATCAACAGATAGCGTCGATAAGGTAATATTTTGTGCTGTTGTTTGCCCATGCTTGATTATCACAACGCCCGATGTTCTAGTTGGGGGGGCGAGATTTCTCTCAACGAATACAGCAAAAATTGGGGATGTAATGTTACCGAGACGGTATGAATAGGTCACTTCAACGTAAGCCGTGCTTAAGTCGTCATGTCCCCTTCGAACATCAATAGGATTATTTACGATTCTGATCCAACGAAACGGAGCGTCAAGTTGTAGAATTGCGGCTGTTGTTGGATTCTGGTCTTTAATGAACAGATCAGCATCAGTGATGCCATCATAACCTACTGGTGGACCACCACCTGTCTTATGAACATATGGGTAACAGTCAATAGCTGGTACTGCATCAACATTAGTCGACCGACAATAGTTATCGTCATCCAGCAATCGCACGGTAACCGTGGAGAGAGCTCGGGGCAGTTTGAGATTGACGGTGGTACTTCCCGTTCTACTAGAGCACTGTTTGTTGTCTCTGCCCTTGGGAGATAATTCTGACTTAGCCTGACCGGGTCCCTTGTTGTAATTCCAGTTACTACCATCAACTTGGACGCAGAAGTAGGGGATGAAACAGCATTGCCAGGAAAAATCCAGATCATAGTCGGCCACGGTTGCTGAACTAATCCCGGTTTGTTCGCACTTGTTAATTTTCACCAGTGTGCCGTCTTGAAAAGCATAACTTCTGTCCTTGTCGTCGAGAAAGAAGCCATGGTATTCGTCTCCCCTATTGTGTCTAAGCCGAATATTACTTTGATCACCATTTAAATAGAATGTAAGACATACATCGTCATCATTAAAGTAAATTGGATCATAAATGAAGATAGTTACGTGGGTATCCGCGCCGCTCGGTGCTCCCTCCCCTTGGATTATTGACCTCTCCTCATATGCATATGCGACAACCCGATGGCTGTCTTCAAGGTGCTTAAGATTGACATCATTGGATGACGCAATGAGTGTAAGTGTTACTGGCTTAGATTTATCGAGCAGATCCTTAACGCTTGGCCATTCCTGTTGTGTCATGTGCCCTTGGCTATGCTTGCGATTCCAATGACCTAAATCTGGACTTTCTTGCCATCGATAGATTTTCCAAAGGGTACTTGCAGGTAAGGAATTTACCTGCGTATCCCATATCTCATTATAAAGGGGGTCTCCCTCCGGAGGTTGTGGTATGTTTCTATCGATAGGGATTGCATTATAGAATCTCTGCAGTGCTTTCCAGCACATTCCTCCACAAAATCCCATATCTAAGGTGACAGTATCAAAGACAAATGATTTTCTCCAAGAATTACCAAAAGGCCAGCCATGAATTGATGGTCTAAAGTATGTCGTTATCATTCTTACCTCCTTTCATATTTGATAATTGTATCTACATAACGCGGGCGTGAGGGGCGCGTCTTTAGCGACCCTCTCGACGCGCTTTGTTAGTAGCTGTTGACTTCTCCGGCTCGCATTTTATTTTGAGCATGGTTGTGGTTTGCTGCAAATTTTCATCCTCGTACTCTATCAAGAAGACGTTCTGATCGTTGTTATCCGGTTTCTCACGGCTTTCAGAACCCTTCGAATAATATCTGATTGCCAATAACAGCAGCCGCTTTTTGTTGAAATCAACCCAGTATCTGCGGATGTAGTGTATGTAACGAGGTGTCTTTCCTGATACATCACCAAAGTTCTGCCAATTCTCGGAATCGGAGGTACACGATACCCATGGATTAGTTATTTGCTTCGAGTAGTAATCCAAGACGCGTTCGGACGGATAGGAGGCTTCTACTTTAAAGAATAATTCGTTGGCTTTTGCTGTTCCTTCGGATAGCGGAATATGCTGAATGTCTTTTGCTTCAGGATAAATTGGAAAGGATGCCCAATCGGCACCGAGGACAATAGCAGGCAGTAGCAACATCATTGTCAATGTAAAAACCATGATCCTCATTGTATTTTCTCCAGACTAACGAGTCTGTAGAAAAAGTCGATTTGAAAAGCATCATTGATCCCGGGTAGCAAGTTTTTATCAGGGTGAGTTCTTGATTTGAGCTTTTGCGTGATTCAATCGGTCCTGGTCGATCTCGCTACTGCATTTTCTTTCTCTTTCTGCTTCCCGTTATCTCAACTTTCCGCGAACCCGAACCCGTATCGGTGCACTTTGAGCAGGTTGTGAACCACACAGTATAGCCGCCACTGGGTGCTTACCTTCTTTTTCCCTCTGAGACTGAAGCGGTCGAGACCGAGACTCGATCGGATGTCAGCAAATACCGGTTCGACCGTCGCCATCCTTCGTCCGTAGATCAACTTGCCGGCCACCGAGTCTATCTTCTCTCGCATCTTCTGCGTGAAGGTCTTTTCTTGTTTGTTGGTCCTGCCTGTGAAATGGGAGAACTGGCGCGTTTCGGTCACCTCGGGGTTCTTCAGGCACTGCGCGCGCTGCGTGCACGGGATACAGTCTCGTTTTGTTCCGTGATACTTGATCGCATGGAGTCCATGATGATTCGCGTTGCCGCATTTGTACATCCGTTTCCCGGCCGGGCAGGTGCAGAAGCTTTTATCCGGGCTCACCGTGAAGTCTCTCGGCTGGAAGACGATCGGCCGGTCGAATTTCTTTGCGATCTCTTTATTGAACCTCTCCTTATGCCTGTCGGCCGTAGCATATCGGGGATCGCGATGACGGAACTTGTTATCCGCGATGTATGCGTCGATGCCTTCTTCGATTACCATCTGCACGTTCATTGCGGAATGAAAACCGGCATCGGTCGTCAGTTGGGTCTTTTTGAAGATGTCCTCTTCTTTTCCGATTATCTTGAAGTTTTCCCGGGTCCCTTCGACCATGGGTTTAAGTATTGCAGTCTCGGAGTCTCCGGTCGCATCGGCATGGACAACTACCTGGTGTTTGCTGTCCACCATGGCTACACCGTTGTAACCCTGGACTACTCCGTGCGAAGTCATCATATTCGCGCTTTCGTTGTCGGTTATGTTGCTCTTCCTCGGCCCCTTGCTGCCGGGCTTGTCGTCGTTATCGTTCATGAAGTCTTTTATCTTTTTGATCTTCGCCTTGAGGGTGGCTATATACTGCTCTTCCTTCTCGATTACCGCGTGGTCGGTCTCGGTTTTGTCCCGTTCCTTATGCTGAGCGATCATTGCCTTGATCGCCTTCTCCATCTTTTCTTTCTTACGTCGAAGATCCTTTTTAGTTCCGCTCCATTCCTTTGAAGCGTTCGAAGGGAGCTTGCAGCCGTCGATAGCGAACATCTCTTTGCCGATCAGGCCCATCCGGTCGCAGATAAAGAGTACTTCAAGGAAGAGCTTCACCGTCTCCTGGTCGTTCGATGAGATGAAATCGGCGATCGTGGTGAAGTGCGGCCGGGTGTCGGCGGAGAGGGCCATGAAGATGACATTCTCATTGCAACAGTCGGCGATCTTCCGGCTGGAGGTGATCCCTTTGGAGTAGGCATACAGGACGATCTTGAGCATGATCCGGGGATCGTAGGCCGGAGCGCCGGTTTCGTCGTTCCTGTACCGGAGGTCGAATGTCGAAAGGTCGAGATCGTTGTCGATCAGATAGTGGAGGGTGTGCTCGAAGGTGCCGGGGAGGATCTGTTTGTCGAAGCTGAGCGGGATGAACTTGCCTTGGGAATAGTCGTACTCTTTGTACTTCGCCATACGCCTCCCGTAGGTGAGGGGTTTTGATGTATCAGAAGTGCGTTTCGATGGCGTCAGTATAGCACAAAATGACTTTTCCTACACCTTCAACGAGTCTGTAGAAAAAGTCGATTTGAAAAGCATCATTGATCCCGGGTAGCAAGTTTTTATCAGGGTGAGTTCTTGATTTGAGCTTTTGCGTGATTCAATCGGTCCTGGTCGATCTCGCTACTGCATTTTCTTTCTCTTTCTGCTTCCCGTTATCTCAACTTTCCGCGAACCCGAACCCGTATCGGTGCACTTTGAGCAGGTTGTGAACCACACAGTATAGCCGCCACTGGGTGCTTACCTTCTTTTTCCCTCTGAGACTGAAGCGGTCGAGACCGAGACTCGATCGGATGTCAGCAAATACCGGTTCGACCGTCGCCATCCTTCGTCCGTAGATCAACTTGCCGGCCACCGAGTCTATCTTCTCTCGCATCTTCTGCGTGAAGGTCTTTTCTTGTTTGTTGGTCCTGCCTGTGAAATGGGAGAACTGGCGCGTTTCGGTCACCTCGGGGTTCTTCAGGCACTGCGCGCGCTGCGTGCACGGGATACAGTCTCGTTTTGTTCCGTGATACTTGATCGCATGGAGTCCATGATGATTCGCGTTGCCGCATTTGTACATCCGTTTCCCGGCCGGGCAGGTGCAGAAGCTTTTATCCGGGCTCACCGTGAAGTCTCTCGGCTGGAAGACGATCGGCCGGTCGAATTTCTTTGCGATCTCTTTATTGAACCTCTCCTTATGCCTGTCGGCCGTAGCATATCGGGGATCGCGATGACGGAACTTGTTATCCGCGATGTATGCGTCGATGCCTTCTTCGATTACCATCTGCACGTTCATTGCGGAATGAAAACCGGCATCGGTCGTCAGTTGGGTCTTTTTGAAGATGTCCTCTTCTTTTCCGATTATCTTGAAGTTTTCCCGGGTCCCTTCGACCATGGGTTTAAGTATTGCAGTCTCGGAGTCTCCGGTCGCATCGGCATGGACAACTACCTGGTGTTTGCTGTCCACCATGGCTACACCGTTGTAACCCTGGACTACTCCGTGCGAAGTCATCATATTCGCGCTTTCGTTGTCGGTTATGTTGCTCTTCCTCGGCCCCTTGCTGCCGGGCTTGTCGTCGTTATCGTTCATGAAGTCTTTTATCTTTTTGATCTTCGCCTTGAGGGTGGCTATATACTGCTCTTCCTTCTCGATTACCGCGTGGTCGGTCTCGGTTTTGTCCCGTTCCTTATGCTGAGCGATCATTGCCTTGATCGCCTTCTCCATCTTTTCTTTCTTACGTCGAAGATCCTTTTTAGTTCCGCTCCATTCCTTTGAAGCGTTCGAAGGGAGCTTGCAGCCGTCGATAGCGAACATCTCTTTGCCGATCAGGCCCATCCGGTCGCAGATAAAGAGTACTTCAAGGAAGAGCTTCACCGTCTCCTGGTCGTTCGATGAGATGAAATCGGCGATCGTGGTGAAGTGCGGCCGGGTGTCGGCGGAGAGGGCCATGAAGATGACATTCTCATTGCAACAGTCGGCGATCTTCCGGCTGGAGGTGATCCCTTTGGAGTAGGCATACAGGACGATCTTGAGCATGATCCGGGGATCGTAGGCCGGAGCGCCGGTTTCGTCGTTCCTGTACCGGAGGTCGAATGTCGAAAGGTCGAGATCGTTGTCGATCAGATAGTGGAGGGTGTGCTCGAAGGTGCCGGGGAGGATCTGTTTGTCGAAGCTGAGCGGGATGAACTTGCCTTGGGAATAGTCGTACTCTTTGTACTTCGCCATACGCCTCCCGTAGGTGAGGGGTTTTGATGTATCAGAAGTGCGTTTCGATGGCGTCAGTATAGCACAAAATGACTTTTCCTACACCTTCAACGCGCGCCTGACGCGCCGCCGTGTGGCGCGTCGCTGTCGAGGCGCAGGTTGGTTCTCGCCTTTTTGGGCAGGCTACTATTACTCAATTTTCGCTTGGCAATGTTTGCATTCTTTGGGGATAGAAAAAAATATATTAACTTGATTAAAAAGAGACGCGCCACAATTAGAACACGTGATTTTTCGATATGAGAAAATTTGGTATAAATAGATTGGGCCTAATATAAAGAACATGATCAGCATTATCTTATCTGGTAGGTCAAAGAAGTTTAGCAGTTTTTCGCTGCCAATCAAAAGGAGCACAACAACTACGAATGTGAGAAGCACGCGCAAAACCCATTTGTTTTTTTCTCGCTCTATTTCATGTTTAATCATTATTTCCACCATATAGATTTAGAACTAACCAGTGTTTGTCGAGCCCTTGCTAAGTCGTAAAGAGCGGATTTCCGTTCTTTACGACTTAGCAAGATTGATACCCTAATTCCTGCCGCGAGTATATTTTATCGTCAGCTCGGTTGTCAAGGAAACTTTGTTGCTTGACAGGTGAACGAATGTTCACTATAATAGTAAACGAATTGACGGAGTTACGCACACAGGAGTTTAATTGTCTGGTGAGGGCTGACGATGAAAAGCATACATCCGGAAATCCTCGCGCGTTTTGATAACATTCTGAAAATACGGCAACTTCCTTTTCCTGTGCGTCCCGATTACCGGAAATGGCTTAGGTACTTTCTGGATTTTCAAGCCAAATATCCGCAGCCCGGGGAACGGTCGGATCAGGTCCGGCGTTTCTCTGAAAAACTCCGGTCAAAGGGGCAGACTGAAACGCAGGTACGGCAGGCGGCGGATGCCGTATCGCTTTTTTTCGCGTCTCAGCAAGAGGCGCCTGTCGCGCCTGCATCGACCCGATCGGTGACTGTCCCTCATACTGTCGTTTCAATCGCCGCGGAACAATCGCGCACAGAAGGCCTCGTTGTGTCGTCTGGTGGGAGGGTGCCCGGTATGGTCTGCGACCCGCCCGGGTCGCCGGTTCCTGATGAACACATCATGCGTCGCAAGGGCCGGTTTGATGATTGGCGTTGTCTGAAAAAAACAGGGTACCCTGCCTGGGACGCAATCATCGCCTCTCTTGCCGATGAGATCAAAACGAGGCATTACTCCAGAAAAACGCTCCAACACTATGCAAACTGGACCAGAAAATTCCAGAGCTATCTGTCGCATAAAGATCCGGCCCTGCTTTCGCCACAGGACGTGAAGTGTTACCTTACCTATCTTGCAGTTCAGTGCAAGGTGTCCTCGTCGACGCAGAATCTGGCATTCAACGCATTGCTGTTCCTGTACCGGCATGTTCTGAAAAAGGATTTCGGAAATCACAAGGACATTCCCCGAGCAAAAAAGTCCACCTATGTTCCGGTAGTGCTCTCCCGCGATGAAGTCCAGGAGGTTCTTGCACGACTGGGACAGCCGTATCAACTTATCGCCAAGCTGCAGTACGGCTGCGGACTGCGTCGTTTTGAAGCGGTGAAGGTGCGCGTGAAGGACTTCAATTTCGATGCGGGCCTGCTCACGGTCAAGGGGAAAGGCGGCAAGAGCCGGGCAGTGCCGCTCCCGAACAGGATCTTGCCTGAATTGCTCGCCCAACTGGCATTTGTGAAAAAGGTGCATGCCGACGACCTGTGCTGCCGGTTACGCAGGGGTGTTTTTGGAAGACCAATTGGAAAGGAAGTATCCGAACGCGCCCCAGGGAGTTTCAATGGCAATGGTTCTTCCCGCAGGAATCATTAACGGTCGTGGCATCGTCCGGGGAAAAGCGACGCTATCACGTACATGACTCGCGGTTTCAGGATGCGATGTATTTTGCTGTTAAAAGAGCCCAGCTCACCAAGCGCGTAACTACACATACGCTTCGGCACTCTTTCGCCACGCACCTCCTGCAGGCGAACTACGATATTCGCACGATCCAGGAAATGCTCGGCCACTCGGATGTCAGGACGACGATGATCTACACGCATTGCGTTCCGAGCAGGACGGCGAAAGAGAGAAAGAGCCCGCTTGATTTCTGATCAGAACAAACAGCCTGAACCGCGAGGGCGCCAGGGTCGCGAGGACGGCTTAGTCATAGGCGGATAAATTGAAGTTTAAGGTTTCCTGGCTACCTTCGCGCCTTCGCGGTGAAAATCGTCGAGTAATAGATTCCGTTCCTTCCTCTACCCCCCGATAATGCTCCGGTACAACTTCTTCGTCTCTTCCTCGGGTTCAAGATCAAGGTCCGCGCTGAGCGCCCGCTCGCACCGTTCGTAGGCCCTGATGGCCTCGCTCCTGCGGCCGTCGGACAGGTACCGCGTCATGAGCCAACGGCAGGCCTTTTCATGAGACAGGTCCGCAAGGAACAGCTTTTCGTAGAACGCCAGGGCCTTGTCTCGATCACCGGAGGTTGCTGCCGTGTTTGCGCCGTCTTCGAGGAGCGACAGGTACTGCTGCCGCAGCTTTTCGCGCACGGGCACGGCCCAGTCCGCAGAGGTGTCGTCAGCGAGGAAATCGCCCTGATAGAGCGTCGCGGCCTGTTCATACTCAGCGAGGGTCTTCGGAATATTTCGTTCCGCTTTCATCCTCCGGGCCGCTTCGACATGGCGCTGGAACTGGCCCACGTCGGTCCATACCCGTTCCCTGTTGAGGCTGATGAGGTCCTGCTCCTGCTGGATGCAGAAGATGTCCTTGCCTGCTTCGGCTTCGGGCTCGAGGACCTTCCGCACGCGGTGGAGCATGGAGTTGAAGGCGGGCCTGAGATCGGAGGATTCATTGTCCGGCCAGAGCGCGTCCATGGCCTGCTCCCGGGGAACGCTGCGGCCGTCGTGGGCCACGAGCATCTTGAGGAGCGTCTTGGCGCGCCTGCTCTTCCACTCCGCCTCACGCACCGGCGTCTGCTCCCGCTTCACCTGAAATCCCCCGAGACAGTGGATCCTGAACCGGGGCCGGGTGCGGCCGGCCGAAAGGTTTTCCATCAACCCTGTACAGTACTCTTTGCAGATGCCCATTGCCTGCGCCTTGTCGGCCAGGGCGTAAAGCTCCGCAGTTTCGAAGAGGGCATAGTAGGTAAAGCGCTTTTCCCGGCCGATCTCGAATCCCTGTTCGAGATGTTTGCGGCAGGCATCTGTTTTGCCCTGTTTTTCGCAGACCTGCGCGAGCACGAGATGGGCATTGGCCTCCTGCTGCGCGGCCTTTATCTGCTGAAGCGCTTTGAGGGAGGCGGTGAGGTCCTTCTCCGCCCGGCTGTTCTTTCCGAGCTTGAAGTGGATGGCGCCGCTGGCAATGAGATAGATCCCGTGGAAGAGCCTGCTGCGCGAATGCGCCTGCGCTGCCAGCGCATAGTCCGATTCCGCCTTTGCCTTGTCCAGCCGGTGCTGGAAGAGATGGGCGATGGCGAGCAGATGGGCGGCCGAAGAACTGAAGAAAGCGTTGTGCGATTCTTCGCTCTTTTGCTTGCACTCGGAAAGCATACGTTCGGCGCCTGCATAGTCTCCCTCGGCGATCTTGAGCCAGCCGCCTATTTCGAGGGAAAGGAGCCCGATGGGCTCCAGGGCATGGGTGTCCGCAAGGCTTTTGCACTGGTCGATGCATTCCCGCGCCTCGGCAAAGCAGCCTTCGAACAGGGCGGTCATGGCCCTGGTCAGGAACAGGGCGGCCCGTCCGCCGGATTCTTCGGGGATCGCAGCCTGCGCCTCGAAACCCTTGCGCATGGCCTCGCGCGCCGTAGAGAAATCGCCTGCGTAGAGAGCGCAGGGCGCGAGGTAGATCGCGCTCTGGATCTGGTGGTAGAAGTCCTTTGAAGCGCGAAAGGAATCCAGCGCTTCCAGCAGCGCTTCCGAGCCCTGCCGCAGCCTGCCGATGAAGAAGCAGGCGATGCCGAGGGCCAGGTGAAGCCGCGCCTGCGCTTTCGACTCTCTGCGTTTCGTGGTGCGGAGCAGTTTTTCCGCCAGGGACGCGGCGGAAGCCATGCGCTTGAAATTCCCTCCTGTGTAAAAGCAGGCCTCGATGATGCCGCAGAGCGAGAGCATCAGTCCTGACGTGCCGCGAGAACCCTGCCTGCGGAAGCCCTTGAGCGCCAGCTCGAAAAAAGCGAGGGCCGTGCGGGGATCGGTGAACCGGCATGCCGCGGCGCGATAGTACAGGAACCAGGGCCGGTTCCTCATGGCAATGGGCAGCGCTTCGAGCCACCGGACGAACGTGGCTGTCTGGCCGCGGGCGATCAGTTCCTCGCCGCAGAGCTCGATCTGAGCCACGGCCCGGCTGAACTGGCCTGATTCAATCAGGAGGTCCACGCTTCGCACCGGGTCCCCGGCCCGGCGGCAGTAGTCCGCCGCCGACGTATAGAGCTTCTTCAGCTCAAGGGGACGCGCCCGGGCGATCAATTTTCTGCGCAGGAACTCACGAAAGAGCGCATGGTAGCGGATCACGGTCGCTTCCTCGTCCAGTGCTTGGACAAAGAGGTTCCGGTTTCGCAGGTCCCGCACCAGGGAGGAAACGGACGGCCTGGTCGATGACGAACGGGGCAGATCGGTCAGGATTGCCATGAGCTGTTCGGGAAGGACGTCGGCAACAGAGGTCCTTACCAGGAACTGCTGCAGGGATTCGGGCAGACGGTCGAAGACCTCCTGGGCCAGGTAGTCGAAGGCATGAACGCGGAATCCCGCCGCGCGCCGGTCCCTGAGGGCCATGCCGCGTTCCGAGGGCGGGAGCGAGGCGAGGTACTCGTGCATCAGCACTAGTCCTGCGGGCCAGCCTTCGGCCGTGCCGTTGATCAGGGCCGCCTCGCTCGGCGAGATCTGCATCCGGAACACGATGTTGAAGAGCTCCTGCACCTCTTCATCGATGAACCGCAGATCGTCGCCGATGATCTCCCCCAGGGACTGCGCGGCGCGGAGGCGGGCCAGTTCGAACTCCGGCCTGGTCCGGGAAAGCACCAGGAACCGGACGCCTTGCGGAGAGGCCGCGATTAGCGCGGTCATGATCTCCCGGAGGACCTCGGATGCTCCGGGGAAATCGTCGAACACGATGAGGCTCTGGTCAGGCAGGCTTCCCAGGGCGTGGTCCGGCCCAGCGCTCGACACCGGGGCGCAGGTCCTTCAGGCCGCGGTCGAACCGCGGAAGAGGCGCGGTCTTCGGCAGAGAGCCGGGCCAGGTGCGCTTCAGCGCCGAGGCAAGGGCGGAAAGAAAGACCGACTGGATTGTCGTCGTCAGGATCGAGGTTGTACCACAGAAGCGGAGAGGAAAGGGTGCGGCAGTATTCCGCCGCGAGCGTGCTCTTGCCCTGGCCTGCCTGGCGCATGGATGATCACGAGCTTCTTGTCCTCCCAGGAAAGAAGCCTGGTCAAGAGGCGCTCGCGTTCGAGCACTGCGGCTGTACGGGGAGGAAGGAACTTGGCGATATTCATGCACGACCTCCGATAGCAGGTTCGTATTCCTGACTACTGTCATGCACATAAGAATGGGGAAATTATAGGGACAGTTCCGGGAAAAAGCAATAAGAAATGAGCGCCTCAGACACGACACGCCGATTGGCGCCTCCGCGCCTTGACAACCGGGAGGAGGGGACCTACACTTTAAAGAGAAAGGCGCCGGCGGTGCAAAAGTTCATGAAAAAGCAAAAGATTTTTACCGCAGAGGTCGCGGAGAAATGCAGATTTCGAAATGAAAGAGGAATAGGTAAAAGAATGCCGGTTTAATTCGGTTGCAGTTCAAGAAGTTCTCCGCGTCCTCTGCGGTGAAATTTTTTAACACAACGAAGGCACCACGAAGGAGGTCCCATGGACATCAAGGACCGGGAAGTCCCGCTACCCGAGCTTCGCCACGTCTGCGACCCCGCTGAATTTGCCTTTCAAACCACCGACGAGCTTGCGCTCAAGGATGAAGTGATCGGACAGGCGCGCGCCGTCAAGGCCATCGAGTTCGGCCTCTCCATCAGGAACCACGGGTACAACATCTTCGTGTCCGGCATCCCGGGAACGGGCAGGAACTCCATCGTCAGGTCCATTGTGAAGCGCATCTCCCTTGAACGACCCGTGCCGGATGATTGGTGTTACGTCAACAATTTCAAGGACCCCGACCGGCCGAAGGCGGTAAAGCTGCCGCCGGGCAAGGGACGGGAGTTCCGGAACGACGTGGAGAAGTTCATCGAGTTCATGCAGAGCGAGATCCCCAAGGTCTTCGAGTCCAAGGAATACGAAGAGCAGAAATCGCGCATCCTGGAAGAAACGGAAAAGGCCAAGGAGGCCTTGTTCGAAGACGCCGGCAAGCGCGCGCTCGAATTCGGGTTCCAGCTCACGATCACGCGCACGGGCATCGTCAAGGTCCCCTTGTGGAAGGGGAAGCCGCTCACCCCGCAGGAGCTGGAGGCGCTTACGGCCGAACAGCGGCTCGAGCTGGAAGAGCCACGAAAAGAAGGTGGATACCGGGATCCGCGATTTTCTCGCCAAGGCGCGCCAGCTCGACAAGGAAGCGCACGAGAAGATCCACGAGCTGAACCGCCGCATCGCCCATTTTTCCATGGGCCATCAGCTGGAGGACCTGAAGGAAAAGTACGGCGTCAACCCCCGCATTCCCGAGTTCCTCGCCGAAGTGCAGGAGGACATCCTCGGAAGCCTCCGCGAGTTCCTGGGCCAGACCCAGGAAATGCCCTTCCAGGTCGAAGGCATGGACAAGGGAAGTTTTGTCGAACGCTACAAGGTGAACCTCATCGTGGACAACGCGGAGACCAAGGGCGGCCCGATCATCGAGGAGTCGAACCCGACGTACAACAATATCGTGGGCCGCATCGAGCGCAAGGCGCGCTTCGGCGCGTTTTTTACCAACTTCACCATGGTCCGGTCGGGGTCCCTTCTGCAGGCGAACGGCGGCTATCTGATCCTGAACGCCCTTGACGTTCTGAGGAGCCCCTTCTCCTGGGACGCCCTGAAGCGGGTCATCAAGAAGAGCGAGGTGAAGATCGAGGACATATACGAGCTTTACGGCTACAGCACCGGCGGCATCAAACCCGAACCCATTCCTGTTTCGCTCAAGATCATCATGCTCGGCAGTCCCTGGCTGTACTACCTTCTCCACAACTACGACGAGGACTTCCGGGACATCTTCAAGGTCAAATCGGATTTCGACACGCAGACCGCAAGCTCCACCGACGAGAAGACGCGCTACGCGAACTTCATCGCGAACATGGTAAAGCAGGACGGGCTCCTGCCGTTCGAACGGACGGCGGTTGCCGGCGTCGTGGAGCATGCGTCCCGCCTCGCCGAGAAGCAGAACAAGCTGTCGCTCCGCTTCGGCGACCTCTCGGACCTGGTGCGTGAGTCGTCCTTCTGGGCCGCGAAGGCCGGGAGCCGAACGGTTTCCGCCGAGCATGTGGAAAAGGCCCTTGAGGAAAAGATCTTCCGGGCGAACCTGTTCGACGAACGCATCCAGGAGATGTTCAACGAAGGCACGCTCATGGTCGACGTGTCGGGCTCCGTCGTCGCCCAGGTGAACGGGTTGTCCGTGTACGACATCGGCGATTTCATGTTCGGCAAACCATCGCGCATCACGAGCCGCGTGTACCTCGGCAAATCAGGCGTTGTCGCCATCGAGCGCGAGGCAAAGCTCTCCGGCCGCATCTACAACAAGGCCGTGCTGATCCTGTCGGGTTATCTGGGAGGCGTTTACGCGCAGGACAAGACCCTGTCGGTCTCGGCGACCCTTGCCTTCGAGCAGAGCTACGGCGAGATAGAAGGCGACAGCGCCTCGGCGGCGGAGCTGATCGCGCTCTTGTCCGGGATAGCGGACGTGCCGGTCAGGCAGGACCTTGCCATCACCGGATCGATCAACCAGAAAGGCGAGATCCAGCCCATCGGCGGGGTGAACGAGAAGATCGAGGGGTTCTTTGCCGTCTGCAAGAACCGGGGCCTCACCGGCGACCAGGGTGTGATCATTCCCGCCGTCAATGTCAAAAACCTGATGCTCAAGAAGGAAGTCGTCACTGCGGTGAAGGAAGGGAAGTTCCGGGTCTATTCGGTCAAGACCGTGAACGAGGCGATCGAGATCCTGACAGGAATTCCCGCTGGCGAAAGGAAAGAGAACGGCGCCTGGCCCGAAGGCAGCTTCAGTTTCCTCGTGGACAAGCGGCTGAAGGACATGGCCAGGAAAATGAAGGCGGACGACAAGGGCGAGGAGAAGAAGGAAAAGCAGGAAGAGAACAACGGCGCGCCGCAGAAGAAGGAAACGGTGCCGGGAGGGTAGGGAAGGAGAAGGCAGTGAGAGTCAGAAGTCAGTATCCAGCAAGCAGCAAAAAATGACAAAGATAAAACACGGCCCCCGGATGCCGGAGGCCGTGCAAATAGACTCATTACCGGCCGTAGTACGAAATCATTCCTGCTTTGGCAACGGCATGGCTGTTCAGCATGAATCCCACCAGCGCGGCACCCGCCTTTTCGTCCAGTTCGAGCTTCGGAACATCGAGAGCATAGAGCGTGAATATATAGCGGTGGGGCTTGTCGCCTGTCGGCGGACAGGCTCCGCCGAAACCCGGCTTGCCGTAGTCGGTCATGCTCTGGACGCTTCCCGCAGGGGCGAGTTTTTTCTGCGGATCGCCTGCATCGGCCTTGAGCTCGGTCACGTTCGCGGGGATGTTGAAGATCACCCAATGCCACCAGCCGCTGCCGGTCGGCGCATCAGGGTCGTAGACGGTCAGGGCAAAGCTTTTTGCATTTTTCGGCGGATTGACCCATTTGAGGGACGGCGATATGTTCTTTCCCGTGCAGCCGAAACTCGAATAGACCTGGTCGATGGTAAGCTGGCCTCCGATCTGGTCGCTCTGGAGCGTGAATTCCTGCGCGCTTCCGATGCCTGCGAAAATCAGAAGCATCAAGCCTGCTAATAATACTTTCCTCATGTCCTTTCTCCTTTCGTTCTTCTTCATTGATGGTTGCTGCTTTCGGTATGATGAACTCCGGAAAATCTTGAATCATTATACCATAGGTCGGAAATGCGTTGTTCCAGGTGGAGGCAGCGTTTGAAGATCGCAAAGGTCTGATCTCAGCAATTTACAGCGAGAGGATCAAACATCGTTTCTTTGTAGAGCGACAGCAACAGAACTGACGACAGTAAAACATCGTTTCTTGGCATTTCTGCTAAATCGAGATTCGAATTCTCATAAATGCCAAGACCGGCACGGAACCATATCGAGCAAAAACAACATGTTCTCTTTTGGCATCGCGGATGCAGCAAAAGAGTAAGCTACAAACCCGTATGCGTTTGAGGACCTTTTGCCGCGAGGGAAGGGTCCAGGAAAGTGCATACGGGGAATTTTTTATGCATATAGTTTCAAGGATTAGCAACTATGCATCAATCTGGCCGGTTGTTTTTGCGAGGTCACATCCCGATGATCACCGGTTGTTCTATTTCTGCGAAAGGAGGTCGGTGTCTGTTTCACGTTTCTGTCATCCAGCGGCTCAACTCTCAAGGAGGCATTCGCGTATGAAAAAGAGTTTTTTGTTCCTCGTTTCGCTGTTTCTTCTGGCTGCGGGTACTGCAGCGGCGGCCGATGACGCTTCATGGCTCGAGATCGGCGGCGATTATCAGTTCAGGTTTGATTCTTTGAAGGGCAAGGTTCACGAGTACTATAACTTTTCCGATGTCCTGCCCTGGCAGCTCAGCGGCATGACGACCCCGCCGCCGGCAACCGTAAAAAGCTACGACGTGAAGAACGACTCGCTCATGACGAACCGGTTCGGAGTCAACCTGAAAGCGAACGCCCTCGAGAACGTCACGGTCAAGGCGCGCTTCGTCATGTACAAAGTGTGGGGCCACGAAACATCGGAGCCTGTGGACGGAAACTTCTTCGCCGACCGCGCCACGGGGCCGAACGACGGGACCGTGGGCCATATCCCCCAGGACGACACGCTGCGCGTGGACTATGCCTATGCCACGTGGAGCAATATCAACGAGCTGCCGCTGTGGTTTTCCGTAGGCAGGCGGCCCACCACGGGCGGCATTCCACTCAACATCAGGGACAACACCGAGAAGGTCGGCACTGCCGGCGTTCCCGGCATCCTCGTGGACTACGCTTTCGACGGCGCGACCCTGGGCTACGCCCCGGATATTGCTGCGCTGCCGGGTGCGTATACCAAGCTGTGCTACGGCAAGGGGTTCGACAGCGGCTATGTAACCACGGCCGCCTCTTCGCTCAAGGACACGGAATTTTACGGCATCAATGTCGCGTTCTACGATACGGAAGCCCTGCATGCGCAGGTGCAGTATCAGCGAGGCGCGAACATTTTCGACGCTCCTTCCGACGGCAGCACGCAGACGGGGCCTGTTCGCCACAATCTCGGGGACATCGATTGGGTCGGCGGCGTGGTGATGGGGAAGGTGAGCAGCTTCAATCTGTTCTTCTCAGCGGCCCAGAGCGTGACCCACCCCAATGACCAGTTGTTCCAGGTCGATACGAATGGAGACGGTGTTCCTGATACGGGAGTTGCCGGCCTTCTGTACGACGCAGGCAGCTCGGCCGAAAGCCGCAGCGGCACGGCCATCTATGTCGGAGGCAGGTACGACATAGACTCCACGGGAACAAAGATCGGCGTCGAATACAACCAGGGATCAAAGTACTGGATCGGCATGGTTCCCGCATCGGAGGACGTCTGGACGAGCAAGCTCGGCACCCGCGGCAGCGTGTATGAGATCTATATCATCCAGGAGATCAAGAGCAACCCCGTCTCCAAGAAAGGGAAGGCGTTCTTCAAACTGGGCTACCAGGACTACAAGTTCGACTACACCGGCAGCAACGGCTGGGTAGGCGCGCCGCAGAAAGTGTCCAGCCTCGCGTCGAGCCCTGCCTATGCACAGATGTTTGCGCCGATCGAGAGGGCGAGCGATCTTTATGCTACATTTGAAGTACGGTTCTAGAACGCACAGGGGGGTGTCCGAAGGATTACGTTCAACGGGATTGAACGATCGTGCAAAAAAGTGCAGTGAAAACGAGAGAACCGACAGGAAACATAGAAGAGGGCACGGAGACATACATAAAACATCGGAACACAAAGGCATGGTTTTTGTAAAATAATCTCTGTGAGCTCTGTGGTTGAATTTTGACAATACGGAAAGGAGGGCAATATATGAAAACAGGGAGAACAGCGGTCGTCCTTGTCTTTCTCGCTCTGCTGATCGCCGCGCTTGGTCCATGGCGCAGCTTCGCAGCCGAGGTGAAGAAAGCGACGAGCATCGACGAGCTGGCGAAGATGTACGATTCCACGGGATGCAAAAACTGTCACGAAGGCATCTACAACGACTGGGAGCAGTCGATCCATTCCCGGTCCATTTTCGGGACCGGCAGGACGGCCGCGACGATCAAGACCACCGTTGCCGTGGGCCTCACGGGATGGCAGTACTCGGGCGTGAAGAAGCCCGAAGACGTCACGGTCAAACACCTCATGATCTGCACCAAGTGCCATCTTCCGCAGCTGGCCGAAGCTACGGACGACGTAGCAAAGGAAATCGTGAAGTACGCCTATATCTATTCAGATCCTAAAACAGGCGATGAAGCCCGGCAGCAGGCGGAATACAAACTATCGAAGGTCAACATCAACTGCCTTATCTGCCATCAGCGAAACGCCATCACGCACAAGTGGGTTGACGGCTTCCCCCAGAAGAACGAGGTCTACGGATCGAAGAGCGGTGTTCATGCCGATCCCGATCATCCGGTGATGAAGATCAGCCCCATCATGGACGAGTCCATCCTCTGCGGCCAGTGCCATGGCCTGGGGCCGAACTTTGAGCTCGAGAACCCCTCGCAGTGCGGCACCCTCTACGGCAGCTACCTCTGGGCCTACCGGGCCGAGGGCGGGCAGGAAAGCTGCCAGGAATGCCACATGAAGAAAAGCAAGCTTGCTCACAACATGCAGAGCTACCGCGACCCGGGCATGGCCAAGGCGGCGGTCGACTTCAAGGTCGAGACCCTCGGGTACCAGTGGCGCGACGGCACGAAGATGGTCCCCCAGGCCCTGGTCAGGGTCGAGATGACCAACCGGGCCGGCCATTCCATACCGGACGGCTGACCAACGCCCAACCGGCTGGTCCTGGAAGTGACCGCGAAAGACAGTAAAGGCAAGGAATTGTTCAAGCAGTCGAAGATCTACATGCCCGTACCCCAGCAGCTCGGCCGCGGCGATAAAATGGGCCGCGGACCCTATGAAAAGAGCGGCATCATCCGCGACACCGGCCTGCCGCCGAACCGACCGGTGCTCGAAAAGTTCGACATTCCCTTTCCCGTCGAATACATTAAAAAGGACGGCAAGGACAGTACATCGATACTCGATTACGACATGACGGTGGATGTCGAGCTCATGTACCTGCCCTTCGGCACCGTTGAAAGCGGCAAGTTCTCGTGGCACAAGGTCACGAAGAAGGTGAGCATAGAAAAAGGCGGGGTGTAAAGAAGTCAGAAGTCAGAAGTCAGAAGTCAGGAGTCAGGAGTCAGGAGTCAGGAGTCAGGAGTAAGGAGTAAGGAGTAAGGAGTAAGGACTCCCTTCCCCGCAGGCAATAAGGCAATACATCATCTAACGCCGTCCGGGTACAGGTCTTCACTTTGTGCTCGGGCGGCGTTATTTAGGGAAATGCATACTTTTCGAAAAAGGCGTAACTCTCCGCAAGACTGTCATTCCCCGCTCCTTGTGAAAAATATTGATGCGGGGCGCTGCCGGCCTGCCCCGACCAGTCGGGGCTTGTCCGGAATCGTATCTTTTGTTTCTTTCGAATTCAACTTCATCATGATTTATGCTTCGAACTAAACAGGATTTTACCGCAGAGACGCGGAGGCGCGGAGGAATCCTTCAGGCTTTTGACGTTCTTCTCTGCGTCTCAGCGTCTCGGCGGTGGAATCTGAATTTAGTTCAGTCCTTCCGTCGGAACGACAGGGCTGCGAAGGTGATCATGACCAGGGATATCGCCGAGACGACTGCCAGGTCGAGGGAGAGGGGAAACTCCGGGCCCAGGGGAGGAGCGCCGTTCCTGAGCAGGACGTGCTTGAAGGAATCGATGCCGTAGGTGAGGGGGTTGATGAGCGTCATGTGACGGAGCGCCGGCGGCATGGCGGTGACGGGGTACATGGCGCCGGAGAGGAACAACATGGGCATGACGAGGAAGTTCATGATGATGTTGAAGCCGTCGAAGGACGCGAGCCGCGCCGCGATCAATATCCCTATGGACGTGATGCAGAACGACACGAGAACGGACAGCAGTACGATCTCGACAAACTGCATCACCGTGATGCTGATGCCGAGGAAGGGAATGAGGACCATGATGATCACGGCCTGGGCCACTGAGATGAGGGTCCCCGAGACCGCCTTGCCGATCACGATGGACGTCCGCGAGATGGGCGCCACCAGCATCTCCTTCATGAACCCGAACTCACGGTCCCAGACTATGGAGATAGACGAGAAGATGGACGAGAACAGGATGGTCATGCCGATCATGCCGGGGAAAATGAACTGGAGGTACGAGAAGCCCGCGGCAGGCCTGATGAGCGAGCTCATGCCGTTCCCGACCACGAACAGCCAGAGCACCGGGCGGGCCAGCGTGCCCAGGAGCCGGCTTTTCTCGCGGAAGAACTTGATGAACTCGCGCATGCAGATGACGTAGATGGGCCTCACCTGGATCATCGTTGCGCCCTCCGGTGGCTGCGCACGAACTCCCTGGTGGCTTCCCGGCCGTCGGTGTACACTTCATCCCTGATCGTTCTGCCGGTGAGCTTCAGGAACACGTCGTTCAGGGTCGGTTTCTTCAGGCTCACGGACAGGGTTTGGATCGGCAGGGTGTGGAGCAGCCGGGGGATGAACTCGTCGCCCTTCTCCGTTTCAAGGGCCAGACCGCCGTTTTCCTCGCGAGCGGCGATATTGAAGTTCTTCCGGATCTCTTCCACCGCGCGTTTGTTGTCAACGGTCACGAGATGGATCACGTCGCCCTGCACCGTTTGCTTGAGGCTTGCCGGCGTACCCTCGGCGATGATCTTGCCGTGGTCGATGATCGCAATGCGGCCGCAGTTCTCGGCTTCTTCCATATAATGCGTGGTCATGAAGACCGTGATCTTTTCTTTTTCCCGGAGCCTGGTGATGAAGTCCCAGATCGTGTTGCGCGTCTGCGGGTCGAGGCCCAGGGTGGGCTCGTCGAGGAACAGCACGCGCGGGTAGTGCAGCAGGCCCCGGGCTATCTCGAGCCTCCGCTTCATGCCGCCGGAGAAGTTCTTGATCAGGTCGTGCTTGCGGTTCTGGAGCTCGACCACGGCGAGCATCTCGTCGATCCGCTTCTCGGTGAGCTTCCGGTCGAGGTTGTAGAGATAGGCGTGGAACTTGAGGTTCTCGTAGGCCGTCAGGCCCGAATCAAGGGTCGTGTCCTGGAAGATGAGCCCGATGGAGGCCCGCACCTCGTCAGGCTGCTCAGAACAATCAAAGCCCGCGATCGAAGCTTTCCCGGCGGAAGGGGCCAGGAGGGTGCAGAGGATGTTGATGGTCGTGGTTTTGCCCGCGCCGTTCGGGACCGAGAAAGCCGAAGACCTCGCCTTCACCCACGGAGAAGGAGATGCCGTCGACAGCAGTGAGAGATTTGAAGTGCTTGGTCAGGTTGTTGACTGCAATTATCGTCATAGAAAATTCTGTCTCGCGCGGAGACGCGGGGGCCACGGAGAAAAGCCTTTGAGATTATGTTTTTTCCCTGGACCCCGGACCCTGGACCCTTGCCCCTTGCTACCGGACCCTGTCGCATCCTACCATTCGGCCCTGTTTTTCGGCACGTACCACTTTATAAAATTGTAATCAATACCAAGTGGCGCCGGTTCGATACTCTTGAAACGCTTATGCACAATGGGTGTCGCATCCGGCACGTAAAGGAAGGCATATGGCTGCTCTTCCGCTAGGATCTCGTGGATGCGGTAGTAGATCTTTTTGCGCTTCTCCATATCAAAGATCCGCCTGCCCTCGACGAGCAGTCGGTCGACTTCGGCGTTCTTGTACCCGATGAAATTATATTCACCTTTTTTCGTCTTGCTGGAGTGCCAAATGTCGTAAATGTCCGGGTCTCGGCTCATGCTCCAGCCCAGAATCATGGCGTCAAAGGACCGATTGTCGATCTGCTCCAGAAAAGCTTGCCACTCCATCACACGGATATCTACGGCAATGCCCACGACCTTGAGGTTCTGCTGGATGATTTCCGCTGTCCGGATGCGTTCATTGTTGCCCTGATTGGTCATGATCGTGAACCGAAATGGTTTGCCGTCCTTCTCCAGGATGCCGTTCTTGTTCAGGTTTTTCCAGCCTGCTTCAACCAGCATTTGGCGGGCCAGCTTCGGGTTATAGTCATATTTTTTTACGCTGGGATTGTACGCCCAGGACACGTCGGAATAAGGACCGGTGCAGGGTCTGCCGAGTCCGAGAAGAATGCCATCAATAATGCTTTGTCGGTCGATAGCATAGGCGAGAGCTTGCCGGACCTTTATATCGGCAAAGAGAGGGCTGCGCAGGTTATAGCCCAGGTAGGTATAGCGGTTCGCAGGATACCTGAACTTCTGGTAATTGTCATGTATGCGGCGTGTTTCGCTTTTCCGCAGATACTGGAGAGGTGTCAGCGATTCCATATAATCAACGCCGCCGGAGAGCAGTTCTTGGAATATAGTCGAGCTGTCGGGAATGACGCGGTATATGAACTGATCGATGTTGGGTCTTCCCTCGAAGTAATCATCGTTTGCGTCGAGCACGATCTTCTGGCCGGCAAGCCATTCCCTGAATTTGTACGGCCCGGTTCCGATGGGTTTCCTGTTGAACGCGTCGGTATTTATATCTTTGCCATCCAAGATATGTTTAGGGAGCATGCCCATGCCCCAGCTTTCGAGAGCAGGTGAGAACGGCTTTTTATAAGTCACTCTGAAGACATATGGGCCGACGACCTCGGTTTTCAGAACGTCCATATAGGAACTACTGTAAGGCGTGGCCACCGCTGGATCGATGAATTTCCGGTAAGTGAACAGACAGTCCTCCGCGGTGAATTCTACGCCATCATGCCATTTGACGCCCTTACGGAGATGGAAGGTTATGGTCTTGCCGTGGTTCGTCACCTCCCATCGTTCAGCTAGATCGCCGATCAGCTTGATGTCCTTATCGTACTTCACGAGCCCGTTGAAGACGAGGCCGTTGATTTCACCGGAGGAATGATCGTTCGCGATGACAGGGTTCAGTCGTCGCGCATCGCCGATGGATCCCTCGATGATCGTGTCCGGGTTCCGCTCGACCTGGGGGCTGCAGGCAGGGAGGAGCAGGACGGCAATTATTATGAAAAGCAATCTATGCATGGTTTTTTAGCCACGAATTTCACGAATTTTCACGAATTAGACTCGAAACAATCAAAAGCAGGACATCTCGCTCAAACAACGAGTAGAGCGAGTGAATTTTTGGCAGATATTCTCTGCGTCCGGGCGTTTCTGCGCGAACACATTATTTATTTTCTTAATTCGTGTTAATTCGTGAAATTCGTGGCGCATCAGAACAACAAAAGGGTAGGCAAAGCCTACCCCTGAGCATATGAATCGATTGCAATGTTGCCGGTCCTTATTTTACCGGATTCGGAGCAGGTGCAGGCGCCGCCTGCTGGGCGGGCGTGAGCGGCATTGCCGAAGCCGGGGGCGCCGGCTGCTCCTGTTTCACGTTCTCCATGACCGAGCTCTTCTTGGTCGTGGTGAGCGCGAGCCCCAGCGACGTGAACATGAAGATGATCGCGGCGGAGGTCGTCAGCTTCGCGAGGAAGCTCTGGGTCCCCCGGGGTCCGAACACGGTCTGGGACGCTCCTCCGAAGGCCGCGCCGATATCAGCGCCTTTTCCCTTCTGCAGGAGAACCATCCCGATCAGGATGGCGGAAACGAGGACGTGAAGTATTACGAGAAAAAGATGCATTGAAACCTCCAGTTTGTAACCACAGATGAACACCGATGAAAGAAGCGGATCATCTGCATGTTCTGCGGCGAAAAGTTCTATTTAAAATTAACGAGTTCTGCAAACGATTCCGGCTTCAGGCTCGCGCCGCCCACCAGCGCTCCGTCGATGTCCGGCATGGCCATGAGCTGAGACACGTTGTCCGGCGTCACGCTCCCGCCGTACTGGATGCGGAGCCCCTCGGCGATATCGGCGTTGTACAGGGATTCCACCTGCTGCCTGATCAGGGCGTGGACCTCGTTGGCCTGCTCGGGGGTCGCCGTCTTGCCGGTGCCGATCGCCCAGACCGGCTCGTAGGCGACGACGACTTTTTTCATGTCCGCGGCACCCACGTCCTTCAGGCCTCCGGTCACCTGACGGCTGATGATTTCGTTCAGCCTGCCGGCTTCGCGTTCAGCCAGGGTCTCGCCGACGCACATGATCGGGAGGAGCCCCTTTTTCAGCGCCTGTTTTACCTTCTTGTTGACGGTCTCATCGGTCTCGCCGAAGTACTGTCTGCGCTCACTGTGGCCTATGATAACATACTTGCATCCCAAATCCAACAGCATTTCGGCCGAGATTTCGCCGGTAAACGCCCCCTTGTCCTCCCAGTGCATGTTCTGGGCGGCCAGGGAGACGTTCGTTCCCCTGATCGTTTCCGATACGGCCTCCAGCGAGGTGAAGGGAGGAGCGAGCACGATCTCGCGGTCCCGCGCAGCGGAAACGAGCGGCGTCAGCGCCGCCGCCAGCTCTTCTGCTTCGATCGTGGTCTTGTTCATTTTCCAGTTGCCGGCGATGATGGGCTTGCGTTTGGGATTCATGGGAGCACCTGCTTTCGAATAAGGAACAATTTTTACATACGTGCATTGCGCAGAGGGCATGGAGCAGAGAGCAGAGTGTAAATGCCTCTGCCCCCCACGCGCTATGCGCCATGCGCGGGCTTAGTCTTTATCGTCCGTCAGGGCCGCGAGGCCCGGCAGCTCCTTGCCTTCGAGCAGCTCGAGCGAAGCGCCGCCGCCGGTGGAGATGAACGTGATGCTGTCCGACACTCCGGCCCGGTGCACCGCCACGTCCGTGTCGCCGCCGCCGACGATGGTCGTCGCATAGGCGTCCGCCACCGAGCGGGCGATCGCGAAGGTCCCGCGGGAGTAGGCGTCCTTTTCGAAGAGCCCCATCGGGCCGTTCCAGATGATGGTCTTCGCGTCCTGGATCGCCTCGGTAAAGAGCCGCGTCGTTGCGGGGCCGATGTCCAGGCCCACCCAGCCCTTGGGGATCTCCTGTGAGGTGACGATCTTGGTCTCCGCGCCGTCGTTCGCATTTTCGGCGACGACGAAGTCCACGGGAAGATAGAACTTCACGCCCTTGTCGCGGACGCCTTTTCTCAGGCGCTGCGCCATTTCGAGCATATCGTCCTCGACCAGGGAGCTGCCCACTTCCTGGCCCCGGGCCTTGATGAACGTGAAGGCCATGGCGCCGCCGACGATGATCTTGTCCACCTTGTTCTGGAGGTTTTCGATCACGCCGATCTTGCCCGAGACCTTTGCGCCGCCCAGGATCGCCACGAAAGGCCGCACGGGGTTGGCCACGGTCTTCTGAAGGTAGTCGATCTCCTTTTTCATCAGGAAGCCGGCCACGGAGATCTTCACGTGCTGCGTGATGCCGAACGTCGACGCATGGGCCCGGTGCGCCGTTCCGAAGGCGTCATTGACATAGACGTCGGTGAAGGCGGCAAGAGCCTTGGAAAAGCCCTCGTCGTTCATTTCCTCCTCGGGATGGAACCTCAGGTTCTCAAGCAGCAGCACGTCGCCGGGGCGCATGCCCGCGACCTGGTGCTCCACGTCGGGGCCGATGCAGTCCTTGGCAAAGAGCACTTCCTTGTTCAGGAGGCGGTTCAGGCGCTTGGCGACCGGCGCAAGGCTGTATTTCGGGCTCGGCTTTCCCTTGGGGCGGCCGAGATGGGACGCGAGGATGACCTTGGCCCCGGCGTCGAGGGCGTAGTTGATCGTCGGCAGCGTGGAGCGGATCCTGCCGTCGTCGGTGATGTTGCCGTTCTCGTCGAGGGGCACGTTGAAGTCGGCGCGGATGAAAACCCGCTTGCCCTTGAGGTCGACTTTTTCTATCGTCTTTTTATCCATGATGGCGTTCCTTGCGTTTTTTAAACTTAATTCCGCATTCCGAAATCCGCATTCCGCAATTTCCTAGAATCCTTTTTTCGCCACCAGGATCGTCAGGTCGCGGAGGCGGTTCGAATAGCCCCATTCATTGTCATACCACGAGATCACCTTCACCATCGTGCCTTCCATGACGCTCGTGAGCGCGGCGTCGATGATGGAGGAGTGGGGGTTGCCCTTGAAGTCGATCGAGACGAGCGGCTGCTCCTCGTACTGCAGGATGCCCTTCAGCTTGCCCTCGGCAGCGGTCTTGAGCGCGGCATTGACCTCTTCCTTCGAGGTCTTCTTGGACACCTCGAACACCACGTCCACGACCGACACATCGGGCGTGGGCACGCGCAGCGACATGCCGTCGAGCTTGCCCTTGAGCTCGGGCAGCACGAGCGACACGGCCTTGGCAGCGCCCGTCGAGGTCGGGATGATGGACGTGCAGGCCGCGCGGGCCCGGCGCAGGTCCTTGTGCGGCAGGTCGAGGAGCTTCTGGTCGTTGGTGTAGGAGTGGATCGTGTTCATCAGGCCGTGCACGATGCCGAAGTTCTCGTGCACCACTTTGGTGAAGGGAGCGAGGCAGTTCGTGGTGCAGGAGGCGTTCGAGATGATGTGGTGTTTCGACGGGTCGTAGGTGTGCTCGTTCACGCCGATCACGAAGGTCGCATCCGGGTCCTTGGCAGGAGCCGAGATGAGCACTTTCTTGGCGCCCGCGGTCATGTGCTTGCCCGCGCTGGCCTTGTCCAGGAACAGGCCGGTGCACTCCAGGGCGATGTCGACCTTGAGGTCCTTCCAGGCCAGTTCAGCCGGGTCCTTCTTTGCCAGCACGGCGATCTCTTTTCCGTCCACGATGATCTTGCCGTCGCCGGCCTTGACATCATGCGGGAATTCGCCGAAGGTGGAGTCCCATTTCAGCAGATGCGCAAGCGTCTTGGTGTCCGTCAGATCGTTGATCGCCACGATCTCGATGTCCTTGTTGCCCTGCGAAGCGCGGAAAACGTTCCTGCCGATGCGTCCGAAACCGTTGATTGCAACTCTCACTGCCATGGTAGCCTCCTTGGGTTTAAATTCAGGGGGCAAGGGTCAAGGAGCCGGGGTCCGGGAAAAACAAGGCTGCGATTTTCCCGGTCCCTGGCCCCTGGCCCCCGGACCCTAATCGAGTTTGTGTATCACCAGCCCCGTCAGGAGCTTGGGGTAGAAGTACGTTGCCTTTTGCGGCATGCGTTCGCCCGAGGCGGCCACGTCTTGCACTTCCCGCACTTTTGTCGGGTTCATGAAGAATACGATCTCGGCTTTGCCGTCATGGACGCGCTGGTCCGCCTCTTCGGCGTCCTTGATGTATTCTATGTTCAGGCCCAGCTTGTGGGTCTCCATCCTGACCCCGAGAAGCCGGTCGATGATCAGGTGATGGAGGATCGAGACATCGAGCTTCCGGTATGCCGGCGATTTGGCCGGGAGCAGGTCGTCCATGTCCGCTTCGTTCCGAAGCGTAAGGAGATAGTAGCTGTGCTCTCCCCGGACCCGTATCCCGAAGACATGCGCCCGGTCCGCGCGGTGCTTCATGGTGTCCAGGATCGTGCTGAGGTCCTTGGCTTCCGAGCGCTTGTCGAAATCGATCCGTTCGATGTTGAAGTAGCGGTTCAGATCGTCTTCGAACTTTGCCGGATCGAAGTCCGTCAGATTGAACAGCGCGCGGTGCGCCGGGAGGATCGTGAGCCCGGGGTCCTCGATGCGGGCCAGGAACATGGCCACATAATTGTAGCCTTCCTCTCCCGTGAAGGAGCCCGCTTGTTTGCGCCGTTCGTTCCGGTAGTTCAAGGCCGTGTCGTAGCGGTGATGGCCGTCGGCGATGAATATCTGCTTGTCCGCCAGCTCCCGGACGATGGTCTCGATGTCGCCGGCCCCGGTCAGCGGCCAGATGCGGTGGGTCACGCCGTCGTTGCATTTTACTTCCCGGTCCGGTTTGCCGCCGACGGCATTGACGACGCCCGCCACCGTTCCCCGGGGGTCGGGGAAGAGCGAGAAGATCTGGCTGAAGCTCGCCTTGCAGGCGCGGAGCAGGTTCAACCGGTCCGTCTTGGGGCCCGAGAGCGTGGTCTCATGGGGCTTCACGACGCCTGAATCGTAGTCTTCGATCCTGACGAGGCAGATGAGCCCCCGGAGCTTCTTGACGCTTTCGCCGGAGCCGTACTCCATTTCATATATATAGAAAGCAGGCGCAGCGTCCTGCTGCAGGACGCCGGAGCTTGACCAGTCTTTCAGAACAGCCCCTGCACGGGTGTAGCGGTTGTCCTCCTCCGTATCAGCGGGGCTGGCAAATCCGTATTCGAGCCGGATGACATTGTAGGGGCTCTTCCGGTACAGGTCCTGCTGTTCGCTTGAGGAAATGATGTCGTAGGGCGGGCAGACAAGCTTGTCTATCGAGCCTGCGCGAGCCTGGTTGTAGAGAACCCCCTGAAAAGGGGCTATTTTCGCCATTGTTCCGTCCTTAAAAGACTTCTTTTATATCACAGGGGCTGTTTTATTGTCAAATACATTTTGCAGATAAATCGCAGCGCAACCTTGGCAAGGGCGCGAAAAAAATGGCACTTTTCCCGCCTTTGGGAAAGGCAACAAGGGGACCACGGAAACATTCAGACGGAAAAAGCTTTTTAACCACGGATGAACACTGATGAACACGGATAATTCATTCACGATGACACATCGCAGCCTTTTCCCACCTGGCAGGTATTATCATGAAATCAAGCAGTTCAAATTTTTTTGCATTTCATCTGTGTTCATCTGTGTTAATCTGTGGTTCCCACTGTTTTTTAGCCACGCTTCTGCCGCCAATGTTACAGGTCGTTGATCCGGTCAATCAGGGTACGGAGCCTTCCGAAGTCCTGGCGGTTGAAGTCGATGACCAGTCTCGGCAGTTCCACGACCTCTGCGTCTTCCTTCTCAACGGGAAGGGCTTCCGAAGCCGCAATGTCCCCTCCGGGCAGCAGAATGTCCCGGAACTGCTCTTTCAGCACGGCGATGTGCTCCCTGCTGATCGGCGAGGTCATGCGGAAGACGAGCTGGCCGTCGACGTAGCGCATGCTGTGATACCTGCTGTAGAAGCGGTTGATGCGCGCGACGGCCGCGTCAACGGAATCGACGCGCTCGAAAAGGCCGAGATCCGTCTTGTCGATATACTGGCGCGTCAGGAGCTCTTCCTCCAGGAATTTGATGTATGCCGTCCAGTAGGAGCAATCGGGGTCGTCCACGAGCACGAGGGGAAGGGGATTGCGCTTTCCGGTCTGTACGAGCGTCAGCGTCTCCATGGCCTCATCGAGCGTGCCGAAGCCCCCGGGAAAGAGCGCCACGGCGTCGGCTTCCTTCAGAAAGGCGACCTTGCGGTTGAAGAAGTACTTGTAGGTAATGAGCCGCGGATTGCCTTCGACCACGGGGTTGGGCCGCTGTTCAAAGGGCAGGCGGATGTTCACGCCGAAGGAATGTTCGGGCCCGGCGCCTTCGTTCGCGGCCTGCATGATGCCGCCCCCTCCGCCGGTGATGACCATGTAGCCGGCCTGGGCGAGCTTTTTGCCGAACTCCTTCGCCATCCCATAGCTCGTTTCGTTCGGCTGGGTCCTTGCCGAGCCGAAGACGGTCACCTTGCGCTTGTCGCGGTAGGGGCCGAAGACCTTGGAGGTAAACCGCATTTCCTTGAGCGTCGTGTTCATGAGTTTCAGGTCCGCGCTTGCATCGTCCTCCTGCCCGGCCTTGAGCGCGGCGATGATCATTTCGCGGACGTATTCGGGCCGTCTGACGCCCTCGGCGAGAGTCATGAGATTTTCGATGGCGTCGTCCACGGACCCGTTGGTTTTCGTAAAGTGAAGTTTCATGGTGTCCTGCTCCTGCTGTGAAGTGCTTTATTCCCGCGAAGCGGGATTACAATATTAAGCCTTTCATGGGTTTTTGTCGAGGGAAAGGTGAAGTCTCCCCGAGATTTTCCGACTGCGGGAAGGCTTCGGTCCTGTGCGCCGGGCCTCATTTTGTGCTACAGTGTATCAATCGCGGTATGATGCGCCGGGTACTCTCCCCGGATGCCGGAGGGCTCCACCAGGATGAAAGGGAATCCGTCCAATATCGTTCTTATCGGCATGCCCGGCTCGGGCAAAAGCACGGTGGGCGTTCTCCTTGCCAAAGAAACGGCTCGCAGCTTCGTGGACACCGACGTTCTGATCCAGTCGCAGGAGGGCCGGACCCTGCAGGATATCGTCGACCATGAAGGCTACCTTGCCTTGCGCGTGATCGAGGAAAAGGTCCTCCTCGGGCTGGAATGCCGCAATCATGTCATCGCAACGGGCGGCAGCGCGGTGTACAGCCGTATTGCCATGGAACACCTGAAAAGGGACGGGATCGCCGTCCTGCTGAGCGTGGACCTGGAAACGCTTAAAAAGCGCGTGCATGATTACGGCACGCGGGGCCTTGCGAAGCGGCCCGACCAGACCGTGGACGACCTGTTCGAGGAGCGCTCCCTCCTGTACCGGACCTATGCCGATATCACCATCCCGTGCAGCGGCCTGACCCATGAAGAGGTTTGTGCCGAGATCGTCCGCAGGCTTGCGGGGAAATCGGGCGCGTCGGACGGGCGTCCGGTGCGCCCCGGTCAATAACGGCCGCGCAGAAAGACGTCCGGGAGGGCATCAGATAAAAAAGAGCCTTCTCTTGACCTCTCTTCTTCATTTCTGTATGATAGCGAAAAGATTGCAGGAATTCCCTTAACTTTTATGGCAAGCGACGAATCAATATTCCAGCCCCGCGTCAGGACCTCCGCCGGTCTCAAACCGTCCCAGGAAACGCTCAATGCCTTTCTGAAAGGTACGGGCAAAGCCGGCGGTGGACTGCATATCAAGGACCTTACGGCCTATCACGGACTTCTTACTGAGAACGAGGCATTCCAGAAGCGTTCTCACGACGAGCAGCAGCGGGACCTCGCGGAGCTGATTTTCTTCAACGTGATCGACCACAGCCGGTTCACGAACTCCACCCTCCTTTCGGAAGTCGTTCTGTATAAATATCACCTCCATACGCTCAACGCCCTGGATTTCAAGCATCCGGCGGCTTTTATCAAGTCCGCGGAACACGAAATGAGCCGGCTGAACGCGAAGAAGATCAATGACGTCCTCAGGATGTCGAGGCTCCAGGAAATGATCGCCGAGCGCAAAAAGATCCTGGCCGCGCTCAAAGTCCAGTGGACGGAACTGACCGCCGAGCTGCGCCAGATCGCGCTCTATGTCCGGGACAACCTCGTGAAGATCGAAAAACGCTGTGATGCAGCGCTCGTCATTCTCTCCGATCCCGAAGCCTGCAGGACGAAGGAGCTCGAGCTGATCGAGGACATCAAGGCGCACTTCAAAGAATACATAAAGGACGCGCTGCACCGTGGACAGATCACCAAACAGGACCTCGAACAGGCAAAAAAAGAGGCCGAAGAGCTGCTGGCGGAAATGTCGAAACTCGTCAAAGACGACACCGGCGCCATGACGAAATTGTACGGAGCCGTTCGCGATCATGTGAAGAAGGCCGCCACGGAGATCGCCGTTCTGCTCATCGATCTCGAGAGCAAGAAAGGCAAGGGCGTGGAGGAGAACCGGACCCTCTATGCGCAGATCGAGCAGGTCCTGGTGTCCCTCATAACAGATTTTCAGTTTGACCGGGGAGTGACGCCTGTTCGCACCAAGGACGCTCACCGGGAGATCGCGACGGCAAAACGAAAAGAGCTGGTCGAATGTCTTCTTGAGCAGGTGCAGACGGAGCGCAGGGGCCGTGTTGACCGCAGGGCCGGACGGGACCGGAGAAAATCCAACGATCCCGACTACAAGGGGCCGGAGCGGAGAAAAAACGAGGACCGGAGAGCGGGCAGGAGCAGACGGAGGACGACGTCTTCTTCGTGACCGAGGCTGCCGGCGGGACCAGCCTGTCTGCGGCGTTCGCGCCTGGGTGACCCCGCAGCGGATCCGCCGGTATTCAAGCAGCGATCACCAAAAAACGCAAAGCCGAAAACGCAGGCATTGGCTTGTTGTTTTCGAGGAGATGGACTGCATTGAAAGCGGACCTGCAGGCAGACCGCAGCGGGAAGCTGACGCAGCGGGTGATGAACAAGATCAAAGAGCGATTTTTCCTCCGTTTTCACATGTCCCTGATCCTCCTGGCAACGGTCCTCTCCGGCCTCCTGGCAACGAAGCTGCTTCTTCTCGCGCAGGTGCACAATATCGTCATCCGCTACCCGCTTGCGGTGGTCTTCGCCTACCTGGCGTTCTTCCTCTTCGTAAAATTATGGCTGCTGTACATGTCGGCTTCCCATCCGCTCAGAAAATCGGACTCATCGGGAGATATTCTGTCCGGTCTGCCGGACCCTGTCGGGCGGAGGCTCGTCGTCGGGCAGCGGACCTTCCTTCAGCGGGGGCGGGGGAGGGACCGGGGGAGGGACCGGGGGAGGCGCCGGCGCCACGGGCGTTTTTGACGCTCCCGTAACACGTCTCGGAGAGGGCGCAGTGCGATCGACCTCCGGCGCGGCGCGGGCAACGTCCGGATTTGCCGATGGGGCCGGAAGCATCCTGTCGGGGATCGACGATGACACGATCATACTGGTCATCCTCGGCGTTCTGTTCGCGGCGATCTTCGGCTCGGCGATCTATCTCCTCTACCTTGCGCCTCACATCCTGTCGGAGGCCGCGTTCGACTTCCTGCTGGCGACAAGCCTGGTCAGGAGCTACCGGAAGATGAACAAGCCCGACTGGATCGGGAGCGTGTTTCGCGACACCTACAAGCCGTTTCTGGCCGTGCTGATCATTGCCACGGCCGCTGCCGGGATTCTTCACAGCTATTTCCCGACGGTGGTAAAAATGTCCGATCTGTTTGTGAAGCCCTGACCCGGACAAGCCGGATCCGGAAGCTTGGAACCGCCAGGGCGCAAAGGTCGCGAAGAAAATCTTGTGCTCTTGTGTGAGAATCAGAATTCGCCTTTTTTTGTTGTCCTTGGCGTTCTTCGCGCCTGCGGTAACTAAAGGAGTCAAGGGCAGGCGGTCCTGAAGGGCGAATCGCGCTGGGTGCATTCCAGCATGCCGGCGGAGAGAACGAAAAGAACCAGGGAGCGTATTGATGGATGCCGGATTTGTGTGCTTCAACCGAAAGGGACTCGAAAGGATACTGCCCCACCGCGGAGCGGCCCTCGGAAAGATCGACGGGGTGTTCTACAGCTCCCTCGCTCCCGCTGTCATGACGGGCATCAAAAGGGTCCTCCCTGACGATCCCGATCTTGCAGGTCATTTCCCCGGCGCGCCCACCTATCCCGGATATGCCCTGGATGAATTCGTCTGCCTTGTTGCCGCCGCTCTGATCCCGACTTCCGTGGAAGGCCTGAAGGAACAAGCCTACGTCGTTCAGAAGGTCGTGCGGTATAAGAGCAACGCCGTTCCCGGAGATACGCTGTTCGCCGAGGTCACGCTCCAGGGGCGGCGGAAAAGGTTTTTCATGTTCTCGGCCGTGATCCGCAATCAGCGCAATGAAACGGTTGCGGAGTACGAAAAAATCGTCGGTGCGATATAGATGAATTTGTAAAAGGTCAAACTCAACCGCAGAGACGCCGAGACGCTGAGAAAAGATCGGAACGAGTGATCCTGAAAAAGCAGTTAACCACTGATGAACACGGATAAACACGGGTAAATCCGAAAGTCAAATCAAAAGCCTGATTCACCAGGCGGGTGCGACACCGAAATGATGTATGTTCCTGATTTTGTTTTTCATCTGTGTTAATCGGTGGTTCCAACTGCCGTACTGAGGGTGATGGGTTCTCTGCGGCCTCCGCGGCTCTGCGGTGAAACCCTGTTTTTTGCACGTCGCCGCAAAGAGTTTGAACGTCCTTGCCTTCAGAATGCGTATCCGGCATAATGCCTCATGCTCCTCATCTTCCCCCCTGTAGCCAAACCCTCGGAACCGCCTGCAGGCATCGCGAAGATTGCCGCTGCACTGGGCGGTCATGGACTTCCCTGCACGGTCCTGGACGGAAATCTCGAAGGCATGCTCTCCCTGCTCACGAGCAACTGCCCGGCAACCGACACCTGGACGCGCAGGGCCGTGCGGCATGTTTCCTCCCACCTTGCGGCCCTTCGCAATCCCGGGACCTACCGCTCCCCGGGCCGTTATGCCAGGGCGGTGCGGGACCTTCAGCGCGTTCTGGGGGCGGCCGGCGGCAGGGATGTAGTTCTCGGTCTTGCCGATTATCACCATCACACGCTCTCACCCCTGAAGAGCGCCGACCTGATCGCCGCGGCCGAACATCCCGAGCAGAACCCTTTTTTCTCCCTGGTTCAGCAAACGGCTGCGGGGCATGATGGGCGGTGTATCACGCGTCGGCATATCGCTCAATTATCTGAGCCAGGCGCTGTGCTCCTTTGCCATGATCGGCTTCATCAAAAAGGAATTTCCCGGTGTGCCGATCGTCATGGGAGGCGGACTCGTAACATCCTGGATGTCCCAGCCCGGATGGAGGAACCCTTTTGCCGGGCTCGTCGATCATCTCGTTGCAGGCCCCGGGGAAAAGACCCTGCTCGAGCTGTCGGGCATCGATGTCCGACAAGACCACTTCTCCCCGGATTACGAAAAATTTCCAGTCAGCGATTATCTTTCTCCCGGATTCATCCTGCCTTATAACGCGTCGACAGGCTGTTACTGGAACAAATGTTCCTTCTGCCCTGAGAAAGCCGAGGGAAATGCCTACGCAGCCGTACCGGCAGCGAGGGCTGCGGCTGAGATCAAGGCGCTGATCGGGAAAACGCGTCCGGTCCTGATCCATCTTCTCGACAATGCCGTGAGTCCCGCTTTGATGCAGACGCTGGCGGCCGATCCGCCCGGCGCGCCGTGGTACGGATTTGCGAGGATCAGCGATACGCTGAAGGACCCCGGGTTCTGCAGGGAGCTCAAACGTTCGGGCTGCGCGATGCTCAAGCTCGGCCTCGAATCGGGCGACCAGGGCGTGCTCGACAGGCTGCAGAAGGGGATCGATCTGGAGACGGCGTCACAGGTCCTGCGGAATCTCAAGGCTGCAGGTATCGCCGCCTATGTCTATCTCCTGTTCGGCACGCCTGCTGAATCGGTTGATGAAGCGCGGAGGACCCTTGCTTTCGTCGTCCGGCACCACGAGGCCGTCACTTTCCTGAACCTGGCTATCTTCAATATGCCCCTCTGCGGGCAGGAAGCGGGAGCCGGTGAAACGGGCCTGTTCTATGAAGGGGACCTCTCCCTTTACACGACCTTTCACCATCCCCGGGGGTGGGACCGGAAACAGGTGCGGCTGTTCCTCGACGGGGAATTCAAACGCCATCCGGCAATAGCAGCGATCCTCAGGAACGATCCGCCTGTTTTCACATCCAACCATGCGGCTTTCTTCGGGGGTATTGAATGAAGCAGGAAGAACCGGCCGTCGGATTCGGCTGCTTTAATAGTCCGAGGGCCGGTTGCAGATTAGGTTTTGGTGCGGTCCTCCCCGATCAGATCAATCAGCGGTACACAGGCGGCGGCGGAGGGGGAGGCGGAACCATGGGACCGGGATAGGGCCGTACAGGACGCGGTGGCGGCGGACCCGGGGGCGGAGCCGGGACGAAACAGGACGTCAGGATCAATGACAAAGCGAACATCATTATTACTGCAAAGCTCCACATCTTTTTCATGCCAACCTCCTTTCATTGAAAAGCAGCATTCAGCACTCAGCGATCATCTGTCAGCTTGAGACCCAAATCTCATGAACGATCGGCCTCGTCCGCTTGAGGGAAAGTATAGCACGGACTCAG
Organism: Nitrospirota bacterium; assembly: GCA_963749655.1. GTDB lineage: Bacteria > Nitrospirota > UBA9217 > UBA9217 > UBA9217 > JAJYKN01. The sequence continues at coordinate 177,438 of CAVVOB010000038.1, forward strand.
GATCAGCGAAATCGATTTTTTTGCCGGACAGTATCCGGAATAATTTCCCGCTTCCCGCTTAATGTATTTCTCACCTCAATCGCTCTTGCGATCTCACCATACAGCCCTGCTGCAACCTTCGTAGCAAGGATTCCTCCCTGCATAACCGGCCTTGTTGACGCGCCGACTATCCGGTGCTAGGTTTATTATATAGGATTGTAGTAGTCCTTTTTCGCGGAGGAGGTTCCATGGCAGGAGCAACGATCTGGAAAGGGTTTATTCATTTCGGGGACACGGACGTGGCCGTGAAGCTGCATTCAGCGGTCAGGGAAGAGCGGATCCAGTTCCACCTTCTTCACGCGACCGATCAGGCGCGTTTGCGCCAGCAGATGATCTGCGCTTTCGAAAAACAGCCGGTGCCAGCGGAGGAGCAGGCGAGGGGGTTCCAGGTAGAGGAGGGGAAATACCTCATCCTCGACCCGCAGGAGCTCGAACAGACGGTCCCGGAAAGCAACCGGATGATCGAGATCCACGAGTTCGTCAAGTCAGAGCAGGTCGATCCCCTCTTCGTCGAGCGCGTCTACAACCTGGAGCCGGACCTGTCGGCTATCCAGGGCAAAGGATACGGCGTCCTTGTCAATGCCCTGAAGGAACTGGAGGTGGAGGGCATCTGCACGTGGACCATGAGAAAGCGTTCCTATGTCGGCGCCCTGCAGGCAAGCGGAAAGGTCCTGCGCCTGAAGACGCTCCGGTACGCCGATGAGGTGGTCGCGGTTGCTTCCCTCGGACTGCAGAACGTTGCTTTGTCGGAAAAAGAGCTGTCCATCGGGAGCGAGCTGATCGAGAAGCTGACCGTTCCTTTTGAACCGCAGAAGTTCGAAAATGAGCATCAGAATAAGCTGCGGGAAATGATCGAGAAAAAAGCCCGCGGCGAAAAGATCGCAGTCCTGGCACCCCGGCGTCTGCAGCCCACGGAGTCGGACCAGCTGCTTGAAGTTCTGGAAGCGAGCTTGAAGAAAGCGGCGTGAATTCAGTTTCGAGTTTTTAGTTCTTAGTTTTTAGTTTAAACTCAAAACTTAAAACTCACAACTAAGAACTATTCCGGAGGAATGATATGGCTGCACAGGGAATATGGAGCGGAACAATCAGTTTCAGTCTGGTGGCGATCCCGGTTCGTCTGGTCAAGGCCGTCGAGCCCGGCCGCGTGTCTTTTCACCTGCTCCACAGCAAAGACTACTCCCGCCTCTCGCGAAAAATGTTCTGTCCCGCGGAAAATGCTATGGTCCCGCCCGGCGAGGTCGTCCGGGGATATGAGATCCTTCCGGACAAGTATATCGTGATGACGGACGAGGAGCTCGAATCGGTGTCGCCGGAGCGGAGCCGCACGGTCGAGATCTCAGAGTTCATCGACCTGAAAGAGGTGGACCCGATCTATTTCGACCACCCCTATTACCTCGTTCCTTCGAAGGGCGGCGAAAAAGCTTACCAGCTGCTGGTCGAAGTGATGCGCCGGACGAACAAGGCAGGGCTCGCGAAATTTGTATTGTCCGAGCGCGAGTACCTCGTTGCGGTTTTCAGCAGGGACGGCGCGCTCGCACTGACCACGCTCCATTACAGCGATGAGATCCTTCCCGGGGACGACATCCCGCCGAAGAAAGAACAAAGCGAAGCTCACGAAGAAACCCGGATGGCGGAAAGCATCAGGAAGATGATCGGGGAGTTCGATCCGGGGAAATACGCCGACGGCCGCAGGAAGAAGCTCATGGACCTCGTCGAGGCAAAGGCAAAGGAAAAAGCTCCCGTGGAGTCGCCTGCGGTGGAGGAAGAAGAGGGGTCCGGTCCGGCCGATCTCATCTCCGCGCTTGAGGAGAGCATGAGAAGGATGAAGGCGGGATGATAAATTCGAATGGGGAATGCGGATTGCGGAATGCGGAATAAAAGAATAGGCGCCTGACGCCAAGGAGAATTGATGAGCCGGACATTCGTCGAGATGACGGGGAGGAGGATTCCTCTGTCGAACCTGGAAAAGGACCTCTATCCCTCCTACGGTTTTACCAAGGCTACGATCCTGGAATATTACCGCACGATTGCGCCGTTCCTTCTTCCCCACTTGAAAGACCGGGCATTGACCTTGAAGCGTTTTCCCGAAGGAACGGACAAGAATTTCTTTTTCGAGAAGCGCTGCCCCAGCCATCGCCCGGCCTGGGTGCAGACTGCGACGATCCCCCAGGAGCACGGAGGGGCGATTTCGTTCTGCGTGGTCAATGATCTGGAAACGCTGATGTGGGTGGAGAACCTTGCATCCCTTGAGCTTCATGTGTCCCTGGCCAGGTCCGGAACGCCGGAGATCCCCGACTCCATGGTCTTCGATCTCGACCCCGGCGACGGAGCGACCCTTCTGGACTGCAGCCGTGTGGCCCTGATCCTCCGGGACCTGCTCTCCCGGACGGGGCTTGAATCGTACGCAAAAACGTCGGGCAATAAAGGACTCCATGTATTCGTTCCTCTGAACCGGCCGGAAACGACCTTTGCGGACACCAAAACATTCTCAAAAGCCGTGGCCGGGATCATGCAGAAACACTATCCCGGTCTGGTGACCGCAAAAATGGCGAAGCAGGAGCGGAGCGGCAAAGTGTTCATCAACTGGTCGCAGAACGACTCGTCGCTGACGATGATCAGCGTCTATTCCCTGCGGGCCCGGGAGAAGCCCTTTGTATCGTTTCCCCTTGAATGGAGTGAACTGGAGGCGGCGTCGAAGCTTGATGATCCGGACAGGCTGCAGGTCCTGCATGATGAAGCGCTGAAGAGGGTCGGGGAGAAGGGCGATCTCTTTCGGGAGATGCTCGTTAAGGAACAGAAACTGCCGCATTTGTAAAAAAAAAGGCTTTCTCGCGCAAAGACGCAAAGACGCAAAGACGCAAAGAAATAAGGAGACTTCTTAAAGAAAGGGACTCGATATTTTTTGAATAGGGACTTTTCTTTGCGCCTTTGCGACTTTGCGCGAGGCAGGATTTATTCAGCGGTTAACGATATGGCACTAAACGAATACACATCGAAGCGGGAATTCGACAAAACGCCTGAACCGAAGCCCGAGGCCGGGCAGGAAGAGGGTCACCGTCTCCTCTTCGTGGTCCACAAGCACGCGGCGCGGGCGCTCCACTATGACCTCAGGCTGGAGCTGGAAGGAGTGCTGAAGAGCTGGGCCGTGCCGAAGGGGCCTTCGCTTGAGCCTTCGTCGCGAAGACTTGCAGTGATGGTCGAGGACCACCCGTTCGAATACAAGGATTTCGAGGGCGTCATTCCGGAGGGCAGCTACGGCGCAGGAAGCGTGATCATCTGGGACCGGGGACATTATCATCACCCTTCCACGAAAGATGAAAAGGAAAGCGAGAAGCTTCTTCTGGAGGGTTTGAAAAAGGGAGACCTGAAGTTCGTGCTCGAAGGCGAAAAGCTCCACGGTGAGTTTGCGCTGGTGAAAATGAGGACTGATGGGAAGTCGTGGCTGCTCCTGAAGAAGAAGGATCGAAACGCGGCCGCAGCGGATGTCCTGAAGGAGAACCGCTCGGTCTTGTCTCACAAAACGCTGGAAGAAATGCTCGAAGCTGATGCACCGGCGTCCTTCAAACAGAGGAAGTCGGCCCAGATACGGTTTCACGAATTGCTGGAAGGCGATGCCCTGAAGGATGCGCCGCTCAAACCGATGCAGCACGGCATAACGCCGATGCTCGCGACTGCGGCCAGGGAGCCCTTTGATCATCCCGACTGGATCTTCGAAGTGAAGTGGGACGGGTACCGGGCCGTTGCCGAGGTCCGGGACAGGGCCGTTGCGCTCTATTCCCGGAATGGGATCTCCTTCGAGCGGAAGTTTGCTCCTGTTGTGGAATCGCTCCGAAAATTCGGCTTCGACGCCGTGCTGGACGGAGAGATCGTGGTCGTCGACGATCAGGGCCGTCCCGATTTCCAGGCGCTGCAGCATTACCAGGGACCGGCCAGCGGCCATCTGATCTATTATGCTTTCGATCTTCTTCATTTCGAGGGGCATGATCTGACAGGCCTTCCCCTGGTGAAAAGGAAGGATATCCTGAAAAAAATACTCCCCGTTGATCCGAGGATACGATTCAGCGATCACGTGACGAAGGAAGGCATCCTGTTCTACCGGGTCTCTGAGGAAAAGGGGCTGGAAGGCGTCATAGCCAAGCATGCACAGAGCCTGTACGAACCGGGCAGGAGGAGCAAACAGTGGCTGAAAGTGAAGACGCGGCTCACGCAGGAAGGGGTGATCGCCGGTTTTACGGAGCCGGGAGGGGGGAGGAACTATTTCGGCGCCCTTGTTCTCGGCGCGTTCGAAGGGAACGACCTGATCTTCATCGGTCACGTGGGGACAGGCTTTGCCGGGAAAGATCTGAAGGAACTGCGTGAACGGCTGGAGCCCCTGATCCGGAAGGACTGCCCCTTTGAGGCTGAGCCCGAGACCAATTCTCCGGTTACCTGGGTCAGACCGGAGCTGGTGTGCGAGGTTGCGTTTGCCGGCTGGACTGAAGAGGGCAGCATGAGGCAGCCGGTGTTCCTGCGGCTGCGGGACGACAAGGACGCGCGCGACGTGGTGCGGGAAAAAGTCGAGATTTCCAATGAGGAAGACGAAGCGCACGACCATAAAGAATTGCCACAGAGCACACAAAGGACACAGAGTAAAAACAGGTAAAGACAGCTTCGTGTTGAAAACTGTAAGCTGTTTTCTCTGTGAGCACGGTTACCTCTGTGGCTAAAAGATTTCCCTATCGGGGTCCGGTTTCCAGATTGAAATCGGGCAAAGGCGGTGAACGTTATGAACATCTATGTCGGCACGAGCGGGTTTGCGCACAAGGAATGGAAAGGCAAGTTCTACCCTGAAAAGCTCCCGGCAAAGGACATGCTCCGCTACTATGCCGGGCGTTTCAATACCGTGGAGATCAACAACACCTTTTATTACATGCCCAAGGAGAGCGTGCTCTCGTCGTGGGCGGAGCAGGTCCCGCCCGATTTCGTATTCGCGCTCAAGGCGCCCCAGGTCATTACGCACATAAGGCATTTGCGGAACGTGTTCGAGCAGACCGAATACCTTTTCCAATCGCTGTCGACTCTGGACGCCAGGCTGGGGCCCGTCCTTTTCCAGTTTCCCAGGAGCTTCCGCGCGGACCGGGCCGCGCTGGAGAATTTTCTTCCCCTGATTCCGGAAACGGCCTTATGCGCTTTCGATTTCCGCAGCCCGACGTGGCTTGAGGCGGGAACTCCGGACCTTCTGCGCGAAAAGGGATGCAGCTGGTGCGTCGAGGATTCCGATGAGAACCCGATACAGGAGATCATCAGTACGGCAGCCTGGGGATACCTGCGCCTCCGCCGCAACGGCTATACGGATGCCGATCTGTCGCAGTGGATGGAGCGCATCCTTTCGCAAAAATGGGAGAGGGCCTTCGTATATTTCAAACACGAGGACGAGGCCAGAGGCGCTGAAATGGCGAGGCGGTTTCAGGAACTCGTCGAGTC
>CAVVOB010000039.1:0-97084 GCA_963749655.1 Nitrospirota bacterium
CGTCGCGGCCGCCGGAGAAAGGAATTACATTTTCCGCGATCTCGCCGCCGTACAGCTGAAATACGCGCTCCTTCGGGCCTGCAGCCTCCGGCAGGTCGAGCACCGTTTTCCGGTTGTGGGTAAGCCTGAAGCGCACAGAGGGATGGGACATGGCCTGGCGCGACACCGCCGTCAGGATATGCGAGAACTCGGTGCCGGGGCTTTTCAGGAATTTAAGGCGGGCGGGCGTATTGTAGAACAGGTGGCTGACTTCGATCGATGTGCCCTGCGGGGCAGCCGCGTCGGACACGGCCGTGACCTTCCCGGCCTCGATCTCGATCTGGACTCCCGCAGACTGGCCGCGCATCGCCGTCTGCAGCTTTACCTGCGCTACCGAAGCGATGCTCGAGAGCGCTTCGCCGCGGAAACCCATTGTCCGGACGGCGTCGAGGTCCTCGTCTCCTGCGATTTTGCTCGTGGCGTGACGCAGGAACGCGGTGCGCACATCCTCCCCGGACATGCCGCAGCCGTTGTCCCTGACGCGGATGAGCCGTCTTCCGGCCTGCTCGATGTCGATCACGATCTCCGTGGCGCCGGCATCGAGGGAGTTTTCGATCAGCTCCTTGACCGCGGAAGCCGGCCGCTCCACCACCTCGCCTGCGGCGATCTTATTGATGACATGATCGGGGAGTATCCTGATGATCGAGGACATGGGTCTGGCTCAGTACTTCAGCTTCGCCTTCTCCTGGTTCGCCACCACAACGATCACAAGGTTGTCGGGGTGCAGATATTTCTGTGCAACACGCTGGATGTCCTCGCGCGTAACCGAGTTGATCAGCGCGGGGTATCGCTGCGGATAATCGAGGCCCAGGTTGAAGAGCTCGATGGAGGTCAGTATGCCGGCGATCTTTGCGGAGGTATCCATGCGAAGCGGAAAGCTGCCCGTCAGGTACGCCTTTGCGTCAGCCAGCTCCTTTTCGGTCACCGGCTCGTTCTGGATCCTGCGCAGCTCCTTGACCGTCTCGCTGATCACCTCGTTCGCCGATTCATTTTTGGTCTGAATGGTCACCTGGAACGCGCCGGGGTCCTTTTGCGCGTCGAACCTGCTCTGTACGCCGTAGGCCAGCCCCTTATTGTCCCTGATGTTGTCCATCAACCGGGACGAGAAGCCGCCTCCGCCCAGAATATAGTTCATGATCAGACATGCGTAGTAATCGGGATTTTCCCTGGCGATGCCCACGTGGCCGAGGATGATATTGGCCTGGGTGACTTCCTTTTCGATCTTATTCACCGTGACCTTGCCTGGGACCGGCGGGGACACCTCGCCCGGGAGGGGCTGGTCCTTCTTCTGCCAGCCCTTGAAATAGTCGTTCAGGAGAGAGATCGTTCCCTTTTCCGATACATCCCCCACCACGGCGATGATCGTATGGTTAGGGCTGTACCGGCTGGAATAAAAGGACAGGATGTCCTGCCGTGTCAGCTTCGGAAGAAATGCGGCAACCTCGTCGTTTGTCCGTCCGTAGGCATGTGCGCCGAAAACAGCCTTGTTAAAGACATTCTCGGCGACGTTCATGGGTTCTTCTTTCTGGCGTTGGATCTCTGCCAGCGTTTCCTTGACTTTCCGGTCGATCTCCTTCTGGTCGAATACGGGATTCGTCACCACGTCGGCAAGCAGGTCCAGTCCGGTCTTGAGGTCTTTCTTGAGGACTCGCAGGCTCACCGAGGCGGTGTCCTCGCCGCCCGATGCCGAAAGCGCGCCGCCGATAAAATCGATCTCACTGCTGATCTGTTTTGCCGAACGCCTGGCCGTTCCCTGGGTCAACAGCGCTGCGGTGACGGAGGCGAGGCCCGGCTTATCACCCGATGCCGCCGTGCTGCCCGCCGTTATGGCCATGTTGACCGTGACCATGGGGATATCGTGTTTCTCGGAAAGCAGCAGGACCATGCCGTTCTCGAGCACGATGCGCTTCCCCAGCGGTTCGGCGGCATGAACTGCCGAAGTCGCCCATCCGAGAGCAGCGACAGAAAATGCCGCGATGACAGCGGCTTTTGTAGTTGTCCAAATCCGCATTCCGCATTCCGCATTCCGCATTTCAAGATCACCTTTCATTTCTCTGCCTTGAGGGGAATCAGAGTCCCCACCGTCCGGTTGTCCTCGGAAAGATACTTCCGCGCCACCCGCATTACGTCTTCCTTGGTCACAGCGCGGATCCTGTCAACATAGCTCTCCAGCAGCCGCCAGCTGGCGACGGTCTCGAACTGACCGAGCAGCATCGCCTGGTAAAAGACCGAATCCTGTCCCATGATGAACGACGCCTCGATCTGGTTCCTGGCCTTCTGGAGTTCCTGGTCCGTGACGGGTTCGTTTTTGAACCGGTCGATCTCGTCGTACAGGGCCTTCTCCACTTCCGCGGTCGTCTTTCCGGGCATCAGGCCTGCGTAGATATAGAAGAGGTTCGGGTCCGTTGCTACATTGTCGTAGTCCCCGCCTGCATAGAGCGCCACCTGCTTTTCGTAAACCAGGGAACGATACAAACGGGAACTCTTACCTGACGACAGGATGCCCTGCAGCACTTCAAGTGCCGGGGAATCGGGGTCCTGCACCGCGGGCACATTGAAGCCGGCGAAGACCGCAGGCAGCTCCGCCTGTTTTTTAACGATCACCCGCCGTTCGCCGTGGTGCACGGGTTCCACGGCGCCGACTTTCGGAACCGCAGGCCCGGCCGGAATAGAGCCGAAATATTTCTCAATGCGCGGCAGCAGCGTCTTGGTGTCGAAATCGCCTACGACGACGATGGTCGCGTTGTTCGGCGCATAATACAGGTGGTAATGTTTCGCCAGATCGTCGCGCTGGATGTTATTGATGTCGGCCATCCAGCCGATCACCGGCCACTGGTAGGGGTGGGCGCTGAACGCCACCGAGGTCATCTGTTCGACGAGGGTATTGACCGGATCGTCCTCATACCGCATGCGCCGTTCTTCCTTCACCACGTCGCGTTCCGACAGAAACTCCTTGGGATCGATGAGGAGGTTGACCATGCGGTCCGATTCAAGGTCGAGCGAGATGCCGATACGGTCCGAGGCGAAATTCTCGAAATAGGCGGTGTAATCCTTGGACGTGAATGCGTTGTCGTTCCCGCCGTTCCGCTGAACGGTCTGGGAAAAGGTCTTGGGGCCGTATTTTGCCGTGCCCTTGAACATCATGTGCTCGAGGAGGTGGGACATCCCGGTTTTCCCGAGCCGTTCATTGCGGGAGCCGATCTTGTACCAAATCTGGAACGTCACCACCGGCGCCTTATGCTCTTCCTTCAGCAGCACCTTGAGGCCGTTCGGCAATATCTTCTCCGTGACGTTCATGGCCTGTCCGAAGGACACTGAGGAGAAGCTGATCAACAAAAGTGAAAATGCAATTGCCCTGTATCTCTTCATTCCTATGCTCCGTTTCCTGCAGCATTCCGAATTCCGTATACTCATTCTTAATTATACTCCCGTGTGGCCGAACCCGCCGGAACCGCGGTCGGTCCCGGACAGGGAATCGACCTTCACGAATTCCGCTTTTTCGATCCTGGCAAAGACCAGCTGGGCGATCCGGTCGCCGCGCCGGACCGGAAAAGGCACGGTGCTGAAATTGAACAGGATGACGCTGATCTCGCCCCGGTAATCGGCGTCGATCGTTCCGGGGCCGTTCAGCATGCCGATGCCGTGCTTGAGCGCGAGCCCGCTTCGCGGCCGCACCTGCCCCTCGTGCCCCTCGGGGATCGCTATGGCGAGGCCCGTCGGTATGAGCTTCCAGGCTCCCGGTTCGATGGTGGTTTCCTGCTCGACGGCAGCGTGCAGATCGACGCCGGCTGCGTGCGCGGTCTGGTACTGGGGCAGCGGAAGGCCTGCCGAGTGTTTGAGCTGCGTCATATGGACTATGAGTTGTTTTGGCATGACAAAACCGGCATGGCGCATAGTGCATGGTACGCAGCGCACGAGCGTATCCGTTACGGGTTCATTCCTCTCTGCACTACGCGCTTTGCACTCTGCGGCTTATATTTCCAGGACCGTATCGGGCACATCGGTCTTATGCAGCGGTCCCAAGAGCGTAAGAGCCAGATTCTCCGGGGCAAACAGCTGGCGGGCCAGCCGCTGAACCTCGTCGGCCGTGACCTTCTCCACTCCTTTGATGATATCGTCCATGGAAAGATACTTTCCGAAGTAGATCTCCTGCCGCGCGATCCGGCTCATGTGGCTGTTGCTGCTTTCCAGAGAGAGGATCAGGCTGCCCTTGATCTGGTTCTTTACGCGCAGTTCCTCGGCCGCAGTGATGCCTTCTTCCTTGATCTTCCTGAGTTCCTTCATCACGAGCCTGGCCACCTCAAGGGCATTTGCGGGGTCCGTGCCGGCGTAGACCGTCAGAAGGCCGGTATCGCGGTAGGAGGTGACGTACGAGTAGATCGAGTAGGCGAGGGCATTCTGCTCCCGTACCTCCTGGAAGAGGCGAGAACTCATGCTGTTGCCCAGAACGGTGTTGAGCGCCGACATCGTAAAACGGTCCTCGTGGGTATAGTTCAGGCCCCGGCATCCGATGCAGAGCTGGGCCTGCTCGAGCTGTTTTTTCCTGACCGCTACGGCATGGGTGAACCCGGGCGTCGACTCGATTTTGGAAACGCCGTTCCGGGCAAGTTTGCCGAAATGCCGGTTCAGCAGTTCGATTAGGCGGCTGTGCTCGAAATTGCCGGCGACGGATATGACGATCTCTTTCGGATGGTAGTAGTTTTCGATATAGGCGATGATGTTGCTGTGATTCATCGCCTTGATGGTTTCCCGCGTGCCGAGGATCGGCCGGCCGAGAGCGTTGTCAGGCCAGACCGTGTTCGTGAAGAGCTCGTGGATGTAATCGTCGGGCGTGTCCTCCACACTCTTGATCTCCTCGAGGATGACCTTTCGTTCCTTTTCCATTTCAGCGGGATCGAACCGCGAAGAGAGCAGGATGTCCGCGAGGATTTCGATGACCACGGGCAGGTGTTCGTCCACGACCTTGGCGTAATAAGTCGTCGTCTCCTGCGATGTGAACGCGTTCATCTCTCCCCCGAGGGAGTCCATCTCGATGGCTATGTCCTTGGCGGACCGTTTTTCAGTCCCCTTAAAGAACATGTGTTCGATGAAATGGGAAACGCCGCCGATCTCCGGGAGACTCGTGGCGGGAACCGACCTTGACCCAGACGCCGATGGATACGGACCGTGATTTCGGCAGGGTCTCCGATACGACCCGAATGCCGTTCGACAACGTATCTTTTCTGTACATGAACCAGCTTTCCGAGAAGCACGGCGGTGAAGAAGGCATGGGGCATAGCGCATAGGGCAAAGCTAAACACAGTTCATCTCTGCCTCCCTGGCGCTCTGCTCTATGCTCTCTGCTGTCTTCTCCGCATCATTTCTCTTTGTGGTTGTTTTCTCCGCCCGGATGCGCCTTTGCGCGCTCCTGTACTATCTTCTGGAGAAGGTGGCTGGGAACGTCCTCGTAGCCGAAAAATTCCATGGTGTACATACCCCGGCCGCTCGTGAGCGAATTGAGCGTCGGCGCATAGGAAAGCATTTCCGACATGGGCACGAGTGCCTTGATCGTCTGGCCGTTCGCCTGCGGCACGACCCCCTGCACCTTGCCGCGCCTCGAATTCAGGTCGCCGATCACGACCCCGAGGGTGTCGTCGGGCGAGATGACTTCTACGTTCATGATCGGTTCGAGGAGAACCGGTTTGGCCCCTTCCATCGCCTTTTTGAAGGCCATCGAGGCCGCGACTTTGAACGCCATTTCCGAGGAATCCACGGTATGATAGGAGCCGTCATACAGGGAAACCCGGATGTCGACGATCGGGTAGCCGGCCAGGACGCCCTCGTGCATGGCCTCTGCCACGCCTTTCTCGACGGCGGGGATGTACTGCCGCGGAATGACGCCGCCAACGATATTGTCTACGAACTCGAATCCGCCGCCGCGCGGAAGCGGTTCGATTTCGAGCCAGGCATCGCCGTACTGTCCGTGTCCGCCGGTCTGCTTCTTGTACTTGCCCTGGGCCTTTGCCTTGGTCCGGATTGTCTCTTTATAAGGCACCTTGGGCGTTTTCATCGTGACATCGGCCCCGAACTTCCGCTTGAGCTTTTCGAGGGTCACTTCCAGATGGACCTGCCCCATGCCGGACAGCACCATCTCCTTCGTCTGCTCGTCGTAGGTGAACCGCAGCGTGGGATCCTCTTCGAGGAGCTTGTGAATGCCTGTGCTGACCTTGTCTTCGTCTCCCCGTGATTTCGGCGCCACGGCATAGGACATGACAGGATCGGCGAACTTGGCGAAATCAATCACGATCGGGTTGCTTTCCGGACAAAGGGTGTCTCCGGTGAGGGTCTCCTTCATCTTGGCAATAGCGCCGATCTGGCCCGCCGTGAGATGGGGTGTGGCCACCTGCTTTTTCCCCTGGATATGGAACAGATTCCCGATCTTCTCCTTCACCTGCCGGGAGGAATTGTAGACCGTCGCATCAGACTTGAGCGTGCCGGAATAGACGCGGACCAGGGACAGCTTCCCTGCAAAGGGGTCGTTGATGGTCTTGAATACGAGCGCTGCAAGGGGGTCGTCGGGCGACGGTTTCCGCACCGTCTCCTCGCCGGTTCGCGGGTCCTTACCCTTGACCGCACGATCCGTGCATGCTCTTCCGGAGAAGGCAGGCACATGAGGATCATGTCCAGCAGCGGCTGGATCCCCATGTTCTTGACCGGCGAGCCGCACAGGACCGGCAGCAAGCCGCCGCCGATCGTTCCATGCTTGAGCCCGGCGATGATGTCCTGCTCGGGAAGGTCCCCTTTGTCCAGGTATTTCTCGAGCAGCGCGTCGTCGGTCTCCGCGATCTGCTCTACCAGCTTCTTCCGGTACGTGGCGACGTCGCCCTTCATGTTTTCAGGAACGTCTTTTTCCTCGATCTTCCCGCTCCCGTCGGCGGAAAAGAGCAGGGCTTTCTGTTTGATAAGATCGACGACGCCGGTGAACTTGTCTTCGAGTCCGATGGGGAGCTGCAGCACGAGAGAGTTCTTGCAGAAATATTTTTCCATGTCGCCGACAGCGCGAAAGAAATCGGCGCGTTCCTTGTCGAGCTTGCTCACGAAGGCCACGCGGGGAATCTCATAGTCGCAGGCGAATTTGTAGATTTTTTCCGTCTCGGCTTTTACGCCGGAGATGGCCGAAATGATGAGGACCGCACCGTCGACGGCGCGAAGGGTCCCCCGTGTTTCTTCGAGAAAGTTGATGTACCCCGGAGTGTCGATGATGTTGATGCGGACGCCTTTCCAGTCCGTGAATCCCGCGGCGGCAGTAATGGTGATCTTGCGGGCGATTTCCTCGGGCTCGTGCATGAACACCGACGTGCTGTTGTCGACGCTGCCCTGGAGCTCGACGGCCCCCCCTGCAAAGAGCAGGGCATCGGCCAGCGATGTCTTGCCTGCCGCACCGTGTGACAGGATAGCGATGTTGCGGATTTCCTTGACATCCGTAGTTTTCATACAACGCTCCTTAATGAGGCGGTATTTTTGACGACGATCTTCTGAGTTTACCAGATCTCCGACTTGATTTTCCCCCCCTGCTTTATCAGCACGTCCACAACGGCTTCATTGAATAAATTGGTGGCATTCCTGACCTCTTCGTCCACCATGCTCTCGTAATATTTGCGCCCTTCGGCGAGCTCTTCTGTCAGAACGTCGAAGAGGCAGTCCTTCTCGATCCCCTCCTTTACCTTCGCCTGGTTGTACAGGAGGATGTCCGACAAAATCGTTCGCGCGAGCCGCCTTGCCTCGTCCACAGTCTTAATCAGTCTCATTTAGGGCGCCCCATCATCAGAATCGCAGATGTTTCAGGAAAGGATCTCGACGATAACCGGTTTGTATTCCTGAGTCTTTTCCACTTTTTTATTGTAGGACCGAATGAAGAAAAATGTTACCACCGTGCATGCCGCTCCGGCAAGGAACGCCCACAGATCCGAGTCCTGATCGCCGACGTAGGCGGATGCGATTTTCTTTGCAATGATCGCACCGCTTATGAGAGCGGCCATCGGCAGTCCGTAGAGTATGATCGAGGCCTTCAGGTATATCTGGGGGGCCAGAACCACCTTGACCTTCTGTCCTGCTTTCGCATTGAGGGGGTTTGACGCCTCCAGGAACTCGGTGTCACCGGGATGACATACGCCGGACGCGGCGCATTGCTCGCAGGCGCTCTTTTTCAATACCGAGACCTTCGCGACGCCACCCTCTGTCTCAACGACGATTCCTTCTTCTTCTATCATAATGGACTCCCCGTGAAACGTAAAACGCAAGAAGCAGCAGGATTCTTCTTACGCAAGACCTTTCACGCTTTACCTTTTACGCTTCACGCCCAATTTTTTCTTCGACCGCAGCAGTTTGTATTCGATGCTGTCTACCAGCGCCTGCCAGCTCGCTTCGATCACGTTTTCGGAAACGCCGACCGTGCCCCACTTGTCCTTTCCGTCACCCGATTCTATCAGTACCCGCACCCGCGCAGCCGTCCCCTCGGCCGCCGTCAGCACGCGCACTTTGTAATCGAGAAGGCGGACATTCTCCAGCCCGCTGCCCGGAAAGTAGGCGGGAAGAATCTTCCGAAGCGCCTTGTCCAGCGCGTTCACCGGGCCGTTCCCCCAGGCCGCGACATGCTCCGCTTTGCCGGCCACCTCGACGGTGACGGTGGCCTCACTCAGGGGGTGAGGGTCCACTTTTCGCTTCTCCGTGAAGATCCGGTAGTCGATACGGTCGAACATGGAGAAAACCGATTCGTAGTTGTGCCCTGCGCGCAGCATGAGCAGTTCAAGCGACCCTTCGGCACCTTCGAATTCGAATCCTTCGTTTTCGAGTTGTTTGATCCGGCGAAGGATCTCGGCCAGCTGGGGGCTGTCCTTTTCGACCGGGACGCCCAGCTCTGCCGCCTTCTGGAGAATGTTGCTTTTTCCCGCCATGTCGGAGACGAGAATGCGCCGCCTGTTGCCGACGGTCTCCGGCACGATATGCTCGTACGTCAGCGCATGCTTGGCCACGGCATCGACATGGACTCCTCCCTTGTGGGCAAACGCACTGTCCCCCACATAGGGCTGGCGCTTGCGGTGCGGCAGGTTCGCCAGTTCATCCACATAGCGGGAAAGATCCCGGAGCTTCTCGAGAGCGGCATCGGACACGCAGTCGATCCCGAGCTTGAGTTTGAGGGTCGGGATCAGGGAGCAGAGGTTGGCATTCCCGCACCGTTCGCCGTAGCCGTTGACGGTCCCGTGCACCTGGACCGCGCCCATGCGGACCGCCGTCAATGAGTTCGCCACGGCGAGCTCGGCGTCGTTGTGGGCATGGATTCCGAAGGGAATCGCGATCACCTTTTTGACCTGGGCGATGATCTCTTCGATCTCGTGGGGAAGCGTGCCGCCGTTCGTATCGCAGAGCACGAGGCAATCAGCTCCCGCGCCCTCCGCGGCCAGCAGCGTCTGGACGGCGTAATCGGGATTCGCCTTGTATCCGTCGAAAAAGTGTTCGGCGTCATAGACGACTTCGTCCATATTCTTTTTGAGGAACCCGACGGAATCCTCGATCATATCGAGGTTCTCGTTCAACGTGGTCCTGAGCGCCTTCAGCACGTGAAGATCCCAGGTCTTGCCGAAAATCGTCGCCACCGGCGCCCCGGACCTTACAAGCGCCTTCAGGCTGGGGTCCTCGGAGACCTTGAGCTTCGCGCGCCGCGTCGATCCGAATGCGGTAAGCTTCGCCCTCTTGAGCCTGACGCGCCGCATCTCCCGAAAAAAATCGATATCGCGCGGGTTCGACCCCGGCCAGCCGCCCTCGATGTAATGGACGCCGAACTGGTCGAGTTTACGCGCGACGCGGATCTTGTCCTCAACGGAGAAATTCACGTCCTCGGCCTGGGAGCCGTCGCGAAGCGTGGTATCGTATAGAAGAACTATCGGCTTCATAAATGTATTTGTATCGCAGCGGGGAAAAGTGCAAAACAACCCTTTCGTGAGGCGTAAGCGGAGTCAGGAGTGAGGGGAAAAGCTTCTTCTTTTTCGGTGTTCTCCCCTTACCCCTCACTCCTCACGGCCTTATCATGCCGCTTTATCCATCTCGAACGTTTCGTGCAGCACCCGGACCGCCAGCTCCGTATACTTGGCGTCGATCACGATGGATATCTTGATCTCCGAGGTGCTGATCATCATGATATTGATTCCTTCCTTGGCCATGGCCGCGAACATCCGGGCGGCCACGCCCGAGTGGGAGCGCATGCCCACTCCGACGATGGAAACTTTGGCGATCTCTTCCTTCACATTCACGTTTTTCGCGCCGATTTCTGCAACGACTTTTTTCATGACCTCCACGATCTTTTTCGAGTCGGTCTTCGGCACGGTGAAGGACATGTCGGTCAGCCCGCCCTCGCCGATGTTCTGAATGATCATGTCGACGACGACGTTGTTCTCCGAGATGGTATTGAAGATCTTCGCCGCCACGCCCGGCTTGTCCGGCACGCCCTGGACCGTCACCTTCACCTGGTTTTTATCGTAAGCCACGCCGGACACCACTACTTTCTCCATGTCTGAATCCTCCTTGGTCACCAGGGTCCCCGGGTTGTCGTTGAAGCTTGAGAGCACCCTGACCGGTACGTTATATTTTTTTGCGAACTCGACTGAACGGGTCTGGAGCACCTTTGCGCCCAGGCTCGCCAGTTCGAGCATCTCGTCATACGAAATCTTGTCCAGCTTCCTCGCCTGCGGCACCATGTTCGGGTCCGTGGTATACACGCCGTCCACGTCCGTATAGATGTCGCACAGGTCCGCTTTGAGCGCCGCCGCGACGGCCACGGCGGAAAGGTCCGACCCGCCCCGCCCCAGCGTCGTCACGTCGTCCGAGGTTTCTGTGATTCCCTGGAAGCCGGCGACCACCGCGATCTTTCCGTCCTTGAGCGCATGCTTGAGCCGCTCGCCGGTGATCTTCTCGATCCGCGCCTTGGTGTGGACGCTGTCGGAGATGATCCCCGCCTGCCGTCCCGTGAAGGACTGCGCCCGGTGGCCCAGCGACTGGATGGCCATGGCCAGGAGCGCGATCGTCACGCGTTCGCCGGTGGAAACGAGCATGTCCATCTCGCGGGGATCGGGGCTTTCGCTGACCTGGTTCGCAAGATTGATGAGTTTGTCTGTTTCTCCGCTCATGGCCGAAACGACGACCACGACGTCATGTCCCTCTTCCTTCGTCCTGACGACACGCCTCGCCACGTTCTTGATCCGCTCCGGATTGCCCACGGACGTGCCGCCGTATTTCTGAACAATTAGCACCCTCGCTCCTCCAAAAATAGAATTTCTTCAGGCACGGCGCAGAAAGCATGGGGAATGTTTCTGCTCTATGCTCTATGCCTTCTGTCCCGTCAGAAAATAATCCATCAAGGTATGCCCTTCCTTGAACACCAGGGCATCTTTCCGTGAAGCAATCCCCTCGTCGTAGGAGACCGGACCGCCCGCCCGCTCCTTCATGCTGTCGTAGAGGACAAAGGGCACGGCCTCGCTTGAATGCGTCCTGATCTCGAGCGGCGTGGGATGGTCGGGAAGTGCAAGGATCCGGTACTGTCCGAACTGTTTCATGCCGCGCATGATATTGCCGACTATAAGCTCGTCGAAATCCTCAATGGCCTTGAGCTTGTTCTTGACGTCCCCCGTGTGGCCGGCTTCGTCCGGAGCTTCCACATGGATATAGACGAAGTCCCTGGTTTTGAGCGCCTCCAGGGCATACTCGGCCTTGCCTGCGTAGTTCGTATCAATCCAGCCTGTTGCGCCCGGCACGTTGATTACGTCAAATCCCGGCATACTTGCCGATGCCTTTGGTAAGGTCCACGGCCGAGATCATGGCGCCCAGCATCCCGTACTTGTCCTTAAAGGTCGGCATGTCCGGACGCTTGCCCTGGCCCCAGAGCCAGATGCTGTTCGCCGCCCGTTTGCCGCTCTCCTGCCGGGCCTTGTTCACCGGATGGGGAAGGAGAAGGTTCATCGATTCTTCCATCAGGCTGTTGATCGTATCGTCGCCTTCTCCGCGCGGAAGATAATCCTGGATGTCCTTGTCCTGGATGTCGTGTGGCGGCGTGCACTCGATCTTGTCCTTGCCGCCTTTCCATACCATGAGGTGGCGATAGCTCACTCCGGGATAAAACCGGATGCGATCAGTGCCGAGTCTGCTGTCTATCTCTTCGATCAGCAGACGTGCTTCCTGAGTCGAAATATGGCCGGCGCTGAAATCCTCCATGATCGCCTTGCGGGCCACCCCTGACGGCTTGACTCCCGAGATCCGCAGCGTCACGAGATTGCACCGGAAGGCCACGTCTTCAGGGCCGAGGGAGATGCCGATGCTCGCGGCTTCAAGCGGAGAACGCCCGGTGTAATATTTTCCCGGATCGTACCCCATTACCGAAAGGTTGGCAACATCGCTGCCCGGAGGAAATCCCGGGGGGATCGTGTGCACCATCCCGACCTGCCCCTTTGTAGCGAGCTGGTCGAGGTTCGGTGTCCGCGCTGCCTGGAGGCAGGTCCTGCCCCCCAGATCCGTTCGGGGCCGATCGGCCATGCCGTCGCCCAGTAAAATAATGTATTTCATACTATCCTTGCCGAAAAACCGCGGCGAATTCACAGGGCCAGGTAACATCCGGTATAATCCGGGCGCCTTGGCGCCTTGTTCTCTGCCCCGGGGCTTCTAGGAGCTTACCACATCGCCTTCCACAGCTTCCACCTTGACCCCGCGCTCCTTCAGATAGGCAATGCCTTCCTCAAGCTTTTTCTCAGCGCCTTCCAGTTCGAGCACTACCTCTCCCACGCTCTCGGTGACTTTGGCGCGCCGGATGTTCGGCATGATGTCGAATTTTTTCGCCATCGTGAAGATCACCGGTTCCTTGATCAAGTCCTGAGGAAAGGTCAGTTTCACTCTCTTCGTTGCCATGTTCTCTCCTTGAAAAAGGTCGTCACGCGGCGGTCCGGATTTCCTGCGTCAGTTGTTGATTCTCCGCCCGGAGGGACGTTCCTGTCCCGCAAGTTCGGATTAACGGCAGCAGCCTCCGGCGATGGCCGGCACAATGGAGACGTTGTCGCCGTCCTTGAGCGAGGTCTCTTCCTTGTTCGCAAAACGGATGTCTTCTTCGTTCACGTAGATATTGATGAATCGCCGGATCTTGCCGCCGTCCGACAACCGTTCCTTCATGCCCGGGTAGTCCTTTTCAAGGGCATCAACAAGTTCAAGGACGTTCTTCGCGCTGCATTCTACTTCGGCGGCTGCCGTTCGTCAGTTTCTGCAACGGTGTCGGAATTCTCACTTTAATGGCCATGGTGCAATCCTCCTGATAAAGAATCGTAGCTGACGTCGCAATCATACCCGCCTCTTCCGCTGCGACCGTGCGGCAAACCCTTCTATTGTATCCGTTTCAGCAGTTGCTCGAACGCTTCGATGTTCGGTTTGATCGGCGTCGGACGCTGAAGATGGTCCACGACCGCCTCGGTGGTCTTGAGACCGTTTCCGGTGATGCAGATCACGAGCGTCTCGTCCTTCGCTATCCTGCCGGAGTCCACCAGTTTTTTCGCGGCAGACACGGTCACTCCGCCCGCCGTCTCGGCAAACACCCCTTCGGTCTCGGCAAGCAGTTTGATGGCGTCCACGATTTCCTGGTCCGATGAATCGTCGCCGTATCCTCCCGTGTCCGGCGTGACCTTGGTCGCATAGTATCCGTCGGCGGGGTTGCCGATGGCGAGCGATTTTGCGATCGTCCTCGGCTTCACCGGTTTGATCACGTCGCTGCCTTCCTTGATCGCCGTGGTGATCGGGTTGCAGCCCGTGGCCTGCGCGGCGAAGACCTTTGTCTTGACGGGCGGCACCAGGCCGAGCTTCTCGAGCTCCCTGAAGGACTTCCAGATCTTCGTCATGAGCGAGCCGCTGGCATTGGGCACGACGATATTGTCCGGCGTCTTCCAGCCGAGCTGTTCGGCGATCTCGAACCCCAGGGACTTCGACCCCTCGCCGTAGAAGGGGCGGATGTTGATGTTCACAAAGGCCCAGTGGTACTTGTTCGCGACCTCGGAGCAGAGCCGGTTCACTTCGTCGTAGTTGCCGTCGACGGTCACCAGGTTCGGAAGGTAGACAAGCGAAGTTGATGGTCTTCGAAAGCTCCAGGTCCGAGGGCGTGAAAATAAAGCGCTTCATGCCGGCCCGCGCTGCCTGGGCAGCCACGGAATTGGCCAGGTTGCCCGTCGACGCGCAGGCCACGGTGTCGAAGCCGAACTCCCTGGCCTTGGTGACGGCCACGGCCACGACACGGTCCTTGAAGGACAGGGTCGGGTGGTTCACGGAGTCGTCCTTGAGGTAGATTTCCTTGACGCCCCATGCGCGCGCAAGGTTCTGCGCCTTCATCAGGGGAGTGTAGCCCGAGTCGAGACCCCGTGACAGGGTCGCCGTCGATCGGCAGCAGTTCGCGGTACCGCCACATGGTATGCGGCCGGGATTCGACGGCCTGCCGGGTCATGTCCCGCTTGATCCGCTCGTAATCGTAGGTCACTTCGAGCGGCCCGAAGCAGAACTCGCAGACGTAGATGGGCTCGATCTTGTACTCCCTGCCGCATTCAACGCACCGAAGGCTCTTTACGTACGTCATCGGCTCAACTCTCTCCTTCTAACAACCGAAAGCTGCACTTCTGAAACTTCTCTCTCTTTAAGGGTGAACGCCCTGTGCAACCGGTTTCTTTCTGTCCAGAAGCGACACAATCACATAGACCGCGTCAGGATAATTGGGTTGCAAGGTCCCGGGCCAGTATGCCTGGTCAACATCAATGCTCGAAGGATAGGCCTGGCCGCCCGTATGGGAGTGATAGATGCCCACCATGGCCAGCCCTTCCTCCCGAATGTACTTCATGACCTGGAACTGTTCTTCCGGATCCATCTCGTAATGAGGCGGACCCGGCCTCGCATTCGTCATGGCATATACTTGTTTCACCCGGTCGTTCAGCCCCGCCAGGATGCCGCAGGCCTCATTGGGATATTCCCGGTCGCAGTGTTCGAACAATGTTCTGGAGGTCGGAGCGTGTAATTACCAGCATCGTCATCGGTACATGCAATCCGCAATCCGCAATTCGCAATCCGCAATAGGTAGTGTCTCATGGAGCAGAACTGCTCGTAGTCGATCAGCTCCGTAATGGTCGGGTGCTCGCCGCAGACCGGACACTCCTTGTTTCGCGGCACCTTGACCGTGCGGAAGCTCATGTCAAGGGCGTTCCAGAGAAGGAGCTTGCCTTTGAGCGGCTGGCCGATCCCGAGGATCACCTTGATCACCTCGGTCGCCTGCATGGTCCCGATCACGCCGGTCACGGCGCCGAGGATGCCCGCTTCCTGGCAGGACGGGACCATGCCCGGCGGAGGCGGAACCTCGAAGAGGCACCGGTAGCACGGCCCTTCGCCCGGGAAAATGGTCATCAGCTGGCCTTCGAAGCGGAACACCGCGGCGCTCACCAGCGTCTTCTTGAGCATCACGCAGGCGTCGTTCACCAGATAGCGCGTCGGGAAATTGTCGCTTCCGTCCACCACGATATCATAGTCCTTGATGATGTCCATGATGTTCTTTGACGTGAGCCGTTCTTTGTGCGTAACGACCTTGACGTCAGGGTTCAGCGTCTCGTAGGTCTCCTTGGCGGAGTCGGCCTTGAGCACGCCGATCCTGCTGGTGTTGTGCGCGATCTGGCGCTGAAGGTTCGATATCTCCACGCGGTCGTTGTCGATGACCCCGATCGTGCCCACGCCGGCTGCGGCAAGATAGTACCCCACCGGAGAGCCGAGCCCGCCGGCGCCCACGAGCACGACCCTGGCGTTCAGGAGCTTTTCCTGGCCGTCGCCGCCGACCTCGGGCAGAAGGATATGCCTGCTGTAGCGCAGTATCTGGTCTTCAGTAAATTCCATAGTCCTATTTCGGATTGCGGATTTCAGGATTTCGGATTATGAAGTGCGTATCCTGCTTCACATCCGCATTCCGCATTCCGCATTCCGCAATTACTTTTTTCCTTCTCCTTGTCCTTTCGGACAAAGAGGTGCCATTCCTTTTCCCCGGTCTGATCGATCTTCAGCACCTTCTGTCCCTCGTTCTCCATGCTCTTCGGAACGTTCTCGATGGCCGGCTTGTGGTCAAGGATGATCTCGAGCACTTCGCCGAGGTTCATCTTTTCGATCGCCAGCTTGGAGCGGACAAAGGTATAGGGGCAGACCTGGCCTTTGATATCTGCGGTTTTATCGACTTTTATGTCATCTGCCATGGGATACCTCCAAATGCGGAATGGCGAATTCGGAATGCGGAATTGAAGACGGTTTTGATTTCTTATTCCGAATTCCGCATTCCGCATTAACTCGCCTTTCCTTCCTCCACCCTGATCACCACGTTGTCGGCCCTGCCACGCAATCCATCTTGTTGATCTCGTCAAGCGCCTTGCGCACGTCGCGCTCCACCGCCTCGTGGCTCATCATGACGATCGGCACCGCTTCGTCCACCCACGGCCCTTCTGGATCATCGACGAAATGCTGATGTTGTTCTTGCCGAGCACCCCGGAGATGCGCGAGAGCACGCCGGGCTTATCGAGCGCCGAGAAGCGGAGATAGTAGCACGAGGTGATATCGTCCATTTTCCGGATCGTGAGCGGCATCCGCTCGCGGAATGCCGTCACCGGCGACCGGCCCACGCAGCCCGCGAGGATGTCCCGTCCGATGTCGATGATGTCGCTCACCACCGCGCTGCCCGTGGGCATGTCTCCCGCTCCCCTGCCGTAGAACATGGTGGAACCGACCGCGTCTCCGACGATGGAGAGCGCGTTAAATACGCCGTCCACCGGGGCGATGGGATAGTTCTCGGGAAGCATGGTCGGATGCACCCGCGCCTCGATCTCGCCGTTCACCATCTTGGTGATGGCGAGCAGTTTGATCTTGTAGCCCAGGTCCTTCGCAAAATCGATGTCCAGCGGCGTGATCTTCGAGATGCCTTCGGTGTAGATGTTGTCGAAACTCGACCGGCGTGCCGTAGGCCAGCATGGTAAGCACGGCAAGCTTGTGCGCCGAGTCGATGCCTTCGATATCGAAGGTCGGATCCGCCTCGGCATACCCTTTGGCCTGGGCCTCTTTCAGCACCTCGTCGAACTTCCTGCCCTCGTTCGTCATGAGCGTCAGGATGTAATTGCAGGTCCCGTTCACGATCCCGTAGATGGACTTGATGTTGTTCGCTGCGAGCCCGTTCCTGACGGCGGCAAGGATCGGGATGCCGCCCGCAACCGAGGCCTCGTATCCCACGGTCACGCCGGCCTTTTCGGCAGCAGCGTAGATCTCTTCGCCGTGCACGGCCAGGAGCGCCTTGTTCGCCGTGACGACGTGTTTCTTGTTCCTGATCGCTTCGAGAATGAATTCCTTGGCGGGCTTATATCCGCCGATCAGTTCCACGACGACGTCGATGTCCGGATCGGTGATGATGTCCTTGGCATTCGTGGTGAGCTTTACGCCGCCAAGCTCGATGCCCCGGTCGCGTTTGACATCCAGGTCCGATATTGTCTTGAGCACCACCGGTGCGCCGAGCCGGCGCTTGATGATATCCGCGTTCTCAAGGAGGATCCGTGCCGTACCCGTTCCCACGGTGCCGAAGCCGATAATGCCTACGTTGATCGATTTCTTCGTTGCCATTTTCACCCCGGTAAAATCGGGCACAGGGTCCGGTAGCCGGGGGCCAGGTCGGAAAAAATATCATACGTGCTCTCTGGACCCTGTTACTCCTTGCACCCGTCCTATGCTTTACTCAATGCCTGTTTGATCCCCTTCGCGGCCTGGCGCAGGCGGTGCTCGTTTTCGATGAGCGCAAACCGCACATGCGTGTCTCCGTACTCGCCAAAACCGATGCCCGGCGAAACCGCGACCCCGGCTTCCTTGATCAGGTGCTTGGAAAACTCGATCGAACCCATCTTCCTGAAAGGTTCGGGGATCTCGGCCCAGACGAACATCGTGGCCTTCGGCTTCTCGACCTTCCAGCCCGCCTTGTCCAGGCCGTCGATCAGGACGTCCCTTCTTGCCTGGTACATGTCCGAGATCTCTTTCACGCAATCCTGGGGGCCGTTCAGGGCGATGATCGAGGCGATCTGGATCGGCTGGAACATGCCGTAGTCAAGGTAGCTCTTGATCTTGATCAGAGCGCCTACGACATCGCGGTTCCCGCAGCAGAAGCCGACGCGCCAGCCGGCCATGTTGTAGCTCTTGGTCAGACTGAAGAACTCGACGCCAACGTCCCTGGCGCCCCTGGCCTGAAGAAAGCTGGGGGCGCGATATCCGTCGAAATTAAGGTCCGCATAGGCCAGATCGTGAACGACGATGATGCCGTTCTCCCGCGCAAAGTCGGCGATCTTCTGAAAGAACGCGAGATCAGCGACCTGAGTCGTGGGATTGTTCGGGAAGTTGATGATCAGCATCTTCGGCCGGGGCCAGGTGTTCTTGTAGGCCTCCTGCATGTCGGCGAAAAAGTCCGAGTCCTTCCTGAGCGGGATGGAGCGCACTTCGCCGCCGGCGATGATGACGGCATAGGGATGGATGGGGTAGGCAGGCGTGGTCGTGAGAACCACGTCACCCGGCTCGACAGTGGCAAGAGCGAGATGGGAGAGCCCCTCCTTGGATCCGATGGTGACGACGGTCTCGCTTTCGGGGTCAAGGTCTACATCGTAGCGGCGTTTGTACCAGTCACAGACTGCCGTGCGGAGTCTGGTGATCCCCTTCGAGGCCGAGTAGCGGTGATTTTTCGGATTCTGTGCCGCTTCGATGAGCTTGTCGACGATGTGCTGCGGTGTGCCCTGATCAGGATTGCCCATGCCGAGGTCGATGATGTCTTCTCCGCGCCTTCGCGCATCGATCTTCATGGTGTTCACGATGGCGAAAACGTACGGCGGCAGCCTCTTGATCCTGCCAAACTGCTCAGGCATGACTAATCCTTTCTTTTCAAAGATTTATTTTCGCTTGATGTCTATAACCATGCAATTTCAAAAGTAAAAATGATAATAAAACAGTATGGAAGTTTTGTCAATAAAAATTGCTCCTGAATCATGGAATGAAGTCGAAAATGACTCTCTGAAGACGTCATTAAACCGGGAAAAATCCGGAGAAATGGCTTGATTTTTCAGTGTGCCTGTGATAAGGTATTTTTTCCAAAAACGAGTAAGGTCGATTCCCTGTTCGCGGGAAACACAGGACGCGCTGCGACCCGGGATTACTCCTTGCTCTCCCCAGCATATCAACTCTCTTCACCCCCTGCCCCCTCTCTTTGGAGGGAGAAGGACAACGGAAAGGGAGTTTTATCAGAGGGAGGGCTATAACCCATAAGGAGGGACACACGAATGCCGATTTACGAATCAATCTTCATCATCAACGCCAACCTCACCGACGAGGAGACCGCCGGAGTCATCAAGAAGATGCAGGACGTGGTCACGAAGCAGGGCGGCGAGATGACCAAGTTCGAGGACTGGGGCAAGAAGAAGCTGGCGTACGAGATAAAGAAGCAGAAGCGCGGCCACTATGCCTTTTTCCAGTTCAAGTCAGCGCCTGCCGCGGTAGCCGAACTCGAGCGCACCTACAAGATGACCGATTCGGTCATCAAGTTCCTGACCGTCAAACTGGAGAAGGAACTGCGCGTCAGGCCGGAGCCGAAGAAAAAGAAAAAAGACGCTGCCAAGGCCCCTGAGGCCGGTCCGGCCCAGGCGTAAGCCGACGGTTGAACAATCGCCCGACGCGGTGCAATTGTCGGGAACATGAGGTGGCACCATGACGAGCTTCAACAAAGTGATCCTGCTGGGCAATCTCACCCGCGACCCCGAGGTCCGCTACACGCCGAACGGCATCGCGGTGGCGAGCTTTGCCATCGCCGTCAACCGCAAGTACAAGCAGGGCGACGAGACCAAGGAAGAGGTCAGCTACATCGACATCGTCGTATTCGGCAAGCAGGCCGAGTCCTGCGGCCAGTACATCAACAAGGGCGATTCCGTCCTGATCGACGGCAGGCTCCAGCAGCGGCGGTGGGACGACAAGGATACCGGGCCAGAAGCGGAGCAAGGTCGAAGTCGTTGCCCAGTCCGTGAACTTCATGCCCAAACGCTCGTCAGGCGGCAAGGCCAGGGCCACAGCCAGGCTGAACCCGTGCCGGAAGCCCCCGTGGACGAGGGAGAGATTCCCTTTTGAGGCGGGCATGGCCAGTCACCGTAACTAATACTATTCTGAAGGAGTAAACTACTATGGCAGAATTTCATCCACGACCGTCGGGTCCGATCGAGACCGGGTGGCTCCGATTCGCGCAGCAGAGGCGACCGGGACGACAGCGGGGACCGCGCGCGGGCGGAGACAAACGAAGAAGGTTCCAGGTCCGGAAGAAAGTATGCCGTTTCTGCGTGGACAAGACGCCTTTCATCGACTACAAGGATGTCAAGACGCTCCGGTTCTTCATCACTGAGCGGGGCAAGATCCTGCCCGAGACGCATTTCCGGCAACTGCGCACGTCATCAGCGGGAAGTCACCGTTGCCGTGCAGCGGTGCAGGAACATCGCGCTCATCCCATTCGCCGGCGAAAAGTAAAAGACCGGGCAATATCGCAACAACACCGGGGAAACCCAGGGGCATGGTTCAGTGGCCCGGGTTTCCCCTTTTTTGAGCCCAAACCTTTTACCCACCGCCAAGGGACCTTAATGGTGAGTCCCTGATCGGAAAGAGACAGGGGACTTTCCCCGGTTCCTGACGGCGTTCCCTGTCCCTCGCAAAAACCCCGGGAGATCAGCCATGAACTATCGTGCAATCCTCATCGCCACGGCCCAGACAGTCGGACTCTACGCTGCGGGCTTCATCATTCCCCTTGCAGGCCAGCTTCTGGCTCTGTTTGCGCCGGTGCCGCTGATCATCATCTATGTCCGGAGCGGCAGGCGCGAGGGTTTTGCGGTCCTTGTTGCGTCCTGCCTCCTGTCCGCACTGCTCGGCGGATGGATGACAGCCGCCGTGTTCCTTCTGAGTTTCGGCCTCATGGCCGCTGGAACAGGTGAAGGCATGCGGAGGACCGCAAAACCGGAAGCCATCGCCCTGCTGGGCGGCCTTCTGCCCCTGGCTGTCCTTGGCGTGCTCCTCACCGCCTATCTGGCCAGAATCGGGAAAAGCCCCTTAATGGCGACTGAAGACTACTTGCGCTCGAACGTGGCGGAAGCGGCAAAACTGTATACCACCATGGGGCTTACCGAAATGGCCTCTACGATCACGTCCGTTTCGGACAAATTCGTTCACTATCTGTCGCGGCTCATGCCGGGCATCGTCATCGCGACCTTTGTATCTCAGGCAGCGGCCTGCTTCGGCCTTGCCCGGGCCATTATCATGCGGAAACAGGACCCGTCCGCTGTAGTGCCTCAAACCCGGCTGTCTTTGTGGCATGCGCCCGATTCCTGGGTATGGGGTCTGATCGCAGCGCTCACCCTCGTCATCCTTCCGGGTGAAGCCACGCACTTCACGGGCTATAATATTGCGATCGTCCTCGCCGTCGTGTACCTGGCGCAGGGCACCGCGATAGCGGAGCACTTTCTCCTGCGGACGCGGCTCCGGCCCTTTATGCGCGGAATGATCATCGCCCTGATCCTGGCGATGCCGTCCATCGTATTCGTCATCGCTCTCGGCATCGTTGACATCTGGGCCGACGTGCGCAAGGTCCGGGGGCCTGTTGCCAAAGCTTAAGGATGCCTCGGATCGGCCTTTTTAGCAAGATACCTTACCCGTCAATCCCCATTCACGTGATTCCCTGCTCCCTGCGGCTCCTGCTTGCTGCAGGTGAGTTCAAAACCTTTCGCCTTCTTTGTTTTTTTCTCTTTTGCACCTTCTCTTTTTTATGGTACTATCCCGGCGTGAGGGCCTGATATATGCAGAGTCTCGAAACAGAAGACAGAAGCGGCCAGCCGCAGCCTGACATGACCGCGCCGGCAATGAAAGGCATTTCCGCATTTTTCCCCAAGGACGCTCTCGACGTCCGCCATCCGTCGCTGATCCATTTCAGCTCCACACCGCTCTTTCGGCTTGAACGGGCGGTCGAAAAATACGCCCATCTCCTGAAGAAAAAAGACGTGGAATTTGTCGCTCCCCTCGTGAACTACTTTATCTGCAATTCGGACCATGTCGTCTACCTCGCGGGCGACGCGGTCAGAAACCTCTATCTCCACGGCAAAAAGAAAAAATACAAGATCCTCAACATCCTGGCGATCCTGACAGGGCCTGATGTCGAAAAGTACTCCTGGATCATGAATAATATCATTTCGTCGAATGACGGGGCGTTTTCGATGGGACTGAAGTACACGGTCGGCAAGAACCGGAAGGAGGGCTGCTTCAAGGAGATCGCTTTGGCGCGGTATATCATCGAGCCGCGGCTCGAGGGCATCGAAAAGCTGTTCTACCTTTTGAGGTCCTCAACGATCGAGTTGGACCTCACGACCCAGCAGCGGTTTTCCCAGGCTTTCGGGGTCGAAGTCAGATAAACGTCACGCGGCTAAACGGTCAATCCTTCAGTTTCTTCGCCATCCGGAAAAAATCGCACTTCTCGCAGTTTTCGTACTTTTGCGCAAAGGTCCCCTGCGCTTTGCCTTCGCAGAACGTGCCGGCCACGACCCAGCAGATTTTCCCGAAGTGGGGATAGGCAGGACATTTTGCAGTTGCATCCTTGTCCCTTCCGCACTTCATGTATTCCCAGCACTTGATCTCCCCGGATTCTCCCTCGTCCTGCTGGGGGAAAAAGAGGCTGATGGTCGAGCCTCGCCCCTTTTTGCTCTCCGCCTTGACGAAACCGCCGTGTTCTTCGATGATCTTCCTCGTGATAGAAAGGCCGAGTCCGGTGCCGTGGCCCGTCCTTTTGGTCGAAAAAAAGGGCTCAAAAATAAGGGGCAGGATGTCCTCATCCATCCCCTGCCCCGTGTCGTCCACGGTGAGGCGGACATATCTCACGCCGTGAAGGACTTCGGTGCCCGCGGTGATCGTCAGAGCGCCGCCGCCAGGCATGGCATCCAGCGCGTTGGTAACGAGATTGGTAATCGCCTGTTTAACCTGGTCCCGATCGATGAGGACCGCCGGCAGCCCCTTTTCCACTGCCACGGAAACGGTTATGGACTGCTCGGAACAGACGGGCTCTTGTATTTGCGCGATCTCGTGCAAGAGCCCATCGACGTGGTGCTTTTCCAGATGAAACCGCGCATCCCGTGAGAAGGTGAGCACGTCCCTCAGGATTTTTTCGAGCCGTTCTACCTCTGCGACAATGATCGCCGCGCGCTCCCGCTCCTTGTCCCCTGCGGCGCTTTTGAGGAGCCTGCGGGCAAATCCGCCGATGGCGGTGAGCGGATTCCGTATTTCATGGGCCACATCTGCGGTCATTCGTCCCAGCGCGGCAAGCTTTTCCGCCTGGATCAGCGTGTCCTGAGATCTCTTCAGCTCCCCCGTTTTCTTTGCGACTTCCCGCTCGAGGGACTCGGTCCATGCCTCCATTTTTTCCCTCGCCGATCCGAGTTCCTGGCTCATGTCGTTGAAGGCACGGACGAGTTGTCCGATTTCGTCATCCGACGACGCGGATACGGTTCGGCCGAGGTCTCCCTGCGCGAGAGTCCCCATGGCGTCAGAGAGGGTGGTAACCGGCTTCAGCACGAATTTACGGAGGATGACGGAGAGAGTGACGGCAATCGCTCCCATCAGGAGGAAGGCATAGATCGTCGTATGTACGGCCTGTTCGCGGATGTCCCGATCTACTGCGGCAAGGGAAAAATCGACTTCCAGAATGCCGAGCACCCTCTGGCCGGAATCATGGAAATGACAGGAGGACCGCGAGCAGTTAGGTTCGTTATAGACCGGGTCCACGAACGTCAGCATGTTGTAGCCGCTCATCCCGGGATAGGTTGTCCATTGACTCCCTGTGACGAGCGTTTCGGAAGGGCTGCCCGTAGCGGCGTGGCAGCCGACACAGGCTCGTGCTCCCCGATCGACCTGCCGTCCGATCTCCTCCCGTCGTGATGAATAAACAATGACGCCCCTGTCATTGAACAGCTTGATGCCCTTGATATCCCGAACGGAGGTGAGGTCGTCAATGGTCTGCTGAATGGCCTCCCTGTTGTAGGTAAGCATTCCGTATCGAGTGCTTTTTTTGACGAGATCGGAATAGGAAGCGGCGTCCTTGACCGCTTCATGTACGAGGTTTTCCCTGTCTGTTCGGATCAGGGTATACCACGATATGCCCCCTCCGATCACGATGAGGGACACGAGGGTTATAATCAGCTTCGCGGCAAGGGATCGGGATATGAAGGCGAGATATCGGGTCATGGCGCAACCGCCGGCAATGCAACGGAACGACATGACATTTTACCTTAAACTACAGGGAAAAGCATCCGGAGAATGACTGTTTTATTCGTCTCCGGCCGGAAAAAACGGAGGAGATGTTTTGCCTCCTCCACCCACGCCGCAACAGATCAATATGGAAAAATCCTGCCACAGAAAAGAACAGGTCTGTTCTTCCGAAACCTCCGGTGGTCAATCGTCGTCACGTCCTGTTCTTCATAAACGCTTTCTGCAACGTGTTCAAATCCGTCTGCGGCTTCGGCTGCTGTTTTACCTGCCGCTCCTGCGTCCCTGACTTCTCCGGGTTCTTTTTCAAGGACAGCGAAATCCTCTTCCGCTGCACGTCCACGTCAAGCACCGTTGCCGTGACTTTTTGATGCACTTTCACCGCCTCGTTCGGGTCCTTGATATAGCGGTCCGAAAGCTGGCTGAGGTGAGCGAGGCCGTCCTGGTGCACGCCGATGTCGATGAAGGCGCCGAAGGCGGTGATATTCGTCACGATGCCCGGGAGTTTCATGCCGGGCTTCACGTCCTCTATTTTCTCCACGCCCTCGGTAAAGCTGAAGGCCTCGAACTGTTCGCGCGGGTCGCGGCCGGGTTTGGCAAGCTCGGCAATGATGTCCTTGAGCGTGGGCAGGCCGACCTTATCGGTCACGTACTTTTTCAGGTCGATCTTTTTGCGCAGTTCTTCCCTCCCCATGAGGTCGCGGACCGTGCAGTTCAGGTCCCGCGCCATGGCGTCGACGATGGGATAGCTTTCGGGATGGACGGCGCTTGCGTCGAGAGGATCAGCCCCGTCACGGATGCGCAGGAACCCTGCCGCCTGCTCGAAGGTCTTGGGACCGAGTTTGGGGACCTTGGTCAGGTCCTTGCGGGAATGAAAAGGACCGTTCGCATTGCGGTGTTCTACGATATTACCCGCCAGCTGCGGCCCGAGACCGGACACGTACGTGAGGAGCTCTTTGCTCGCCGTATTGACCTCGACGCCGACGGCGTTCACGCAGTGTACGACCGTATCGTCAAGGCTCCGCTTGAGCGCGGTCTGGTCCACGTCATGCTGGTACTGGCCCACCCCGATGGACTTGGGATCGATCTTGACGAGTTCGGCAAGGGGGTCCATCAGTCTCCGTCCGATAGAGACAGCACCTCTGACCGTCACGTCGCGATCTGGAAATTCCTCGCGCGCCACATCGGAAGCCGAATAGACAGAAGCCCCGCTTTCGCTCACCATCACGATCTGAAGGGATGCCGGTAGGCCGAGCTGGCGCACGAAGGTCTCGGTCTCGCGGCCGGCCGTGCCGTTTCCGATGGCGATGGCTTCGATGTGGAACTTTTTGCAGAGATCGATAATCTTCGTACCCGCCTCGTCCACTTTCTTTTCCGAAAAATGGGGGAAAATGGTGTCATTGTGAAGGAGCTTCCCCTGCCTGTCCACGCACACGACTTTGCAGCCGGTGCGAAAACCGGGGTCAATGGCAAGAACGTTCTTCTGTCCCAATGGCGGCGACAGCAGAAGCTGCCTCAGGTTTTCCACGAACACGCGAATAGCCTCGGCGTCGGCGCGCTCCTTTGTCGCAAGGCGGACCTCCGTTTCCATGGAGAGCGAAAGGAGCCGTTTGTAACAATCATGGACCGCGAGCTTGACCTGCTGCGAGGCCGGATTATCTCCCTTGATAAACAACGATTCGAGCAGCGCCAGGGCCTCTTCCTCGGGCGGGGCGACGCGCATGATCAGGAAGCCTTCCTTTTCGCCCCTTCGCATGGCCAGGATGCGATGGGACGGCGCGCCCGCAACGGGCTCCTGCCAGCCGTAATAATCCTTGTACTTGATCCCTTCTTCTTCCTTGCCGGTCATGATCCTGGCCTTGAACTGGCCCCGGGAGGCGTACAGCTCGCGCATCTTTGAACGGCCGACCTGGTCCTCGTTCATCCATTCCGCGATGATGTCCCTCGCACCTGACAGGGCATCGTCGCCGGACTCGACGCCTTTTTCCTTGTCGATGAAGGCGGCTGCTTCCGCCGCAGGATCGATCCCCGCTTCCTGTGAAAACAAACGCAGCGCCAAAGGCTCCAGCCCCTTCTCCCGCGCAATCATTGTCCGGGTGCGCCGCTTCGGACGATAGGGAAGGTAAATGTCCTCGAGCACCGTCATGTTCGGCGCGGCAAGGACCTTTTCCTTGAGTTCATCAGTGAGTTTGCCCGTTTCCTCAAGCGATTTCAGGATCGCCTCGCGCCGCTTGTCGAGCTCGCGCAGCTGTGCGAGACGGTCGCGGATTGCGGTCACGGCGACTTCGTCGAGCGAGCCTGTGGCCTCCTTGCGGTAACGGGAAATAAAGGGGACAGTCGCGCCTTCATCGAGCAGCGCTGCGCAAGCCTGCACCTGTTTTTCCGTGAGGGAAAGTTCTTGCGCGATTATCTGGATATGTCCGGTTGTCATTGAGAGCCCTTCTTCCTGGAGAGATGAGGCGGTATACTATCAAAAGCCGGGGCAGATGTAAAGGATGGAGTGGGCGGGAACGGGATGTGCTGTGCGGCGCTACTTCTTCGTGAACAGAAACTCGCCCACATAGAGCAGCAGCAGGATGAACCATCCCCCGAGGATGATGAATTCCAACGTAGCGCGATAGGATACGCTGAAATTCTCCGTCGCCATGGTATAAACATCTTCGAGGGTATCGAGTTTTTCCTTGATCTCCGCCTTCCAGCTGTCGAGGTGAAATTTCTTTGAGATGAGCGAATACAGTTTCGCGGAATACCAGTCCCCGATCAGCTTGATGTTCCGCTCAACCGCCTCCGATTCCAGTATGGATTGCGTCCTGATCTCGATGATCTCCCTGAGGACCCCCCTTACCTCGCCAGTAGGGAAAAAAGGGAGTTTCTTAGGGGCCCGGACCAGCCGCAGCGTCCGCTCAAGACGTTCATCGAGATCGTAGTCGAGGATCCTCGATTTGAGAAGCTGGAGGTTGGCAATCTCGAACAGCTCGATATTGCTGTCAAAGTCGCCGGCTGAATCGAAGATAAAAGCGCCGTCCCAATCAACGATCGTGATGTCATCTTTTCCATATTTCAGATAGGACGATAGCGTAGAACGGACCTCTTCTTCGTCGAGAGATATTCTTTCGTTCTTGAGGAAGGCCGCTATCTTGTCCCCGTAGAGAGAAAGGTATACTTCGGGATCTCCGGTGTACCCTGCTATACAATATACGCTGTACTCTTCATCAAACAGCGGGTCGCAGCCGAATGTCCCCAGGATCTTCCTGCATTCGCTGATAAGAGAACGCTTGAGCTCAAGGGTCGTGTCGGACAGGATGTCGTCCATATCCAATGAAGCTTCAATGACAACGACGTCCGGTAAATACGCCTTTGCAACGAAACCAACCTCTACCCCATCGACCTGATGCCTTTCTACTTTTATGATTTTCTGCTTCGGAATGACGTCCGGGTAGCTCGGGGCGCTCTTGACGGTCTTGATCTCCACTACGTTAGAGGCCTCGAGGTTCATGCTGGTTTCGCCGAAGAGGAATACCACGAGTTTTCCGGGGATTGACTTTATTTCTGGCTCCATATCATGCTCCTTGGTGTCGATACGGGCGAGGTTGTGCGCAGACATTGCGGACAGCTGATCAATGAAAGATGTGATCTACTATAATTATAGCTCTTCAGAAACTTCAGGGGAATAAGGAAATGTCTCAGCGGTGAGGGCCTGATACGCAAAAACGACCAGGGAGACGAGACCCCATGCCAGACCGACCACCACCCCGCCGTCGATGATCCCGCGCCACGGCTGGCTCAGAAGGCGCACGAGGATGACCAGAACGATAATGCCGAGCGTAACGGATATCGAGGTAATCTGCCTCCGGCGCTGCGCGTGGAAATAAGCCATGCAAAAAAGGGGAGCGAGAAGCGCATGAGCCACGCTGGGATGGTCACGAAGATACCGGGCACGGGCGGCAACACGGGGAGAGAATGCCTGCTGGAACGCACGGTACCCCTCGACATAGGCCATGAAGAAAACAACGACGATGAGGGCAAGCCAGTGATACCAGAGAAAATTGTACGACAAGGCATCCATAGCCAGCGGCGTCAGCCGGTATATGGCGCTGCCGAGCAAAAGCAAGACTCCTGCGAGACCCCAGATCGCACCGAAACGTCCCATCTAACCGCCTCCAGAAAAAAGAATCACCGGTTTAGGACGTTCACGGAAGAACCGCCGTCCCTTTGATCAAAGGCACAGAGAAAGAACTCCCGTCCAGAATGATCATTTCGAATGTTTTTCACGGGCGAGGGTCAATCAAGATATCGCGGATTTCCGGAGCAAGCGGCAACCGGCAGATCGATGAGTAAGACAACAACCGGAGGATTCACCGGAAGACCGGTCGCTGCCGGGTCAGGCAGCGGGGCGGCCTCCAGCCCCCGGTTTGCGCCCGCGGATCGATACGGTTACTTATGGCACTTTGCGCAATTCTTGGGGTCTTTCACATCAAAGGATTTCTGGCCGTTATGGCACTTTCCGCAAAAATCACCTTTTGTCATCTTGCTCATGTCCATTTTATACGAACCCTGAGTCATCTGGAACACATGGTAATGACACCCCGTGCATTTGAGTCCCTTGACCGTAACATGGGTGTTGTGACTGAACACCACCGGGCTTGCCCCTTTGGGCGAAAACGTGAGATCCCCGCCGCCGACCTTCTGTGCGAATACGATTGCAGGCGCCATAAGACACACAAGAATACTGAAGACAATAACCTTTCTCATTTCTCCCCCCTCCTTGAATGAGCAGATTCATCCCTGTTTTGTCCGGATTATATCAGAAATCGATTTGTCTTGTCACACATAATCTTGCTTGACGGGTTCATTTTTCAATGCACACAATGTTACAATCTTCGCGGCCGACCCTGAAGTCCTCCAGGTGACTTTCAGCAGCATTCCTGCACGTGACCTTACCGGCATGAACCAGCCGCGTAGAATTGTTCCCAGTGGCACAGCTCCACGATCTACAGTCGTTAATGCACAGGAAGCTGTCACAAAAATAAAATAATCAGGTATTCAGGGAATGATCACAGCCCGCCGATGGCCTTCAAAATACCCTGGAGCAGGGCTGTCGGCGTCGGAGGGCAGCCGGGAATGCGCGCGTTAACGGGCAGAACCTTGTCGATGCCGCCGAGTGATGCATAGCTCTCGCCGAAAATGCCTCCGGTGCAGCCGCAGTCGCCGACTGCGACCACGAGCTTGGGAGCGGGTGTTGCATCATAGGTTCTTCGAAGCGCTATTTCCATGTTATGAGACACCGGGCCGGTAACGAGCAGCATGTCGGCAAAGCGCGGAGATGCCGTAAAGTGGATACCGAAGCGTTCGCAGTTGTAAAAAGGGTTGTTGATCGCATGGATCTCGAGTTCACAGGCATTGCAGGACCCGGCATCGACCTGGCGGATGGCGAGGCTTCTGCGGAACCGGCGCCTGATCACTTCCTCGAGCTGCACGCCGATCTTTTCTATTTCAGGATCAATCACGGCCGCGAGCTCTTCCGTGACGATGCCTGTGCGGAAAATCTGTTTAAGGATGCGGATCATGTGCCCCCCGAAAGGATGCAAAGGTAACCACGGATGAACACGGTTAAATCTACCTGTCGTTTAACGGTGTTTATCCGTGTGCGCGAAGCGCCCGTGGTTTACACGCTTTTACAAATCATTCCCCGAATAGGACTGGTTGAAACTTTTATTGCACACGGGAAAGTCCGGCACGATATTTCCGTGGATGCATTGTTCCAGCCCCAGCCAGTTCACGCTCGACGGGTCCCTGACCATGCAGCGGTTGATCTCGCTCCGCGGACCCGCCTGGACCCAGTAGATGATTTCTCCCCGCCACCCTTCGACTGCGGCGAAACCGGACCGGTCCGGCGCCGGCTGTCCGAGAGGGCTCTGCAGCTTGCCCGGAGGAAGGGTCTTCAGAATCTCCCTGATGATGCGAATGGAGTCCCTCACCTCTTCAACCCTGACCCACGCCCGGGCATGGACGTCGCCGGAAACGAGGATGGGAATACTCACGGATATGCGGTCGTAGGGCGGAAAGGGATGCTGGATGCGGCAGTCCAGGTTCATACCGCTGGCCCTCGCAACGAAACCAACGACCCCGAGGTCGCGGGCTTTTTCGGATTTCAGTATTCCTGTGTCCCTGACCCGGTCTTCGACCGATGCATTTTCGTCATAGATCAGGACCAGCCGCTCGAATTCCCGCGTCAGCCAATCCAGCTCTGCAAGGATATCCTCTATGCCGCGGGCATCGATGTCGACGGCCGTGCCGCCGGGAATGATGCAATCCATCATGAACCGGTGGCCGAAAAGCTTCAGGTTGGTGCGCAGGAGAATCTCCTTCAGGCGATGGAACTGATACAAGAGGATCGCGAAGGCCACGTCGTTGCAGATGGCGCCGAGATCACCGAGGTGGTTCGCGATGCGTTCCCGTTCGAGGAAGAGCGCCCGCAGCCACATCGCCCGGTCAGGCACAATACACCCCGTAAGCGCCTCCGCCGCCTGGCAGTATGCCAGAGTATGGGCGACCGTCGTGTCCCCGGACACGCGCCCGGCAAGTCTCGACGCGTCCTGCCAGGTCAGAGCTTCGAACCGCTTCTCGATCCCCTTATGCACGTAACCAAGTCGCTCCTCAAGATTCAGGATATCCTCACCCATGGCCTGGAACCGAAAATGGCCCGGCTCGATGATACCGGCATGGACCGGGCCCACCGCTATTTCGTAAACGCCCTCGCCTTCGGCCCGGATCCAGCGGTATTCGCCGGGAACACGCTCCAGCTTTTTGCTTCCGGGAAAGGACTTTCTGAGCGGCCAGGCATCTGCGGGCCAGTCCTCATGTTTTATCCACGGGCGCTGGTCGGGAATGCCGACGGGCGTCAGGCCCATAAGGCTCTGGATCTGGCGCTCGAACCGGTAGGCAGCGACGAATTTTTTTGTCAGGCTCGGGAAAGTCGGATCATTAACCGGAACCTCGGTTTTGACGATCAGATATTCCCGCTCCCTCCGGTAGCAGGCATGGATGGTGAAGCCCCGGTTGAACGCTGTCTCATCGGAGGCCCATTCCGCGGCAAGGAGGGCGTATTCCCGTTTGAGCGCAGCAGCTGCCTCGGCAAAGCGGGGGCGGGGGACCGCGACGCACATGACCGTGGAGGGCGCCAGGGTGTCGTCCTCGCGCGCTTCGGGGCCGAAAAGATTCATGATGAAGTTTTTCAGTCTGATCATTTGATCAACCCCACGGCCGACTGGAACCATCCGGCAAGGAATTTCGGCATATAGAGGCCGAGCACAAGCACTGCCAGCATGTGCAGGATGACCGGGAGGTGAGCCGCTTTCAACGGGTGCTGGTTGGGCGGCACCTCACCCGACACCATGGGCTGGACCCGTCGGAAGAGCGCGGCGAAGGACACGCCGAGGCCGAGCAGGAGAAAGGGCGCCATCAGCGGCGCATCCTTGATCGTGGCGGTGAGAATCAGGAATTCACTGGTGAACACGCCGAACGGGGGCATGCCCACGATCGCCATGACGCCGAGCGCGAGGCCCCACCCCACGAGCGGATTGCCCCGGATGAGTCCCTTGATCTTGTCCATCTCCTGGGTCCGGTGCATCTGCGCGGCGTGGCCCACGGTGAAAAAGATCGAAGACTTTGTCAGGCTGTGAACGAGCATGTGAAGGAGCGCGCCGAACGTGGCAACGGGCCCGCCCAGACCGAAGGCAAATGTGGCGATGCCCATGTGCTCGATCGACGAATATGCAAAAAGGCGCTTGATGTCTTTCTGGCGCAGCAGCGAGAAGGACGCCACCATGATGGAAATGACGCCGAAGCCCATCATGATGTTCCCCGAATGGTGCGTGCCCGTGGAGCCGTCGACGAGCACTTTGCACCGGACGAGAGCATAGAGCGCAATGTTCAGCAGCAGGCCGGAGAGCACCGCGGAGATCGGCGTCGGACCTTCGCTGTGGGCGTCGGGCAGCCAGTTGTGGATAGGCACGAGGCCGACCTTGGTGCCGTAGCCCACCATGAGGAACACGAAGGCGAGGGACAGGATCGTGGGCTCCAGCTGATCGCTCACCTGCGCGAGGTTCGTCCAGTGGAGCGCGGCGCCTCCCGCGCCGAGGACTTTTTCAGCGGCGAAGTACAGGAGCACCGTGCCGAACAGCGCGAGCGCGATGCCGACGCCGCAGAGAATGAAATATTTCCACGCCGCCTCGATCGCGGCGGGGGTGCGGTAGAGGGACACGAGAAGGACCGTAGACAGCGTGGCAAGCTCCATGGAGATCCAGAGAATGCCGACGTTGTTCGTAAGCAGACAGAGCAGCATGGCGAAAATGAAGAGCTGGAACATGGAATGGTAGAAGCGGATCCTCCGGTGTCCTATGGTCCCGTGTTCCCGTTCGCGACGCATATACCGCCTGCTGAAAATAGACGTGGTCATGGAGACGAAGGCTGTGAGGACGGTGAGGTAGACGCTGAAGGCATCGACGAAGAAAAAGTTGTTTCCCGCCAGGATGGGCCCCTTTTCATAGACCAGGAGCGCAAGCTGGATGCTCGCGACAAACGTGGCGCCGGAGCCCAGAATGTTGACCTCCGGCGCAAACCTCCGGTCGCCGATGAAAGCAAGCGCCAGGGATGCGACAAGCGGAACGACTAAAAGGGTCAGAAGCTCCATGAAGACCTCAATTCAAGACAAATCCGAAATTCGAATATCGAAATCCTAGTCTTCCTCCTTCAACCGGGCCATCTGGTCCACATCGAGGCTGTCGAAGGTCGTGCTGATATGGAAAAAAAACATGCCGAAGATGAAAGCCGCGATCAGAAGGTCCAGCGCTACGCCGAGCTCGACCACGAGCGGCATGCCGTAGGTGGCGCTCGTTGCGGCGAACAGAAGCCCGTTCTCCATCGCGAGGAAGCCGATGATCTGGGTGACCGCGTGCTTTCGCGTGATCATCATCAGAAATCCGAGCATGACCGTTGCCAGGGCGACGGCAAGGGTGGAGCGGGTCACCAGGGTCGAAAGCTCCCGGATGGGGGAAGTCAGATGGTACGAGAAGATCACCAGTATGATCCCCAGAAGCATGGTGGCCGGAATATTGAGGACGGTCTCCACTTCCTTGTGGATCTTCA
Organism: Nitrospirota bacterium; assembly: GCA_963749655.1. Classification (GTDB taxonomy): domain Bacteria; phylum Nitrospirota; class UBA9217; order UBA9217; family UBA9217; genus JAJYKN01. The sequence goes on from CAVVOB010000039.1 coordinate 33,550, forward strand.
GCTTCACGATAAGTTTGTGAAGGATATAGGGCAGAAGCACGACCTTGATCGTGAGCGTCAGGATTGAGGAAATATAAAGATCGTGGGCTCCGCCCAGGTATCCGACGATGGCCGTGCTCAAAGCAAGAAGAAATCCCTGCCAGGCGAAAAGGTGCAGGAGGGCGTTCATCCTGCGCTGGACGACCAGGGCAAAGGCCGTGAGCAGGATCAGGGCGGCAAGAAGACTGTTCAGTTGTGCTGCAAGCTGAGGGTTCATTATCTACTCCAATCGGGAAACATTCGACTAGCCACGAATTTCACACGAATTTTCACGAAGAAAAACCCGACCAAACCGCTCCCGTCATTTTCAGTTCTTAATTCGTGTCAATTCGTGCTAATTCGTGGCAAACAGCATCCGATCTTCTCCTTCATTCCAGCATGAAATAGGACATCATGCCGATCGTCGCGAACAGGAACGCGCTCCCGAGGAATTCGGTCACCCGGAAGATCCGCATCTTCGCAAGCCCTGTTTCGATCATCACGATGCCCAGTCCGATGATCCCGAGTTTGAACGTCAAAACCGGCAGCGCAAGCGCCACATGGAGCAGATCGTCGGTCTGTGCAATGCCCCAGGGGAAAAAGGATGCGATCCCGAGCGTGGCGAAAAGAAAGAGCTTCATCATGCTCGCCCATTCGATCAGGGCCAGGTGCCTGCCCGAGTATTCCAGGATCATGGCCTCATGGATCATCGTGAGTTCCAGGTGGGTGGCCGGGTTGTCCACCGGCACCCTTCCCGTCTCGGCCAGGGCGATGAGGATGAATGCCAGCAGCGCGAAGACGAGCGACGGCCGGAGCATGAAGTGCCCCTGGGAGATGACAAAGACCATCTGCGACAGGGACGTCGACTTGCCTACGAGGGAGACGGCAAAGACAGCCATGAGCATAGCCGGTTCTGCAAGAGATGCGATCGTCATCTCCCGGCTCGACCCCATGCCGCCGAAGGCCGTGCCGATATCCATGCCGGCGAGCGCGGTGAAGAACCGGGCAATAGCAAACAGCACCACCAGGGCGATGACGTCAGCCGTGGCCGACAAGGGCAGGTCCATGGACAGGATGGGAATGATGCCGCCGACCATGACCGAAACGCCGAACACGAGATAGGGTGTAAACCGGAATATCCACGAGGCATTCTCGGCAAGGGTCACGTCTTTCGAAAAAAGTTTGAGGATATCGCGCCACGGCTGCAACAGGCTCGGCGCCGATCTCCCCTGGAACCAGCATTTTACCATCTTCACCCACCCCGCGAACAACGGGGCGGCGGCAAGAAGAACGGCGATCTGAAAAATTTCTATGATGAACGGATGGATACTCATGACATCAATGACCTCTCGTTCTAATAGGCCGTGGAAGCACGGATGGACACAGATAAAAATCAACAGTAATTTATGAAGCCCTTATCCGTATTAATCTGAGGCGAAAAAAAGTTATCGTTCCCCGCCCTTTGAAAAATTTTAATTCTGGATTATCCGTGTTTATCCGTGTTCATCCGTGGTTAACCTTTATTACGTAAGAATCGTCATCTTGACAGGATCACCAGAACAAGAATAGTCACGAACGAATAGATGAGATAGATCTGTATCCTTCCCTGCTGCATTCTTCCGATCCTGCGGGAAAGCCAGAAGCTTGCATCAACGACCGGCTGATATATCCACATCCAGAAGCGGTCGCGCACCCGGAGGTGGTAGTGCAGCTTTTCGGGATAGGCCGCATGCGCGCCCGGCGGAACCCGGCGCACCCGCTCTTTGACGTTGAAGAGAAAGCCGAAAATCCTCCGGATGGGCATCGCAAACGACGTGGCGGTGTACTGCATCCGGTTGGTGACCTTTTCAAAACCGCAGTCCCAGAGCGGTACGCGTTTTATGGCCCCGGGCCGCGTATGAAGCAGCAGGTACGTCAGAATGACAACGGCCAGGATCCCGATAAAAACGATCGGGGCCGCATACGAGGCCCGCTCGGCGGCGATCGGCGTAAGCCACATCCAGCCCATGCCCGAAGCCGATGCGCCGATCGTGCCGCCCACCAGTTCTTCGGCAAGGGGGTCCATCCAGCTGATCACGAACGTGGGCAGCACCCCGAGGCCGAGGCAGGTAAGCGCTGCCAGCAGCATGCCGATGCGCATGGGCCAGTCGACTTCGTGAACATGACTGTGACGGTGGCCCCGCCGATGCCCCAGAAAAGTGACGCCAAAGGCCTTCACGAAGCAGGCTGCCGCGAGGGCGCTCGTGAGCGCAAGAAGCGCGGCGCCGAGCGGGATGAGCAGGTTCAAAAGCGGACTGGGCAGCCCCGGAGAGAGCAGAAAGGCCTGGTAGGTGAGCCATTCCGACACAAAACCGTTAAAGGGCGGCAGCGCCGAGATCGAGACGCAGCCGACGAGGAAGAACACCGCTGTCCAGGGCATGTAGCGGATCAGCCCGCCCATCTCTTCCATGTTCCGTTCGTGGGTCGCATGGAGCACCGCGCCGGCTCCCATGAAGAGGAGCCCCTTGAACATGGCGTGGTTCAGCGTGTGATAGAGGCCCGCGATCAGGGCCAGCGCGGCCAGGAGCGGCATGTCGAAGGAGGTGAAGATCATGGCAAGGCCGATGCCGATCAGGATGATGCCGATGTTCTCCACGGAGTGGTAGGCGAGAAGCCTCTTCAGATCGTGCTGCATCAGGGCGTAGAGCACGCCCAGGACGGCCGAAATCAGACCGAAGACCAGCACGAGCGCGCCCCACCACCAGGGAAAATCGCCGATCAGGTCGAAGACGACGCGGACAATGCCGTAGATGGCGGTCTTGAGCATGACACCGCTCATGAGCGCGGACACGTTGGACGGCGCGACCGGGTGCGCCTCGGGAAGCCAGACGTGGAGCGGGATCACGCCCGCCTTGGCGGCGAACCCGAAGAAGGCGAGCAGAAAGGCGAGCGCGGCCAGCCCTGCGGGAAGCTCGGTCTCGCGCATGGCGTCAAAGGTATAGCTTTGGAATCCCGTGAACCCCGTGGCAAGCCCGGCCATGACCCCGAAGGACAGGAGGATGGCGATGGCGCCGACATGGGCCACGACGAGGTAGAGGAACGCGGCCCTCCGGTTCTCGATCTTCTCGTCCTCGAACATGACCAGAAAATAAGAGGCGGCAGCCATCAGTCTCCCAGGCGATCAGGAAGAACAAGGCATCGTCGGCCAGGACTACCATGAACATGCCGGCGAGAAAGAGCGTGTAAAAGACCACCAGGCTCGTCACCGACCGGTGGCCCAGATAGCCTTTCACATAGCCGATGGAGTAGATGGAAACGAAGAAGGCGAGCAGACCGACGACGACGAGAAAGAAACCGGACAGGAGGTCGAGCCGCAGATGAAACGGCAGGTCGGGGAGACCGACCTGCAGAATGACCTGTGCGGTCTCGCTGCTTGCCACGGTCCAGACGCCCGCTGCCGTGGCGAGGAGGGAGGCAAGAGCGGTAAGAAAAAAACCGAGTGTTTATGAGGAGACGCTGGCTCAGGCGCAGGACCGGCGTCAGCGCCAGCAGAAAGAGCAGCACCGCGAAAGATGAGGATATGATACTGACAGGTGAAAGCTGCACGCTCTACCTCCATAAATATCCCTGCATCTTGGCCTGAATAACGATCAGTTCTTATAGACCGCGAGGCCTGTCCCCTGCTCGGCTCACCCCGTGCAACGATCGATCAGTTCCGAAAGCCCGAGTATGATGGCAGTCGGCGTCGGCGGGCAACCGGGGATGTATGCGTCGACGGGAATGACGTTCCCCACGCCGTTCGTGACTGCATAGCTTCCTTTATATATGCCGCCGTCATTGCGCAGTCGCCGCACGCGACTACGAGCCTCGGCTCCGGCGTCGCGATGTAGGTTCTCTTGAGCGCAAGCTCCATCTGACGGGACACGGGGCCGGTTACGAGCAGCACATCGGCATGGCGGGGAGATGCCACGAAATCGATGCCGAACCGCTGGATGTCGTAGATGGGATTGGTAAGCGCCGTGCACTCCCACTCGCAGGCGTTGCAGGAACCCGCATCCACCTGCCGTATCCGAAGGGACCTACCGAAGATTGTATCAATCTTTTTCGGAAAGTCAACTATCTTCGCCGCCTGCTCCGGGGTGACGTAGAATCCTTCGGGAAAAGGAATGACCTGTTTTTTCGAAATTATGTTTTTAAATATCTCTTTCAGCATGGTTATTCATCGGAGATATAAGCCTGCAGCTGAGGTCTGACTTCTACTCTTACTTCTGACTCCTGACTCCTGACCTGCCTACTTACATATCCGTCCCTGAATAAGACAGATTGAAGCTCTTGTTGCAGAGCGGAAAATCGGGCACGATGTTGCCGTGCACCGCAAAGGGAACCGCAGGCCAGTTGCAGTACGAGGGCGACCGGAGCTTGACCCTGAGCGGCTTGCCGTCCTTGTCCGCCATGACCCAGTAGAAGACCGACCCTCTCGGCGATTCCGCATATCCGAGCGCCGAAGCGTAGAGGCGTGCTGTCGTCGCGGGGACGGCGAGGTCTCCCTTGTAGCTGCGTCTCAAACAACGCCTGGATCATCGATATGGAGCACTCTATTTCCTCGGCCCTGACCATCATCCGCGCCATGACGTCCCCTTTTTCGAGCGTGTGGGCCTCGAAGATCAGCCTCTCATAGAGCAGATGGGGATGGGACTTCCTCAGATCATCGGGCAGCCCGGACGCCCGGGCGGCGACGCCGGTGACGCCGAGCTTTCCGTGCGATGTCCTTGGACAGCCTGCCGGTGTTCTCGAGCCGTTCGATGTGGGAGACCGCGCTGAGCAGCAGGTCCATGAGTTCCTTGTATTCACTGGTGGCCCCGTCTATGGTCTTCAGAACATCGTCGGCAAGGTCATACACGTTCCTGGTAACGCCGCCGACGATATTCAGGCCGCGCAGGTACCGGCTGCCCGTCAGCCGCTCGTTCAGCTGCATCAGCCGCTCCTTGATGACGGCGCCTTTCATATACCCCACGGCAAGCGCCGTTCCCGCGCACATGTTCCCGATGTCGCCGATGTGGTTGTAGAGCCGTTCAAGCTCAAGGACGAGCGTCCTGACGGCCGCGGCTTTTTCCGTGATCTCGATGCCCATCATCCGCTCGACGGCCATGCAGTATGCGGCGCCGTGGGCAAAGGAAGACGTCCCGGACACGCGCTCGGCGAGTTTCACGCCTTCGGCGAACCCCAGCTTCTCAAACTGTTTTTCCGTGCCCTTGTGCGTATAGAACAACCGCGGCTCCAGAAAAAAAATCGTTTCTCCGACGGCGCTGAACCGGAAGTGCCCCGGCTCGATGATGCCCGCGTGGACCGGGCCGACGGGAATTTCAGCGATGCCCTCTCCTGCGACCTCCATGAAGGGATGGGGAACATGCACCGCGGTGCCCGCCCCCCATTCGGTCAACTGCGCCTCCGAGATGCTCCAATCCTTGCGAAGCGGGTGGGAACCCGCGGGAAAGGCCTCGTGAAAAACGAGCCTGCGCTGGTCGGGGTGGCCTTGGGGCTTCAGTCCGAACAGGTCGCTGATCTCCCGTTCATACCAGTGAGCAGCAGGCATCGGGTGTTATGGAGGGAAAGGCGCATTCTGCTCTTGACCGGCAGCACAAGGATGACAAAGCGAGTCCGTCCCGGGACGGTGAATACCGCATAGATCCGGAATACCCCGTCCTTTTGCCGCTCATCGGTCGCGAACATGACCCGCAGGAGGGCGTGCCGGTCCTCGAACAAGTGGGCGCACAATTCCCTGAAGTCGCCGGCAGTGACCTCAACGTAGAGCTCGTTGCCCTGCTCGACGGTGGAAACCGCTTTGTTCATAATGCGTTCCATTATTTCACTCCCAGGACCATTACGCAGGCCTTGATCGTTGCGTCGATGAAGGCGGGAACCCTGAAGCCCAGCGCGACGACCGACACCGCCATGACGATCATCACTGCATTGCCGAGCACATTTCCGATGAGAAACCGCGATGAAGCCCCTCCGTGGTCCACGACCGTCCCTTCCGGCGCGCCGAACAGCATCTTTCCGAAACCGGACAGCACGCCGTAGAAGACGAGTACGACGAAGAACAGGAAGAGGACCACCACCGAGCCACAGACCCCTGTCCACGGCGGCCTTCAGGACCGTAAACTCGCTCATGAAAATATTGAACGGCGGCGTGCCGGAAAGCGACAGCGCGCCGATGAACGTCAGCGTGCCGAGGAGCGGCATGGAGGTAAGCACCCCGTTCACGTTCGCGATGTTCGTGGAGCCGAAGCGGGCCTGGATCTTGCCGGAGGCGAAGAACATGAGCGGCTTCGCAAAGCGTATGGCTCAGCACGTGCAGCAGTGCCCCGTAGAGGCCGATCGGGACCGCCGATGCCGACGCCGAGGGAGATGATGCCCATGTGCTCGATGCTGCTGTAGGCAAGCAGCCGCTTGAAGTTGTTCTGGACCAGGATAAAGATGGACGCAGATGCCGACGGAGATGAGCCCGAAGATGATGAGCAGGTTGCCGGTGAAGGCCTCGCCCGTTGACGGCTCGACGATCGAGACGAAGCGCATGATGCCGTAGAACGCCGGTTCAGCCGGGCAGAGGAGGGCGCTGATCGGGCTCGGGGCCTGGCCCTGCGCATCAGGCAGCCAGTTGTGCACCGGCGCAAGTCCCGCCTTGGTCCCGTATCCCACGAGCACGAAGATGAAGGCGAGTTTCATGGTCTCGGGGTTCAGCCGGGGGGCGACACCCCTGGAGCACGGTCCAGTTCAACGCGCCTTCGGTGCCCATCGATCGCCGTCGAGGCGTAATAGGTGATGAACGTGCCCGAGCAGCGCGAACGTGATGCCCACGGTGCAGAGTACGATATATTTCCACGCAGCCTCGACCGCCAGCGGCCGCTTGCGGAACCCGAGACCGATGAGGAGCGCCGAGACGATCGTCGTCGCCTCCATGCCGATCCACATGAGCGCAAGGTTGTTCGCCATGGATCACCAGCAGCATGGTGAAAACAAAAAGGTGGAAGCAGACCGTAGTACGCCGCATGCCGCGGAAATTCATAAGCCCTCGCGGCAAGCTCATTCTCGAGGTAGCCGATCGAGTAGACCGCGCGAAGCAAGGCTGTACAGGATCATGAGCCCCATGATGTACGCCGAAAGTGCATCCATGAAGAACGCGCCGTCGAGCGGCCGTGATCGGCGTGCCACCGCGCCGGCGATGACCGGACGCGGCATAAGCAGCACGCGCAACGATCCCGACGAGGTTCACGTAGCCGATCAGCCGCGGGTTCTTCACACGTAGCAGATCATCGCGGTAACGATGGGTATGAGCAATATGATCATCATCTTATTTCTGCCTCTGCTTTTCGAGCATTCCGCATTCCGCATTCCGCATTCCGCATTGCGTTCATCCCTTCAACACCGTCAGCTTGTCCAGATCGGCCGTGGCAAAGGTCCGTCTTGATCTGCACCGCGAAGATGCCGAGAATGATCACGCCCATCAGCATGTCGAACAGCACGCCCAAGTTCGATGATCGTCGGCATGCCGAAGGTCAGGGAAAAACCGGCGAGGAACAGGCCGTTCTCCATGAACAGGAGCCCCATCACCATCACCAGCGCCTTTTTTCGCGTGATCATGATGAACAGGCTGATCAGGATCACGGCAATGGCGATCTGGAGCACATTGCGGGAAAATCCCGTGACCGTGATGCCGGTCTTGAGCGAAGCATACACCACGGCAACGAGAAGGCTCGACACGGCAAGGGAAAGCGCATTGCTGAATGGGGCTGGATGCTCATGGGTGATCCGCATCTGGCGGACGATCCTGCGCAAAAAGAGCGGGATCAGGATGCCCTTGGTCGGCGAGGGTAAGCAGCGCCGCGACATACGAGATGCCGCTCTCCGACAAGGACGGCGACCACGGCGATCAGGCCTGCCAGGAGCCAGGAGTTGATCGTATAGGCCTTCACGTAGGACTCGATGCTCTTGAAGGCGTTCAGCGTCACCGCGGTCAGCAGAATGCCGACGGAGATGAAATCAATGACGGAAAATGCTTCGATCCAGGTTTTCATAAAGTATGCCCTGCTCCAGCCCGGACAAGCCGGAAAAACGACAAAATATTCCTGCCCTCATGAATAAAAAAATCTGATTCCTGATGAATTCGCAAAAGACGATTGTTACCACAGAGCCGCTGAGGCAGCGGAGAAGACCTGTCAATTTTAAGATTTTCTCTCTGCGTCTCAGCGGTCAGATCTTGACTCTAACGTCTTACCTCTCCGCCTTACTTCCCCATCATGATGTGCGTTACCAGGGAAAGGAACGCCAGCACGAATGCGCCGCCGAGAATGGACGGCAGCTGGAAAAACCGCACTTTCGCCCTCGTGGACTCGACAACAGCCATTACGAAGCGCCATAGCCGCCATCTTTGCCGCGTACACACCCGATGCGGTGATCATCGTCACTCCCCCTGTTGCGTGCATCATGCCGAAGGGGAAGAAGATGTCCATGGCAAGCGTGAAGAGGACCATCTGTTTCACATAGTGTGCCCATTCCATGAGCGCCAGATAGCGGCCCGAATACTCCAGGATCATGCCCTCATGGATCATCGTGAGCTCAAGATGGGTGTCCGGGTTGTCGACCGGCACCCTGCCCGTCTCGGCCATGATCGCCACGAGAAAAGCCGCGAGGGCCAGCAGGTGCGACGGTGAATACGCCGCTCCCTGGGCCGATGCGATGACTGCAATGTTCGTGGAACCTGCGGAAATGGCCGCTGTGAACAAGGCAAGCATCATCATGGGCTCGACGAGGATCGCAACGGTCATCTCCCGGCTGCTCCCCTCGCCTCCGAAACCGGTCCCTGCATCAAGCCCGGCCAGGGCCATGAAGAACCGGGCCAGCGCAAGAAGATAGATGAGGGCGATCACATCGCCCATCATGCTGAAGGCAGGAGTCGTCGACACCACCGGCACGATCATGGCTGCGGCTGCCGCGGCCGTAAAAACGATATAGGGAGTCGCCTTGAAGATCCAGGACGTGACCGAGGACACGACCATGTCCTTCTTGAACAGGCGCAGAAGATCATAGTAGGGCTGGAGCACGCCCGGACCGACGCGGCCCTGCATGTTCGCCTTGAGCTTCTTGATCACCCCGTTGACCAGGGGCGAGAACAGAATGATTATGAAAAATTGGATATAGTCCATGTTCATCTCAGGGAACGGTGATTGAGACCCGCTCGCCGTTCTGCGTCATGATCCGAATATGAGCAGCAGGATCAGTGTAATCAGAATGTATCCCAGGTAGAGCTGAAGGCTTCCGGACTGCAGCAGCTTCACCTTGCCTGCGATGGAATTGATAAACCGCGTCGTCGGTTCATACACGTACCGTTCGAAGAACGGCGTGATATCGCCGCCGTACCGCATCGAGGTTACAAAAAATGGCTTGAGCGCATAGCGGACCTTCAGGTCACGACTCGGGAGGTAGATGCGCTTGTAGATGATCCGAAGCGGCTTGGTAAAGGCCGTGGCCGTATACTGCATGCGGGAAGTGAGGCCGGGAATGCCGCAATCCCAGGAATCGGCGATAACGGTCTTTCGCTTTCCGCCGACGACCTTGATGAAGATCCAGGCGGCAGCAAACAGAAAAATCATGGTTATGACAATGGCCGCCGGAGACAGGGCCGACGAGGTCTGTCCGATGCTCAGCCCTCCCCGGTGCACAAGCGTCGCAGCCCCACCGGTCAGGGAGAAGACCGCCGGAGACAGAATTTCCAGCGCCGGTCCGGGAAAGATCCCGAAGAGCAGGCAGGGCACGGCGAGCATGGCCATTCCGACAACCATCCAGAGCGACGCCTCGCGTGCTTCTCCCGCCTGCGTGGTCCGGGGCATGCCGAGAAAAGAAATGCCGAAGGCCTTGACAAAACCGGCTGCAGCGATGGCGCCGGTCAGCGCAAGCGCCGCGCCGCCCAGGGGGGACACGATCTTTGCGGCCACGGACGGCGACTGGTAGCCGAGCAGCAGCGCCTGGTAGGTCAGCCATTCGCTCACGAAACCGTTCGTGGGCGGCAGCGCGCAGATCGAAAGTGCGCCGAACAGGAAGAAAAGCCCCGTCCAGGGCATCCTCTTCAGCAAGCCGCCGAGGTGCTCCATGTTCGCCGATCCGGTGCTGCTGATGATCGATCCGGCTCCGAGAAAAAGAGCGCCCTTGAACAGGGCGTGGTTCAGCACGTGGAACAAGGCCGCTGTAAGAGCGATCGCGGAGAGGGCGTACAGGCCGTTGCTCTTGAACATCATCGCGGCGCCGACGCCGAGCAGGATGATGCCGATATTCTCCACGCTCGAGTAGGCAAGAAAGAGCTTCAGGTCGTTCTCGATGAGGCGCGTAGAGGATCCCCAGGAGGGCTGACACCGCACCGACGGCGATCACCGCGAGCCCCCACCATTCCGGCCCCTGCCCCATGACGTCCAGGCAGATCCTGATGATGCCGTAAATGCCCATCTTGACCATGAGGCCCGACATCAGCGCCGCAACATGGGACGGCGCAACGGGATAGGCGCGGGGTATCCAGGTATGGAGCGGAACGATCCCCGCCTTGGTGCCGAAGCCGATCACGGAAAAAAGAAAGACAATCGATTTCAGACCAGCGGGAACGCCGGACATCCCGGCCTTCATTCCTTCGAAATCCATCCGGCCCGTCGTCCGGTAGAGAATGAAAAAGAGCACGATGATGAAGGCCGTGCCGATATGGGTCATGACGGCGTAAAAAATTCCGCCGCGCGCCGCCTTCGCGGTCCGTTCGAGCGTCACCAGAAAATAGGAGGCGATCGCCATGGTTTCCCACGAGACCAGGAACGTGAAAAGGTCCGCGGAAAGCACCACGGCATAGAGGCTCAGGACCAGGATGTTAAAGAACAAGCCGGCCGTACCGGCGTGGGGCAGATTGCGGGAAACCCCTGCGGCATAGAGCGACACTGCTATCGAGACAACCGCTATCACGACCACGAAAAATCCCGACAGGGCGTCTCCACGCAGAGAAAACCCGACTATCGACGACACGGAAAGCGGCTGATAGGACACAGGAGCGACAAAGGTGAGTACTAAACCGAGAGCAAGGAAACTGACCGAGCCGAAGAGGGAAAACAGGTAGGACGCAGATCTTGTTTTTGCTGCTGGTACGAGTGCGCTTGCCGCACCCACTGCAAACAATACGATACCCCAAAGAAGAAAATGTTCCGTTTCCATTAAAAAAGAACCCATTCTGTCAAAAATCAGGTCGGCTGTGACGGCTACGACCGCGTTACGATGCCGTAGTATATTCCATTAAGACGTTTTGTCAAGAAAAAATTCGTTCCTTCACTGCTCAAGCCATTCTCCGGACCCTCAAGACTCTTCCTGCAGCAACGGCAAGAACCGCTGCTGTGCAGCTCAGCATGGCGCCCATCTTGGCCGCGCCCTGGTGCAGAGGGTCGATGAACGCCACGCCGGAGACGAAGAGCGCGACCGTGAAACCGAAGCCGGCGATGATGCCTGCCACAAGCAGTTCCGTCTTCCGCATGGACCCCGGCAGAGGGAAACCAAGCGTAACGGCAAGCGACCCGAGAAGAAATATCCCTCCGGTCTTCCCGACAAGCAGGGCGGCAAGCACCAGCCACGTCGCCGTCCCCATGCTGGAGAATTCCACGCCTGCATTCGCGAGACCGAACAGCAACAGGCCGAAGTCCACAATAATTTTCCAATCGTGTTCGAATTGCGCGATCGCGGACATGTCTAACCTGTCTTCCTCGAAGAGGTGCTTCTTTTCATACTTCGCAGCGGGCAGGAACGGAATAATAAAGACCAGCGCTAGCGCCGGATGGAGATGAGCAAAATGAAGACCGGACCAGGACAAGACTCCACCCGCAAGCACCGCAGGCCAGTATGATCGTACGCCCCGCTTCCTGAACAGGGATGCCGAGGCCATCCCGGCCGCAGTCAATAGGAGCCACAGGGGCTGGACCGGGAACCGGGGGTCAGGATAAAAAATGGCGATGATGGCCAGCCCGATCCCGTCGTCGGCCACGGCAAGGAGCAGGAGGAAAGCGACCGCTGGATGATTTGCCCCGAAGATCATGCGCGCCACGAGCCAGGCAAAGGCGATGTCCGTTGCTGTCGGCACCCCCCACCCCTGGCAAGTTCAGGAGCGCCGATGACGCGGTTGAGGGCAAGATAGACGACGGCAGGGCCGATCACGCCGCCAAGGGTGGCGAGCAGCGGATTGACGGACTTCCTGACCGGATAGAGGTCCCCTCCGGGCATGAAACTCTGGGTGATCTCGACCGCTGCGATCCCGAAGAAGAACACCATGAAGATGTCGTTGGTCAGAAAGTGAAAGCTGAGCGGACCCCAAAAAGTATGATGGAGAAAACGGCCGTAGCTTTCCGGCGACGCGTTTGCCCAGACCAGCGCCGCGATGACTCCGCAGAGGAGCGGAACGGAAAATTCCCGGAGCAGATTCAGTCGTTCTTTCAAAAGCAGGCCCCTTCATAACGGGTATCGGACAACTGCAGCCATGCTAACAACGGCCGTCTGCGATGTCAAACAAAAAAGGGCGGCCGCTGGGCCGCCCTTCAAAACTTTTCCGTAGCCGCACAATGCCGGTTCGGATTAATGCCCGCTTTTCAAGATGCCGCTTGCCGCAAGCGCGAGTACCAGCACTTCGGCAATGGCGATGATGAGGTAGGCAGTCATTTTTTTTCTGGCCAGGATCGGGATGATCACGGCATAGCACAGGATCGTAAGACCCGACAGGATCGCGATGCCGACGAAATTCAGATAGTCGCCCTTTCCCACCAGCGCCGTCCAGTTCCAGCCCGTGGGCGCGTTCAGAGCAACGTTGAAATCATGGACGCGCATGGTCCAGTATTTCGGCAGATCATTGATCGGCACATGACTCGGGAGGACACCCGAGATGTACACAAAAAAGGTGATGATGAGCAGGGCAAGTCCGAACCACATCCCGATATTGAGGACCTTTGCGTAGGCTATTTGTTCTTCCGATGCCTTGGTTCTTTCATTCGTCATTTTTCATTCCTCCTATGGCCAGATTCCCAGTCCCTTGAGCAGGGACCTGAGTCCTGCAAAGAGCAGGAGCACGATAACCATCCACTTGATCGCTTTCGGCTTGGCCTTGGCGAGGATCTTCACCCCGATAATGGAACCGAACATGATGCCGACCAGGGATGGAACGACGATCATCGGGAGCACGGCCCCCTGATTGATGTAGACCCAGGCTGCGGAGGTGTCGGTTATCGAGAGCAGGAACTTGCTGGTGGCCACTGAAATTTTAAGGGGAGCCCCCATCATCAGGTTGAGAACGGGGACGTTCGCCCATCCGGCGCCGAGACCGAACATGCCTGCCATGACGCCGATCACGATGAACAGGGCCAGCCCCAGGGGCGTCTTATGGACCGTCCACTCCACGTCCTTGCCGAGGGATTCCTCCCGGTAGATGCCCATGATCCCCAGGCTCTGCGCCAGATTGTCCGGCTTGGGTACGATCGGAAAATCGGACTTCTTGGCAGTTGCCATGATGATGACAATGAAAAGGATCGTCGCGCCGAGGAGGGTGTTCACGACATTGGGCTTGAGCGCGAGACCGATCATGGCGCCCACAATGGCAGCCGCCGAAGCGATGAGCGCGACGGGAATCGCCAGCCTCAGGCTGGCCAGGTTCCGCTTCAGCAGGCCGGGACCAGCGGCAAGCGCTCCGGCGAGGGCGACGAGCAGACCGGCGCCGCGGACAAAATCGATATTGAAGGGGAAAAAGCCGCCCACGATCGGGACGAACAATACGCCTCCTCCCACGCCGCCGAGCACTGCCAGGATTCCAAGTATGAACGTAGTGATGAACAGCGCCAGCGGCCAGATCCACCAGGGTGTGGTAGACACAGGCGCAGCAGGAGCCGGCGCGGGCGCTGCAGCTGGGGCCCCGCCGTGGCCTGCCGCGGTTGCCGCTGCTGCCGCAGGCGCCGCGTCCTGCGACGCGAATGCAGCACCGGCCGCAACGAGCGCGATGAATAGAAGCAGGAGAACAATCTTACTGTTTCGAGCTAGCATTTCTTATTATTTCCTCCCTTTGGGCTATTTAAATGATGTTTTTTAATTCAACAGGCCTGTTATTTTGGATGAACTATTGCGTATTGCAAATGCCCAGTTACATTTTGCACGGCTGGTTATGTTATTATAATGACAGAGAAGTTGTCAAGAAAAATGTGCTTCATTGTGGTTGAATTATCATAAATTCATTAACTCATGTTATAAGAAACACTTATGAACAAGGTGAGGTTTCCCGATGAGGCGGGGGCATGTCGGACGCCCGGTAACTCCTCGATCGACCTTAATTGTCATCAGGGAAACGAAGACAGGAGTCGACGGAGAAGGATACGACAGGCAAAGCCCCAGCCACTGATCGACCTCTCAGAGCGCGCCCAGCCACGCCGTGAAGATCGATCTGACCTGCCTGCTCAACGACTCATAATCGGCAAGAAGCTTTTGTCCTGCAGGAGAGCCGTCATTCGAGTAGCCCATGCGGCGGGCAAGCTGATTCAGTTTTTCCGGGTCCCTCGCAAGAAGGCTCGTCGACTGGTTCGAAACGACCCGCATCCTGCTCTCGAGTCTTCGCAGGAAGAGGTACGCGCGCCTCAAAAGCCCGTAAGCCTCGTTGTCGATCAGTTTCAGCTTCAGAGCTGCCCTCAGCGCATTGAACGTGCCCGGGACCCTCATGCTGACGTGGCGTTTGCCGTGGAGAAGCTGAAGATACTGGACCAGGAACTCGATGTCCACAAGCCCGCCTGCGCCCTGCTTGATGTTGTAGCAGACCGCGCTCTCGTGTCCGGTTTCCTCTTCCATCCGTCTGCGCATGACCCGAATGTCCGCAGCAAGCCTGCTCCCGTCAGCGTCCTTGTAGATCAGGCTCTGAATAGCGCTGCAGAATTCCATTCCCACCGCGCGGTCCCCGGCCACGAACCGGGCGCGCAGCAGAGATTGAAGCTCCCAGGTCTCGGCCTGCGACGCATAATATCCCCTGAATGCATCTATGCTCTGCGCCAGAGGCCCCTTGGATCCCGTCGGTCTGAGCCGGGTGTCGATCCGGAAAACGAACCCCTCGCGCGTGAGCGTAGAAAGGTAGGATATGGTTTTTTCGGCAACTTTACTGAAGAATTCAAAAACGCTCACGCCGGAGGGAAATGCGGCAGCCCGTGCTTCCGAATACACGAAGAGAATGTCGAGATCGGAGCCGTAAACGAGCTCTCTTCCGCCCAGTTTGCCGACGCCGATGATTGCCAGACCGTCAAAGGATCCTTCGATGCCGAGCCGTTTTCCGATTTCCGTCGCTGCCATGCGGAGAGCGGACGCCAGAGCATGCCTCGGCCAGTTTGGACAGCTCACGGGAAACGGCCATCTGACCGGCGCCGCTCAAAAGATCCGCCATCCCGATCCGGATCTCCTCCTGGTGTTTGAAGCGCCGGAGGACGTCGAGCTTTTCCGCGAGGTCCGCCCCATGGGACAGCGATTCCGCGAGCTCGTTGACAAGCCGTACAGAGGTTCCGGTCCCGTATGCCTTGCGGGACTCGATCATGTTCTGGAGGAAGATCGGCCTGCTCACGAGCAGGCGGGAAAGATACTCGCTGTTGGCGAAGACCGCGATCAGGACCTTCCCGGCCGACGGGTCGATCTTCGCCAGTGACTGAAAGGCCTCCCACGAGTCCTGGGCCGCGAGAAACGATTCGAGATGATTGAGCGCCATGTCGGGGTCCGGAGAGGAAACGATATCGCTGAAAAGCGGGGAGAACAATTCGCCGAATAACTTGCGGCTCCGAGGGGTCTGATGGACGAATGCGGGGCCCTCCTGAAGCAGCGCCAGGTTCCGATAAGCCTTACCGGGATCGCGAAATCCGAACGCTGCGAGCAGGGCAACAGCCTCCTGCTCGGTTGTCTCCGCATCAAGGAGACGTCCGTAATCTCCTTCACGCTCGGGCTCACCGGACCCTTCTCCGGTAAAGGCGAACAACTCGTCATAGATATCCCTCACCTGACGGGCATGGTTTGCGTAGTCCCGGAGCAGCAGCTCCGCCTCCCGGCGCGGTTCGATATATCCCATGCTTCTGGCGAGGGCGCGCAGGGCAGGCTCGTCCGCAGGCATGGTCTGGGTCTGGAGGTCATCCACGATCTGGATGCGGTGCTCCACGGTGCGGAGGAATACGTAAGCCTTCGCCAGCGCGGACTGTTCCTGGTAGGTGATCAGGCCCTTCTGGGAAAGCCGGTGGAGGGCCTTGAGCGCCGTCCTCTCGCGCAGCGAACGGTCCCGCCCGCCGTAGATGAGCTGAAGCGCCTGGATCACGAACTCGACCTCGCGGATGCCGCCGTACCCGAGCTTGACGTCCCGATGGGTCCTCCCCTTCTGCTCCACATCGCGGTTGATCTTCTGTTTCATCTCGCCGATCTCGGCGATGGCGCCGTAGTCCAGGTAGCGCCGGTATACGAAAGGAGTTATCCGCTCCAGGAACTCCCGACCCGTCTCCTCATCCCCGGCAACGGGCCTGGCCTTGATAAGAGCCGACCGCTCCCACGTCTGACCCCAGGACTCGTAGTAGATCTCGTACCCGCCGAGGCTCTGGGCAAGCGGCCCCCGCTGCCCCTCGGGGCGCAATCGCAGGTCGACTCGGAACACGAAGCCGTCCTCGGTCTTTTCTCCGATCAGGGAGCTCAGCTTTTCCGCAAGTTTGATGAAGTACTGGTGATTGGTGACGCGGTTCATCACTGTCCCGTCGGGCTGGGGAACGCCTTCCGTTTCCCCGTCTGCCGTGTATACGAACATGAGGTCCACGTCGGAGCTGAAGTTGAGCTCCCGCCCCCCCAGCTTACCCATGGCAATCACCGCGAATCCCGCCGGCGACTGGTCGCCGTCGGAGCGCCGCAGCTGAGGTCGTCCATACCTGCTCCGGAGCCCTTCGTCGGCCCGTTCAAAGGCCCGCTGCAGGCAAACCTCGGCAAGATCGGACAGTTCCTCCACTACCTCCTGAAAGGTCGCGCCGAGAAGATCTCTCAGCCCGATCCTGAACAGTTCCTGTTTCCGGAACAGCCGCAAAATCCGGTATAAGGCCTTGTCGCCTGTCTCGTCCGCGGTCATGAACGCGAGGCGGCGGGACAGGGCCGCCTTGTCCACGGGCTTTGTCAGGAAATCAAACTCCGAAAACCATGCCAGACCGTCATCGGCATGAGTAATGAGAAAGGTCGACAGGAAACGGCTCGCGCCGAAGATCGTGAGAAGCTGTCGAAGGGTGTCCGGCTTCGAGCGGCAGAGGGAAACAAATCCGGGCCTCCGGGCAATCGCTCCCAGAAACCGCTCAAGGTTGTTCAGCGCCATGTCGGGATCGGCGGAACGGGAAAGGGAGGCCGAGAGGGCCGGAAAGAGCGCTGAAAAATCGTCAGGACCCAGGGAGGAGGCAATCAGCTCCAGGTTCCGTTTCGCCTGTGCAGCGTCGAGAACGCACAATTTCTGCAATTGCTCTTCTGAGAGCGTTATCTGATTGTCAAATGGCATTTTTTCCATTATACTGATAAACAGAGACGCGTACAAGGGCAATGCATGGGCATGGATTCTCCTGAAGCCGCGGCACCGGTAATCGAGCGGCCTTATACGCGACCCGGCTTTGTGATTCTTATCTTTTGGATATAACGCGAAGTACAATGGATTTGACGACCACTCCAACGGAGCACCCGGCCGCCTGCAATGCCTATGAAGGAACTCCAGGACAACCAGCTCTGTTATGTGTGCGGCAAAAATAACCCTCTCGGCCTTGCCGTCGATTTCGTGATTGACCGGGATCATCGTTCCATCAGCGCTGCGTTCACACCCTCGGACTTTCATCAAGGCTATGCGGGGATCGTCCACGGGGGAATCCTGTCTTCCCTCCTCGACGAGGCCATGGCCAAGCTTGCCTTCAGCCTGGGGCTCTCCGTTGTGACCGCAGAGCTCATCGTCAAATTCAAGGCTCCGGCCTCGCCCCGTGACACATTGACCGTATCGGGCAGACTTACGGAAGAGACGAACAGGCTTATCCAGGCCGAGGCAAAGATCGAACGGGGCCTTGTGGTGATCGCCGAAGCAACGGGAAAACTGCTGAGAATCAGTTCATAGCCCGCAATTCATCGTGAGCGACGGGATTGCAGCGAACCGGCTCTTCAGCCGCGCAGAATTTTAAACACCCTATCTTAAAACTATGACCTACACTAATAAACAAATCGTTGAACTGATCAAAGGAAGGCTCGGCAGGCCCATGCTCGTCCGCGAAATCATGCGCCAGCTGCGTCTCAAGGCTGATGACCGGCGCGGGCTCAAACAGGTCCTTAACGAACTGGTGCTCTCCGGCGACATCATAAAAACACGCGGGAACCGATACGGGCTGCCTGAAAAAATGGCGCTCGAAACCGGGATCTTCCAGGCCCATCCCCAGGGATACGGATTCGTCATCCCCGAGAAAAAAGGGAAAAGCGACATCTACATCTCCGCCCGGAGCCGGATCGACGCCATGGACGGAGACAAGGTCGTGGCCCGGGTCACCCCGCCGGTGGGCAAAAAGAAGGTCACCGGCAAACGGGAAGGTATGATCGTCCGCGTCCTCGAGCGCGCCCACACCAGGGTCGTCGGCACCTATGCACTGCCTGATCCCAAAACGGGGGGATACGGCTTCGTCGAACCCTTTGACGCCAAGCTCACGCAGGACCTCGTCGTGAGCCGGGAGCATGCGGGCGGCGCCAGCGCCGGAGACATCGTGTCGGCCGAGATCCTTTCCTATCCCATGCACGGCAGGCCGCCCGAGGGCAGGATCATCAAGGTCATCGGCAAACCGGGGCAGCCGGGCATTGATTCGGACCTCATCATCGAGCAGTACGAGCTGCCCGTCGAATTCACCCCTGAAGCGCTCCGTGAGGCCGATGCGATTCCCCAGCAGGTTTCTCCGGCCATGCGAAGGAACAGACGCGATCTCCGGGACCTCGACACGGTCACGATCGACGGAGAAAAAGCGCGCGATTTCGACGATGCAATCTCGATCGAAAAGATCAAGACGGGGTACCGGCTCTGGGTCCACATTGCCGACGTGGCTCAGTACGTCAAGGAAGGGACCCTGCTTGATGAGGATGCATACCAGCGCGGAACGAGCGTGTACCTGCCGGACCGGGTCATCCCCATGCTGCCCATGCCCCTGTCCAACGGGATCTGCAGCCTGAACCCGAACGTCGACCGCCTGACGCTGACGTGCGAGATGGACATATCGCCCGCCGGCAACGTACTCCGGTATGACATCTATGAAAGTGTCATCAACAGCAACGAACGCATGACTTACACAGCGGTCAAGGAGATCCTGGTCGATAGACTGTTGTCGCAAAGAAAGCGGTACACCGCGCTGCTGGAAAAGTTCGAGCTCATGGCCGAGCTTATGGAGGTCCTGCGCTCCCGGCGCACCAAGAGAGGCAGCATCGACTTCGACCTGCCCGAGCCCGAGATCGTCCTCGACCTGCAGGGACGCATGACCGACATCATCAGGGCCGAGCGGAACATGGCGCACCAGATCATTGAGGAGTTCATGCTCGCGGCGAACGAGACGGTGGCTGCGCACATCGAGGCCAAGGAGGCCCCTTTCATCTACCGCATCCATGAAGAGCCCGACGAGCTGAAGCTGGCGGACCTCGTGGAGTTTCTCGCCACACTCGGCATTTCGCTTCCAACGGGGAAAAAAATCAAGCCCCGCCACCTCCAGAGCGCCCTTGCCAAGGCAAAAGGCACGCCCGAAGAGACCCTGATCAACACCGTCCTGCTGCGGACCATGAAACAGGCCCGTTATTCCGAGGAGAACCTCGGCCACTTCGGCCTTGCTGCGGAGACCTATACGCACTTTACCTCGCCCATCCGGCGCTTTCCCGATCTCATCGTGCACCGGGTCCTCAAGGCCGACATGAAAGGTGCGCTCCAGAACGCCGCCGTTGTCGAGCGTCTGGCCGAAAGCCTTCCCAAGGCGGCCCTCCACTGTTCCCAGCGCGAACGGAAGGCCATGGAAGCGGAACGGGACGTAATAACCATGCTGAAACTCCGGTTCATGGAGGACAAACTCGGCGAGGTATACCCGGGGATCATTACCGGGGTGATCCAGTTCGGATTCTTCG
This sequence comes from Nitrospirota bacterium, assembly GCA_963749655.1. GTDB lineage: Bacteria > Nitrospirota > UBA9217 > UBA9217 > UBA9217 > JAJYKN01. The sequence continues at coordinate 53,749 of CAVVOB010000039.1, forward strand.
TGCAGCTTAAGGGGCTCTTTGTGGAAGGGCTTGTGCACGTCTCAACGCTCACCGATGATTACTACCACTATATCGAGAAGCAGCACTGTCTGCGCGGGGAGCGGAAGAAAAGCGTCTATCGGATAGGAGATGAAGTGAAGGTGCGCGTGGACCGCGTGGACACGGTCCGGAAGCGGATCGATTTCTCGCTGCCCGAGGCATAGGACGGCGGATTATACGTTTTGCGGCGCGATGATTTTGAAAAATGAATTAAAAAACGGGAACAGCGGCGTATCACGCCGCCCGTTCCCGTGGATTCAGGCCGTCTGGCAGCCGGCAGGATATCTTAGATTATAAATTGACACTTCAGGCCACAGCGTCTCGCGTGGTCCTCTCCGGTACTCCAACACCCCGATTTACCGAACGCGACATCCCTCGGCAATAAAATCACCTGTCAAAGCTTTATCGTCGTTTCACGGTCCTGGGCAGTCAAGCCGGCGCTGTACTCGACCACTTTCTCCGGGGCGCTGGGATCGTACATCTTGGCATAGGGATCGGTTTTGAGCAGTTCCAGCGCGCGGTTTACCGAATTCCTGTCCTCGAGACCGATATTCTTCAGGTGAATGCCCTCCCGCGTCACGGTGAAGGACCTGAACGAACAGGGATAGGACACGATGGCGGGGTCGGCGACATAGGTGATCTTTCCCGCGGTGATCACCCGGGATGCGTGGTGGTGTCCCGAGACCACGAGACGGACGTTCGGATATTTTTCCAGGATGCTGCGAACCCTATCATGGTTCTTAACCATCCAGAGCGACCACTCGGGGGTGCTGTCCTTTGGTGTTGTAGGCATGATCAGCTGATGGGTAAATACGATGATGAGTTTTTTGTTCTTGTTCGCCTTCAGTTCATTTTCCAACCACTTCAGACTTTCGGGACTCGCCTCGCCGTGGGGCTTGCCGTCGATGGTCACATCCAGACCGATGGCGCGTACTCCCCGGACCGGCTCAACGGACCATGACGAGTTCCCGGGTTTGAGTCCTTTCCCGCTCCAGACTTTGAGAAAATCTTCCCGCCCCAGTTTGGACGATCCGCTCACCGGTGAGACTTCGGTATTGCCCAGCAGGATGTAATAGGGCATATTGAGATGGGCCGTCCATTTTTGGAACACATCCAGGGATTCCTTGTCGTTGGCGCCGTAGTGGACCTGATCGCCGCCAAAAACGACGAAACTGAGTTTGGGAAGCCGGGAAAGCTGGCGCAGAGCATCGATAAAGAGCGGTACGCTCTTTTCACGATAGAGCCAGGTGCTGTCGCCCTGCACGTCGAGGTGCAGGTCGGTAACATGGGCAAAATTGAACTTGGGAACGTCCAGAGCCTCGGCAAAAGGGATGAAGAATTCCCCTGCCGCCAGCACGGTACCTGCAGCTGCAACACCCTTAAGGAACTTACGTCTGTTCATGAGCACCTCGAAGCATCGGATTTTTCAGCAAGGGAAACCGATTCTCCCCCTTTCAAGGGCGGATGATCGGTCCTCTGCAGGACCTGCGAATTTATTCTTGCCGTGCGAAATAAAATTGACATATTCCCTGAAGGATGTCAAGGGCAAAAGTGCGTGTGTTGATCGGAAAGCCTGTTGAATTTCGACGATGCCTATGCTATGTTACGATCATGAAGGACTTGTTGAAACAACTGCCGTCGGTCGATGAGGTGCTGAAGGCGGACCGGACCCGGCAATGGCTCGAAACCAGCCCGCGCGCCCTCGTGCTCGAAGCCGTCAGAACGGCCATCGACGGCATGCGAAAGGCGATTCTCGAAGCGGGGCCGACAGGGATCCGGCAGGACGTAGAGCTCGCAGACGTCCTTGCCCGGGCCGAAAAGATCCTCCGAGAGCTCTCTGAGCCGAGCCTTAAGCGTGTCATCAACGCCACCGGCGTCGTCGTCCACACGAACCTGGGCAGATCCATCCTTTCAGAAAAAGCGATCGAGCGCGTTGTCGAGGTGAGCCGGGGCTACTCGAACCTGGAATACGACATCGCAGCGGGCGAACGGGGCAAACGCCATGTGCACGTCGAAGCCATCCTCGCCAGGCTCACGGGCGTTGAAGCGGCCACGGCAGTGAACAACAATGCCGCGGCAGTGCTTCTTTGCCTCAACACGCTGGCCCGGGGCAAGGAAGTGGTCGTTTCGCGGGGAGAGCTCGTGGAGATCGGCGGCTCGTTCCGCGTGCCCGAGGTCATGGAGCGCAGCGGCGCAATCCTGCGCGAAGTGGGCGCCACGAACAAGACCCATCTCAAGGACTACGAAAAAGCGATCAACGATAATACGGGGCTGCTGCTCAAGGTCCACACCAGCAATTATAAGATCGTGGGATTCACGAAAGAAGTCACGCCCGAAGAACTGGCTCAGCTGGGGAAAAAGCGGAAGATTCCCGTTATGTGGGACCTCGGGAGCGGCAGCTTCATCGACCTCCGGGCCTACGGCGCGGGCGACGAGCCCACGGTGCAGCAGGCTGTTGACGCGGGCCTGGACATCGTCACCTTCAGCGGCGACAAGCTCCTGGGCGGCCCCCAGGCCGGAATGATCCTGGGGAAAAAGAACCTCCTCGATGCCATCCGTTCCAACCCCCTTACCCGCGCGCTCAGGCTCGACAAGATGACCCTGGCCGCGCTGGACGCGACGTTGAGCCAGTACCTCGACATGGACAAGGCTGCGAAGGACATCCCCACGCTCTGGATGCTGACCCAGCCCCTTTCCGAGATCGAACGAAAGGCCGAGCTGCTGGCCGCCGGCATCAGGTCCGCTTCCGGGTCCGGACTGGCCGTATCGTTCCAGGCGGACAAATCGCAAAGCGGCGGCGGCGCGCTGCCCACGGGGAATTTCCCCACGCGGACCGTCTGCCTCCGCCATAAGACCTTGAGCGCAAACCAGATCGAGTTAGGCCTCCGCCTCGGACGCCCACCCATCATCGCACGCATCAAGGAGGGGATGGTGGTTTTCGATCCGCGAACGCTCAATGATGAAGAGATCGGAAAGATCGTGGAAGCGATAGGAAAACTGTATCAAGGGTCCGGTAGCCAGGGTCCAGGGTCCACGAATCAGAAAACAGACACTATCAAATAATAATTCTGAAAATTTTTTTCTCGATTGCTTGCTGCTTTTCCCCGGCCACCGGCCCCAGGCCCCCGGCCCCTTCTTTATGAAATACATTATCCTCGGCACTGCCGGACATATCGACCACGGAAAATCGAGCCTCGTCAAGGCCCTGACGGGCGTTGACCCCGACCGTTTGAAGGAAGAAAAAGAGCGCGGCATTACCCTCGATCTCGGCTTCGCGTCGATCGACCTTCCGGGAGGAAACCGCCTCGGCATTGTCGACGTTCCCGGACATGAAGGCCTGATCAAGAACATGCTCGCCGGCGTCGGCGGCATCGATATCGTGATGCTGGTGATCGCCGCGGACGAGGGGATCATGCCGCAGACCCGCGAACACCTCGCCATCTGCGATCTCCTGCACGTGAAGAAAGGCATCATCGCACTGACAAAAACAGACATGGTCGAGAAGGACTGGCTCGTGCTGGTCCAGGACGAAATAAGGGACTTTGTCAAGGGGACCTTTCTCGAGCGCGCTCCCATCGTCCCGGTCTCATCCAAGACGGGCGAAAATCTGTCCGGCCTGACCGCGGAACTCGGCAGGATGGCCAATGACGTCACCCCGAAATCCCCCAACGGCATCCTTCGCCTTCCCATCGACCGCGTATTTACCATGAAGGGGTTCGGCACCGTCGTTACCGGAACACTCCTCTCCGGCACGATCAGCCTCGAACAGGAGGTCGTCGTGCTGCCGCGAAAGCTCCAGACCAGGGTGCGCGGCATCCAGTCCCACAACCAGACGGTGCAGCGCGCCGTCGCGGGCCAACGCACGGCGGTAAATCTCCAGGGCATGGAGAAAGACCAGCTGTCGCGCGGCGATGCCATAGTCAGCGCCGGCTTTTTTACACCGACCAGAACGATCGATGCAAAGCTCGACCTTCTCAAGCAGGCGCCGCGCGGGCTCAAGACCGGGGCGCGCATCCGTTTCTACAATACGACCCAGGAGGCCATCGGCAGAATTACGGTGCTGGGATCAACCGAAATTACCCCGGGCCAGGAAGCCTTCGTCCAGATGCGCTTTGAACAACCTGTTATCGTCCAGCACGGAGACCGGTACATCCTGCGATTCTATTCGCCCATGGAGACCCTCGGCGGCGGCATGGTCCTCAATCCGCATACCCGGCGGCACCGGCAGGCGACCATGAAGGAATCGCTTGAGAACCTGCAAGCGCTCAATGAGGGGACGATCGACAACAAACTCTCGCTCCTCGTCGCGGGTAGAGGGCTTGTCGGCATGACCGAGGCCGAAGCCATCGGTGTGATTGCATCGGACAAACAGGAGATTACAGGGTCCCTGGCGTCGCTGGTCCAGAAAAAGATCGTGTTTCGCATCGATACCCTCTATGTTCATGCAACCCATCTCGGGACACTCGAAAAAAAGGTCATGGACCTCGTCAAACAGTATCATCGGGACAATCCCCTGAAATCCGGCATGGACAAGGAAGAGCTCAAAGGCATGCTCAGGCTGCGAGTCGACGCAAAGGTGCTGAACATTGCCGTTGAAGGGCTCGTCAAGAAGAAGCAGCTTGAACTCGACGGGTCAAAACTGCGGGCGCCCGGCTTCAAAGCCGCGGGCGGCAAGGTCAATGACGAGGTCAAAAACAAGATCGTTGCCGCAATCAAGAAAGGCGGCACCCAGCCGCCGGTCCGGGAGGAACTTCCCACTCTCTTCGGCATAGCGGACAAAGACGCGCGGGACCTGCTGAAACTCCTGGCCGACGAAGGCAGGACCGTGCGCATCAATGATTCGCTTCACCTGGACAGGGACGTCGTAGAGGCGATCAGGACTGACCTCAAAAGGCATCTGGAGGAAAAAAAGGAAATCACCATGGCGGAGTTTCGCGATCTGGCCAAAACGTCGCGCAAATTTGCCGTGCCGATCATGGAATACTTCGACTCGCAGAAACTGACGCAGCGGGTCGGCGACAAACGGGTATTGAGAGGCTGACACCTACCCGGTTTCCCGCCCAAACGTCCTCATGCCATCTGTTTTGACTTTCTATTTTTCCCGGAATGTCGTATTATTTCCTTCAACCTTCCGCATCGCGCAAGGAGTAATGAATATGAATCTGGCCGCTGTTGCATCTCTCGCTTTTATCCTGAACCTCCCTTTCGGCTACTGGAGGGTAAATGAAAAAAAACTCTCGCCTCGCTGGTTTGTCGCCGTCCACGTACCGGTTCCCTTCATCATCGCTCTTCGCGTCTTTTCCGGTCTGGGCTGGCAGTTCATAACTTTTCCGGTTATGATCGGCGCCTACTTCGGCGGCCAGTTTCTGGGCGGCAAATTCCACGATCTGCGCAGTACTAAATCAGGGGTCCGGGTCAGTTCCTGCCTGGTCTGGGACCTCGTAAGCCCCGGTCTGAAACAGCGCTGAAGAACTCCTTCACTGGATCTCGTGCCACGCTATTCCCGCGTTTTCACCGCAGATTCCCGCCTCGGTTAAACGACTTCCTCGTTCCGGGCTGCCCGGACATGCGGCTGTGTTCGTGTATACGCACGGCATTGTCTTCAGCATCATGTTTCGGCGCGGGCAGTGGTATACTTGGCATGGAGGACGTCGGCATTGCCTGAACAAAGAGTGATAAGCACACTTTTCAGCTCTCTCCGGCACCGGAACTTTCGCCTGTTCTGGTTCGGACAGCTCGTATCTCTTATCGGCACGTGGATGCAGAACGTCGGCCAGGCATGGCTCGTGCTTGAACTGACGCATTCCTCGCTGAAACTCGGCATCGTATCTGCGCTGCAGTTTGCTCCTATGCTGTTCCTGTCCCTTCCCGCCGGCGTGATGATCGACTCTTTCCCGAAACGAAAGATCATCATTGCCACGCAAATCGCCATGATGATCCTGGCCCTGACGCTTGCCGCCCTGGACTGGAGCGGGACGGTCCGCTATTGGCAAGTCGTGATCCTCGCAACGCTACTGGGCGTCGCCAATACGATCGACATGCCCGCTCGCCAGGCGTTCCTGATCGAAATGGTCGGCAAGGATGACCTCATGAACGCTATTGCGTTGAACTCGTCGATCTTTAACGCCGCTCGTGCTATTGGTCCGGCGATCGCAGGCATCCTGATCGGACTCCTGGGTACGGCGGCCTGTTTTCTGGTGAACGGCTTAAGCTACCTGGCCGTTCTCTGGGGGCTTTCCCGCATGACCTTTAAAAGCGTTGCCGCGCAGGAGCCGCGCACCTACCAAATGCTGCAGGACATCACCGAGGCGCTCAAATACATCAGGAGCACTCCCGCAATACTGGTCACCATTCTGCTCGTTGCAGTCGTCAGCATTTTCGGATCCAATTTTACCGTCCTCGTGCCGGTTTTCTCCCGTCAGGAGCTCCATAAGGATGCCGCGGCCTTCGGCTTTCTCATGTCGTCCTTCGGCTCCGGCGCTCTCATCGGCGCCGTGTCCCTTGCCCTCATGAGCCGCAGCGGCCCCCGACCGCTTTTTCTATTGGGAGGCGGCATCTGCCTTTCCTTTTTCCTCATTCTCATCGGCGTGCAGCGGTCCTTCGGGATCACGGCAGTGCTCCTGGCGTTGTCCGGCTGGTCCATGGTGACCTTTTTCGGCATGGCGAATACAACGGTCCAGCTCAATACGGAAGACCGCCTTCGCGGAAGGGTCATGAGTGTTTATACCTTCACCTTTGGAGGATTGACGCCTTTCGGAAGTCTTTTCGCGGGAGTAACGGCCCACTGGATCAAAGCACCCCTTGCCTTTGCCCTCGGCGGGTTGATCTGCGGGATCGTTTTCGTGATCGCGGCGTTGATGCGGAAAAAAGTGCCGGCCTGGCGGGATGCATAGCACCCGCCTTTCCGGACGTCTCTTCGCGCTGCGGCGACAGAGGCATTCCCTCTACCGTTCGGGAAGCTGAATATTCCGATCACAGACGCCCGCCTTTGCTATGATCTCTCCATTTTTTATGCTATTATATCTTCCATGCCTGAACAGGAAATCAACATCCTTCGCGAGCTGATCATCATCCTCGCTGTTTCGCTTCCCATAACCTACCTTTTTCACCGCGCCAAATTGCCTGCTCTCGTCGGATTCCTGATCACGGGAATCCTCATCGGACCCTATGGAGCGGCGATCATCACCGAGATCCATGTCGTCGAGCGCCTTGCCGATATCGGCGTAGTCCTTCTTCTGTTCACGGTGGGGCTTGAATTTTCCATTGCCGACATTCTGAGGACGGGACGCCAGCTCCTGGCAGGCGGGATAACCCAGGTTCTGCTGACCATTGCGGCAGTAACGGGCATTGCAGTAGCGCTCCACTACCCACTGCACCAGGCCGTCTTTTTCGGATTTCTTGCGTCCCTCAGCAGCACCGCCATCGTGCTGAAGATGTATGCCGACAGGACCGAACTCGATACGGCCCATGGACGGCTCGCCACCGGCATCCTGCTTTTTCAGGACATCGCCGTCGTGCCCATGATGCTCCTGCTGCCGGTCCTGAGCACCGCAGGCAACGGTCACGCTTCTTTCCGTAGTGCTTTCACTGGGAAAAGCGCTTATCGGTCTTATCGCGGTTTATGTTGCGGCGCGCAAGGCGGTCCCCTTCCTTCTGCACCAGGTGATACGGCTCAGGAACCGCGAGATGTTCTTCCTGCTGGTCGTACTCCTCTGCCTCGGAACCGCATGGATTACCTATTCCCTGAATCTCTCACTCGCTCTGGGCGCGTTCCTGGCGGGGCTTATCATCTCGGAGTCCGAGTACAGCCACCATATCGTGACCGAAATCATGCCGTTCCGGGACTACTTCGCGAGCATCTTCTTCATATCCATCGGCATGCTGCTCCATACCAGCTACTTTGCCGCGCACTGGCCGGTTCTCATGGCAATGACGTTTGCCCTCGTAGCTTTGAAAACAGCTCTCGTTGTTGCAACGGCGAAAACACTGCGCTACCCCATCAGATCGGCGCTGCTGACCGGCCTGGGGCTTGCGCAGATCGGGGAATTCGCCTTCCTGCTCGCCCAACAGGGCCAGATGAAGGGATTGATGGGCGAGGACATCTTTCAGATGTTCATCAACACGTCCATCCTGAGCATGCTCATAACACCCTTCCTGATTCAGGCCGGACCATGGATGACTGTGCGACTGGCTGTTTTGCCCGGCAATCAGGGAGAAAAGGCTGAAGAGTGCGGACTGAAGGGCCACACCATTATCGTGGGCTACGGCTTGAACGGCCAGAACCTTGCGAAAACGCTCAAGGCTACCCACATCCCCTATGTGGTGCTCGAGGTGAATGCCGACACGATCCGCAAGGCGCGTGCGGAAGGAGAGCCGATCCTGTATGGAGATATCACCCGGCGGGATGCGCTCCAACGCTCAGGCGTTGACTGCGCGAAAGTGATCGTATTCGCGATATCGGACTATGCAGCTGCACGGATCGCCATCCCCGCAGTTCGTGAGTTGAATCCCTCGATATTCATCCTCATCCGAACGCGGTATGCCGCTGAAGTGGACGAACTGTACAAGCTCGGCGCGAACCAGGTCATTCCCGAGGAGTTCGAGACTTCCATCGAGATATTCTCGCGCGTCCTCCACGAATATCACGTACCGAACAATGTCATCGCCAACCAGATCCAGCTCGTCCGGTTCGGCGGTTATAAGATGCTCCGCGGCGTTTCCCTCGACCAGGAGAATCTCGGCCGTGTTGCAGCGCTTTTTGCAGGCGCCACCGTTGACAGCATCCAGATCGGGCCCGACTCACCGGCTGCGGGAATGACACTCCGCGATCTCGACATCAGAAACAGAACAGGCGCCACGGTCATCGCCGTTGCACGGAACGGTGAAGCAGTCGCGAATCCGGGCCCTGATTTCGCCCTGCTAACCGACGATATCGTCGTGGTCCTCGGCGCTCATGCGGACCTGGACAAAGCAGTGAGCTTGCTGACGCGAAATCAAGGGTGAGCGGATTTCAGAAGGCAATTCCGGAGCGAAACGGGAAACATCCGAAGGGAGCGCAGAAATCCAGTTGCGGTCAGGCGAGGACTCAAGTATAATTACACCATCGACCGCTTTTCATATCTAAGCAGCACTATCCTGTCTGTATGTTCAGTCTACCTTCTACAAGGGAGAGGTTACGGAGCTGGTGCCCGTCCCGGCCTTCAAAGCCGTTGTCACCGTGCGAGAGTACGGTGAGGTGAGTTCGATTCTCATGCTCTCCCGCCATTCAAATTCAGTATTTCAATGAGTTAACGCGGAGAATGCCTTTATTTTCTCCCCGTGCTCTCCCCGCAATTCATCGGCTTGCGGTCTTTCTTTCCCTGATAGGTCAACTTCATGGTTACAATGATGTCCATGAGCTGACACCTTTCGTTCTTTTCGTTCAGTCTTTTTAAAACACGGTCGAGTTTGTTATAGCCCCGGGTTTCTCTGGTTCGGAGATCCCGGGGCTATTGGTCTTACTACAGCAGACCGCAGTCTTTGAGAAATCTTATGATGCTGATCAAAATCTTTTCTACCGGCGTTCTTCTCGTCTGCTTTCGTCTTTTTTTCATTTGTGCCTCCTTTCCTGAACGTTTTTAACATAAAATTTGAAAGTGTTTGGGCCGGACAACGGCACCTGCCACACTCCCGCTACGGTAGCAAATTTCCCTGCCACGTTCTGGCAGGTGATGGAACTTTCTTTTTCACTGCTCACCTTCCATCCCTTTTTTATTTCCCTTGACAATAGCTAAAATATTAGCTATTATAATAGCCATCGCATCGGAAAGGAGGCGGCATGGTCAATTTGAAGTTCAAGACGGTTTCGGAGTTGAGGCAGCAGGCGACGCAGATCGTGGCCGAGGTCGAGCGAACCGGCAAGCAGGTTATCATCACGAAGAACGGGAAGCCAGTGGTAGTGATTCAGCGTGTTACAGAAGAAGAGTTGAGTCTGGACAAACCGAAGAAAAAAAATAAAAAAGGGAGGAAACGAAAATGAAAAGGATCAAGAAAACGAACCACAGAACAAATCGGGTGCGCCTGTTCGTGCAAATAGTTCGAAGGGCCGCGAAGCAGCCTAGTCGCACATCCGCCGATACAATCACCGCAGTAAAACAGCTCTTTTCGATCGCTGAAAGGTTGGAGCACAAATACGACTGGCTTTTGATGAGAAGACTTTTTGCAAAACGGGTGTTTAAGCGCGGCACATACGATCATTTAATGTCTGAACTGGTGCACCTGTTACCGCTCTACCGTGAGAAAATAAAACCATTGGCAGCTTAGGCGACCAGGCCCCCCGGATGCTCAGGGGGGCTTTCTCTTCTCACTGATGAAAACGAAAATGAAAATGGAAAGGGTGAAAAAAATGGAGAAGATAAAAAGACCATCGGAGTTTTTGACTGCAGATGAAGTTAAAGCGCTTCTCCGGGTGCCGGATCGTCGCACGCTCCAGGGAAGGCGTGATTATGCTCTCCTGCTCCTGATGCTGTCGAGTGGCTTGAGAAAAGCGGAGGTGTGCAGCTTGAACATCGAGAACCTTACCACGTATAGGAATCAGACGGTTGTGGATGTGATCGGCAAAGGTAAGAAGCAACGGCGTGTCGCCCTCACTGAAGAGGTCATGGAAGCGGTCCTTGACTATCAGAAGTCGCTCAAGAACAGCCTGCCTCAGCTTTTCGCGGAAGGAGCTGGCGAGGTCGGCGCCCGGCCGCTCTTCTTCACCTTGGGCGAGCGCGGGAATTGCGAACCTGTCCCGCTCACGCACAAGGCGGTTGATTGCCTGATGCGGAGGGTTAAGAAGTCCGCGTTGCTTTCGAAGCGGATCACGCCGCACACCACGCGCCACACGTTCGCAACTTCCCTTCTGGACAAAGGCGTTGACCTGCGGACCGTCCAGGAGCTTCTAGGGCATAGCGATTTACGTACAACGACGGTGTACCTGCATACGTCCGATGAAAAGAAGATCGATGCCGTTGCACGGCTGCAGTTCGGTCTGTAGAGAAAGGCCTGAAATGGGTCATATAATCCTATCTTTTATTACCCAACGGGGAAGTTCAGCAACGTCGGTTCGCGGACTTACCGGGGCTCGACCTCTGGCACGAATGGGTAATAAAAGATCATTTCTCAAACTCGAAAGGACGGGTGAACTGTGAAAGAACTTGACGAAGAATCAAGAAGACTTTGGGAATCACTGAGACAGGCAGCCCTTCCAACAAACAATTATCCTACAGTCCAAACAACGGCTTTATACGATTTTGGAATAATTTACGACAGCCGATTAGATGTATGGAAATGCCCGATTTGTGATTTTGCTTCAACAGCTCTAAAAGTCAATAACCATGTGAATAAAAAGCACCCTGAATGGCGCGCTGAAGGAAGAAAGAAACAAGAAGAACATTTCCAAAGATTACGCATGGAGCATCCGGAATGGTACACAAGAAATCATAAATGCCCTCAATGCGATAAAGCATTTAAGAGTAATAGTGCTCTTTGTGTTCACGTATATCAGAAACATTCCAAACATCAAAAGGGCGAATCGGCGGTGAAAGCCCAGTCTCAGATTGATTAAAATAACGGGGGCCTTCTCCCCTGAAAGCGAGGTGTCAGGTTGCATCAGGAAACCCGGATGAGAAAATATCGCAAGGTGGCACAGAGAGAAAGGGTATAGACGAGGGGCAACGGTTTAAAGTTTTGGTAGAATGAATAGTGGGCGGGGGGGGCCAGTCGTGGTTGTGTGGTGTCGGCGCGGGCCATGAGTACGGGGGGAAATAGGTTTTGACGTCAGGTAGAAAGGAGATGGATCGGGTATGAACGAGGAAAGTATCGAGACGCAGGAAACAGACGAAAAGCCGCTGAAAGTAACCGGGAAAGAGCCGGAAAAGGCCATTAAACAGGCTGCAATGTTGGCTCTCGAGCAAAGCGGCTTCAGTCATCTCGCAATCTCAAAAGCCATAGGATACCATGAAAAAAGCGTGAGCCGAGCGTTACCTGATCTTAGGAAGAGGAGCCTTGCCGCGCCTCGAATGGTCAAGCTCGCTTCGAAAACTGTCGCCGCGGTTATGGAAGGCTACCACGGAAAAGAGGTCGAGGAGCCGCAGCCGGACGGATCGGTGAAGAAGGAAGTCGTAATTGATCATCGTGTCAAAGCCTCCGACGCCATGCGTGCCGCCGAGCTCGTGTATTCCAGGTATGAGCCGGTCAAGCAGGATGCTGCAGGGTCCGGGTCCGCGCCGTCGTTTACGTCGATCACCATCAATCAGCAGTTTATTGAGGGGCTGCAGTTGCCCGACAAATAGCCTGCAGAAAGCGCGGCCGGTCATATGATCGAACCAAGGAAAGCATTCTTTTTCAAAATAGGCCCCCCTTGGGTCGCCGGTTCGCGCGATTGGCCGGCGCTGTGGAGCGGTCCAGATGCTATCTACTTCGTTGCCTCACATTTTCCCAGGATTTGCCCCCCTTCTTCCGCCTTGATCTCGGATTCCGAATTCTCGTATCTCTTTTTGGGGCACCGAATAAAATTTTTCAAAATTCCAGATAGAAAGGACAGATAACATGGCTATTGACGTTAACGCGCAGGTCGCATCTCAGATGGAATTAATAAATACCTCGATCGCGCATGCAGTGGGAGAGATGGACACCGTTTATGAAAACCTAGAGTCCCTTTCTGCTGCAGTTTATCCCCCGTTCATCATTCCGTCAGAGCCCGCCTTACCGGTTACCACGATTACGGTCTCGGCAGAGGCTCCCGATGACCTCGAGATTCAGGGAGAGCTCGTCGCGATCAGCGCCGCGGCTCCGGAACCCTTCAAGCCAGCCGGAAAGGGTGGAGGCCTCGACCAGGTCGAAAAGACGTTTCTTGACTGGATCCCCAGGCTCGAGGATATCACCAAAGAAGAAGCTAAGTTGCTTAGAGGATATGACAGCGCACTCATCGACGCCATGACCGCAAAGCTCCTGCGAGACATCGAGAGTGGCGGGACCGGCCTTTCTTCCGCAGTCGCACAGGCGATTCCGGACAGGCAAGCGCAACGCGACGCACAAATTTACCAGGATGCTCGGGACAAAATGGCTTCAACATTTTCCGCTCCAGGATGGGAGCTTCCGGACAGCGTTCTGGCGGCAATGAGTGCAGGATCTGAACGTGAAGCAGGCGAATCTGAAGACCGACCGATCCCGCGAAGCCCTCGTTGATTCGTACAAGATGGCGGACGCCAATACGAAGTGGGCGATTGAGCAGGGTATTGTCCTCGAGAGCAAGCTCATGGAGATGTTCAATCAGGCCGCAGATCGAGTGATCCGCTACGCCTTGGCGAAAATGGGTCTCAGCTCGGTCATTTTCAAAAATCTGATCGATGCCTATCTTGCACAGGTCGACGCCGTGCTCAAGGAAGCCCAGTTAAAAAACGAGATTCAGAGAACGGAGATTAGCGCCTATCTCGGGAAGTTGTCTTACTACAAGACCATGGCGGACGTTGGGCTCGGGAAGGTAGACGCCCTGATCAAGAAATATGGCGTGGACATCAGCAAGTATACCGCACAGATTTCTTTGTCCGAAGTTCAGGGACAGATAAATCTTGCACAGGTCACGAGAGATACACAGAGTGCTCTCCTTACCTGGAAGTCATCCCTTGAAGCCCTTCAGCAGAATCTCGTATCGAACCTGCACTATACGCAGATCCATTCAGCGACGGTCTTGGGGGAGACGCAGATTCTTTCAAACTATGTGGCGGCAATGTCGAACAGTATGAACGCTGTGATGCAACTGTCGGTTACCGAGACGATAGCGGGCGCATAAGCGCGACTGTACATTTCCCCAATTGGTGCTTTTTTCTTTCTGCCAGTTGTGATAGACTTTCGCCATATTGATCGCGGGCTTCAATCACAAGAGAATACTGAAGAACTTGACGTTTACACGCCTCATTGTTTCAGGGGGGGGGTATGAAAAGTAAAATAATTGCAGTGGCGATCATTTTTGTGATTCTTGTTTTCGCAGGAGGCTACGCCTATTACACCGTATACGAAAGATCACCGGAAAGAATTTATTCGAAAAACAAGAATACCGTCGTCTTTATTGCAGCGTATGACTTCGGAGGAACTCCGATAAAATTTGGTAGTGGCTTCATCGTGGATAAGAACGGAACCATTGCCACAAACTATCACGTTATTAACGATGCGGGAGATATCGTGATAAAGACAATAGACGATAGAATCTTGGCTGTTGAGGCGATAAAATATTTCGACGAAGAAAAAGACTTGGCACTCATAAAAATCAAGAAGTCGAAAGAGTATGAGTTAACTGCGGTGGACATTGGAGATTCCGAAAAAATGGTTGTTGGTGAAAAGGTCTATACAATTGGAAATCCTAAGGGGCTGGAAAGTACATTTTCAGAAGGAAATGTTAGTGGCGTGCGTCAATGGAAGCAGGATGTGAAGGTAATTCAAATAACGGCCCCACTTTCGCCTGGCAGTAGCGGCGGGCCAGTTCTCGATAAACATGGCCGTGCAGTGGGGTTGTCGACGTTTATTTTAATGGAGGGCCAAAATCTCAACTTTGCGATACCTTTTAATTACATTAAAAATGAAATCACTAAACCACAAATAGCATATACACTGATGCCAAAGGAACCAGCATGGAATTTGTTTCATTCTGTAAACGACTCCGATAGATATCTAGAGTCATGGGATGAAACATTTGTTGACACCAGCAATATCACAACGATTGATGAAAACCTGAAGGGCGTATGGATAAGCACGAGAACCCGATATGGAGAACAAAAAGCACCTTATCCAATTAACGTTATTGGCGCCAAGCCTCATTCTACAACAAAAACAAAATACGGCTATGTATATTGCGATTGCGTTGGTAAAACAATTACGACGCTCTTATTGGGTTTTACTCTTGATGATAAGGGAACTATAACACCGTTGGAAAAGAGAGTGGTGTGGAAAGATTTACTTGAAAAATTTACTGCGGATGTAAATGAGCAGAGAAAGAAGTTGCAAAAGGCAAAAGACGACCTAATAATATTTAGAAGTAGTGCTGCAGAGGTAAAGTACGATACCGAGTCCGCTATATTGGAAAAATTTGAGAAAAGCGAAGCTGAAATGCATAACTTATCTAGCCGATTGATCGGGAAGGTGTGTAACATTGCCGATTGATGATTCTTTATCGTTGACCCGTTGTCCTCCTAGTAAACAATAGTTAATGTCACATCGAAGCTGTACTCCACAGCCGGCCCGTGAAGTTTGGAGAAACCACGACGTGAGGTGGTCAAGAAATGGAACTGAAAGACAGAATAAACGCTGTTATCCGGACACCGAAATATAAGAAAGCATTTGAACGATACTCCCAGATAGTGAAACCTGAGTCGCGGTCTGGAATGTGGATGTCCGGATCTGAAATTTTCATACACCCTCTTTCTCAAGAAGCCAACAACCTCTGCGTCGCATTCAAGATACCCTATCCATTCCATCCCAATTCAATCGTTCCTGATGGATTCCCAGCCGTTATTCCTATAGCCTCCCGCATTGAAGAGGGAAAATATCGAGGAAAGAATTTCGTAGGTCCAGGAACGGATTATTGCGTACATGTAAAAATAGATGTGACACAGCCGATCACAAAAATTCAAAATGAGATAAAGGCAATGTATGAACGTTTTAATAAAGGGGGCGACATTAAACGGAGAAGTAGAAACAGAACCAACAAAAAAATCGAGGGCGGCATATGGGAAGTTTATGACCAAGTTACTCTGGGAAAGCTCACGCCCTATCAGGTAGCCAAAAAGTTCGGCATGCAGCGTAAGCCAGCTGATGACAAAAAAGCCGATAAAATATATCGCCGTGTGTTGGATGCATATACAAAGGCACGTGAAATGGTTGCTGATGTTCAAGAAGGTCACATATAACGCAAGGACTTTTAACGTAGTGCTATCAGTCCCTCTACAAGCTTAAATATTTCCTGTATCCTCCAACCATCGAAATTGAAATGATAGGAGGTAACGGGAATGAGAATCACAACGAAAGAGTTCGTCAGCTCCGACCTGTATTTGTCCGCTGCTGTTTCCATCCTGCTTCAAACTCAACCAAACTTCAGAGTAGAAAATAATCGAACCCTGTTTGTCTTCGAGGTATCAGACCGGCTATATAAGGCGATGAGCGACTACAATTCCGGGATCGCAATCAACACCCTGGAATATGTCCAAGTCCTCAAACGCCTGAAAAGCGAAATGATGATGCGCCGGTCCTTGGAGAAAACGGGGAGCTATCATGCTGGATAATCAGGCCCTCCCCGACTGTCCTCGTTCACTCCATCTCTCGTTGTGGGCTCTGAGTGCGCTGAAGGAAGGCAAGAGGGTGCCCAGAGATCGGCGCCCTTCTTCCGTCGTTGCCTGAAATCGGACAACCTTCCCATACCTCTGGAGCGAGCCCGCAACTTGATAATGGCTTCACCAGAATAGCAAACGAAATACTCGAGGCGTTGATCAAGACTAAACTCAACGGTTATGAGTGGCGCATTGTCATTGCTATTCTTCGAAAGACCTACGGGTTCAGAAAGAAGACTGACTGGATCTCAAATAGCCAATTCGTAGAGATGACAGGAATTAGGAAGTCTCACGTATCCAGGGCTATCAAAGAATTATGCGAGAGAAACATCCTTACACGATCAGGGCTGAAGGTTGGCCTGCAGAAAAATTACTCGCTATGGAAAGACCATCCGAAAAGGAAGAAGTTACCAGAAATGGTAACAGTTACCAAAGGCGGTAACTTAAACGAAAAGTTACCAAAACTGGATCAAGAGTTACCACCGGCGGGGCACACAAAAGAAAATATACAAAAGAAAAAGAATACCTGCGTTTCACCGGACAGTTCAACGCCCTCTGTTCCCTTACGGAAGGCACGAGTACGTCACAAGCCTGCAGATCCCCGCGTGTCGGAAATCATGAATTACTTCTTCGAAGTCTGCCAAGAGATCAAGGGATTCAAGCCGATGATCAATGGCGGCAAAGATGGCGCACTGGTCAAGGTTGCACTGCAGGCTATGGATATGACGGACATCAAGGCAATCTTACGCTTCTTCCTGAAGAGTCCAAAGTCAAAGGATGTTGGCGTCTCGTTATCCGCGGCCTTATCAGCGCACACTGTGAATATGTACCGAGCAGGAGAAATAAAACAGGGTGATCCAGGACTCGGCAATCCTAACGCAGGGAGAGATCCAGGCATATGACACAGAGACAAGATGAGATTGACCAGCTCATTGCGACAGAAGAACGGTTGAAGAACTACCGCGGCGAGGATGAAATTATCATCTCAAATGACATGCTCGACCTGCTACACGCCAGATATCAGCAGGTTCACACGTTCGAGCTCGTTCCTGGTTTTCCGGGGCTCGACAAGTCGATTAAGCATTTTCTCGGTGGCGAGCTGGTCGTTATTTCCGGACCTACGAAGCACGGCAAGACTCTCCTCGCTCAGACCTTAACGCGCAACTTCTGGGCACAGAACCATATGGGCGCATGGTTCAGTTACGAGGTTCCGGTCCATCAATTCCTTCAACAGTTCGGGGATGTTCTACCGGGATTCGTCGTACCGAAGAGCCTCAAGGACAACTCACTTTCGTGGATCATCGAGCGCGTGCATGAGGCTAAGCTGAAATATGATATCAAGTACGTTGTCATCGACAACACGCACAATGTCATAAACCTGACTGTGAATAACCTCTCTCAGGTGATGGGTGAGTTTCTCAAGGGCGTGAAGAAGATGGCACTTCGCTTCAACGTCGCCGTGTTTCTCCTCCATCACCTGACTAAGATCAAGTTGGGTAACGACGATACAATTGACTCCAGCCTTCTCCGAGACTCAAGCCTCGTGGCTCAGACAGCTGATACCGTCATGTTCGTATGGCGTGATAAGGACACTATACTCAAGCCGAACCAGGGATACGTGAAGGTCACGGAAAACCGGCGATATGGAATCATGAACCATGTTGTTCCGCTCGTGAAGATCGGGAATTTCCTCGAAGAGCAGGAGACGTTCTGAGGGTGTGTTGACAATGACCGTAACGAAGACCATACAAACAGGCATCGATTGGGAAGCAGCTGCAGAAAAATGGCGCCGGGAAGTTGATCTCCCCCGTATTCGTCGCGTCATCCAAGAATACAAGCAGGATATGGGTCGAGAGGGTCAATATCTTCGGCTTTTTGCTCTCTTCGATCAACTTGAGGAAGCCAAGGATGATTTGCACTGGAGGCGGAAGCGTTACGAGGCGAATGCATCTGGCAACCGGCCGTATGTCGAGCGGGTCTTGATAGCGCGATGTATCCTCGAGGACGAGCGACGGATTGAAAAGATGCGGCAAGAGATCAGTTTCATTCAGACAGCGCTCTTTCAGCCACAACAAATGAAGGGAGACAGGATCACCCCCAAGATGGTCGAAAGGGCCAAGGAATTTCCAATATCGAACCTGGTAGAGGCGCGCCGCGGAATAGCACGTTGCATCTTCGGACATGAGGACCAACACCCGTCAATGAGCATCAAGAACAACTTCGCTCACTGTTTCTCTTGCGGAAAAACAGCGGACGTGATTGAAGTCTATCAACACCTTCATGGGGTGACGTTCCCCCAAGCCGTGAGGGCGATGCAATGACTACTTTTGAACAGGCAGTCTCAGATTACCAGATTCGATGTTTGTGCGAGGCGCAAATGAGTCTTTCAAAAGTCCGGTCAAGCGGCTTTCCCCTTCCGGATGATGTGGCCCTTGAAGTTCAGGGGATCATGAGCACGATAACGTCGCTTATTGGACGGCTGGAAGACCGGTTGTCGCCCGCAGGCCCGGGGCCGGGGCTGGAAGGAGAACGCGGATGACACCATCAAGCGCTATCAAAATCGAATGCGCTGTGTGCCGGCGCGATCGGGGACCGTGCACGAGCAAGCACTGTGCCCTGAAGCTGGCCGGGACATCCCTTGAGCGGATCAAGGCGCACTGCCGTGACTGTGCTCCGGACCATCGGCCGGAAGCGTGCACCGGTCAGATCATCGGCACTCAGGCGAAGGCCCTCAACTCGCTGTATGGGATCCCCCTCGTCGACGGCAAGGCCGAATGCCCTCTCTTTCCGTTCCGGTTCGGCAAGAACCAAAATATCCACCGGACGCTGTCAGAGGACCAGAAAAAAGTAAATGTCGCACGCTTGCAAACATATCGTTTCCGGAAAAATGCCGCGTTTTCCCCCAGCCAGAGGACAGAGCACGGGGCCGGGGCGGGAATCGGGCAAATTTAGACCCTGAAGGGGGGTATTCTCGGCAATGAAGAAAGCGCCGTATTTCTCGGTAGCATTGGATCCGTCGACCCGGGTTATCTTCGTCGTCCAGACTGAAGGGGCCAGGGAAGCGCTCGTCGGCATTCTCACTGCAAGCGGTCGCACGGTCACCACTGAGACAATCGAGGATGAACAAAGCGCCGTCCATGCGCATTTCCGGGGCAAGCTGGTTGCGATCCTGCCAGCCAACGACGTCACGGGAAGAAGGCATGCGCAGCTTTTCGCCGGGAGACTCGCGGGAATAGCTGAAGCTGTCAAGGTAATAGAGCTCCCCGGCCTCCCTGTCAGCGGGGATGTTTGCGACTGGATCGCCCAGGGGGGCACCGCTGCCAGTCTCGCCAAGCTGGTTCAGCAAGCCCTGTTTTGGACGCCTTCGCAGCAGTCGACAGCGTGCGGCTTCCGGTCAGACACCCGGGCGCGCGGCAAGGGCGCCGGTACCGCCGCAGCAGACCTGCTGGTCACCCTGCTATCTGAGGGACCGAGGCCCGCAAAGGAGGTCCAGGAAGCCGCGGTAGAGGCGGGCCTGTCCTTCGGGACTCTTCGCCGGGCCGCTGATCGACTCGGCATAACGCGCAGGAAAGCGGGCGGTAGGTTCGGCGGTGATCCCCGCTGGTACTGGTCCCGCTGAAGATGCTGAAGGTACTTCCTCTTCAATGTGTCACCTTCAGGGATGGGGTACGAGCATCTTCAGGAAAGGTGTCGAGGTCGTCGGCTTGACAAAGATCGAGGATCGGAATAAAATCGCACCCTCATCAATTCTGGGGGTGGCTATGAAAGACCTCAAGGGTGCAATTCGGTGCCGGCGCTGCGGTGCTGCCATGTCCGACAGTACCGGAACCTGCCCGAAGTGCGGTCAAGCGTGGTGCTATGTCGAGTTGTATCAGAGCGGACGGAAGTTCAAGTATTACCGTGACAGCAAGAACCCCAATGAGAAACTTGGTTTCCTCCAGGCTTTTTCGCTTCTTCAGGAGATCAATGATGCGATCAAGAAGAACCAGCGGGAGAAAAGCGGCTTTAATCCCGCGGATTGGCAGCCTGAAAGCGTCAAGGCAAGACAGCTTGCCAATGTGCTCGAACGCTGGCTAGAGCAGAAACGAGAAGAGGTAAAGGGCGGCGAACTCTCCTATGGCACCGTTCACGCATATCAGTCTCGAGTAAGCAATCACCTGTCCAAACTCGGGCACCTCGACGTTCGGGAAATCAAGTTCTCGGACCTCGAAAATTTCAAAGACAGCCTTCCGAAAACAATCAAGCTGAAAACGAAGCGGGAGATACTGAACACGCTTCACGCCGCCATGCGCTGGATGTGGCGGAAGGGTATCATTTCTGATGTGCCCCCCTTCCCTATCATCAAGGGTAACGATTCTGAACCTCGCATAGCGTTGTCGATCGAGGACCAGGTCAAAGCCCTCAATGCAATACCGGAACAGCATCGAGACGTGTTTGAATTTGAATTCGAAACAGGTATTCGGCAGGAGAGACGTGCGCCCTCAAGATCAAGGACGTTGACTTTCAGAACCGAACCATGAGAGTGCAGCGAACCTTTA
The DNA here is from genome assembly GCA_963749655.1 of Nitrospirota bacterium. GTDB lineage: Bacteria > Nitrospirota > UBA9217 > UBA9217 > UBA9217 > JAJYKN01. The sequence continues at coordinate 74,666 of CAVVOB010000039.1, forward strand.
CCATGCGGAAACTTAGAGAGGCCGACAAAGAGGCTCACAAAAAAAACGTGCCCCTGTCAGATCGGGCGCTGGCGATCGCAAAGGCCAGGTCCGCCGGCCGGTTTCCCGAAGATTGGCTTTTCCTGCATCCCAGGACCGGGATGCATACACGATTCATCGTCTTGCGTTGCTCTGGAACTCGACCGGCCTTCCCTGCACCCACTATGAAGGCAGCCGTCATTCTTTCTGTACGCAAATTTCAGAGGTCGCCGACGGTGTAGCAGCCCAAGCGCTCATGAGGCACACTGATCCGCGCTCTACAGCGCGATACACGCACAACAGGACGGAATATCTCCGGGACGTGCTCTCTCGAAGAAGCTCTCCCCGCGCTCTCCCCATAGGAGCGAAAAAGTCGTGAGAAATCAACAACAGGGATTATTTCGATTCTCATGCTCTCCCGCCATTATTTAATTTGAAATAAAATTATTTAAAAGGTCCATACCGTGGTCGGTACTGTATGAACGCTTAGAGATAACCGTTTTAAGTTTACAGGCCAAGGAGAAGTCACCCTTTTGAAAATCGTTTTTTATTCCGGCCTAATATTAATTTTAGTTTATAGCTGTCTCGGATGCGATACTTGTCGTTTAGCCTTGAAAAGACAAAACTATGACGAAGCAATTAAAGAATGTTCAATGCAGATCAAGAAATACGATTGGACCAGTATACAGGTAACAGCTCACGTTAATCGCGGGGTTGCCTATTTTAGCAAAGGATTTTATGATGATGCAATATCCGACTTCAATTCGGCTATTAGCTTGAACTCTAAGTATGAACTTGCTTATGTTAATCGCGGCCTTGCATATTCAAGGAAGGGACTTTTTGATAAAGCAATGTCAGATTTCACTTTAGCGATCAATTTGAACCTTACATATGAGTTTACTTACCTTGCACGCGCAAGTGTTTATGCGAAGAACAATCAATATGATAATAGCGCCAGTGACTTAACCAAAATAATAGACATATCACCCAAAAATTATTTAGCATACGCATTGCGTGGTTCCCTTTATCGCAAACAAGACAAGCTCGCACTTGCTCTTGATGATTTCAACAATTCTATAAAATTAAATTCTAAGGACACCAGGGTATTTAATAACCGTGGGGAGATTATTTGTTTACAGGCAATTATGATAAGGCATTAAGTGATTTCCTGAAAGCTATGGAATTGAACCCTAAGATCGCTGTTTCTTATTACAATATGGCTTGCTTGGCGGCAATCCATAATAAAATTGACGATGCGTGTAGTTGGTTTAAAAAATCTATTGAATTAGGGTATGACGAGTGGGGTCTAATAAAAAAAGATACAGATTTAATTAACCTTCGAAATGAAACGTGTTATGTTGAGGTAATGATGGGTAAGTGATTATTACTGGCATAGTGCCGTGATCATACCGCAAAGGTTGTGACTCACTGATAAATCATCAACAGGCCAGAATTCAATTTTCATGCTATCCCACAATCTAAATGAGGAATAGCCCCATACAACACGCTGACAAATAGGGGCTCTGGATATTTCCAGAGCCCCTTTACGTTACACTCTATTCCTGATGCTCTTAGTTTGTTGCCGGACAACTCAAGACGTGCTGATATCTCCGCTGACTACTGCGCCGTAATGCAATAGACTCCACAAAGATCGTACCGCTCTTGAAGCTCGGCTTGACGAGCACGTCGACCGTCTGAGGCCCGGTCTCGGGCATCCGCTCGCCGGCGTAAATCAATTTTTAAAATCTGCAATGTTCATTATCGCATTCCACTTTATTGCCATCTCACTTATGGAATGAAATTAGGATCTTCTGACTTTCCTGTGGGTCACTAAGAAGCATATATATGGATATAAGGCCCATTTGAAGCTGCTTTTAACGATTTATTGCTCTTTGATAACTTGACACGTTTCGGTGCAAAGGGTATCGTCTTGCCTTATGAAGAAGACCACCCTTAGCTCGCTCTATAGCTTTCCGGGATTTCGAGCCCAGTCACGGTTAAAGGATGACCCGGACGATCCCGGTGGTCGTATTATCATCCTGCGACGACGGCAAAAAAAACTACCTGTTCCTGTGGCAGTAGCCGACGAGGCTTCTACGATCGCGTCAACCATCGGGTCAAGGATCTGGACTCCGGCGGCATTCGGATCTCTCTTGAGTTCGAGTATCGCCGCATATTCTGCCGGAGGTGCCAAGCCGTGAAGCGAGAGACCCTTGCCTGGCTGGCATCATCCAAGAGATTCACCGGACGGTTCGAACAGGCCATTGGGCGTCAGTGTCGTGAAATGTCCATATCGCGAGTAGCTGAGATGAACCGCTTAAGCTGGGACCAGGTCCAGCGCATCGAGAAAAGCTACATGCGTGATTTGCTGGCGAAGCACCCGCCGTCCAAGGACCTTCGCGTGATCGGCATCGATGAAATATCCATCCGTAAGGGCCATACCTATGCAATCGTTGTTGCCGATCTGGATCAGCAGCGCCCGATATGGCTTGGCGGCAACGGCCGCAAGGAAGAGGATTTAGACCTCTTCTTCAATGAAATTGGACCGGATATATCGAAGGGCATCAAGCTGGCGGTCATGGATATGTGGAAGCCTTTCAGAAACGCTACTAAACACCATGCACCGGACGCTCAGCTCGTCTTCGACAAGTTCCATGTACTCCGGCACCTGTCGTTCGCCTTGGATGAGGTTAGGCGGAGCGAATACAAACGTGTCAATGACAAAGAACGACGGTTCATCAAGGGCCAGCGCTATACGCTGCTTTCAAACCGGGACAACCTGGATATGAATGGCAAGCGGGCTTTGAAACTCCTACTCAAGGCCAATAGCCGCCTTCACAAGGCTTATTTACTCAAGGAATCTTTCGGCCAGCTGTGGTCATACAACAATCCGACCTGGGCACGGAAGTTCTTTGAGAACTGGAAAGAACAGCTTCGCTGGAGCCGCTTGGAACCGTTTCAAAAGTTTGCTGCAATGATCGAACGCCACTGGGATGGAATCATCAGTTACTGTCATCCCGACAACAAGGTCTCCCTCGGGTTCATGGAGGGATTAAACAACAAGATTCGGGTAATTCAACGTCGGGCTTATGGCATAAAGGATAAAGAGTATCTTCAGCTGAAGGTGCTGACTTCCTTTCTCCCAGATGCTATAAATGACCCACACTAAACCCGGAAGACCCTCTTTTTGTTTGTTTGTTTGTTTGCTTGCTTGCTTGCTTGCTTGCTTGATGAAGCACTGTTGTCAAACATTATCGTAGGATTTTCTTCATAAAAGGTTGCACCGAAATAATTCGGCTATTCTACAAATCGGCAGGCTGGAGACCCGTCTTCTTCGCAATGCGAGCAAGCATACGCGGTCCTATTTCAGTACCATCATGAAAGGCGAAGACATAATCAGGCCATCCGGGCCGTGAAAGAATGCGGTGGGAACCGGCGGTCTCTCGTTTGATAGACCAGCCGATATGAAGGAGTGCGGCAAGAACCGAGCGGGCTTTCGCGGAAGGCCATTGACTCATGCAGTGACGGCGAAAAGTTCATCGAGTCCCGGAATGGTCTCACCATGATCAATCCGATCCGCAATCACTCGTAGAGCAAGAGCTTCAACTTTGGCGATGGCTTCTTCACGCGTTTTTCCATAGGTTAAGACGCCAGGGAGATCGGATACTTCGGCAATCCAACGCCCGTCTTCTTCTTTCTCGATATCTATCTTCATCTTAAGCTCCTCTGAGGATAAATTTAGCTGATTATGGGGCTGTTTGCAAGCTCAATTATCATGGGCGGGGCGGTTTTTTCACCTGTTAAGTGAAACCCAACACAATTATCACCTGCTTTTGAGCCGTATCATACGCATCGGGTTACACCTTGCCCTACCCGACCTCCCGTTTATATTCTTATCCGTCCGCATGCTCTCGGAGCGCGACAAGACCGTTGACATGATCCGCTCGTTTGTGCGGCAGCGTGATGCTGCATTACTGAAGCCGGAAGGGTTGAGGAGGTTGTAGGGCTTGTTCTGTCAGCGGGGGATTGTGGTTTGTGAATTACACCTACAAATCCGCAATTGAGTTCGCTGGATTATGCTGCGAGATACCAGTTGAAACATGGTTATGCCCGGTCTGCGCTTGTTTGGTCGTAAGTTCAGTAAGTCAAAAGGTTATTCACGTATCAACGTCCCCTAGTTGTCCCTTCTGCTATTTTGCGAAACACTCGCTGTCGGAATGTAGACTGTCGCCTTCCGGACTACACGTCGGCTGCGTGTTTAAACGCATCTCCATTTAATGCGGACACGCCTTGTACGGCGCATACCGATCACTGCTGCAGCATTCTCCAAATTCAAATGAACTCCGGACATCCTTGCAAGCTGAGCATGATGCTGTGCAGCCCTCCTTCAATAGAATCCTGTGGCCACGCCCCGGGCGAATAAACCGAATTCAGCGTGAGTGAAATAGTAACATTGCTGAGAGTTCCCGGCGTTCATTTCTGGAACAATTCTTTTTAATATGAGATTCGAGCTGAATTCAATGAATATGAAATTGTACAACACAAAGCTCACCGACGCATTTTTCGGACTGATAATAATAAAAATATCACCTTAGTCCGCCAAATCTGCTATCTTTATATCTATTGCATATACGAATCCATCCAATGCTGCAGGAGAAGGAAAGTTCCAACTAAGCCTGTATTTCCAACTTTTCTACGGAGAGGAAAGTACAATAATAAACTGAAATGCCTTTGGGGAGTTGCTTATGTCCGATAAACAGAAAGCTCTCGTTATCTGCCGGACTCCAGCCGGTCGCATGTATTTGGGCGTCCTGCTCAATCGTATCTGGTATACACCCATCTTCGCGGAAAGCACTAGCGAGGCGGACGCACTTGTGAAAAAACATGCTCTCTTCGGTGATTCTTTTGGACGGGGACATGTCGGACAATGAAAGGGACGCTGCAGTTTCTTTTCTGAGAAATGATCCTGCACTGAAAGACTCTGCCCTTGCTCGTCGTTTTTTCAACGGAGAACAACGTCTTGCGCGAGTCATTGATATCGAAAGGATGCTTTGACGTTATTCAGAAGCCAATTGATTTATCCCAGTTCTACAGCATACTTTGCCGATTGAGCGGTCAACCAAGACAGACGCCGAGGGTCCCGCTCAGAACGCGCGTAGAGATTGAAAAACAGACCCAAAACATGTTCCTGACCAGTGTTGATATCTCAGAAGGCGGCATCTACCTCCGAACGTACACGCCGATACCCGAGAATACAACCCTCCAACTTTCCTTTACACTTCCGCATGACGCCGGCAGAATCAGCGTGGTGGGAGAAGTTGTAAGGAATATTCCGCTTGGACCGCAACTCGACACGGAACCGGGGATCGGACTTCGCTTCGTAGGGATATCAGAAGAAGCCAGGGGCAGGATCAGAGACTTTGTAAAATCTACGCTGATGACCGATCTCGGGTGGAATTTGGATTTTCAGGAAGCGGTGTGAAGCCCCGTCATCACGAGGTCTTCTCCTGCTCACCGCCTATCTTCTCCTGCTCACGGCTCTCATTCATCGTCGTCTTATTCGATGCCCACGCATAATCAACGTACCCAAGAATCTGCGCCCTGGTCGCATCCGGGACTTGCCGAAACTTTCTGAGGAGCTGTATTTCCTCCCCATTCATGATCTTGCCGAGATAGACGCACTGCTCAAAGGAAAGAGGCCATACCCGTTTCTTTTCCCAGGTTCTTGGCTTGTCGGCGGAGAGGAAATACCCCTTCACCTCGACAGGCACCTTCTCCCGGTGCGCTGCCAGGATCAAGGAGTTCCTGTCCAGTCCGAGATTGCCGGCTATTTTCCCGAGTGTGGCGTCCTTCGGGATGTGTTCGCACTTGACCACGCGTCTCAGAAGTTCCTGGCTGATGCCGACGGCCTTCGCGGCAGGCTTCAACGTCTGCAAGCCTCTCTGTTCCAGGGCCTGCTTGATCAATTCTCCGATTTTGAAGGTGTCCTTTTTCAAAGCTGTCGCTCTCCTCTATTCGCGCGCCGATGCCGATGAGCTCCGGTACAAAAAGTGCCCCGTGTGGCTCACACCGATATTCATATAAACATTCTATCACTTCACGGAGCGTTTTCTGCATATTACAGCTCAAACGGCGGGGTATTTTTGGGGTATGTCAAAATATCGCCAGGACCGACGATTGGTAAACGCGGGGGTGATTGGGCTGAGTGCTCACGCTGGAAATCTTTTCGCGGCGCGGGCCCGTGCCTTGGCCGCCTCTTCCTCGCGGTTCCTCGGCGGCGCGCTGGTCTCGAGCGAATTCAGCAGCTTCCGGGAAGCAGCCGCCACCTCGTCCACGGCCGCAAGAAATGCAGCCTCGTTCGCTTTCGATGGTTTGCTGAAGCCGCTCACCTTTCTCACGAACTGCACAGCTGCCAGACGGATTTCTTCATTCGTCACCGGCGGTTCGAAGTTGAACAGGATCTTGATATTTCTGCACATGGTAAATACCTCCTCGGAAGGCACAGGGAATGTTGATCGGTTCTTTATCGTGTAAAGATCAGCCGGACCACATCGTCGACCTCCATCTCATGGATCAGGATGTCCTCGACCGGCAGGGTCGACGACAGCACCCGTGAAGCCACGGTCTTCACGTCTTCGCGCGGCACCTTGAGAAGTGCCTGCCCTCCACCGAACTTCACGACCTCGCCGAAACGCTCCAGGTCCGCCTGCCTCATCCCGTCGTGGAACATGACGGTCAGCAGCTTGTGGCGGGCGTACTTCCTGACGAGATCGTCCAGCAAACCGTCGTACACGATGGCGCCCTGGTCGATGATCACGACCCGCTTGCACAGCTGGCTGATGTCCTCCATATAGTGGGAGGTCAGGACGATCGTCGTGCGCTTATCGGCGTTGTAGGCCGCGATGAAATCGCGCACGTTCTTCTGCGCCACCACGTCCAGCCCGATCGTGGGCTCGTCGAGAAGCAAAACGCGGGGTTTGTGGATCAGCGCGGCCACCAGCTCGCACTTCATCCTCTGGCCCAGGGAAAGTTTGCGCACGGGTACGTCGATGACGTCCTTCAGCATCAGGAGCTCGGTGAGCTCGCCGAGGTTCCGCTTGAATTCGTCGTCCGGGTACTCGTAAATCGCCTTGTTCAGGGCGATGCTTTCCCGGGCAGGCAGGTCCCACCAAAGCTGGTTCTTCGAGCCCATGACCAGGGAGAACTGTTTCTGATATTCCGCGGCCCGGTCGAAGGGAACATAGCCGAGCACGCGGACGCTCCCCGCGTCGGGATACAGAATGCCTGCCAGGACCTTCAGGGTCGTGGTCTTCCCTGCCCCGTTCGGTCCGAGGAAGCCGACGAGCTCTCCCCGGGCAATGGAAAAACTGATGTCTTTCACCGCCTCGATGATCCTTGTCTCGCGCTTGAACAGTCCGGCGATCGATCCCCACAGGCCGGACCGGCTCAGGGCATATTCGTAATGTTTCGTAAGGTGTTCAACTTCGATGTCCTGTATTGGTTTCATGCTATCTGCGCACCTCGGGTACGTTCAGCTCGACGCGCTGCTGTATTTCCTGAGCGCCCGGCTCCACAGGAACAGGGCGAGCTTCAGGAACAGGCCGGCATACACAAGAGCGAACACGATCCATTTCCAGCTCATGACGTGAAGGGCCGCCTTGACCGGAAAGGCGACGATCGTGATGATCGGGATGATGATCATAAAGATCATCTGCACCGGCGCGGCATAGATCTCGGGGGGAAAGCGGCCGATGGTCATGGCCTCGCGGTAGACCCAGATGAAATTTTCGCTTTCGATCTTCCAGATCGTAACGCTCGCGGATATTATGTGGATACCCAGGACGATGGCCAGGCCCACCAGAAGCATGCCGGCGTAAAGGAATATGCTGGACAGCGAGTGCATGGCCGGGATCCTTGCCATAACAAAGACGATCAGGGCGACGATCGGCACAAGGAAGATGAGGTCTGCAATGTCGGTCAGCCGGCTGAGCGAATAGAACAGGGGGTTCACGGGCTTGCTCAGAATGAAATCGAAGTTGCCCGTCTGGATATCGCGGCGAAACAGATAGATCCCGCGGAACAGGGCCTGGGAACAGACATCGATGAAATTGAAGGTGAGGAAGAAAAGCACTGCTTCATCCATGGTGTACCCGGCCAGACGGTCCGTGAACCGGAACAGGGCCGCGATAAAGAGAAGAAAGAAGCCGAAGCGGATCAGCTTGCCGACGAAAAAGGACGTATAGTCGATGGCATTGGACAGGTAGGTCCCGATCGCCAGCCTGGCAAGCTGCTTCCAGATGCCATAGTATTTTTTTGCAAGGGCCGCCATTGAAACCATTTGCCTTTCGCTGAGAACCCATTACTCGATGCATCCGTAAAAAATCAATAATCCACCGCCGAGACGCCGAGGCGCAGAGAGAAGACCATAGAGAATTATTGGGTTTCTCCGCGTCTCAGTGTCTCCGCGGTAATATTTATCTTTTGTTTCCATCTGCAAAATCTGCGTCATCTGCGGATAAAGACCTCTCTTGTCACATCCCCTCCCCGGTATACCGCTTCAATCCCCTTTTCCAAACAACAGCGATGACCAGTGAGAGTATTCCCGTCCAGAGCGCCTGCTGCAGGATGCCTGCTCCGGCTGCGGCAGGGCTCAGACGCCCCAGGTATATTTGAAGAGGAAGATATATGATGCCGGCAAAGGGCAATGCCTGCACGGCCGCAAGGGCCGGCGCAGGAAGAATGTCGAGGGGAAAATAAGCGCCCGAGGCGAATTCGAGGACCCAATCGAAAAGGAACCGCGGCCCCATGGCCTCCCGCGACCAGAACGCCAGGAGGCTTATGAGATAGCTCATGGCGAAGAACAGCACCACTGCCATGGCAAGGGAAGCAATGAACAACAGCAGCAGAATGCCCTCGCGCTGCAGGAAGAAGGTGACCTGAAGCAGCAGGCCGAAGAGGACGACCTCGACGAGCGACGTCAGAAAACAGATGATCCGCGGGGCCAGCTCGGCGGAAAAGGTGCGAAGCAGGTAGCTCATGGGCATGACCAGGTACGCCGAGAACAGGCCTTCGTTGACGTCGATAACGACCTGCTTCGACTGGTTGCCCTGGATGATCGCGCGCAGGATATTGACGCCGAAGACATAGGTCACCAGCTCGTCGCGGGAATATCCGGCGAACATCCCGGTCCTCTTCGTAAGGGAGATCCAGACGAAGTACAGCAGCAGCATCGTAAGAATGTTTCGAAGCCTGCCGAGAATGAAATTGAACCGGTATTCGAGTTCCCGCTGCCAGCTGATCCTGAAAACGGCTATGTACTTTGCGCAGTGCATTCCACTCCGATAGCATGGGGACCATGAATGTGCCGGTCGGACCCTTGTTGTATCTTATTGTATCATCTCCGATTCAGAAAAACAGCAGGAGAGTAGCGGAGAACGAAGCCGGGGTAACCCGGGTACGAGGATCAAGATACGGGGAGATGGCGAGGGAAATTTACTTGGATTTCTTCAGCAGTTTACCGACAACGACGTTGAGCGGATTGGAACGGTCGAGAAAGGGGAGGACAGGCGCTTTCCGAAGCCCCAGCTGTTTCATTTCCTTCTTGAGCTCGCCGTTGTTCTTGTCATAGCCCAATCCCTTTTGATAGGCCATGACCGCTTCTTTTTTCTTGCCCGAGGCAAGATAGGCTCTCCCCAGATTGAGATAGAACACGGGGTAGAGTGTTGCCGCGGTCTCCGCGTCTTTCGGCTTGAACGCCGCGAGGGCTTTCCTGCAGGACTCTATGCCGCTCCGGTACTTTTTGTCCACTACCGCCTGAAGAGACCCGTAAAAGGAAAGGAGAACCGGCTCATGGGGATAGTGCACCATGGCCTGGATGAGGACGCTGTAGGCATCCTTCTGTCTGTTGCTTTTCAGATGGGCCCGCGCTGCCCGAAAATATTCCATGGGCGTGGGCTGTGCCGCGGCCTCAGGCTCTTTCGTATTTTCAGGCTCTTTCCCCCCGGATTTTTCCATGGCGAAATTCTAGCACGTCCTGAATGTAAATAAAAGCGGAAAAATCAGGGTTGCATTCCGATGCAAACCAAAAGCATTCCCGCTTGCTCCGGACAGGCCTTTTGCTTATAATCCCGGCAAGGCGCCGCAGGGGGACTTTTCCCTCAGCATCAAGCTGACGGCAGAATGCGGGCCTTGCTGCGCAGGCAGGAGAGACAAGCATGGATGAAGTCGACATAACGATCATCGGGGCGGGCGTGGTCGGACTTGCCGTTGCAGCGGAGCTTGCTCACGGGCAGCGGAACATCGTGGTCCTCGAACGAAACGAGACCTACGGCCGCGAAACGAGCAGCCGCAACAGCTGCGTGATCCATTCCGGCATCTACTACCCGCCCGGTTCGCTCAAGGCCCGGCTGTGCATCGAAGGCGCGGACCTGCTCTACGAGCTCTGCCGCACGCACGCGATCCCCCATCGCCGCACGGGAAAGCTGATCGTTGCAGGGGAAGAGCGTGAAGAGTCCGCCCTCGAAGCGCTCATCAAAACAGGGCAACGGAACGGGGTGAAAGACATCAGGGTCCTCGACCGGCAGGAGGCCGCGAAGACAGAGCCCGCTGTCATTGCATCGGCTGCGATCCACCTGCCGCACACGGGCATCATCGATGTACATGCCCTGATGAAGCACTTTTACAGCATCGCATCGACGAAGGGGGTGCTGTTCGCTTTCAACAGCGAGGTTGACCGAATCGAAGCGGAGCGCGGCGGATATACCGTCTTGATCAGGCAGGATGAATACCGGTTCCTGTCGCGCATCGTCATCAACTGCGCGGGGCTGGCCTCGGACCGGATCGCTGCAGCAGCGGGCATGAACGTCCAAAAGCACGGATACAATCTGAAGTACTGCAAGGGATCGTACTTCTCCTATGCCAAGCCCTCGCCCGTCAACACCCTCGTTTATCCCCTTCCCCATGACGCGCTGGTGGGGTTGGGGATCCATGCGACGCTCGACCTGGGAGGCAGGCTGAGGTTCGGCCCGGATGCGGAATATGTGAACGAAATCGGCTTCACCGTCGACAAAGACAAGCAGGACCGCTTCTTCGAAGGCGCCGGAAGGATAATCAGGGGGCTTGTGAAAGACGCCTTTCTCCCGGATATGGCCGGCGTGCGGCCGAAGCTCCAGGGGCCGGGAGAACCGGTGAGGGATTTCGTGATCGCCGACGAAACCGGGAACGGCCTTCCCGGACTGATCAATTTGATCGGCATCGAGTCTCCCGGGCTAACGGCCGCGCCTGCCATTGCGCGACACGTGGCAGGGATGGTGAAGAGGCTGCTTGCAGGCTGACAAGCTTACAGGCTTAAGCACTTCCATTCCGCATTCCGAATTCCGCATTCCGCATTGCGTTTAATGATTCCGCATTGCATTTAATGTCCTTGCCCCTAGCCCCTACCCTTAAGTTGTTTTCTTTTCCGCCGACCTGAGCGGATGCTCCGGAAGGAACAACACGAGAAAAAAGGAAAGACCTAAGACGACGGAGCCCAGGAGAAAAGCGGTGCTGATCGCGTGGCGGTAGGCGTCGATGACGAGCTCCCGCTGGGCCGGGGGAAGAGCCGCGATCTGCTGAATCCCCTGCTCGATGATCGAACGGCCGCCGTGAGCGAGGCCTGCCCATTTCTCGGCATGAAGGCCCTGGAGCTCCGCGGTCATGATGGCGCCGGACATGGCCACGCCGAAAGTTCCGCCGAGCTGCCGGAAAAAGGCCGAGGTGGCCGTTGCCGCGCCCTGCTCGCGGGGGCCTACGGCGTTCTGGATGGACACGACAAGGTTCGGCATGACCATGCCGAAGCCGCAGCCCAGAATGATGAGCGCTGTCTCGATCACGCCTATGCCGAACCCCGCGGCAGCCGCGATCATCACGGCGATGAATGCCAGCGTTGCGGCGCCCAGGCCGAAGGTGGTCAATTTTTTGTATCGCCCGGTGCGGGACACGATGCGGCCGCCGATAAAGGATGTCGTGATCATGCCTCCGGTCATGGGCGCGAGTAAAAGACCGGCCTTCGCCGGATCCATGCCGAGAACAAGCTGGAAGAAGAGCGGGAGAAACACGAAAGCTCCGAAAACTCCCATGAAGGCGAGCCCCATCACCGCCGAAGCGATCATCACGGTCCTGTTGTGAAAGATGTGCGGCGAGAGCACCGGCTCCTCGGAACGCCGTTCCGTGCGGATGAGGAGGGCGGTGAGGCCTGCGGAAGCTATTGCAAGGCCGATGATGAGCGGCGAAGACCACGCATATTGCACCCCGCCCCAGCTGAGCACCAGGAGCAGGGCCACCGTGGCCGAGGTCAGGAGCACGACCGCCAGGTAATCGATATGGTGCGAGACCTTGTGATGGGGGCGCCGGAACCCGAAGACGATCATGGCCAGTGCGGGGATGCCCACGGGAACATTGACGTAGAAGATCCACCGCCACGACAGAGCGCTCGTGATGAACCCGCCCAGCAGCGGTCCGGCGATGCTCGAGAAGGCGAAGACCGCGCCGAACAGGCCCTGGTAGCGGCCCCGCTCCCGCGGCGCCACCAGGTCGGCGATCGTGGTCTGCGCGAGCACCATGAGGCCGCCGGCGCCGAGGCCCTGGATCCCGCGATACGCAACGAGCTCCGCCATGGAACGCGACAGGCCGCAGAGGCAGGAGCCGGTGAGAAATATGATGATCGCGACGACGAAGAGCGGCTTTCTGCCGTACATGTCCGAGAGTTTTCCGTACAGCGGCGTCGTGGCCGTGGAAGTCACGAGAAAGGACGTCACGACCCACGACAGGTGATTGAGGCCGCCGAGGTCGCTCACGATCTGCGGCAGCGCGACACCCACGATGTTCTGGTCGAGCGATGCGAGGGCCAGGGCCGTCAACAGGCCCGCGAGCACGGTCTTGACCTCGCGGGAAGAAGGCTGCGCTGCATCCGGCTGGTCGGCAAACAGAGAAGACATAATCGTGGGATTATAGGGCGTGATTGCTATTTGTCAAGGGAAACGTCCGTTTCCGGTCATGTTCGCAAAAGGAACGGACCTTCAGATTCCGTCCGACCTGCACATCACCGGTTTGCATGCAGCAGAAGCGATTGAAGGTCCTCAGGTTGAGGGCTCCAGGTCCTGCTCTATGACCGCGTGCACCTGTTGGATATCGGGCACCCTGTCGTTCATATGCTTCTGCGCCATGTGTTCATATATCGTGGTTTCGTTCAACAGGGTCTTCATCTTCGTGACAGCCTTCTCCCTGGTTCTTCCCCTGACGGTCATCACATCGCCGCAGCTGCACGTCATACTGTAGGTCATTGCCGCCACCTCCTTCAGGCATCAAGTTCCGCGGCAAGTCATATTTAACTGTACCTCCGGTCAAGAGGGAGGTCAAGAAAGTTGCCCCCCGACGCGCCGACAAGTCGCGGTTCGTCGGTATTCCTAGAACAAAAGTAGGCAGCTGCACTCCACAACCGCCTCGCTGGCCGTAGAAAAAAGGCGCCGGATCTTCCGGCGCCTTTCGATATTCAATTATTTGTGGGTGTCGGCTATTGCGTACCCTGATTTAATGCTCTGACCGCCGGCGAATCCGCTGCGCTTTCAACAGGGGTCGAGAGATCGAACTGGTGTTGACGGTACCGGGGGCAGAAGGTGAACCAGTCTCCCCGGCAATACTCCGCTGACGAAAAAAGGGTATGAGCCAGCAGATCGCTCGTTGACCTGCAACGCGTAGGGCCGTTTGAAAGGAACGGGCAGTCCATGGTCGCTCTTCTTCTCTTTAGTTTCCGATGTAAATAACTGAGCAACTGCACTGTTGAAGATACAGTTTTGTTTCTCTTGATAAGTGTAGAAGCGCAAGCTCGATCATGCGATACTTGCAGAATGAAATTGCAATTTTCGCACCTGTTTTTTTCGTTTTCATTCTTCGGAAAATTATGAAGTTCCAACGTTGAATTCTCCTTGTTGTTGTCATTTTTTGCCAAACGCTGACATAATGTGTCACCCGCCGGACCAGCCGTCAAAATATCACCTGGATTCAAAAGCAGGGACGCCGGTCAAGGAATCAAAAAAGTTTAAGCCGGCATAGGATAACGCGCTGAGCAAGGAAAGTTGTGGACAACCCGGGAAGAGGCGAGCGGAGGGGCAGTCAACGGAACAGAGGACGTTTCTTAAGGCACACTCGCTTCCACCCCGCGGCTGAGCTCGACGAGGTCAAGCCATCGTTCCGGTCCGCCGTTCCTGCCCGTCAGCACAACCGTACCGGCCGCGCTGATGCCGACGCGCACGGAGTTCTTCATCAACGCTCCACAGCGGCCCACCAGGAGCGACTGCAGCGCCGGGGTCACCGTGCGCTCCGCAGACGGCCGGTCCTTCGCGATCACGATGAAGTGTTTCGAAAACTCGGCATCTCCCACGTCGACCCTGTTCGCGAGCGCGGCCGCGTTTATCCGGCTGCGCGCAACGATGTCCACGGCCGCTCCGAGGGAGCGGAAGCGCGGCGACTCCAGAAGGCACCCGGTGCCAAAGCTGCCGCCGCTGCGACGCTCGCGAAGACGGTACTGGCAGTCGAAGGAACGGACGGCGCGCCCGCCGGTCTCGATCGTTGTAATATTGTCCAGCTGGAACAGTTCGTCAGGGAAGAAGGCTTCTATCCTTGCGGACAACCCTTCGCCGTCCGTGGGCTGAAAGCTCCAGCCCTTCGACGCTGCGAACGCCTGAAGCAGGGCCGTACGCCTGGCTCCGGAGCGCGCTGCATAGATCATTGCAGCGACGAACGCGCCCGCGATGCCCAGAATAATTATCAGCGCTGCCGGATTGATCGCTCCGCTGCCCTGGTTCATGGGGAACCTCCCTGGGGAAGAAGTAGTAATGTCAAAAGCTAAACACAGAGAACCCGGAGAACATCCTGAACTCAGGGAAAAAACTCATCCTCGTCCGTCCTCCCCTCCGTGCCCTCTGATTGTCGGCTCTTCTTAATTCTTCTTTCGTCCCTCTAACCGCGAGAGCACAGAGTAGCTTCTTGAAAAATAGAGGTCAACGTGTTCCGGTTTTCCCCTGAACTCCTCTGTGACCTCTGTGGTTTCATACTTGCTCTTTGGTTTGCATATAATCTTTGATCTTCGAAGAAGTCCGAGGACCATGCCTGAGAATAGAATAATTTTACGAAAAAGGCAAGAGGTTCGGAAATGCGGAATGCGGAGTGCGGAATGGTGAATCCCTTAGCTGTCAGTTATCCGCGATTAACGCTCATCTCGATCAGCACCCAACGTAAAGTCGTGCTGTGCATTTATTCTCTTGCCCATTCCGCATTCCGAATTCCGCATTTAATTCACGCCTCCTGCCCGATCGCCTTTTTGAGCGGCCGGAGCAGGGCAAGAAACGCAAGGCCCGCGGTAAAAGACAGGGCGAACATGAGGAGGAAAAAATTCTCCCTCGGCATCTTTTCCCAGAACGTTCCCAGATATCCCGACAGATAGTTTCCGAAAAAGCTCGACAGGAACCACACGCCCATCATCATGGACACGATCCTGGCCGGCGCGATTTTGGTCACGAGCGACAGACCGATGGGGGAAAGATAGACCTCTCCGAGCGTGAGCACGAAGGTGCAGGCCGTGAGCCACCACAGGCTCGCCCGGGGATGAACAGCGAGGTGCCGGGCCGGCGGGATCAGAACCAGGAAGGCGGCGGAAAGGAGGAGGCAGCCGATGCCCATCTTGGCGATGCTCGACGGTTCTTTTCCGCGGCGGTCCTGCCAGGACCAGAACATGTTCAGCACGGGAACGAAGAGGAAGATCATCAGCGGATTGAAGGACTGGAACCACGAGGCCGGCATCTCCCAGCCCAGGATCATCCGGTCCGTATCGGCGTCGGCCCAGAGCGCCATGGTGTTGCCCTGCTGCTCGTAGACGCTCCAGAAAACGATGGTGAGCGCCATCATGACGAAGATCGCGCCGATCTTGAACCAATCTTCCCGCGACAGGGATTCGGAAGCCTTGCGCTCCGTCGACCCCTTTTTCTGCATGATCAGATCAGGCGCGAGGTGCTTCTGGCCCGAAAGATAGACCAGAAGCCCGATCACCATGCCGATGCCCGCGGCTGCGAAACCCCAGTGGTATCCCACCTTCTCGCCGAGGGTGCCGCACACGAGGGGGGAAAAGAACGCGCCGAGGTTGATCCCCATGTAGAACAGGCTGAAAGCGCGGTCACGGCGGTGGTCGCCGGGAGGGTACAGCGCCCCGACCTGGGTAGAGATGTTCGGCTTGAAAGCGCCGTTGCCAAGGATCAGAAAAACGAGGGCCGGAAAGAACAGTCGCTTCGGAAGCCATCAGGAAATGGCCCATCGCCATGAGCACCGCGCCCACGATCACGGTCCTGCGCTGGCCGAGCAAGCGGTCCGCGAGCATGCCGCCGAAGAGCGGAGTGAAATAGACGAACCCCGTATAGAGCCCGTAGATCTGCGACGACCGCTCCTGCGTGAACTGGAGGTGTTTGATCATGTAATAAACCAGGAGAGAGCGCATCCCGTAATAGGAAAAGCGCTCCCACATCTCGGTAAAGAAAAGGACATACAGTCCGGGAGGATGCCGCCGGTTTGTGGTCATAAATATTAGTTGCGCGGGCTAAAGCCCGCGGCTACAGAATCGTAACGCAATTGATTATGCAATCCCGCGCCTTGGCATCCCCCGCTCCTGCCGGGGGTGGAAAGCGCTCACTCGCGCGTGACACGAACGTGTCACGCATGCGCGAGTTCGCAGTTCCGGGAGGTCGCGTTGTTCGAGAGAGCCTCCGGCTCCTGCCGGAGGGGGCTCCACTTAGAACCGCACCCTTCAGGTGCGTTTTGGAATACCTACATCACGATAACATTGGGCGCCGTTTCAAAGAAGACTCCGGCCCGCTCCCGCGCTTCTTCGACGCTCGCGCTGGACTGGACCCTCGACGCGAAGTGGTGTCCGAATTCATAGTTCCGGGCAAAATAGTGGGTGAACTGTTTGAGCCGTCCGAGGCGGTACTCGGGACGAAACCGCTCGACGAGCAGGTCGATGAAACCGTTGTAGACCGTCGGCAGGGAAAGCGTCGACTCCGCAACGGCGCGGCCGAAGAGGTCCCTCGCGATCTGTGCAAAGAGCCAGGGCTTGATCGCCGCTCCCCGTCCGAGCATCAGCCCGTCTGCGCCCGAGACACGCAGGCACTGCTCCGCGTCCTGGACCGAGAAGATGCCGCCGTTGGCCACGACCGGGATCGTGAGCCATTGTTTCATTATGGCGATATATTCCCACCGCGGCTTCCTGGCAAAAGATTCGTTCTTGAACCGGGCGTGGACCGAAAGCAGATCGATGCCCTCGTCTTCGAGCATGGCGCAGAAGCCCTTCAGACTATCCTCGTCCTCGAGGCCGAGCCGGATCTTTGCCGTCAGGGGAAGTTTCGTGCGTTTCCGCGCCTCGGCCACGATGCGCCGGACTTCTTCGGGCCGCTCCATCAGCTTCACGCCGCCGCCTGCTTTCCCGACCGTGGGAGACGGACAGCCCAGGTTCAGGTCAACGGCGTCGGCCTTCAACGCGTGGAGCGCGTCGATCGCCCGGGGCATCTCATCTGCAGAGAAGGTAAGGAGCTGATGGGAGAGAGGCCCTTCGGAAGCGGCTCTGATCAGGTACGGCGACACATTCGGATTTTCCAGGGGCAGCCTTTTCGCCGAGATCATTTCCGTGGACAACAAACCCGCGCCGCCGAAGCCGCATATCACCTGCCGCAGAGCGCTGTGCGTAAGGCCTTCCATGGGAGCGAGAAGAAGCGGCGGATCGATAACGAGGGCCCGGATCTGGATCTTCCCGGTGAGGGCGGATTCTGTTTTCATAGTATTCGAAGTTTCAGCGCGATGGAATGCAAGCACCACAATACCTTACAAGGCGATAGACAGTCAACGCGAAAAGATAGAAGCCTGCTCTTCTGCTTTATTCTTTTTTCCCCACCGGAGCAAGGTAGAGGGCGAATTCATCCGTCCCGTCGACGCCCAGAAGCTCGTCCATGGCCTCCTGATGATAGGCCGCAACGGCGCAGGTGCCTGCTTTGATCGCGGCACAGGCGAGGTAGAGATTCTGACACACATGCCCGATGTCTATGGCGATCACCTTGTGCGCGGCCAGACCGTAGCGCCATTCCATGCGGTACGGCAGGGTGGTCCAGACAAAGGTAACGGCCGAGCGCCCGACAAAAGACTGGCCCAGTGCCGCCTGCGCAACGCGAGGCCCCACATCCGGGGCCTCGACCAGGAGCAGCAGCCGGTGCTCCAGCGGCAGATACCGGTAAATTCCCTTTGCAAGCCCTGTGACGTTCATCGCGCATAGATAGGTCTCGAAGCTGTGGCGGCAGCCCGCCGACGGGACCGTCCGGAACGCCGTCGACGGCGAGGCCGCGGACCTGATCCCCTGGGTCGCCCAGAGCAGAAACGAAAGTTCGTCGACCGTGAGCGCTTCCGGCGTGAACTTTCGGAGGCTCTCCCGCTCAGCAATGGCCGTAGTGATATCCACATTGCCTATGCCTTTCCAGTCATGGGCTGAAGTGAGGTCGATGAGTTTTCCGCCGGGAGGAACGGGTTTCTGAATGGGCGGGGCCGCCTTCCCCCTGCTCTGGTCTGTTGCGCTGAAATCGACGGTCAGCCGCACTGTGTCCTTCAAAAAAGAGCGGCACTGCTCCAGGGTCAATTCCATGGCTTCGCCTCCTTGTCCGGATTGAGAACCCGCTATCAGCGGTTGTGTCGTTACGACATACTTTAGGCTGTTACGATTCTTCCCGATTGGAATAGCTTATTGTGTTTCCTTCATGCAATGTTATGAAGATACCCTTAAAATACCCATGGCTCCATATTGCGTTTTTTTCGAAGTCATGCTTATATTCAAATACCGGCGATTCGGCCGTGCACAACTTTCCGCAGCTAAAAGTCAGGCACGTAAGAAAACTCGAAGACCGACAGCGAAGCGGGCTCTGGAACACACCCGTTTATCCGACATGCATCACGAACGAGGAGGTTTGACATGACTGTGCATCTTCAGATCTTCGATTTACTGCCGCAGACCGATTGTCAGAAGTGCGGACGCACGTGCCTGGGATTTGCTTCCGAGGTGGCGCAGAGACAAGCCTGCGTCGAAGCCTGTCCCGACATGTCGGACGAGGCGGAAAGGGCCCTTCGCAGCATCATCGCAGCAGAGCATGAGATGAGGTCCTGGCTCGGGGGGCTCATCACCGGAATCAGCAGAAACCAGGTGAAGAGCGCCCTTCTGCTGTTGAAAGAGGTGTTTATTATTTTTCCGGTCAGGCTCGAGTTTGCGCTGCTCTTCACCTTTCCGATTACATTTCCGTTCCTGATGATTGCACTGTGGCTGTACAACAGGTGATGAAACGGCTTCTTCAGACACTCCGTGCTTCCCGGCGCCTTCGACGTAACAGCGGGACGCTTTTATGTCCCGGGACGTTACTGTTCAGGGACGCCGGGTCGGTTCGATAATTCTTCCGGCTTTATCCTGTCTCACGCAGTGTATCGTTCGCAGAATGAGCGGCAGCGCTTGCACCGTCAGCGGTCGCCGGAGTGTGTGACCCCGTTGTAGTCAGGCCAGGTCCCTGTCGGACCGGAAGCGATTTTCGCGGAGCGCACCGGCTCCGCTTTTGCGGCCGGCTTGGTTATTCTCGGCCTCTTTGTTTCGATCTTTGCTCCCCCGCGGCTGCAAGAGGCAAGCAGGGGGGAAGCGATGAATAGAAAGACCGATTTCTTGATTACGGATGAACTCATAGCGTCCCTTTCTTCACAATGATTAAAATGGTTGCCGCACGAACACTCTTCGAGCGCGGCTAGAATCCGACCAGCAGGTTCATGCTTTTTTACCAATCACCGCAACATTCAAAAGCCTCCATCTTCGTCAATCGCTGAAGAATCTTTCCGGTATCGGACATCCGGTAGAGACTTGCCAGCGATTCAGCGCCTTCCCAGTCGCAGCTGCTGGAAAACACGATCTCCCTGCCGGCCCAGATAGGAGACGAGTCGAATCCCTGCGCAGGAGCCTCGTACTGAAAGACCTCGCCCGTATCCACGTTCAACCTGCGGAGGTGGGGCGTGCCTGCATCGCAGCGGAAAATAAGCGACGAGCCGTCAGGCGACCAGGAAGGGTTCGCATGAAGCACCTCTTCGGTCGTAAGCTTGCGCTTGTTATTGCCTGCGGGGTCCATGACCCAGAGCACGGACGTTTGGGAGCCCGGCGCAAAAAACTCGGCGAAGGCGATCAGATCGCCGCGGGGCGACCACATCGGGGTCATATGCTCCGAAGGCCCCTCGGTGAGCCTCTTGAATCCCGACCCGTCCATGTTCACTACATGCACCTGCTGGAGCCCCTTCTCGTCTGCGCCCGAGAACACGAACCGGCTGTCATCGGGCGCCCAGTCAACGCTGATTATGTTGAGATCGCCGGTCGTGACCTGGGCCGTTTTCCTTGTTGCCAGGTCCATGAGGAATATATTGTACAGCTTTCTGGCGTTGTTCTTCGTGCTCACGAAGGCGATCATCGTCTTGTCCCTGCTGTAGCGGGGCGCTGCATTGTCGCTGTATTCCCCCGTCGCCCCCGGGTTCATCGTGAGCCGGGTCTCATTTTTACCGTCCCCGTCGATGGCATAGATGTCGTTGAACATCTCCTTGCCGTCTCCGTTGAAGCGGGTAAATACGATGCGTGACTGTTCCATTCGAAACCTCTTTCCTGCCCTTTGGAATGCTGGAGAGCGAATGACAGATTACCCAATATTGCGGGGAAAGTCAAACGGCAACACAGGGCATCCCTTCGAAGTGTTACGCGAGTTCAGTGGAGGCGTATCGCGGATCAAAAGCTCCATATTACTGGACGTGCACGGCACTTCAGTATGTGAAGATGCAGGGTCCTGGAAGCGGGGTTCAGACCAAGTTATTCAGAGGGCGATCAGCGACCGAGGGGGACTTCGTGTCTTATTTGACTTCCCGTAATGCCATCATCCCCTTCTCCAACCTGATCCCTCCCTCGCTCCTCGAACTGTACCCGTAAATGCATGCGCCTTCCGGCGGTTTCCGCCTTTCTGTTCTTGCCTGCTGATATTATCGTTACCGCACTCCTTGCCGACCTACTCGTGTCACGTTTACACCGCGCGACAAGAGCCAGTATCCGGGACACGATGAAACCTGTTGTGCATTTCTTGATTGTGGGTCTTTAGTATTATTAATTTCTTGACATTCCCCGA
Source organism: Nitrospirota bacterium (assembly GCA_963749655.1). Classification (GTDB taxonomy): domain Bacteria; phylum Nitrospirota; class UBA9217; order UBA9217; family UBA9217; genus JAJYKN01. The sequence goes on from CAVVOB010000039.1 coordinate 95,932, forward strand.
CTTCCGCTATAATATTGACCAATTTTTGTGGTTAACTTTCTGGTCAAGGAGCGTCACCTCTATGAATGTGAAAAAGCGTATTCATCGAGCAGTTGCCCCTGTCTTAATTCTGTTTTTTTCAGTTTCATCCGTCGCATCGGCCCTCGACGTCTCCGGTCAGTCCCGGACCTATCTGCAGGCCCGGGAAACAGTAGACTCAAAAAGCCTGCTGCCTCTCTACGAATACCTAAATTTCGAGGCCGGGAATTTTGGCGGTAATGACATTACTTTCCATTTCGGCGGATGGTACCGGTTCGATCTGCAGGAAAAAAGCTTTGGGGATACTAACGAGGCAAGCGACCTCCAGTACGCCTACCTCCCTCGGCTGCCGGGGAAAGAAGAGCAACACCTTTCTGAACCTCGGACGGGTTGTTGTCAACCAGGGCATCACCTCCGAACAGGTCGACGGTGTGTCCATGGGAACAGACCTCAAATTGGGTTTCGGTATATCAGCCTTCGGTGGAATTCCCGTGGAGACGGACTTCGACACCAGGAAAGGCGATTCCGTTTATGGCGGCCGGATCGGCCAGGGCCGCAACGGGCTGTACCGCATCGGCGTTTCCTACCTTCTGGAAAAAAACGACAATGTGGAATTCCGGAAGGAAGAAGGGGTTCACCTCTGGTTCCGGCCGATCGACAAAGCGGAACTCCTGGGCTCGATGCTCTACAATGCGATCACCTCTGCCAATGCCCAAAACTCCCTGTACCTCACGCTCGGCCCTTTCAAGAACCTCACCTTGCGCACCCAGTACATGGATACAAGCTACAAAGACTACTTCACGGGAACGACGATGAGCGCCTTCCAGCTCATGTCCACCGGCACCGGATCCATTGACCCGAACGAAAAACTCGCGCTGATCGGAGAGGAAGTATCACTTTCCTTCGGAAAGACGATTGTCTCGGCCGACTACAAAAAATACAACTACGATATCGCGGGCAGCGCAGACTATTACGGCGCCAAAATCGCTTACACCGGCGCTGAAGGCAACGGTGCCGGCCTCGCCTATCATCGGATGAACGGCGAAAAGAATGACCTCCGCTACAACGAATATCGCGTGTACGCCTACAGACGAATAGGGAAGATCGGCGCCACGATCGATGCGCTCATGGTCAA